>NZ_WJOK01000050.1 GCF_009649785.1 Agrobacterium tumefaciens | reverse complement strand
ATCTATCCGTCTGCACCCAGCGCGCCTGTAGCCCCCCCGGCACCAGCAACGCCTGCGCCGCTTTACACTGCGCCTATCACGCCAAGTCCTCCGCCGCTAAAGCCTCTTGCCGGCAACACAGACAAGTTCAAGAGGATCGTGATGCAGGTACAGACAGCGTTGACCGCATATGGCTACTATTCGGGTCTGATAGACGGTCAGGTCGGACCAGGATGCAAAACAGCGTTGATCGCGATGCAGACTGATTACAATCTCAAAGTCACCGGAACCATTACGCCCGATGTGCTCGATGCCTTCGGGATCGCTGCAAACTGATCGTCATGGATATCAGCCATATTATAGAAACGATAAAGGCGGTCCCTGCACCGCCCTCACCTCCAGAGCTGGAAGCCGCGTTACCGCCGCTTCCAGCCCTCCAGTTATCCGAGGTGGGGCGTGCTGCCAGATCTGAGAGGAAATTGACAGTTTTTGCAGGAGCCGCTGCACTGACGATCGGTGGCTACCTTGCGCTGTTCGTTCACGGTTTCTGGGGAACAGCGCTGTGCGTCGGAGCACTCGTGATGACTGCACTCTCGGTAAGCCTGAAGCGGAAGTTTGAGGTCGAATACCGGGATGCCGAGGCCAAATGGGACGAGCAACGACAAACTTGGCTTACCCAAGCAGGTCCAGCGAAATTTGAAGAGAAGCGTAGACTCTTTTTATCGCTTGCCGGCACATATTCAGGCTTGCCAGCGAAAGAGCGTGAGTTGCTTGGCGAGCTCGAAAAGGCCAAGCGAGAGCGACAGTTCACAAACTACATGAAATCGCATTTAATCGAGCGTGCTAAGATACCAGGGGTCGGCCAAAGCCGCAAAGCAACTCTAGCCTCTTATGGTTTTACCAATGCCCTTGATGTGAAGAATCGGCGTGTCCCGAAGCTTCCAGGATTTGGACCTTCTCTTGTTGGGGAAGTGGAAGCATGGGCGAGCTCCGTGGGCCAAAGATTTGCTTTCAACCCTACAGCTCCAACCGAGCCCCATCTGGTTCAACAGGTCAAAAGCACGATCACTATGGAACGCGTGGGGCTTGAACAAAAACTCGCGAATGCTCCTGATCAGTTGAAAAGCCTTTGTGAATCTGCAGAACGCCTTCGAAACGCACCTCCACAGGCCATGTACGATGCACTTGTCCGACTGAAGCAAATCGAAGTAGACAGGGGATAATTGCCAATGTCTGCACCGTACCGGAATTTCTGGATCATCGTCGCGATGACGGTCAGCTCGACGGTCTTAGCAAACCTACCCTCCAATCCGGAGGTTGCTCCTGGTAGAATTTCACCCGGCTCACCTCAGACAGAAATTGATGGTTCATCTGGTCAACAACAGATCCAAAGCCGCCAGGCGTCTGCGGGCACTCAATCGCCATCTACAACCACGGATCAAAAGCTCACAGCGCTTCCAACTGGGATGAAGGCGGCAGAAGACGAACCGCCCGTGAGGCAATTTCGAAGTATCGATAACGACGTCAAGCAGGCATTCGACATCGCAATAGAGGCTGCACTGGCGCAGAAGATGGGTGGCGTTGCCGCTTCCGCCAATGACGCTAATAATTCAGCTTCGCCTCTCCCAACGTTGACCACAAAGGAAGTGAAATCGACCCCTAAGGTAGCGGACGCTCCATCAGATGCGAAAACAAGTGCGAGGGTAGCGCAAACTACAACCAACCTTAATATGCGGACACGACCAGACCCCAGTTCGCCCTTGATCGAGGTACTGACTACCGGGCTTGTTGTCACCATTGTCGATGAGCAGGCTGGTTGGGTCCAGATCCTGGTCAAAGAAACTGGCCAAAATGGATGGGTGAATGCAAAATTCCTAAAGAGCGAGTAGCATGAACAACATCTAGTTGCGCTAACATGATCTTCGACTAATATCATCTCCAGTAGGGGATCGGGGATATTTTCGTGCGTAGAGTTGCAATACTAAGTTGCTGCGTTTTCGTTTTGCATGGCTTGATCGGAGGAACCGCCAGCGCCGCACCTGAGGCCAGAGCCGGCATCAAGGTCACCGCGGGTCTGACGAGCGTCCAGCCGGCAGCCTTGCCCACTCCCAACCCAACGATGATCTGGCTGGTAGTTTCTAGTCGGCCCACGTTTGACCAAGCCGCTGCCGTCGCGCAGACTTTTGCCGCAACTCTTGGCCCGGCGCTTATAACGCGTTCGCGTAACGGCTCATTTGCCATCGTAACGGGGACCCTGTTCAAGGACAAAGCCAAGCCCAACCTTCAGACATTGAAAGATCTTAGACTTGTTCCGCAGGATGCGTTTTTAAGTGCTGGCGAGGGCTTTGGATCGATCTTGTTTCACAGCTACACAGCGGGAACGTCTACTGACGTGATGACGCAGACCACTCTGGTTTCTTCCGTGAGACGTCTGCAAATCGCCTTGACGCGTTTGAAGTTCTATACTGGTTCGACCGATGGTCTTGTCGGACCTGGGACGGTTAAGGCATTTGCAGCATATACCGCTGCATTCGGAGCGCCCACTGGGGACTATCTCGATGACTACGCACTTAACCTAATCGAACAAAGTGCGCAGGATGGGTTTCGCTCAGTGACAGAACGTCAAGTGGCCCAGAGTATGGGTTTTGAAGACGGCGAAACATATGCTCAAGCCGTTAAGGGAGGGTTCAAATCTCCACAGGTGATGCTCGTTGCGAAGCAGCGCGGGTTCCAGACAAACGTCGATTTCGAGGCGGCGTCACGATCGGGATTTGAAACGGCCGAGGAATACGGGAAAGCGAGAGCCGGTGGATTCGAGACTGCAGATGAGTATCGAGCAGCTTCGCGATTTAGTCTCGATACACGCACCGAATATGTAGCCTTTCGATCATCAGGATTTGCTGACAAGGCCACCTTCAAGAGCGCGCAGGAAAAGGGTTTCGCAGATAAGACTTCCTATGAGCGAGCCGTCGCAGCAGACTTGAGAGCTGCTCGCTTGAAAGCCGGTATTCTGCTTGATGATGCCCAAGTTTTCATCAGGCTCAACCCACAAATCCCGAACCTTATACAAGTCGCCGACAAGGCCTCTATCCTTGGTGTTACGCTGCCGACTGGAAACACGTCAAATCTAGAGCAGGCGTCGTCTGAACTCGAGGCCATTTTGGTTCCGTTAGTCGGCTACAGCGACTTTGTCGCGGCTAGGGATAAGGAGCGCGCTGACGACCGTCAGAGGCAGGTTCTGGCGAATCAAAAGGCACTTGAGGCGACGCGTGCATCGCTGACAAAATGGGTGGCGGGAAATATTTCCTCACCAAAACTCCCGCAAGTCGTTCAAGAATTAAAGACTTCTGCCGATGCCGTCATCTCGGATGACCTTGAAGTCCTCGAAAACGCAAGGCAGTCACTTGGAAGATTGATTTCCAGAACCGGGCTGGCGACAGAACTTGCCGGATACCAGGCTGCGGGTGCAGGGGGACCTGAAGTCATTCAGAAAAACTCGAACGCACCTTTTGCAGTCACGCCATTAAACGCGGTGCTCTTGAGTGGCGCGTGGGGTGACGTAGTTTCGTTTTTCAATGCGTCCGCTGATGCACCATCACTCGTTCGCACTTTAAACGGAGGCCTTTCATTCTCGAAAGATTACGCGGCAGTATGCTTGATCGGCCTTGACGAAACACCCTCGCTTAGACGTGGTCTACGAGACATCCTAGCGCCAATGGGTGCGACAGTTGTAAAGATAAGCTCGTGCGACAGCCGGAGTCCAGAACGGGTTGACCTGATTATTGCAAAAAGAAAAGCATTCCTCGAGGCGCAACCAAGTTTCGCCGTCGCATTTCTGGATGCACTTGAGGCTAAGAAACTTCGCGTGTTCGATGCGATTGACTACAAAAAGCTAGCAGAACGAGAAGAGAAGGAAATCTCTCTCGTCACCGCAGTGATGTCTGGAGTCGAAGCAGGATCTCGAAGTGGATTTGGCGCTTTTGAAACTGCTTCTGAGAAGGGCGACCTATGCGTCGTAGTTGCGGAGACAGTTGATGTTCATGAAGAAATGCTGAAAGAGGTCACTGCGCTCGTTGAGACGACGAAGCCTCTGAGGGTAATAAGTGACAAAACTTTGGAACAAGTTTACCCTATGATACTGCGTGACGAATGCCGTGTGGTGTATGGAGCCTCCAGCTCCTTGCAGCAGCTGGCGCAAGCTATGAAGCGCGATGAAAAGGCTGGCATTTTCCTCCCGATTTGGATTGAGAGCGATAAGGTTGCACAGTCTGCCGCCAGAGTAGCAGCCAGCAAACTCGAAACAGTGAAGCAGCAGGAAGCTGAAAGACTTGCAGCTCAGGAAGCGGAGCGCTTGTCCGATATTCGGAGACAAGAGGAGCAGTCACGCCGAGGCGTCGTTGAAGCTGAGCTCCAAAAAGTCAACGGCCCAGCGGCGAATGCGCGGCTGACGAAGTTTACAAGTTTCCTCAAAGCGTCGCTGACACCCGATGGCGGGTTAGCTGCAATACAGACGAATTCGCCTACTTATCGGGAATTCACTGACTGGCTCAATGCGCAGAAGAGAGATGGCTGGGAACTCGGGAACGTCGACACGTCCGTTGACGATTTTGGTAGCGTAAATTGGAAAGATCGGAAACTGGATGCGTTGGTAACTCGAGTTGCATTGAAATTTAAGAGCCGGGAACGTGGAGAATACCGAACGGAGTGCGTCTTGTTCGGTATTGTGCTGGATGATGAATTCGAAATGGAGCGGGATCCATTGCACGCGCTATGCGCGGACGAGGTCGCCAAGATTAATATTTGGAAGTCTGGGCACAGTTTTGAAAGTCGGTGGAGAGCAGCAAATCGTGAGTTCCCGACGCCCTAGAGTAACTCGTGTAAACCATTCCCACCTGGCTATCTAAGCGAAATGGCTGGGAATACCTTTACCGAAAGCGCCTTTAGTCATTCGCGGTTCTCCATTCGTCAGAGCTAGGAAAGGGGTGTAAAGCCAGACCCTTGTACGCCTTGAAAGGAATCGAACTGGCGACAGGTTGGTCAGATAGCTCAAGTGGCTGAAAAGACATAGTTCGTAGGACAATAAGTATATGTGGACCTTATGCCAATCGTTTTGCACTTAACTCACCGGCCTGACGCATTTTGTGGCTAAACATGTGCCGCGCGGGTCAAGCCTATGAAGGCTAAGGACGGATGGTAGACAACGACAAGTGGGGAAAGAAAACCCTGATCCTTGCCAGCGAAGGCTTTAAACAGCCATTTGCTACCAAGGCAGATATGAGGTCGCCCAGGTACACGACCCGGCTTTCCGAGCTTCCGATTGTCCTCGCATAATACGACAGCCTGAGTTCCGACAAGCTACCTTATAGGAATCTAGAAAAACGGGCCTTCCACCTTGCTCAAATTCCTGACTATGCTCTCCATGACCCGAGGCTGAGGCTGCTTGCCGAACCGATTCATAACGAACCGGGTCTGGCGCTCATCAGATGCAAAGACGAAGCGCACCGCGCCTTCAACAATCTGTCCATTGCATTCCTTCACGAGTGCGGTCTGATTGGCCCGCAGTAGGCCGCGAAGGAAGTCTGCATCGTGGGAGGCGATGAACAGAAACCGAGGGCCAATTGGCAAGGCAATATGGCTGCCATTGCTGTCTAGGCCGTTTGTCCTGATGACCGGACGATCCGATGTCAGGAGTAGAGGAGCGGAGGCTGGGGTTTGCAGGATGCGCCAGTGCATCGTGTTGATATGTGTTCCGACCTCATCATGCTCTAGGAGCGTGTTCAACGTATTGAACATGGCCGACTCTTTAGCCGCGACAGGTAGCCCGAGCAGATATTCCGTAAACGTGGCTGGTTCTTCCGCCGTCCGCTTCTCCTGATAGTTCCTTTCAGCCTTCGCACTGACTCGGCCAAAATCCTCAATCCACCAGTCCCGAAACATATGAATGTCTTCAGGGCATCGCAGGAGAAGCGACAGTATGAAGCGCGTCCAGGCTGATCGGCTCTCCGAAGTCCAATCCGCGAGATGACCGCGCCGGTATAGCAGTTCAAGGGTTTCCGCAGCATTGGTGTCCAGCGGCTGGAAATACTTGGTTTCGAACATCTGCGCGACGGCCGGATCGTGACCCTTCATTTCGTACAGGCGGTTTTCGAACCCTGTTGCCTCGGGTGCCTTTGCCAAGACGATGATCTTGTCGTCGCGGATCTTGGCGAACTGGGCCACGTTCCCGGAGACAGCCCAGCGCTTGAGATAGAATGCAGGGATGTAATGATGCTTGGTGGGCGGATTCGCTGACTTCATGGATTCCGTATAGCAGTCACCAAGAGGTTTCAAAACCAGTCGAGACAATCCCTTCGGAACTACAGAGAAAAGAGGCATTGATTTCCTCGCCGCCGACAATAATCATCGAAACTGTGGAACTCGACACCCACGCCTTACGACAAGCCTGCGGAGGCTGTTCAATGATTTCGAGGGTTCGAAGTCGGAGTGTGGCGCGACATCAAAAAGGCTGTCTACCGGAGGCAGCCTTTTCCTTTTCTACCGCTTCCTGAAGACATTGCCGACCCGATACAGGCCATAGGCGATGCAGACACTCTCAATCATTCGGTGATGCAAATACAGCCGATCGTCGAAGTCGGCCGACACGACCTCACCAGCCGAGATCCGGAACACCTCATGAGGTTCGAGGCCGCTGTTATCCATCAGCAGGGCTTCGTCCGCATAGGTCAGCGCCGCAGCGAGCTTATCCAGGGATCCGGCGTACCGCCTGCGGATGTCAGCTTCTGGAATGTCATGACCGCCAGCCTCGACACGCTGCTTAACGCGCTCGACGTTGGTCTCAACGGAATCCAGGGCGACGTAATAGAGGCCGACCGAAAACCCGGCCGCCTTGGCATCGCGCATCAGGTTGACGGCCTGCTGGCTGCTCAGGGTAGTCTCGTAGATGAATGACGTCTTGGTGGCGATCATGTCCGCGAGCTTGCGGATGGCCGCCCTGCCTGCGGCCATGGCCGCCGCTCGCCCGTCACCGGTCCCGGTCAGCTCCTTGGCGATCTCATCGGCATTGATCCAAACGCCGTCGAGCTGCAGCTTGGCATAGGCAGAGGACTTGCCGGACCCGTTGGGGCCGCCCAGAATGATGCAAGATGGCTTCGACAATGATTACCGCCCCATGGCGGCATGAACACGAATGTCCTCGTGTTCGGCTCGATCCTTGACCTCGTTCGCCAGATCCTTGGCGGAGATCGGCAAGCCCAGACGACGGCGCTCGGCAATTGCTTCGCGGCCGATTTCCTTGAGGGCTTCCTTGTTCTCGTCGTACTTCTTCAAAAGCATCGTCGATCTCCTATGACCTCAATATAGCGCGTCCGGCCCGCTGCTGCAAATCAGGGTGTTCCGACCTCGAACGAGAGATAGGGGAAGGTCGTATCGATGGTGGCATAGTGTTTGATTTTATAGGCTGGCAACGTGATCGGGAATGCTCCAGAACCGTTCACGGTGAAGTGCGGATTATCTTGAATGTGTTTTTGGGCCACAAGCGCAGTGTAGAGATCATATGAGAATTTGACCCCCACGGAAGCACCCCCAACTTTCGCAATCTCATTATCAATGTATGTGACGATCATACTCACTAAATTATGCATTCTTCCATTCTCCGATCATTAGGCCGCAGCTATTGCATCTGGCACGGCCGACAGCAACACTCGTTCCAACAGGGCGCGGGAGACAGCCTTTAAGCGCCTCGAGCATCTTCCGTTCCTCTAGGTGCTGGAATAGTTGACGTGAGATGCCTTCGCACCCTTGGCGATCCTGCCGCCAACCTGCTTGCCCCGGATCTGATTGAACGTCGCGAACGCCGGAACCGTGAAGCTGTTCTCAATGGTGACCGCTGGATCTTTGATCTACCGCCTACCGGAGGCCCGATCTACGCAGACGGCAACCAGAGGCGATATAGCATCGATCGGGATCATCCCGAAGTCGAACGACAGAAGCGGATCGAGGCGGCGATGGGAAAGTCCGTCGAAACCGACATTAAAGGCGATTAGGTCGGAAATGTCGGGCAGAAACGCGGCGCTGGGGCATCAGTTCACCCCTGTCACCTGAAGTCTGGTTCTACAGAACCGAAATCGACCGACACACCTCGGCCGTTAATTTCCAAATCAATCAGATCAGGATCGCGGTCTCCTGACTTGGAGAACGTGGCCACAGCATTCACTGAGAATGCGGCGGTGGCCTCAGCACCCGCCCCGCCGAGATTTACGTAGTCCCGGTCGATTGAATCCCTGATGGAAAAATGGAAACTGGCTTCGATTAGAGCCTCAACTTTGAGATCAAAGCTAACCACGACTTCATCTTCGGTCGATGAAACGACAACAATGGCTGCTTTGTTCGCGTATGACCAATCCGAAATCGATGCGCTATCGATGTCGTAATCGTAAGGCAGCGAGGAGGCCGCTTCCACATCGATGTCATAGCCATCGATATAATATTCAAGTTTGGTTTGGATGAAGGATTCCAACGAGTTCGCGTCACCCGTTTTTATCGAATTGACAATGCGTGCAGCGATCACGCTGTCCTGGTCGTTGAAAAGTCCCAAGGCGGCCGACAGATCATCAATATGAATGAGCCTGTCTGAATCAGCCGCGAATGCCTCCCAATCTCCGTCCCTGCAAACTGCAAGAACCAGTGTGTCGTTCGCTTCCGCCCATTTCTCCAACGTCAAAAGAGCAATTGCGTCAGGAAATTCGGCCTTCTTCTCGCTGGATTTACCGAACGGTGGAAGAACCTCGAAATAGCGACGCACCAGCTCGGCACTGTCGATCTGTTCGGTAATCGTTGTAGCGCCAACAGTCTCCAGATAGATTTCGATCTGTTCGTCAGCGATCACGAAGGCATCTACATCAACACCAATATCCTTTGTGACATCGCCTACCACGAGCGAAGAATGGCTTGCCTTAAAAAACTGGTTGATACCCGCCGCAGCTTTGGTGGCGGCATCTGCTATTGCCGCTGAAATATGGTTGCGGACCTCCCCGATAGTTACCGGGCTCAGGACGAAGCTAATGTCTTTGCCCTTGAACTGCTCGACCGTCGTCAGACCCTTGTATCTCAGATTGCAACCGAACTTGTCGAATACACTGGTGTCCATCGTGATCGCGAGGATTTCCCCTTGATCAACCAGTGCCTTAATCTCTTCCATCGTCTTTTTAGGCATAATGATTCCGACAGTTGATGCCACAACCGATAGCAGTCGTGGTCCCGCTGTCAACTGGGCGGCCTCTTCCTCTATTTCAGAAATGCCGTGTACGGCTACGGAGCTGGCGGATAGACACGGAAGTAGAAAGAGAAGGTATCACAACTCCTCTGGCTTCTCGGTCTCGACGAAGGCATCAAGATCGACGCGGATACTCGGATCGCAGGCTCCTCGTGAGTTCGGTCACCTGATCCATGCACCAATCGTAGCTATCCATAAGGCTCTGCCAGCCGCTGATGACCATACCCGCGCCTGGGATTCCCTTTTAAGCTCTTGAACGGACTCGAACAGGCGACCCTGCAATCAGAGGAGATCTATCGTGCTGAAATTCCACATCAAGAGACGTAGTTTTTCTCATCTGGCTAATAAGCCGCAAGCGGTATAGTAGCCATGAGCGCAGATAGCTGCCAACGATAACGTAGCGCCGATGCCACCGAGGTACGCCTCAATCAGATCGCAATCGTGGCGCTAACCTGTGTGTTAAACGCGTAGATTAAGGTAGACGTGGATTCAGCTATGACTCCTTATCGTGGCGAAAATCCTTCGTTGACCAACGTAAACGATCTATGGCTTAAATTTTAATGCTAAGTGGCTATAAAATAATCTATGGCTTGATTTTTCCTAAATAGCTCTTAATAATCCACTTATAGATTGATAA
>NZ_WJOK01000049.1 GCF_009649785.1 Agrobacterium tumefaciens | reverse complement strand
CGTCCAAAGGCCGCATTTGCAACGTCATAGCCCAACCCGATGTTCGCCCACCCGTAACGATCAAAAAAGGCTAACAGGTCGGCTCCCTTGTATAGCCACGACAGTGGATGGTTTTTAACGATCAGCTTGACCTGCAGTTCAGCTGCACGTCGCACCAAGATATCGAGAGAGTACCGGAAACCGTCGGTAAGCTTGTCGATACTCGTCGGGAAAACCGGATTTGACTTTCCTGGGTTGATGACGACGCCGAATGCGCCCCAGTCAGCCGCCAGTTCCAGTGCAGAGGCAACAACACCGCAAGAATAGTCGCGGCATTCGGGCGTAACAGCTGCAAGATTGAGGTCGAGATTTGGCTGGTTAAGGGTTTCGATGCGTATTTTTCGTGCTTCCAGAAGTCTTCCGACTGCCTTGCGCTCGGCTGCTGTGGAGGTACTCGGCCAGAAGTGGCCCGGGATCAGCATCATCTCGAAGCTGGAAAATCCCACATCAGCAAGATGTTCCAAGCATTCCAAAGCGGTGTAACGGTCCGTGTAGGAATAGGTGTTGACGGTATAAGGAGCGTTCGGCTGCATAATGTCGGATTCCTTTGGGCATGTTGGATGGGCCTACGCCAATGCGAAGTGCATCGCAGCGTCGTTGCCTAGTTGAACGGATACGTCGCCCGGCCCCGGAACCTCGATTGCACCACAGAGGCTCCCCGTCGTGATGATCGAGCCTGCTCTGAGCGCCGTTGCAGACCTCGATTGATTGTTCGCGTAATCGCGGAGCCAAGTGAGCGGATCTCTCGTCGGATGTTGTCCAGCAGCGTCAAAAGTGACTTGGCCGTTGAGCCTAATCTTGAGAGGTATGGTCGAACCGACCTGAAGCACAACTAAGGGCAGAGCTGGCCCTCGCACATACCCCATGTTTCCTAGGCGATCTGCCAGAAAGGCTGGGAAGGAAATGGTGCCGCCTTCCGAGATACCGCTCCAAACCAACTCAGCGCCAAGGTAGGCGTTTGAAATGGCTGTCTCGATCTCGGCCCGTTCATAAGACTTAGCCGTGCGAACAGGCAGATCCTGGCAAAGCTGAACGGCAATTTCTACCTCGATTTTCATACCTCTCCGCCAAGAAAGGGTCGCAGTGGGACCATCATTCAGATAGGGGTGTAGCGGAGCGGCGACGGGGTCGCCGCCAGGCGATTTTGCTACTTTCCAGGCGTGGAGGTCTGCTCCTTCCAGCTTCGACAACTGGCTCTGTACGTCGATCGCATCTTCAAGCGCTACGGGCGTTGACAGCAGCTTGCCTGTTGGTACCTGGCTTCCGTCATGACGGAGGTTGTATAGTTGCTGAGCCAATGTACTTATTTCGGGAGTAGCTAGAATAGAAGTCATGTCTCTCTCTCGGTTATTCCGACGGCGTATCTGGACGATGAAGGCATCCTATCGTCTGACGACCAGCGCTTTTAACGAAGGCGCGTTCGGCGACATATGCTGCTCAGAGAAAAATGCGCCGACCACATCCCTTAGGACGCCTGCTTGATCCGCTCGCGAAACCTTTCCGCCCCCTCCTGGATGTGGTCCAGAAGATCCATGACTGCCCAGTGCCGCTCGGCGATGTCATAATCCGTTACACGAGAATGGATGCTGTCAAACGTGCCGAGGCGCTTGTGCCAAACCTTGGCAAGGCCAGGATAGCCCATAGGTTCAGCCATCGCTGCGAGCGCCAGAAAGTTCTCAAGTTCGTGGCGCAGATCGCTGTCTTCCGAAGCGTGCTTGTAAAGCCAAGCGTAGAGGTCGGGGTGGATGTTGGTGAAGACGCCAGAGAAGCCCTTCGAACCGGCCCGTATAGCAGCGGCGGCGATGGCCGCATTGGCGTTAACAATCGCAAAGCCGGAATCGCCAGATAGTGCCACGCGTCGCTTTACGGTTTCGAGGTCGCATGAAACATCCTTTAGCGTTACGAAGCGGCCGGTGTCGCGGCATAGCTTGAATTCGTCATCGCTCAAGAGACGGCGATAGGGAGCCGGGCATTCGTATAGACCAAGGGCCAGGTCGCTCGGGAGCCAGCTCAATATCGCGTCGAGGCTTGAGCGAAATGCTTCTGTTCCTTCATTTTTTGTGTCGAGCCTGTTGCTGACCAAGACAAGCGCATCGATCCCTGTACCGGCCATGGCCACCAGTTCTGCGCGCTGATCAGCGGAGCTGTCGCTGATGTGTCCCGATGAGATCACCGGTACACGTCCGGCAGCCAGAGAGACCACTTTTTTCGAAAGTTCGACACGCTCTTCCAGCGACAGCTTCTGCATCTCGCTCGACTGGCAGACGGCAAAGAGGGTGTCAGCGCCATTCGAGATATACCATTCCACAAGTCGCTCCAGACCCTCCCAATCGATCCGATTATCCGGCGTGAACGGGGTAAGCATGACGGGGACAATACCTTGGGCTTGGATCTTCATGATGTACACTTTCTCTTGTTCCTGATTGTCAAAGTGGCGTTCCTGCTGGCAAACCTGCGGCAAAACCCGCCATCAAGCGGATTTGCGCCAGCAGCATGTCATTGCCGTCAGACACCGTTGCACCGGCCGCCTTGGCGGTGCGTAATAGCGCGGTTTCCTCGCTTAGGCTGGCGATATCGGCGATGAGCATGTCGGGCCGGATCGCGGAAGCCGGCATAGGGAATTTGCTATCTCCCTTGACGCCGATCGGGGATGCATTAATGACGATGTCGTAGTCCCAGCCTGCCGAACCATCGACGGCAACCGCGCATTCTTCACCGCGCAAAGTGTTGACCATTGCCGCAGTGAAGGCGACGGATTCTGCCGAGAGATCCATGAGATCGATCTTGGCAACACCTTCCTCAGCAAGTGCAAACGCGATCGTGCGGCCAGCTCCCCCAGCTCCGACAATCAGCACGCGAGCGCCGCGCAAACGCGACTTTGCCTCACCGAGACCATCAACAAACCCTATGCCATCGAACAGCGCACCGTTCATCTGCCCGTCCTCAGCGCGCTGGATGCAGTTAACGGCACCTACGGCCTTCGCCGTTGGCGTAAGCGTTGAACATTTTTTGGCCGCTGCGACCTTATGTGGGATCGTGGTGCTTATACCGCAGAGATTGGGTATGGCAGAAAATATATCCCAGGCTGCCGCGAAATGTTCAGCGGAAATCTGGAAGGGAACTGCGTAAATGTTCACCCCGGCAGCGGCGAAGATGGGATTGATCAGGCGCGGCGTTTGTACCTGGTGGATCGGATCACCAAACACAGCGTAGACGCGCGAGTTGCCGTCAAGGTTAGGGATATCAACCCGCATGATTTCGATCCACGTTGAACAGGTTGCGGCAGCGGTCGATGGCGATGTCCATCACCTCCGCCGGGTCGCGAGACCACCACTCGGTTGAGAAGATCTCCACTTCAACCGCTCCATCGTATCCGGCACGTCGCATCATCGAGTAGATGCCGCGCAGGTCTATAATCCCGTCGCCCATCATGCCTCGATCGGTTAGGACATGACGGGTAGGGATGAGCCAGTCGTTGACATGAAATCCAAAGAGCCGACCGGCGTGGCCTGCCCGCGCGATTTCGGCTTGCAATCGCTCATCCCACCAGCAGTGATAGACATCGACGACCACTCCTATGCCCGGTCCCAGCGCTTCGCACAGAGAATTTGCATGGGAGAGACTAGAGATGACGCTGCGGTCGCCCGTGACCATGGGATGGAGCGGCTCAATGGCGAGCTTCACGCCGATCTTTCGCGCGCTGTCGAGGACTTTACCAATTGTATCCTCAATACGTCGTCTTGCTGAAGCCAAGTCCTTTTCATTGCCCCGAAAGCCACCGGTAAACAGGAAGACATGGTCAGCCTCGAATTTCGCCGCCCGCTCGAGTTCCGCCTCAACCGAGTCATATGCATATTCATTTAACGGGCCCACACGATTGTATCCCGAGACCGTCATTCCAAAATCTTGCAAGACAGACAGGGCGTCGTTTTCGCCAACCTTGACAATCTCGTCTCCCCAGATGGAAACGGTATCAAGCCCGCGCTCCGAGCAGAGTCGAAGATAGGTCAACATATCTGCTCTCTCGCGCACCGTGGCGTGGTTGAAGACAATGTTCGTCATCGGCCCCTCTTAATTTTGAATATGAATGGTTGTGAGACCATGCTCGGTCGCGGGAACGGCGTCAGGGTCGAGTCGTCGATCACCAAACCGACGGTATTCTCACACCGAAGCAAGATCGGTCGGTTTCGCTCAAGCAGGTTTCCCCGGATAGCGACGAACCTCTGGCGCTAGCAACGGAGAAACATAACCACGGTCGGCTTCTTCGATGAGTGATCCCGGCGGAACAAGCGCGTCAATCTGGTCGAGCGTTGCGGACTGGAGGACTGTCTCAAAGCCCGCTTCCATGCTCTTGAACTGCTCAAGCGTGCGGGGACCAAGGATCACAGATGTCACAGCGGCGTGCGCCAGCGGGAACGCCTGAGCCATGTGCATAAGGGACACACCGGCCTCCATCGCAACGCCCTCAAGTTCCTGAAGCAATTCGAGTTTGCGCCTGTTACCCTCGCGTTGCATATCGAAGCGGGTTTGCAGGATTGGGTAGTGCTGTCCCCACTGTCCTTGGACGCGTTCAGCCCTGGATCCTGAGGGCACCGAGCCGTCAGCCTTGTATTTTCCAGTCAACCAGCCCCCATTCAGTGGGCTCCAGGCAGTGAAACCCATGCGGTAGTGTTGAACGGCGGGGAGGGTTTCTCTTTCCACGGCTCGTTGAAAAATCGAGTAAGGCGAGCTTTCATTGATAAATCGCGCCGTCTTGTTCAATCGGCTTACGGATTGTGTCTCCGCCAGATACCAGCTCGGCATTGTCGAGCAGCCGATGTAGCGAACCTTGCCTTGGGTCACCAGGTCGTTGAGAGCGCCGAGCGTTTCATCAAGATCGGTCTGAAGGTCAGGCCGATGCATTTGGTAGAGATCGATGTGATCCGTGTTCAACCTTCGCAGACTGTTCTCGACCTGTTTCATGATCCAGTAGCGTGACGCACCCTGTTCGTTGCGTCCTTCGCCAGCCGTCAAACGAAACTTGGTCGCAAGCACCACTTTGTCTCGACGGCCCGCAATCGCTTTGCCGACGATCTCCTCGGATTCACCATGGGAGTATGTGTCAGCCGTGTCGATGAAGTTGATGCCGCGATCGAGCGCGCTGTGCAAAATCTCGATGCATTCCTTCTCGTCAGTATTTCCATCAGATCCGTAGCTCATTGTGCCAAGCATGTACTCGCTGACCTGAACTCCAGTTCTTCCAAGGTATCGATATCTCATGGCGGATGCCTTCCATCGGTCTGAATGTGGTTTCACTGGTCAGGGTTTGCGCGCCACATATGAGTGCGTATGGCACAGCAGTACCCATCGGCTTTTCAGCCGCCGTTGAGCGAGACTGAGGCCACCTAAACCACCAGATTTTGCATCGAGGTTCCGACAACGACCGTGGATGGCCTTGTCAATGGGAGCTGGATGGCGGTTCACCGCCATCCAGCCGCGTTAGGAGGAGGCTAGCTACTGCGCCTTCGCGAGTGCTGCGTCATATCGTTCAATCAGTTCGTCGTAAGCATCTGCCGGCGATCCGTCCTTCAGGACCATTCTTTGGAAAGCTTCGCCCAAGATGGTGTGATAGTTTGTAATGATGGGGGAATAGGTCATAGCCTGACCCCGCTGTATAACAAGTTCAGACCAATTCTTCTGGTCTTTACCGGCGTCGCTCTGGAAGTATGGCGCATTGTACGCCGACTTACGCGATACGACTTCGCCACCCTCGGCTGCGAGAGCCTGCGCCTCTGGTGACACCATAAACTTTACAAAGGTCCAAGCAGCGTCTTGATTGGCGGATTTTTTATTGATCCCAATATTATAGCTGTAGACAGTCTGTTTATCGTTTGCCGAATACGCAGGCGCCGGAGCCCAGGCCAGGTCATCGCCGCCCACTTGGTTCTGAATCGTCTTGTAGCGATAGAGTCCAAACACCGCTGACGCTGCACCACCGGACCTGAGCGCATCATGCAACTCATTGTAGCCCATCTGTGCGCTGCGCAGCGGGGTTACGTTGCACTTCGTGTAAAAGCTTTTGATCGTCTCTGCTGCCTTGATGAACGACTCCTTTGAAAACGCGATCTTGCCTTCAGGGGTGAAGTATTCACCGCCCTGTTCAGGCAACATCGTGCCTAGGAAGAATTCTCCGAGCGCCTGGGCGCCACCAAGGCCGCCGGTGGCCCCAAGTGGAACAGCGAACGGGATAACGTCCGATTGGCCAAACTTGGCGCCCATCGCACACACTTCATCCCAGGTTGTCGGCGGCTTTACGCCGGCTTTCTCCAACATGCTCTTGCGATAGAACAGGATCGGAATACGAAAATCCTGGGGGATTACGAACAGCTTTCCGCCAATTCGTGCGTTTGAAAGGGGTAGGAGAAAGTCGTCCTCCGGAATGCCATCCTTCTTCACCAAATCATCGAGCTGAAGAAGATTTCCGGTGGCGACGAATTCTGGAACACCTTGTCCAGTGACGCGGATTACGTCGGGAGTCTGACTACCCGACTTAACCGCACGAGATGCCGTTGCCCCCGTCGAATCGACAAGTACCTCGACTTTGACGTCAGGGTTCTTCAACTGAAATGCATCAATGATTTTGGTCTGGGCTGCTGCCCGAGGGTCTTTCGCATTATTCGGATCCAAAAAGGTCTGGTAGACGATCTTAGTGGTTTGGGCGAAGGCTTGTGAAGCCGCGAATATAGACAGAGTAGTGCCGATGGCGAGTGCCGCCGACGTCTTAATCAGTTTCCGTTTCGATATGGTTTGCATGCGTCTTCCTCCCAGGTTGGACGTGGTGTGTGGATGTTTTGTTTAGATCGTCAGCCTTTCACTGCGCCAGCCGTTAGGCCGGAGATGAACCACTTCTGAACGAAGCCGAACATCAAGATTACCGGTGATGATGCGACTATTACGAAGGCCAACATGTACGACCAGGATATGCCGACGGCGTCAAAAACTTGATTGACAAGAGCAACTTGCAATGTCCTTTTGGCGACCTCAGGCGCGAACACCGCCACCGTGATATAGTCGTTCCACGTGGTGACGATACCGATTGTCGCGACAGCTGCGAGGCCTGGACGGATGAGAGGCAAGATCAAGCTCCATATGATCTGGAAACGGGAAGCGCCATCAATCATAGCGGAGTCCTCGATCTCAACTGGAACGGCTTCAACGAAGTTCGCGATGAACCAGACGGTTTGCGGAATAATTCTTGCTGAAAGAATGATCGTGACCACAACGCCACTATTGAGTAAGCCGATCTTCTCCAACAGATAATAAGTGGGAACTAGCAGCGCCACTCCTGGCACCATTGAGGTTCCGAGGATAACCAGCATAAGAGCCCTTTTGCCTTTGAAAGAAAAGCGGGCTGCGGCATATCCTCCTGGAATGCCAACCAGAAGAGCGATGATCACGGCTCCGACGGAGTAGGCTACAGAATTCCAGAGGTCGTTGATGAAAGAAGGGTCCTGGAAGACCTTTGTGTAGTTATCCAGCGTCGGTGACGAGGGCCAGAGAGTGGGCGGAATGACAACCGCTTCCACTTCCGTCTTGAACGACGTCGAAAAGGCCCAAAGCACTGGTCCGAGAACGATAATCGCAACAAGCAGGGATCCCAGGATCGCAGGTATCTGTCCGTTTGATCGGTTTGAGAGAGTATTACTCATATCTGATCCTATCCGGTAGCGCGGCCGGTCAGCCGGCTGTAAAGAGCACCTAGGGCAACGTTGATGATAAGGACGACAATCGAGACAACTGCAGTCGGTCCAATATTGACCGCCTGAACGGTTCCACGAAAAGCCTCGAAACTGAGCGTGGTCGTTGATCCCAGTGGCCCTCCGCCGGTCATGACAATGATTAGCGTCATCAAGGTCAGGTACATGATGGAAAGCGTCAGCGCGGTGCTTCCCAAGGTGGGAAGGATTTCGGTAAGCGTAACGTAGCGAAACTTCACGAACGCACCGCCGCCGTCGATCTCGACCGCTTCATAAAGTTCTTTCGGAATGGACTGCATGGCCGCTGTAGCCATCACCATGACATAGGGAAACGACCACCAAGCCGTGACGATAGTGATGAGGGGCAATGCCATACCTGGATCCCCTAGCATCAACCCCGGATCGATACCCAGCTTCTGGATCACATAGGGCACCGGCCCAAACGAGGGGTTGAGGAGCCAGAGCCAGATACTTCCGACGACCGACATGGACAGAGTCCAAGGGAAAAGGATGAACACCCGCAACGCAGAGCCGGTGACGCCCGCTCGGTTCAAAACCAGTGCCGAGGCCATGCCAAGGATTATGGCGCCGGCCAGAGAGCCCCCAACATAGGTCAGGGAAATTATCGTCGTGTCCCAGAACTCGGATGAGCGCAGCACTTCGACGTAATTGGCGAGACCGGTAAAGCCGACGAGCTCATAGTATTTTGTTTTCTGGAAGCTCAACCAGATCACGAAGATCGTCGGGTAGAGCGTGACAAGAAAGAGGATTAGTATCGCGGGTGTGAACCAGAGAAAGGGAGCCCAATTAAAGCGGTTAGGGCTTTCAGTGGCGTCCGTGACGTCGCTCGCCAGGTGCGCCGCGCTTTGAGTGGTGCTGACTTGCAGCGGTGGTATCGACATTCGATTAATTCCCCTGTGGCCGTATCAGACAGAGCGGGCGGCTTCGCGTCGTTAGGACAAGCGCTTGCCCGTGCTCTCGCTGAAGAGGTGGACGCGTGAAAGATCCGGAGCCACGGTGATGGTCTCTCCAACCTTCGGAAGAACGCGATCTCGGAATATGCAGACGATGGTTTGCGCGCCATGCCGAGCGATGATCTGGGTCTCGGAGCCGGTCGGTTCGACGACTGTCACGGTAAGTGGCAGTCCCTCGTCACTGATCGTGAGATGCTCAGGACGCACGCCGTAGATCACTTTCTCGGAGATGTCCGCCACGCCTGCAGGTAGAGGAAGCTTGTGTCCGTCCTCTAGAACGAACCGGCCTTCCTCCACTCGACCGTTGAGGAAGTTCATAGATGGCGATCCGATAAACCCGGCAACAAATACGTTGGCGGGGTAATCATACAGTTCAAGCGGCGCGCCGACTTGCTCGACGTAACCGTCGTGCATGACAACGATCTTATCGGCCATTGTCATTGCCTCGACCTGATCGTGGGTGACATAGACGGTGGTGGTTTTAAGCCGCTGATGCAGTTCCTTGATTTCGGCGCGCATTTGCACACGCAATTTCGCGTCCAGGTTCGAGAGCGGCTCATCGAACAGGAATACTTGCGGATTGCGAACAATCGCGCGACCCATCGCCACGCGCTGACGCTGGCCGCCTGACAGTTCGCGAGGGTAACGATCAAGGAGCTTCGTGAGACTGAGGATCTCTGCTGCGCGTTGAACGCGCGTCTCTCGTTCTTCCCGCGGAGCCTTTTTGAGCTTCAGCGAGAAACCCATGTTTTCCGCAACGGTCATATGCGGATAAAGGGCATAGTTCTGGAAGACCATGGCGATATCCCTGGCCTTCGGCGGGATGTCGTTAACGGTACGTCCGCCGATCTGGATCTCACCGCCCGTGATATTTTCAAGGCCCGCGATCATCCGCAACAGGGTTGATTTACCGCAACCCGAGGGTCCGACGAGAGTGACGAATTCCCCTTCTCGGATGTCGACAGACACACCGTGAAGCACCTTTACGGCGCCGTAAGCTTTACGAACGGCTTTCAGCTCAACATTAGCCAACTCTTTCCTCCTACCAACCACTTAAGCGGTCACCCGGCTCAGCGCGATCTCCCCGATTCGCTATCGGAACGTTATTCCATTAAGGAAAGCGGGTGTCAAGGAGGATCAGCGCGACTGTGGTGGCACTCGCAGCTAACGACGAACTTTAGATAATATTTCCAATGACTTGTGACTTGCTAGAAGCGTTCGCTTGCGGGCTGGGTGCGGCAATTCGATAAGGCCAAAGTTCAGAAAGTTCCTGTGCGGTGGCCTTCACCTGTTCCGCCAACTGCGGTAAAACAAGTGCCGAAAAGCGGTGTATAGGTCCTGCGATGCTCACCGTTCCAACAACCTGACCTCCCACGCGGATCACCGCTGCGACAGCGGCGACGCCCGGTTCAGCTTCTTCGATCGCAGTAGCCCATCCGCGTTCTTCGGTCTCATCCAAAGCCGCCGAGAAGGTCTGCCTGGAGGTGATGGCCCGCGGGCCGCCGAGGTCCGTTCGGCCCAGCCCGCTTGCCACGGCCCTGGCCAATGCTTCCTCGCGGTCCAATGTGGCCAACCATGCTTTGCCGTTGGCCGTCGTGTGCAATGGCACCTTTGCTACAAGTTCCGGCTGGTAAATCAGGCCGGACCGCATGCCCTGCGAATGTGATATCCACGTCAGACCGTCAGGATCAAGGATCGCGATCCTGCCCAGTCCCTTGGTATCGCTGGCCAATCGGTCCAGGATCGGCTGGCAGATGTCGGGGATCCGAGTCCCGGCTAGCAAACGCTGCCCCATGACAGCCAAACGCAACGAGAGTCGATAGAACCCATTCTCAGGATCCTGTTCGGCCCAACCAAGGTCACACAGACTGTTCAGCAAGCGATGCGCTGCGCTCTTAGGCACGTCCAGCCGGCGACTAATCTCGCCTAATGACAGTCCAGTAGCGTTCTCACTCAACAGCGTGATGAGGTCGAAACAACGATCGAGAAGGGATTTGACAAGTCGCATGATACCACGATATTCGGTTTATCGGAACGATATTCCAATAGCACTTAGAGGAAGGTTTCACAAGGAGCGGTTGGGAGCAGCGGTTGAGAAACCAGACCAAGCCTGGTCAGTGCATCTTGGCGAGGAATGCGCTGGATCCAATCATATTTGGTAGCCTTGATAAACCAGCAACCATGGAGTCGTGATGAGGATTGCAATATTTGACGTCAGCCATTGGCATTTTCCGCTATACATCCCCGCGCTCAAGGATTCTGGCATCGAAGTTGTTGGAATGTCGGACAGCGCTTCGTTTGCTGGCGCACGTTTTTCAAGTCTGCTTGACTGCAAGCTCTACGGTTCCAACGACGAACTCCTGAACGCGGACTTCGATTTCGCGCTCGTATTGAGCCGTCACTCAGACATGGCCGAGCTCGCTGAGCGGCTGATCTCCAAAGGCAAGCCTTTCTTGATTGAAAAACCATGCGGGCTGAACTTGATAGAAGTTCGTCGAATCCGCAAGTTGGCAGAGGAACGCGGCGTTTACGTGAGCGTGCCTTTTATCCAGCGCGTAAGTGAGCTGGCAGATCGTTTATCACCTGCCGCGGGTCTCACGCCCGACGGCTTTCAACATTTGTCCTTCAGGTTCATCGTAGGGTCGGTCGCACGGTACGAGCGGAATGGATGTGCCTGGATGCTGGAAAAGCACCACGCTGGGGGTGGGTCGATGCTTAATGTTGGCATTCACTTCATCGATCTGATCTCGACGCTTACGCAAAGCCCCATCATCCGTGTCGCTGGAGAGGTTCAGATTTACCGCCCTGACGTAACTGTTGACGAACAGGCAGTGTTTACCTGCCGAACTGCCGCAGGACAGATTGGGGTTATCGAGACTGGCTATTTGTACCCGTCGACGGCGGACGACCAGCGGGACTTTGCCTTCTCACTTTCCCATCGTGAACGCTACATTCGCGGATATGC
>NZ_WJOK01000048.1 GCF_009649785.1 Agrobacterium tumefaciens | reverse complement strand
CATATCGGCTATGTCTCCGAGGCATGGGAGCGCCGGCTTGGCGAAGAACGTCAGAGCGAACAATGGCAGCGTGAGCAGCGTGATGTGATCGAGGTTCCCGGCCTCACCTCGCGCAGCGCCGAAATCCTTGCCAAGGTGGAGAAGATGCAGGTCGAGAGGCGAAGCCAGTTCATCAAAGAGCTGCGGTCGTCTCCTGAGGGGCAAACCGCGCTTGACGAGGCCAGGCTGGTGGCCGAAGCGCTCACGCGGCGGTTTGGTAATTCCGATCCCCGCAGGTTTACCGAGGAGCTCGAGGCACTCCCGGAGCTCGCAAAACAGGCCGAGCAGATCCAGACAATCGCCCGCATGGTGCATCGGACACGCCATGCAGAACTCAGCCATGACTATGCGCTGAAACAGCAAATGAACCGGTCTCGCGGGCTTGGACTGAGTCGGTAGCAAATGATCTAATCCTTTCATCCCTGCAACAATCCTGTGGCTTGGATCGTTCGATGGGAACGTCAGCTCACGCTCGTAATCGATGCGGAAGTGAGCGTGAAAAGTGCTGTTATCGCAAATGTAGAATCCTGATGCCGCACGTCGCCAATGATCGGTAGTTTGCAAATGGCAGGCTGCTTCAACACAATTCCGAAAATCCAGCCTCTACTTTTTCCGCTTGTAAAACCGCTCGCGCGAAACACGCAGTTAATTTCGGCCGAGAGTGCAACGTGGTAACGCACTCGAAATGCGGCATACCTGCAAGGGTATCGTGGGTTCGAATCCCACCCTCTCCGCCATCATGAACCTTGAGTAGGCGACGGTTCCCGGACATATAAATCCCACCAGAGCAATTTGTCGGAAAAGAGATTCCATTCATTGGGCCACGCTCCCGGCACTCAACGGATTCTTCCCAACCATTTCCACGGCACCGGTAGCCACACAAGCGCAATGGAATTCGGGCCTCCAGACTCTTTTCGCGGGCGCTCTTTTTCTATCCCCTGATATTCAGATGCCTCAACACTGCGCCCATGCTACGAGGTGGCCAGACGCAACACAACGAGATATGCCGATGCTTACCTGGATTCAGCTTGATCGCGCGACCATTCCCGGAGATGGGGGTGAATTGCGCCTGAAACAACGCGGGAGCGAATTTTCCATCATGCTCGGCTCGACAGAGCTGATGAACAGCAGGTTGAGCGGCTCCGAAGAGGCGCTGGCTACGCTGTGCTGTGAGCGTATCGCGGGACGGAACAACGCCAGCATCCTGATCGGTGGCCTCGGTATGGGTTTCACATTGCGGGCGGCCCTGAGCGAACTGCCGGACGATGCTCGGGTTACTGTGGCGGAGCTTGTTCCGGCGGTGGTCGATTGGGCCCGGGGACCGATGTCGGATCTCCACGAGGGCAAGCTCGACGATCCCCGTGTGGCCATCAGTATAGGTGATGTTGGTGCGCTGATCCGGTCCCAGAAAACGGCTTACGATGCCATTCTGCTCGATGTCGACAACGGTCCCGATGGGCTGACGCGCGCCTCCAACGATAGCCTCTACGATCGCAGCGGTCTTCTTGCCGCCAGAAATGCCCTGCGTGCGAACGGTGTGCTTGCGGTCTGGTCATCTGCACCGGATAGCGCTTTCACACGTCGATTGCGAGAAGCGGGTTTTGCTACCGATGAGGTGAATGTGCGCGCCAATGGAAAACGCGGCGGTGCCCGCCATGTCTTGTGGATGGCGACCAAGCGCTAGCATTCCGGTTCTCCCTGCGGTGACCTGCAGGACCATATCAGTTGGATGTCCGGATTGGTTGCTGGCGCGCCGGAATTATCCTTGGCCCCCTTTGCGGGGCATCCTACGCATCGTCGTGATCACAAACGGAGATCACTATGGCGACCATCAGAAAACTCAGAGGGCGGTGGCAACCAAAGGTGTGCCGTAGCGGAATGTCTCACAACAAACCTGATGCCGCGTTCAGACAACGAATGACATCGGCACCAAGCTGCTGAGTGTTTTTCAATCCACCCTTGGAGTTTAACAAATCGACCCCGATATCTGCCGCGACCGAACGTAGCGTCTCTTTGACTATGACCTTTTGCGGTTCTCCGTTGCGAAAAATACGGATCGCGCCATTTTCATATTTTACAATCTCGAAGTCGGAATAAGGGGCTTTCCCGGCTATTTCAAGAGACTCAACGGGACGTTCTTCGCGCGTTGCCCGTTTGATCAGATAGACAAGTTTGCTACCCTGTTCCCGCATTAGTTGACGAGCCGTTTCCACTTGCGCGTCCAAAAGCTCTTCCACCGAGACGCCTTTTTCGTCATCGATGTTGACCCGGAGGACCATCACGCGATCCACATGATTAAACGTGTTCAGATTGAAATCGACGTGAGTGGAGCTGGTAATGGTTTTGACCGATATTCGTTCATTTGAAGCGGACACTACGTCATAGCCCCGCTGATTGGTATCGAGGGCCATCTGACCACGAGTAATCATCGCGGCGTAAAGTTCGCCAATGCGCCCAGTCAGGTGATTGAGCTCGCCGGGGCTAACACCCCAGCTGATTTCCTTCTCGAACCAAGATAGCGCTTCGGCAAGCGACTGGATTATCTGGACTTGGGTGAGTGTTGGTCGGTCGGTTACAGCAAGCATGCTCTTGTTTCCGTTTCAGTCCAAGCTGATGATCTTGGCAGGTGCAAACCGTTCCAGCTTTTTTCAATCCGGATACCATTCCTTTGCCCGGCATGGGTGTTCCGACCGCGCCTTTCAGCCAACATTCTTTCTTCGGCTTGATATAGGTTGTCAATCGGCATGGAATGTTGACCCCGTATCGGCGTCCAATTTTGGGTCTGACTCAATCTTGATGATGTTTTAGATTCCATTGGCCTGGTTTTTCACGGAGAACCAGCGCCATGCGAGCCCAGTTTCGGCTTTCCGATCTGATCCCAGCCGAGCTGACCGTCAAGTCAGTGCACTACACACCGGATGCGATCGTCATCGCCGCATACGGTCAGTCACCAGGTTGCAGGTGTCCCGAATGCGGTACGACCTCCCATCGCGTTCATAGCCGCTATCCTCGGATGATCGCCGATCTGCCGTGTGCGGGCCGAACGATCGAATTGCATCTGACGGTCCGACGCTTCGTCTGCAATGTCGTCCATTGTCGCCGAAAGATTTTCGCCGAACGTTTCGGTGATGGCGTGATCCGACCGATGGCCCGCCGCACGGCACGCCTAGAGACCTTAGTTTACCATCTCGCTTTGGCATTGGGTGGTCGGCCAGCAGCACGGTTCGCAGATCGTCTCGGGTTACCGGTTAGCAATGACACGCTGCTTCGAACCGTTCGCCGATATGATCGCCCACCACCACCGCCGCCAAGCGTTATCGGCATTGATGACTGGGCGTGGCGTCGCAATCACCGATATGGCACGATTATCTGCGATCTGGAACGGCGAAAGACGATCGCGTTGTTGCCCGACCGAGAATCCTCGACCGCAAAGGCCTGGCTGGTCGAGCAGCCGCAAATCGAAATCGTCGCAAGAGACCGCGGCGGCGGATATGCACAGGCCGCTGCGCAAGCCCTGCCACGGGCCGAACAGGTCGCCGACCGCTGGCATCTCATGGAAAACGCTAGCCACGCCTTTCTTGACGCCGTTCGCAAGTCGATGCGGCAGGTGCGCATGGCAGTTGGAACAGCAACCGTAAACCCTAAGCTTCTGACTGCCGCCGAGCGTTTGCAATATGAGGGCTATCTACGGCGTGAAGAGACAAACTCTGTCATTCGTGGGCTCGTCGGCGATGGCGTGTCCATCAAGGAAATCGTGCGCAGAACAGGGCATAGTCGTAAGCTCGTTCGCAGTGTCATCCGTGATCAAAGGACCGACATCTTCCGAGTCCGGCAAACTTCGCTCGAACCACACCTCCCGTGGCTCGAAGCGCAATGGGATGCCGGATTACGAAACGGCGCTGAACTTTGGCGGCAGCTTCGGCTGGCTGGTTTTGGCGGCGGTCTCCGCGTCGTCACGGAATGGGAACACGACGAAGAAGGGCCGAAAAGGCCGAGAACGGGCTCGGCCACGCGCCGGCAGCACGCACCATCGTCCGCCTAATGACCCTTGAGCGCAACAATTTGACCAAGGCGCAAACGATGACGGTCGCTGCGATCTGGGAGCAGCTACCAGACCTTGTCGAGGCAAGAGATGTTGTGGAGAGCTTCCACGAAATGCTGCGGCGCAAGTCTAAAGATGATCTGGACACATGGATCAACCGCGCAGCAGCAAGCTTAATCTCGCCATTCGCGAACGGCGTTATCCGCGACAGAGCAGCGGTTCAAAATGCAATCACTTCAATTTGGTCGAACGGCCAGACAGAGGGCCAGATCACCAAGCTGAAACTCATCAAGCGCCAGATGTACGGGCGCGGGAAACTCGATTTGCTTGAGGCACGTATCGTCGGAGCACCCTGATGTCATCGAAATTGCGTCAGACCCAAAATTGGACGCCGATCACCCCGCCAGAGGGGTCAATATTCCACGCCGAAACACACAGGGCAATCACGCAGTCAGCTTTCACGATATCGCTTCTGCAATATTGCGCCGACAACGATTTGGCCCATCCTGGGATCGTCGTGCTTGATTCCCCTTTGCTTTCCTACCGGGAGCCGGACGGTGCAGACGACGACCTAAGTGAGACAAATCTGAACGGGAACTTCTACAGATATCTTCTTAGCCTTCAAAGCGATCGACAAGCCATCATCGTTGAAAACATGGATCCCCCGTCAGATGTCGAGCTCGGCGATCGTGTTATTCACTTTTCCGGAATGGTTGATGAAGATCGCTTCGGCCTTTTCCCTCGCCAATAGGTCCTATGGCCTCTTCGAGGAAACTGCGAATAAGCGTCGAAGGACGGTAATAAAAGAGCAATTTTGCCACTGCCAGTCATTCGAGGGATTACGTGCAGTCGCGAAAATTCAGAATCGATGCGCGAACGTACTGCGGAATATTTAGGTACGCAGACCAAGCTGATTTTCCCAGAAACCCTCGAAGCTTAACGTCGCTACTCAACGGATTTTCAGCTGGATTGCCGCAATCCGGGACAATATGGACAGCGTGGATAATCTTGTTGCAGGCTTGCTCAAAGGTGAGTGGGATCTCCCGACTGCTGTTTAGGATGTCCGGTTGGAGCGAGCCACACTGCACGGTAATCGGCTGGTGCTTTAGCTCTCTTGGATCAACACGTAAGTGGCTCATGTGCTCTGCATGGATGCGATTGGCGACTGCAGTGCCAATCAATAAATGTGTAATCTCGTCTGCGAAGTGATCGTCGCGCATCAACCTAAGTGGATCGTCCGGTGACGATGTGAGTTCAAAAAACTGCACGTCACCGCTAAACACTAGAAACAAACGATATATGTCTCTGATTGCAATGGCTGGATTCAGCTCGAAGTTGTTTCGTCCGTAAGGAGCCAAATATCGAAACCTCTGTGGTTTTGTAAGCCGCACGCCGGCCCACCTGGTTAACCTCTATAGCTTCTCATGGCAGGTTCGGAAACGACCGACATGACGGTGCAAAGTTGCCATCGGCGTAAAGCGCAAACGACAGGAGCTTACTCTTGAAAGGACGCCAAACCGCAGCCCAGATATCAAACTAGAGGTGTGGAAAGGACAGTACCCGTATTTACCGCCCTTTTCGCCCATCCGGTTTCGGTGGTGCTCATTGTGAAGCATGGCCATCCTCAATGGATGCCAAGACGTGCATCTATGCTGTCGGAAAAATAATACGAGCCTGCGTACCGATTTCCTGAAGGAGGTAGAGAAGTCCACCGCCATCGACCAACTCGATAGGCTTGTCAGACGCGAAATTAAACGCGTCGGGTCCATATCCGCTCGTCGTGACCAAAATGCCTTTGTTCGCCCCTTCGTTCATCATCGTTCCATAGAGGTCTCTTACTGCCGACACGCCGACAGTGTGCCGATAACGCTTAGCCTGGATCACAACCTTGCCGCCCAATATTGGTCTCTTGTCATAGGCGATACAGTCCACGCCACCATCTTTGGACGAGCGTGTGAGCTTGGATTCGAGCCCCATCTGGCCGAACAGGTTTGCGACCAGAAGTTCGAACTCCCCCGGGGTTAGATCCATCAGGTTCGGTGCAGAGCTCAAGCCGGAAACAAGGTCTGTCTGGTCGATAAAACGGGCATCCGTCATGTCAAACTCGACAATGGGTTTTACCGGTTGGGCCTCGGTGGCATGCCTTGACACCGCCGCACCAAGATTTCTGAGGCATGTCGCCTTGTCGACACGAGCCAGATTAATCGCGGAGAAGACTTCCTTGGTTGTCCTTACGGAAATGAGATGTGGCTGCACATCGCGGCCAGTCGCGGGGTCGACTGTATGGATGAAGCCGTTGAAGCAGCATGTTTCGACCGCCTGCCCCTGATCCGCCTCGAACACTTCGTGCAACGTTCTAAGCGCGATGCTTGCAATTACATCCTGGTATATTGACTTAATGTCGGCCGGTTTCCGCGGCTTTCCTTCGATCACATCCCGCGCCTTCACGAACCGGTACTCAGTGCACTGGGGTACGATTTCTGATGTCGGCAGCTCATACTCGATCACCAACTGTTTTGATGAAGCTGAGTAGCCGATTGAAAAAGCCCTGGGGAAACAATCCGGGTAATTTGAACGCTCGAGAACCATTGTATTGTAGGCAATCACTGCATCGGGATCGAGAGCGAAATAGAGATCCTTGAATGCGTCGACCTCGGCATTTCGTTGAGACACTTTCAGATTGAACGCATTTAGCTCGCTATCATGCTGGTTCATTAAAGAACGAACCTGATCCAAGCGCTCTGCTTCCTTTTCATGCCAAACCGCCAGATCAGCCGCATATCGATCTTTTGCCTCATCAACTGCTCTCTGATAACGCTTCTTGGCGCCGGGCACGAGCAATGTAAGTTTAGACGGCTGCCGCGCCACCGCGAGATAACCCTCTAACTGCGGCTGTTGTGCTGCCGTCTCCAGGGCTTTATTCAGTTTTAGTACAGGTGCTGATTGGCTTACCCGGAGACTGTCAAAGTCCAATGTATCGTCTATCGCCAGGGTGTCGTTTAGAACATCTTCCAGTTCTTGCACGCGATCAGCGATCTCGGAAGTCTGATAATCGGCTTCCTGTTGTCGGTCTTCGACCTTGCGCAAAGCCGCTGCTTTCTGAGCCTCCCGTTGAGAAACAACCTGCTGTCGCTGATATAGGCTTTCATCCCGAAGCCTTTGCCGCTCTTGTTTTTCGGCCTCTCTGACCTGTCGTTTGCGGTTCGCGGCACTCACACGTTGCTGCCGTGCTGCTTCCCGGGCCATCGCCATAACAAACTTTTCCAACCCACCCCGTCGCGCCATATTCCAATTCCCCCTGAAGCGATAAGCCTCAACAAAAATCACTAGCCTCAGTTGACCAACACTCGTTACAATTTCCGGACTGGCATCGATCGTATTAACGTCTGGAAGCTTTGACCGGCGCCAGACCACGCCGCGTGAGAGCCGACCACGTAAAGGTTCTGCTTCGCCCGGGAAATCGCGACGTTGAGAATATTGGGCGGGTTGCCTGCCCACATGCGCGCCCTGTGCTGGCCTGGTTTGGGAGCACCGAGCAACAGGATAACAGTCTCCGCCTCACGGCCCTGGAATGTGTGAATCGTGCCGACGCGATCTCTGACCCATGTGGCAGCGTCTTCGCCGATCGCGTAGAACAAATCCTTCTCCCGCTCCAGCCGTCGGCGCATTTCCGTTTCGATGATCTTGAACGGCGATATTACAAATACGTCTGGAGAGACGATGCCAAGCATCGCAATCTTGCGCATCATACGGACCACTATCTCGCCTTCTCCGGAAGACCACTTGGTTTCCGCGTCGGCGTCGATATCGAACCAGCATGAAGGCCCGAACGCCGCACCAATCTCTCCGGGATCGGGCTTTGCAACGGCATGCACCATTTGTCCGTCATAGGCGATTGCGTTTGACACTGAAAACATCGGATCCTGGCATCGCCGATGTACAAGAAGGGGAAATCCAACCTTTCGCAGACCGGCATCTGCGTTGAACGTTGACTGAAATGATGAACCGTGATCCGCCAAGGTCTGAACTGATGCAGTTGGGGCAGACCACCGATCTGGATCAACGTTGAAGAATTTGCAAATCTCGAGGTTCAGCTTCTCGGGTAGTGAGACCACTGGTGGAATCTGGAGTGGGTCCCCGACCACAATACAACGTTTCGCCCTCATGATTGCGCCCACTGCGGCTTGCGGCACGGCCTGCCCAGCTTCGTCGACCAGAAGCCAACCAATAGCTTCCGAACCGAGATCGCCAAACATCGTATTGACGGATGCGAAAGTGGTCGACACAGCAGGGATAACCATGAAGAGGGTTGACCAGAGATCACCCAGAAGCGCTTTGTGTGCCGGGTTCCCCAAAGCCCCGGCGGTGAAGGCATTCATCAAGATGTTAAGGTTGTGAAGAACCTTCTGCGCAGAAGCGTCGACGAATGCTTTCTGAACGTTCAATGCTGCCGCGAACAAGTCCTCACGCCTGCGGTGAAGGCTATCCGGAAGCCACGGAGCAGCTAGATTGATCAGCTCGTGGGATTGAGCGAAGAACCTGTTGTCAATGATGCGGTCGCCAAGCACCTTTCTCGCAGATTCAATAGTTTCGAGGTGACCAGTGATACCCGATCGGAGCGCGCTGAGTTCCTCGTCAATCCGATCGAGTTGCTCTTGCCGCCGGCAAAATTCCGCCTTGGCGGCTTCAAGCACTTTGGATGCGTCCGTCCATCTCGCTCGCGCTCTATCGCAAAGGTTGTCAATGTCAATCTTGCGGGTCTGCCAGCTTCGCCAGGAAGACGTCCCGAACAAACGGGCAAAAAATCCCGGACGCGCAAGAATATGAGCGTGCGAATCTCGCTGCGCCCGATCAAACTCCGCCTGTGCCGCAGCAAGCGCCGTCTCTGCGTCCCGCTTCTGATCGCCAGCCTGCTTAGCAAACGAAACCAATTGGTCTCGTTTGGCCGACATCGCAGCAACAGCGTTTTGCGCAACAGGCAATAGTCTGCAGGATTTCCGAACCTGCTCGATACCTGCAAGATCTTGATCGATCTCCTTGCGCAGGGTCCGAAACCGATTGCGCGCCTTTCGCCAATTCGTGAGGGCTGCTGCTTCACTGACAGGCGGCGTCTCATTCGTCACGACTGACGGGATTTCGCGACGGATTACTTTTCCGTCGTCATCCTTGATTTCACGCAGGAAGTCATCACCCTTGGCCGCTTTCAGATAGATGCGGAAGCCACCATCCTCATGCCACCAAAAAGTCTGCTGAAAGGCAGAGCGTTTTCCTCCGTTACCCAGGACGGCCGCGATCAGTCCCCAGGTTTGCTTCTGTGTGACATTTGAATCCTCGTCATCCTCAACACCGAAGCGTCGTGGGTTTGCGACAAGGTCGCTGATCGAGCGCAGATAAGAAATCTCATCGGCTCGCCCATTGTTCTTATGAAGCGGCAATTCTTCGCTGACGTTCTGGACGGCTTTATTGTTGCTTGAGGCAATGACAATCTCATGCCCTCGCAACGTTGGATCTACCCGGTAGAAATGGAAAAACGCATTGCCGCCCACGCCCATTTTCTGGCCTGTCGTCGAAAATGCGTCAGCCGGCTTTTCAAACTGCACCATGGCTGTTGCACGATCGAGTACACATCCAACGACAATATCACGCAGCAGCGTTGTCTTGCCGGTTCCCGGCGGCCCATTCACACCAATCAGGCCGGCTTTATCGCCCAATTCCGCTCTGGCAACATTCACCGCAGCTTGTTGCAGCAGGACGAGTGGATGGTGACCGCTGGAAGGCCAGCGGGCTTGAGGCATCTTGGCAGGTGCGACGTATGGCTCGATCGTCGCCGGCGGCGCCAACACATCAACTGCTTCCTTAACCTTCGAAATCCCAAGAAATCGGCTGAGCCCCTCCCCTTGCTTGCCGGATGACACGAGCTGCGATGCAAGGCCGATATCATCGAGAAAGAAGGAATTGAGAAGTGAAGGCTCAGGTGGCGTCCTCGAGTTGAAATGATGGAAAACCTTGAGCGCGAAGGATGGTGCGTCAACAAGATCACGAGGAACATCGAACTCCCCCACCAGCCACTCGTGGGCTGCAGTTATCGTGGCGACATCCAAAGGCAATGGATTGCCGTCCTTGTCTTTTCGCCGGACTAGCTTTTCCAGTTTCTCCAACACCGATGCCTGAGCAACTGGCCAGTTGCCAAGCTGGTCGAGATTAAGCGCCAATGCCTGCCGCAGAGCCCAGGCAAAGCTCGATACCGCGATGGCGTTCTCATCCAGAAGATAACCTTCTTTGTCGACGAGGACAGCCGCGATGACCGCCTTACGTCCATCTGGTCTTGAACGCTCTTCATCCTCATCAAAAGCTTCCACCAAAAGGTCTGTCGCACGGTCCAGGGTGATGCAGCCGAGAACAACCTGGAAATACAACCGATGTTTGGGCTTTGCCTTGAGGCCGCGTTCCCACGGAAGCCCCGCCTCGACCAGGGGCACTATTCGGCTTCGTTCCCCAGACGCTAGTTCTTCCGGCCGTTTGTAACTTTGAGGCGATAGTGCCTCCAGGGCAGTCCAGGCAGCCAGTATCGAGGAAGGGTCGTCTTTTCGCCCGCTGGGTTTGAACACTTCCAAATCTGGCAGTTTCAAAACTGATTCGGGTACCGAAATTTGCGATGGTTGTCGTATTGGTGGACTGGAATTTCGCTTCACCAAAGCCGGGTCCGAAGCACCTACTGGGAGGTTTCCGCCACTCTTTGAACTTGCCAGTTGTCTGAGAGCAGTATCAACCTCTTGACCGAGAGTCGCAGCCTTCTGGACAGTTCGTTTCGAAAGCTCGAAGGCCAAGCTCTTCAGTTCCGTTTCATCGTCCCTGAATTGTTCGAATATGGCTCTGAGCTCGACAATGGATTTCTGTAAATAGGGCCGCTGCTGCATGTGAATTTCCGTGACAACTCCAAAATCAATCGCTTATTTAGAGTTGTATGTCGAGAGCGTTCGTTAAAGTACGCGAGCCCTGAACAAGGTCCCCCAATACAGTTGCGGCGAATGCATGATTTTAGGGCTTAATATCTAGAATGTTGGTTTTCACGCGGAACTGAGCCGGTTAGACGCATAATTTCCATTGAGAATTGAGCCATGTGAACCTTCCCCCAACGCGGTGAGCGACGGGGGCAACGGAGTGATCCACATGGGACTTTTAAACATCATCCGTCGGATGAAGCTTCGCGAGAAGCAGTCGATCCGCGAGATCAGTCGGCATACCGGTTTGTCGCGTGACCTGCCACTGCGAATTTCCTCCAGAATGGATTAGAGTCCGGCCCATTAAAGGACGGACGCATGAAGAAGCAGCGATTTACGGAAGAGCAGATTATTGCGGTGTTGAAGGCGCAGGAGGCTGGCGCGAAGGTGGCCGACCTTTGCCGCAGGCATGGAATTTCAGAAGCAACGTTTTACAACTGGAAAGCCAAATACGGCGGCATGGAGGTCTCTGAGGCGAAGCGGCTGAAGGCGCTTGAGGACGAGAACGCCAGGCTGAAGAAGCTGCTCGCCGAACAGATGCTTGATGCGGCCGCACTCCGCGAGCTTCTCCAAAAAAAATGGTAGGGCCCGCCGCCAAGCGTGAAGCCGTCACGCACCTGAAGACCGTCATGGGGCTTTCGGAACGGCGGGCCTGCCAGATCATATCTGCCGATCGCAAGACGATCCGTTACCGGTCGAACCGACCGGTGGAGACCGAGTTGCGAGCAAGGCTGCGCGAGTTGGCTAATGAGCGACGGCGTTTCGGCTACCGTCGACTGTTCGTCCTGCTTCGGCGGGAGGGAGAGCCGTCCGGCGTCAATCGCATCTATCGGCTGTATCGCGAGGAAGGGCTTTCAGTACGCAAGCGGAAGGCCCGACGCCGTGCTGTCGGCACGCGTGCTCCGATCCTGGTCGAAGCGAAGGCAAACGCCCGCTGGTCGCTGGATTTCGTCCACGACCAGTTCGCCTGCGGACGGAGGTTTCGGGTGCTCAACATCGTCGATGATGTGACGCGTGAATGCCTGGCAGCAATTCCAGACACCTCAATCTCCGGCCGCCGTGTCGCACGGGAGCTGACGATGCTGATCGAACGACGCGGCAAGCCCGGAATGATTGTCTCCGATAACGGCACCGAACTCACCTCGAATGCCATCCTTGCCTGGTCGAAGGATCACAAGGTCGAGTGGCATTACATCGCGCCGGGAAAGCCCATGCAAAACGGCTATGTCGAGAGCTTCAACGGGCGAATGCGTGACGAATTGCTCAACAAAAGCCTGTTCTTCGGCCTCGATCATGCCCGAAGCGCCATCGCTGAATGGGCCGAAGATTACAACAATTTCCGGCCGCACTCATCGCTCGGATATCAGACCCCGGCCGACTATGCCGGGTCCATCGCCGCAACCGGCTCCAACGCTGCGCAAAATGAAAGCTTCGCGTTTCCGCCGGTTGCTCACACCGCGCCACTTGGCGTATTCAAAACCGCCGGGGCTCTAATCGCCACTGGATGAAAGTTCAGTGGCAGGTCAGCCCGAGAACCGGGCCGGTAATTGCTAAGGGCTCAGACCGTGGATCCGCCTACGAAGGAGAAATTCGATGCCACTCGAATGAACAATTGACAAAAATCCTGATGTGAGAGGATACGAACCCGCGACCCCCCGAAATAATTGACATTAAAGGTTGGATTCACATTTGTTAATGTCATATGACGCTGGGGGCCGCACCTTGAACTGTTTCATCACGCAACCAGAGCAATTTGCTTCCGTGGCTCTTCGGACACTAAAAAGTTAACTCAGCAAAACGAAGCCCTCTTGTGGCAGGCTCAATCAACCGAAGCGTTTGCGACGAGCCCTCAAAACCTCAAATTATTCGGCTAAGGACAAGGCCTGGTTTGGGATAAAGACCCAGTCTCTTGAAAAAATACTACCATTGCATCTATCAGCTGTTCCAGCGTTGCCGTGTCTTTGTCGGTATTGAAGATATGATTCATAGGTGCCGTCCACACCCGATTGAGACCGTTGTGCGCGTTGGCGTATTGTTGGGCACTTCCCGCAGGAATGTCCATATCCAGAGTGCCCTCCGCAATGAAAAGCGGCCCCGGAAAGGCCCCAACCTCAGAAAGCGGGGCGACATTTTCGACCTCAGCAAAAAAGTCTGGACCGACGCTTAGAGTGGCGCCCCATGGCATTGTCAGGTCCGTCGCAGTCGCACTGTTCAGACCTCGGTTGTAGACCTCCATCCCGATGAGCTTGGGGAACGATACCTTTGGCTCTGCGACCGCCGCCCACAACGCGACGCCGGCAGGACGTTTCGTCTGAGCTGCGGCTATCGCGGCAACGAGCCCTCCTTGGCTCCATCCAAGGACAATGATTCCCGTGTGGACGGATGCGGTTCGACTGTCGAGAAAATCCATTGCGGCGACGGCATCCGCGACTTGCTTCGAATATGTTGTGTCGGAAAAACGCCCGTCACTGTCGCCCGACCCACGGAAGTCGATCCGAAGGCTGGGAAACCCGAGAGCCGCCAGCGTCCTTGCAACATAGGCAAAGATTCCTTCTCCCGTGGAAGCAATCCTCAACTCGTTACGGGTCCCGCCAAAGCCATGCAGAAGCAGATAGAAGGGACCTTCGACTTTCTCAGGCATTCGAAGAGTACCTATGACCTGTTGGCCGTCGACTTTAAAGTTTACCGTTTCTTCCTCTGTCATTCAGGCTCCGTAATTAAGCGTCGCATCCCAATGCAGCTAGAAGCCCTGGCAAGATGGTCGAGAATATCCGAAGCTATATTATGGCTTACGGTTAAGCCAATTTCTTTCGCAATGCCGATGGAAATTCTCAACTAGGCAAAACATTTGCGCGGAGAATTGGCTCTGCCTCAGAATTGCTGCTGTTGGGCGCGAGGTTTTGGCTTATTCATAAGGCATTCGGCGGACATCATGTCAGCCACTACCGCTTCTACGATGTTCACCAGCATCCGCAATAGCGCGTCGCTGCACGGCCGACGGTGGATAACGCTGGCTGGTCCCTTTGTGGGGTGCGAGATCAACTAGAAAGACTCCGCCCTCCCGCAATCGTCGGGCCTCCTGCTGTCATACAAACGTACGCGCTTCGGGTTGACGTCTGGCAACAAGTTCACCTTTTTGAATGGTATCGCGAATCCTGTCAAATTCTGCATCGATAAGGTTCCAGCAATTTAACCGAAAAGCGGCAAAAAACCTGGTCGATGCCGCCAGTAGCCCTCGCCTTCATCCAGAAAGGCCGTGACGTGGTCAAGCTGGACGTTCAGCGTCTCATCAAATTTCCCGCGGGGAGAAACGAAAAGGGAAATCGAGTTGCATTTCGTTACGATTTCCTTTCGGACCTCTCCTTGAATAGGCCCCGGCGATAAGCGATTTAGGTCGAGCAGAGTGAGAAGCGAACATACATCATTTCGAAGTGCTTCGTGCCGCTTCAGCAAAGTATCGGACGCTCTAAAAGCTGCTGCTGCTCTGAGCTCGCTTTCCTTGAGATCGGCCTGTTTGGCCGCTATGTCGGCAGTCTGTTTCGCAATTGCCGCAGTCGAACGTTTCAGATCAAGGTCGATAAGCTGCAAGCGGCGATTAATAAACAACGTGGCGGTCGCGGTTAGAATTGCGGCGAAAGCAGCGATTGATGCGGCGAACACGGCAGGGGTAGAAATTAGGAAGTCCAACAAAATTCTTCTCGTCCTTGCCTGAGGTTTGATCAACATTTCAAATCTTTACATGCATATCTTGCTCAGCAAAGTACTGCTTCTTGCACTAAAGTTAATGAAATACTCCATCGACCGACCAAAAGGCCTTCGCGCTTGGACACAAACGTTTGGCTCTTGTACCGCGGAATCATTCTCTGAATCTATAAATTGCGGCGTCTGGGATTAAATCGAGCCAGCAAACGGAGGGACGTATCCTACAGACGAATTTTGCAGTGCAACAGCGCGGCCGCCGAGGCACTGAATGCCGAGATCAGCGATATGTACCCCTTATCATCAGCAGACTCGACGGATTCACAGTAAATCAATATCGATATATTCACTATTTATATTAATCTATAC
>NZ_WJOK01000047.1 GCF_009649785.1 Agrobacterium tumefaciens | reverse complement strand
GGCTGGGACTCGGGCTTTTCATTGCAAAGACATTGCTGGAACGCTCCGGCGCCACCGTTACCTTCGAAAATCGCGGTTTGAGCGGAACCGGAGCGCGGGTCACAATCATCTGGCCTCGAGCGCTTATGGACGATAAAAGAGACCGTTGACTTTACCATCCACGTGGAAGCGGCGATAAGAAGAAAAAACCGACTAAGTTGCCGAAAGGCCTGAGACATGACGACAGAAGACCAGACCCCCATCAGCGCGACAACGGATGACGACGACCCGATCGGAGCTGACAGATCGCTGCTGATCGTCGATGACGACGGTCCCTTCCTGCGCCGGCTTGCCCGGGCCATGGAAACACGCGGATTTATCGTCGATACCGCCGAGACGGTCAGCGAAGGCATTGCCCGTTCCAAGGCTGCGCCGCCCAAATATGCGGTCGTTGATTTGCGGCTTACGGATGGCAATGGTCTCGAGGTCATCGAAGCCATCCGGCAGTACCGGGACGATACGCAGATTGTCGTCCTGACGGGCTACGGCAATATCGCAACCGCCGTTACCGCCGTGAAGCTTGGGGCGCTGGATTATCTTGCCAAACCGGCCGATGCGGACGATGTCTTCAATGCGCTGACGCAGCGCAAGGGAGAAAAGACTGAAGTGCCCGAAAACCCGATGTCGGCCGACCGGGTTCGTTGGGAGCATATTCAGCGCGTTTATGAAATGTGCGAGCGCAACGTCTCGGAAACCGCCCGCCGGCTTAACATGCACCGGAGAACGCTGCAGCGCATTCTGGCGAAACGCGCGCCGAAGTAGAGCATTTACAGTATAAGTGAGAAGCGGTTTTACGTCTGGATATGGTCTGGAACCGGGTATCACTCTCCGAAGCTGCGCCCGGTCGTCCACTCCGCCAGCATCAGCCGGGTTGCAGCGGTTCTCGAGAAATCCAGCATCACCGATTTGCGGGTTGCGGGCGGTAATTTATGCTCCGGCGCATCGCGAAGCATATGGGCGCCATAGCCATCCGACAGGATAAGCCCACATTCTTCCGGAAAGATTTCGACCGGCACTTCCGGATGGGTGGCAAAAAACAGCCGGTCGCAATGCAGGCGGTATTCCGGCCATTTGCGATCGACGCGGAAGTCCTCGATCGAGGATTTGATTTCGATAATCCAGATTTCACCCTTTGCCGAAAGGCTGATGAGATCGGCCCGTCGTCCGCTTGCAAGCGGCAGTTCCGGCAAAACCGAATGTCGCATCTCGTGCAAAAGCACCTGAACGCCGCGGCGCACCAGCATCGCCTTGTCCGACTGGCGACCGTCGATTAACGGATTATTGTTGGTAAGCGAAAGAATAGTCATGGATAAAGGCTACTGAGGCGTTTGGCCTATTGTTGCAAAAAGGCAATCAACCGGCAATTTTAAAGTCACATTCGTCCTGCAGCAGCGTATCGGCTTGCCAAGAACGGCTTAATGGAAAATAACCGATTTATCCAATTAAGCCTACTCCTTCGCACAATTTGGCGAATTTTCCGCGAGAACGATATGCGCATCCGTACCTCATTGACTGCACTCGGTCTGACGGCAGCACTGGCTCTGGCCGGCTGCGCCGAAACCACATCCCAATCATCCGGCCAGGTAGCGGCGTCAGTGCCGGTCGCTAACCCGGTTCCGGCAAAGGTCGAAACCGTCCAGATCTTCAACGATGTTTACGGCCCTGTGACCGACGCGGGCTATGCGCTGCCCGCCATCCCGATCAATCGTGTGAACGAGAAGTTCCGTCGTCAGATCGTCGAATTCCAGAATAACGAACGGCCGGGCACGATCATCGTCAATACGCGTGAGCGTTTCCTTTATTATATCCTGCCCGGCAACCGCGCAGTTCGTTACGGCATCGGCGTTGGCAAGGCTGGTTTTGCCTGGGCCGGCGAAGCCTATGTCGCCTGGAAGCAGGAATGGCCGATGTGGCATCCGCCGAAGGAAATGGCCGACCGCAAGCCGGAAGTCGCAAAGTATGTCGAGGCAGGCATGGGTCCGGGTCTTTCCAACCCGCTCGGCGCGCGCGCCATGTATCTCTTCAACGAAAAGGGACAGGACACGCTGTTCCGTATCCACGGTTCGCCTGAATGGGCATCGATCGGCACCGCCGCCTCTTCCGGCTGCATCCGCATGATCAACCAGGACGTTATCGACCTTTACAGCCGCGTCCGTCCCGGCCGCAGCACCAAGGTTGTCGTGATCCAGTAAGATCAGATACCAGACAAAGAAAAAGCCGCCGTGGAATTCCCGGCGGCTTTTTTGTTTCTGGAGCATTCCCAGTAAAAGTGCATAGCGGTTTTAAGGTAGAGCACGTCGAACATTGCGTTCAGACAAGACGTGCTCTGGAGTGCCTGTCGGCCTCAAGCCGCCTGCTTCGCCTTCAGTTCGAGGCGACGGCGGTGCAGAACCGGTTCCGTATAACCGTTAGGCTGCTCCCGGCCTTTCAGCACAAGTTCGACGGCGGCCTGAAAAGCGACCGATCCTTCAAAGTTGGACGCCATCGGCAGATAGGCCGGATCTCCGGCATTTTGGCTATCGACCACGGCGGCCATGCGTTTCATGGTCTCAACGATCTGCTCTTGCGTAACCACGCCATGGCGCAGCCAGTTGGCCATATGCTGCGCGGAGATGCGCAGCGTGGCGCGGTCCTCCATCAGTCCGACATTGTTGATATCAGGCACCTTGGAGCAGCCGACGCCCTGATCGACCCAGCGCACGACATATCCCAGAATACCCTGCGCGTTGTTGTCGAGTTCGCGCTGGATTTCCTCGGGCGTCCAATTGGGACGCGGCACGACCGGCACCGATAGAATATCGGAGAGTTTTGCCCGGCCCCGGCTTTTCAGGTCGTCCTGAACGGCTGCGACATCGACCTTGTGATAATGCGTGGCATGCAGCGTCGCAGCCGTGGGTGAAGGTACCCAGGCGGTGTTGGCGCCTGCCTTCGGATGCGCGATCTTCTGCTCCAGCATGGCGGCCATCAGGTCAGGCATGGCCCACATGCCCTTACCGATCTGCGCATGGCCGGAAAGGCCGCATTCCAGACCGATATCGACGTTCCAGTTCTCGTAAGCCGCAATCCAGGCCGCCTGTTTCATATCGCCCTTGCGGATCATCGGACCCGCTTCCATCGAGGTATGAATTTCGTCGCCCGTGCGGTCGAGGAAGCCGGTATTGATGAAGACGACCCGGTCTTTTGCCGCGCGAATGCTTTCCTTCAGGTTGACCGTGGTGCGGCGTTCCTCGTCCATGATGCCCATTTTCATGGTGTTCGGCGCCATGCCGACAAGCTTTTCGGCCCGCGTGAAAATCTCGTTGGCGAAGGCGACTTCCTCCGGCCCGTGCATCTTCGGCTTGACGACATACATGGAACCGGCACGGGAATTCTGGCGACGGCCGGAGGGGCCGACATCGTAAAGCGCAATCAGCGCTGTGACGACGGCGTCCATGATACCTTCCGGCACCTCGCGGCCATCCTTGTCAAGGATCGCCGGATTGGTCATGAGGTGACCGACATTACGCACCAGCATCAGGGACCGCCCCGGCAGAGTAAGTGCTCCACCATCGGGGGCGGTGTAATAACGATCCGGGTTGAGACTACGGGTGAAGGTGTTACCACCCTTGGACACCTTCTCCGTCAGGTCGCCGCGCATCAGGCCAAGCCAGTTGCCATAAACCAGCACCTTGTCCTCGGCATCAACAGCGGCAACGGAATCCTCGCAGTCCATGATGGTTGTCAGTGCCGATTCGAGAATGACATCCGAGATGCCCGCCTTGTCACCCTTGCCGATTTCCGTCGAGGGATCGATGACGATCTCGGTGTGAAGACCATTCTTGCCAAGCAGGATCGTTGCCGGCTTTTCCGCATCGCCGGTAAAGCCCTTGAATTGCTCGGCATCTTTCAGGCCCGTTTTGCTGTCACCGATTGCAAGCTGCAAGAGGCCGTCAACGATCTTGAATCCGGTCACATCCGACCAGCCTGCCGTTTCGAGCGGAGCTGATTCGTTGAGGAAGTTCCGCGCCCAGGCAATGACCTTTTCGCCGCGTTTCGGATTATAGCCCCTGCCCTTTTCCGCACCATCGGCGTCAGAAATGGCATCCGTGCCGTAAAGTGCATCGTAAAGCGAACCCCAGCGGGCATTGGCGGCGTTCAGCGCATAACGGGCATTCATGACCGGCACGACAAGCTGCGGGCCTGCGACAGCGGCAATTTCCGAATCGACGTTGCTGGTTTCGACCTTGAAGCCGGGTCCTTCCGGCAGCAGATAGCCGATTTCCTTCAGGAAGCCCTCATAGACATCAAAATCCGTCGGGGCGCCATTCTGCCGGTACCAGCCATCCAGTTTTTCCTGCAAGGCGTCGCGCTTTGCGAGCAATTCACGATTCTTAGGGGAAAGCTCGTGGACGATGGCGGAAAAGCCTTCGAAGAAGGTTTCTGCATCAAGACCCGTGCCCGGCAGAACGTCATCCGTCAAAAAAGCATAAAGCCTGTCATCAATGGAAAGACCGAATTTATTGGTGCGGCTCACATGCGCCTCCTCTTTATCTTAAGGGCGCAGATTGGACGCTGAGGCAGGCGCTCGTCAATTGCGAGAGGCAACCAAATATTATTTCCGTTTTGGAAATAATGCCGACGATAATCGTCTTTTTCTACAAAAGCGCCTGCAAATCCTTGATGCGATCGTTCACCAGCCAGCCGTAATAGTTTTCTTCCGGCAAAAGCGGCTGTTCTCCACCTGCGGCGCGCTGACGATTTTTCTGGGCGAGAGCGGCAGCGCGCTGCGCGGATCCGCCGACATTATAAAGCGTGGACGTTACACCAGGATTTTTGGAAACATCCATGTCGGCAATCGACCTGTAGTCGTCGATCGATTTGCGGATGGAAGCTGCCATGAAGGCGAGCGAGCGATCCGGGTCCATGATCGCGGTATAAACGGCGGTCGCATCGTTTTCGTCGAGCTTCTCATAACCTGAGGTTTTCGACACCATGTCGGACAACATCAATGCCGTGAGCGGATTGATCTGGCCGAGACCGAAGGTCTGTCCGGCATAAAAGGGCTGGAAAAATACAGCGCTGAAACGATTGTTCGGATAGGCAACGCCATCTACCGTCTTGCCGCGGAAGCTGTCGTCCCAGACGTCTTCCCGACAGTTCCAAAGGCTATAGGAATCCTTTTTCGACTGGCACCTGGCGAATTGCGAATGCGTCAGAAACTGCGCGATGGTTTCGTCCTTGTAGCCGAAACGGAAGCTGCTGCCGGCATAGGAGGCGGCCTTGACGTAGTAGGATTGCAGGCGGTCATAGGCGTCGACGTTATAGGTATGCTCGCCGACAATCGCCCCGATCATGTGGATCGGATCGATACCGTAGCGCCCGGCAGTAGACTTGATCTTGCCGATCAGTGCCTTGTCGGAAGACAGGAGGTCGATCACCTTCTGGTATTTACGCTCGAAAGACGTATTGGAACCCTTGGTTCGACGTGCGGAAGCCCCCGGAATGCCCGGCTGTTCGGCATTGCGATTGCCAGGCGGGACGACCGTCGCGGCCTCGGCATAAGAAGACGAGACAACGGTGAACGTCAAAGCGGCGGCAAATGCCAGAAGAGTTTTGCGCACGAGCGAATGCCTTTTCTCAAGCCGACCTCTCCCGAACCAAGAGAAAACCGGACCATTCCATAAAGCGGTTCCAACCGGAATGCAGCCTTTCCCATAAACAAAAAGGGGGCTGAATGCGAGACAAGGCCATAAAATAAAAGAGTGCGGCAAATGTGGCCGCACTCTCGTGTCGTTGCTCTCCAAGATATTCAGAGAATATAGCGGGACAAATCCGTATCGGCGGCAAGATCGCCGACGTGCTTTTTGACATATTCCTGATCGATCTTGACGGCAGAGCCACCACGATCGGGTGCGTTGAAGGAAATCTCGTCGAGAACACGCTCCATCACCGTCTGCAGGCGGCGCGCACCGATATTCTCGACCGACGAGTTGAGATGAACAGCCACGTCGGCCAGAGCGTCGATCGCATCGTCCGTGAAGTCGAGATCGAGTTCTTCCGTCGCCATCAGCGCCTTGTACTGGCGGATGAGGCTTGCTTCCGTCTCGGTCAGGATACGGCGGAAGTCCTCCTTCGTCAGCGGCTTCAGCTCGACACGGATCGGCAGGCGGCCCTGAAGCTCCGGCAGAAGGTCGGACGGCTTTGCCACATGGAACGCGCCGGAAGCGATGAACAGAACGTGGTCGGTTTTCACCGGCCCGTATTTGGTCGATACAGTCGTGCCTTCAACGAGCGGCAGAAGATCGCGCTGCACGCCTTCACGCGAGACGCCGGCACCCATGCCGCCATCGCGCGCAGCAATCTTGTCGATCTCATCGAGGAAGACGATGCCGTCATTTTCCACCGACTTCACCGCTTCGCGCTGGATCATGTCATTATCGAGCAGCTTGTCGGATTCGTCGCGAACGAGATCGGTATAGGATTTCGAGACGGTGGTGCGCACCTTCTTGGTACGTCCGCCCATCGCCTTGCCAAACATTTCCGACAGGTTGAGAACGCCGATATTGGCACCCGGCATGCCGGGTATTTCAAAGCCGGGCATGCCCGAACCGCTGTCGGCCACTTCGATGTCGATTTCCTTGTCGTCCAGCTCGCCATCGCGCAGCTTCTTGCGGAAGCTCTCACGTGTCGCGGGTGACGCGGTCGATCCGACCAGTGCGTCGAGCACCCGCTCTTCGGCGCTCTGATGCGCCTTGGCCTGTACTTCCGCGCGCTTCTTTTCACGCACGAGGCCAATGCCGATCTCGACCAGATCGCGGATGATCTGCTCGACATCGCGACCGACATAACCGACTTCGGTAAATTTGGTCGCTTCGACCTTGATGAAGGGCGCGCCGGCAAGCTTGGCGAGACGGCGGGAAATCTCCGTCTTGCCGACACCGGTCGGTCCGATCATCAGGATGTTTTTCGGCATCACTTCGTCGCGCAGGCTCTCATCGAGCTGCTGGCGACGCCAACGGTTGCGCAGCGCAATCGCGACCGCACGTTTCGCATCATGCTGGCCGATGATGTGGCGATCCAGTTCCGAGACAATTTCCCGGGGAGAAAAAGTGGTCATTCTGTCCTCTCGGCTTTCCTGTTCCGGCCGGCCATTCTGGCCCGGCCCACAGGACCCTTGGGTGAGAAATATGCTTACTCGGCGTCGAGGGTTTCGATGACGAGGTTATGGTTGGTGTAAACGCAGATATCGGCGGCGATATCGAGCGACTTGCGCGCCACCTCCTCTGCCGACTTGTCCGTATCCATCATGGCGCGGGCAGCCGCAAAGGCGTAGTTGCCGCCGGAGCCGATGGCGATCGCACCATGTTCGGGTTCCAGCACGTCACCATTACCGGTGATGGCGAGTGTCGTGGATTTGTCGGCCACCAGCATCATGGCTTCGAGGTTGCGCAGATATTTATCCGTGCGCCAGTCCTTTGCAAGCTCTACGGCTGCGCGCATGAGCTGACCGGGATATTGCTCGAGTTTCTTTTCGAGACGGTCGAGCAGCGTGAAGGCGTCCGCCGTTGCGCCGGCAAAACCGGCAATCACTTCACCCTTGCCAATGCGACGAACCTTGCGGGCATTGCCCTTCATGACGGTCTGGCCAAGACTTACCTGACCATCGCCAGCCATGACGACCTTGCCGCCCTTCCTGACTGTAATAATCGTTGTCATCAAACACCTGTCTGCCCTACCGGGCCTGCGGTTAACGGGCCGGCATCCGGCCCTTCTCGGCATCTATGTAAGTTTGCTTTTCACGATTGCAAATCCTGCCCGCACGGCACTGTTTTGCGCAGATCATTCAAGACGATGGAACAACTGGATATTTGTGTCTCGTGCTGATAAGGAACGGCGACATTTTCACGGAGCGGCCAAAGATGGCAGAACGTAAAGGCGAGATCATCCGCAAGACCAACGAAACCTCGGTTTCGGTGCGCGTGGATATCGACGGCACCGGCAAGTCGACAATTTCCACCGGGGTGGGATTTTTCGATCATATGCTGGACCAGCTGAGCCGCCATTCGCTGATCGACATGGATATCGAGGTTCAAGGTGACCTGCATATCGATGATCACCATACGGTCGAAGATACCGGCATCGCCATCGGCCAGGCCATCGCGAAGGCGTTGGGTGACAGGCGCGGCATTACCCGCTACGCCTCGCTCGATCTTGCCATGGATGAGACGATGACCAAGGCTGCCGTGGATATTTCCGGCCGTCCCTTCCTTGTGTGGAATGTCAACTTCTCCGCGCCGAAGATCGGCACATTCGACACCGAGCTTGTGCGCGAATTCTTTCAGGCGCTGGCCCAGAATGCCGGCATCACGCTGCATATCCTGAACCATTACGGCGCCAACAACCATCATATCGCCGAAACATGCTTCAAGGCCGTTGCCCGCGTTCTTCGCGCGGCAACCGAGATCGACCCCCGGCAAGCAGGCCGCGTTCCCTCGACAAAGGGCATGCTGGCCTGACCGCCAAAGCTGTCAGGAAGCCCATGACAAGCTATCTCGTTCTGGAAGCCCCCAACGGGCCGGACAGGGACCACAAGACGACCCGCTTCATAGCAGACCGTTTCGTCTGGCTGGCACTTATTGCGCCCTGGCTGTGGCTGGCCGTAAACCGGCTGTGGCTGGCCGCGATCGTCGTATTTGCAGTTCTCGTTCTGGCCGGTTTCGCATCAATGTTACCCGGATTCGAACCGGTGGGCATTTTGTGCAGCGTCGCCATTGCCCTCATCACTGCACTGGAGGGGCGCGATTTTCTCGTCCGGCACCTGATAGGCAAGGGCTGGAAGATGACCTCGGTCATTTCCGCCCCTGATCTTTCGAGTGCCGAAGAGATATATTTCTCCGATCTTTCCGAAAATACCGAGTCGTCGGGACAGCTGTCGCAGCCGGTATGGACCCCCTCGCCGCAGAAGAGCGGTGACAAAAACTTCGTCAACGATCCCTCCGGATCGTTTCTTTTCGACTTGAATGGAAGGCGCTGACATGCGCGTCGCGATTATCGACTACGGTTCTGGCAACCTGCGTTCGGCCACCAAGGCTTTCGAGCGCGCCGCCCGCGAAGCCGGCATCAATGCAACCATTGACCTGACCGATAAGCCGGATCACGTCGCATCTGCGGACCGCATCGTCCTGCCAGGCGTCGGCGCGTATGCCGATTGCCGCGCCGGTCTCGAAGCTGTGCCCGGCATGCATGAGGCGCTTATCGAAGCCGTCGAGAAAAAAGCTCATCCCTTCCTCGGCATCTGCGTCGGAATGCAGCTGATGTCTTCGCGCGGTCTCGAAAAGACTGTCAGCATGGGGCTTGGCTGGATCGAAGGCGATGTCATTGAAATGACGCCCTCCGATCCGGCGCTTAAAATCCCGCAGATTGGCTGGAATACGCTGGAAATCCGGCATCAGCATCCCCTGTTCGACGGTATCAGAACCGGCTCTGACGGCTTGCATGCCTATTTCGTGCATTCCTATCATCTGGCGGCGAAACATCCGGCGGATGTCATAGCTACCACCAATTACGGTGGCGCGATGACGGCTTTCGTTGGTCGCGACAATATGGCTGGCGCGCAGTTCCACCCGGAAAAAAGCCAGACGCTCGGCCTCGCCCTGATTTCCAATTTCCTGCGCTGGAAGCCCTGACATGATTCTTTTTCCCGCAATCGATCTTAAAGACGGCCAGTGCGTTCGCCTGAAACTCGGCGATATGGAGCAGGCAACCGTTTACAATACGGACCCCGGCGCACAGGCGAAGTCCTTCGAGGACCAAGGCTTCGAGTGGCTGCATGTCGTCGATCTCAACGGCGCCTTCGCGGGCCAGACGGTGAATGGCGAAGCGGTCGATGCCATTCTCAAGGCCACGACAAACCCGGTGCAGCTTGGCGGCGGCATCCGCACTCTCGATCATATTGAGGCGTGGCTCAGCCGTGGGCTTGCCCGCGTCATTCTCGGCACCGTGGCGGTGCGCGATCCCGTTCTGGTTATCGAAGCCTGCAAGCGTTTCCCCGGTCAGGTCGCTGTCGGCATCGACGCCAAAGGCGGCAAGGTTGCTGTTGAGGGCTGGGCGGAAGCCTCAGAACTCGGCGTCATCGAACTTGCCAAACGTTTCGAAGGTGCCGGCGTTGCCGCCATCATCTACACCGATATCGATCGCGACGGCATTCTGGCTGGCATCAACTGGGCCTCTACACTCGAACTGGCAGATGCCGTGTCGATCCCTGTCATCGCCTCCGGCGGCCTTGCTTCCATCGAAGACATCAAGCGCATGTTGCAGCCGGATGCCGCAAAGCTAGAGGGCGCAATTTCAGGCCGCGCGCTTTATGACGGGCGCATCGATCCTGCCGAGGCGCTCGCCCTCATCAAGGCTGCGAAGGAGATAAGCGCATGACCCTCAAAGCCCGCGTTATTCCCTGCCTCGATGTAAAAGACGGCCGAGTCGTCAAGGGTGTGAACTTCGTCGATCTTATCGACGCCGGCGACCCAGTCGAGGCGGCGAAGGCCTATGATGCGGCGGGAGCGGACGAACTCTGCTTTCTCGACATTACCGCCTCGTCCGACAATCGCGACACGATTTTCGACGTGGTATCGCGCACGGCCGACCATTGCTTCATGCCGCTGACCGTCGGCGGCGGCGTCCGCGCCGTGGCTGACATCCGCAAGCTGCTTCTCTGCGGTGCAGACAAGGTCTCCATCAATTCCGCAGCGGTGAAAGATCCTGATTTCGTCGCGCAGGCTGCCGACAAATTCGGCAACCAGTGTATCGTCGTCTCCATCGACGCCAAACGGGTTTCGAAGGACGGGGAAGACGGACGCTGGGAGATCTTCACGCATGGCGGACATCAGCCAACCGGAATCGACGCCGTGGAATTTGCCATCAAGATGGTCGAACGCGGTGCCGGCGAATTGCTCGTCACCTCGATGGACCGCGATGGCACCAAAAGCGGATACGATATCGGCCTGACACGCAGCATTGCCGATCAGGTTCGCGTGCCCGTCATCGCCTCGGGTGGCGTCGGAACGCTGGATGATCTGGTAGCCGGCGTTCGCGATGGCCATGCGACCGCAGTGCTTGCCGCTTCCATTTTCCACTTCGGCACCTATTCGATCGGGCAAGCCAAGAGCTACATGGCCGAGCATGGCATCGCCATGCGTCTCGACTGATTGCAGGAACCTTTCCATGAGCGCATTTTCCCTTTCCGATCTGGAACGCATCGTCGCGACACGCGCCGCCGCCTCTCCCGATGAATCCTGGACGGCCAAACTTGTTGCGGCGGGCCAGGAACGTGCGGCGAAAAAACTGGGCGAAGAGGCTGTTGAGGCCGTGATCGCCGCCATCGCGAAAGACCGCGACGGGCTGAAAAACGAAGCCGCCGATCTGCTTTATCACCTGCTGGTGGTGTTGAAGATCGCCGACATTCCCCTTGCCGACGTCTTTGCGGAGCTGGAGCGCCGGACCGGACAGACCGGACTTGCGGAAAAGGCAGCGAGGCCGACATCATGAATGTGAAGGCAGGCAGCGGGGAGAGAGGCATGCCGAGCACACTCGATCATTTCCGCCCGGATGAATATTCGCCCTATCACTTCTTCAGCTCGGAAGAATGGGCAAAGTTTCGCGCCGACACACCACTCACCCTTTCCGCCGACGAGGTCAAAAGACTGCGTTCGCTGGACGACCCGATTGATCTGGACGAAGTGCGGCGTATCTATCTGTCGCTGTCGCGCCTGCTGTCATCGCATGTGGAAGCATCGCAGCTGCTGTTCGAACAGCGCAACCGCTTCCTGAACATGGCGGATGTCAACAAGACGCCCTTCGTCATCGGCATTGCCGGGTCGGTGGCGGTTGGAAAATCGACAACGGCGCGTATTTTGAAGGAGCTTCTGGCCCGCTGGCCTTCCAGCCCGAAGGTCGATCTCATCACCACCGACGGGTTTCTTTACCCGAACGAGGTGCTGCGGCGCGAAAACCTGATGGAGCGCAAGGGCTTTCCGGAAAGCTACGACATCGGTGCGCTGCTGCGTTTCCTCTCGGCGATCAAGGCGGGCCAGCCGAATGTGAAGGCGCCACGCTACTCGCATCTGACCTATGACGTGCTGCCCAACGAATTCACTGTCATCGACCAGCCGGATATCCTCATCTTCGAAGGCATCAACGTGCTGCAATCACGCGACCTGCCGGCGGGCGGGCGGATAGTGCCGATCGTTTCCGACTTCTTCGATTTCTCGATCTACATCGATGCGGATGAGGACTTCATTCACAACTGGTATGTGAACCGGTTCATGAATCTGCGACAAACCGCCTTCCGAGACCCGAATTCATTCTTCAATCGCTATGCGTCGATCAGCGAAGAGGCGGCGCTCAGCATTGCCGAGGGCCTCTGGCAGAACATCAACCTGAAGAACCTGCGCCAGAACATCGTGCCCACGCGTCCACGCGCCGATCTTATCCTGCGCAAGGGCAAAAACCACCTGATCGACACGGTGGCGCTTCGCAAGTTGTGAAAGATGCCGCAAAAGCGGCATCTCCATCGCAGCGGTTAAAATCCGTTATTAGGCAAGGTCAGGAATGCGCAGGACCTGACCGGGATAGATTTTATCGGGATGGGTCAGCATCGGTTTGTTGGCTTCGAAGATGATGTTGTTCTTGCCACCATTTGCCTTGCCGTACTGGGCCTCAGCGATCTTCCAGAGATTATCGCCCTTCTTGACCGTGTAGAAAACGGGTTCCTTCGCCGGCGCTTCTGCCACCGTCAGTTCGCCGGCCTCGACCTTGGAAATGCCGAGCGTATTGCCAACGGCGATGACTGCCTTTTCGAAAATCGACTGGTCGGCCACTTCGCCCTTCAGAACGACCTTATCGTTCACCACCTCGACCTGAACCTTGTCGGTGCCGAGATCGTGGGAAGCGAGTTCTTTTTTGACGGCTTCGACATCGGGGGCATCATCTCCACCGATACCAAGCTTCTTTCCCGCTTCCTTGATGAAATTGAACAGACCCATAGCACCCTCCTTGGTTGTAGGAGGTCTACCAGACGATATCTGGAGGTCTATGACAAGTGCGAAACATTTTGCCATCCAGCTGCGACCTAGTCGCCTGACGGCTTGCCACGCATTTTCTTGACATCCGACCGGCCGGATTTCGCCTTGAGGCGGCGCTCGACGGAACCCTTGGTCGGCTTGGTAGCCTTGCGCACCGGCGGCGGCGGCGCTGCCGCTTCAAGAATCAGTTCCTTCAGCCGTTCACGCGCGTCTTCGCGATTGCGCTCCTGGCTTCGAAACCGGCTCGCCTCGATCATGAGCACGCCTTCTTTCGAAACACGCCGCCCGCCCAGACGCAGGGCATTCGCCTTCACCCGTTCCGGCAGGGAGGGAGAATTGGCGATGTCGAAAAACAGCTGAACCGCCGTCGAGACCTTGTTGACATTCTGGCCACCCGGCCCGCCGGCAAGCACGAATTGCTCCGTCAGCTCCCAGCCGGCGATGGTAATTCGGTTGCTGATGTAAAGCGGGGCGCTGGCCATGTTTTTTCTCCGCGCCGGTGATGCCACAGATCGAGAAAAATGAAAACAAGGCACGAAACGAAAGAACCCGGCACAAGGCCGGGTTCCCCTCCTCATCATAAACGAGGCTTATTCATTCTGCAGCAAGCAGCAGACCCGGTGCTGCATCGCGCACCTTGCTGTCGACGTGATCTTCGAACTTGGTGAAGTTCGTAACGAACATCGACACAAGCTTCTTCGCCTGCGCGTCGTAAGCTGCGCCGTCGGCCCAGGTCGAACGCGGGTCGAGGATCGCGGCATCGACGCCTTCCAGCGACAGGGGCACGGCGAAACCGAAATTCGCATCGGTGCGGAATTCGGCACCCTTCAGCTCGCCGGTGAGGGCTGCCGTCAGAAGCGCGCGGGTCGCCTTGATGGGCATACGCTTGCCGATGCCGTAAGCACCGCCGGTCCAGCCGGTGTTGACCAGCCAGCAGTCCACGCCATGCTTGCCGATCAGCTCACGCAGCAGGTTGCCGTATTCCGCCGGGTGGCGCGGCATGAAGGGTGCGCCGAAGCAGGTGGAGAATGTAGCTTCTGGCTCAGTCACGCCCTTTTCCGTGCCGGCAACCTTTGCCGTGTAGCCGGAAAGGAAGTGGTACATGGCCTGTTCCGGCGTCAGCCGGGCAATGGGCGGCAGCACGCCGAAGGCATCCGCAGTCAGCATGATGATCGTCTTCGGATGACCGGCAATGCCCGTTTCCGATGCATTCGGAATGAAGTGCAGCGGATAGGCACTGCGGGTGTTTTCCGTCAGCGAGTTGTCGTTGAAATCCGGAACACGGTTTTCGTCCAGCACGACGTTTTCGAGAACGGTGCCGAAACGGCGGGTCGCGGCATAGATTTCCGGCTCGGCTTCGGCCGACAGCTTGATCGCCTTGGCGTAGCAGCCGCCTTCGAAATTGAAGATGCCGTGTTCGCCCCAGCCGTGCTCATCGTCGCCGATCAGCGTGCGCGACGGATCAGCCGACAGCGTGGTCTTGCCGGTGCCGGACAGGCCGAAGAACACGGCGGAATCACCCTCGGGACCGACATTGGCCGAGCAATGCATCGGCATGACGCCCTTGGCCGGCAGCAGGTAGTTCAGCACCGTGAAGACCGACTTCTTGTTTTCACCGGCATAGGAGGTACCGCCGATAAGGACGAGACCATTGGTGAGATCGCAGGCGATGACGGTTTCCGAACGGACGCCGTGACGCGCCGGATCAGCCTTGAAGCTCGGCAGATTGATGATGGTCAGCTTCTGTTTGAAGCCTGCCAGTTTCTCCCGCTTCGGGCGGATGAGCAGGTTGCGGATGAACAGCGAATGCCAGGCAAGCTCAGTGACGACACGGGTCGACAGGGCGTTTTCCTCATCGGCACCGCCGATCAGGTCCTGAACATAGAGCGTCTTGCCGGCGGCGTGCGCAAGCATGTCCTGACGCAGCAGCTCGAAGTTTTCCGGCGACAGCGGCTTGTTGTTGTCCCACCAGATAGTGTCTTCGGTGGAAGCGTCGCGGACGACGAATTTGTCCTTCGGAGAACGGCCCGTATGCTGACCGGTAACGGCACGAAGTGCGCCATCCGCCGTCAGCTCGGCTTCGCCGTTGCGGATCGCCTCTTCGTACAATTCGCTTTCGTTGAGGTTATAAAAGACGCGGGAGGCCTCGCCCAGTCCGAGTTCCGCAACTCCATTGGCAGGATTATGAACCCCAAGCTCGTTCATGACGCGTTCCTTGTAAATGACGATAAGGCCGTTGAAATTTTCACGGAAAATACGTGGCGGCTTTTAGAAACGCAAGAGTGAAACTTTAAATAACTTAGTGATTTCAATATATTAATCG
>NZ_WJOK01000046.1 GCF_009649785.1 Agrobacterium tumefaciens | reverse complement strand
GGATTGAAAAGGCGATGAAAACTAGCGGCGATCGATCACAATAACAATATCATGATATTGTTATTGTGATCGATCGCCGCTAGTTTTCATCGCCTTTTCAATCCACTTGCCAATTAGATTCCTTCCGGTTCCCATATAAATAAATCCACCTCGCTGTAAAAACCTATATAAAATCAGATGGTTATAGCGGTCCAAAATTATCTGCACACAAACAGACGAGCTCTACCAATCAAATCCCCATCCTCCCCTTAATGCAGTTGGTTTTGCTTATTTATATGTTTTTCGTACCCACCTGGATAAATTATATGTTTTACCGACACTCTCCCGCCGTTGATCCGATCCAAACCAAACCACCCATTCACCCTCGCATAAGGGAAAATTCATTCCGATAAAAAAGTATAAATATATAAATATATGTATTAATAGCGATTACAAAGGTATAATATTCCGCCTGCGCGCCCTGCAGCGCGTGCTACCCTCATCGCAATCGAATGACAGGTAAATACGGATCGTTCAGCCTATCAAAAGTTGCACAAAATGATTGACTATCGCGGCTGCGTGAGGGAGCCTCTGCGCGAAAATACGGGGAACATAACAAATCATCATGTCGCCAGAACGCTTTAATGAATGCCTGCGGGTGATCCGCTGGACGCCAATCAATATTGCCTCTGCCTTGCAATGTGAACTCTCATGGATCGAGGCGCTGGAAGCCGGCAACGATACAGTTCCCGACGGCCTAGCAACATGGCTGGAAACGCTCGCGCAAGCCCATGAAGCATTACCACCGCCATCAACCTACAGAGGAAAACGGTCGACATTCTGATGCGGCCAACAGCTGAAAACCCTCACCAACAACCGGATTACGCAATATGAAACATGCCATCGCAGTTCTCGGCCTGATCACCTTCTCCAGCCCGGCCTTCGCAGCATCGTGCGAGAAAAACTTCACAGTCTCAGGTGTGCCGATGGTCACGGCTGTCTCTTACAAATCCTTTCAGGAACTACCGAAAGCCAAAGCACCCGCTGTCCTTCAAAAGCTCGCCCAGGCCGTCGCAGCAGAAGGTTTTTCAGGTATCCAGATCAACAAGGCACTGTCGTCAATTGATGCCCACCAGGAAACCAGCGGAAGTGGCAGGATTCAGACGCTGCGCGTTGTCGCCCGCCAGAAAGGCGCCGCGGTCCGGATCGATGCTGTTTTCAACATTCAGGCAGGACAGATCGCCGACAAGGACGTCATCCGCAAGGGCATCTGTGACATCATAAAAGGCGTGTAAGGCATAGCTTGAAGACACCCGGTACAACAGCACGAGCCTCGAAGCTGGCCTTGCAATCTCCGCAGCCGGCAACAGGTGGCACGAAAGGAGCTAAGCGCTGCCTCCGGGCTCCATCAGAATTTCATGTTCAGCAACTCAGGAAAATTATAGTACCGCAACCGCTTGTCACGGCAGCGATAGTCGTCCTTTGAGGAGTCAACGCCCAAATTCTTGTACACGGCTACGCCAATATACGACCAATCGGGATTGGAACGTTCCGCCGTTCGCGTGCAAAAAGCGTAAATCTGCTTTTGAGGATCGAGCAGCACTACGCTCGAAATCTCGGCTTTCGTGAAATATCCGGGTTTGATAGTTCCGCGCATGGCGTCCACATAGTCACGTTTAATCGGTCTGGACGGTGGACGCTGCGAATCCAAAACAGATTGCGGTGCCGGAGTCTGGCATCCAGCCAGTGTCATCACGGCGGCACAGAGAAGTAAAGCTGTCCTCATTCAATTCAATCCCCAAAAGTCAAAGCACAACACCCACAATGCACCCTGCAGCTATTGAGTTAAAATTGCGCAACACACACGAATCCACAGCCGAAAATAGGAAAGGTCACGCTTCGATAGACCTGACAATAACCATCAAACAGGTTGCGGCACGCTTTCGGCAGACGCCGGATCAGGCCTACCTCAACGCGCTGGCATCAATGATGGTGGCTGCATAATCGAGGCGGAAATCTACTTAGTGAAACGCCCGAACTGTTCAAACAAACCGAGCCACCTCTAAACCGCCCGACTAAATCAACAGTATCGTCCCAAAGCAGCCGATCAACATAAAGGGCTCTCGGCCCGAAGCTGCCGTACGTTGCGTCCTAGTCAAAAACTGCATGGATGTTGAAAAACAGCCGATGGCTACTCCAAGTCTTCTTGAGCAAATTCACCGGTAACATGAATATCGATCATCTCAAGACGGGCCGGACCCATGTTTACATATTTGTGCGGTAAGTTGGCCGGTCCGAACACGATCTGACCCTCCCTAACGTCCAACTGCTGCTCCCCGACGGTAAAGAGCGCTCGTCCTTGCCGCACTATAAATACTTCATCATAAGGATGTTTGTGTAGCTTGGGGCCTCGGCCGATTTCGTCAGTGGTGTAAAACATGACCGAGACGTTTGCGCCAAATACGCTCCCTTCGAATTCGCCTTGCCATACGCTGTCTTTCTCGGCCCATTGAGCCCGCTCGAGGAGCACTGCTTTCTTTTGCATTGAAATTTCTCTGTTGGTCAGGCCGGCCGTTCAAGCCCAGACTAAACACCAAACATGCAGCAGTGCAAATGTCGTTAATTGATCGACCGTGACGCAAGTCGTGCGGTACATGTCTTTCAACTGACATGGGGGAGGATTTCGAAGTTCGGTACTCGCCAACTACGATCTCAACGCGGTCGCCTGGAACATCGACCCCATCCGCCAGAGCGTGTATCCCTCTCTACTATTTCGTTTGTGGTCGAAGGAGCGGACGACGGCGTTTCAGTCTGGCAGTTGCGACCGTCTACAGTCTCCGCCTCGACGGCCTGAATTCAATCGTGTCGAAGCGATCCAGTGTCCCCTTTCTGAATGAAAACGAAGCGATCTTGCCTCGCTCCATTGACATCTAACAGCATAGTTATAATGTTTTTACAAATTCCTTATAACGGGATCGGGCGATGAAACAGATTGACCTCGTTTACAGAACGGCGTTCGCTGAACTCGCGCAGCGGACGTTCGATGCTCAGTTTCAGGCAGACTTTCCCCTCGAAGGTCGGTTTGTTTCCGTTCCGGTCAAGGGCCGCAATTACTGGTACTTTGATCTCCCTACTCCCGAGGGTAAGGACAAGAGACGCTATGTCGGCCCGCAGGATGACGTCGACATTACGGCTCGGGTGGAAGCCCATAGGCAAGTCAAAGACGACATCCGGGAGCGGCGCAAGCTCGTCGGCATGCTGCTGCGAAGCGGTGGCATGTCCGCGCCGGATCGCTTCGCTGGTGAAGTGACCAAAGTACTCGCTGACGCGGGCCTATTCCGTCTGAGGGCACTCCTCGTCGGTTCTGTGGCTTTCAGCTGTTACTCAGGCCTCCTTGGCGTTCGTCTCCCTGGTACCTCTATGCAAACAGGCGATGCGGACTTCGCGCAGGACTTTGCGATCTCGGCGGAAGTCGAGGACAGCCTGCCTCCAATCCTCGATCTCCTGAGATCGATAGACAGCACGTTCAGGGCGGTCCCGCACCAGGCCGATAACGCAAAGGTGGTGGCTTTTTCGAATTCGGTAAACTACCGCGTCGAATTCCATACGACCAACCGTGGATCGGACGACTACACGGGTAAGCCGTCCTCAATGCCTGCCCTTGGAGGCGCGTCTGCTGAAAACTTGCGGTTCCTGGACTTCCTGATCTACGAACCCGTAAGAACGGTACTGCTGCACCGGGAAGGTGTTAGCGTGAATATCCCCGCTCCCGAGCGGTATGCCATCCACAAGCTGATCGTTGCATCCAGGCGGCGCACGGATGCCCTCGGGCGAGCCAAGAGGGATAAGGACCTCGTACAGGCCTCGCTGCTGTGCGAGGCGCTCGTGGAGACGCGACAGAGCTATTTGCTTGCCGATGCCTACCGCGAAGCGTGGACGCGCGGAGAGGCGTGGCAGCAAGCGATCCTGTCGGGCCTCGTATTAATGCCAGACAACGGCAAGCTCGCGTTGGCAAATGCCCTCGGTGTTACGGTAGACCGACTGGGTAAGGCGTAGGGACATGGAAGCAGAAGACAGCACATGCGACCCGGACCTCGCCAAAGATGCGGCGGGCGCTTTCATGGTCGTTGACGTCGCAGACCTGCAGCACGCCTCCGTTTTATGACTTCGCAGCAAAACGCACGCCTGTCCTGTTGCTCACTTCGGCGCTCCTATGACGATCACGACTGAAAGTGCTCGTGATAATTCTCGCATCAAGTTGATGCTGCGACAAGATGAGAACTTGGCTGGTGTGCTGCGCGCCTGTTTCTGACGACGATTGATCAAGCACCTATTCGCGGATTGGTTACCGCACGACCGTTTTCCGTCGCGGACCTTCCTCCTTCAATGGGACGGGCATCAAGTAAATCTGCCCCAGCGCCGTATCGAGGATTATCCTACATCAATCAGATCGCGCAGCACGCCAGCCAAGTCCGATGTTCACTTCTGTCCCTTGTCATCACTCCTGTTGTGTCCGAGGCCCGCGTGCTCCGGGCTACGCAACCCCGACCAGCTTCGCCCTGCGCACGCTACCGCGGTACTTCCACAGCAATAGCCGGCGTATGCCGCGCAATGTCCCAGATGAAACCGGCAAGGCAAGCCTCCGGAATCTGGCACATAAACGGACCTGCGCTTTCCACGCTATCGCTTTGATATGCTCCGGAATATCACCATTCCGGTCTATTAAGCTGCGCCCTTCGCGAGCAGGGAAGCGATAATGCCACGCCGATTCTATCAGCATCGTCCTGGCCGCGGCGTTACCACTGCGGGTGATCTCGCCACGTTTTATCCTCCTGCCGCTGGAATGCTCGGCCGGCACCAGGCCGAGCCACGCCATCAACTGCTTGGGGCTGTCGAACCGATGCAAGTCGCCGATCTCAGCAACAAGCGTCACGGCGGCCGTCAGCTTGACACCTCGCAAGGCCTGAAGGGCATAGACCAATGGGCTCAACGTCCATCCGGAGACCGCCTCCTTCAGTACCTCATCCAGCTGGTTGCAACGGTCTATCAAGTCATGAATGCGTCGCTTGTATTCCTCGAAGACAAACTGCTGATGCGGATACGCGAACTTCTGTTCTGCCAGCCATCCCCAGTGAGCCTTGCCCCATATCGCCTTGCCGGTAAATCGCCGCCCGTGGCGCAGAAGAAAACTCTTCAACGAAGATTTGGCAGAACCGAGATCATCCTTCACTTGCCGCCGAGCACGGACCACGTCGCGAACCGCTTCATGGGCTTCGTCCGGCACCCACACAGCAACCAGCTCGCCGGCACGCAAAAGGCGGGCAAGCGTCTTCGCGTCTCTGCGATCAGTTTTGACCTTGTCTCCTTGCCGGCGCGGCATCGAGGAAGGCGAGATCACCATGCAATCCACGCCAATCTTCGCAAGAAATCTGAAGATCACGAACCCACATGGCCCGGATTCGTAGCAAACGCGGAGCTCGGAGCCATCCTGACCGATCTTTTTGAGCGCCACATGTAAAGTCTCTGCGCGGTTGGCAATTGTGCCGTAATAGCGAACCTCCTTATCCACTCCATAATCCGCAATAGCTATCGCTATGGTGTCCTGATGAACGTCTAGTCCGATGAACTTCTTTCCTACCGACATAGCATCTTCCTTTCTGTTGCTGGTTTGAAGAAGCACTTTCAGAAAGCTCCGGTCTCGGCGCAAGTGATCGTCATCCGGTCAATGTGGGAGTGCGTTCCCGTTAGGACACTCTCCCACATCAGTTGATCCTGATGGATGATGAGCCGCGCTTGTCACGCTGAAACCGCTGTGAAATCTCCGCGGGCGGCAAGAATGCGTCTGAAACACCCATTATAATGGGTCAATTAATTGAAAATCCGCCGTAAATGACCCACTGAAATGGGTCAATATACACAGCCTGACGCCCATGCTGCGAGACGAAGACATCAAGTCCGGCTCGCCACTGTATTCGTGTGGAGGAGATTATCGAGCCGGAAAGCTTGATCTGCACCTGTGGCGGCGGCCTACATCGCATCGGAGAGGACGTGTGGGGCACATGCGTCTGCCCTTTCACTGCAGGAAGAGCTCAGAGGGGATACTTTTGATCGCAGAAACGGACGAGTCCCGCCATCATGTGGGTGTCCTTTTCCATCATGGTAGCGAGAATGCCGCGACGTTCTTGGTAAATTTGTTTCGCTTCTAGCTTAGGTCGCCCTACGCTTTCAAATTCTTCCTCAGAAGCCTTCAACTGCTTAGCGAATTTCTGTTGGTAATCGACGGATTTACCTTTTTCGCCTGCCTCGTCGTAGCCTTCGGCAAGGAGGGCAAACAACGCGCCGCATTGGATTACAGTGTCGTTGTAAGGTGCTTTCTCATATGGAATTCGCGTCTGCGCTTGGACCGGCGATCCGCTAATGGCCACGCCCAGAACAATAGACGATAAAACGACGCTCCACATATTCGCTCCCAAAGCAATCTGACATACAAATTGTCAAAGCCAACGCGGCCAAACTTTACCGCGTATTTCTAAACCATTCGATGAGCGCATTAGGAAAACTGTCTCGATCGTCTTTGGTCGAAAATGCTCACAAAGACCGCGTCGAGGTGTAAGGCGCGCACCGAATACGGTGCACGTCTCGTGTCACTACGAAGACGGGCTTGGCAAAAGTGAAACTCTCTCCATCAGTCTCGAAGCTCTCGATTTTCTGCCGAACAGGATTAAGCGGTCGGACTTTGATATGGCCGAATAACTCGCGTTCGCAAACTGCGTGGCCAATGAATTGCGCGCAAATTGCCTTCACAATCAAGATAGCCGGAGGGCCGCGCATACAAGGATTTGATGGGTCGCCGAACTGCCTTTCCGTCACGCTTCCCGTCAAACTGGGTCGAACATCTCCCTGAATTCCGGATCGGCAAAATAGGCAAGCTTCTCAGCGAAAATTGGTCGTTGCCCGGCCAGGAACAGCAATTGTCCTTTCGCCGGCAGATTGCGCACCTCATCAGGGGTGAGTAGTGGCCGGCCGGTATGTTGCTGGCTGTAGGAGATCCCGGTCTTATCGGAATCGAGCGCTCTCGCCATGGTCTGGAACACGACTGTCTCCTGTCCGAGCAAATCAGAGATGAGACGGGCGCTGTCATGATCGTTGATGCCGAAGACCTGCAGCACGCCGGCATTTGACAGGAAGGTTCCGGCGCGGTGACCGTATGTGGCACGCAGCTGATGGATGTCCTGGAGGATAGGCCAAAGCTGGACACCATAGCCTGCCATCAGACCCATCGCGCGTTCGACTGGGGCCAAATGCCCAAGCGATGCGGACTCATCGAGCAGATAGAGAACCGGTGTCGCCGGCTTTGTCGGATCGCGGGCCATTTCGAGCAGGCTTTGTGAGACAAGCAGGCGCAGCCAGCGTGAATAGGTCGAGAGGCGATCAGGAGGAAGCACGAGGAACACCGTCACATTGCTGCGCTTCAGATCGGCAAACCGGAAATCTGAGCGGCTGAGCACGGCCGTCATCCGCGGTGAATCAAGAAAATGCGTATGGCGTTGGGCTGCGGAGAGAACGCCTGCAGCTTCGCGATCGGATTTTCCGAGGTGGCGGTTCGCGGCGCGAGCGACGAGACCTCTTGCAGCATCGCTGTCCTGCATACGCTTGAGCAGTGCTGCAAACTGTTCCGGAGCAAGGGTCAGATACTCGCGGAGTGTTGCGAGGTGCCTGCGTCTCAAAGGTTCAGATGCAACGATCTCGAGCAACAATCCGCCGATAAGAGCTTTTGCCTCCTCGTTCCAATGCGCCTCGCCCGCCATTCCCGGTTCGTCGAACACGAGGGCGTCGGCAAGGGTGCCGGCGTCGTCCGCGACATCGAGGCTGTGGGGATCAAGCAGGGCAACGGGATTGAAGGCTGCCGAGGATCCACCGGTGACCCCGAAAGGATCCAGCACATGAACCGGCCCGAATTTCTGGCGCGCACGCCCACTGATCCTTGTATTCTCGCCTTTTGGATCGACGCAGATCACGGAGCGGTCGGCGGTCAGCAGGTTCGGGACGATTGTTCCGACACCCTTGCCGGTACGCGTCGGCGCCATTGTGAGCAGATGAGCCGGGCCATCATAGCGCAGGGGTTTGCCCGTTTTCGTATCACGACCGATCAGGAGGCCGGAACCGGATGAGGTGAGAGCAGCTATCTCCTTGTGTGTCGCGAAGCGGGCGGAACCATGGGTTTCATCGTCATTCTCCCCAAAATGCAAAATCAGTGGTGTGGTGATGAACCAGAAGGTGATAACGGCAAGCGCCAGCAGGGTTAAGAGACCTGGGATGATGTGAACAAGCGAGCCCCGCTCGAAACCCGTTTGCTCGAGGAAATGACCGCCACCCATGCCGATCACAAACGTGACGATGAACAGGATGAACATAAATCCGAGGAGCCGTTTCCAGATTCGGAAGGGCATGGCGATCAAAGCCAGGAATGCCCAAAGCGGATCACGCGCGGCGGCTCGCATCATGTTTTTGAATGCGTTCCGGGCAAGTCGCAATCGGTTCATGGAGCACCCTGCACCCCGTCACCACTCTCTGCCGTGCCCGGCTGTACTGCTCCGATCAGATCGGTAAAGAGTACCTTGTCATTGTCGCGTGTCAGAAAGCCCGGTAGTTCACGACGCAGCCATTCACCGAGCTGCTGCTTGAAAACCTGATCATCCGAGGTTTCGAGGTGATGCATAACGAGCGACCCGATCAGGACCTTGCGGCGCATGTCGTTGTTGCGCTCGGTTTTCGAGAGACGGGCCTTGAGGGCGGACCGTTGCGCATCCAGTTCAGCCAGGCGCTGTTCGATGGTTTTCTTTGCCACGATTATTCCTTTCGATTGCGGTCGCACCGGAACTGCCGCTGTTGACCGCGGCTTTGCTCCTGGAAGACAGACCAGTTTCTATGAGGAGATCGACATAGCGATAGCGAGAGTTGGTTGGACCGTATGGTTCATGACGCTGCGGTGGCTGCAACCTGAGCTCAGGAAAGTTTGTGTCACCGGTGAAGCTCAGTCGCTGGCTTTCGCGGCCTGTTCGAGCTTTTCGATGTGCTCGCGGCAGACAGTGTTGACGAGTTCGTAGAGGATTGACGTTCTGGCAGTCAGCCAGGTCAGTGCCTCCTCGGTGATTTCGTAATGATCGGAGTAGCGAGCCTTCACATAGGCTTCGTTCAGCGTGTTGAACCAAGACTGAAACCGATGGTGATCCCTCGGCCAGGCCTCGGCAAGGCGGATGTCCTGCCCTTCAGCCAGCCCTCGCAAAAATTTCAGATTATGGCTGGCAGGGCTGTAGTTGGTGAGGGTCAAAAGCAGAGTGGAATAAGCCTGCTCTATGGATTGGTGCAGCATGAAAGCTGTCTCTTTCCAATCTCCATCTTTGAGCCCGTAGAGGACGTGCTTAACGAAGAAGTCGGCAGTGCTCGAGCGAGCCGAAAAATGCCTTTTGGCAACCTCATATGCCTGTTGCCCCGTGAGGCTTTTCGGCTCGGCGAGTTCCCTATCGTCGAGTTCGTAGAGAGCAATGCCATCACGTCGGATATCGCTGAAGAAATATTGCCCTTCCTGCAGGAAATTGCTGATTTCGCGAGCACCATGGACAATGAGGCTCACGGGCGTCTCGATCTCCTTGTCCCACATCAGCCGGTCTGTTGTCTTGTCCCAGTATTTGGGATCGGCCAGTTCCTTGTTGCTGACGATGACGAGGATATCGAAATCCGAGCGATAGCCTTTCGACGTATGCGGTTCATCCACCCAGGTGCCACGCGCGTAAGAACCGAACAGAATGATTTTGAAAATCCGTCCATCTTTTTTGGCATCAGACTTCGAGCGTTCGACCAGATCAGCAAACTCTTCCTGAATAATTCCGACGACGCGCGCGAGCTCGCGTTGCTTTCGTTCCGGCAAATGTTCAAGGCTGGTCTTCATGTCTGCTCCGCTTATCGACGGTGTCCTGTATGGGCCATTCCAGAGGCCTTTGAAACTCCGATTTTGGTAGCCACCAAACGAATGCCTGTCTTCCTGGACGATGCACATTCGATCTTGAGGCAACCGGCTCTGATTTGTGCTAATGGTATTGGAATACCCTCATTCCTCAATAGCGAACATTCAATGGTACTTTATCCTAGGTTGTATATCGCGTCCCGGTTTTTCCCAATCGCAGGCGCTCCGGGCGCCATACGGTGGCCGACTGAGTGGAGCGCAGAGGTTACGAAGGACCGTTAACGACACACCCTGTCCAACCGCTGCAGCCAGATGCCCGCCTGCATTGCCGCTCACTTCGACGCAATTTTGGTAACACAGCCACGTCAAGAAAGGCACGGTCATGGAGGCGGCCATCACCATCCAGACAGGAGTGCGGGCCGCCCCCCAATTGGGAGCGACCCGCTAGATGGATGATCGACGGCAAGGCAATTGGAAGCGCTGCATGAGTCCTGACGGCATAACCTCTCAAGGTCGCCATTTTGCGAAACGCAGAGCAAATGCCTATAGCGGTCCCGTACTCCAGGTACATCTAGTCATTCGGACAATTCGCTCTCTAGTGCGCTACCCGTTAGCTTACCGCCGACCACCACCTATTCAAACGCTCAAGATTATCGCTGCATCACGCAGAGGCTTCTCGGCCGTATGTCGGATCGTAAACTCCCCCATTTGTCAAAAGAGCCCAAATGATGCGCGCGAGACGGTTTGCCACCGCGATAGCGGCAACTTTGTACGGTCGTCTCGCGCGCAATCGAGCGGCCCAACGACCGATTGGAGTTTTGCTATCTCGCATCATGATTACTGTGCCCCCAAGATAAAGCATCGTTCGGAGTTCGCTATTCCCCATTTTTGTAATGCGCCTCAGAACCGAACGACCTCCGCTTGAATGCGTGCGAGGAGTAAGACCCAGCCATGAAGAGAAATGGCGGCCAGACGGAAACCGATGGACATCAGGAATTGTCGCAATAACGCACATTGCAGTTTTCGGGCCAACACCAGGTATCGTCAGAAGCCTACACGCGTTCTCATCGTGTTGGACACGTCGCTCAATCTCTTTGTCTAGTTTCGTGACCAAATCATTCAATCGATGTATCTGGTCGCAAATGTCGGTGAGAGCCTGTTTCATAACTGTCGGCAGGACGGTATCTGCTGCACTTTCCATCAGTTTGAGTAATTTAGAGTAATTTTGAATGCCCTTTGCCGCTACCAGGCCGGCCTCCGCTAGGTGCCCCCGCAGCGCGTTTACGAGTTGAGTCCGTTGTGAAACAAAAAGGCTGCGAGTTCGAAAAATCGTAATTGCCGCTTGTTGGTTCAGGGTTTTGACTGGAACGAAGCGCATTGTCTTTTGCGTAAGCGCAACATTGATCGCCTCCGCATCATTGGCATCGGTTTTGCCCCGTTTCACGAAGGGCTTCACGTAACTGGTATGTATCAACCGAACGTCATGCCCAAATTCTAGTAACTGGCGCGCCCAGTAATAACTTGTAGCGCAGGACTCCATTCCGATCAGGCATGGTTTGAGCTTGCTGAAAAACTCCAGAACGTTCTCACGTTTGATCTTCGTGTTGAAAAGAGTTTCTCCGCTCGCATCTGCTCCATGCGCCTGGAAAACCTGCTTGGCTATATCGAGCCCTACCGTCGCCACGTCCTGCATCGGCCACTCCCTTGAAACCTTGGGGATCGATGCCACGATATCATCGCTCGATTTCAAATTGATGATGTGAGCACATGACGCCGTCTTCAGTGTTCGTTCAGGCCTCGGAGAGCCCGCTGATTAAAGTCTCGATGTCCCCCTGACATCGACCTGACCGAATGTCCCATTTTTTCGGTGGGAGAAAATCACCTCCCCTGATTGATGCGTTCGCTTCCCTGCTCAAACACAAGAAATTGCCTCCATTCGACCACTACTTTTAGTAGTCGAAATGCCCGTTCGTTGTTGCTAGCGTCGCCACCGGTAAACAGACAAGGGCGCACTTACGACTTGCGGCGCCTTTGAGCGTTTGGTCTCCCCGTTTGCGTATCGGAGATTTCGTTTGGCGATTTATCATCTCAGCACCAAACCTGTCTCGCGCTCATCTGGCCGCAGCGCTGTCGCATCCGCCGCCTACCGTTGTGCTGTTCTTCTCGTCAATCATCGCGATGGTCTTGTGCATGACTTCACCCGCAAAGAGGGTGTCGAGCATAGTGAGATCGTGCTGCCGCAAGGCGTGTCTGCCGACTGGGCTTTGGATCGCTCGACGTTGTGGAATGCTGCCGAGTTTGCAGAAAAGCGAAAGGACGCCCGCGTCGCCCGCGAATTCGAAATCGCGCTTCCGCATGAGCTTTCACCAGAGGGGCGACTGAAGGCTGCGCGTGCCTTTGCTCAGGATCTGGCAAACCGCTATGGCGCGGCCGTGGATTTTGCAATCCATTCGCCGAGTGAGCATGGTGATATCAGGAACTACCATGCGCATGTGCTGATGACGACGCGACAGGTTGGCAAAGCCGGCCTTGGCGAGAAGACCTGTCTTGAGCACAAGAACGCACGGCTGTTGGCAAATGGCATGGCGACAACCGACATGCAGCTTCGCGATATCCGGCAGTCATGGGAAGGAATCGCCAACCGTCAGCTTCAACACGAAGGCCTGGATGTTCGCATCGATCATCGCTCGCATATTGAGCGCGGTCTTGAGTTGTCGCCGACCGAACATATGGGCGTGCATGCGTCGCAGATGCGCCAGCAAGGAATGGCCGTCGAGCGCGGGCGGCTGGATGACGAGGCAGCACGGCAAAATGCCGAACTGATCCGCCAAAAACCGGAACAGGTTTTGACGCTGATCAGCCATGAGAAGAGCGTGTTCGATCGCCACGATATTGCCAAAACCTTGCATCGCTACATCAACGATGACGCCCAAACATTCCAGAACGCCTTTGCGGCTGTTTTGGCATCATCAGCGCTCGTGGAACTTCAGGCTGAGCGCATCGATGCCGAGACAGGCGAAGTGTCCAATGCCCGCTATTCGACACAGGACATGATCGATCTGGAACTTGGCATGGCGCGATCGGCGGAGCGGTTGCATCAGGCGCAGTCCCATGGTGTCGATCCGCGCCGTGTCGATCGAGCCATGGAGAGGCAGGATAACGCTCTTCGCAAAAGCTCCGGCGGAATGTTATATGCGAGCGATCCGCCAGCGGGATTGTCGGACGAACAGCGTCAGGCGATCGCGCATATTACAGGTTCAGAACGCATCGCAGCTGTGGTCGGGTTTGCCGGTGCTGGAAAGTCCACCATGCTGGCAGCCGCTCGCGAGGCGTGGGAGGCGCAAGGCTATCAGGTCCATGGTGCCGCACTGTCCGGTAAGGCAGCCGAGGGTCTTGAGGAAAGTTCCGGCATAGAGAGCCGCACCCTGGCGTCATGGTCTTACAGCTGGGACAATGGTCGGGATCTGATCGGTCGCGGTGACGTGTTCGTCATTGACGAGGCCGGCATGGTCGGGAGCCGTCAGCTTGCCCACTTTATCGGAGAAGCGGAAGAGCGCGGCGCAAAGATCGTTCTTGTCGGCGACCATGAGCAGCTGCAGGCCATTGGGGCTGGTGCACCCTTCAGGGCGATTGCCGAGCAGATTGGCCATGTCGAACTCTCCGACATTCGCCGCCAGCGCCAGGATTGGCAGAGACAGGCGTCGGTTGCCTTTGCGACCCACAAGACGACCGAGGGGCTCGCCGCCTATCGCGATCACGGCGCCATCCACTTTGCGGAAAGCCGCGAGGAGGCGATGGCGCAGATCGTGCGTGATTATCTTGCCGATAGTGAGAAGCGTGCCGATGGCACCCGGGTTGCCATGGCGCATCGCCGTGCCGATGTGCGCGCCCTCAATGCCGCCATCCGCTCCGAGCTTCAGAACAGACAAAGGCCGGAGGCCAGACACAGGCTGAACGACGGCGCGGACCGTGGAGACCGTGGGGATGTTGGGGTCGGCAAGGACGGCAGAGAACGCGTGTTCCAGACCAATAACGGCAAACGCGCCTTTGGCCCCGGTGACCGGATCATCTTCCTCGAAAACAACCGCGACCTCGGCGTCAAAAACGGCATGCTTGGCACCGTCGAGCATGTCGAAAAGGGGCTGATTATCGCCCGGCTCGATGGACGAGGTGGCGACAGTGTCAGCATTCCGACAGACAGCTACCAGGCGATCGACCACGGCTATGCGACGACGATCCATAAAAACCAGGGGGCGACAGTCGATCGCGCCTTTGTGCTGGCGTCGAGCACCATGGACCGGCATCTGACCTATGTTGCCATGACAAGGCATCGCGACAGCGTGCAGCTCTATGCGGACATCAAGGAGTTCGCCAATGCGGGCCGGCTGGTTGATCACGGCGTTGCGCCCTACGAGCATCATCGCCAGGCGCGAGAAAACTATTTTGTGACGCTGGAGAATGACAAGGGCGATCAGCGCACGGTGTGGGGTGTTGATCTCAAACGGGCCATGCGAGATGCATCTCCCGCAATCGGGGACAGGATCGGGCTTCAGCATGAAGGCGCCACGCCTGTCACGCTTCCGGACGGCACGCAGGCCGAGCGCAATGCATGGCGTGTCGTCAAGGGTGACGCGTTGGCGTACCAGCAGCTGACAAGCCGCCTGTCGCGTTCCGGCGCGAAGGAAACCACGCTGGATTACATCAGCGCCTTTGCCGAGCGGCGCGGGATCGCAAGCGACCCGGGGATCGCAAGCGACCAATGGATCACCAGCGACCGATGGATCGGACAAGAGTTTGGGGTGAGAAGCGAGATTGAACTTGCTTCCGCCCAGGATGAGCGTCAAGAGGTCTTGTCCCGTGCGGCCCATCTGCAACGGGAGCAGCAGGACCGGCGATCAGAGCGTCAGCAGGTTTACGAGGAACGTGCCGGCGATCTGGCCGGCCCTGTTCACCGCGAAGATCCTCGCAATCAGTTCGCCCGAACAATCGATGACGGACGGCGCGACGGTCGGACAGAGGAGAATAAAGGGTATCGCCGCATTCGGTGGTCCGACCTCATGTCGCAAGGTGTCGCCGTCCCTGCCCCCACCGAAGCTCTCGGTCAGCAATCGTCGCTGGAACCCGGTAAGCCAGCGCCGCTGGTGCCAGCCATCACCCGATACCAACGCAGCATCGAAGAGGTGGCGCAGATGAGGGCGATGTCCGTTATCGATCAGAGGTTCGATACGGTGGAATCGCTAGTGCGGCGTGCGTTCCGTGATCCAGAGGAAGTCGCTGCAAGACTGCGCGCCGCCATTACCGAGAGGGAAGGCAACGGCAAGATCATGGCGAAGGCCATGGCGGAGCAGCCCGAGCGGTTCGGGGAGCTACGCGGCAAGTCGGGTATGTTCGGAAACAACAAGGAGCGGACGGAGGCGCTGCAATATGCCAGGTCTCTCTCTGCCCATATCGGCTATGTCTCCGAGGCATGGGAGCGCCGGCTTGGCGAAGAACGTCAGAGCGAAC
>NZ_WJOK01000045.1 GCF_009649785.1 Agrobacterium tumefaciens | reverse complement strand
CCTCGATCATCGTCACCACGAACCTTGCCTTCGGCGAATGGCCGTCGGTGTTTGGTGATGCCAAGATGACGACGGCACTCCTTGATCGCCTGACCCATCACTGCGAAATCGTCGAAACCGGGAACGAGTCCTGGCGCTTCAAGAACCGCTCTCAAAGCTAAAGCCGAAGACACCCATCACCCGCACTTGGCCTACCCTCTGCAACCCCGGCCAGCGCCGGGCAGGCCAAGCGCTGATCGCCTACAGGGGGGTGAAAATTGGATAAGTAAAAGGGGTGAATGTTCTGTGCCGATTGACATTTGATCTAGCCGAAAGTTCGGCAAGTGCTCTTCCATGGTTCCTCCTCAAGAATGCGAGCACCCCTCTGCCCACAAAAAATTCGTTTGCCGAACATGAAGGTCCAGCTTTGTATTTATGAAAATCCCTCCATAGCGCCAATCAACGCGCTAAACATTGCGACCATAATGTTTAGCGTCGGGCTCTGTCAAGTCTTCAGCGAAACGATTAATGGGCGCTGGTACGTTGATTGCTAATTTCGCGGTCTGCTTCGTTTCCTCCGCAATGATTTCGGTCACTGCTCCACGGACTAGTCGAAGTTGTTCGGGTTCTGGCATGAGTGATTTCAGTCGATGCCGACATATGGTGCATGACACCCGCGGGTAGATTGGAGACCCGTCATGTCGCCGAAATAATGAGATAACGGTCTTGCAAAGGCCTGACTACACACCGATTGCGCTTTGGGTGGTTGCAACCCACTCGGTGACGCGCGAGACAGTGGAGCAGCGAGTCAACTGCGAAGCTTTCCAGGCCTGCCAGAGCACGGGCCAATTGCGCGCTTAAGCGCAAGCACGTGATACCACGCATTCTCTGGAAGAAGACATGAACAGTTATCCCGATGGTTCCGGAAACCAAGCACGCTGTCCAAAAACTTCAACCGCTGTTCCTTAGATTAGCGGGCTGTGGTAGGGTTTGCCTTGGCCCATCTATATGGAACAGACCGCTCACAACTACAGTTCCTGCCGGAAGCGGTACATGATAATGTGGTCCCTGATTTTCTCATGGGTTTCTCAGGCTTCCCGTGAGGAGATTGGCAAAACACCGACTGGCGACCCCGGGCGACCCCCGTGGCTTCAACTCCAGATGAAAAGATCCCAACGGATTGGTGAGTACGATGAGCGATCAGAAACGGGGCGTGCCCATGGTCGGCCTGATAATTTATTGAATAAGCTAACATAGTTTACCTACAGCATTCGATGTAAGCGTTCCGGTCGTTTTCCAAACACGGGGTTCGTTCACGCGTCATCTTAATCCACTGCATTGCAAACTGAGCAGTCCTAAGTGGAAGAAACAGGGTGTGCTGAGAGAGCAGCTCCAGTCCGTGAGGGAGGGATAGCTCATGTGTGGAATCAAACCGCAAAACCAGCCTTGGCAGCGCGATATAGGCTGAAACGGATCAGCAACCGATGAAAGGGCTTGATCAGGGCAATGTAAGCCCTTGCACGCCGGTTGTGGCATCTGACAACGGTGGTGGCGAGCACGCGATCGACGCCGTCAGTTCCCTTCTGGACCAGCAGCGAAATTCGCAAGTCCATTAGGTGGTCGTCCTTCCCTAGTATCAGCTCGTCATCGTGCACCGATAGAATCGGGAAGATGCCGATATAATCGCTGTTCTCATCAGAGCGCGGCTTGTCGGCTGCTTTCAGTCCGAGGCGACGGATGATTGCGTCACAGACTGAGAATAACGTCTTCAGCCCAGGCACAGGCTGGCCGAGGATTGCCGTTCCAAGATCGCGGAGGTTGTTGTCTACGCGGTTGGTAAGGGCGGTTGCAAAAGTGTCAACGAGGTCTGCATCCCGATACAAGTCAGCTAGGCGGCTTTGGTTCGGTGGAGGCTGCTCGGTCACGGTCAAGCGGGAAGTCATCTGTTAGAAATTCCTTTGATTGTCCCTGTTGCCATCGCGGCAGCCAAAACCGGCTGCTGCGATTCTTTTTCGGAAATGGAGGGGCGCCTGGACGCCCTCTACTGCCCGTTAGAATTTACCGTTCTGGTTTTTCCATTCAGCCCTGACAGGGATCGGCTCGATTACGTCCCAGTGCTCGGCAATCTTGCCGTTCTCGACGCGAAACAGATCATAGAAAGCGGTAGGCTGATCGGCCAAAGTGCCCGCGCTCATCGTGAGCACGAAGTTGCCCCTGCCTAACACCCGATGCACGGTGTCATACTTGATAGTTAGGCCAGCCTTGGCCATGGCCTCGAACGCTTTGCCGAGTTCGGATAGGCCGTCGCCGATCTGTGGATTGTGCTGAATGTAGCTTTCACCCTCGAAGTACCCCGCAAACTTGTCCATACGACCATTAACGAGAATGTCGTCCACGTAGGCGCGTATGAGCGATTTATTGGCTTCAGTTCTGTCAAGGTCGATAATCTCTGTCGGGCCATCGGTCATGGTATGGCCGCTTGGGTTGGGCCCCGCGGTTTCCTGTAGGTTATCCCAGTGCTCCACGATCTTGCCGTCTTCGAAGCGGTAGACGTCAAAACCGACTTTTGGGCCGAAAAACTCGTAGTTGCAATGCGCCACGACAAATTCTGCATCCTCGAATATTCGCACAATTTCCACTTTAACCGCGCCTTTGGGAAGCGAGGCAAGCATCTGGCTGAAGCCTCCCAAGCCGTCTGGAACAGCTAGATTGTGCTGGATGTAGCTATCAGCACTGATTACGGCGATGGCGTCGGACCTAACCGAAGAAGCGGCTTCGAGCAGGTCAACAACCTGCTTTTCCTGTGTGGTCATGATCGTTTCCTGTTCAAAGGCGAGTGTGATGCTCCGCAATACCGACGTGTGAAGTGTTGAGGCGACAGGGCGATAGCATCACATGGGACGAACGCACACTTAATATGTATCTAAAACTGATACATATTAAGTGTAACTAACTCACTCACAGACTTCTGTAAAGAGGTCAAATTGAAAAACTCAACCTGTCAGGCGGTGTTGAATGAGTTCGCTAGCCGGCTGTTTTCATTCGCGGCTACCTCAGCCGCCATGCTCGCGATCGTCGTGCGGGCGAGTTCCGCAAGCAACGCCTGCTCTGTCGCCTGCATGCGTGCCTTAAACACGGGCGGGATATTGCGCCCTATGGGACAGGCCGGGTTGGGGTCGGCATGGATGCCGAACAAGGAATTGTCATCATCAACCGACTGATAGACGTCCAGCAACGTGATCGCGTCTGCCTGTCTAGCAAGCAAGGCACCGCCCCCGGTGCCCATTTGAGATGTCGTTAGCCCGGCTCTGGCGAGTTGTGACAGCAGGCGACGAATCAGGGATGGGTTGGTGTTGACGCTTGATCCGATCAACTCTGAGCTTGCGGGCACTCCCTGCTGGGTTTGCAGGAAGATCAGGATGTGGGTGGCGACGGCGAAGCGCGTGTTCATTGAATAAGGCCCGTATGTAAGCTTTCCGGTAAGCATTGTAAGTGGATATTGCAGCGGCTATTTACCACAATATCAGCGTGAAGTGCGCGCTTTCCACCCGATGCCATCTGAAAAGTGGGACTGCAAAAGTATCGGACAATCTGTTCGTCGACCACGCCAGTGACCTGGCGACGGCCTTTGTTGCTCGGCTATCGGGCAAAACGCAGCAGGTTCTTTACTGTTCGCGGTCCTGATACCAGCGCGAGTCTCACTCACACAGGCGCACTGCAAGTACACGTCTCCGAGTAACTGCAAGCATACATGATCGCCCACCAAATGTCGCCGCCGCTTGCCGCTACTCGAAAACCACTGCGGCCGACAGGAGCCTCCAATCTACCGCCAAGCTCTTTGTCGTGCCCGGCCGGTTCTGAGAGTGACGCGCGTCTTGCGGTGTACGGGGATGCTATATCCCGGCCGAGTAGCTACCGTTCGACGCTTGGTTTTTCGTTCACCCTCTGCAACTCGTCGAGTGCCGAACACGCTGGTTGCGTGGCACCAAGATGTAGATAACGGAGTTCATCCATAAGGGCATCCCAGAATGACGCGCCGCCCTTTTCCAGCACCTCCGCCTGCAAAGACGCCGCCTTGCTCGGCTGCGTATGTCGAACGCCCCATGCGGCCATATGTGCGATGAGAGGTACAAGCTGGATGGCGGCTTCGGTAAGGCTATAGACCCCTTTTTGCTTATGGTGGGGGTCCGAAGTCCTTGTCAGAAGACCAGATTCGGTGAGGTGCTTTAGTCGGCTTGCGAGGATATTGGACGCTATCCGTTCCTCGTTGTGCTCCAGCAGAGCGCCATAGCTCCGCCGTTTACCGAAGATGATATCGCGGATGACTATCAAGCTCCAACGGTCGCCGATCTGTTCAAGTGTCAGGTTGATCGGGCATCCCGACCGTCTTGTTTGCGTCAAAACATTTCTCCTAAAAATTCCACTTGCATTATGCAAGTAGACGCAGTAGTAGTCAACCACTTGCATTATGCAAGTTAATTTAACCGAGAGCGGGACAGCTTCAGACATGAGCACGCGTTCCTCTTTCGCATGGTTTTCAGCGGCACCCCGGCGGTTCGTGTCGGCACAACGATGGTGACAACGAATTAGCTGCTCCTCTGCCTGCAGAGGAACAAAACGGCGTTCATATCCGCCAATTCAAATGGTCAGGAAATACTATGAAACTCTCTACGATCACTTCGCGCACGATGCTTGCAGTAGCGTTAGCATTCGCCAGTACTAATGTTGCTTTAGCGCCAGCCTACGCTGCAGCCCCGATGCAGCAGAAGCAGGTTCCCGGCTTCTATCGCACGACGATTGGCGACTATGAAGTCACCGCGCTCTATGACGGTGGCGGCACCATCGATGCCAACCTTCTCCATGGTGATCCTGCGCTCATTGAGTCCCTGCTTGCCCGGTCGTTCCAGGACGACCCCAGGCATGTCTCTGCCACCGTCCAGGGCTACCTTGTTAACACGGGCTCCAAGCTCGTTCTCATCGATACCGGTGCAGGGGGACACTGGGGAGGTCCCACACTGGGCAAGCTCGTGCAGAACCTCAAGACCTCCGGCTACAGCCCGGAACAGGTTGATCTGGTGCTGCTGACGCATCTTCACGCAGACCATGTTGGCGGCATCTACGAAGACGGAAAGCGTGTCTTCCCGAACGCCACAGTAATGATGAAGCAGGCTGACGCCGACTTCTGGCTCTCGAAGGAGATCATGGCCAAAGCCCCGGAAGATGCCAAGATCTTTTTCCAGATTGCGCAAGATGGCGCCGCACCTTATGTGACTGCAGGCAAATGGAAGCCGTACGAAAGCATGGACGAAGTCGCCCCTGGTATCGCACCGTATGCCATAGCTGGCCACACGCCCGGCCACACTGGCTACATGATTTCCTCAAAGGGGCAGTCGCTGTTGATCTGGGGAGACACCGCTCATGTTGGAGCTGTCCAGATGCCACACCCGGAAGTCAGCATCGTCTTTGACTCGGACAGTGAATCGGCTGTAAAAACACGTGAAGCCCTTTTTGTGAAACTTGCTGCGGACAAGACGATGATCGCCGCCGCTCACATGCCGTATCCTGGTTTAGGGCGTATTCGAAAGGCCGATTCTGGCGTCGGATATGACTGGGTTCCTGCGACCTTCCAAGATCTGAAGTGAGATAAGCTATGACCTATGATTCATCATCCGTGCGCAAGCTCCGCGAGGCGATGTTCGCCTTCAACGCTGCGAATCCCGTCAACACAATAGAGACGCTCCGCGTCGGCATGGAGGCGATTTCAAAAGAAAATCCGCCGGCGGCCGACCTGACCGTTGAAACAATCGAACTCGGTGGCGTAGCCGCCGAGGCGATTACGGCGCCCGGCGCGTCCCGAGACCGGGTCATCTACCATTTCCACGGTGGTGGCTGGGTAGCGGGGTCTCCTGCCTCGCATCTAGGCATGCTTGGAGAGCTGTCTCGAGCGGCAAAGTCCCAGGTCATCGTCCTGGATCACTCCAAGGCGCCCGAGCATCCATTCCCGGCGTCATACGGCGAGTCCATCCGCGGCTACGAAGCACTGCGAGCACTTGGCAAGCCTTTTGCTATCAGCGGAGACTCCAGCGGTGGTGGCATGGCCCTCAACCTCCTTGCCTACGCATCCTCGAAGGGCCACAACGAGGCGCGAGCAGCAGTCCTCATCAGCCCATGGGCAGACTTGACGCTGACGCTGCCCTCGTTAACGCAGTTGGCCGACCGTGACCCATTGGTAAACGCAAGCGCGATGCGGGAGATGGTCGAGGCTTATGTTGGCAGCCACGACTTGAAGGATCCACGCATCTCGCCTCTGTTCGCTGACATGCACGGTTTTCCGCCAATGCTCATCCATGTTGGAAGCGACGAAATCCTTCTCGACGACGCGATTGAAATCGACCGGAAGGTGCGAGCGGCAGGCGGCGAATCGCATCTCGAGGTCTGGCCGGAGATGCTACACGTCTGGCACATTCAGACAGGCTCTTTGCCTCAGGCGCACGACGCATTGCAGCGAGCTGGCGAGTTTCTCATCGGGCACTTCGAGAAGTAGCATTCCCGCGCAGTCAACGAGGGTGTAAAACACCAGATTGGAGATTTAAATGAGCACTGACACCACGACGCCGGGAACGGCATGGATGCAAATCGTCAAGAAAAAAGGAACGAGCGACTTTGCAGCCTCGTTCACCTCTGACGCCAGGCTTGAGGCCTCCGCCTTAAGCAGGGCCGTGGTCGGCCCGACACTCATCGGGGCCTTTTTCACCGCAACGAGTACGATGTACGAAAACTTTGTGTTTACCGCGGAGACTGTTGACGGTGTGAAGACCTATCTTGAGTGGGAGGCCATCCACGCCGGCAAACCAATCGCGGGGACAACCATCGTCACCCGGAACGCCTCGGGCCTTATCGAAAACATCAAACTCTTCCAGAGCCCGTTTAACGTCGTCCGTGAGTTTTCTTCTGGCCTGAAGGAGCGGCTCGAAGGAACACTGGATCAGGACTTCTTCAGTTAAACCTGGAGAGTTGATCCGCGTGGCTTCTGGTATAAGCCGTTTGTTATGGTTGCTTACACCCGAAAAGATATTTATCAGCGGCCTCCCGTGATTGGACGCTGTTGATTTTGGTGAAGGCAACGACCTGCGACGCCAACACAGGTCTCATCAAGAAGTTGATCTCCTGCTTCATCCAATAAGTTCTGTCAGCCTATGTGTGCGGGTGGCGGATCGGGACAGCTATGTCGGCCATTTAATTTAGATCTCTCAGAAACGTCGAGAGCGCAGATTTGAAATCGCGTCGGTAAGCATCGACGCTGTCAGATTTGGATGTAATTTCGACGAAAGAGGAGTTTGGTATCCATTCGGCTAATGTTTGCGCGTAGGAAAGAGGATGCACGGGATCGCGACCATTGCCGATGACGAGGGTTGGCACAGAAATATTCTTGATTTCGTCTTCAGTTACGCCAGGTCCCCCCATCATGATGGATGTTAACAAGGTAGAGGTTACCTTTACCGGCTCGCGAGTGAAAAAACTGCGGGCTGCGGACAAATTGTCTGGGCCGAGTTCAGCGAGATCCTTTGCAATCTCCGAAGCTTCAAACCGACGTAGCGCTTCTCGGGGGTCGTATTGTGAGAGCAATTGCCCCACAAAAAGATTTAGATATGCGCTCTTAGGCGCATCCTCGGCTACCCATGCAGGGCGGGCTAGGACCAGTGCCTTTATCATATGCGGGCAGCGCACGGCAATTCGAAGCGATATTGCGGCCCCCATAGATATGCCGCCGATAACCGGTCGGTCCAAGTTTTGTGTATATCCAGCGACGTCGTCAGCGAACGTAGGGATTGACAGATGGTCGAGCGGACCAACCTCAGACTGCCCATGGCCCCGACATTCGATGGTCAAGCACTGGTATCCGGAATCTCCAGGAAAGACTTGGATAAGTTGGTCTGCGTCTGCGCACAGACCGTGTTGAAATACAAACGGCATTCCCTGTCCGTGCCCAGAAACGGAAAGGGAAAGTCCACAGGTGTTATATATCGATCGGGTCATTAAGTATCTCCAAGACAACGCTAAGCACGAGCTCATTGCTCGCAGTTATTCTAAAATGTACTGCACTGCTTCAGGCTGACCGCCATTAGCGCCAGAACGGTAGCCCGGCTAGCAAAGCAAATGCATGCTCAGCCTCTGGCAGACTAGTGAGAGGTTTCGACCCGCCTAGAGATTTGCCACGGATTGCCTTAGGAGAGTTGAGTAGTATGCGAACTGTATCCTACCGTGTCCGAGCGCCCCTGCTGCTGATCGCAGGATTCCCTGTATGGCTGGTCTGATTCAGTGCGACTTCGATTTCTACGCGACGCTTTTCCAAAAGCTTACCAAACGACCGACCTTGAACAATCACCTTTGACTTTCTCAGGATCGATGTAGGACTGAGGTCCTAGGCCTGAAAAAGACTCGCACCGACCGTGAAAGACACGATAGCGAGCCAGACGGACACGGTCCGCTGAAGTACCATGTGGAGCAGATGGTTTTGCGCGCCGACCCGCGTCAACCTGCCGATCAAACCCCAAATCATGGCGGCGACGCTCGCCAAGGCAATGAAAATGATAAGCTTTGGCAAGAAGTCCGGTGCGACCGGCCGAGGCAGAAGGACAAGCCCGAACACAAGGGCCTTGGGGTTGAGCGTCGTCGTCACAAATATGCGTCTAGCGTTCACCCAGCAGTCCGCGACATCTTTGGAGGCCGTCACCCAAAGCTTAATTGCAAGATACATAACCCAAATCGCCCCAGCGGTCTTCAACACCAATCCGGTTTCGGGCCATCGGGTGATCAGCTCTCCCCCGAGCCACGCAAGGGGAAAGATCACAGTGAGGTAACCCATCACTTCGGCAGGCAGTAGTCTAGGCACGAGCCAAAAACCGTTGCGGGCAGATGCCAACCCCATCAATGTATTTGTTGGGCCGGGACTCAAAAGGAGGATGAATACCGCCGAAATATATGCTGAATAGCTCATTGGACGCTCGCAGTGGTGGTGTCTTCAGTCAATCCTTTTGGGATCCAAGAAAGTGCTTGCCGTTAGCTTTCCCTCAAGTCCAATTATCAGTCTCGTGGTAGTGAGGGATGCTCGACTGGCTTCCCGGACGCGAACACGCGATCGCAGCGGCCTTTGCGGCTCGTCGCATTGCCGCGTCGAGCGAGAGACCTCGATCGAGAGCCGACGCGAGGACGCCTACAAAACAATCACCAGCTGCGGTCGTATCCATAGCATCGACCCGCATCGCCGGGACCGTTACTTCCTCGCCGTTGATGAAGGCTTCAGCTCCATCTCCTCCTTTGGTGCGCAAGACGCCGGTGTTGAGAGCGCCGGACAACGATCTCGCGCTCGGCTCGCAACCAAACCAACCAGAAAGAGCTTCCGCCTCGTCTTCGTTGACGATTACGATATCGACGAGCGATAAAAGGTCGCGATCCAGCCGGTAGGCCGGCGCAAGGTTGAGGATCGATTTTGCGGAATGATTGGAAACCCGTCTGATCAAATTTTCGATCTGAACAGTGTCGCTTTCCATCTGCATGAGGACGTAATTCGCGTTACGAAGCAGCTCATCTTCGACGCGATGCGACTGGGCTGCCAGGTTGGCGCCTGCTGCTACCGCTATCATATTGCGGCCGTCGGTATCGATCATTATAGCGGCGGAGCCAGTAGGCTCCTGTAATCGGACCACACGGCTGATATCGACTTCGCGTTCCAAATTCTGAAGGGCAATGGGGGCCATCGCATCGTTACCCACAGCACCGATCATGACGACATTCGCGCCATCCCGTGCGGCTGCGAGTGCTTGGTTGGCTCCCTTCCCTCCAGCCTCCGTTCGTGATCCGTGGGCTAAGACCGTCTGACCCCCTTGAGGTATCTCGTCGACCAGATAAATGAGGTCGACATTTATTGACCCGAACGTGACGATCATAATTTAAACCCTCGTTGTTGGCGGGCGGCACTGAATCAGGATCCCTGCGATCTGGCTTCCGACCTGCGTTGGCGCGCAAGGAGATGGTCCGGCTCTCACCGGCATAGCCTAAAATCGGAATTGGTTTTGTTTTTAGAATTCATTTCTAGTTTTATCAAGCTCAAACAGCAATTTCGGGCACGGCTCGCGCGTCGTTTCCGCACCGTTACAGAAAATTGTAGACGTCGATGACGGATGCTGGCGCTTGTGGAAGCCTATTCCAGTTTGGAAACAAACGTTGTAAGGCTTTGCAAAAAGGAGATCTAGTTTGACCGTCGCAGCTGTATCAAGATGCCTCACGCTTTTGGAAGTGTTGGCTGGGGAAACCGGATCAATCGAGTTGTCCGACCTCGCGGGACGTCTTGATATGCCAGCGAGTGCCGTTCATCGCCTTTTGACTACCCTTATTAACCATGGTTGGGTCACCCAAGACGCCGCGAGCCAAAACTATGCCCTTTCTCTTCGTTTGAGCGCCTTAGCCTTTCGGAATCTCGATGCGCGGAACGTCCCCGACGTGGTTCAATCTGTCCTGAATCGGTTGGCTACGGAAACGCAAGAGTATTGCCGCTTAGCGATCCTGGAAGGTCACGACTTGATATGGGTGGCACGCGCACAAGGTGCCACAACCGGCCTCCGATACGATCCGGACATGGGACAAGAAATCGTTCTTCACGCTACGGCGAATGGAAAGGCGTGGCTTTCCACCCTACCCGAAGAGCAGGCGCTGGAAATCGTCTATTCTCGCGGATTTACGGCCAAACGAAAGCTTGGGCCCAATTCTGCTCGTTCGATCGATGAACTCAGAATCCGACTGAATGAAACCCGAGAGCGGGGCTTCGCAACCTCTGTCGAGGAGGGGGAGGCTGGCACCGCGGCAGTTGCGGTTCCTTTTCGAACAAGTTCTGATGCTGAAGCGCCGGTCGCTGGAACCATCTCCGTTGCGGGGCCTCTTACGCGCATAACCGAAGATCGTTGGCCCGACTTAGTCCGTTCCCTCAAAAAGGCTGCGGAAGAACTGAGCGACATCTGGCCTCTGCGAGTTCGTCAGCGAACCATGACGCCGCTGATCGTTGCAACGGGCGCAGTGCGGTAGCTGCCTCTACAGTTACTTTGAAGCGGAACACGGCAGGTTGGATCTGCAAGGCCAGCCGGGCTCGGGCACTTCCGACCTCATGATGTGCCCTCACGAAGCGGTTCTGCGCCTCCCCGGCCCTTGATACAACAGCTTGTCCACTGCCAGTCCGACGCAACACACGCTGATTGGGTGTACACTCGCGTTTATGCTTTGCCCTTTTGTCGGACATCGGCTGCCGGACATCAGCCTTTCCCTCCCTCTATATCGCTGCCCCAACGTCATTGCAGCCCAAAGCGCGCCTGATAAAATTTTTCACTAGATTGAAAGAAGGTTTCGTTTTAGAAATCATTTCCAATTTAATCCGCAAGTAGAGAGGGTTTGCGATGAGCGTAACACGATGGGAGGACGACGCCACTCTTTGGCACGGTCCAGACTATGGCTCGGAGGCTTTGAATTACCATCCCGACGTCAAGTCGGCGGCTGTTGCAGGGCGAATCATCACCTGTGTCGAGATCGTCGATTGGAGCGGCACAGGCACGAAGGACATGCTGATTTCGGCATGGGACGCCTGCTACGATGGTCGCGTTTTCCTGCGTCGCCAGATCGGCACCAATCCCGACGGCACACCAATGCTGGGCGAAGAAGAGCTGGTAGAAGGGGTCCGTGGCTATGTCACGGCCGTTAAGGATGGAGACCTTTTCCATCTCGTCTCCGCGTCACGGCTGCGCAAACAGATTTATGTGTTTCCTAACGTTGGGAAAAAAGGCGCGCCTGAATTCGGCGATCCAGTCAGGCTCAACCTCGACGCCGACTGGGTCAAAGGCAACGAATACTTCCATATGGCCAGGTTCCACGACATCGACGGCGATGGCGTGCCGGAACTGATCGTCGGCAGCGATTTCTGGAACGACTATTGGCCCAACGGCCTAGAATGGAATGATGAAGGCTATCGTGGTTATGATGATGCCGGGCGCTGGCTGGGCGGTCCGCTGCGCGGTTTCCTGTACGCTTTCAAGAATAAGGGCACGCTCGCGGCACCCATACTGGAAAAGGGACACGCTTTGATTGCAGGCGAAACACCCCTGGAGGTGTACGGGCAGCTAGCGCCTGCATTTGGCAAGTTCGGAACTGAGCGGCAACATCTCATTGCTGGGGAGTTCTGGAATATCCTCCACATTGCTCGCCAGCGCGAAGACGGAACTTTCGAGCCAACCTCCCTGATCCGAACCGTCGAGGATGGCGTTCTGGAACTCGAACACTGCATCCACCTCCCCTGCGTCGTCGATTGGGATGGCGATGGTCGCGAAGATATCCTCTATGGTGCCGAGGATGGCTACATTAGCTTCCTCAAAAACGTTGGCGACGGCGAAGACGGATTGCCGCGTTTCGAGCAGCAAGGCCGGATAGAAACCACAAAACCGCTGATTCATGCGGGCATCCTGCCTAGCCCGGCGGCTTATGATTTCAGCGGTGACGGGCACTATGATCTGGTCGTCGGCAATAGTACCGGCGAGCTACTCTTTTATCAGAGCCGGGAAAAGCACGGCATAATCTATCTCGATAAGGAAGTCATGCTGAAGGGTGGCGACACGCCTATCCGGCTTGCGGCTGGCCTGACCGGGTCGATCCAGGGACCGTCGGAGAAAATGTTCGGCTATTCCTGCCCGACACTCGCCGACTGGACGGGCAACGGCAGCATGGACATTCTCGTCAGCGACGTAACCGGCAGGCACCGCCTGTTCCGCAACACTGGCGAAAAGACGATCCCGCCGCGCTTTGGAGAAGAAGAATTCCTGACATATAAGGGCAAGCCGCTGAAGACCGTCTGGCGAGTTCGCCCAGCGGTCGTCGACTGGCTCGGGGACAACGACCTTCACTATGTTGCACTGGATGAGGACGGTGTCCTCAGCGACTGGAGGAAGTCCTCGGATACGGAACTCATCGACAAGCGTTTCCTTGAATGGGAAAATGGTGACGCCATGCGCTTCACTGTTGATGTCGGTGGTGGACGCGGTCGTGTGAAGCTTTGCTTTTGCGATTGGGAAGGCACTGGCCGGACCGATCTGATCTTCGGCACCCATGCTCGCGCCTGCGTACCGCCGGATCCGAAAACCGGTGCGCCGCGCAATACCACCAAGCAGGCAGGTCTCTTCTACGCGCGCAACGTCGGTACACCGGAAGATCCGCGTTTTGCTCTGCCGGTTCCTATCAAACATCGGGACGAGACCATTCAGATGGCAATGCATGTTGCTTCTCCGGAAGTCGTCGACTGGGCTGGCCGCGGCGTGCTCGACCTTATCGTCGGCATCGAGGACGGCAGCATTGTCTGGCTGAAGCGGGAGGAACTGTCGTGGTAACCGGCGTCAGCATTCGCGGAACGACCAGGCTGATCGGCATCATCGGCGATCCGATCATCCAGGCCAAGTCGCCAGCGGCGGTCAATCCGCTCTTTGCGGCACGCGGAGCGGATATCGTATCGGTCCCGCTCCATGTTCCCGCAAAGCATCTGCCTACGATCTGGGCCGGTCTGAAGGCGATGCCGAACCTCGTGGGGTTCGGCATTACCCTGCCCCACAAGCAGACCGCCATCGATCTGTGCGACAGTCTCGATCCGGTAGCCGCCCGGGTCGGCGCTGTCAACTTTGTTCGGCGCGAACTTGACGGCACCTTCCGGGGCTATCAATTCGATGGAAAAGGCTTTGTGCGCGGCCTGCAATCGAGAGGGATCGCGATCGAAGGTCGCCATGCTCTCATCATCGGAGCGGGCGGCGCTTCGGTAGCTATAGCGTTTGCACTCGTCGAGGCAGGTGCCGAGAGCATCACGGTGTCCAACCGGACTTTCGATAAAGCCGAAGCGCTGGCGCAGACGGTGAATGCCGACTTTGGAAGGAAGGTTGCCAAGGCAGGCAAAGCCGAGCCGGAAGCGGGTCAACTCGTCGTCAATGCCACGTCGCTCGGCCTTCAAGATACGGACGCCCTGCCGCTCGATCCCGATCTTCTACGACCCGGCATGACATTTGCTGAAGTCATTGCCCAGCCAGAGACGACCAGGCTTCTCGCGCTTGCTGCCAAAAAAGGTGTCGAGACTCATTCCGGGATGCACATGATCACTGGACAGGCCGACCTTACCGTTGACCATATCTGCGAACTTTGGACTTAGGTGGCAGAAAAATGTCTGATCGGCATGCCTGACTAGTCAGTGTGCCGATCGCTTTTCGTCAAGCATTGTTGGAGGCAGATGGTGAACCCTCTGGCCCGCGCTGTAAACAGTTTCGGGACGAAACGTGGATCTTGGAAAGCGACCCGTTCCTGTCTTTAGTTTCCCGGGGAAGATATGCCATTTTTTACCTCTCTCAGAGTGACAGGCATGCCTGTTTCGGCTGCCTCCAAAATGGAGAGAGTTGCCGTGAGCGTACGCAAACCGTCTTCTCCGTCGATCAGTGGCGTATCTTCACGTCGGATAACGCGGCAGAAATGCTCCAGTTGAGCAATGTATGCCTCGTTCTGTTGAACAACGCGCGATTCACGCGAGATCGGCGAGAGCCAACCTGGCTTCGCCTGATCGACGTACCGCCAGATGAACAGGTCTGGAAATTCAAGAGAACCCTTCGATCCGAGGAGACGGATGGCATTCTCCCGTCCCTGGTAGATCAATGGATTCTCTCCGGTCGCGGAATCCCACGACCAGGGAGCGGGAGACGCATCGGAGGCTGTGATTGTCCCAATCGCACCGCCGCTGAATTTGAGCATGGCCACCACAGTGTCCTCGACCGAATTTCCGCGCCCCTCGCTCGAAACGATCGCTGAGACTGTCTCGATTTCCCCACAAAGATGTCGAAGAAGGTCGATTTCATGAATAAGATTGATCAGGACGGGGCCTGCACCCTTTTCCCGCCGCCAGGATACATCAAAGTAATCATCGGGCTTCTTGACGGACCAGAGCACGTTCACCGCGAGCAATCGGCCGATATCGCCTTCGCTAAGAAGCTTTCGCGTTTCCTTCACCACCGAGTTATGACGCCGATGATGCCCAACCAGGATGGGGGTCTCTTTGTGCCTGGCTAGGTCAACCAGCGTCCGGGCGGCGGCTAAGGTATCGGCTATCGGTTTTTCGATCAAAACTGCGACGCCGCGATCGAGTGCGCGGGCAGCTGTCTCAAGATGGAGCTGCGTCGGCGTTGCGATGATAACGCCATCGGGTTTGACTTGGTCGAGCAAATCCTCAGCAGACGAGAAGGCGGGAACATTGAGTTCAGCCCCGACTTTCAAAGCGACCGGTCCAGGATCGCTTATACCGACAAGTTCACAATTGGCGTAAGAGGCGCAATACTTGGCATGACGATAGCCAATCCAGCCTACCCCGACTACGCAAATCCTCGGTTTCCGGGTATTTCCGTTCACGTCTCATTCCTCCCACCGTTGGTTGAAAATGCACGAGCTTGCAAAATTCGAGGGACCTCTGTGATTGCACCCGACAGTCCTCCCACCAAGGCATCGAAATGATCCGCGTTTTGCATTGCCGTAAAAAAAAGCCGCTCTTGCGAACGGGCCTCTGCCAGCCGTGGCAGGCCTAGGCAACATCTTGATTCTGCAGTCGCAGACCTTTCTCTGGCCACCGAAGCCGGCCAATCTGGCCTGTCAGCGACAGGGTGACGATAGCATCTTGTAGGTCTTGCCCTATAAACCCCAGATTTGTGGGATAGATGTCCGGCATCCACACTTGGTCGAGCAGTTCGCCTTTTGGCGTAACCACGGTTATGCACCCCGTCACAAGGGTCGCGACGCAGATGTTACCGGAAGCTGCTACCTTCAGGCTGTCGAACCTTTGAAAGCCGCCAAGACCAACAACAAGTTCCCCGCCGCTTTGGCTCGGAAACGGCGTTTTCTCAACCATCCCCGGCTCAACGATCGCGTAACTCCATAACCTGGCTGTTTCCATTTCGGCGACGTAGAGGGTCTTAAGATCGGGTGATAGACCAATACCATTGGGTGTCAGGAACGGAAACACCACTCTCTTTATCAAACCGCCATCGGCCTTTGCGTAAAATATACCACCGTGGTCGCGCTGTAACTCCCGAACCCTGCCCGTGTCGGTAAAATAGAATCCGCCGTGATTGTCGAAAACAATGTCGTTAGGGCCGCTCAGTGGCCGGCCGTCGCAATGGTCATACAAGGTCGTCACGACGCCCGTGGCGATATCGACCCGTTGGATCATTCCACGGGAGTAATCTGCGGCCAGACCAATAGGTCGCAACCACTCTCCCTCCTGCTTCCAAGAGAAACCCCCATTATTGCAAACGTACAACGCTCCGTCCGGGCCTAGAGCCATCCCGTTGGGGCCGCCGCCAGTATAGGCAAGCAGTTCGGGTTTTCCGGCCTCGCAAATTCTAACGATCCTACCAGCACCGATCTCCACGACGGCAGCTGAACCATCAGGAAGTTCGACTGGTCCTTCTGGAAAATGAAGTCCCGTTGCAATGATCTCAATGTCGGGTTTCGTCATTTGGTCCACCGATCATAGAAATAGAGTCGGCTTCGATTTCAGCTGGTCACGTCCACGTCCTCAGGTGCTCCACCATTTGCGGCTGATCGGTAGCCCGCTTCAAGCACGGCGAGAGCGCGCTCTGCTTCGAGTAAGCCTGCAAAAGGAGGTCGTCCACTCGCTAAATCCGCCCAGCTGCGGCGTAGGACAACCGGATAATATTCATCCGTGTTGTACTCAATGTTCGTAGCG
>NZ_WJOK01000044.1 GCF_009649785.1 Agrobacterium tumefaciens | reverse complement strand
CTTATAATGTCTTGGGTATTCTTTTTCTTTATACCAGCATTAGGTAATACAAAAAGGCCTTCCGGGGAGGAAGGCCTTTCGTTTTCTCGACCAATGCGAGTGTTTCTCATTTCTTGCGGTGGCGAGTGAGGCCTGTCACAATTTCGTCTGCGGAAATCGTGCCTATAATTGCGCCATTATCGACAACACCGATCGCGCCGGAATGTTTCGAGAGCGCATCGAGGATATCGATCAGCGGCGATGTCGGACGGGCGGTGGCGGCCACGTTCAACCGGCCGTTTTGTTCGTCCACGCCTGGCTTCATCACGTCCGCGGCGGTCAGCATGGAGATCGGGTTCATGTTCTGCACGAAATCCGCGACATATTGCGTAGCCGGTTGCTTGACGATCTGCTGCGGCGTGCCGCACTGGATGATACGCCCGCCCTCCATCATGGCGATGCGGTTGCCGATGCGGAATGCCTCGTCCAGATCGTGACTGACGAAGAGGATGGTTTTCTTCAACCGGCTCTGGAACTCCAGAAGTTCGTCCTGAAGGCGGCTTCTGATGAGCGGGTCGAGCGCCGAGAACGGCTCGTCCATCAAGAGAATGGGCGCTCCGGTCGCGAAGGCGCGCGCCAGCCCCACGCGCTGCTGCATGCCGCCGGAAAGCTCCCCCACCTTGCGGTCAGCCCAGGCGGACAGGTTCACCAGCTCAAGCTGCTCGGCCACCATGCGCTTGCGCTCCGCTTCCGGCGTCCCGGAAAGCTCCAGCCCGAAACCGACATTGTCGGCAACGTTTCGCCAGGGCAGCAGGCCGAATTGCTGGAAGACCATCGAAACCGTATGCATGCGCAGATCGCGCAGCGCCTTCGCCGTCGCCCGATAGGGATCGACAAAGCCGGCCGCCGTCTTCACGCTGACATTGCCACGCACCACAGGCGCCAGGCCGTTAACGGCCCTGAGCAGCGTCGATTTACCGGAGCCCGAAAGCCCCATGAGCACGAGTATTTCGCCCTCATTTACCGAAAGCGAGGCATTCGCAACGCCGAGGACCAGTCCGGTCTGCTCGTTGATCTCGTCACGCGTGCTGCCCTTGTCGATCAGCGCCAGCGCCGCCTCGGGCCGGTCGCCGAAGACGATATCGACATTTCCGAAGATGATTGCATCACTCATAGATCATGCTCCGTGCCGGGAAGGCGGAAAAGTCGGTCGAGAACGATCGCCAATATGACGATGCACAACCCAGCTTCGAAGCCCATGGCGATGTTGACGGTGTTCAAGGCGCGTACCACCGGCACCCCCAGGCCGTTGGCGCCGACGAGGGCGGAGATGACCACCATCGAAAGCGAAAGCATGATCGTCTGGGTAAGACCCGCCATGATCTGCGGCGCAGCGAAGGGAAGCTCCACCTTGCGCAGAACCTGCGATGGCGTGGCACCGAAGGCGATGGCCGCTTCTACCAGCGCCGGCGGCGTCGAAACGATGCCGAGACGGGTCAGTCGCACGGGCGCGGGAATGGCGAAGATGACGGTGGCGATAAGCCCGGGAACCATGCCGAGGCCGAACAGCACTAGCGCCGGAATGAGATAGACGAAGGTCGGAATGGTCTGCATCAGATCCAGCACCGGGCGCATGCCGGCATAGATCCATTTGCGCCGCGCCGCCAGTATTCCAAGCGGTATGCCGATGATCATGCAGACCGCGCTGGAGGCAAGAACGAGCGCCAGCGTTTCCGTCGTCGCCTTCCAGTACCCCAGATTGATGATGAACAGCAGACCAAGCGCCGTAAAGACCGGCATGCCGACCGACCGCCTTGTCCAGGCTGAAAGAGCCGTCACAATCGCGACGATGACCAGCGGATGCGGCGCCTGCAAAACGTAAAGCAGGGCGTTAATGACGCTTTGGAAAATGAAAGAAAGCCAATCGAAGAAAAAAGCGAGATTGCCGGTCAGCCAGTCAATGGCCTCCTTGGCATATCGGCCGACGGGCAGGCGGTTTTCAGGAGCGCTGAGCCATTCCACGGTAAGACAAGACCTTTCGTGAACCAGAGCAATTCCAGTAAAAATGCGTAACGGTTTTGGGCCCGGAATTGCAAAAAATAAGAAGAACAGGCATTGAAGGTGATCCCGTTTCACCGGAAATGCCGCTAATGCAGAAACGACGGCCGGCAACAGCATTGCCGGACACCGGGATGGCGCGTGACCCCGGATGCGAGAAAAATTCGCCGACCGAGATCATGCAAAGGACATCGTAATTTCCTGCAGTATCCGGCCTGTTTACAAGGTTAGGCCGGATACATGCGTTGTCTGCAACCTAGAGGCCCAAGGCCTTCTTGACGGCGGGCAAGGCGTCAGCGCTGCCATCCTTGGTCTTGACGTTGGCAAGCCAGGGTTCGATCGCGGCCGGGTTGGCCTTCAGCCAGGCAGTCGCCGCCGCTTCGCCCTCGAGGCCATCATTCAGGATCTTGCCCATGATCTCGTTTTCCATGGGCAGGGAGAATTCCAGGTTCTTGAGAAAGACGCCAACATTCGGGCATTCCTCGGTGTAACCCTTGCGGACATTGGTGTAGATCGTCGCGCCGCCGAGATTGGGGCCGAAAACCTCGTCACCGCCGGTCAGATAGGTTAGCTTGAAATTCGTATTCATGGGATGCGGTTCCCAGCCGAGGAACACGATCGGTTCGCCGGATTTCCCCGCGCGGGCAACCTGCGACAGCATGCCCTGTTCGGAGGATTCGACCACCTCGAAACTCTTCAGCCCGAAGGTGTCCTTGGCGACCATGTCGAGGATCAGGCGGTTGCCGTCATTGCCGGGCTCGATGCCGTAGATCTTGCCGCCGAGATCGCCGCTATGGGCCGCGATATCCTTGAAATCCTTTATGCCGAGTTCAGCACCCTTGGCATTGGTCGCGAGCGTGTATTTCGCGCCGGTCAGGTTTTCACGCAGCGTTTCAACCGACTTGTCGTCGCGGTAAGGCGCGATATCGCCTTCCATGGTCGGCATCCAGTTGCCGAGGAAGACGTCGATGTCCTTGTTTTTCAGGGATGTATAGGTAACGGGCACCGAGAGAAGCTTGACGTCGGTTTCATAACCGAGGCTCTTCAGCAGCACCGTGGCAGTCGCTGTGGTGGCAGTGATGTCGGTCCAGCCCACATCGGAAAAACGAACCTTGCCACAACTTGCCGGCTCCGCAGCGCCGGCTGCATTGAACGTCATGACGGAGATTGCTGCGGCCAAAGCCAGACAGCGACTTCTATTTGCAAACATCGCTTGCTCCCTTTTTTTCGTTCCCTTGCCATTATCAATATCTGCCGGACACAATCAACTCGCGTGCATTTGCGTGCTTTGGCCCGCCGTTTGCGACACGACGATGAAAATCTCCGGCTTTTTAGTCCGCGATACGGACAGCTGCGGCATGCGGAAATCTGTGTTTTTCCCGTTGCGGCACTTTTCAACCCGACCCTTCGCCGTCAAAAGACGCGAAGGTGTACAGGGAGTGGACGATGGCAAAACTCTATTTCAATTATGCGGCGATGAACGCCGGCAAGTCGACCATGTTGTTACAGGCATCCTATAATTATCACGAGCGCGGCATGCGCACGTTGATTTTCACGGCCGCCTTTGACGACCGGGCCGGCTTCGGCCGGGTCGCGTCGCGCATCGGCCTGTCGTCCGACGCACGGACCTTCGACGCAAACACCGATATCTTCTCCGAAGTGGAGGCCCTGCATGCCGAAGCGCCCGTTGCCTGCGTTTTCATCGATGAAGCCAACTTCCTGTCCGAACACCATGTCTGGCAGCTTGCCGGTATTGCCGACCGGTTGAACATTCCGGTGATGGCCTACGGCCTGCGCACGGATTTTCAGGGCAAGCTTTTCCCAGCCTCCAGGGAACTGCTCGCCATTGCCGACGAGCTTCGCGAAATCCGCACCATCTGCCATTGCGGCCGCAAGGCGACGATGGTCGCCCGTTTCGACAATGAAGGAAATGTGGTCAAGGAAGGCGCGCAGATCGATGTCGGCGGCAACGAAAAATACGTCTCCTTCTGCCGCCGCCACTGGGTCGAAACGGTCAAGGGCGACTGACCGTCTGCGGCCGGTTGCCGCATTTGATTTTTCGCAAGGATGGCTCCCCTGCTCCTGCGCTAAGACCATGCGGACACATTCGCGTGGATGTGCTTTCTCTCAGGAGCAAAAGATATGCACAACAAAACTGCCACCGTCGCCAGCCTTGCCATCGCTGCTGCCCTCCTTGCCTTTCCCGCCCTGTCGGCCCAAATCGAGGTGAAGATGCTCAACAAGGGCAGCGATGGCCAGGCGATGGTCTTTGAACCGGCAACCGTCAAGGCAGCTGTCGGCGACGTCATTTCCTTCGTGCCCGTCGACAAGGGTCATGATGCGGCTGCCGTCAAGGAAATGCTTCCCGAGGGCGTTGCGGACTTCAAGGGCAAGATGAACGAGACGGTGAAACTGACCGTCGAGAAGGACGGCGCATACGTCGTCAAATGCACGCCGCATCTCGGCATGGGCATGGTCGCCCTCGTTGTGGTCGGCGATGCCGCACCGGCCAATCTCGATGCCATAAAGACCGGCAAGCTGCCGAAAAAGGCGCGGGAGCGGCTGGACGCCGAAATTGCCAAGCTCGGTCTGTAACCGCCTGTCACCTTGTCCGGGCGATACATGCTCCGCGCGTAGTCCAGGAACTCGGGAACGAGCCGCGCGGACCGCAGGTTGAGAAAAGTTTCGCAATCATGTTGTATCCCGGTGGGTAGGGACATATCTGGAAGACAGTAAACGACCGCGGTTGTTGCGAAGCGCCAAAAGGCGCATGGCCGAACCGCGGTTGTTCCTTCCGGCGTTCAGCCCCACGGGCAGAGGAGACTATGACGACATGATCGACCGGATAACCGCTTTGATTCAGGCAGCCTTCAACGCCATCGGCAAGGCCGCCGGTCTCGTCGTCGCCTGGCTTCTGTGGCCTTTCATGGCCGCCCACGGCTGGTACCGCGACCGCAACTGGATCATCAAGGGTCCGATCGCTCTGGTGCTCATCCTTCTGGCCGGCTTTTACGGATACTTCTTCTGGCAAACGCAGGTCTGGACGAATTTCGACCCGGATTATATTTCCCGTTACAAGCTTGCCGAACGCACGGTGCCGCCCGGGCAGGAATTGCCGGCTGCGACACCCACGGCCGCCGCCGGCGCCACCGGTGCTGCCGCAAACACCTCCGCACCGGTATGCCAGCGCTCGGCTATCGTCGATGCCGCCGCCGATCTCACCGATTTCAACGTCAATCAGAATGCATGGATTTCCTCCATGCTGCTCTATCGTCTCGGCCTTTTCGGCATGGACTGGGACAGCACGCCATTTCTGGACAACAAGGCGTCCTTCCAGCGCGGCGTGAACCAGGCGGTGCGCCGCACCGCGGTGGAACTGGTGGATACGCTCGGTCGCGTTCGTGGAACATCCGGTATCAACAACAATCTCCAGGAAGCGCGCGGGAACATGCAGTTCAGCGAATATTCCTGGTATTTCGGCCTCGATCCGTTTGGCCCCAAAACACCGACACCGAGCTACTATCGCGCCGCCATCCGCAGCTTCCAGGCATTTAACGGTGAACTGACCGCCTGCAAGGCCGTCTTCGATACCCGCGCCGATAACCTCATCCAGTTCATCGACCGCATTGCCGGCGATATCGGTTCGACATCGGCCATTCTGCGCGAGCGTTCGGAAAACTATAATGGCGGCTGGTTCGACACTCGCGCCGACGACCGTTTCTGGTTCGCCTATGGCCAGCTCTATGGTTATTACGGCGTGCTGTCGGCAGCCGGATCGGACTTCGCGCAGGTTATTCGTGAACGCAATCTGACCAATCTGTGGAATGACACCCTGGGACAGACCCGTGCGGCGCTACGCATCCAGCCGGCAATCATTTCCAACGGCGACGAAAGCGGTTGGATCATGCCCTCGCACCTTGCCACCATGGGATTTTACGTTCTGCGCGTTCGCTCCAACCTCGTCGAGCTCCGCTCCGTTCTCGACAGGTAAGTCAACGGCTTGGACCGGCATGAAAATCAGCTTATCAGGCCAAGGCGTATTGTCTTGGCCACCAGCTGCGCGCGGTTGACGCAATCCAGCTTGCGAATGGCGTTGTTCATATAGGTATTGACGGTGTGCTCCGAGATGGACAGAAGCTCGGCAATCTCCACGGAGGTCTTGCCCTGCGCAGTCCAGCGAACCACGTCGAGTTCCCGCTTCGTCAGTGGTGAGGGGAGTTTTGAGCCTGCACGACAAAGCCGGTCATAGGCCTCCAGGGCGTGAAGGGCGATCATGCACAGCTCGTTCAGCGAACCCTGCGACAGGACATCGCAATCGCCCGCGAAATTCATCAGATGCCGGTTTCCGTCCATGCCGTTCACCGGCACCAGAAGACCGGAGGTGATGCCCATGCCGCGCAGCAGGGTTGAGACTTCCAGCAGCGAGCCGCAGTTGATGTCCTTATCGTCAAGAGACCAGTATTGCGGCATCATCGATGAAGCGCCGCGCTTTATGACGGGACAATCTGCAAGTTCACCGTCCCGGGTCATCGCATTCACCACCCACACCGGCAGGCTGCTTTCCACCACTATCGGCAGGGCATAGGCATTGCGAATGCTCGGCAGCTTCAGCAACGTCACGTAGGAATAACTGAACGCCTGCATCACCTGCTGCAGCGCCGCCAGCCATTGGGGTCTGTCAATGGCAGCCGAAAGGTCGCGGCAAAGTCTGGCCTGGCGTTCCGTCTTTGGCATTCAGGCGCCGCCCGGCGGTGGGCGCAGGACACCCAGAAGCGCCGACCAGGCGGCATGGGCAAACAGTGTTGCAACCTTCATATCGGGCGGACCACCTTGACTAAAGTGCCGGTTTTTCGGGTTTATCCTTCGGCTTGGCCATCAGTTTCTCCAGGAAACCGAGCATGACCGCCGAGACGACAAATGCCAGATGGATGATGGTGAACCACATCAACTGGCTATCCGTATACTGACTGGCGTTGAGGAATATCTGTAGCAGGTGGATCGACGAAATCGCCACAATCGACGATGCGACCTTGATTTTCAGGCTGCCGGCATCAAGCTTGCCCAGAAATGAAACCTCGTCATCCGCCTCATCGAAACGGCTGACGAAATTCTCATAGCCGGAGATCATCACCATGACGATAAGGCTCGCTACCAGCGCCGCATCGATCAGCCCGAGCATGGCGAGGATCATGTCCGATTCGTCGTAAGTGAAAACGTTTTTGGCGACCTTCAGGAATTTCAGCACGAAAGAAAATGCATAAACCGCCAGCGCCGCGACGAGCCCGAGATAAAACACGACGAGCAGCCAGCGGCTGGAGAGAATGATCCGCTCGACGAGCAGTTCAAGTGACTTCATTTCCGTATCCGATTACTTTTTTGTATATTGTTGGAGCATGCATTCTTCCGCCATCTAAACTGGCTGCGAATATCCTAGCAAGCGTCAATGTCGGGACTTTGGCCGGAACCCGGCATTTTCGGGCCTCTCCACCGGTCCGGATGCAGTTTCACGGAGCGTCACATTTTTGCCACGCACCGTTATGCTTTAAAACATGATGATAAAAGTCATATATAATATGTTGACAGTTATGATCATGTTTTTTAGTCCTCAGCAATCGGCTTGCCCGTAACAAATCAAAACAGTTTCAGCCGCGACAGCAAGCGCGGCGCGTTTTTGCGCGCCATAGCTTCTGCGCGCGCCTATCCGGGGGTATTTAATGTCCATCTCGCGCACACATTCGGCGCTGTTTTTGTGCACTGCCATGTCTCTTCTGCCCTTTGCCGGACCTGCGCAATCGCAGGATGCCGCGTCGCAGACGAACGACACCACCACGCTGGAGAAGATCGTGGTCAAGGGCAAGCGTGTCAAAAGCGCGAATGCAGCCGCCGACACACCGCTTGCAAGCCAGACGACGGCGGAAGACATCAGGAAGAAAGACATCGGCAGCATCAAGGACCTCGGAAACTCCACCGAGCCGGGTGTCGATTATGTGGATGCCAAGCCCGGCAGGCCCGGCGGCCTGTTCATTCGCGGTCTGGGCGGCGCCCGTGTCGTGACCCTGATCGACAATATTCCCGTTCCCTTCTTCAACAATTTCGCCCGTCAGGGACAGGCCACGACGACCCTGAGTGATACCAGTTCGAGCTTTGATTTTTCATCGCTTTCCACGGTTGACGTTGTACGCGGCGCCGATTCCAGCCGCATCGGTTCCGGCGCTCTTGGCGGCGCACTCGTTCTGCGCACGCTTGAGCCGGAAGACCTGATCGGTGAAGGCAAGGACTGGGGCGGTGTTGCCAAGACCACCTATGACAGCGAGGACAGAAGCGTCGGCGGATCGCTCGCCGTTGCAAAGAAGATCGAAAACACCTCGGTTCTGTTCCAGGGCTCCTACAAGCGCGGCAACGAAACGGACAATAAGGGCTTCGCCGATATCTACGGAACCCGCCGCACCAAGCCCAACCCGGCAGATACCTACGAAAGCAACCTGATGTTCAAGATCCGCCAGGATCTGGAAGGCGGCCACCGCATCGGACTTACGGCCGAGCGTTATTCATTGAGAGATCGCAGCGACATGCGAACCCTGCAAGGCGTCAGCGTATCGGGATCGACTTACCGCATTGGCGACTACAGCGGCTACGAGGATACGGAGCGCGACCGCGTGTCGCTTGATTACGAATATGAAGCGCCGTCGACAGACAGCCTGATCGATGCAGCCAATCTGTCGCTCTACTGGACGCGCCTCTCCAAGGAATCCGGCGCTGGCAACCGGCTGACCAACAACTCGCTCTATATCCGCGAAGACAGCATGCGCAACAGCGCTTTCGGCATCGTCGGCGGCCTTGAATCCGGTTTCGAACTCGGCGGCGTGCAGCACACCGTGCGCTTCGGCGGCAACGCCATGACAACCGATTTCAGCCAGGCGCTTTATGCCAACACAGGCGGAGTGACCTCATCGTCACAGTCGGACATGCCTGACGTGAGCGGCAAGAGCCTTGGCCTCTATCTCGATGACGAAATCGCGTTTGGAAACGGTTTCAGGCTGACCCCCGGACTGCGCTTCGATTCCTACGATTACGATCCGGATGGCTCGGTATCCAGCAACAGCGGTTACAACACCTTCGGCCTGCCAAGCGGCAATAGCGGTTCGCGCTTCTCGCCGAAGCTGCTCGCGACATACGACGTGACGCCGGAATTGCAGCTCTTCGCGCAATGGTCGATGGCCTATCGCGCTCCGACCATCAACGAGCTTTATCTGAACTTCTCGAATATCAGCTCCGGTTATGCCGTGGTCGGCAACTCCGCACTCAACCCCGAAACCAGCAACGGCTTTGAAATCGGCGCCAATTACGCATCCGGCGATCTGACGGGGAGCCTGACGCTGTTCCACAACAAGTACAAGAACTTCATCGAGCAATACACGACCTCGACGACGCTGTTCCCCGGCTTCGGCGGCAGGGGCAACGGATCGCTCTTTACCTATCGCAACCGCAACAATGTTGAAATCTCCGGCGTGGAAGCCAAGGTCCGCAAGGAACTCGCAAACGGCTTCTTCGCCCATGCGTCGCTTGCTTATGCTTATGGCAAAGACACAGACAGCAACGAATTCATCCGCACGGTGGCGCCGTTCAAGTCCGTCCTCGGCGTCGGCTACGCACAGGAGACATGGGGCACGGAATTCACCGGCATCTTCTCCTCGCATATGCGTGACGACAAGGTGGCCACAACCTACGACGCACCCGGTTACGGCATCTTCAACCTGACCGGCTGGTGGGAACCGGAACAGACCAAGGGCCTGCGTATTCAGGCCGGCGTCTACAACCTGTTCGACAAGCAATACTGGAACGCCGTCGGCGTTCGTGACGTCAACCCCAATGCCGTCAGCACCGTCAACCAGCCTGTCGACTTCTATACGGAAGCGGGACGCACCTTCAAAATCTCTCTGACCCAGAAATTCTAAACCCGGTCGGAACATCATCTCCAGTCGGGGCGGCCTTCGGGTCGCCCCTTTTTTATCAGCGGCAGTAGAGATAACCTCCCTTTCGCTCCAGCACGTCGAGATGCAGGTGATCCTGATGGGTCGCGTCGCTGCCGGGGGAAAGAACGGTTCGGAAGAACAGGCAGGCGGCGGCTGTAATCGTCCGCTGGAAGGCACCTTCCACCGTTCCATCCTCGCCGCGCGGCTTCATCACCAGCGGATCGCCCTTGTCAAAGGCGATGGTGGAAATATCGACAGCATTGCCCTTGGCATGTTCGGAAATCTTGCCGGTTTCGGCACTGTTGCGGTTGCGGCAAATATAGGTCGAGGCATTGGCAATCGCCGTTACCTTTTTGTCCGGCAGGGCGAGAGCCGCAGCCGGCAGCATCATCTCCTTTGTCCAGCGCGATAGCGCAAGGGCGGTTTCGCAGCGCATGGTGCCAGATGGTTCAAGCTTGATGCCCGGCAGCACCACGGAAAGCTCGATCGGCGCTTCGATACCGCACCCCTGCTCTTCGTCGCGGATCGGCTCGAGCTCTTTGAATTCCGCGCCGATTTCCTTCAACGCGCCAAGGCAGGCCTGAAGCTCTGCCGGGTCTTCCGGCTTCACAGGCTCCGGCGGTTTTTCCTCGGGTTTCGTTGCTTCGACAGCCGGAGCTACCGTCTCACCGCCGTTTTGCCCCTTGTCGTCTTTCTTCTTGTCCTCGGCACCCTTCACTTCCGCGCCGGATTTTCCTTCTTCAGGCGTTTGCGGCTTGGGGGTCGGTTTCGGTGTGTCTTCGGGCGTTTGCGCGCCCTTATCGGCCGGCTTTTTCGTTGTGGCAGGTGCTTGCTGTTCGCCAGGCTTCGGCTGTGGCACCGGCACCTGTGGCGGCGGTTCGGAAGCGGAAATAAGGGCGAGACTCGTCATCAGAAGACACAGGCGATGAAGCATTTTCCGGGGCACTCCTGACTGTTTCGGCAGGACAGGAACGCAACTCGCGCCGGTAAGGTTCATTCCGTCGCCGGAATCCGCTTGCCAAGGCGAATTGTGCAGGCTAACAATTTTCCCATGAACATCGTGTCTATGAACATTGCTAACTGGTGGTGGAGCAGCTTTACGCGGCCTTGACCAGTCATGTCTTCAGACAAAGTCCAAGCCGCCCGAATTTTCAGGCGGCTTTTTTGTTATTCTGCCGCCTGTCATCGGGCCTGAAAAACGGGAAGTGCGAAAGAAATGGTAACGATCATTCAGGATGACGGAGCGGAAACCTACGAGACGAAAGGCGGCATAAAGGTCAGCCGAAAGCGTCGCGCCGCCGAATATGCCAGCGCCATCGACAACTACATCGAAAAGCTCGATGCCCATCGCGGCGCGGTTTTCTCGTCCAACTACGAATATCCGGGCCGCTACACGCGCTGGGATACGGCCATCATCGATCCGCCGCTCGGCATTTCTTGCTTCGGTCGCCAGATGTGGATCGAAGCCTATAACGGTCGCGGCGAAGTGCTGCTCGACTTCATCACCGAAAAGCTGAAGGCGACACCCGATCTGACGCTGGGCGCATCCTCCGTCCGCCGTCTCGACCTCACGGTCAACGAGCCGGACCGCGTCTTTACAGAAGAAGAACGCTCGAAAATCCCGACCGTCTTCACGGCGCTGCGCGCCATCGTCGACCTGTTCTATTCGAATGCGGATTCGGCCATCGGCCTGTTCGGCGCCTTCGGTTACGATCTCGCTTTCCAGTTCGACGCGATCAAGCTTTCGCTCGCGCGCCCGGAAGACCAGCGCGACATGGTGCTGTATCTGCCCGACGAAATTCTCGTCGTGGACCATTATTCCGCCAAGGCCTGGATCGACCGTTACGATTTCGAGAAGGACGGTGTAACGACGGACGGCAAGTCCTCAGAGATCGCGCCCGATCCCTTCAAGACCACCGACACGATCCCGCCCAAGGGCGATCACCGTCCCGGCGAATATTCCGAGCTGGTGGTGAAGGCCAAGGAAAGCTTCCGACGCGGCGATCTGTTCGAGGTCGTTCCCGGCCAGAAGTTCATGGAGCGCTGCGAAAGCAATCCATCGGCGATCTCCCGCCGCCTGAAGGCGATCAACCCCTCGCCCTATTCCTTCTTCATCAATCTCGGTCATCAGGAATATCTGGTCGGTGCTTCGCCGGAAATGTTCGTGCGAGTCTCCGGCCGTCGCATTGAGACCTGCCCGATTTCAGGCACCATCAAGCGTGGCGACGACCCGATTGCCGACAGCGAGCAGATCCTGAAGCTGCTGAATTCGAAGAAGGACGAGTCCGAACTGACCATGTGCTCGGATGTGGACCGCAATGACAAGAGCCGCGTTTGCGAGCCGGGTTCGGTGAAGGTCATCGGCCGCCGCCAGATCGAGATGTATTCGCGCCTCATCCACACGGTCGACCACATCGAGGGCCGTCTGCGCGACGACATGGATGCCTTCGATGGCTTCCTCAGCCACGCCTGGGCCGTCACCGTCACCGGCGCACCGAAGCTCTGGGCCATGCGCTTCATTGAAAGCCATGAAAAGAGCCCGCGCGCCTGGTATGGCGGTGCAATCGGCATGGTCGGTTTCAACGGCGACATGAATACCGGGCTTACGCTGCGCACCATCCGTATCAAGGATGGCATCGCGGAAGTCCGCGCCGGTGCGACGCTTCTCAATGATTCCAATCCGCAGGAAGAAGAAGCCGAAACCGAACTGAAGGCATCCGCCATGATCGCGGCCATTCGCGATGCAAAAGCCACAAACTCCGCCGCCACCAAGCGCGATGCCGCCAAGGTGGGCACCGGCGTCAAGATCCTGCTGGTCGATCACGAAGACAGTTTCGTGCACACGCTGGCGAATTATTTCCGCCAGACGGGCGCCACGGTTTCCACCGTCAGAACGCCGGTTGCAGCGGAGGTCTTCGACCGCTTCCAGCCCGATCTCGTCGTGCTCTCGCCCGGACCGGGCAGCCCGACGGATTTCGACTGCAAGGCGACGATCAAGGCCGCCCGCGCCCGCGAGTTGCCAATCTTCGGCGTGTGCCTCGGTCTTCAGGCGCTGGCGGAAGCCTATGGCGGCGAACTTCGTCAACTTGCGGTACCAATGCACGGCAAGCCCTCACGCATCCGCGTGCTGGAGCCAGGCCTGGTCTTCTCCGGTCTCGGCAAGGAAGTGACCGTGGGTCGCTACCACTCGATCTTCGCCGACCCTTCCACCCTTCCGCGTGATTTCATCATCACCGCGGAAAGTGAAGACGGCACGATCATGGGCATCGAACACGCCAAGGAACCGGTAGCCGCCGTTCAGTTCCACCCGGAATCGATCATGACTCTCGGCCAGGATGCCGGCATGCGCATGATCGAGAACGTCGTGGTGCATCTCACCCGCAAGGCGAAAACCAAGGCGGCGTAAACATCCTGCATCGGCGGCGTCACTTCGGCGCCGTCGGGCAAGCCTCAAACATCGCGACTTCGAGATCGCCTGCTGCCTAGCTACGCGGCAGCGATGTGGAAATGCACAGCGCGAATTTCTTCAAAAGTTGCATGTCGAAGTGGCCTTCCCGGCGCAACATCCACGTCAGCGCTTCGTTTGCCGTCCACGGCTTCTTGTAGGGCCGAACCGAGGTTACGGCGTCATAGACATCGCAGATCGCCGCAATGCGCGCGTGAAGACTGATCTCGTTTCCGGCGCAGCCGCTGGGATAACCGCCGCCATCAATGCGCTCGTGATGATTGAAGCAGACATCCAGAACCATGGCCGGCATCTGCTCGTTGCGCGACAAGATATCCCGGCCGAACGTTGGATGAAGATTGATGATTTCCCGCTCGGTGGCGCTTAACCCTTCCGCCTTGTTGAGGATCGACGAAGGAATTTCCACCTTGCCTATATCGTGCAGCAGGCCGCTGATGCCGAGCAGATCGACCGTTTCCTTGTCCAGCCCGAGATAATTGCCAAAATGGATCATCAACCCGCTGACGGAAACCAAATGCACGAAGGTCGTCTCGTCCTTCGACTTCAACCGGGTAACGCCGATGAAAATCGCCGGGTTCGACTGGACCGCATCGGAAATCTTGCCGGCCGCCGCTGTCATGCCCTTGAGCGACACGCAGCCACCGGCTTCGGCAACGGCAAATGTCTCGGCAATGGCATCGGCGGCGGAGCGCACGGCATGGGTGATGGCAGCCATGGTTTCGGGGCCATTGTTTAATCGCGGCGGGACGGTTCCAGAGTACGGCCTACCCTCGATATCGTTTCCCTTGGCCGTATTGATGATGATGCTTTCAGCGCCGCTCAATTTCAATTGACGCATCAACTCTTCATGGCGCAGAAGAAATCGATATCGCTGCAAAAATTCGCTGTTCGAAAGCGCTCCCTCGACCGCTTCGATAAACATGCCAACCGTCAATTGCTGGGTAGAAATTCGTTTGAGCATCAGACGCTTTTATTTTCCTTCCCGGGAATGGTAACCTCCGCTGGCAATTGCTGAAAAGACCGGGAACCAACCGGTATCCCTCCAAGGGTAAGTTACGCATTCCTAACATTGTTCAATTTTGGAACTTAAACATAAGATAGCACGAATATGAAAATTTTTTACTCTGGATATATTTAAAACGCAAAGAATCAATTCGATTAAGCCAAGAAACAACCTAAGAATGTAAATACTGAAAATTCTCGCGAACGACGTAAACCAGGAGCCGAAGAAAAGCCGCATGAATTCGAAACTTGAAACGCGCATCGATCAGGGTACGGGCCGTGAACCGGCAGATATAGTTCTCAAGGGCGGACGATTCTTCGACCTCGTAACTGGAGAACTTGTTGCCTCCGACATCGCCATATGCGGCGATACCATCGTTGGAACTTGCGAAAGCTACAAGGGTCGCAGGGAAATCGACATTTCGGGGAAAATCGTCGTTCCAGGTTTCATCGATACCCATCTCCACATCGAATCATCGCTGGTCACGCCGCACGAATTCGATCGCTGCGTTCTGCCCTACGGCGTTACCACCGCCATCTGCGACCCGCATGAGATCGCCAATGTTCTGGGCGCGGAGGGGCTTCGGTTCTTCCTGGACAGTTCCATGGAAACCATCATGGACATCCGCGTGCAGCTCTCGTCCTGCGTGCCCGCAACCCATCTGGAAACCTCGGGCGCCGATCTGCCGATCGAAAAACTGCTGCCGTTCCGTGATCATCCGAAGGTTATCGGCCTTGCCGAATTCATGAATTTTCCGGGTGTCATCCACAAAGACCCGGTATGCATGGCAAAACTCGAAGCCTTTCAGGGACAGCATATCGACGGACACGCGCCGCTTCTGTCGGGAACGGCGCTGAACGGATATCTGGCAGCCGGCATCCGCACCGAACATGAGTGCACCAGTGCTGCCGAGGCTTTGGAAAAGATCCGCAAGGGCATGCATATTCTCGTGCGCGAAGGCTCGGTCTCAAAAGACCTGCACGCCCTGATGCCTGTTATCACCGAGCGTCTGTCGCCTTATCTTGCGCTTTGCACCGATGACCGCAACCCACTCGACATCGCCGAACAGGGTCATCTCGATTATATGATCCGCACGGCAATCGCCAACGGCGTGGAACCGCTCGCCATCTACCGCGCCGCCTCGATTTCCGCCGCAAAGGCCTTCGGCCTGCGCGATCGCGGTCTTATCGCACCGGGCTGGCGCGCCGACCTCGTGGTGATCGATACCTTGCAGAACTGCAAGGCCGGCATGGTCTTCTCCGGCGGCCGTATCGTCGATGACGCGCTGTTTGCCACCCGCAAGCCGGTCGCGCCCGTCGGTCTTGACAGCGTCAAGGCAAGACCCGTGCTCGCCGCCCATTTCGGCGTGCCGGTCGCGCAAGGCGAGACCCCGGTGATGGGCGTGCTCCCCGGCAAGATCATCACCGAACATCGCCGCTACACGCTGCCGACGGACGGCAACCAGACGACTGTCGATCTCGCAAACGACATCATCAAGGTCGCCGTCATCGAGCGCCATGGCAAGAACGGCAACCACGCCAACGGCTTCGTGCAGGGCTTCGGGCTGAAGAAGGGTGCCATCGCCTCCACTGTCGGTCATGACAGCCACAATATCTGCGTTGTCGGCGTTAACGAGGACGACATGGCGCTGGCCGCCAACCGGCTCGGCGAAATCAAGGGCGGTTTTGTGGTAGTCGAAGACGGCAAGGTGACGGGCGAGATTGCGCTCCCGGTGGCCGGGTTGATGAGCCTCGAACCTTACGAAACGGTGCGAGACACGCTCCACACCCTGCGAAAGGCAGCCTATGCGCTCGGCACGACGCTCGAGGAGCCTTTCCTGCAGGTGGCTTTCCTGCCGCTACCCGTCATCCCGCACCTGAAGATTTCCGACATGGGCATGGTGGATGTGGATCGGTTTGCACTGATCTGACGATGGAGTTTATCGGCCGGAAACAGCGTAATCTACTTATGCCGCGTTTCTGAGACGGCGCGAGCCGTCTCAGGTTTTCGTTTCTGCAGGCCAGGTCACGTAGTAATATTTGCCCGCGACCCTGCCAAAATAGGCGTGGTTGCCAGTCGTCTTGTCGACATAGCTGCCACTTGCATCCTTGGAAAGAAGGCCGCTTTCGTTACGTTTGAGCTGCGAGTTCAGGAAATCCGCCCAGTTGGTCTTGGCGATATCCGTAGCAGTTGTCGACCTGGCGTTTTTCTGACTCGGATCCCATGCGCTTATAGATTTGCCCTGCGTGGGGTCCGAGATCTGCAAGCGCCCGCCCGCAAGAGCACTCATCATCGATTGGGAACGCAGGTATTGCGCCGGGTCGTCCCCCGCTGTCGAAAGCTTGACCTTCAGATTTCGCATAAAGCCTGATGACGCGAGATATTCGATTGACGACATTTTTGGCGTTGCATTCGTTGTGGATGCGCGGACTGACGATTGTCCGGAAGCGAAAACGCTTCTGATGGATGTCGCGGGGGCAGTCTGAACCTTGGAACGTGAGGATGCGGAACTAGCGGTGGTAAGTTGACTCGAATTCTTGATCGAAACGGACATGACAATCCCTACTTCGCTTTATAGTTATTATCCGAAAATATATAAC
>NZ_WJOK01000043.1 GCF_009649785.1 Agrobacterium tumefaciens | reverse complement strand
CCAGGATCGCGCCGTCCATCTGGGCAGCACCGGTGATCATGTTCTTCACGTAGTCGGCGTGGCCGGGGCAGTCGACGTGTGCGTAGTGACGGTTCGGCGTTTCGTATTCGACGTGCGCCGTCGAGATCGTGATGCCGCGAGCCTTTTCTTCAGGAGCAGCGTCGATCTGGTCGTACGCCTTGAACTCGCCGAAATACTTCGTGATCGCAGCAGTCAACGACGTCTTGCCGTGGTCGACGTGACCGATCGTGCCAATGTTGACGTGCGGCTTATTGCGCTCAAACTTGCTCTTTGCCATTAGTGGCTCTCCATTCTTGTCCCTTGAGGGGAATAATCTTCAAATCTCTGATGGGGCGTACCCCGATCACTTCTGACCGGAGTACTTTGCCTGGATTTCCTGCGCCACGTTCGACGGAACCGGCGAATAGTGATCGAACGTCATCGAGTACTGCGCGCGGCCCTGCGACATGGAGCGCAGGTTGTCGACGTACTTGAACATGTTCGCGAGCGGAACGTGTGCGCTGATCACGATGGTGATGCCACGCGATTCCTGACCCTGGATCTGACCGCGACGCGAGTTCAGATCGCCAATCACGTCACCGACGTAATCTTCAGGGGTGACGACTTCGACCTTCATCATCGGCTCGAGAAGCTGTGCACCAGCCTTCTTTGCTGCTTCACGGAAGCAGGCACGCGATGCGATTTCGAACGCCAGAACCGAGGAGTCGACATCGTGGTATGCGCCGTCGATCAGGGTCGCCTTGACGCCCAGCATCGGGAAGCCAGCAAGCGGACCGGAAGACAGAACGCTTTCGATACCCTTCTGAACGCCCGGGATGTATTCCTTCGGAACAGCACCGCCGACGATCTTGGATTCGAACTTGAATTCTTCGCCTTCAGGGTTCGGTTCGAAGATGATCTTCACGCGAGCAAACTGACCGGTACCACCGGACTGCTTCTTGTGCGTATAGTCTTCTTCGTGCTGACGCGTGATGGTTTCGCGGTAGGCAACCTGCGGAGCACCAACGGTTGCTTCAACCTTGAACTCGCGACGCATACGGTCAACGAGGATGTCGAGGTGAAGTTCACCCATGCCTGCGATGATCGTCTGACCGGATTCTTCATCCGTCTTGACGCGGAACGAAGGATCTTCAGCAGCCAGGCGGTTGAGCGCGAGGCCCATCTTTTCCTGGTCGCCCTTGGTCTTCGGCTCGATGGCGATCTGGATGACCGGCTCGGGGAATTCCATGCGCTCGAGGATAACCGGCTTCAGCGGATCGCAGAGCGTATCGCCAGTGGTGGTTTCCTTGAGGCCAGCCAGAGCAACGATGTCGCCGGCAAAGGCTTCTTCGATGTCTTCACGGCTGTTGGAATGCATCTGCAGCATACGGCCGACGCGCTCGCGCTTGTCCTTGACCGTGTTGATGACCGACGTGCCCTTTTCAAGCTTGCCGGAGTAGATGCGGGCGAAGGTCAGCGAACCGACGAAGGGGTCGTTCATGATCTTGAACGCGAGCATGGAAAGCGGCTCGCTGTCATCGGCATGACGCTCGATTTCGGCTTCGGTCTTGAAGTCGATGCCCTTGATCGCGGGAATGTCCAGCGGCGAAGGCAGGTAGTCGACGACGGCGTCGAGAAGCGGCTGAACGCCCTTGTTCTTGAACGCGGTACCGCAGAACATCGGGTGGAACTTCACGTCGATGGTGCCGCGGCGAACGAGCGAACGGATCTTCTCGTTGTCGGGCATGATGCCGTTCAGGTAGTCTTCCATCGCTTCTTCGTCGATCTCGACAACGGTCTCGATCAGCTTTTCGCGATATTCTTCAGCCTTGGCCTTCATGTCTTCAGGAATTTCGACGACGTCCCACTGAGCGCCGAGCGATTCGTCGCGCCAGATGAGTGCGTTCATCTCGATCAGGTCGATAACGCCCTTGAACTCGGTCTCAGCGCCGATCGGCAGCTGCATGACAACGGCGGTAGCGCCGAGACGGGTCTTGATCATTTCTACCGAGCGGTAGAAGTCAGCACCGGTCTTGTCCATCTTGTTGCAGAAGATCATACGCGGAACGTTGTACTTCTCAGCCTGACGCCAGACGGTTTCCGTCTGCGGCTCTACACCGGCGTTGGCGTCGAGAAGAGCGATGGCACCGTCGAGAACGCGCAGCGAACGCTCGACTTCAATGGTGAAGTCAACGTGGCCGGGGGTGTCGATGATGTTGAAACGGCGCATCTTGCCGTCGCGACCCTTCCAGAAGGTCGTGGTCGCAGCGGACGTGATGGTGATACCACGTTCCTGCTCCTGTTCCATCCAGTCCATCGTGGCAGCGCCATCATGAACTTCGCCGATCTTGTGCGACTTACCGGTGTAATAAAGAATACGCTCGGTGGTCGTCGTCTTACCGGCGTCGATATGCGCCATGATACCGAAATTGCGGTAGTCTTCGATTTTATATTCGCGAGCCATAATGGACTGCCTTTCGATATGCGACCGTTTAAGATTACCAGCGGTAATGCGAGAATGCGCGGTTTGCGTCGGCCATCTTGTGCGTGTCTTCACGCTTCTTGACGGCGGAACCGCGGTTGTTCGCAGCGTCCATGAGTTCGCCGGAGAGGCGATCGACCATGGTCGTTTCGTTACGCTTGCGAGCAGCAGTGATCAGCCAGCGGATGGCGAGAGCCTGACGGCGCTCCGGACGAACGTCGACCGGGACCTGATACGTAGCACCGCCAACGCGACGCGAACGCACTTCAACGTGCGGAGCAACGTTGTCGAGGGCGGAGTGGAACACGCCTAGCGGCTCCTGCTTCGTCTTGCCCTGAACGACGTCGAACGCGCCGTAAACGATGCTTTCCGCGACGGACTTCTTGCCGTGAAGCATGATGGCATTCATGAACTTGGTGACGACCAGATCGCCGAACTTCGGGTCCGGGTTGATCTCACGCTTTTCTGCACTATGGCGACGGGACATATTCTTTGTCTCTCAATGTTATTGACGCTAAACCACGCGGAGAACCTCGCGCAGCGCCTGATTGTTGTTGCCGAAAATTACTTCGGACGCTTCGCACCGTACTTCGAACGGCGCTGCTTGCGGTTCTTGACGCCCTGGGTATCGAGAACACCGCGGATGATGTGGTAACGCACACCCGGCAAGTCCTTCACGCGGCCGCCGCGGATCATGACCACGGAGTGTTCCTGAAGGTTGTGACCTTCGCCGGGAATGTAGCCAATGACTTCGAAGCCGTTGGTGAGACGGATCTTGGCAACCTTACGCAGAGCCGAGTTCGGCTTCTTCGGGGTCGTCGTGTAAACGCGGGTGCAAACACCACGCTTCTGCGGGTTTTCCTGAAGTGCAGGAACCTTGTTGCGCTTTACCTGTGCCTGGCGGGGCTTACGGATCAGCTGGTTTACGGTAGGCATATAACCATCCCTTGCAAAAACTACTTTAGCCACCCTCACGGGTGGCGGCTATGCCGTTTCCGGCGACGAAGCACGCATATATCCTCATGCGCAAAACGTGGCCCGATCCGTTTTCACGGATGGACCACCAAGAGCAGAGGACGCCGGATGAGGCGTCTTGCGTGCAACATTCGTGTCTTCTACGTGCAATGAAGCTTCATTTGAGATGATGTCCGGGAAAAACGTTTCCGAACGGCCAGCACAGATAGAGGCTCCGATGGCGGGCGTACTACTGTTTTAGCCAGCTTTCGTCAAGGGCGAATCCGCATTTTGCGCTGGCACCCGCGGCCACAAAGCCTGCGCACAGGCCCTTTGCCCTCTCCTTCTAACATAAGTCGCAGCCGGCAACAGCGATTTTGACCTCCGGCCTTTGGCTTTTCACAAAATCCGTCTATTGATTCCCTCAAGCGGGCCGGAGCTGGCACCGCCGCGCGCAAGACCGATTCCGTCCGGCCCGCATACTCCACAACGACATATCAAGGAACCGCGTCATGACCAACCTCCCCGACAACGACAACGGACGCGACGAGCCGATGGTCTTCATCGTCATCGGCAAGGCTTACGAACACGACAATTCCGAAGGCATCGACATCCACGTCATTCTGCGGGCGCCGGACGACGACACCGCCGTACGCGAAACGCTGAACGCGCTTTCGGAGGAAGGTTTCATCGAAGCCGACCTCGACCAGATCGGCATGCTGACTGAAGTTCCGGACGAAGAGCCGCACGCTTCCGCCTATCAGGGCGCCCTGGAGGGCGAAGTCGCCATCATCCGTTTCGCCTGAGGGACCGCCCTCACCGCGACAAATGCGCCGCCACCGATAAAAACGGCACCCGCCCACACCAGGGCGGTTGTCTTCCAGGACTTGATGCCAAGGCCGAAATCTTGCGTGCCAGCCACCCTTTGCTGCAAAAGACCTTGGTAAATTCCAATATATTAAGTCACTGATAGATTATATTACTTTAAATATAATATTATTATTTGTATTTCCGTTGAAATATACGAAGATATAAGATTAAATTGATCCCGACGCATGATTTCGGTGGCGGGTTGGATAATATATCTTCGGCAGACATTATAGATGACATTTACGAGGCAGCACTTTTTCCCGATCGCTGGGCGAACGTGATAGCCGCAATCTGCCACCGGCTCGATTTCTGGGGCGGCGCGCTCACCTGGGGCAAAGGCGAGGATGAAGCATGGCTCTATCCGCCCAATTTCCAGGAACTCATGCAAGCCTTCATGAAGGGCGGCTGGAACCACCGCAACGATCGCCTCACACGCGCTGTTCGCGAGGGCCAATTTTCCTTCGTGCATGATTTCGATATCTTTACCCCTGACGAATGGGCGGGGCTGCCAATCGTCCGCGATTTCCTGATGCCGCGTGGACTGGGATATGGGGTGGCAACGCAGGTTGCGCCGCCGGATCATCCCGAAATGACTCTCCTGTTCGAACGCAAGCTCGACAGAGGAGTCATTGGTCCGGAAACCATGGCGGCACTTGGCCGGCTGAGGCCGCATATCGCCCGCAGCCTCACCCTCGCAACAGGGCTGCAACGCCAGAAAGCAGATGCCATCACGCTCGGCCTCAACGCCATCGGTGCGCCGGCGGCGGTGCTCCAGGCAAGCGGACGCGTTCTTTCCACAAACACCCTGTTCGAGGCGACCAAAAAGTGTATTTCCACCCGCGCCCGCGACAGGATCTTGATCTTGGACGAGAGAATAAACCGGCTGCTCTACAAGGCGCTAGCCGGCGGCAGTGTCAGTTCCCTACCCCTGCCGACAGGCGGAGACGGGGTGTGCATCCTTCACGTCATACCGCTGCGCAAGGACGCGCTGGATTTATCCCCTAACGGCAGCGCCATCGTGCTGATATCGCAACCATCGGACACCGTTGCCGACGTCACGCCGCTTCTGAAAGGGTTATACGATCTCACCAAGGGCGAGGCCCGTGTCGCGCTGGAAATCCTGAAGGGCCTTTCACTTCCCTCCGTGGCAAAGCAACTTCAGATCTCGCACGAAACGGTTCGCAGCAACGCCAAGTCTATCTATGCAAAGACCGGCAGTACGGGCCAGACCGATCTCGTTCGCCGGCTTTCCGTTTTGACGCGCTACACCATCGGTGAGCAAGAAAGACCCCGAGACGGGACTGGCCATATGAAGGACCAGATCTGACCTTCTAACCCGACCAAAAAAAAAAAACGCCCGGATTGCTCCGGGCGTTTTTTTACTGAACTTTGGCGGGGCTTCGTAAAGCCCCTGCCCTTGAGCAACCCTTATTCGGCCGGAGCCGGATCCGTCATGTCCTGCAGCATCTGTGTTGCAGAGCCTGCACCCGTACCCTTGCGGCGTTCCTCGAGAATGAGGTCGTCGCGCGAGGTGGCGATGCGGCGAATCTGCGTCATGGTGCCGCCGGTACCGGCCGGGATGAGGCGGCCGACGATGACGTTTTCCTTGAGGCCCTGCAGCGTGTCCGTCTTGCCGGCGATCGCAGCTTCCGTGAGAACCTTGGTGGTTTCCTGGAACGATGCGGCCGAGATGAAGGACGGCGTCTGCAGCGATGCCTTGGTGATACCGAGAAGAACCGGATCGCCATAAGCGGGCTTCTTGCCTTCTTCGATCAGGCGGTCGTTGTTGTCGTCAAGCTCGATACGATCGACATTGTCGCCAACGATGTAGTGGCTGTCGCCCGCATCGGTGATCTCGACCTTCTGCAGCATCTGGCGAACGATCACCTCGATGTGCTTGTCGTTGATCACAACGCCCTGCAGTCGGTAGACTTCCTGGATTTCGTTCACGAGGTAGGAAGCCAAAGCCTCTACGCCCTTGATTGCCAGAATGTCGTGCGGTGCCGGATTGCCGTCGAGAATGTATTCGCCCTTCTCGATGTAGTCGCCTTCCTGAAGATGGAAGGGCTTGCCCTTCGGGATCAGGTATTCGACCGGCTCGACGCCATCTTCCGCAGGCTCGATCATCACGCGACGCTTGTTCTTGTAGTCGCGACCGAGGCGGATCGTACCATCGATCTCAGCGATGACAGCATGATCCTTCGGACGACGTGCTTCGAACAGTTCGGCAACGCGCGGCAGACCACCGGTGATGTCCTTGGTCTTGGCGCTTTCCAGCGGCGAACGTGCAAGCACGTCACCCTGGAAGACCTTCGAACCAGGCTCAACCGACAGGATCGCGTCCACGGAGAGGTGGAAGCGGGCTTCGCCACCGCGGCTAAGCTTTGCGACAGCGCCGGAAGCATCCTTGATGATGATCGCGGGCTTGAGGTCCGAACCGCGCGGCGTCGAACGCCAGTCAATGACCTGACGCTTGGTGATGCCGGTGGATTCGTCGGTGGCTTCCAGAACGGAAAGACCGTCGACGAGGTCCTCGAAGTGAACGGTACCTTCCACTTCCGTCATCATCGGACGGGTGTAGGGGTCCCACTCTGCAAGACGCTGGCCGCGTTTTACCTTGTCGCCGTCATCAACGAAGATCTTCGAACCATAAGCGACACGCTGCGAGGAACGTTCCACGCCGCGCTCATCGAGAATGGTGACCGACATGTTACGGCCCATTGCGATGAGAACGCCATCGGAGTTCCGCAGGATGTTGCGGTTCTTGATCTGGATCGTGCCTTCGTACGAAGCTTCCAGGAACGACTGGTCGACCACGTTTGCCGTACCGCCAAGGTGGAAGGTACGCATGGTGAGCTGCGTGCCCGGTTCACCGATCGACTGTGCGGCGATGACGCCAACGGCTTCGCCCATGTTGACCGGAGTACCGCGAGCAAGGTCACGACCGTAGCAGACGCCGCAAACGCCGACCTGCACTTCGCAGGTCAGTGCCGAGCGGATACGGACGGACTGGATGCCAGCCTTCTCGATGATTGCAACGTCGGCTTCGTCGATCAACGTTCTGGCCTTGACGATGTTTTCGCCAGTTACCGGATTGTCGATGTCATCAAGAGCCGTACGGCCGAGGATACGTGCGCCGAGCGAGGCAACGACCTGACCGGCATCAACGATGGCGGTCATGGTGAGGCCCTTGTCGGTGCCGCAATCCACGGAGTTGACGATGCAATCCTGTGCCACGTCGACGAGACGGCGGGTAAGGTAACCCGAGTTCGCCGTCTTCAAGGCGGTGTCTGCAAGACCCTTACGGGCACCGTGGGTCGAGTTGAAGTACTCGTTAACGGTCAGGCCTTCCTTGAAGTTCGAGATGATCGGCGTCTCGATGATTTCGCCCGAGGGCTTAGCCATCAGGCCGCGCATGCCGCCCAGCTGACGCATCTGGTTCGGTGAACCGCGGGCGCCCGAGTGGCTCATCATGTAGATGGAGTTCATCGGCTTCTGGCGGCCCGTTTCCGGGTCGAATTCCACAGCCTTGATGCGCGCCATCATTTCTTCGGCGACCTTTTCGGTTGCCTTACCCCAGGCGTCGACAACCTTGTTGTACTTTTCGCCCTGGGTAATGAGACCGTCGTTATACTGCTGTTCGTATTCCTTCACCAAGGCTTCGGTGTCACCGACGATCTTAACCTTGCTGTCCGGAATGACCATGTCGTCCTTGCCGAACGAGATACCGGCGCGGCAAGCGTGAGCAAAGCCGAGCTGCATGATCCGGTCGCAGAAGATGACCGTGTCTTTCTGGCCGCAATGACGGTAGACCGTGTCGATCATCTTGGAGATGTTCTTCTTGGTCATTTCCTGGTTGCAGACGTCGAACGGCACGTTGACGTTCTTCGGCAGAAGTTCGCCGATCAGCATACGGCCAGGCGTCGTTTCATGGATCTTGGAAACCGGCTTGCCGTCAGCATCCACGGTCTTGAAACGACCACGGATCTTGGCATGCAGCGTCACGACCTTGTTTTCAAGCGCGTGATGCAATTCGCCGATGTCCGAGAAGGCCATGCCTTCGCCGGGCTCATTCTGGTTCATAATCGACAGGTAATACAGGCCGAGAACCATGTCCTGCGAAGGAACGATGATCGGATGGCCGTTTGCCGGATGCAGGATGTTGTTGGTCGACATCATCAGCACGCGGGCTTCAAGCTGGGCTTCAAGCGACAGCGGCACGTGAACGGCCATCTGGTCGCCGTCGAAGTCGGCGTTGAAAGCAGTGCAGACGAGCGGATGCAGCTGAATGGCCTTGCCTTCAACCAGCATGGGTTCGAAGGCCTGGATACCCAGACGGTGCAGCGTCGGTGCGCGGTTCAGAAGGACCGGATGCTCGCGGATGACCTCGTCGAGGATATCCCAAACTTCAGGCTTTTCCTTTTCAACCAGCTTCTTGGCCTGCTTGACGGTCGAGGAGTAACCCTTGGCGTCGAGGCGGGCATAGATGAACGGCTTGAACAGCTCGAGCGCCATCTTCTTCGGCAGGCCGCACTGGTGCAGCTTCAGTTCCGGACCGGTCACGATGACCGAACGGCCTGAATAGTCGACGCGCTTGCCGAGAAGGTTCTGGCGGAAGCGGCCCTGCTTGCCCTTGAGCATGTCGGAAAGCGACTTCAGCGGACGCTTGTTCGCACCCGTGATGACGCGACCGCGACGGCCGTTATCGAACAGCGCATCGACGGATTCCTGCAACATACGCTTTTCGTTGCGGATGATGATACCAGGCGCGCGAAGCTCGATCAGGCGCTTCAGACGGTTGTTACGGTTGATGACGCGGCGATAGAGATCATTAAGGTCGGACGTCGCGAAACGGCCACCATCCAGCGGAACCAGCGGACGAAGGTCCGGCGGAATAACCGGAACGACCTTCATGATCATCCATTCCGGACGATTGCCGGATTCCATGAAGTTCTCAACGATCTTGAGACGCTTCATGAACTTCTTCTGCTTGAGATCCGAGGTGGTCTCGGCAAGCTCGGCACGCAGGTCGCCGGCGATCTTTTCGAGGTTCATCGAAGCCAGCATCTCGTAGATGGCTTCAGCGCCGATCATGGCGGTGAACTGGTCTTCGCCGAACTCGTCAACGGCGATCATGTACTCTTCCTCGGACAGAAGCTGGTTCTGCTTCATCGAGGTGAGGCCGGGTTCGGTGACGATGTAGTTCTCGAAATAGAGAACGCGTTCGACATCCTTCAGCGTCATGTCGAGCAAGGTCGAGATACGCGAGGGAAGCGACTTCAGGAACCAGATATGGGCAACGGGCGCTGCGAGCTCGATATGGCCCATGCGCTCACGGCGAACGCGCGACAGCGTAACTTCAACGCCGCACTTTTCGCAGATGATGCCCTTGTACTTCATGCGCTTGTACTTGCCGCACAGGCATTCGTAGTCCTTGATAGGTCCGAAAATGCGCGCGCAGAAGAGACCATCGCGTTCCGGCTTGAACGTACGATAGTTGATGGTTTCCGGCTTCTTGATCTCGCCGTAGGACCACGACAGGATTTTTTCCGGCGAAGCGATCGAAATCCGGATGGAATCGAAATGCTGCGCAGGCACCTGAGGATTGAAAAGATTCATGACCTCTTGGTTCATGCCTTGTCTCCTTGAGAGGCTAGCTGCTGCCCCTGTTTGCATCTGGACCGGCTTCTTCCCGGGTCACCGTCCAGAGCTTTAAATACGGATTAACCGCACAATGCGGCGAAAGTGTCCCGCGGCAACCATTGGTCGCCGGGGAAACGGCAGGCGCCAACACGGCGCCCGCCTCTCTCATCTTTATTCCGCTGCGTCGGGCAGCTGATCCTCGGGCTGGGTCTCGACCTTCGAGTTCTCCAGTTCGACCGAAAGACCGAGCGACCGCATTTCCTTGACGAGAACGTTGAAGCTCTCGGGGATACCGGCCTCGAAGGTATCGTCGCCACGGACGATCGCCTCGTAGACCTTGGTGCGGCCCGCCACGTCGTCCGACTTGACGGTGAGCATTTCCTGCAGCGTGTAAGCCGCGCCGTATGCTTCCAGAGCCCAGACTTCCATTTCCCCGAAGCGCTGTCCGCCGAACTGCGCCTTGCCGCCCAGCGGCTGCTGGGTAACGAGCGAGTAAGGACCGATCGAGCGAGCGTGGATCTTGTCGTCAACAAGGTGGTTCAGCTTGATCATGTACATGTAGCCGACGGTGACCTTGCGGTCGAACGGCTCGCCGGTACGGCCGTCATAAAGAACGGACTGACCGGATTCATGCAGACCTGCCTTCTTCAGCATCGCGGCAACGTCGGGTTCATGCGCACCGTCGAAGACCGGGGTCGCGATGGAAACACCGCGCTTGGCTTCTTCGGCAAGCTTGACCAGCGATTCGTCATCGAAGCGCTTTACCTCGTCATGCGATTCACTCGCATAGATTTCGGTAAGCTCCGTGCGAAGCTCGCTGATGTCCATCGTCTTGCGATACTCTTCGAGCATCTCGCCGATCTTCTTGCCCATACCAGCGCATGCCCATGCGAGGTGGGTTTCGAGGATCTGGCCGACGTTCATGCGCGAAGGCACGCCGAGCGGGTTCAAGCAGATGTCGACATGCGTGCCGTCTTCGAGGAACGGCATGTCCTCGACAGGAACGATACGCGAGACGACGCCCTTGTTACCGTGACGGCCGGCCATCTTGTCGCCCGGCTGGATCTTGCGCTTCACAGCGACAAAGACCTTGACCATCTTCATGACGCCAGGAGGCATTTCATCGCCGCGCTGGACCTTCTCGACCTTGTCCATGAAGCGCTGTTCAAGGCGCGACTTGGATTCGTCGTACTGGCCGCGAAGTGCTTCCAGTTCGGACTGGGCCTTCTCGTCTTCGACTGCAAACATCCACCACTGCGAGCGGGGATATTCGGAGACGACGGCGTTGGAAAGCTCGACGCCCTTCTTGAAGCCCTTCGGACCGGCGATGGAAACGTGACCACGCAGCATGTCGATCAGGCGGCCGTAGACGTTACGGTCGAGAATTGCCTGTTCGTCGTCGCGGTCCTTTGCCAGACGTTCGATCTCTTCGCGCTCGATTGCCATCGCGCGCTCATCCTTCTCCACACCGTGACGGTTGAAGACGCGGACTTCCACAACGGTACCAAACGTGCCCGGAGGCATGCGCATGGAGGTGTCGCGAACGTCGGAAGCCTTTTCACCGAAGATGGCGCGCAGAAGCTTTTCTTCCGGCGTCATCGGGCTTTCGCCCTTCGGCGTGATCTTGCCGACGAGGATATCGCCCGGCTGAACTTCCGCACCGATGTAAACGATACCGGCTTCGTCGAGGTTCTTCAGCGCTTCTTCCGAAACGTTCGGAATGTCGCGCGTGATTTCTTCCGGACCAAGCTTCGTGTCACGCGCCATCACTTCGAATTCTTCGATGTGGATGGAGGTGAACACGTCATCGGAAACGATACGTTCCGACATCAGGATCGAGTCTTCGTAGTTGTAGCCGTTCCAGGGCATGAACGCGACGAGCGCGTTACGGCCGAGCGCCAGATCGCCGAGGTCGGTCGACGGACCATCAGCGATGATATCACCCTTGGAGATGATGTCACCGACAGCGACCAGCGGACGCTGGTTGACGCAGGTGTTCTGGTTCGAACGCTGGAACTTCTGCAGACGGTAGATATCGACGCCCGACTTGCCGGCATCGAGTTCTTCCGTAGCGCGGATAACGATACGGGTCGCATCCACCTGGTCGACGACACCGCCGCGGCGAGCCGCGATGGCAGCGCCGGAGTCACGGGCGACGATCGGTTCCATGCCTGTGCCGACGAACGGCGCTTCCGCCCGCAGAAGCGGAACGGCCTGACGCTGCATGTTCGAGCCCATGAGAGCGCGGTTGGCGTCGTCGTTTTCCAGGAACGGAATAAGAGCCGCTGCGACCGAAACGAGCTGCTTCGGCGAAACGTCCATCAGGTTAATGTTGTCGCGCGGTGCGAGCATAACTTCGCCCGAGTGACGGCAAACAACGAACTCTTCAGTGAAGGCGCCTTCGCCATCGAGCTCGGCATTGGCCTGTGCGACGTAGTACTTGGCCTCTTCCATGGCGGAGAGGTAGATAACGTCGGTCGTCACCTTGCCGTCGATGATCTTGCGGTACGGGCTTTCGATGAAGCCGTACTTGTTGACGCGGGCAAAGGTGGCAAGCGAGTTGATCAGACCGATGTTCGGGCCTTCCGGCGTTTCGATCGGGCAAATACGGCCGTAGTGGGTCGGATGAACGTCGCGGACTTCGAAGCCGGCGCGCTCACGGGTCAGACCACCCGGTCCAAGAGCCGAAAGACGGCGCTTGTGGGTGATTTCCGAAAGCGGGTTCACCTGGTCCATGAACTGCGACAGCTGCGAGGAACCGAAGAATTCGCGAACGGCGGCAGCTGCCGGCTTCGCATTGATCAGGTCCTGCGGCATCACGGTGTCGATTTCGATCGAGGACATACGTTCCTTGATCGCACGTTCCATGCGCAGAAGGCCGAGGCGGTACTGGTTTTCCATCAGCTCGCCGACCGAACGCACACGGCGGTTGCCGAGGTTGTCGATGTCGTCGATTTCGCCCTTGCCGTCGCGCAGTTCGACCAGCATCTTGACGACAGCGAGGATGTCTTCCTTGCGCAGCGTGCGCACGGTGTCTTCCGCGTCGAGGTCGAGACGCATGTTCATCTTCACGCGGCCAACAGCCGAGAGATCATAACGTTCTGCATCGAAGAACAGCGAGTTGAACATCGCTTCTGCCGAATCCATGGTCGGCGGCTCACCCGGACGCATGACGCGGTAGATGTCGAACAGCGCTTCCTGGCGGTTCTGGTTCTTGTCCGCATGAAGCGTGTTGCGGATATAGGCGCCAACATTGACGTGGTCGATGTTGAGGACCGGAATCTCGTCAAAGCCGGACTGAAGAATGAGGCCAAGCGTCTTTTCGTCGATTTCGTCGCCGGCTTCGAGATAGATCTCACCCGTCGAGTAGTTGACGATGTCTTCGGCAAGGAAGTTGCCGTAGAGGTCTTCGTCAGTCGCCTTAAGTGCCTTCAGGCCCTTGTCGACGAGCTGGCGGATAAGACGCGGAGTCAGCTTCTTGCCACCTTCGACAACGACTTCGCCGGTGTCGGCGTCGATCATGTCGGTGATGACCTTGGCATTCTTCAACGTTTCAGGCTGGAACGGAATGCGCCAGCCATCGCCGGAGCGCTCGTAGGAAGCCTTGCTGTAGAAGGTCGACAGGATTTCTTCACCATCCATGCCAAGCGCCATCAGGAGCGAGGTCACGGGCAGCTTGCGGCGACGGTCGATGCGCGCATAGACGATGTCCTTGGCGTCGAACTCGATGTCGAGCCAGGAACCACGATACGGGATGACGCGGGCAGCGAACAAAAGCTTGCCGGAAGAATGGCTCTTGCCCTTGTCGTGGTCGAAGAATACGCCCGGCGAACGGTGCATCTGCGAAACGATGACGCGCTCTGTACCGTTGACGATGAAAGTGCCGTTATTGGTCATGAGCGGCATGTCGCCCATGTATACGGACTGTTCCTTGATGTCCTTGATGGACTTCGCGCCTGTATCCTCGTCGATATCGAACACGATGAGGCGCAGCGTCACTTTCAGCGGCGCTGCGTAGGTCAGATCGCGCTGACGGCATTCCTCGACGTCAAACTTCGGCGCTTCGAATTCGTAAGATACGAATTCGAGCATGGATGCGCCGGAAAAATCGGTGATCGGGAATACGGATTTGAATACGGCATTCAATCCCTCGTCGGGACGGCCACCCTTGGGCTCGTCAACCATGAGAAACTGGTCATACGAAGCCTTCTGAACCTCGATGAGGTTCGGCATTTCCGCTACTTCTGGAATTTTGCCGAAAAACTTGCGTACGCGCCTGCGACCGTTAAACGAAAGGGTCTGAGCCATCGTCGCTCCTTTAAAATTGCATCCGGGCCTGCAACGGACGGGAACCGATGGCCAGTCGATCCCGTCAAGCAATGGGTGTCATCAATCTCGTTCCACATCCCGGATCGATCAGGCCGGATTGCCTAGATGAGCCGGTTCGGAACCATTCTCTTGAAGAACCCATTACCCAAAAGCCATTTTCACGCGGCTTTTGGGTAATAAGTTTTAAAACGATGACGACGGAAAGGGGCATGAAGCCCCTTCCCGCCAGCAATCGCAAGATTACTTAACGTCGACCTTGGCGCCAGCGTCTTCAAGCTTCTTCTTGAGGTCAGCAGCTTCAGCCTTGGAAACAGCTTCCTTGACAGCCTTCGGAGCGCCTTCAACGAGGTCCTTAGCTTCCTTCAGGCCGAGACCCGTGATAGCGCGGACTTCCTTGATGACGTTGATCTTGTTGGCGCCAGCGTCAACCAGGATCACGTCGAATTCGGTCTTTTCTTCTTCAACGACAGCAGCAGCGCCAGCACCGCCAGCAGCAGCAACAGCTACCGGAGCAGCGGCGGAAACGCCCCACTTTTCTTCGAGAAGCTTCGACAGTTCTGCAGCTTCCAGAACGGTCAGGGTGGAGAGGTCTTCAACGATCTTTGCGAGATCAGCCATTTTGATAGTTCCTTTTGTTCAGTTCGAACCAGTTTGAATAATTACAGCGAAAAACCGCCTTAAGCGGCTTCGTCCTTCTTGGCGTAAGCCGAGAACACCCGTGCAAGCTGGCTTGCAGGTGCTGCGACAACCGTGGCGACGCGAGTTGCCGGGGCGTTGAGTAGGCCCAGCAGCTTTGCGCGCAGCTCGTCCAGCGAAGGCAGGGTCGCAAGCGACTTGACTGCTTCGGCGTTGAGCGTGGTTGCGCCCATGGAACCGCCGAGAACAACGACTTTATCGTTGGTCTTTGCGAAATCCATGACGACTTTCGGAGCAATCATAGGGTCGACGCTGTATGCAATCAGCGTCTGGCCCTTGAAGAGATCTGTCATCCCTTCCGACTCCGTGCCCTGAAGAGCGATCTTGGCCAGGCGGTTCTTCGCGACCTTGACGGTGCCTCCGGCAGCGCGCATTTTCGAACGGAAGTCGTTCATTTGCGCAACGGTGACACCAGCATAGTGGGCCACGACAACCGAACCGGAAGCCTTGAAGACTTCGTTCAGCTCCGTGACGAATTCGCGTTTTTCCGCTCTTTCCACTGTCTGTCTCCAGTAGACGGGGCCACATAAGTGTGAACCCGTCGGGTTTGCCTTTGCCCCAAGGGACCTTTTTACAAAGATCCCGAGCGACGCTCGAGGATCCTGTCCCCCGCTCTGTCGCCGCAAACGGCTTCAGGCACAGGCACACCAGGTTCGAACCGGACAGTCAGGCATCTGCGATGCCTCAAATCCAGCCTCACCCGTCTCATGCAGGTTGAATGATTAAGGCCAAACCCCGAAGGACATGGCCACCCGCAATCTCGGACAGGAGTTCCGGGTTTCCCCGGAAATCTCCGGCTCCCTGAGAGCCGGAAATTCTTTTAATCACGCTCCCCGACAGGGAAGCACGAGAATTGATTAAGCCGTAACCGACGAAGGTTCGATCTTGACGCCCGGACCCATGGTCGAGGAGATGGCAACGCGCTTGACGTAGTTGCCCTTGGCACCCGTCGGCTTTGCCTTGATGACCGCATCGGCAAAAGCCTTGATGTTTTCTTCAAGAGCCTTGGCGTCGAACGAAGCCTTGCCAATACCAGCGTGTACGATACCGGCCTTTTCGACGCGGAACTCGACAGCGCCACCCTTGGACGCCTTGACGGCGCCGGCAACATCCATCGTCACCGTACCGACCTTCGGGTTCGGCATCATGCCACGCGGGCCGAGTACCTTGCCGAGACGGCCGACGAGCGGCATCATGTCCGGGGTCGCGATGCAACGATCGAAGTCGATCTTGCCGCTCTGAACGATTTCAACCAGCTCTTCTGCGCCAACAACGTCAGCACCAGCAGCCGTGGCTTCATCAGCCTTGGCGCCACGTGCAAAAACGGCAACGCGAACGTCACGGCCCGTGCCGTTCGGCAGGTTGACAACGCCGCGAACCATCTGGTCCGCATGGCGCGGGTCAACGCCGAGGTTCATCGAAACTTCAACGGTTTCGTCGAACTTGGCGATCGCACGTTCCTTGACCATCGAAATGGCGTCGGTGAGAACGTAGAGCTTGTTAGGATCCACACCTTCGCGGATCTTCTGAATACGCTTTGCTACCTTGGCCATGATCAACCTACTACTTCCAGGCCCATGGCGCGGGCAGAGCCCTCAACCATTGCCATTGCGCCTTCGATATCGGCAGCATTCAGATCCTTCATCTTGGCTTCAGCGATCGTCTTGACCTGAGCCTTGGTGATGGAGCCAACCTTGGCGCCCTTACCAGGCGTCTTGGAGCCGGAGGTGATCTTCGCTTCCTTCTTCAGCCAATAGGTCATCGGCGGCTGCTTCATGACGAAGGTGAAGGACTTGTCCTGGTAATAGGTGATGACGACCGGAATCGGCATACCCTTTTCCATTTCCTGCGTGGCGGCATTGAACGCCTTGCAGAATTCCATGATGTTGATGCCGCGCTGACCAAGTGCAGGACCGATCGGCGGGGACGGATTGGCCGACCCTGCCTTCACCTGCAGCTTGAGCTGGCCCATAACTTTCTTAGCCATATCTCTCTGCCTTTCAATTCAAACCGGTCTCCCGGCTTCTCTCTAGCCGGATCGCTCCGGCGGCTGCGGTTGCGTGGTGCGGCGCCCTGCCCCGGCTATGGGAGCCCGTTTGCCTTCCACGCGATTGGGGTTTCACCCCTCCAGTCAGACCTTCTCGACCTGACTGTATTCCAGCTCGACCGGCGTAGCGCGGCCGAAAATCGAAACTTCCACCTTCAGGCGCGAACGCTCTTCGTCGACATCCTGAACAACGCCGTTGAACGACGCGAACGGACCATCGGAAACGCGAACCTGCTCGCCGACCTCGAACGAAACCGAAGACTTCGGACGCTCAACACCTTCCTGAACCTGACCGAGGATACGATCGGCTTCATAATCCGGAATCGGAACAGGCTTATTGTCCGAACCGAGGAAACCGGTCACCTTCGGCGTGTTCTTGATGAGGTGATAGGCCTCATCCGTCAGGTTGGCGCGCACAAGCACGTAACCTGGAAAGAACTTGCGCTCGCTGTCGACCTTGCGGCCACGACGCACCTCGACAACCTTTTCGGTCGGAACGAGGATTTTCTCAAAAAGATGATCAAGACCCTTCTGACGAGCCTTCTCTTCGATCGACTCAGCGACCTTCTTTTCGAAATTCGAATATGCGTGAACGATATACCAGCGCGCTGCCATTTTTATTCTCCGTTCAATCCGTTACCGGCCGACGTTCAGCACGAGGCTAAGCACCCAGCCGATGAGCTGGTCAGCAGCAAAAAAGAACAGAGCCGCAAAAATGACCATCACAAGCACCATAGCCGTCGAAATCATGGTCTCGCGGCGCGACGGCCAAGTGATTTTAGACGCTTCGGCGCGAACCTGCTGCAGAAACGTAAACGGATTGGTTTTGGATGCCATTGACTGCCCACGCAATTACGGCGCGTAAAGCCGAACTAATCAGCCCCACGCACCGCGTGTCTGTTTTGACCTTACATAAACACCGATTCCAGTTTTAACAAGAGGAAATCGACATTCGGCGAAATTCGCCGGAAAACCGGCACCCATCTGCCATGCAGCGAAGACCGCGCTTGCGGATGGAAAGTGGCAGGGGCAGTAAGGCTCGAACTTACGACCTGCGGTTTTGGAGACCGCCGCTCTACCAACTGAGCTATACCCCTTTAACACCTTAGCCGACCACGAAAATCACTTGGCCGCTTCGGTATGCGTTCCCTTTAAGGCGCACGGAAAAGAATGGCAAGCGCTTTTTATTCGCTTTCGGAAGAAACTGTTGACGCCCTCCCCGCCACGTTTTTTCCTCGGCCGCTTAACCGGTTACCCCCAAGCCCGTCACCTCAACGAACCCCTTTGCGGCATCCAAATGCGCTGGTTTGATACTTTCGCAACCGACCTTTAATCTTTTACGGCTCAAGCGCACTGCGATCGGACCTGATCAACTGACGCTCCCGATACTTGCGCTTGAAGTGTGCGACGTTGCGCGTCACCGAACGCCGCCATTTACGGACTGTCGCCAGCGAAAAGAATCTGTCGAGCTCTTGCGCCACACCGCGCCAACCACGGCGTTTCTTAAGACCATAATTGCTGCGGCCAAATCCCGAATGGCTAACGCCGGTTTCGGCCAACCACGCCATGATCGCGCCCTGATCCTTATAAAAGATACTAATTTCCGCCTCTGTCCGGAAGCCGGCATAACCTTGCGGTAGTTTTTTATAGCAGGACAACCGCTTGACGGTCGGATTGAAGGTGAAGCTATGCCAGACACGATGCGCGGTCGGCGGTATTCGCCAATACCCTAAATCTTCAACTGACTGCGCCTTGCGTCGAATGTCACGGGGCATGTCGTCATCGGTTCTGAGTTGAACGAGCGCCACCTGCGGGTCCCGCTTCAGTATTTCGATGCCCCTGCCCACAACCTTAGAAACAGGAAATGCCCAGTCGTCTTCGAGATGCAGGATGTAAGGGGTTTGCACTTCCGAATATGCCCGGTCGATAGAGCGGTGCTGCCCAATGTTGACGCCGTTCAAAATGACGCGGATCGGTTGCTCTGGATACCGCGCCGGAATCGCCCACACCGATTCGTCGTCAGAGTCCTCGATAATGATAAATTCCCGTAGCGGGTAATCATTAGTAGAGAAGAAGCTATCGAGAGTTCCGATGAGAAGATCAGGACGGCGGCAGCTGGTGAGCACAACAGTTAAATCGGACATGAAGTCGTCTCGGAAGAAAACTGGCCGATGAAAACAAGCCAGCCAAGCGCTAATTAATATAGTTTCATCTACGTCAAACGAGTTACAGGCGAATTACGTCGCTAAATACAAATAAAATTACATAATAATAAATCATAAATTACAATTATCTTAAATATAACGCATAATATACGCAT
>NZ_WJOK01000042.1 GCF_009649785.1 Agrobacterium tumefaciens | reverse complement strand
CTCTCCAGGCTCCGATCCGGGGCAGCGGTTGACGCTCGCGCTTATAGGTAAACTCGGTGACATCGGAGCGGACAATCTTGCGGACCGTGTTCCGCGAAACATTCAGCTCCCTGGCGATCTTCTTTACCGACCAACCCTGAACATGGAAGGCTCGCCGGACACGCGCAATCGTATCCACTCTCTTCAACTCCCCACTCCATCCGCTCAAAAGCAGGATGGTCCGATGAAATCAGGGAGGGGTCAAAATTGGATAAGTATCACCCCGCCAATGGGGTCAACATTCCATGCTTAAACACACCGTCCGAGCCGACTCTTCGTTTCGCCTTGAAAGGATTAGAACCACCGACCCGCGCGTTGGTTCGCTAAGCAATTGAAAACCCGATAGCTTGATTTAAGCTGAGCGTTGGCCACGACGTAACCCTCCAATATGGAACTTCCGGCCCATTCCGCGTCTGGTGCGATGCATAGGGAGCCGCTAGTGACGCCTAGGTTACCCATGAGTTAGAGCGCCACTGCTGCCGCTGAACGGCGACGGTAAAAGGCAAATCGGCGCTACAGTACTCTTGTGGGTTAGCCACAGACGATAAAGCGGATCTCAGCGTGCTCGATCGCCATGAAGAGTATGGCCAATTCCCAGCTCCAGCAATTAACAACTCGCGATTTAGATCAGGACGGCTACCACGTATCGAGCAGACTACAAGCTGGCGAGGTTAAATCTACCAAGCGAAACAGGTGGTAGCTACCATTTTGCTGCACGTCTCTTCGCGCGTAACCCTTGGGAATCCGAGCTTTGACCTGAACCCTTCGATCAGCGCAAGCAAAAAGGGCCGCAGCTATAGCCTGAACTTTGGGTCCACCGGCGAATACGCTAATAACAGCCCGCTCGCCGACTTTCATTGCGTGCTCCTCGAAGGCTTTGAGGTATGCATCGATTGAGAAGGACCCGATTCTGCGAACTTCCTCGTCGCCCAGTCGGTACATTTCCGTAATTTTTGCAACCTGCTGGTTAAGAAGGGAATCGAGGTGTGCGTGACGGCTGCTCTGGGGGACAAGGACCGCTATCCTCTCGGGGCTAAATTCGTCCACCAGACCATAAAACATGTCGGCGTCGCCACCGATCCCCACAATGAGAAATTTTTCCTCTCCCATGCCGCCGCTACCATTGAGCAATGGAACTGTTTCGTATCGGTCAACGGCACTGGAAAACTCTTCCGATCCGGACGGAGGTGGATAGGAACCCTCGGCATATCCGAAATCCACTGCGGGAAATGCGCCGATGCTTCCAAACCCGAATGCAACTAACCACTGGATATACACACGCGGCATTGTGGAACACTCCACGAATACCCGTCTCAAACTTCCATGGTAGGATCCGATTTGCCTAGCGAGTTCGGTGAGGGTGTGGCCAAGCGTGTTGATGTTTTTCAGGAACTCCGTCGACGGAGCCAGCTTCAACTCGGTAATCGCGACGTCCCATTTCCTCGCGAGATCGACAAGCCTTGTGCGGTTGGCTTCAATAGCATCATCGCCTGTACTCGCAAGCTCAAAATCCAGAAGCAGAATTTGCTTGGCACCTAGCGCAACATGGGATTCCAGCGCCGAGAAACGCGACTCCCATCCGAGCGTAAATATGGCAATGTCCGCTGCAACTTTTTCGAGGTCATCGCCATCCTTCAGCAGTTTATGACCGACCGCCACATTGCCGCAAACGCTATACTCATCGGTCATCATCGGTCTCTTACCTCAAACAGCGAACCTTGACGCAAACCTAGGTCATCCGCGGGCGGGAAAAGCTCATCTAGAACGCTGTCTGCCCACTCTTCCGCGGTTTGGCTTCGATTGAGCAACAGCTCGACGACCCTCCCAGCAGGCAAGACGTTCACCACATAAGGACCGCGATAGGAAAACTGGAAGTGTGGTGCGAACCGTCGGTGAAGGCGGACGGTGATCTCGTTTGCTTCGGGATTGTGCTCGGCGGCCTCAAGCTTCCCTTTCTCGGAGACCTCTCGAATAAAGCCGTCCTTCTCCGCTCGCCTTAGGATTTCATCGATTTTCGTTCCCATCGGGTCGAGACCGGTAGCCAGTGCACGCATCTCCGCCCGGTTGATACGAAAGAGGCCGCGCTCGGTCGTAGTCGCGGCCTGTCGCTCTATGACATCGGTTTGAAGGCGAGAAGTCAGTCGGCCTAGAGCGCGAACCATCCTCACGCTCTCCTCTTCGAAGGGCTGGGAAAGCGACTCAAGTCCTTGCAGCTTCTTCTCGGACGCAGCAGTCACCGCACTTCGTTGTTTCTCTATATTCACCGGATGGTCCGAATTGATAAAGTCCAAGAGACGCTTAGGTGATGCCCCGGAGACCTCCTCCAAATAGATCGCGCCCATGATGTCTAGAAAGTCGCGAATGCAGAGATCGCTGAGCTGGATAATCATTTGGTGGCCGACATACGGGTATTCATGGAGGCGGAGTATCCTACATGCCTCCAGAAACGCCCATCCCTGCTTTCTTGCAATTACGCGTTTCAGCAACACCGTATCGACGCCACGTTCCGGCTTTGTCCGAACGTCTTCAGATAGCTGAGCGAGAGCTAGTCCCTCAACATATGGTCTGGCCTTGGAGTTGAGCGGAAATTGCTCCCTCTCGGCTTTGGTTGCATGCAATTCGAAGAAATGCCGCGCTTCCTCGGCTATCCTGATCAACCGTTGCCTGCCTTCTGAGGTGCCCGATTCGATCACCCGCTCGATAATCTGATTGACGGACATCTTCCCAAGGCGGTTTTTAAGGGAAAACGCCGTCAAGGGATCTTTACGTCGGAGTTCGTCCTTGAGAGGCTCCGGGAGCGCATAAAAGAGCCGGAGCGATGCTACATTCTGACATAGAGCGGCGAACTCGCTGTCCGTGGCGGAGTCCAAGTTCTCGACGTCCCGATCAGCGCTTGATAGCGACTGCCCCGGAATCACCGTTCTGATCGTGTCGTATATCCCGCCGATGAAGGCGAGTACCCATTTGACCTCACCCCTTGTCTTGCGGACGATCGTGTTGAGAAACTGTTGCTGTTGCGGGGTCAATGCCTCGCAGTCATCAATCATGATCTTGAACTGCAGAGGCTGGTCGCTTGCGAACGCCGGTCCGGATATCAACGGAGAAATCGTCTTCACGACCTTGTTGATCAACGATCCTGGGTCAGTGGCGAAAAACATTTCGCGTGCTTTGTCGCTCCCGACGAAAAAAGCGTTGAAGCAGTTATCTATGTAGCGGGAAACCAATTGCCTGAGATCGCCAAGCCCAAAGAAATCCTGACGCCCAGCAATCTCCAGGAAGTGTAACGCCTCCCGATGTATTTCCAACGCGGCGTCGCGATCGTCTGTTCCGGTGTAGGCAAGGCTACCTTCTTCTCTGAGCGCGGACACCGTTTCCAGAAGTCGCTCGATTACCTTCAACTCGAGATAGTGCGAGAAAATAACGAACTGCCGATTTTTAACCGCCTCGGGATCAAGTCTGATAGGGCCCGGAATCAGCGTCAGTGCGGCATTGTCGATCAGAGGGGAAAAGGTCTCGTTGAGTTGGAAGAATACGCCATACCAAGGCAAGACGCCGACTTGCTTGGCAAGATTGGCATCTTCCAGGATATGGATCGTGGACAACGATCTGAGAATACTTGTCTTGCCGCTGCCCCGCGTGCCTGAGACAAATACAGGCTTTTTCGCGATTGATATCTCGCGCGATTTTTGACTGAACCACAAGACCGGGCGGCTCTCGTATTCGATGCGATTAGGGCCGAATGGATTTTGCATTTATTTGCCCTTCAGCTGGATACGCCAACTTTTGTTCGGCTTGTTTAGGTCATCTATTTCAATCAAATGCGACGCGTGTAGCATGATGAGCGCATCTTCCAGCGCCTCGCCCTCGAAGTCGGAGTCAGCCAAATGCCGGACTTCGTTCCAGAACAGCAAGTCTCCACTCCGCTCTTCCTTATGCTGTTTAAGCCGGCGAAACAGATCGAAAGTCCTGCTGTCGATAATTGCTCGCGAGGGCGATAGTGTCGAGATGAAACAATGTGGAGCCTCCATCAGGGTGCCATCCTCAGACCTGGCACGATGGGGTATCAGACGGATGCCAACAAGGTCGTCTCGTTCGCTAATATAGAAGACGATTTCATTGAACCCATTCTTGATCTCCGGGGCCGAAATCAGGATGAGTTTGCTGTCCGGAAGTCGAGGATCGCTTACGACCTCCACCGGGTCCTGATGAATGTGGCCGTGGAGGTATACGATCGGTCGATTGAGGCCGAGCATCTGGCTTCGGACAAAGCCCGCGTTTAGCATTTCGCCGTAAGGCGAGATACGCGGAATTTTTTGTGGAAGCAGATTGTGGTGTCCGACAAGCACCCCGAATGTAGCATTTACCTCATCCAACGTCCTTTGCACGGCGTCTAGCATTTGCGGAATGACATATGGCGTGTCGAGCTGACCGTAATACTGCTCCATGAGCTTGGCGGCGGGCACACCGGGACCCTGTGCAGGATCGATCTCCGCTTCTGAAAAACTGCCAAGGTCGATAGCTGCGGTGTGCGCATCGGCGGCTCGGAGTTTGTCGCGTAAAAACTCCGGCAGGTTATGCAATTCCCAACTTCCGACGGCGGTGTTCAGAAGCGTCAAACTAAGGGTGCAGTCCTTGCCGGTCAGCTTGACCTGAACAGGCTGTTCGGAGGGGACCTTCTCCCAGTGATATTTTGCGGCCAGCTGGGACATAGCGCGAAACTTCTCTAAACGGCCAAGGTCACGAGCGTCCGCTCGGTTGACGTCATGATTTCCCGGGACAAACAGGAGTGGCGGGTCGAATTTTCTATCCTTGCGCCGACACAACAACGTAAAATGGCGAAATACGCCTTCCAGATATTCTGAACGCCCGGCCGTCGTGAAATCGCCTACAAAGACGACGCCATGGCAGCTTGGCCCTGTAGCCAATTGGCCGATCTTTCGAAGGATCGCCGGAAACGATGAACGGCGAAGACCATCGGTTATCCCGGGTGCGAACCGGCCATCCTTCGCGTCCAGATCACTTTGATGCAGCCGCCAGTCTGGATAGTGGATGTCACCGATTTGAAGGATTCGAATTCGCCGCATCAAGTGCCCCTCTCGTAACCTCAACGATTACAACGTCCCGTTGAGATTAGCGAGACGTCGCTGGCGATTTCAACGAGATACGTAGAACGCTGGCATGTCCGCAAACGCGCGCTACCGCCTCCCCTAGGTGGTCGCTTCCCGACGTTCCCTCACTGGCCCCATTGTCAGGCTTTAGCCGACGCCGGACGAGGCCGTCCGCAAACAGGCCTTAGATGTAACCAATGCCATGAAGGGCGACAGGGGTCTACGGCGGAGGCATTGAACTCAGGACGCTGCTCCGCTGGTTGCTGCCAGAGGTACCCCGTCGCAGCACCAGCGAAGCCTCTGGGCGACCTATTTTTTTGAAAACCTGTGTGGACTGGAACATGCATTCCACAGCATCCGACCGAAGGCTGACCCAAGTTTCCAAACATATCCATCGTTCATGACCGCAAAGAAATCGTATATCCGCGAGAAGCCCATTCCCGTCCTCCTACTGAACAAGGAAGAAACAGACATTTTGGGTTCAAGCACCTTGGGATGAGGCGAAGGAACTGGCCCGCCTGCTGCCCGATGATGCGCTGATGATTTCTTCGCGCGAGCCGCATGGCTCGTCGATCGTTTCGAAATCCCGAGAGCCGATCAAACCAGGCAGCCCGATTTGAGGAGGTAGTCTCGAACTCCTGACCTTCGCCACAGCCCGTTGCCATTTTCCGTGGAACTGGTACGTTCTCTTTTTGTTCCTAAATGAAAACGGCTCGTCGTCGGTCGGTGGCGCTATGAATGACACGATCCCGGTCAGAAAAATCATCCATGTCGATATGGATGCCTTCTATGCCTCTGTCGAGCAGCGGGACAATCCGGAGCTGCGCGGGAAGCCGATTGCCGTGGGGGGCGCGGCCGCACGAGGCGTCGTTGCGGCGGCAAGTTATGAGGCCCGGACATTCGGTATCCACTCGGCCATGCCTTCGGTTACCGCGGCCCGCAAATGCCCGGAGCTGATTTTCGTGAAGCCGCGCTTCGAGGTTTATCGGGCCGTCTCTCAGCAGATTCGGGAGATCTTTGCCGAGTACACGCCACTGATCGAGCCGCTCTCACTTGATGAGGCCTATCTCGATGTGACCGAGAACCTGAAGGCTATGCCGATCGCAACCGAGATCGCTCTGGAGATCCGTGCGAAGATCAAGGCGGTGACCGGCCTCAATGCATCCGCCGGTATTTCCTATAACAAGTTCCTTGCGAAGATGGCCTCGGACCTCAACAAACCCAATGGCCAGGCGGTGATCACGCCGAAGAATGGGCAGGCCTTCGTGCAGGGGCTCGCCGTCAAGAAATTCCATGGCGTTGGGCCGGCGACCGCTGAAAAGATGCACAATCTCGGAATTGAGACCGGTGCGGACCTGAAAGCGCAATCGCTGCAATTCCTGTCGCAGCACTTTGGGAAGTCGGGTCCGTATTTCCATGGCATTGCACGCGGGGTCGACGAACGTCAGGTACGGCCTGATCGTGTCAGAAAATCCGTCGGGGCCGAGGACACGTTCGCGCAGGATATCGACGATCTCGACCTTGCCACTAGCGAGTTGAAACCGCTCACCGAAAAGGTCTGGAGCTATTGCGAGGCGAAAGGATTCAGCGGGAAAACGGTCACCGTAAAGATCAGATACTCCGACTTCACTCAGGCGACGCGATCCAGGAGCAGCACGCTGCCCTTAGCCAATTGCAACGAGGTTCTTCAGACCGCAGCCGGGCTGTTGGCGACCGTATATCCCTTCAAGCGCTCGGTCCGCCTTCTTGGCGTAACACTGTCATCGCTTACTAATGAACGGAGCGAAAACGATATCGGCACGCAGCCCGAGCTTGATTTCAGCCTGTAGGCTAGCCGAAAATGCTCGCCATGGGGAAACACATAGCGTGATGGCCTATCATTCGCCTCTGCGATCCCGCTTGCAAAAGGTAACGTCAACGGTGAGGTTGGTACGTCATAGGGATACGGACCGATAGCCTCATGAAAGACCCGGAGCCGCATGTAAATTGGCCATCGATGATACGGTACGTCGTCGTCCTGGATGAGGACAGCCTTGAAGACGCAAGCGTATTCCAGGGAATTTCGCCCGGCATGCTCAATATGGAATGGGCATTGCGGTCAATTTCCGAGATGCCGGCGGACATCTTTGATTTTGGCTTGCCTCTCGAGGCCAGAAAGGCAAGGCGGATCACAGGTAAGGGCTGGAGTTGGACACCCCTCACAATCAGCAACTTTCTAAAGCTCCGCGTCACCCATGACGATCCATACTGGGTTGTATATTCTGGGTCGGAGGCCATCTACAGTGCACTTGCCGATTGGGAAAGCCGCCAGACACTCCCCGTTCTTCATATCTCCACCGCTGGCGGCCTCGCTCCAGACCAGGCGCGATGGACCCATGTGCGCGACCATATACGGCGCATTGCAGTTAAGCTGCATCAAAGGGCGCGAAGGTTCCCGGTCGCCGAACTTCGGAAAACCTTAAAAGCATGGCGGAAGCCCACCGCGCCACGTTTGGATCTCGTTGCCAAACTCCACAACTGCACGGTCCCCAATCTCGTCACGCTGCGCACTCTCGGTTTCAGCTTTGCGGCCGAGGAATCGCTTATGTCGCCCCCAGGCGATGAGAGCCCGCACATCAATGCGATCGTGGAATCTGCGAATGCTGTGATTTCACAACAAGAAAGTGTTGGGGTTTTTCCAGCCCTATTTTCCCATTTTCCAAAACCTGATCGGATCGTTATCGCTCCATCACTTTACGCACACACACGCCAGCGCCTTCGGCCCACCACAAATGCGCCGGCAGGCCTCTTCGAGACCATACGGGTCATTCAGCAGCAAAAGGGTTATACATTCTCCGGGCCTGGGGCCGTGATGGTACGAACCATGTCGCCTGCCGGCCAGTACATCATGGGGCTGCGCGCTCAGGAATTGAATGTACAGACCTTGGCCGTCAGCCTTCGGGCGGCATCAACGCTGGCAGCCACAGTGCGGCTGCCGAACGGGGTGAACCTGTCATCGGAATTGTCGGATTTCACAGCCCACGTGAGAGGCGGGCGAAGCACCGGCGGGAACGGCAAGGCCGAGCGCGTGTTTCGCAATGTTCAAAAATCCCTTCGATCTTATACCTCTCCGGCTTTGCTGGAGATTGTTGCCAGCAGCCAGACAGGCGTGAAGCTGATCGCCGACGCACCGCTTGAATGGCTACCTGTGGGGGATCTGCCTCTGGCTATAGCTTTGGACGTGTCGCGCATTCCCACGACGCCCGGCAATCTGATGATGACTCAGCTCATGAGAAGCGAGACGCTTTATCTCAAGCCCAAGGCCTTCGGCGAAGTTCTGGTGGTATCCTCCTTTTCCCCCAATGACCCGATCCGCCACGACGTCCGAATGGCAATGGAGACCTTCACCAAAACTGCCAAGGGACATCTAAGTTTTCGGCAGGTCACAGTGACTTGCCGCGATCAGTTCGTTGAGGCCGTCAACAGCTTTCATGGCGCCATGATGATCTTCGACGGTCATGGGTCGCATGATCGCAACAGCGGCGCTGGCTTCCTGCACATCGGCGCGGAGAAGGTTGACGTCTGGGAACTGCGCGGGAGGCTGCGGCCTCCACCCGTTGTTGTTCTTAGTGCATGCGATACTCACTCGCCGGATCGCACACACGCCACCGCCGCCGCTGGGTTTCTGACTTGTGGCGCAACCTCCGTCGTCGCAACCTTGCTTCCGGTGCGCTCAAAGAGTGCAGCCCTCTTTGCCGCTCGCCTTTCGATGCGCGCCGCGTGGTATACGCATGCGGTGGTCCATGGCTCGAAGCGGCCTATACTCTGGAGTGAAGTCGTAGGTAGTATGCTTCGCCTCGACTTTATTTCCGATTTGATCGGCCGATTAGAAAAAAAGAAAATGCTCTCCCCACGGCCAGCAGCAGATCTGCGCACAGAAGTGAATATGTTCGTCCACACTCGAGACCCCAATTGGTGGGCGAATGCCAGGGCTAGGCTAATGGAGGTGACAGGGCTTGAAGCTGACGATATGGCGCGCCTGGTTTCGAAGACGATCGCCGAGGGTGACAGCGTGCGGTACACACATCTAGGAAATCCAGATTTGCTTTGCATCACCGACAATGATGTGCTGAACGCTGCCCAGCCCTGAACCCTCTATTCGTTATGGCCATGGGATCAGCCGCAGGCAGGGCATGTTGAAAATGCCCAAGCTACGGCGACGTAGCGAAAGTTCTTTCGTACATTCTCCACCCCAAGGTGGAGATACGAGTATCTTTCGGCCTCTGACCCAACTCCAGAATTGTCGTGTGGCGGCGAATGTTGAATTCGGAAGCAGCCATCCAAGACGCAATAAGGTTTGTCTTCCATGTGAGCTGTTTAGGCAACGGCGTAATCAGACCCTTGCGAGGGAACATCTTCTCATTGACAAATCCCGTGCATAGTTCGCCTAAGGCCCCTGTGGTAAGGTCCGCGATGGCCGCTAGGTCTTCGAGAACGAGACTTCCATCATCCGCGATTCCCGTTGTGCTGCAGCGAATGTGGCCCAGGGAATGAGAAAAATAGGAAGCCAAAACACGCTGAAAAAGTCGCGTTAGGTCTGTAAGCAAACCCACATTCGCAGCGATATCGTCTTCATCGATAATCCAAATAACATCTTGTCCCGGTGAGGATAGGCCTGACAATAGAAATGCGCTCAGGTGCAATACTCGCAGCAAGCGCTCTTGCACGTTCGGTTTCCATCGTTTCAATAATTCGGCGCCCACCGCGTCCTCGGCAGGCCCGGTGAAAAATGATCCACCCGCTTTAGAGATTGCAAACTGTGCCAAGTAGCCTTCGATACCAGCCGCCGCTTGCATGAATGGAACCAACGCCTGACGCCGCATTCCATCGTTGAGTGCCTTGAATGACATTCGGCGGCGGTTCGGCAGGATAGCATCGCGAAATTGGCGTTGCCGCGTCAGCCAGTCGTGGTTCTTCGCTAGGTCCAGTATTAAAAACGTATAAGTGTCAAAATGCTGCTTTTGATGATGGCCGCCAAAATCTGCGACAAGCAGAAGTGTGCGACCCCGCTTGAGGAACGGGAATTCCGAGCGGTTAGCACTGAGATCAGCGTTAAAGCTGTCCGCCAAAAGTGTCCCCACACCTTCAGGCGAAAAGTTTGGTTTGTGGACAGACGAAGGTAAAAGATCGAATGAGACCCGAAAAGAAGTTGCCATATACGTTCAGCTCCAGTCCGCGAGATAAAGTCTTTCACGTACAGAAAGGCGCCAAAGACATCTCTACAATCTAAAGACGAATGCTGCAAATTAACGGGAATTAAGGATATGTTGATGTCATATCAACCCGATTATCGGAGGGTTGCAAATGGCTGAGACACAGATCGAATGGACAGACGCGACATGGAATCCCGTCGCGGGTTGCACCATCATGTCCGCTGGATGCACCAACTGCTATGCGATGGCTATGGCCAAGCGACTGGAAGCTATGCATGTTGACAAATATGTGGGCCTAACCCGTAAGAGCGGTACAAGGACAATCTGGACCGGGGTGGTGCGGGAGGATGAATCCGCTCTCCTCATTCCACATGGTTGGAAAAAACCCCGCAAGATTTTCGTCAATTCAATGAGCGACCTTTTCCATGATTCGGTCTCCGATGAATTCATTCTAAAAGTCTGGCAGGTGATGCGCGAGACCCCACACCACAACTACCAGATTCTCACCAAACGGCCAGAACGTATGGCGACTGTGATCCGTCAGGTGATTGGCGAAATTCTGCCGAACGTGTGGCTTGGAACCAGTGTGGAGGACAAAGCTGTGACGGAACGCATAGACCATCTCCGTCAAGTGCCGGCAGCCATTCGCTTCATCTCTTTTGAACCGCTGATCGGTTCTGTCGGAGCCATTGATCTTACCAATATCCACTGGGCTATCGTTGGCGGCGAAAGCGGCAAATCCGCTCGACCACTGCAGGAGGAGTGGATCGATGAGATATACGACTCTTGCCTAGAACACGATACGGCGTTCTTTTTCAAGCAATGGGGAACGTGGGGCAAAGATAACAAAAGGCGGTCGAAGAAAGCAAATGGTCGAGAATATAAGGGTCGCACATGGGATCAGATGCCAATCCATGCAGCACCGTGAGCTGATCACAAAACGTTTTCACAGCGGGGGATGAGTGGTCAGGAAACGGTATGATTGGGAAGGTGGCGCTCAACTTGACGAGCACTCGAAGCGCAAACACAAGATTCTGCACGAATATATTCTGCAATATATAGTCGTCAGATGTAAGCACCCGCAGCAGCCACGCTTTCGCTTCGCCATTGTCGATGGCTTCGCTGGTGCCGGACGATATGCTGGGGGCGCCGTGGGCTCGCCGCTCATCTTCGTTGACCGAATGCGGGTAGCTGCCGAACAGATAAATCTGTCACGGGCGATCGAAGGGCTTTCCAACATTGACCTTGAATGCCACTTGATTCTGAACGACGCCGATCCAGCCGCAGTTTCTCTACTTAGGCAGAATATTGCTCCATTGCTTGCCGAAGTGAGGGAAACCAGCAAACATCTTCGGATTGAGACCATCATCCTCAACGAGCCATTCGAAGACGCTTACCCAAAAATCAAAACAATACTGACATCAGCAAAAATTACGAACGCATTGTTCAACCTGGATCAATGCGGACATAGCTACGTCGACCGCGCGACCTTGGTCGACATAATCCAGACCTACCAATCTGAAATTTTTTACACCTTCAGTATCCAGTCGTTCTTGGCCTTTTTGAGCCGAACAAACCCCGATCTCTTACTGTCACAATTGGCTTTCTTGGGCTTGCCCCTTCGAGATATCGAGCAGTTGAATTTTCCCATGAGCAACGAACGATGGCTGGGCACGGCAGAGCGCCTCGTGTTCGACGCGTTTCAGGTCTGCGCGCCATTTGTGAGCCCATTCTCCATCCACAATCCAGATGGATGGCGCTACTGGTTTATCCACTTCGCCAAGTCATACCGCGCCCGCCAAGTCTATAACAACGTCTTGCATGACAACAGCAGCTCGCAAGCCCATTTCGGCAGGGCTGGCCTAAATATGCTGAGTTACAATGCACGCCATACAGACGGCCATCTTTATCTTTTCGATCCAGCAGGCCGTACAACAGCGGTTGATCAACTACGGGATGATGTCCCTCGACTTCTAAGCGATCGTGGCCATGCGCTCAATATCCTTGATTTCTATGAAAGCATCTACAATTTGACGCCCGCGCATTCGGCGGACATACTTTCATCGCTGGTTGGTCACCCCGACCTCAAGGTCACCACCAAATCCGGAGGCGAACGCCGCAAGGCCAGTACCATTAAGGTAGCTGATACCATCAGGCTGAACCCGCAACGGACATTCCATCAACTTCTACGACCGATTGAAAACCGCTGAGTAGAATTCGGCGTGCTTCTAGGTGGATCTCTTCCCGACCTTAGGTAGCTTATCGCCCATTCTCAGAATGTAATCTGCACCCTCAAGGCCCTTGCGATGCGGGCCGGCCCACAGCAAATAATAAAGCGGTGCGCCACGCGTGTTGCAGATCAGCCTCGGCGTAGATACGAAGCCGAATGCGTTCTTCAGGTTTCGCCGATATAACTCTAGCAAGCGGTCAGAATAATCGTCTCGCTTGCGGAGTTCTGTTGATGCGAACAGGCCATGGGCATCGGACGAGTAGACCTCATCGAACCATTCTCGGCTACCGAAGTAACGATCCAACGTGTCTGCCCAAGCGCCGGGAACATTGCCGTCATTGGGGAGCATTCGATTGAGCGCCATGTTGAGCGCAAAATTCACAACAACCTCGAACAGTCCGGTATTCGCCAAGGCCTGTACGCTCGACCACTCGAGCCTCGCGCCAAAGGGGTCGAGAAACGCGACGCCCCGATGACTACTCTTGGAAATTCCCTGGCCGACGATCCATGCAATTCCTTCTGCTGCTGGCACTTTTAGTTTCGTTATCTGCCGGCGCTCGCCGAATTCGACTTCAACATCGCTCAGTTCCTCGGCGCGGTTGGCATCGGGTTCGATAAAAACATAACGTGAAAAAGGGTTGGCTATGCTAAGTGCAACCCTTGGCGACCCATCCAGGAATTCAGCCTGTTCAGAATCTTGTTCAGCGGGTGCTTCCAATAAATCGAGCATCGCGAGGGACTCATTCTTGTTGCGAATCTTTGCGCGCCCGCCACCTGCAAATGCATCGAGATAGATGGTGCGCCACGGCTGGTTCTTCAGGACCTTCGTATAGAAATCGAGATAGCGGGCCAGGATATCCAGCTTTTCTTTTGCCCACGGGCCAACCTCAGCGACCATCAGAACTCTCACAGCGATTCATCCACGCCCACAACGTAGGGGTGTTTTTAACGCCATTCAATTAGCATGAACACATCAAAGAGAATTACGCAGTGCTTTGAGGCGGTTTGTGATGTCATGTACACGGCCAACGTAGCCGAGGAGTCAAGGCTCGTGTACGTCATAGGCCGGGCGAAGGTAATGAGTGGGGTGGGGAGCATGTTTAAACGATCGAGTGAACTGCGCACCCCCGACCCATATTTCTCAGGGAGAGCCGGCTTTCTTGGGAGCAGCCTTGAGGAACTGTACGATGACATGTGCAGATTCAACCTACCCCGACAAGTACCAGACACCGTTCGCCGATCTCACGACGCAATCCGCCACGCGTACATCTATTCGTACTACTCGTATGACCTTCTGACCGTAGCGGCAGCCCAGACCTTCCCGTGCCTTGAGCTTGCATTGCGGGAGCGCATCGGCTCGCAATTCGTCGGAAGATTGGACAGGAAGGGCAAGCTGCGGCATGCGCCGATGCTCGACGAGCTGCTCAAGAGCGCAAAAAACCAGGGCCTCATATCAGCCGATGTGAAGGGTCTGAGCCATCTGCGAAACATGTTCGCCCACGGCACGAGCGCTGTTTTGAACCCGCCGATGTTTCTCGCGCCCTTCGAACTCATCACCGAAACAATTGCAGAGCTGTTCGCAGAACCATGATTTTCCATTCCCCTGGCGTACTGGTTGGCGCTTCACCATGACTGAAGCCCCGATTGTCATGCAGATCAAGCACGAGAGGAAGGTCCGACGGATCATTGGCTCAGTATTGCGGGACTACGGTATCAATCTGGAGGCAGACGACACCGAACTCACTATTCGCCCTGAGGTGATCCTTGAACACACCGGCAGCCGGACACTTTCCAGTGCTATTCTCGATAGTATGTTTCCGAGAGCGCCAAGCCCATGTGAACTATTCCACTATACTACCGTCGCTTCGCTCAAGGGGATCGCAGCGACCCAACAGCTACGATTGTACTGGGCTCGAAAGCGTATCGGTGAAGGGGAACTCGACACTTTCGCTACCAGGCACGGGCTGAGAGGTTATCTCGATAAAACCGCCGGGGAGCCATTCTATAAAAAATTGTCGGATGACATTTTTTATGTCTCTTTGACCCGCCCCGGCGAAGGTGACGAGATCAATCTTTGGAATGTTTTCTCCGAAGGTGGGCAGGGTGTTAGATTAAGGCTCCGCGTTCACCCGTCGCGGGCGGAGCTACGAGCGATTCAGTATGACGTGCCGGAGACCGTGCTATCTAGGCTCAACAGCACTCTATCGGCCGAAGGAGAACCGCCGTTCGTGCCCTGGTCATTGTCGAAAATCGGTGCTTTCTATTTGCCCGCGATGCTTCACCGAGAAGACGAGGTGCGGCTACTCATCAAGCGCCACGCCGGAGGTCGAGACGACAGCTCGACGGACGGCAATAATCGATACTGGCCATTGGAAATTGGCGAAAGCAATGATTTCTGTAAGATCGATCTCATCGAGATTCACGCCGGGCCGAACTCATGCAAGCAAGAGATTCAGGGCGCCATTGTCGATACGCCGTTCGCGTCCATACCTGTGGTATGATTTTGCCTGGACGCCGTGCAAAAAAGCACACCCGGCGTCACTTAGCAATTTCAGCTTAAGGCCGACCTTGTTGCAGACGTCGCAAGAATGTTCGCGCAGTCACTAGCACTACATGAAGACGGAACGTGCAATGGTCCTCATCCGAAAGTCCCGGATGCGAGCCATCGGTATGAAGCATCTTAAACAGGCCCTCGACGTAGTTCTTACCATCGCTCGACCATTCCTTTCGATCGACTGCCAGAAATCCAATAGAGCCGTCGGCCAACATCTGCCTTAGATTTGCACCGCTCTGGAGTAGCTTCGCTTTGTCAGGATCGATGTGGCGGGCAATGTCGTTCAGCAGCCCTTCGAGGAAAGTTCGGAGCTGTGCGTTGGCCGCCTCCCAATCTCCACGCGTGTGAGCGTCGATCGCTAGGTCTAAATGCCGTAGTGGTACAGTGAATACGAACTGCTTTAGCAATCCACGGACCTCGTCATCCGTCTCCGGCAAATCAATCTCATTAGGCAAAGCGGCCCGGATCTTTGCGGGTGCTCGCCGCCCGCCCCAGACAACAACATAACCGTCACGAGCAAGACCTCGCAGAAGGTCTCGCTGACGCATGCTGGATGAATTCTCTTCGGCAAGACCGATGGCTTCCCGAACGAATGCTTCGGCCAGCGAGACGGTGCCGTCGAGAGTTTCAATTGTATCCGACAGGCGGTCCAGAATGATCCGGCCGAGCCGATCGCATTTCTTTTCAATCCCAACAACTGTGCTGGCGTCAATCTCTGACTCAAGCCCAAGCCGGAGGACAACCTTGTTGATTTCCGTATGCGTTCGCAGCACCTCCGCCAGAAATTCGTTTGCCGCCACGATTGTGGGTCTGGTGAACGGTCTCATTTTCATAAGCGTGCTTACCCCTCTTCTCGTTCTGTTTATCCATCGGACCCCGCTTTCGACCCGCTCTTAGCAAAAGAGACGGGAAAAGCGTTTAAGGCATTCGGTTTTGGAGCCCTACTCAGTTCATCGTCAGGAGGTTGCGGAAGATTGTATCGACGTGACCAGCATGGGTGTGGATTGATCCGGATACCCTATGGTCGAGGCCTCGTTCCTGTTCCATTTGATACGATTGCAATACAAGCTCGAACTCCTCGGAAGTCGGGATCAATCTCAACGACTGCACCTTTTCAAACACGTCAACCACGACGTTAAAAATCGCAGGCTCAATGTCACAGACGTCCCCATATCGCCGGAAGGCGCTTCGAACGGTATCCGGTTGGGGTTCACGCGGAAGAGAGGAAGCTCGTTCAACTGACGAGGTTTCAACCAATGTCACTTGCGCTAGTTCGCAAGTCATTGGAAGCTCGCTTGCCGCGATGATCTTCACCTTGTGAAGTAACTCATCATGATGATGAAACAGATTGCGTAGAGCCTTGAGCCCAACAAAATTCGGGGAATGGAACAGTTTGCTTTCTTTTGGCAGCTTATCATTGAAGCTATGCAAGGCGCCTAGAAGATTAAATAGGGTGTCTTGATCGCGATCCTGACAGTGCCGGTAATATCCCCGAAAAATTCTGTCAGCCGCCGCGTTCAATGAGTTTCTTTTGCTTTCATCCATGAGTTGTGAATCCCGACTTCAGCGTTTATGTTTCGAGGCAAAGCCACAGGTAGTATTCGTGTTTGAGAAAAGTTTTTACAAACTAACCTGGGACAGATGCAATCGAATATCCTATTCATTTCATCGCGTCGAACGGCTACCCGAGATTGCACTTGTAACAGCGCCTGATACGAGCCTTCTGCATGAAACATCACAAAAGCGCGACACTACCCCCCAGATTTTTGCACGTGAACAAACAAACCCACCACCGATATTTAAGACTGAGATGTCTTCGATGGACGCATCATCACCGTACCGTTCTCTGGCTGACTGGCCGGCTCAAAAAATGTTTATCCTCGCAAATCCCTCGCCGGACAATTGGAAAGGGACCTTCAATCTTTGCCTGATGAAACGATTGAACAGCCGCTATCTAGATCCCATTAACTGGATACAAGAACGGGAGCTTAGTCAGGGTGAAGGATTTTCCATCCTAACAATACAATGCTCTCTGATTGAGTTTTTGGCAGCTTTGCGACTTGGCTTCCGCTTCGAACGCGGGAACTATAAGCATGGTGATGGTTTCCGGTACTGGGATAGCAAGTGCTTATTCGTCGACTTTCTTCGGCATGTACCGCCATTCGCAGATCACTTCACGGCCCGGCAGGCGCTAAAGTTCTATGTAGACGTTCGATGCGGTTTGATTCATGAAGCCCAAACAAAGGGACAATGGGTGGTGAAATCTGCCTGTGGGTCCGACCGCATGGTCGACTTCACGACGTTCACCGTAAATCGCGATATCTTCTCCGATAGGATCGCCGAATATCTTCACCGATATCGGGATGATTTATTGCGCTCCGCATCATTGCAGGAAGCCTTTATTCGCAAATTCGATCATCTCTATAGCAATACCGCAGAGAGTTACGCTGCAGAAGGGAATGGCTAAACATGCCCGAGGTGCACGCAACGACGCAAACAGAACTGGAGAAAATCCGGGCCTGGCTAGAGGTTGAAGACACAGCTTACCGAGAGTGGGAAGCAGGCCGCACGGAAGAGACATGGTTTGAGCCTGGGCCGACAAAAGGGTTTTTCTGCAATTTTGATGGGTACATTCGCCCTGATTTCGAAAAGGGTGACATGTTTACTTTGATAGAAGGAGGTGAAGCGGTCGGATTTTCGTCGGGTGGCTTAACGGAGCGCGGCATCTTTGAAATCAGACCGGACGCGCGTGGTACCGGACTTGGGCGTTGGTTCGCAGGCTGGTTGATAGAGCGAGCCAAGTCCGAAGGGACGGAAGGTGGCCTTTACATCGACTGCGCGCCCCGTTCGTCCCTAGATTTTTGGATTCGCATGGGCTTCATGCATCACAAGGAGTCGTACAGCGGCGAATACGCTTACATGATGCTCCCGCGTAGCAATAATGTCCAACCAGGACGCCGCGTCGTCAAATGCGAAATCTCGGTCTTGGAAAAATTATGCGAGGAACTGCCCGACTTTGATTCCCGGCCTCTATTTGGAATTGAGGTTGCTGCAATCGAAGATGAAAACAGAAATCTCCATTTCACGCAGAGACTTATCCTCCCGGCGGTTCTTTGGGAAAATAGTCGCCACCCATGGCTCAGGGTCGTGGCTGACGGAACTCCGCTCATTTTTGATGAGCTGTACGACCTCTCTCGAACAACTGTTGGTCCTAGGCGAGATAAGGGCGGCTTTTATATTGTCGATGCCATTACCACGCTCGGTAAGCCAGTCTTGGAGCTTTCCAGTTTCCGACTAGTTGAAAACCGTGGGCGGTAACACCCCTCCCCAGGCCGTGCACCGCAGCCCGCTTTCATTTTGAATGTGAGTTTAGGCGGGTCGAGTAACTCTTTTAATCCGAAGACGGCGCTAAATCATGCCCCACGCCCGAAACCTCCCCCTCCCCGTCATCTCCCGGAGGCCGAGCTCCAAAACAATCCGCCGCGCCGCCTGCGGCGTGACGCCGAGCGTCTTCACCACCATCCCGGCCGACACCAGCGGTTTCGCCATTACCAGCTCGACCAGCTCCGGCAGTTTTGAAGACGTCCGCCGCCCGTCCAGTTTTCGCTCGAACATCGTTTTCGCCAGCGTCAGCCGGTCATGCTCCTTCATGCCGATCTCAGCGGCCGCCAAAAATCCGTGGGCCATGGCGAGCAGCCGGGTTTCGCGATCGCGGTGACGGCGCCGATCGACCGGAATGGTTTTCAGCCCAAGGTTGATGGCGGCAACATGGGCACCTGACGTGATCCCGGCTTCCCGTAGGATCGATGCGGCAAAAAGGCGGCCAAGCCAAGGCGCATGCTGAAGGACGGAAAGTTCGTTCCAGGCATCGAGGGCGACGATCGCCTGCAGCACCGCCGGCAAATTTTCGTCCTGGTGCAGCACGCTGCGCCATTCGTCGAGCCGAGCATCCTCGTCCCAGTCGAGATCATAGACCAGGGGATCCTTTTCGGGAGCACGGCTGCCCGCAGCGCGGCCGGGCCGGGTGGCATTCTCGATCGCCGCCTTTGATCGGGCGAGCACCGCATCGATGGCGGCATAGTCGACGCCGGGAAGCCCTTCGGCTTCGTCACTGTCTCTCTCCTCACCTTCTGCGTTAGCCCTGACCGCGGGCCGAACGATCCCGGCCGGTTCCGAAGCCTCAGCGCCGACCGAATTGATGTCCGACGTCTGTCGCAAAGTTCGGATACCCTCTGCGGACAAGGCCCAGTCCGGTGACTGTGCAGCGATGCGTCGGCGGGTGCGCAGCACGTCGCGGGCAATTGTCAGCTCGTGCGTCGGTGTGCGGATATCACGGGTGGCGTCGTGGAGGACGAGGTCTTCGAGGTGAACGAGTTCGCCGTCGATCCACAGCGAGGCGCAGGCGTCGGCGAAATTTTGCCGTTCAAGGAAGCCCGCGCCGACCGGTGAGCGGGCAATGCGCTCGTCGAGACGGGTCAGAGCGACACCAGCGTCGAAAGCCGGCCGCATCACGGCATTCATGCTGATTTTCGCGAGATCGTAAGCCATTGAAATCATGGTAAATGATTTCTTATGAGAACTCTATAGAGATATTAGAGTTCCTCACATGGTACGGTTTTGAGTTGAGTTATCTACCATCGATAAGTATGCCTTATCGATGGTAGTTGATTTCGCGGCGCAAATCGAGGAAAATCGGGGCAAATCACGGTGCCAGCGGCCGCCGAAACCCGCGATTCTGGAGCCTATCGTGCCTAAAGCGAAGACATCACACACGTCCGTCGAGCGGCGCGCCGAGGAGCTCGATACCATCGCGTCCGTGTTGCCGCTCGAACGCCGCGACGAGCTTGCCGAGCTGTTGACCGATGATGACATCGAAACGCTGCGGCATCTCGTTAATCAGGGCATGGGCGACAATACGCTAAGGGCCCTGACGTCTGATCTTGCCTACCTGGAGGCCTGGGGTCTCGCTGCCACCGGACAATCCCTGCCCTGGCCGGCGCCCGAGGCGTTGCTGCTCAAATTCGTGGCCCATCATCTGTGGGATCCGGAAAAGCGCGCAAGTGAGCCCAACCACGGCATGCCCGATGATGTCGACAAAAATCTAAGGCGTCAGGGTTTCCTGAAATCCGTCGGCCCGCACGCGCCTGACACGGTGCGGCGCCGGCTGGCCAGCTGGTCGACATTGAGTAAGTGGCGCGGCCTTTCGGGTGCCTTCGCCTCCCCTGCTCTTAAGTCAGCCATTCGTCTGGCCGTGCGCGCCGTTCCGCGAACCCGTGCGCGCAAGAGCGCAAAGGCCGTCACTGGCGACGTTCTGGCGAAGCTGCTGGCGACGTGCGAGTCAGACAGCCTGCGCGATCTCCGCGACAAGGCAATCCTGATGGTTGCCTTTGCTTCCGGCGGCCGTCGACGCAGCGAGATCGCCAGGCTACGCGTCGAGCAGCTGACAGTCGAGCCACCGATCGAAGTGAACGACGGTCCTCCCCTCCCCTCACTTGCCATCCATCTTGGTCGAACCAAAACGACGACAGGCGAGCAGGACGATGTCGTCTATCTCACAGGCCGACCTGTCGAGGCGCTGAGCGCCTGGCTGGCGGCCGCAAAGATCGAAAAGGGCAGCGTGTTTCGGGGAATTGGGCGATGGGGCACCGTCTCGCGGCGTGCGCTCGATCCGCAGTCGGTCAATGCGATCCTGAAGCAGCGGGCACAGATGGCCGGGTTGGACAGTGGGGAGTTTTCGGCGCACGGGTTACGATCGGGATATTTGACGGAGGCCGCCAATCGCGGAATTCCCCTTCTCGAGGCGATGGAGCAGTCCAGACACCGGTCGATGCAACAGGCTTCCAGCTACTATAACAACGCTACACGGCGAAGCGGGCGTGCGGCACGAATTCTGTAATGGCGCTCATGCGTAGCATCAGACGTCCCGGCTAGTTGGGACTGGTTGCACAGTCAATCGGTCTCGTTGACGACCTAGGCAAGGTCGGAAAGCCTGCTTCTCTAACGTTCTCCACAAGCTGGCATGGCCTCCTGTGCCTAAGTCGATGATCGATACGTGCAGAAGCAAGGCAGGCTTCACCAGAGACGATCAAAGAGAGAGCGCCCAGTTGGCGCCTCAGACGATTACCCGTAAAAGAAAACCGAGCGTGGTTGTTGTTTCTGCAGAAGAGTGTCTGAAGAAAACTACTCGCACGGGATCGATTGCGGAATTTCTGTTGGCATCGCCCCTATGCGGCGCCGAATTGGATAGTGAGATGCAACACGACGAGCGCCGTGGCCTGTCCTTGTGAGACTTCTGCTCGATACGAATGTTCTGTCGGAAGTTACAAAGCCTCGCCCTGATGAAGGGTGTCTGATGTGCCGTCAAGGGCTGGACGTGGATCGAACCTTAATCAGCATCGTCTCTATTGCTGAAATTCGCCGCGGTGTCGCGCCGATGGATAGCGGCTGGCGCCTTGGAGGAACGGCTCACGCATGATCTGCCTCAACGCTAACGAAAACAGGATTATTCCGGTGGCAGGTCATGCCGCCGTCGCCTGGGCCTATCTGATGGCGCTTGCCAAGCGAAATGGTCGCCGGCTCGGCTCGATGGTTGCTACAGCCGTCACTCACCCATTGACCCTTGCGACGCGCAACATCAAGGATTTAGAAGCCTTCGGAATAAAAATCAGTGATCAGTGGGTGGACTGATCTGGCCGTTGCTTTTCGATTGAAAGGGCTGGACTGAACGCTCTCCCACGAAATGCTCAGGAATCACGCCGTAATCTTCTTATTGCTCACTGCACGCCCTTGGTCTGGCTGCATGATGTCATCCATCACGTGATTGAGGACTCGCCGATTGTGAAAGACAAGGACGCCTCGTTCCTTGGGTTGGCCCACGATGTGCGCCGAGCATATGAGCGGCAGCGTCAATTTATTCAGCCGCCTAAACATTTTTGAAGAAATCGGCGTCCGATACGGCGTTCGGATCCTCTGGCCTGTGCTTTGGCTGCAGCATAGGCTGTTGAGGCGATCTCTCGCGTTTCTCGACGATAGAGCTAAGAGCCAAGCTACCACTTATGCGTTGGAGGCCGTCATCGATGATGCATTGCGCGAGGATTTGGTACGCAGGCAGGTATACCATCGATCTATGGCAGCGCCTTAATCCAGCACAGCCTGCAGTATTTGAGATGATCGACCGCCCAAGGGGATATTTTGTTCATGGAAGAAAGCGCAACGGAAGGCCGGCTTGCGCTGCTCATTTCTTGTTTCGATCAGATCTGTGACCGCCTCTACCCAATTCCATTTAAGAACTGCGAAAAACCTGATATCTCCAGGAAAATTCGCCGCCTGGAAAAAATCAGGAGCGGGATCCTACAAACAGTCTCTACCCTCGTGACCGCCCTCCTCCGCCGACAGGCAGAGATCTCTCTGCTGTCCCTCCAGATAGGCAGGCTTTCTGAAGTTCTGCCCATTCCAATTTTAGTAGGCATTTCCGCTGCAGATGCCCCGCTACCAAGGGGAATATTTCGAGAGCACATAACGGGCGCAGCGAGGATTCGATCGCTCTACTGGTTCTGGTAGTCAAATTCCTCACTTGCCATGTGCTTGGGATATTCTGATGAGCTGCCTTGGCTGGCCGATAGGCCTTTCAAACGACACAGACCGTCGAAGGGCGCTGTCCATTTTCAGTCCCTCGGCAATCCGATCGATACGTTCGCTAAACAAGTGTGTTTTTTCGACTGTTCTTTTGCGCCGTCGTGTAGTTGGCGCGAGAGCTGATTGTTGAGCGAACCCAAGTTGCTTTCATGGCGGCAAAGGCTGCATCATCCTGACAAAATGCAGCCTTTTCAAGAGAAGCCAGGAGGCAATCAATGCGGTGTAGACGGCTCCGGAAAAGGCTAGACTTCCTCGGACGTTTTCCTCGGCTAGACCCCGGTGCCCGGACTTTAACAATTTTGCCCGGGTCAAAACTGATTTAATACCCTGCCAGGCTCGTTCCCTGGGGCCATGACGGGCGACAAGGGTTTTCATGCGCCCTTAACCGCAAAGCCGGCTCGAAGCCGCAGCCAGAAGGACTGACCCGACAAGAGGCGACTTTTTGTCCGCTGATATCTGTGGACGGGCAGAATTGATCCGAACGGTACAAGCAGCGAAGGCGTTAGCGCATCATCGATGGTTTTGCGACAGTTGACGTCCCATGCCCAATCGGAAAACCTTGTCAGCTGACAAGGTTTTGGAGACGCGGCTCTGGCTACGGATCAGCTCATCTCTTGAGGAAGCCCAGACACCAGATCATCAGTTGTCGCGACCGCTAAAGTTCGCCCAACTACCAGCGTCAGCGGTTTACGACGCTCGCTATCGAAAACCTTGTCAGCTGACAAGGTTTGCAGTCCTCTATCAACTTCAACGGTCAACAGTCATACCG
>NZ_WJOK01000041.1 GCF_009649785.1 Agrobacterium tumefaciens | reverse complement strand
GGTAATTATTATGTCAGCACTTAGATTTTTGGTTTCATTGTATATTGTTGTCTATCACATGCTGGTGGTTTCACCGTGGGATTTGCGGGTGGTCTCTCCAATTTTCCACAAAGGCTGGATCGGAACCGACTTCTTTATAATCTTGTCGGGTTTCATCATAGCAATAGCATATAAAGAAAAACTCCAATCGAAAAAACTTTCTCCCGGTGATTTCATGAGGGGTCGATTACTTCGCTTGTGGCCACCACACGCAATAATCATGATGCTCTTTCTATGTTACTTTCTGCTCACAAAGGCGGCTGGATTTACAACTAACGACCCTTCATTTTTTGCGCCCTCCGCATTCGTGTCGCAACTATTCCTGACTAATAGTTTTATTTTTACGGATCAGGCTTGGAACGTACCCACGTGGACGCTGTCTGCACTCTTAGTCTGCTACGCGATCTATGCCTTTTCCATTCCCTATTTCCCAAAGGTTGGCAGTCCGCACCATATCTTGGTGGGAGCTACTTTTTGGTTGTCTGCAGCGGCGATCGTCGTTTTTGTTTTATTAGGAAAGTCGATTGCGCACTTACATGAGCACTTGGCTCTTGTTCGCGCCATACCGCTTTTTTTCTACGGGGCGATATTAGGCCATTTTTCACTGGCGATTGGATCGCTGCACATAAAAAATCGGGGCACGCGCGCCATTTTCTTGGTAATCTTTGCGTTAATCGTCGCGCATTCATCGTCAGGAGCCATAGCAGACACTATCATCTTGCTGCTGACGTCGGGGCTAGTGTTACTATGTTCTGATCTACGCAGTGGGAGGCTCATGCATGCCCTCGGGCGTCTATCTTTCGCAATCTATTTGCTGCACGTTCCGATGATCTACGTCTATTTCCCAATCATCAGAAGAATTGCTGGTCTAGATAGGACGGATGGCGCGTACTTAACGCTTTGGCTGACTTTCCCCCTGATAGTCGTTGCCGCGGCTTATGTCTTCGAGAGATTTGTCGAGCGGCCTTTGGCCAAGCGTCTCAAGCCGGCGGCACAGGAGCATCGGACAATAAGTGCCACCGCTTAGGCCACACGTAGCGATGCCGATCGACAACGGGTGGAACTGTGACAATATCGCGAAATGAGGATGCCATCTCAGACCGCAAGCAGTCCCTTCGGCGGCAATCCCTCAGTGATAAGCACGCGCTGGACGATAAGAGGATCGTGGTCGCAGGGTTTGGAACCTGCTGCGACGGGAGCCGCGCAAGGGCCAATGAGAACATATGCGAAACAAAAGTGGCAGATGGGGTGGGATTCGAACCCACGGTACGCTCTCACGCACGCCGGTTTTCAAGACCGGTTCCTTAAACCACTCGGACACCCATCCATCGGTGGTGAGGCTTTATAGCGTTTTGAAAAAGGCCGTCAATCCCGATGGCGCACGCGCGCACAGCCTCTTCGCATCCGTCAGCAACTCATTGTCCTTGTGTCGTTGCCGGCGGCAGCAGAGACCCCTCGCCCGAAGGAAGTGCCGGACTTTGCTGAGGCGAGTGGAATAGCGCCAGACTCAGCACGATTGCCACAAGCACCAATAAAAGCGCCACGAAGAAGATTCCGGATTTATCCATGCGTCTGCTCATGTCCCGTTATGTTAGGCGCGAATATGTGCAATTCGAGGCAATCGAAGAATAAAACGACCTCCTGTCAAGTTGCCTGACAGATTTGGACAGTTGATATTCCTAAATTCTTCCTGCTTGAGCAAATTTTATGCGTCGGCGTACTGTTTGGGACGGAAGTGGCCTATCGCGTCAGTAATATTGTCATTTATATAGCCGCATCGCTCCCGGGCATTGCCCAACTTTCCCCGAGCGATCAACCTGCCCCGCCCGTTTGCGGGGCTTTTTTCTTTTATACTACCGAAAAACTGCGACCGTCGGATAAAGGCTGGGGGTGAGTTACCTGCTTTATGGTTTAGACACCGATGCTCGGTCCGCCATCGCCGTGCCGAAAACCGCCCCGGAAAATATCCTCGAAAAGGTTCAGCAGCGCCGGCGGCAACGTGTCGGACAGCTCTAGTATGATCTCGTTGGCGCGATTGTAGGAATAGATGGCGCAAAGTGTCAGCACCAGCAGCATGATCCACGGCCAGATTGGCTTGCGCCTAGGCGGCGCCCCATTGGGTTGTTGCGGTACAGTCATCCCGGCACCTTCCGTTCAGGCCTTGACGCGCGGTTCGCCTCCCGGCGCATAGGCGGTTTTTTGCAGGAAACGGAATATGTTACCGCACTGACCGCAGCGGATCATGAATTCCGTTGGATCGACCGAGGCACGCTCGGTGCGGAAGCCACGCGGCATTTCATCAACGCGAAAATCAAGGTTACGGCGGTCTTTCTCATCCGATTCCGACACCTCGGCAAAACCCTGATGACCGCATTTGGAACATTCGAGTTTCCGGGAATATCTGTCGCGCGCTGCCATATGCCGTCCTTTGCTTGCACCCTATCAGGTAGCAGCGGCAAAACAGCATTTCAATGGCGATCGCCGCAGGTTAAAGCTTTGCCCGTCTGTTTTCAGTGTGGAAAACGCGTCCAGTGGCAAGAACAAGTCGGAAGCTCATGCACAACGAAGCCCCCCTGCTTTCATCCTCCCTGATACGGCGCGCAATCATCATTGCCGTCATTATTATATGCTTTGTTGCTGCCCTCAATATCGGCGTTAAATGGTACGGCGAGCGGATCCTTCAGGCGGGCCACACGACAGCAACCGACGCGGTGGAGATCACAATCGGCAATGACCGGCTGAAACTTGCGAAAAACACGCTGCGTGTACCTTCCGAACGCCATGATGGAGAGCGAGAGCGGGCCGATCTTTATCTCACCTGGCCGGATCTCAAGGGATATGAAGACTCCAATCGCGCTGTTTTCGATGATCCGGCGCAGGCAGCAGGGCTTATTTTCATCCAGCTATCGCAAAGCACGATGTCTGAGGACATGTCCGGCCGTTTCGGGCCGATCTATGCCCGGTTGACGGAAGGAGAGCCTGTGCCGCTGAAACACGGCCTCACACTGCACCGCCTGCGTGCCGACGCAGGTTACGGCAAGGAAGTCATATTGACCGGGCAGCGAGAGGGCGAAAGCGACTATGTCGTGCGCTGCCTTCTGCCGCAAACCCAGCAGGCGTCGACGGGCAGCGACTGCCAGAGGGATATCCACGCCGGCCAGGACCTCAGCCTGTTCTACCGATTCTCCGCAACCTTGCTGCCACAATGGAAAGAACTCGACACAGGCGTGAAACGCTACATCGAGCAGCGCCTCGTAAAAGACTGAAATCCGTGAAAAGGCGTGAGACAGATTGCGCCCGAAAAGTCGCATTTTATGGAGCGTGGATACCTTTCATAAACCACTTGGTAACGCCATCCCGATAAAGTTTCTTCCCGGAGCACTCGGGCGGGGCGCGTCCGAGCGGAACAGAAATATGCGATTGAAGAGTTCAGCAGTGTTGAAAAGTCTATTTGGGGCAGATTCGCGCAAAGCGGGTGCGACGTCTTTGGTAAGGTTCGTTGCGTTGACCCTTGCTGCGGCGTTCATAACCGCAACATCCGTTGGCACCGCACAGGCGGACCCGAAATATGCGGGCATCGTCATTGATGCCAAGACCGGCAAGGTTCTCTATGGCGAGGATCCGGATGGCCTGCGCTATCCTGCCTCGCTGACGAAGATGATGACGCTTTATCTTACGTTCGAGGCGCTCAATTCCGGGCGCATTTCGCTCGATTCCAAGGTGCCGGTTTCGGCCAACGCCGCCAAGGAGCCTCCTTCCAAGCTCGGCGTGCGCGCCGGCGGCAGCATCACAGTCGAGCAGGCAATTCTTGCGCTCGTCACCCGTTCCGCCAACGACATGGCCACCGCACTCGGTGAATATATCGGCGGCTCCGAAGACCGTTTTGCCAGAATGATGACCGCCAAGGCCCGTGCGCTCGGCATGACCCGCACGACCTATCGTAACGCCAACGGCCTGCCTAACACGGCGCAGATGACGACGGCGCGTGACCAGGCACGCCTTGGCATCGCCCTTCGCCAGCATTTCCCGCAATATTACGGCTACTTCTCCACGCGCACCTTCAATTTCGGCAAGCAGGTCATCGGCAACCACAATCGTCTAGTGGGAACCGTGCGCGGCGTAGATGGCATCAAGACCGGTTATACCCGTGCTGCCGGAAGCAATCTTGCAACATCGGCACAGCTAGACGGTCGCTCCATCGTCGCCGTCGTTCTTGGCGGCCGCTCGAGCGCTGCCCGTGACGCGACCATGCGCAAGCTTGTTGCGACCTACCTGCCGCAGGCCTCCCGCAGCGGCAACAGCAACCTGATTGCGCAGACGAGATCGGCACCTGTCGAAGAGCCGGTCGCTGTGGCTGTTGCTGCTCCACCTGTGGCAGTCGCGGCTCCGTCCGCAGCTGTCGCTGCGACAGATTCCGGCCTGCCGCATGCCGGCCCCGTACCGCAGACCCGTTACGAGGACGCGCCGGTTACCGCCTTTGCAGGCTCCTCTTCCAATGCGGCCGTAAAGGCCATGGAAGCCGCCACCTGGCAGAAGGGCAAGGATCCTATTTCTCAGGTAGCCGTCGCGCCTGACCGCAAGTTGATTACCAACTCGACCAAGGTGGACAATATCGTCACCGCGTCCACGCCGGCATCTGTACCCTCCACCCCTTCCGTTTCGGCAAAGGCTGAAGCTCCGCAGGGCGGTTGGGTGATCCAGATTGGCGCATCGCCGGATGAAAACTCGGCACGTGGCCTGTTGCAGAATGCGCAGGAAAAAGGCGGCGCCGCCCTTCGGTCCGCAAAACCCTTCACGGTGGCCTTCAGCAGAGAAGGCTCCCAGGTATACCGCGCCCGCTTCGGCGGCTTCGACGGCCAGGCCGCCGCGGTAAATGCATGCAATGCATTGAAAAAGAAAGGCGTCAGCTGCTGGGCGTCACTCCAGTAATCGACGTTCGCGCAGGCGGTGGCTTATTTGTTGAAACATCGCCTGTCTCCTCGAATTGTGTAATGTGTAGCGAGGCTTTCCAAGATGGCAGTTAACGAGAACTATTCGGACATTGCGTCTGGCAACGGGCAAGGCAGTCTGTCGGTTCTGCATCCCATTCACGAGGCGGCAATGCGCATTGCCGATCTCGGTCTTAACCGCTCCAAGGCAAAGACGCGTGATCTCGTCAGCCTGCTTCTGTCGCACGGCGCCCGCGCCTGGCGTGCCAATCAGCCGGAAGCCAATATCCACCTTCATGTCGGCCGCCGCTCCGGGCGTGCACCGGTCCATATCCGGATCCGCTGACAAACCGAACATAACCGGACGAGACAAAGAAAAACCCCGCGGAGCCTGTGCACCGCGGGGTTTTTGTTGATTGACGATGAAGAAACGAGGCGGCTTACGCCTCGCTCTCCGGTGCCTCTGGCGTATCCGGCAGAGTGTCTGCCACATCTTCGCCATTGCCGTTTTCCGCCTCTTCGTCGCCTTCAGGCTCGTTGATACGTTCCACGGAAACCACCTTCTCATCCTTGGCGGTGGAGAAGATCGTCACGCCCTTGGTGGCGCGGCTTGCGATACGGATGCCGTTTACCGGCACACGGATCAGCTGGCCGCCATCGGAAACCAGCATGATCTGGTCGCCTTCATCCACCGGGAAAGCCGCAACGAGTTCGCCGATTTCCGTCGTCTTCGAGGTATCGGTGGCGCGGATGCCCTTGCCGCCACGACCCGATGTGCGGAAGTCGTAAGACGAAGAACGCTTGCCGTAGCCTTTTTCAGAGACGGTCAGCACGAATTCTTCGCGTGCCTTCAGTTCCTGATAACGCTCTTCGCTGAGTTCGCCTTCTTCCGCGACTTCCTCACCAACCAGTGCGATATCTTCCTCATCGACCCCGGCGGCACGCCGCTCGGTGGCCGAACGCTTGAGGTAGGCCGCACGCTCCCACGGTTCAGCTTCCACATGGCCCACAATGGTCATGGAGATGATGCGGTCGCCATCGGCCATGTTGATGCCGCGCACGCCAACCGAGTTGCGGCCGGCAAAGACGCGGACATCGTCCACCGGGAAGCGGATGCACTGGCCGAGTGCCGTCGTCAGCAATACGTCATCCTGGTCGGTACAGGTTTCGACGGAGAGGATTTCATCGCCCTCCTCCTCCAGCTTCATGGCGATCTTGCCGTTGCGGTTGACCTGCACGAAATCGCCGAGCTTGTTGCGGCGAACCGTGCCGCGCGTCGTCGAGAACATCACATCGAGCGTTTCCCAGGTCGTTTCGTCCTCGGGCAACGGCATGATGGTGGTGATGCGCTCGCCGGGTTCCAGCGGCAGCATGTTGATGAGGGCCTTGCCCTTCGACTGCGGCGTACCGATCGGAAGGCGCCAGACCTTTTCCTTGTACACGATGCCGCGCGAGGAGAAGAACAGCACCGGCGTATGGGTATTGGCGACAAAGAGACGGTTGACGAAATCTTCGTCGCGCGTCGCCATGCCGGAACGGCCCTTGCCGCCGCGACGCTGTGCCCGGTAGGTGGTCAGCGGCACGCGCTTGATGTAGCCGAGATGCGAAACGGTGACGACCATATCTTCGCGGGAGATGAGGTCTTCATCATCCATGTCAGGACCGCCTTCGACGATCTCGGATCGGCGTGGCGTGCCGAACTCGTCGCGAATGGCAATAAGCTCATCCTTGACGATCTGCATGATGCGCAGCCGTGAAGACAGGATTTCGAGATATTCGCTGATTTCCGCGCCGATCTTGTTCAGCTCGTCGCCGATTTCGTCGCGGCCAAGCGCCGTCAGGCGGGCAAGGCGCAATTCGAGAATGGCGCGTGCCTGCTCTTCGGAGAGATTGTAGGTGCCGTCTTCATTGATGCGGTGGCGCGGATCGTCGATGAGACGGATCAGGCTTTCCACATCCTGCGCCGGCCAGCGCCGCGTCATCAGCTCCTCACGGGCCGAAGCCGGATCGGGAGCATGACGAATGACGCGGATGACTTCGTCGATATTGGCAACCGAGATCGCCAGACCGACCAACACATGCGCGCGGTCGCGCGCCTTGCGCAGCAGATACTTGGTGCGGCGGCTGACGACATCCTCACGGAAGGACACGAAGGCGCGCAGCATGTCCAGCAACGTCATCTGTTCAGGCTTGCCGCCGTTCAGCGCCACCATGTTGCAGCCGAAGGAGGTCTGCAGCGGCGTGTAGCGATAGATCTGGTTCAGGATGACTTCGGCATTGGCGTCGCGCTTCAGCTCGACGACGACGCGATAACCCTGGCGGTCGGACTCGTCGCGCAGATCGGAAATACCCTCGATGCGCTTTTCCTTGACCAGTTCGGCCATCTTCTCGATCATCGTCGCCTTGTTCACCTGATAGGGAACCTCAGTGATGATGATCTGCTCGCGGTCGCCGCGCATCGGCTCGATGGTTGCACGGCCGCGCATGATGACCGATCCGCGACCCGTCTCATAGGCAGAGCGAATACCGGAACGGCCCATGATGAGCGCGCCGGTCGGGAAGTCCGGGCCAGGAATGATCTGCATCAGTTCAAGCAGCTCGATCGCCGGATTGTCGATGAGGGCGATACAGCCGTCGATGACTTCGGAAAGATTGTGCGGCGGAATGTTCGTCGCCATGCCGACGGCGATGCCGCCCGCCCCGTTGACCAGAAGGTTCGGGAATTTCGCGGGAATGACGACCGGCTCATGCAAGGTGCCGTCATAGTTATCGCGGAAATCCACCGTTTCCTTGTCGAGATCGTCGAGAAGCGAATGCGCTGCCTTTTCGAGACGGCACTCGGTGTAACGTTCGGCCGCCGGCGGATCGCCGTCGATGGAGCCGAAGTTACCCTGTCCGTCGATCAGCGGCAGGCGCAGAGACCAGTCCTGCGCCATGCGCGCCAGCGCATCGTAAATCGCCGCATTGCCGTGCGGATGGAATTTACCCATCACGTCACCGGTGACGCGGGCGCATTTGACGTATTTCTTGTTCCAGTCGATGCCGAGTTCGGACATGCCGTAAAGAATACGGCGATGAACCGGCTTCAGACCGTCACGGACATCGGGAAGCGCGCGGGAAACGATAACGCTCATGGCGTAATCGAGATAGGACCGCTGCATTTCCTCAATGATGGAAATCGGTTCAATGCCTGGCGGAAGTTTTCCGCCGCCGGGGGGGCTCTGGTCAGTCAAAACGGATCACATTCTCTGTTAAGAATCGGATGGATTTTTATAGCGGAAACAGCCACGTTAAGCCAATTTCCCGGCGAGTTTTGAACAGTCTTTTGCGTCATTTGCAAGACATACCCCGCTTTTCGCCATTTAGGTTGGCAAAAGCGACGCCGCTCCCTTTCAAAGCGAGTACGACTTGCGTAGGCTCCGGCCTAAAAACAAAACAGGTGGGGAAAGAATGGCCAGCAGCGAAACGCTCATCAACGCGCTTACAACACTTCTGGTCACGCTCGATCCGCCCGGTCTCGCGCCCGTATTTCTCGCACTCACGGTTGGAGTGACGCGCGACCAGCGCGCCCAGGTGGCCCTGCGCGGTTCGATCATCGCCTTCGGCATTCTCGCCATCTTCGCCCTGTTCGGTCTCACCATCCTCAACCTTCTCGGCATTTCGCTGGGTGCCTTTCGCATCGCCGGTGGCCTGCTGCTGTTCTGGATTTCCTTCGAGATGATTTTCGAGAAACGCCAGGAGCGCAAGGAAAAGACCTCGGAGATCGCCATCACAAAGGACCATCTGCATAATCTGGCGGTCTTTCCGCTCGCCTTGCCGTTGATCGCCGGGCCTGGCGCCATTTCCGCGACCGTGCTCCTGGCGGGAACGATGAAGACGACGCTCGAAATGGTCGTGCTTATTCTCATCCTCGCCTTCGCCATGGCCCTCGTCTACGCCACCCTGATCGTCTCGGAACGCATGGACCGTTTTCTCGGCAATACCGGCCGCGCGATCCTGACAAGGCTGCTCGGCGTCCTTCTTGCCGCGCTTTCCGTGCAGTTCGTAGTGGACGGCATAAAATCGGCCTTCGCATTCTGACGACCATCGGTTCACAACAAAATGCCGCAACCGGCCGGATTTGCGAAAAATCCGCCCTTTGAATCCGGCTCCTGCCTCGGTTAAAAGACGCGCATCTTTTTTCCGCATCAGAAAGCTCTCTCCATGCGATCCACGCTGCGCCGCCTCATCCCGGATGCCGCTCCCGTCAGTAACCGGGAAAGGCTGCGCGCTGCGGCGGGCGCCTTCGTCGGCATTTCGCTGACCGGACTTCTGGGCAGCCTTGCTTTCCGCTTAGACCCTAGCCTGCCCGCCATGATCGCGCCGATGGGCGCCTCGGCGGTGCTTTTATTCGCCGTGCCATCCAGCCCCCTTGCGCAGCCCTGGTCGATCCTCTGCGGCAACATCGTGTCGGCTTTCGTGGGCGTGACGGTGGCTCTACTCGTTCCGGATATTTTCCTTGCCAGCGCGCTTGCCATAAGCCTTGCCATTGCTGCCATGATGGCGCTGCGCTGCCTGCACCCGCCCAGCGGCGCGGTGGCGCTGACGGCCGTTCTCGGCGGTCCCGCCGTGCATGGTCTCGGCTATGGCTTTATTCTCTGGCCGGTCGCCGGAAACTCGCTCATCCTTCTCATCCTCGCGCTCGTTTATAACAATGCCACCGGCCGCGCCTATCCGCACGGCCTGAGGTTGGGAAAGGCCAGCCACGGCACGGCAGACCCGACGCCGATACAGAAAATCGGCTTTTCCTCAGCCGATCTGGACGAGGTGCTGAAGGAATATGACGAGGTTCTCGATATTGATCGCGATGTGCTGGAGATGATTTTGCGCAAGACGGAATTGCGCTCCTGGCGCCGCCGCGCCCTCCATCTCGATTGCGCCAGCGTCATGTCGCGCGATGTGGTCGGCGTCGCCCCGGATGATAGTCTGCGCCACGCCCATTCACTGATGCGCAACCGCCATTTCAAGGCTCTGCCCGTGACCAACGACAGGGCCGAAATCCTTGGCATCGTCACTCAGACGGATTTTCTTGAAAAGGCTAGCTGGAGAAACGGCCGCCCTTCCATCGGTTTCCTGCAGCGCCTGCGCCTTATTCTCTCAGGCACAAGCGCACCCAACGATACCGTCAAGGATATCATGACATCGCCTGTTAGAACCGTGCAGCCGGAAACGGCGATCGAGGAAGCAATCATCCGCTTTGCGGAGGAAGGCCTGCATTACCTGCCGGTGATCGACGCCAACGGCAAAATGGTGGGTATTCTTTCGCAGTCCGATGTCATGGTTGCGATGCTGGCGGACAAAGCCGCGGCATAGGTCGTCGCGACCTTGAAGCGGGCAACCGGTTCGACCGGCCCCCGCCCCGTCAATCACGGTCCCGATCAGAACGGGATATCGTCGTCCATGTCACTGGAGAAGCCGCCGGAAGGCTGGCTGCCGCCACGCGAGGCACCGCCGCGGGCCGCCGGCTGCTGGTCGTAACCGCCACCGTAGTTACCGCCGCCGCTGCCATAATCTCCACCGCCGATGTCGCCACCGCTGCGGCTGCCGCCGCCACCTTCGCCGCGACCGTCGAGCATCGTCAGCGTGGAGTTGAAGCCCTGCAGTACCACTTCGGTTGAGTAACGGTCGTTACCGGTCTGGTCCTGCCACTTGCGCGTCTGCAGCTGGCCTTCGATATAGAGCTTGGCGCCCTTTTTCACATATTGTTCGACAACCTTGCACAGGCCTTCGTTGAAAACGACGACCGTGTGCCATTCTGTCTTTTCCTTGCGCTCGCCGCTGTTGCGGTCCCGCCACGTCTCTGAGGTGGCGATGCGCAGATTGGCGATCGGACGGCCGTCCTGCGTCCGGCGAATTTCGGGATCGGCGCCAACGTTCCCAATCAGAATTACCTTGTTTACGCTACCAGCCATCTCGTCATCCTGTCCGCCAGCCATCGTGACCGGCAATTGCATTTCAAAAAATCCCGCACACAATAACCATCGCCGCCCGCAAAGGGCACCGCAACGGGGAACAATCCACAGCGAATAATCCCGACTTTCTCAGAGAGTATATTCGCACTTGCAATTTGTTCCTTTTTTGTTCTATTAAATCACGAAATTCGAGTCAAGTGAGCCGAAAAGCCATCGATCGATAGGGAATAAACCTCGACACGTCCGGTTGCGTCACTACATAAGGACGCGCCGCCATCAGGCCTGTTAATTTTGTCCGAGCTTTATCATGAGTGAACTGAAGACGATTTCCATCCGTGGTGCCCGTGAGCATAACCTCAAGGGTATCGATCTGGATCTACCGCGCAATAAGCTGATCGTCATGACCGGGCTCTCCGGCTCGGGCAAGTCGTCGCTCGCCTTCGACACAATCTATGCCGAGGGCCAGCGCCGTTATGTCGAGAGCCTCTCGGCCTATGCGCGCCAGTTCCTCGAAATGATGCAGAAGCCGGATGTAGACCGCATCGAGGGGCTTTCTCCGGCGATTTCCATCGAGCAGAAAACCACCTCGAAGAACCCGCGCTCCACGGTCGGCACGGTCACGGAAATCTACGACTATATGCGCCTGCTGTTTGCGCGTGTCGGTGTGCCCTACTCGCCGGCGACGGGCCTGCCGATCGAGAGCCAGACGGTCAGCCAGATGGTCGACCGTATCCTTGCCTTCGAGGAAGGCACGCGCCTTTATATTCTCGCGCCGATCGTGCGCGGCCGCAAAGGCGAATATAAAAAGGAACTCGCCGAGCTGATGAAGAAGGGCTTCCAGCGCGTCAAGGTGGATGGCCAGTTCTACGAGATCGCTGACGTTCCCGTCCTCGACAAGAAGTACAAACACGATATCGATGTGGTGGTGGACCGCGCCGTCGTGCGCCCGGATATGGCAGCACGCCTTGCCGACAGTCTCGAGACCTGCCTCAAGCTCGCCGACGGGTTGGCAGTGGCCGAATTTGCCGACAAGCCCCTGCCGCCGGAAGAAACCTCGGCTGGCGGCTCCGCAAACAAATCGCTCAATGAGACCCACGAGCGTATGCTGTTTTCGGAAAAATTCGCCTGCCCGGTCTCCGGCTTCACCATCCCGGAAATCGAGCCCCGGCTTTTCTCCTTCAACAATCCCTTCGGCGCCTGCCCCACCTGTGACGGTCTCGGCTCGCAGCAGAAGGTGGACGAAAACCTGATCGTGCCCGAACCTGCACGCACCCTGCGGGATGGCGCGATCGCCCCCTGGGCCAAGTCGTCTTCCCCCTATTACAACCAGACGCTGGAGGCGCTGGGCAAGGCCTTCGGTTTCAAGCTGTCGAGCAAATGGACGGACCTTTCGAAAGAGGCGCAGCACGCCATTCTTCAGGGCACTGACGACAAGATCGAGTTCAACTATCAGGACGGCGCGCGCTCCTACAAGACGGTGAAGAATTTCGAAGGCATCGTTCCCAATCTGGAGCGTCGCTGGAAAGAGACCGACAGCGCCTGGGCGCGCGAGGAAATCGAGCGTTATATGTCGGCGGCCCCCTGCCCGGCCTGCGCCGGCTATCGCCTGAAGCCGGAAGCGCTCGCCGTCAAGATCAACAGAATGCACATCGGCGAAGTCACCCAGATGTCGATCCGTATGGCACGCGACTGGTTCGAGACGCTGCCGGAAAATCTGAACGCCAAACAGAACGAGATCGCGGTTCGCATCCTCAAGGAAATCCGCGAACGTCTGCGATTCCTCAACGATGTCGGGCTGGATTATCTCAGCCTGTCACGCAACTCCGGCACGCTTTCCGGCGGAGAAAGCCAGCGCATCCGGCTTGCGTCGCAGATCGGCTCCGGCCTCACCGGCGTTCTCTATGTTCTGGATGAGCCGTCCATCGGCCTTCATCAGCGTGACAATGCCCGCCTGCTCGATACGCTGAAGCACCTGCGCGACATCGGCAATACGGTGATCGTGGTCGAACACGACGAGGATGCCATTCTGACGGCGGATTACGTTGTCGATATCGGCCCCGCCGCCGGCATTCACGGTGGTCAGGTCATCGCCGAAGGCACGCCGCAGGAGGTGATGGCCAATCCGAAATCGCTGACCGGCAAATATCTATCCGGCGAACTCGGCGTCGCCGTGCCGGCAGAACGCCGCAAGCCGAAGAAGGGCCGCGAAATCAAGGTTTTTGGCGCACGCGGCAACAACCTGAAGAATGTGACTGCGGCCGTTCCCCTTGGTGTTTTCACCGCCGTTACCGGCGTGTCGGGTGGTGGCAAATCCACATTCCTGATCGAGACGCTCTATAAGTCGGCAGCACGCCGCGTGATGGGCGCGCGCGAAATTCCGGCCGAGCATGATCGCATCGATGGTTTCGAATTCATCGACAAGGTGATCGATATCGACCAGTCGCCAATCGGCCGCACGCCACGATCAAACCCCGCCACCTACACCGGCGCATTCACGCCGATCCGTGACTGGTTCGCCGGTCTGCCGGAGGCGAAGGCGCGCGGTTATGCACCTGGCCGTTTCTCCTTCAACGTCAAGGGCGGCCGCTGCGAAGCCTGCCAGGGCGACGGCGTCATCAAGATCGAGATGCACTTCCTGCCTGATGTCTATGTCACCTGCGACGTCTGCCACGGCAAGCGTTACAATCGCGAGACGCTGGATGTGACCTTCAAGGGCAAGTCCATTGCCGACGTGCTTGATATGACGGTGGAAGAAGGCGTTGAATTCTTCGCCGCCGTTCCGGCCGTGCGTGACAAGCTGCAAGCGCTGTTCGATGTCGGCCTTGGTTACATCAAGGTCGGCCAGCAGGCCAATACGCTCTCCGGCGGCGAGGCGCAGCGCGTCAAGCTCGCCAAGGAACTGTCAAAACGCTCCACCGGCCGCACGCTCTACATCCTCGATGAACCGACGACGGGTCTCCATTTCCACGACGTCAACAAGCTTCTGGAAATGCTGCAGGCGCTGGTGGATCAGGGCAATTCCGTCGTGGTAATCGAGCACAATCTCGAAGTCATCAAGACGGCCGACTGGATCATCGATATTGGCCCCGAAGGCGGCACGGGCGGCGGCGAAGTGGTGGCAACCGGAACGCCGGAAGACATCGTCAAGAACGAGCGCTCCTATACCGGCCATTTCCTGAAGGAACTTCTGGAACGCCGGCCAGCCGGAAAACGCGAGGCTGCGGAGTAATCCGCGCCCTTCGCAGCAAGGTACGTAAGGCCGATAGCCCGAGGAGGAACAGTATATGTCGACATCAGGCACGATCCGCACCGGTATCGGCGGCTGGACTTTCGAGCCGTGGGAAGGCACGTTTTATCCGGAAAAACTGCCGAAGAAACGCCAGCTGGAACATGCCAGCCGGCAATTGACGGCGATCGAGGTGAACGGCACCTATTATAGTAGCCAGAAACCCGAGACCTTCGCCAAATGGGCGGCGGACGTGCCTGAGGACTTCGTTTTCTCCCTGAAGGCAAGCCGTTTCGTCACCAACCGCAAGGTCCTGGCCGAGGCGGGTGAATCCATGACGAAGTTCCTGACGCAGGGATTGACGGAACTCGGCCACCATCTCGGCCCGATTCTCTGGCAATTCGCGCCGACTAAAAAATTCGACGCGGAGGATTTCGGCGCGTTTCTGGCATTGCTGCCCGACAAACAGGACGGCATCAGCCTTCGCCACGTGGTCGAAGTGCGAAACCCGACATTTCAGGTGCCGGAATTCATCGATCTTCTCGCCAAACACAGGGTCGCGGTCGTCTGCGCCGACCATTACGATTATCCGATGCTGCCTGACGTAACTGCCGATTTCGTCTATTGCCGCCTGCAAAAGGGCGAAGATGATATCGAGACCTGTTATCCGAAGGCCGAGATTGACCATTGGGCAAAACGGGTCAAGACCTATGCGGCGGGCGGTGTTCCGGATGACCTGCCGCTGATCGCTCCCGATAGAAAAGTAGAGAAGACCCCTCGCGATGTCTTCGCTTTCTTCATCACCGGCGGCAAGGTCAATGCACCAAACGGCGCACAGGTATTGCAGAAATTGGTCTGACTGGCTCAGCCAGCCATTTCTTTCGCCGGATTGAAATCGACTGCCGCGAACGCCGCCTCGATCACCTCGGTTCCAGCGCCCGGCCGTGTGGCGTCGCTGGAAAGGATCTGCCGGAAACGGCGCGCGCCAGGCATGCCCTGAAACAGGCCGACCATGTGGCGGGTAACGTGGTTGAGACGCCCGCCCGCGGCGATGTAGTCGGTGGCGTAGGCCATCATCGCATCACGCAGCCCCATCCAGTCAGCTTGCCGGGCCTCTTCGCCATAAATGCGATGGTCGACATCAGCAAGGATGGACGTATTGTGATAGGCCGCACGGCCCAGCATCACGCCGTCCATATGGTGCAGATGGAGGCTTGCCTGATCGAGATCGGAGATACCGCCGTTGATGCCGATGAAGATGTCAGGATTTTCCCGCTTCATGCGATAGACGAGATCGTAATCGAGCGGCGGCACTTCACGGTTTTCCTTCGGCGAAAGACCTTGCAACCAAGCCTTGCGCGCATGGATCCAGACCGCATCCGCGCCCGCCGCCACAACCCGCGAAAGAAAATCCGGCAGCACGGCTTCCGGCTCCTGATCGTCCACGCCGATGCGGCATTTGACCGTGACTGGCACCTTCGCAACGGCCTTCATCGCCGTCACGCATTGCGCGACAATCTCGGGCTCGCGCATCAGACATGCGCCGAAAGTGCCGGATTGCACCCGGTCCGAAGGACAGCCGACATTGAGGTTGATCTCGTCATAGCCATAATCGCTGGCGATCCGCACCGCCTCCGAAAGCTTTACCGGATCCGACCCACCGAGTTGCAGTGCAACCGGATGTTCCTGAGTATGATAGTTGAGCAACCTGTCGCGCTGGCCATGGATGATGGCGTCGGCAACGATCATTTCCGTATAAAGCAGCGCACGCTTCGACAATTGCCGGTGCAGAAATCTGCACCTCGTGTCCGTCCAATCGATCATCGGGGCCACGGCAAAGATGCGAGACCCTGATGTCACCGCTTTTTTATAGAAATTCAACTATTTACGCTCGCTTACTAGGGTAAAATTCTGTGATAGTTTTTCATTGAGCAGCACCAATGTTCATGACTGTCGGTCACTATCACGGCGAGAAGATAATAGACGTCTCGATTGATTATACCGCGCAGATCCTTTGAAAAAAAGGCGAGCGTGTAGTTTTTAACAAGGCGAAGAAATTCGACCACAACCCTAATGCTGAAGCACACACGGTTTCTCTAGACCGAAATCGATGAGGCTGGTGGGCTTGAACGGTTGAATTCGGATCGCTTATCGCTATCCGATGCGAGCGACCGCTAGGTCAAAAATTGTGGGCGATGCTGCCGCTCGTCACGAGCCTCAGCTCGTTCTGGGAACAATTCCCAAGGTCGCGCATTAGTGGTCGTAGACGGCACTAAACACGTACCAATACGCCAAGCAGCGCGGGCGTCGTCCAATTCTTAATGCAGATTACTTTTCGGGCTCATAGAGTCGGACCGAAGTTCGGTTCCGAAATGAGAAATTATATAATCGCCTGACCAGTATTCTCTGATCGACGTAATATTAATTTTTGTGGGGCGCGGATGAGTTTTGGTTCGAAATTTTTGAAAAGTTTGTTTCAAAGTTCTCGTGAGGGGGAGCTTGAAAAATCATGGCCGACTGATTTTTACTCAACTGTTCCACATCGCTATTCCGTAAATCTTCACAGGTACAAAAAGATAGAGGATCAGCTCGATCCCAAAGAATTGTCGAGCGGCTTTACTCACAATGAAGAGCATCATAAACGTGACATGAACCGCTTCTTCACGTTTTGCCTCATATATGATCAAATAAAAAAAGAAAATATATCGGGTGATATCGCTGAACTTGGAGTATATAAGGGAAACACTTCGTATATATTAGCGAATTTCGCAAGGGCGCTGGGGCGTACTGCATATCTGTTTGATACGTTCGAAGGCTTCGATCCGAAAGATATCCAGGGCATTGATTCATCGATCCCTTTGCAGTTTTCCGATACCAGTCTTGAAACGGTGCGGGAATTTGTAGGCGAGGACAATGTCGTCTACGTAAAAGGGTATTTTCCAGAGTCGGCTACGCAAATTCCGGACAACCTAACGTTTTCCGTCGTTCATCTTGATTGCGACCTTTACAATCCGATGATGAGTGCGCTGAACTATTTCTACCCAAGAATGGTCGAAGGTGGGTTTATCATTGTCCATGATTATTCGAGCTTGCACTGGGACGGCGCCGAGAATGCAGCTGACGAGTTCTTTTCAGACAAGCCTGAATGTTTGATACCATTAGCGGACAGCGGCGGCAGTGCGATAGTGCGAAAGGCACGGGCATCCTCCGATAAATTCAACAATTGGCGAATTAAGCGACTTCATGATTTGTCGGTAGGAGCCTGGGTTCCCCCCCGACTTTTAAAGACTTATTTGAAAGACGGATGGGCGGACGTTGAAGACTGGGGCGTCTGGGGCCTGGGCGAACGCCATACGATGTCCTTGATAATTCCATTCGTACCGGAAACGGCCATTAGACTAATATTTGATGTCGATGCTCTCTTACTTGGCAGACAGATAGAGCAGACTGTTGCCGTTCTGGTCGATGGTACCAATGTTGCCGAGTGGAAATTTACATCCAAAAATAAACGTGGCGATCGGGAATTGATCATTCCTTTACACTTGCTGCAAAGGGACCAGAATGATGAATCTCCCCCGACAATCTTCTTCGAATTTAGACCCGAGTTTTTTACATCTCCACATTCCCTGAAGCCATCTAGTGAGGATACGCGTCCACTTGGACTTGCGATTCACAAATTGAAGATAGAGGTTGAGTAGAGAAACTGGCCATTGCCCCATTTCGAGAAGGTCTCGGGTCTTTTTTGCCGCTGGCTTTTCTGACGGGGTACGCTACCGGCAAGCAATGATCAACGATTGAGTTTTCCGAGCGATCGTCTTGCAAACTCGCACATATATCAGGGCGGAGAACTCGGCCTCTGAACGATCGTCTGGTCGCTGGCGGTACCCACCTGCTCCTGCCGCAAAAGAAGATTAAGTTCGGTCGGCCAGCCGGGAATTCGTCTAACAAGGAGGTCGGGCGCGAATATGTGATTGTCTTTGTGTTTCGGCTACCAGGTAGTGACGGGAAGGGAACTAAGCCCGCAACTGCGCGTTGTCTAAATGGTAATCAACAAACCGGAGGAATCCCATGAAAACACTTGCGGACATTTTCGAGCACACATTGCAGGACGTCTACTACGCGGAGAACGCTATAACGAAAGCGTTGCCCAAAGTCGCGAAGGCAGCCAAAAGTGCCGAACTAAAGAAGGCCGCCGAGGATCACCTTGCAGAGACCAGGGATCAGATCAAGAAGCTTGACCAGGTCTTTAAATCCATTGGCAAGAAAGCCTCCGGGGAAAAGTGCGACGCCATTGAGGGCTTGATCAAGGAGGCCGAAGGTCTCATGGAGGAGGCAGAAGGAACTGCGCTCGACGCTGGCCTCTTGGCGGCCTGCCAGGCAGTCGAGCACTACGAGATCGCCCGCTATGGTTCGCTCCGCGAATGGGCGAAGGATCTCGGCCACGATGAAGCCCACAAAATTCTAAGCGAAATCCTCGACCAGGAGAAAGCAACCAACAACAAGCTGACTAACCTTGCGGTGACGGCCATCAATAAGACGTCCGCCGCCAAGAAAGCTGCGTAACTCGCGTTTGCGAAGGTCTCCCCAATTTGGGAGACCTTACTTTTATGAACACTTAAAACGCGAGCCCTACCCCTCCTTCAAGTCTCATCTTGAGCCCACCTTACTGCATCCTCGACGCGAGCCTACATTTCACAACTTGTTACCCCCGAATCGAGAGACCTGTAAGAGCTGCTATTTTCACTGACCAAATTCGATCATCGGGTGCCAAGGCTAAGATTTTTTCGCCGTTTGCAAGCGCTTGTCTGTACCGGAACTACCTCTTTACGGCTGCGGTCATTTTGAACTGGAAATCGCCCAGGAATCGCGGGACAAGACTTGCAGTTCTAAAAAAGACGACAGGAAATCCCATGGCCGCCACCGTCATTCCAGTTCCAGAACCCGTTCTTCTGCCTGTAGAGGGCACAAACGAGATGTTCCCCGTGCGGCGGGTCTATTGTGTCGGCCGCAATTATGCCGATCACGCCATCGAGATGGGCCACGATCCTTCAAGGGAACCGCCGTTTTATTTCCAGAAAAATCCGGACAACCTTCTGCCTGCGGGTCAGGATTTCCCCTACCCTTCGCTGTCGTCGAACGTGCATTACGAAGTCGAATGCGTCGTGGTGTTGAAAAGCGGCGGTACGGATATTCTGGCAAGCGATGCGCTGGGCCACGTCTGGGGTTACGCGGTTGGCATCGATATGACACGCCGCGACCTTCAGGATGGTTTGAAGAAGATGGGACGCTCGTGGGAGGGCGCAAAAGCGTTCGAATATTCCGCGCCGGTCTCCGCCATCGTTCCCGCAGACAAGATCGGCCATCCGTCGACCGGTGCGATCTGGCTCGATGTCAATGGTGAGCGCAAGCAGACAGGCGATCTTGCGCAGATGATCTGGAAAGTGCCGGAAGTGATTGCCGAGCTTTCCAAGCTGTTCACGCTTGCCGCTGGGGATGTCATCATGACCGGCACGCCCGCAGGCGTCGGCCCCATTGTGCGCGGCGATCGGATCGAGTGTGGTGTAGACGGTGTCGGCACCCTGTCCGTTACGGTCGCCTGATCGCTTTCGGCGCATAATCCAAAGGGAGAGAACCGCCATGCCGCTTTATCGCCTCGCAGATCGGGTGCCTCAGACCCCCGCCACGGATCGCTACTGGGTCGCACCCGATGCGAATGTCATTGGCTCGGTGATACTTGCCGAGGATGTCGGCATCTGGTTCGGCGCGACGCTGCGCGGCGATAATGATCCAATCAGCATAGGTCGCGGCACCAATATTCAGGACGGCGTGATGGTGCACAGCGATCTCGGTTTTGCCGCCACGATCGGCGAAATGTGCACTATCGGCCACCACGCCATCATCCACGGCTGCACCATCGGCGACAATTCGCTCGTCGGCATGGGCGCAACGATCCTCAACGGCGCAAAGATCGGCCGCAACTGCCTGGTCGGCGCCAATGCGCTGGTGACGGAGGGCAAGGAGTTTCCAGACAATTCCCTGATCGTCGGATCGCCGGCGCGTGCCGTCCGAACGCTGGATGACGAGGCCGTCGCCAGCATCCGCCGCTCGGCGGAAAATTACATCGAAAACTGGAAGCGTTTTTCGAAGGATCTGGAAGTCATCGAAGAATGACGGATGGCGGGCAAGAACGCCCGCTGTCGCCAAACAGTGTTACCCCGCGCAGGCGGCACACAGACCACGAATTTCGATAGTGGTCTTTTCCGCCTTGAACTTGCTGTCCTTGACCCAGCGCTCGAGGCGATGGTCGATCTCGTGATCGTGGAACTCGTTCACCTGGCCGCAGGATTCGCAAATGGCAAAGGCGACGGTGCCATGATGATGCGAGCAGCATTCGGCTTGCGTATGGGTGCAGGCAACAAAGGCGTTGAGACTTTCAAGCCGGTGCACGAGACCATATTCCACCAGCTTTTCCAACGCCCGGTAGACCTGCAGCGGCGCGCGAAAACCATCATCGCGCAGCTTGTCGAGGATCACATAGGCGCTGAGAGGCGCATGCGCATTCGACAAGGCATTCATGACCAGCGACTGGTTTTTGGTAAGGTTCTGCGCATTCATGACTTGCCTCCTTCATCTGCGGAGCGGGAAAAACCCGGTGCCGGCAACAGGCTTATAACGAACAGGATCACGGCGGCAACCACGATGGACGGTCCTGATGGCGTGTCGTAACTCAGCGATCCGAACAGGCCGCCAACGACGGCAACCGCTCCAATCACAGACGCGACCACAGCCATCACCTCAGGGGTGGAAGAAAAACGTCTGGCTGTCGCCGCCGGTATGATGAGCAGCGATGTGATCAACATGATGCCGACCACCTTCATGGCGATGGCGATCACCAGCGCCATCAACAGCGTGAAGATGAGCTTGGCGCGTTCCGGGTTCAACCCCTCGGCCTCGGCCAACTCGGTATTGACTGTGGAGGCCAGCAGAGACCGCCACAGGAACACCATGGAAACCAGCACCACCAGCCCGCCGCCCCAGATCAGCGCGATATCGCTGCGGGTAACGGCCAGAATATCCCCGAACAGGAAGGAGACGAGATCGATGCGCACCCAGCTCATGAAGGCAACGATGACGAGACCGATCGCCAGCGCCGAATGAGAGAGTATGCCGAGGAGCGCATCGGCGGAAAGCGCCTGCCGCCGTTGCAGGAAAATCAGCAGGATCGAAACCGCCGAGGCTACAAGAAAGACGCTGACGATGAGGTTGATCTGCAACAGCAGCGACAGCGCAACGCCAAGCAGTGCCGAATGGGCCATCGTATCGCCGAAATAGGCCATGCGCCGCCACACAACGAAGCAGCCAAGAGGCCCGGCGGTGAGCGCAACACCGATGCCGGCGATCATGGCGCGAACAAAGAAATCGTCAAACATGCCGCTCTCCCTGCTGGTGGCTTGAAGTGGCGTGTCCGTCATGCTCGTGGGCGCAGCCGCAGTCCCCGTGGTCATGATTATGGTCGTGATGCTGCTCATGCGCATGATGATGGCCATCATCGGGGTGGCAATGTTCGGTCACCGAACCATCCGCGTGCTGCACCCGGCCATCGGGCAGATGGGTGTGGTCGTGATGGTGGCTGTAAACGGCAAGCGCCTTAGCGGCCGACCCACCGAAAAGCCGCATATATTCCGGGCTCTGGCTCACCGCCTGCGGCGTTCCCCGGCAGCAGACATGACCGTTCAGGCATATTACGGTATCGGTTTCCGCCATGACCACATGCAGGTCATGCGAGATTAACAGAATTCCACAATTGTTTGAATTCCTTATATTTTTTATCAAATCATAAAGCGCGATCTCCCCGGAGAAATCAACTCCCTGCACAGGCTCGTCGAGAACCAGCAGATCGGGCTTGCGCGCAATGGCGCGGGCAAGAAGTGCCCGCTGGAACTCTCCGCCAGAAAGATGCTGCACCTCCGCGTTTGCCAGATGCGCGATACCCGTGGCGTTCAGCGCCGCGTCGATTTCGCGCGCGGGAAGCGGCCCGGTCAGCGTCATCAACCGGCGCACAGAAAGCGGCATGGTCCAGTCGACCGAAAGCTTCTGCGGCACATACCCGACCCTCAGACCGGCAATGCGCGATACCGCGCCCTCGCTCGGCTTCAAGACCCCGATCGCCATTTTCGCGCTGGTTGATTTGCCCGAACCGTTCGGCCCGATCAACGTGACGATCTCACCCTTGCTGACGGAAAACTCCACGCCGCGCACGAGCCAGCGACCGTTGCGCTGCACGCCGGCATTGGAAAGTGACACCAGTATCTCTTTGCCCGCATGGGCGGAATGAAGCATGGGATTGTCCGATCGGCGATGTTGCTTACCGCTATCGCATACGTTATAGAGTTACGCAATAAATGTAATAACATAACTATACTTCTTCAAGTGGAGTGCATTTCATGAGATCGTTCGTGATCCCGCTCATGGCATCGGTAGCAATAGCGGCGGCCGCCTCCGGCGCCACCGCCGCCCCAAATGTCGTGGTCTCGATCAAGCCTGTCCATTCCCTCGTCGCGGCAATCATGCGTGGCGTGGGCGAACCGCAACTCATTGTCGACGGCGCAGCCTCACCGCACACCTATAATCTGCGGCCTTCCAATGCCCGCACGCTGGAAAAGGCCGATCTGGTCTTCTGGGTCGGGCCTGGACTGGAGGCATTTCTGCAGAAGCCACTGGAGGCGTTGACCAGCAAGGCAACAGTGGTCGAACTGGAAGATGCCAAGGGGCTGGAAAAGCTTCCCTTCCGCGAAGGCGGCCCTTTCGAGGCGCATGACGATGGCGAGGAGGCCCATGGAGAACATGCCGGCCATTCGGACAGCGAAGACGCTCATGCTCATGATCATGCGCACGATGACGGCGACCATGAACACGGCGCGTACGACACTCATCTGTGGCTCGATCCGGCCAATGCCAAGGCCATGGCCCAGACGATAGAAACCGCGCTGATTGCCGCCGATGCCGGCAATGCGGAAACCTATCAGGCCAATACAAAAAAACTGATCGACGATCTCGATGCGCTCGACAGCGAAATTGCCGAAACGGTCAAGCCTGTAAAGGACAAGCCCTTCATCGTCTTCCACGATGCCTATCAATATTTCGAGCATCGCTACGGCGTAAAAACGGCGGGATCGATCACCGTCAGCCCCGAAACCCTGCCCGGTGCCGATCGCGTCAGGGAGATGCAGGAAAAGGTTCGCCAACTTGGCGCGACCTGCGTTTTTGCCGAACCGCAATTCGCGCCGAAACTGATCTCCGTCATAACCGAAGGCACGGCGGCAAAGTCTGCGACGCTCGATCCCGAAGCGGCCACGCTTGAACCGGGTCCCGATCTATACTTCAAGATGATGCGCGGCATCGCCGGCTCGCTGAAGGATTGCCTGTCCTGATCCGAACAGGCGTTCCTTCTATCAAGGCTTCGGCGCCATTGAGGACCAGACCGGGCGGCTGATGCTTTGCAGCGTTTCTGGCGGCGCACCGTTGATGCGTGCCAGCAGAGCCTTGGCAAGCTCCCTGCCCGCAAGCTTGATGTCCTCGTTGACTGTGTGGATTTGCGGCTGGATCCAGTTCAGGAATTCGGCGGACTGTTTCGACACGATATCGATATCCTTGCCGATCCTGACACCGGCTGCCTCAAACCCCGCCACAAGCGCAATCGTGCTGCTGCCGCTGATGGAGACAATGCCGTCAGGGCGATCGTCTGATTGCATCAGGCGCTTGCCGAAATCGCGGATCTTGTCGAGCGGCGTCTCGATGGTGATGGCATCCAACGGGAATTCGGAAACGCCGAAATCCCTGATACCGCGGGTGAACCCCTTGCGGGCGTGGTCGTGGAACGCAAACCGCGATGGAGGCACGATGATGGCGATCCTCTTTCGCCCACATTGCGCCAGCCGCTCCACGGCCTCATAGGCATAAGCCTCGTTATCGAAATCGTGATAGGCGTGCTCAATGCCCATGTCGGACCGCCCATGGGTAACGAAGGGCATTTTGCGCTCCGTCATGAAACGGACGCGCGGATCGTTCGGCTCGATTTTGGAGATAATGACCCCGTCCGCCGAACCGGTTTCGAGAATGTAGCGGATCGGCACCATGGAATCCTTGGCGTGGGTGTGAGGGGTAACGACGAGGTGATATTGCGTCGTCGCAAGAACCTCGGTGATGCCGAATACCATCTGGCTGGTGAAGCCCATCAATTCCTCGTCGACGCTCAGCACCAGCGCGATCACATTGGTCTTGCCGGTGCGAAGGCGCACACCAGCTCGGTTCGGCTGGTAACCGATCTGCTGGGCAATCAGCCGCACGCGCTCCTTGGTTTCCGCGCCGATGTCAGGCGCATCCTTCAGCGCGCGTGACACGGTGGTGATGCCAAGACCCGTCATGTAGGCGATGGTCTTCAAGGTCGGGCGCTCGCCCGTTGTCGCCTTCGCTTCGTCCCTGCCGGAATTACCAGTATCGTTCATGTCATTTCGCCACGCTTTGCAGAACAATAATCATAGATAGCTTTTTGTTTCTTGCAAAGGCAAACGTCGCCGGTCGCCATCACACCCGATCCAGTCTTCGGGCCTTTGGCTATAACGATGTAGGTCGTGAAAAATATCGAACGGGCTTATCCCTGATTACCGACCTTACGCGCTCGCGAAACTTCCGCTCAAGAGAAAAACAACGCCAAGATACTAGATTAAATAGTATCAATAATTAAT
>NZ_WJOK01000005.1 GCF_009649785.1 Agrobacterium tumefaciens | reverse complement strand
TTTTATTTCTTTTTAAATCGGTTGAAGACGCATTAGAATCCAGCTGCGGCGTTTTCCCGGAATTGGCCTAGTCACACCAGGCGATTTGGTTGTGAGTTTTCCTTTGCCACAATTTGTTCCACCTTTATACTCATGAGAGTGGCTCGCGGCGCGCAACCTTGGCTGGGTGGATGTCGGGAGTTACGAGAAAATGACGATGGAGACCAACTACATGCAGACGATCGCGCTTGTCGACGACGACCGGAATATTCTCACTTCGGTATCGATCGCGCTCGAAGCCGAAGGCTACCGGGTCGAAACGTATACGGACGGCGCCTCCGCGCTTGACGGACTGATTGCCCGTCCGCCGCAGCTCGCCATTTTCGACATCAAGATGCCGCGCATGGACGGCATGGAGCTTTTGCGGCGTCTTCGCCAGAAATCGGATATTCCGGTTATCTTCCTGACCTCCAAGGATGAAGAGATCGACGAATTGTTCGGCCTGAAGATGGGTGCTGACGATTTCATCACAAAACCCTTCTCGCAGCGCCTTCTGGTGGAACGCGTCAAGGCCATCCTGCGCCGCGCCAGCAGCCGCGAGGCTTCCGCTGCGACCGGCGGCAGCACGCTGAAGCCGACGGCTGATCAACAGGCGCGTACGCTCGAACGCGGCCAGCTGGCCATGGATCAGGAACGCCACACCTGCACCTGGAAGGGCGAGCCGGTGACGCTGACCGTTACCGAATTCCTTATCCTGCATTCGCTTGCACAGCGGCCAGGCGTGGTGAAAAGCCGCGACGCGCTGATGGATGCGGCCTACGACGAACAGGTCTATGTTGACGACCGCACGATCGACAGCCACATCAAGCGCCTTCGCAAGAAGTTCAAACTGGTCGATGGTGACTTCGATATGATTGAAACGCTTTATGGCGTAGGATATCGCTTCCGCGAAGCGGCTTGAACGAGCCGCAATCGGGAGAGACCACCGGAATTGTGGTGGCGAGGACATAGACTTGTTGAAGAAAACGCCGGAAACCGTCTCGGACAGTGACGATGTCGAAGATCGCGGCAGCGAACGCCGCCATCGTATCCATCCGCTGACGATCGTCCGACGCATTTTTGGCAATGCGGTGTTTTCCAGCCTCACGCGCCGCATCCTTTTCTTCAACGTGGCCGCGACGGTCGTTCTGGTCGGTGGCATTCTCTACCTCAACCAGTTCCGCGAGGGGCTGATCGATGCGCGGGTGGAAAGTCTTTTGACGCAGGGCGAGATCATCGCCGGCGCCATCTCGGCCTCCGCCTCGGTGGATACCAACTCCATCACCATCAATCCGGAAAAGCTGCTGGAATTGCAGGCGGGGCAAAGCATCACGCCCGCCCCCAATGACGAGGACTTGAGTTTCCCGATCAATCCGGAACGGGTGGCGCCGGTGCTGCGCCGGCTGATTTCGCCGACACGGACCCGCGCTCGGCTTTTCGACGCCGATGCCAACCTGCTTCTCGATTCTCGCCATCTCTATTCCCGCGGCCAGGTCCTGCGCTTCGATCTGCCGCCGGTGACGCCGGAAACCCAGACCTGGGGTGAATGGTTCACCAGCATGTTCAACCGCATGCTGCAACCGAGCAGCCTACCGCAATACAAGGAAGCGCCAGGTGGCGACGGCTCGATCTATCCGGAGGTGATGAATGCGCTGACCGGCGTGCGCGGCGCAGTCGTTCGCGTTACGGAAAAGGGTGAGCTAATCGTTTCGGTCGCCGTTCCGGTGCAGCGCTTCCGGGCCGTGCTCGGGGTTCTGCTCCTGTCCACGCAGGCCGGCGATATCGACAAGATCGTGCATGCGGAGCGCCTCGCCATCATGCGCGTGTTCGGCATCGCCACGCTCGTCAACATCGTACTTTCCCTGCTGTTGTCCTCCACCATCGCCACGCCGCTCCGGCGGCTTTCGGCGGCTGCGATCCGCGTTCGTCGCGGAGCGAGAACCCGCGAGGAGATACCGGACTTTTCGGCGCGTCAGGATGAAATCGGCAACCTTTCCATAGCGCTTCGTGAAATGACGACGGCGCTCTACGACCGTATCGACGCAATCGAAAGTTTCGCCGCCGATGTCAGCCACGAGCTCAAGAACCCGCTGACTTCGCTGCGCAGCGCCGTGGAAACCCTGCCGCGTGCCAAGACGGAAGAGTCCAAACAGCGGCTGACAGAGATCATCTTCCACGATGTCCGCCGCCTCGACCGCCTGATCAGCGATATTTCGGATGCCTCGCGGCTCGATGCCGAACTGGCGCGTGTCGATGCATCGCCGCTGGATCTCGACGTTCTTATGAAGGGTCTGGTGGATATCTCCCGCCAGATCAGCACAAAGAAAAAGAGCGTGGCGATCGACTATGTCGCCGACCGGAAGGCGGGAGCCAAAACCTCCTTCGTCGTGAACGGTCACGATCTTCGCATCGGGCAGATCGTCACCAACCTGATCGAGAATGCGCGCTCTTTCGTTTCCGAGGAAAGCGGCCGCATCACCGTGCGCCTTTCCCGTCACAAGGACCGCTGCATCGTGCAGGTGGAAGACAATGGCCCCGGCATTCAGGCCGAGGATATCGACCGGATTTTCGAGCGCTTCTACACCGACCGACCGGCAAGCGAAGGTTTCGGCCAGAATTCCGGCCTTGGCCTTTCCATCAGCCGCCAGATCGCCGAAGCCCATGGCGGCAGCCTGAGGGCAGAAAACGTCGTCGACAAATACGGCGTGATATCAGGCGCGCGCTTCACCCTGTCGCTGCCGGCGGCCGAAACCCATGAACGCTGAACGCTTCAACCTGCACGCAACCGCCATTGTCGTCGACAACACCGGCATTCTCTTCACCGGACCGTCCGGCAGCGGCAAAAGCGAGCTTGCCTTCAGCTTTCTGACGGAGGCGCAACGATGCGGATTGCCGGCGGCACTGATCGCGGATGATCAGATTTTCGTGTATCGCGACGGCGAAAACATTATCGCCGAGCGGCCGGAAGCGATTGCCGGACTACTGGAATTGCGCGGCAGCGGCATCGTTAACGTCAACAGCGTCCCGAGCGCCGGACTAAATTTCGCTGTTACGACAGTTCTTTCACCGGAAAATCCAAGATTTCCGGAAGATGACGAGGTGTTGTTGCTGCCCTGCGGCGGGCATCTTCCGCTTCTGCGTATTCCGCTTTCCAGTCTTACGCCCTATGGAAAATTTGCTGCACTTGCTCAAAATCTTTTTAAAACGAACGTGAAGTGACCATGATTCAGGCGATTTTAGGCTTGCGATTCGCATTTTCCTCATCAAGATGAAATCCCACCGATGGACAGGATTGCCGCGTTGCGATAGTCGGCAATGAGAGTGCGTGTGCAAGGGAGCATTTCATGATCGGACTAGTGCTTGTCACCCATGGCAAGCTGGCTGAGGAGTTTCGCCATGCGTTGGAGCATGTCGTCGGTCCCCAGAAATTGATCGAGACGGTTTGTATCGGTCCCGAAGACGACATGGATCAGCGCCGGCAGGATATCATCGACGCCGTTACGCGCGTCAATGATGGAAATGGCGTCATTATTCTGACGGATATGTTCGGTGGCACACCGTCCAATCTTGCCATCTCCGTCATGAACAACGGCAATGTCGAAGTCATCGCCGGGGTCAATCTTCCCATGCTGATAAAACTCGCAGGCGTTCGCAGCGAAGACAACATGGACAAGGCGCTCCAGGACGCATCCGACGCCGGTCGCAAATACATCAACGTCGCCAGCCGCGTTTTAAGCGGCAAATAAGAAGTCAGCCCCATGTCGCCTCACTCCCGGGAATTGCCGATCATCAACAAGCGCGGTCTCCACGCCCGGGCATCTGCAAAATTCGTGCAGATGGTCGAGGGTTTCGACGCGACGATTACGGTGTCGAAGGACGGAATGACCGTTGGCGGCACCTCCATCATGGGTCTGATGATGCTGGCGGCCAGCCCGGGATGCAGTGTCTATGTCGAGGCGAGCGGCAACCAGGCGGAAGAGGCGCTCGCCGCACTCGAGGCACTTGTTGCCGACCGCTTCGGCGAAGAAGCCTGACCCCACCTCCATATAAAGACATAAAGACTTCTTTATATCGTTATTGCCAGATCGTTTTTGGCCTGCTAAACCGCTGCTACGTTTAAAAGCCGGGCCAGCAGGCATGGCATTTCTGATCTGGAGAACTTCATGAGCCTTGAGAAGGACTACATCATCGCCGATATCAACCTTGCCGCATTCGGCCGCAAGGAACTGGACATCGCCGAAACCGAAATGCCTGGCCTTATGTCCTGCCGCAAGGAATTCGGCGAGAGCAAGCCCCTGAAGGGCGCACGTATTACCGGTTCTCTTCACATGACGATCCAGACCGGTGTCCTCATCGAGACGCTGAAGGAACTGGGCGCGGACATCCGCTGGGCGTCCTGCAACATCTTCTCGACGCAGGACCATGCCGCAGCAGCTATTGCAGCGGCCGGCATTCCTGTTTTCGCGGTAAAGGGTGAGAGCCTGACGGAATATTGGGAATATACCGACAAGATCTTCCAGTGGACCGATGGCGGCCTCTCCAACATGATCCTCGATGATGGCGGCGATGCCACCATGTACATTCTGCTCGGCGCGCGCGCCGAAGCCGGTGAGGACGTTCTTTCCAACCCCGGTTCGGAAGAAGAGGAAATTCTTTTCGCGCAGATCAACAAGCGCCTCAAGGCTTCCCCCGGCTGGTTCACCAAGCAGCGTGACGCGCTGAAGGGCGTGACGGAAGAAACGACGACAGGCGTTCATCGTCTCTACGATCTTGCCAAGAAGGGCCTCCTGCCCTTCCCGGCCATCAACGTTAACGACAGCGTCACCAAGTCCAAGTTCGACAACAAATACGGCTGCAAGGAATCGCTGGTAGACGGCATTCGCCGCGCCACCGACGTGATGATGGCCGGCAAGGTTGCCGTGGTCTGCGGTTACGGCGATGTCGGCAAGGGTTCCGCCGCCTCGCTGCAGGGCGCTGGCGCCCGCGTGAAGGTCACGGAAATCGACCCGATCTGCGCGCTTCAGGCCGCCATGGACGGTTTCGAGGTCGTTCGCCTGGAAGACGTTGTGTCTTCCGCTGACATCTTCATCACCACCACCGGCAATAAGGACGTTATCCGCATCGAGCACATGCGCGAGATGAAGGACATGGCCATCGTCGGCAATATCGGCCATTTCGACAATGAAATTCAGGTCGCTTCGCTGCGTAACCTCAAGTGGACAAACATCAAGCCGCAGGTCGACATGATCGAGTTCCCGAAGGGCAACCGCATCATCCTGCTGTCCGAAGGCCGCCTGCTGAACCTTGGCAATGCCACAGGTCACCCTTCCTTCGTCATGTCGGCGTCGTTCACCAACCAGGTGCTGGGCCAGATCGAGCTTTTCACCAAGCCGGGTGAATACAAGAACGAAGTCTACGTGCTGCCGAAGCACCTCGACGAAAAGGTCGCACGCCTTCATCTCGAGAAGCTTGGCGTGCGCCTGACAGAACTTTCCGACCTTCAGGCTGATTATATCGGCATCTCGAAGCAGGGTCCGTTCAAGGCAGAACACTACAGATATTAATTTCATAGTTAATATCCACTGAAATTACACAATATGTAGATGCCGTGCGCTTGACAAAGCGCGCGGCATCTTTTTTGCGCGCTCCCTTTCCGCAGATTTATGAAGACGGTATTGTCATCGAACTTGATTCGGACACGCCAAAGGGCGGCGGGGACGAAATGGGATGTCTTGTCGAAGATGCGGCACATAGGACGGAGACAGACCGGGGATGACGGTTCACAATTCGGATCTGCGCGAGCAGACAGTTCAACGCGTTGAAAACACGCATGCTGGCGTGGCATTGGGCGCGGCCATGGCGCGTTGCCGGCTGGCGATCAGTGCTGTGCGGACAGGCTTTTCGCGGCTTCCCGTCCTGATGTCCGGCACGGTTCTCGCCGGCTCTGCAAATGTGGCGCTGGCGCAGGACGGTCTTGTCGCAAAGACCGGCGCGCGGCTGTTTTCATCCGGAGAAACCATCACCTATTCGCTTTTTGTCGGCATGCTTTCGGCAACGCTGTTTTCCGTCGTCTGGCTGGTGCGCCAGCGCGGTAATATCGAGGCGGAGAGCGGTGAATACCGCAAGGCGCTGGCAGAATCCCACCACAAGATCGCGAAATACGAGGCGCTTATCTCCGACAAGAGCCGGCGCATCGTCATCTGGGACGGCGTGGACAAGCGCCCCGAATTTCTGGGGCAGCTGCCCGTAGAGACGGGCGCACCGCAGGCGGATCACGATTTTCTGGCCTTCGGGCGCTGGCTGAAGCCATCATCCGCGAGCCAGCTTGAAAAATCCCTCGAAAAACTTCGCAGCCACGCACAGAGTTTCGATCTGACGATCGAGACGCAGCGCGGCGAAGTCATTGAAGTTCAAGGCCGGGTTTCCGGCGGCAATGCCTTCGCGCGTTTCGTCGCCCTCAACAACCTGCGCGCCGAACTGGCCGAATTGCAGGTGGAGCGCGAGCGCCTGATCGCCTCGGTCTCCACCTTTCAGGAACTTCTCGATTCGATCGAACAGCCCGTCTGGCGGCGCAATGGCGAAGGCGAACTCATATGGGTGAACCACGCCTATGCGCACGCTGTGGATGCGCGCGATGCCGAACAGACCATTCAGGAGAAACGCGAGCTTCTGAACACCGTTACCCGGCAGAAGATACGTGCGGCTGCCACGCCGAGTTCCCCCTACCACGATCGCATTTCGACGGTGGTTTCCGGAAACCGTACCTTCTTCGACGTTGTCGATATCAAGACGGCGGGCGGTTCTGCAGGCATCGCCATCGATGCCACCGAAGCGGAAACCACCCGCGAGGAAATGAAGCGGGTTCTGAAAAGCCACGCCGAAACGCTGGATCATCTCGCAACGCCCGTCGCCATTTTCGACGGCCGGCAGCGGCTGCAATTCTACAATCAGGCCTTTGCCACCCTGTGGGGCTTCGATCTGGTTTTTCTGGAATCCGGCCCAGATAATTCCGAGCTTCTCGACAGGCTGCGCACCGCCGGCAAATTGCCCGAGCAGCTGAACTGGAAAAACTGGAAAGAGACGGCACTCTCCGTTTACCGCTCTCTCGATACCAAGACCGATCTGTGGCACCTGCCCAACGGCCAGACGTTGCGGGTTATCGCGACCGCCCACCCGCAGGGCGGCGCGACATGGGTCTTCGAGAACCTGACCGAACAGGTCGATCTACAGATGCGTTACAACACCTTGGTGAAGGTGCAGGGCGAAACCATCGACCATCTGGCCGAAGGTGTCGCCGTGTTTGGTGCGGACGGACGTATTCGCCTTTCCAACCCGGCATTCAGGGCCCTCTGGGGCGTTACCGCCGAGCAGGCGGAAACTGGAACCCATATCCGCGCCGTTGAGGCCGCCTGCACGCAATCCTACGACAAGCCGGATGGCTGGCGCTCTTTCAGCCAGTTCATCACCAGCTTTGACGATGAACGCCCGTCGAGACAGGGAACGTTGGAGCTGCTCTCCGGCCTGGTCCTCGACTACGCCATTATTCCGCTGCCGGATGCGCAGACCATGCTGACATTCGTCAACATGACTGACAGCGTGCGGGCCGAGCGGGCGCTCAAGGAAAAGAACGACGCACTGCTCAAGGCCGACGAGCTGAAGAACGATTTCGTGCAGCACGTCTCTTATGAGTTGCGCTCGCCGCTGACCAATATCATCGGCTTCACCGATCTCCTGAAGACCCCGGGTATTGGAGAATTGACGGACCGGCAGGCGGAATATCTCGACCATATTTCCACCTCTTCCTCGGTTCTTCTGACCATCGTGAACGACATCCTCGATCTCGCGACCGTCGATGCTGGCATCATGCAGCTGAACTATTCGGAAAACGATCTCAACGAATTGCTCGACGACGTTTCGGTGCAGATTGCCGACCGGCTACAGGAAAGCGGTATTTCGCTCGAGATCGTCGCACCCGCGCATCTCGGCAGTCTGGTGGCGGATCACCAGCGCCTGAAGCAGATCCTCATCAAGCTCCTCACCAATGCAATCAATTTTGCGCCGGAAGGGTCTTCCGTTCAGCTTTCATGCCAGCGCAGCGAGGGTGACTTCCTGTTCTCGGTGGCGGACAAGGGACCGGGTATCCCCGAAGACATGCTCAAGGCCGTGTTTGACCGCTTCGAGACGCGCGGTAACGGCGGGCGGCGGACCGGCGCTGGCCTTGGCCTTTCTATCGTGGAAAGCTTCGTCAGCCTGCATCACGGCACTGTCAGCATCGACAGCCGGCCCGGCAACGGGACCATCGTCACCTGCCGCATTCCTTCGGGTGTGCACCCGCATTCCATCGCCGCAGAATGAGTGACGATATCCTGCCGATCACCCTTTCCCTCAATGGGGAAAAGGACACCATCCGGTTAGGCGAAGATCTGGCGCTGGCTTTGGGAGCTGGCGATTGCCTCGCGCTGATCGGAGATCTCGGCGCGGGCAAATCCACTCTCGCCCGCGCCTTCATCCGGGCGATGGCGGATGCACGTGATCTTGAAGTTCCAAGCCCCACATTCACGATCATCCAGACCTATCCAACACGTATTCCCGTTGCCCATCTTGATCTATACCGACTGTCTGACGTCTCGGAACTGGACGAACTCGGCATCGACGAGATGCTGGAAGACGGTATCTGCCTGATCGAGTGGCCTGATATCGCCGCCGAAATCCTCCCGCAAAACCAGACCATCAGCCTGCGACTGGAACACTCCGGTGACGGGCGTCGGGCTGTAATCGATGCTCCCGCGAAACAGAAAGCACGGCTTGAGCGCGTTTTCGCCATTCGCGATTTTCTTGCGAAAAATGGCAAGGGCGATGCGACCCGCCATTTCCTAAGCGGCGATGCTTCCACACGCGCCTATGAGACCATTTCCACCGATGGTCCGGACCTTATCCTGATGGACTGGCGACGCCCTTTGAGAGGTGCGATCGTTGCTGATGGCAAGACCTATGCGGAAATCGCCCATCTTGCCCAGGATGCCCGTTCCTTCGTGGCGATCGGCAATTATCTGCGAAATAGCGGCTTTCGCGCGCCTGAAATACTGGCGGCGGATACCGATCAGGGCATTCTTCTCCTGGAGGACCTCGGGCGGGAGGGGGTGCTTGCGCCCGACGGAACGCCGATTGAGGAACGTTATCTGCAAAGCGTCGCCTGCCTCGCCGCCCTTCATAAAGCTCCGACACCGCGCAAGCTGCCAGTTGGTGACGGCAGCACCTACGAAGTGCCTCCTTTCGATCGACCGGCGATGAAGATCGAGGTGTCGCTGCTGGTGGAATGGTATCTGCCCCACAAACGCGGCAAATCACTGTCCGATACCGAGAAGCGTGACTATTATGCTCTTTGGGACGGCCTGATAGACGCGCTCAGTGGCTGCGAAAGCGGGCTACTTCTGCGCGATTTCCATTCGCCCAACATTCTCTGGCAAGAGCATAATGCAGGCATCCGGCAAGTCGGACTGATCGATTTTCAAGACGCGATGATCGGCCCGACGGCCTACGATCTCGCCTCCATCGTGCAGGATGCGCGGGTTACCATTTCGCCCGAACTGCAGGAACGCCTGCTTTCGCACTATCTCGACATTAGACGAGACGAGCCGTCCTTCGATGAGGCGTCCTTTCTCAAGGCTTTCGCCATCATGTCGGCGCAGCGCAACTGCAAACTGGCCGGTATCTGGGTAAGGCTGTTGGAACGCGATGGCAAACCCGGTTATATGAAACATATGCCAAGGACGTTTCGCTATCTTTCCGCAGCGCTTTCGCATCCCGAACTTGCACCGCTCAAAGACTGGTGCGTCCATATGGGCATGGAATTTTAAAGACTGAAAGACGGTTGACCACGATGACGATCAAGAACGCGATGGTGCTGGCCGCCGGGCTCGGCACCCGGATGCGCCCGATCACGGATACGATCCCGAAACCGCTCGTCAAGATCGCCGGCAAACCGATGATCGACTACGCGCTCGACGCCCTTGTCGAGGCCGGCGCCGAGAAGATCGTCGTCAACGTCCATCACCATGCCGATCAGATGATCTCCCATCTTGAAACCCGTACCGACGCCGAAATCCTGATTTCCGACGAGCGGTCGCAGCTGATGAATTCCGGTGGCGGACTTGCCAAGGGCCTGAAACTTCTGGAGCCAGGTCCCGTCTTCGTCATGAATGCCGATCTTTTCTGGATTGGCGAGCAGCTGAATGCCGTCAGCAACCTGCGCAAGCTTGCACAATTCTTCGATGCGACGCGCATGGATATGGCGATGCTCTGCGTCGATATGGACCGTACCACCGGTCATAACGGCAAGAGGGATTTCAACCTCTCTTCGGATGGTAGACTGGCGCGGTATCGCGACGGGGACACGAACCCGGTGGTTTATGCCGGGGCCATTGCCATGGATTCGCACCTGCTGGACGATGCGCCGGGGGATGCTTTCAACCTGAATATCTATTTCGACAGCGCCATCGAGAAAGACCGGCTTTTCGGGCTTTCACTGGATGGCCACTGGATCACCGTCGGCACTCCCGATGCGATAGACGATGCCGAAAGTATCATCCGGCAATACAGGGAAAAGCGCTCTGCATGACTTTGACCCATCACGCAAAGCGCGTCCTGACGATCGCTGCGGGAACACCGTTCCTCAAAACGCTCGCGGAAACGCTGTGTGACGGGACACTGACAGCCGGCTATAAATACGACCCTGCGGATCCGCTTTCGCTTGCCAAGGTGACGATCTATGTTCCGACCCGGCGCTCCGCCCGCGTGCTGCGCTCAGAGTTTGTCGATCTTCTGGGCGGCCGTTCCGCCATTTTGCCACTGATCCGGCCGCTCGGCGAAACCGATGACGACAGCGGCTTCTTCGAGATCGAAAATCCTGAGATCATGGATCTGGCGCCGCCGATTTCCGGCACCGGCCGGCAAATCGAGCTGGCGCGCCTCATTCTGGCATGGCGCAACAGCCTGCCGGACGCCATCAGGGCCATCCATTCGGACTCACCACTTGTCGCCCCCGCCAGCCCTGCCGACGCCATATGGCTGGCGCGCGCGCTTGGCGAAGTGATCGATGCGATGGATACGGAAGAAAAGGAATGGGAGGCGCTCGCGCATCTCGATACCGGCGATCACGCCCAATGGTGGCAACTGACGGCGGATTTCCTGAAAATCGCCAGCGTGTTCTGGCCCGCCCGTCTTGCCGAACTCAATCGAACTTCCGCAGGCCGACATCGCAACGGCATCCTGAGGGCGGAGGCGAACCGGCTTGCCAACCTGCCGGACACCGGACCAATCATCGTTGCGGGCTCCACGGGCTCAATTCCGGCAGCAGCAGACCTTATCGCCTCTGTCGCCTCCCTGCCCCAAGGCGTCGTCGTGCTTCCGGGCCTCGATCTCACGATGCCGGAGGAGCAATGGGAGGCTATTGCCGAGGACCCTACCGATCCTTCAAGCCGCACCCATTCGCAATACGGGCTCTACATGCTGTTGCAGAAGCTCGATATCATGCGAGACGATGTCGTTCAGATTGGCGCTATCGATAGCGATCTTGAAAAACGCGCGGCGGTTTTTTCGGCAGCACTTGCTCCTGCCAAATCCACCAGTGACTGGAACCGCTGGCGTGAGGACAAGCAACCCGGATTTTTCGACGATGCTTTTGCGGCAGCGACCCTGATAGAAGCTGCCAACGAGCGCGAAGAGGCAACCGCAATTGCGGTGGCGCTGCGGCTGGCGCTTGAAGCGCCGGGCGCTGGCCGCCCGTCTCAGGCCGCGCTGATCACGCCCGATCGCGGACTGGCCAGGCGCGTGGCGACGGAATTGCAGCGCTTCGGTATCGAAGCCGACGATTCCGCCGGTACGCCGCTTTCCGCCACGCCGCAGGCCGGACTGACGCAACTCGCACTGGAAGCTATCCTCAGGCCCGGAGATCCGGTGCCGGTCATTTCCCTTCTGAAACATCCGCTCAGCCGTTTCGGGCTTTCGCTGGAGGCTTTTACAAAAGCATCAAAGGCGCTGGAATTGATCGCACTTAGAGGCGGCCGCGTCGAAACCGAAATCGGCAATCTGGAGGCGGTTCTCGATGCGCAACTGGCGGCACAGCGCGATGACCGGCATCCGCCTGCCTGGAGGCTGGCACTGCCTGAGGGAAGCGTAGACGCCGCGCGCGATCTGGCACGCCGGATCGCCGTTTCGACAGAGCCGCTTGGCAGCGCATTCGTTCGTCGCGACCGCTCAGGCCGGTCTTTCACGGACAAATTGCCGCTTTCCGATTGGGCCGAGCGGACGGGCCGGGTGATCGAAGCCATCTGCGCGGATGACAACAACGATCTTGCCACTCTCTGGTCCGGCGAGGCAGGCGACAAGCTTTCCGGCCTGTTTGGCGAATTGATGGAAAGCGGCGAAATCCTTGATGCGGATGGTCCGCAATGGGCTGATATCTTCGCGGCACTGGTTGCTGGCGAATCGATCAAGCCGCGATCCATGCGCCATCCGCGCATTTTCATTTTCGGTGCCCTTGAGGCACGACTGCAAAGCGTCGACACTGTCGTGATCGGCGGTCTCAATGAAGGGCTTTGGCCGGGCCAGACTGCAAACAACCCGTTTCTGTCCCGCAACATGAAGACAGCCATCGGCCTGGAACCGCCGGAACGGCGCATCGGCCAGCTGGCGCACGATTTCGAGATGGCGAACGGGACACGGCAGATTTTCTACAGCCGCGCGCTCAGACAGGGCTCGACACCCGCAGTCGCATCGCGCTGGCTGCAACGGTTGCTGGCACTCGGCGGCGAGGATTTTGCCGACCAGCTGAAGAAGCGCGGCGAGACCTATCGCCACTGGGCGGCACTGATGGATGCGAGCATCGACCAGGAAGCAGCAAAGCGCCCTGCCCCCAAACCGCCGGCTGACTTGCAGCCGAAGAGCTATTCCTTCAGCGAAGTGGGCAGGCTGCGCCGTGACCCCTATTCGATCTACGCGCGGCGTATCCTGAAGCTCAACCCGCTTGATGGCTTCAACCGCGATCCCAATGCCGCCGACCGTGGCACGCTCTATCATGCAATCATCGAGCGCTATTCCCGCGAGGGGCATATTCCCGGCACACCGGCATCGCTCGAGGCCATGCAGCGTATTCTGGATGAAAGTTTCGACGCGGAAGATCTTCCTGCACATGTCGATGTCATCTGGCGCCCGCGATTCGAGGCGGTGGCACGCGCCTTTATCGACTGGGAGAAAGAACGACATCCATCCATCCGCCGCAGCTTTTTCGAGGCGCGTGCCGGACAGGAAATCCCCGAGGCAGGCATAAGGCTGACCGGCATCGCCGACCGCATAGATATCAAGACCGGCGGTCAGGCGGATATTATCGACTACAAAACGGGGCTTGCGCCTTCAGTCAATCAGGCGCGCGCGCTGCTCGACCCGCAGCTCGCGCTGGAAGCGGCAGCACTGATGCGGGGCGCCTTCCGCGAGGCGGGTTCGCAGACGCCGGAGAACCTTATCTATGTGCGCCTGCGGCCGGGTACCCGTTTTTTTGCCGACCAGGTGAACAACGAACACTCCAACCGGGGTGGCAAAAAAGCACCGAAATCGGCAATCGAGCTGGCAACCGAATCAATCGATCAGCTGGCCAAGTTCGTGCGTTCGCTGCGTGATGGCGAAAACGGCTTTGCCTCGCGGCTGGTGCCGGAGGAGCAGCAATCCTACGGTGGGGAATATGACCACCTCGCCCGCGTTTCGGAATGGTCGACGGCAGAACCGGGAGACGGCGATGATGATTGACCCTATCGATCACGGGCCTGCCACGGACACCCCGCAAAGCTGGATAGACTGGACGAGCGATCGGCAGCGGCTCGCCTCCGATCCGGCAAGTTCCGCCTGGGTTTCGGCCAATGCCGGTTCCGGCAAGACCCATGTGCTGACCCAGCGCGTCATCCGTCTGCTTCTGGCCGGGTGCCGACCCTCCGCAATTCTGTGCCTCACCTATACCAAGGCAGCGGCGTCCGAAATGTCGAGCCGCGTTTTCGACCGTCTGGCGGAATGGGCTACGTTGCCGGATAACGATCTTGGGGATCGCGTCGCTGCCATCGAAGGAAAGATGCCGGATCGCATCAAGCTGGCCGAAGCGCGGCGGCTGTTCGCCAAGGCGCTGGAAACGCCCGGTGGGCTGAAGATCCAGACGATCCACGCCTTCTGCGAAGCCTTGTTGCATCAGTTCCCGCTGGAGGCCAATGTCGCCGGCCACTTCTCCGTCCTTGATGACCGCGCCGCAACAACCCTGCTGGCCGAGGCACGTCGGTCGCTTTTAACGGCGGTTTCGACGGAGGGAGACACCGATCTCGCGCAGTCTCTCGCTTATGTGCTTGATTTGGCGGACGAAAGCGGGCTCGAATCGCTACTCACCGCCATCATCGCCAATCGCAGCGCCCTTCGTGCCTTTTTGATCGATGCAAAACAGGCTGATGGCATCGATGCCCAATTGCGGCAGGCAATGCAGATAGACGCGGGTGAAACCGAAGAAACGGCAGCGGCGGCATTCTGGCCCTTGCCAGGTCTCTCGGGGCTTTCCCTCGATACCTATCTGACGCTTGCCGATGAAGTGGGCGGATCGCGCGTCATAGATGTCGCTTATGCCCTGCGGGAAGCGAAACGGCAGACGGATTCCGTGCGGCGCATGGAATTCATCGAAGCTGCGCTGTTGACAGCCAAGGGCGAGAAAAAATCCGATGCCTATGTCATCAACAAGGGCATGCAGAAATCCGCACCCGATCTCGTCGACGCGCTGACGCTTGCGCGGGACCATGTCGTGGCCTGTCGCAACCGCTATCGTCTGGTGCGAATGCTGGAGGCGACGAAATGCGCGCTTGTTCTGGCTGAGAGACTGATCGGCGATTTCGAGGATCTGAAAAAGCAGCGAAGCCAGCTCGATTTTGAGGATCTGATCGAGCGCGCCGCCAATCTCCTCAACCGCGATACGGCGGGCGCCTGGGTGCATTACAAGCTAGATCAGGGTATCGACCATATTCTCGTCGATGAGGCGCAGGATACCAGCCCTGTGCAATGGTCGATCATCCAGTCGCTGGCGGCGGACTTCTTCAGCGGCGAGAGCGCCCGCATGGGGCGGCGCACGCTTTTTGCCGTGGGTGATGAAAAGCAATCGATCTATTCGTTCCAGGGCGCACGACCGGAGCGGTTTTCGCAGGAGCGCGACGAGACCAAAAGGCGTGTCGATTCGGTGGAGCAGGCATTTCACCGCATCCGCCTGCCGCTGTCCTTCCGTTCCACGGAAGATGTGCTGGCCGCCGTCGATCAGGTCTTTTCGGACCCTAAAAATGCCAGCGGCCTCAGCGCCGATAACGAGCCAGTCGAACACCGCTCCAACCGCGCCGGCCACCCCGGCACCGTGGAAGTCTGGGATATGGTGGCGCCGGAAACCGCCGAGGACGAAGAAGACTGGACGGCACCTTTCGATGCACTTCGGGAAAGCGCGCCGGCCACCATCGTTGCCCGCCGGATCGCCGCGCGCATTGCCGGCATGATCGGCAACCAGACAATCATCGAAAAGGGCGTGGAACGCGCTATTGAGCCCGGCGATATTCTTGTGTTGGTGAGAAAACGCCATGCTTTCGTCAATGCGCTGACCCGTGAGCTGAAACGGCGCAAGAACATTCCCGTCGCTGGTGCCGACCGTCTTCGCCTGACCGATCACATCGCCGTACAGGACCTTCTGGCGCTTGGCCGTTTTGTCGTGCTGCCTGAGGATGACCTTTCTCTAGCCGCGCTGTTGAAAAGCCCGCTTTTCAATCTCTCCGAAGACGATGTTTTCGACGTCGCTGCCACACGATCCGATACGGAGAGCGTGTGGCAAAGATTGCAGACGCTTTCGCAAGACGAGAACAGCCGCTTCTTCGCAGTCGCCAAAAAGCTCAAGAACTTCATCGCGCTTTCGAAAACGGCAACGGTTCATGATTTCTTCGCTGCGGTTCTGACCCTGCATGACGGGCGCAAAAAGTTCCTGGGTCGTCTCGGCAACGAGGCGAGCGATGTCCTGGACGAGTTCCTGTCCTTTGCGCTTGACCATGAAAGGACTGGCTTGCCCGGCCTGCAAGCCTTCCTATCCGTTCTGGAAACGGATTCGCCGGAGGTGAAACGCGAACAGGACAAGGATCGCGGTGAAGTGCGGATCATGACCGTGCACGCCTCCAAGGGTCTTGAAGCGCCGGTCGTTTTTGTGGTCGATGGCGGTTCGAAGGCCTTCAACCACAGCCATGTCCCGAAACTGCGCTTCGTTGAAGCAGACGGGGACGCCTTCCCCGTCTGGCTGCCTGGCAGCGGTTTTTCCAATCATCTCATTCGCGCCGATGAGGAACGCCTGAAAACGGCCGCGGAAGACGAATATCGCCGGCTGCTTTATGTGGCGATGACACGTGCCGCCGATCATCTGGTCGTTTGCGGTTATCGCGGCCAGAAGGAAAATCCCGAATGCTGGCACGCTATCGTCAAGGCAGCACTCGCCGACAATGAAAAGCACTGCCAGCCGCAACAGTTTATGGCCGATGGTGAAGAGTGGCAGGGGCTTGTCTGGCGCAAGTCCGATGCTCGTTCGACCCCCGCTCCGAAAAGGCTGCCTGAACCACAGACGCAAGAAGAATATGCTCTCCCGGCGGGGCTTCTTACCCCCTTGCCCGCCCTGCCATCATTGCCGAGGCCACTCAGCCCTTCCGGTGCGGGCACCATCATTGATGACGGTGCGGACGATCTTGCCGTGCGTTCGCCGCTTTTCGGCGAAAAAGCCGATGTCTCCTCGCTGGCATTGCAACGCGGTCGGTTAGTGCATCGCATGCTGCAGGCCCTGCCGGATTTTGCCGAGAGTGAGCGGGAAGAGGCAGCCCGCCGTTATGCCGAACGTGCCGCACGGTTCTGGCCGTCTGCCGAGCGCGAACATCTGATACGGGCGGTTTTGCGGGTCATGTCAGAACCAGCGGTGCAGCCGGCATTTTCGCCCAATAGCCGCGCAGAAGTTTCCATTATGGGGACCATGACGATCGGCAGGCAGCATTATGCGGTTTCCGGCCGTATCGACCGGCTGGCAGTGGATGGCGACCGCGTCATTCTGGTCGATTACAAGACGAACCGCGTGCCGCCGCGCGACGCGCACGAGATACCCTTCTCCCACACGGCACAGCTTGCCATCTATCGCGAAATTCTGTCACCGCTTTATCCCGGCAAGGAATTTGTCTGCGCGCTGATTTATACGGAAAATGCCGCTTTTATGACGGTTGGTGACGATGCCATGATGCAAGCCCTTGCCGCAATAAAGACAAAGTGAGATACCGGGGCATTGAAATTTCGACGCGCCCGCATCACATCGATAGTGGAAAAGATTCACTGAAAGGAGAGCCAGATATGGCTACCGTAAAAGTCGACGCCGCCAACTTCCAGTCCGAAGTCCTCGAATCCTCCGAACCAGTCGTGGTGGATTTCTGGGCCGAATGGTGCGGCCCGTGCAAAATGATCGCGCCGAGCCTCGAAGAAATTTCGTCCGAGCTTGCCGGCAAGGTCAAGGTCGCAAAGCTCAACATCGACGAAAACCCGGAACTGGCTGCCCAGTTCGGCGTTCGCTCCATCCCGACTCTTGCCATCTTCAAGAGCGGCGAAGTGGCTGACATCAAGGTCGGCGCTGCGCCCAAGACAGCGCTTTCGGCCTGGATTTCCGGCGCCGCGTAAGCGACTTTCCATGGAATAAAGAAAAGCCCGGCATCGCTGCCGGGCTTTTTTATTCGGGAACCGTGCCATTCAATGCAAGCGCGTTTCCGGCAAGATAAAGCGAGCCGCCGATCAGGATGCGCGGCGGCGGCCCTTCGGGATCGAAGCGACGCGATAGCTCGTCCAGCGCCTCGGTCAGCGAAGATGTAGGCGCCGCAACCAGACCGGCATCAAAGGCCGCATGGGCAAGCACGACGGGATCGATTGCGGCATCTGTACCGCCGATAGGAACCGTGAAGACATACTCCGCGATATCGGCGAAAGCCTTGAAATAACCCACCGGATCCTTGGTGTTGATCATGCCGGCAATGATGAAGAGCGGGCGCGGTGTCTTTTCTTCAAACCCCGCCATTGCCTCGGCAATGACTTCGCCCGCGCCTGGGTTGTGACCACCATCGATCCAGATTTCCGCATCCTTCGGAGCGATTTCAGCGATTTTTCCTGTTAGGATACGCTGAAGACGGCCGGGCCATTCCACTGTTGTCATGGCCTTTTCGATCATCCGCTCCGTCACCTCAAAACCGGCAGCCTTGACGGCCCGGATCGCGGCAGCGGCATTGGCAAGCTGGTGGCGACCGGGAAGACGTGGCAGCGGCGCGTCGGTCAGGCCGAATTCATCCTGGTAGACCATACGGCCGAATTCTTCATGGGCGGAAAAATCCTGCCCATAGACTGATGCCGGGCAACCAAGACGCTCAGCCGTGGAAACGAGGGTATCCAGCGCCGCATCATACTGCTGATGACCAATGACGACAGGGGAACCCGACTTCATGATGCCGGCCTTTTCAGCGGCAATCAGTTCCACCCGGTCGCCGAGATAGGCCTGATGATCGAGCGATATCGGCATGATAACGGAAACGGCCGGGTTGTTGATCACATTGGTCGCATCGAAGCGCCCACCGAGTCCAACCTCGACCACGGCAGCATCTGCCGGATGCTCCGCGAAGAGCAGAAACATCGCGGCGGTCAGAATTTCGAAAACCGTTATCATCTGGCCGCCGTTGGCAGCTTCGATGCGGCGCAGCGCATCCGCAAAGACGGCATCATCGACATAACGGCCTTTTTCGGCGGAAACGCCGATGCGATAACGTTCATGCCAGTTCACGAGATGCGGAGAGGTGTGAACGTGCACGGAAAGTCCTGCCGCCTCCAGTAATGCGCGGCAAAAGGCCGTAACCGAACCCTTGCCGTTGGTGCCTGCGACATGAATAACCGGCGGCAACCTTTTCTGAGGGCTGCCTAGTTTTTCCAGAAGACGGGAAATTCTGTCCAGTGAAAGATCAAAACCCTTGGGGTGAAGCTGCATCAGCTTTTCTATGATCTGTTCGGCCTCGCCGATTGCGGGCTTCGTCATATCTTCTGTTCGCCTTTCAGGCGTTGTATTGGCCATTTGTCCGCCGCACCCGAGATGAAATCATGCAACGTATAACGTCATCCCGAAGGCGCTTCCCGCCTCCGGGCGACATATTTTTCCGTCAGGCCGAAGCCGCGAGCGGAATGACCGCGTTTGCTTCTGCCGGAGCCTTCGTCATGATCTTGAGAAGGCTTGCCAGCGTATCGGGAATTTCGCGGCGATCGATCACCATATCCACCATGCCGTGCTCCAGCAGGTATTCCGATGTCTGGAAGCCTTCCGGGAGCTTTTCGCGAATGGTCTGCTCGATCACGCGCTTGCCCGCAAAGCAGATTTCGGCGCCCGGCTCGGCGATATGCACGTCACCCAGCATGGCGTAGGAAGCAGTGACACCACCCGTCGTCGGGTTCGTCAGAACCACGATGTAGGGCATGCCTGCTTCTTTCAGCATGTTGACAGCAACCGTGGTGCGCGGCAGCTGCATCAGCGACAGAATGCCTTCCTGCATGCGGGCGCCACCGGAAGCCGGGAACATGACCAGCGGGCAACGCTCGGAAATGGCGCGCTCGAACGCCTTGACGATGGCTTCGCCGGCCGCGATGCCGAGAGAACCGCCCATGAACTGGAATTCATGCACAACGGCAACGATCTTCAGGCCTTTCAGGAGGCCAACGCCAGCAAGAATGGTATCTTCCTGCTCGGTCTTCGTGCGGCTGTCGCGCAGACGATCGGTGTATTTCTTGGAATCGCGGAACTTCAGCGGATCCTGCGCTACCTTCGGCTGCGGCAAGGCCTCATAGACGCCACCATCGAAAAGATCGACGAGACGCGCCTTTGCCGGCATCTTCATGTGGTAACCGGAAGCGGGAATGACCCACTTGTTATCTTCCAGATCCTTGTGGAAGACCATCTCGCCCGTTTCCGGGCACTTGATCCACAGGTTCTCAGGAACCTCCGGGCGGCGGCCAAGCATGGAATTGATCCGGGGCCGTACGTAATTGGTGATCCAGTTCAACTGACTACTCCTGACTGGGCCGCGCGCTTATTCCGCAGCGGCAAGGCGCGACGCACGCACGCCCGTTGAAAGTCCTTTTACCAGCGTCGTGACAGATGGCACGGTATCGGCGGTTGCCTGCCCGTCCTTCGTCAGACTGCCGGCAATCTGGTTGACGATGGCCGAACCGACCACCACGCCATCCGCCACGGCACCGATCGCTTTGGCATGATCGGCCGTCTTGACACCAAAACCGACGCAAACCGGCAGTTCCGTATGCGCCTTGATACGACCGACCGCGCCTGAGATCAACGAGGGATCGGGCAGTGCGGAACCGGTAATACCGTTCATCGATACGTAATAAACGAAACCTGAGGTATTTTTAAGAACGGTCGGCAAGCGCTTGCCATCCGTCGTCGGCGTGGCGAGACGGATGAAATTCACGCCGCGCGCCAAGGCGGGCACGCAGAGCTCATCATCCATTTCAGGCGGCAGATCGACCACGATCAGACCATCGACGCCAGCCGCCAACGCATCGTCAAGAAATTTGTCGACGCCGTAGATGTAGATCGGATTGTAGTATCCCATCATCACGATCGGGGTCGCGTCGTCTTCCTTGCGGAACTCGCGGGCGAGATCGAGCGTGGTTTTCAGCGTCTGGCCGCCTTTCAGCGCGCGCTGTCCTGCCAGCTGGATCGCCGGGCCATCCGCCATCGGGTCGGAAAACGGCATGCCGAGCTCGATAACGTCGGCGCCTGCTTCCGGCAGGGCCTTCATGATGCCGAGCGAGGTTTCGAAATCCGGGTCGCCGCCCATGAAATAGGTAATCAGAGCCGGGCGGTTTTCAGCGCGCAGATCGGCAAAGCGCTTGTCCATACGTGCAGTCATGGTCTTACATTTCCATTCCGAGGAACTTGCTGACGGTGTGGACATCCTTGTCCCCACGACCCGAGAGATTCATCAGGATGATCTCATCCTTGCCCATCTTCGGTGCGCGCTTGATGACTTCCGCCAGCGCGTGACTTGGCTCCAGAGCGGGAATGATGCCTTCGAGGCGCGTCAGCATCTGGAAGGCGTCCAGCGCCTCGTGGTCCATGATCGGTACATATTCCACGCGGCCGATATCGTTCAGCCAGGAATGCTCAGGGCCGATGCCGGGATAATCGAGACCTGCGGAGATGGAATGGCCTTCCTTGATCTGGCCATCCGCATCCTGAAGAAGGTAGGTGCGGTTTCCGTGCAGAACCCCCGGCGAACCGGCCGTGATCGAAGCGCAATGCTCCTCACCCGAAAGACCCCTGCCGCCAGCCTCGACGCCGACGATACGGACACTCTTGTCATCAAGGAAAGGATGGAAGATGCCGATGGCATTCGAGCCACCGCCAACAGCCGCAATGACCATATCCGGAAGACGGCCCTCCGCCTCCAGCATCTGTGCCTTTGCTTCCTCACCGATGACGGCCTGGAAATCGCGAACCATTTCCGGATAGGGATGCGGGCCGGCAGCTGTGCCGATCAGGTAATAGGTGTCATCGACATTGGTGACCCAGTCGCGCAGCGCCTCGTTCATGGCATCTTTCAGAGTGCCGTGGCCGGCCGTTACCGGCTTTACCTCAGCGCCCAGAAGCTTCATGCGGAAAACATTCGGCGCCTGACGGGCAACATCCGTCGCGCCCATATAAACGACGCAGGGCAGGCCGAAGCGCGCGGCGACGGTCGCCGAGGCAACGCCGTGCTGGCCGGCACCGGTTTCGGCAATGATACGGGTCTTGCCCATGCGCTTGGCAAGCAGGATCTGGCCAAGGCAATTGTTGATCTTGTGCGAGCCGGTGTGATTCAGCTCTTCGCGCTTGAAATAGATCTTGGCGCCGCCCAGTTCGGCCGTCAGGCGTTCCGCGAAATAAAGCGGGCTCGGGCGGCCAGTATAATGAGCGCCGAGATATTTGAGTTCTGCCTGAAATTCGGGATCGGTCTTTGCCTTCTCCCACTCCGCCTGCAAATCCAGAATAAGCGGCATCAGCGTTTCGGCAACGAAGCGGCCTCCGTAAATGCCAAAACGGCCGTCCTCATCGGGACCGGCGCGGAAAGAATTGGGTGTTGGCGCGTCGTTCACTTCAAGCTCCCTTTGGGCCTTTCGACCAATCATTCACCACATCGAAGAATGCATCAATCATCGCAAGATCCTTGACGCCCGGCGCGCTCTCCACACCGGACGACAAATCCAGTCCGCCAGCTCCGGTTTCGGCCAGAGCCTCCGCGACATTGTCCTTGTTCAATCCCCCGGAAAGCATGTAATCGATACTTCCGTCAAGAGAGCGCAGGATGGTCCAGTCGAAGGATACTCCGTTGCCTCCCGGCAAATCGGAACCCGCAGGCGCCTTGGCATCCAGCAGGAAACGGTCGGCTATGCCTATATAGGGATCAATCTTGGCAAGATCAGCGGCGTCGCGAACGGAAAGCGCCTTCATTACCGGAAGTCCGTAGAGTGCTTTGATGTTCAGCACCCTCTCCGGGCTTTCACTGCCGTGCAATTGCAGAATATCCGGTCTCAGCAGATCGACGATCTCGTCCAGATCATCATTGTCGGCATTGACGGTAACGGCGACAACCTTTGCGGCGCCACGGGCGGCTTCCGCCAGCCTGCCGGCGATATCGGGCTCGATGTTGCGGGGGCTCTTTTCAAAGAAAATAAAGCCGACATGGGAGGCGCCGCGCCTGACGGCACGCTCCAGCGCTTCCGGTGTCTTCAATCCGCAAATCTTGATATCCGGTTTCATACCCGCGACCTGACACGAAATGCGACAAGAGTCGAGCCAAATCGCACCCGTTTTCCATGGAATGTTTCACGTGAATCCAGATGGCGATGCACGCCTCCACTTTCAATCAAAATCGATAGCGTGGAGTTTAGAGCCGTGACGTTTCAGCCATTCCTTGGCTTCCTGCGTATGCGGGCAGAGTTTTTCGCACAGGGCCCAGAATTTCGGGCCGTGGTTCATTTCCCGCAGATGCGCAACCTCGTGGGCTGCGAGATAATCGATGACCTTTTCCGGAGCCATGACGATACGCCACGAGAAACTCAGATTTCCATCATGGGAACACGAACCCCAGCGGCTGCGGGTGTCCTTCATGCTGATGGATCGCACGGGCTTTCCGGCCGCGCTCGCGTGAACCGCAACAAGCCTCTCCAGATCAGCCTTCGCTTCCTTTTTCAAAAACATGGCCACCCGTCTGCGGAGGTGTTCGGGCGCTCCGCTGACTTTCAATACCGCCGTGCCGTCCTCGTCTTTGGAGATATGAGTCAGGCCACGCAGGCTGCCAGTGTGATGGATACGATGGGATACGCCGCGAATATCAACCGACGCACCATGACGCAAACCGTCATCTGGGGTGATTTTCGAAAGCTTGCCTTCAATCCAGCCCTGATGCCTTTCGAGAAAATCATCCACCTGGCCATGGTGAAGCCCCATCGGGATCGTCAGCTTCAGAGCCCGGCCGCCGGGTTCGATGCGCAAGGTGATGCGCGTGGCGCGCGGGTTTTCCTTCACCGTAATTGGCACATGACGGCCAGCCACCTCGACGGTGCGCTGGCTGGGCGCTACCTTTTTCGGCGCCGGCGACTTCACGGATTTTCTGAGGAACGAAAACATGGACTGTTCATAGCCGATTCGACACCGGCTTGGCCACGCAAATGCGCGGCATCGCCTGGCTTCCAGCGCTAGACAGTCTGATTCTTGCGGATGAATTCCACCATGCGCGGCACAATCTCCTTGCGGAAACGCGACCCGTTGAAAACGCCGTAGTGACCGACGTCGGGCTGCATGTAGTGCGCACGCTTTTCATCGGGGATGTTCCGGCAAAGATCGTGCGCGGCTTTGGTCTGGCCCACACCGGAAATATCGTCGTTTTCGCCTTCCACGGTGAACAGCGCGACGTTACGAATGGCAGCGGGATCGACCGCCCTGCCCCTATGCTGCATGTTTCCCTTGGGAAGCGCGTGTTCGATGAAGACGGTTTCCACTGTCTGCAGGTAGAACTCCGCCGTCAAATCCATCACGGCCAGATATTCATCGTAAAAATCGCGATGCTTCTCAGCGGAATCGCCGTCGTTCTTGACGAGGTTCAGGTAGAAATCCTTGTGTGCCGTCATGTGCTTGTCGAGGTTCATGGACATGAAGCCGGATAATTGCAGAAAGCCGGGATAGACATTCCGGCCAAAAGCCGGCTGCGGCCACGGTACCTGCATGACGACATTGTCGCGGAACCATTCGATTGGCTTGGCCGTGGCCAGACCGTTGACAGCTGTGGGATTGATGCGCGTATCGATCGGACCGCCCATCAGCGTCATGGATGCAGGCGCGAAACCGTCACCATCGGCTTCCATCAGGGACACTGCGGCCAGAACCGGAACCGAAGGCTGACAAACGGCGACCACATGGGCGCCGGGCCCGATCTCGCGCAGCATATCGATGACGTAGCTGATGTAATCGTCGAGATCGAATGTCCCTTCGGTGACTGGCACCATGCGGGCATCGATCCAATCGGTGATATAGATATCCGCCGATGGCAGCAGCGCCTCGACCGTTCCCCGCAGCAATGTGGCGTAGTGGCCTGACATAGGCGCCACCAGCAGCACCTTCGGATCTGGTTTGCGGGCCGCATCGAGTTCTTTTTTGAAATGAACGAGATTACAGAAGGGACGCGACCAAATGATCTCTTCAGTGACGGCAACGGTCCGGTCATCGACGGTGGTAGTCGCCAAACCGAACTCCGGCTTGATGTAACGGCGCGTCAGCCGCTCGAATACCTCAAAGCCTGCATCGAGGCTTCGCCCGAAGGCGGTGCTGGAAAGCGGGTTCAAAGGATTGCTGCATGCCTGGCGCATCATATCGGCACCGGCGCGCAGTGGCGCCATCGCCGCATGGTTCATTTCATAGAGGTGGTAGAACACTGATTACGCCTCCTCGCGGATCAAGCTCTTTTTTTGACCATAGCAGCTTTTCGCAACTGCACAAAATCGAAGGCGCCGGTGGTTTCCCTCCGGCGCCTCAATTTCAGTTGAACGTTTGTTGATAATCAGATGTCGGCAACGAAGGTCTGTTTCTGGGAACCGAGGCCTTCAATGCCGAGTTCAACGACATCGCCGGTCTTGAGGTAACGCGGGGGCTTCTGGCCCATGCCGACGCCGGGAGGCGTGCCGGTGGAAATGACGTCGCCGGGATGCAGAGACATGAACTGGCTGAGATAGGAAACGACATGCGCGACGCCGTAAACCATGGTCTTGCTGGAGCCGTCCTGCATTGTCTGGCCGTTGACCTTCAGCCACATTCCGAGGTTCTGCGGATCGGTGATTTCGTCCTTCGTGACCAGCCAGGGGCCGATCGGACCGAAGGTGTCGCAGGACTTACCCTTGGTCCACTGTCCGGCACGCTCCGTCTGGAACGCGCGCTCAGAAACATCGTGCGAAACGCAATAACCGGCGACGTAGTCGAGAGCATCGGCCTCAGATACATATTTCGCGGTCTTGCCGATGACGACGCCGAGTTCGACTTCCCAGTCGGTCTTCTCAGAACCGCGCGGAATGACAACGTTATCGTTCGGACCGACGATTGCCGAGGTCGCCTTCATGAAAATGACCGGTTCCGGCGGTACGGTCGCACCGGTTTCAGCGGCGTGGTCAGAGAAATTGAGGCCGATACAGATGAATTTTCCGGTTCCGGCAACGCAAGCGCCAATGCGCTCTTCGGAGATTACGGGAAGAGTGCCGAGGTCGATGGCGGCAATCTTCTTCAGGCCTTCCGGAGAAATGGCTTCACCGCCGATGTCTTTGACATGAGCAGACAGATCGCGGACTTTTCCTTCCGCGTCGAGGATCGCAGGTTTTTCCTGGCCAGGCTGGCCAACGCGCATCAATTTCATGGAACTCTCTCCCGGTTGTCAGACAAGGTGATGCATATATGAACGATACATTCATACTTGTCACCCCTTGACTGCTTCGACTTTCGAAAAATACCTTTTCCCTCCCGACAATCAAAAGGACACGCCCGTGACAAATAGCAATTCCCGGCAATCCGAATATCCCGTCGATCCACTCTTCCTCGATCGCTGGTCTCCTCGCGCATTCGATGGAGATGCGATGCCAAACGAGCATCTGCTGACCATTCTCGATGCCGCGCATTGGGCGCCATCGGCATCCAACCAGCAACCGTGGCGGTTTGTCTACGCGCACAAAGATAGCGAGGATTGGCCGCTCTTCGTGGAACTGCTGATGGAAGGAAACCAGCGCTGGGCAAAAAATGCCTCAGTGCTGCTCTTCGTCCTTTCCCGCGACCACAATATTTCACGAGAGGGTGAGAAAAAGCCTTCAGCGACCCATTCCTTCGATGCCGGTGCGGCATGGTTTTCACTCGCCATGCAGGCGCATCTGCTCGGTTACCACGCCCATGGCATGGCAGGCATATTTAAAGACCAGATCGTGGAAAAGCTTGATGTTCCGGATGGATATAAGGTGGAGGCCGCAGTTGCCATCGGCACATTGACCGACAAGGCTGTTCTTCCTGACGATCTGGCAGAACGGGAAGTGCCCAGCAAGCGCCTCCCCCTTTCGGACGTAGCTTTCAAGGGGCGGTTCAGCGGCAAGGCCGATTGATATCCGACAACACAGATGACAAAAGGCCCGGCGGAAAATTGACCGCCGGGCCTTTCGTTAAAGTTTCGTTTCACGTGAATCGTCACGCGAGACGTCCCACAGGATTAAATGTCGAGATTGGCAACGCTGAGCGCATTTTCCTGAATGAAGTCGCGGCGCGGTTCCACCTCATCGCCCATCAGGCGCGAAAACAGGCCGTCGGCATCCGTGGCATCGTTGACCTTGACCTGCAGCAGCGAACGTACATTGGCGTCGAGTGTGGTTTCCCACAGCTGCTCGGCGTTCATTTCACCGAGACCCTTGTAACGCTGCATGGAAAGACCCTTGCGGCCGGCGGCGAAAATAGCATCCAGAAGCGCACGCGGTCCGGCCAGTTCCATAGTGCCGTCCTTGCGTTGCAGAACCGGCGGAGTGACGTAAATATCGCGCGTGCGGGCCGCGAGCTGATCGATATGACGGGCATCGACCGAACCGATCAGGCCCATATCGAGCGTCGAGATTTCCTTGACACCGCGTACCATGCGCTCGAAGCGCAAGCCGCCATCTTCCAGCACCAGGCCGGACCAGCCGCGTTCGGTTTCTTCCGCGATCATGTCCAGACGCCGGGCCACTTCGGCAACGGTTTCCTGGGCACGGGCAGCATCGGCCGAAAGCTCGGGGTTCAGGGCACCCGCAATGGCGGCCTGTTCCACGATGGAGCGGCTGTAGCGGGAATGCAGACCGTCGATCAGCGTGCGCATGCGCACCGCATCGAGAATGACCTCACGAAGGTCAGCGCCGATGCGTACTTCGCCGGAGCCGAGCGTCAGCGACGTATCCTCGATGCCCATCGAGATCAGATATTCTTCCAGCGCCTTCTCATCCTTGAGATACTGCACGGATTTGCCGCGCGTCACCTTATAAAGCGGCGGCTGGGCGATATAGAGATGGCCACGCTCGATCAGTTCCGGCATCTGGCGGAAGAAGAAGGTCAACAGCAGGGTACGAATGTGGGCGCCGTCGACGTCAGCATCCGTCATGATGATGATCTTGTGGTAGCGCAGCTTGTCTGCGTTGAATTCGTCCTTGCCGATCGACGTGCCGAGCGCGGTGATCAGCGTGCCGATTTCCTGGCTGGACAGCATCTTGTCGAAACGGGCGCGCTCAACGTTCAGGATCTTACCGCGTAGTGGCAGGATGGCCTGCGTTTCGCGCGAGCGGCCCTGCTTGGCCGAACCGCCTGCGGAGTCACCCTCGACGAGGAAGAGTTCGGATTTCGCCGGATCGCGTTCGGAACAATCGGCGAGCTTGCCGGGCAGAGAGGCGATATCGAGCGCACCCTTGCGGCGCGTCAGTTCGCGCGCCTTGCGGGCGGCTTCACGGGCAATGGCCGCTTCCACCACCTTGCCGACAAGAATCTTGGCGTCGGACGGATGTTCCTCTAGCCAGGTGGACAGGGCCTCATTGACGAGACTTTCCACGACAGGGCGCACTTCAGACGAAACGAGCTTGTCCTTCGTCTGCGAAGAAAACTTGGGGTCGGGAACCTTGACGGAAAGAATTGCCGTCAGTCCTTCGCGGCAGTCCTCACCCTGCAAGCTGACCTTTTCCCTTTTCATGATGCCGGAAGTCTCGGCATAGGATGTCATCTGACGCGTGAGCGCCGCGCGGAAGCCAGCCATATGGGTGCCGCCGTCGCGCTGGGGAATGTTGTTGGTGAAGCAGAGCACATTTTCGTGGTAGCTGTCGTTCCACCAGAGCGCGACCTCAACCGTGATGCCGTCCTTTTCGCCATGAATGGCGACCGGCTTGTCCACCAGCGGTTTCTTGGCCCGGTCGAGATAACGCACGAAGGCTTCAAGACCGCCATCGTAGAGCAACTCTTCCTGTTTGATATCAGAATGACGCTTGTCGGTGAGCACGATACGAACACCGGAATTCAAAAACGCCAGTTCGCGCAGGCGATGCTCCAGCGTACCAAAATCATAATCCGTCATGGTGAAGGTGTCGGGGCTCGCCAGGAAGGTGACTTCCGTGCCGGAGCGGCCCTCATATTCGCCAATGACCGAGAGCGGAGCATCGGCAACCCCATGGGTGAAGCCGATTTCGTGCAGCTTGCCATTGCGGCGGATTCTGAGCTTCAGCCAAACCGAAAGCGCATTTACGACCGAAACGCCCACGCCATGCAGACCGCCGGAAACCTTGTAGGAGTTCTGGTCGAATTTTCCGCCCGCATGAAGCTGGGTCATGATGACTTCCGCGGCGGAAACGCCCTCGGAAGAATGGATATCAGTCGGAATGCCGCGTCCGTTGTCCGTTACCGTCACCGAACCATCGGCGTTGAGCGTTACCGTCACCAGATCGGCATGACCCGCAAGAGCCTCGTCGATGGCGTTGTCGACCACCTCGTAGACCATGTGATGCAGACCGGAGCCGTCATCGGTATCGCCGATATACATGCCGGGCCGTTTGCGCACAGCATCAAGACCCTTCAGGACCTTGATCGAATCGGCTCCGTATTCAGTGTTGGCGCCGACTTCGCTTGACGATGTTTCGGTCATAAGTACTCTTTCCAAAATTTCCTGGCCAAGTTTTCAGTGAGAAGGCCTGAAGCCCGCGAATCACTCAAATCCGACATACGACTATAGAAATTCTACACTCAATCCCAAAGGCCACATGCCTCAGAACGCTGCATAAAGCAGGGGATAGAGGGGTTTCAATCGCAAGAACGGCTTTTTTGTAGCACCGCTGACAGTTCCTCTATCACACTCAGCGGCAGCTTGCGAATATCCCGCGCCAGCCGATTGGCAAAAGCCGTATATTGCGGCGGCAGACCGACCGTGTCGATCGCCACCTTGGGGTCGGAGGAGCCGGCGAGAAAGAACAATTCCTCCGCCTCATCCCAGATGATGTTGAAATATCCGGCGATGCGCTGGAGGAGATCGAAGCTCGGTTTGCCGCGTTTGCCGTGCTCCAGTGCCGAGAGATAAGCGGGGGAAACGCCGATTGCCGCCGCCATCTCCTTCTGTGTCACACCCTTGCGCTCACGAAGCAGCCGCACGGCTTCTGCAAAGGGCGTCATGATTTTTCACCCTTGCGGCGCGCCAACCGGACATAGAGAGCGCCATCGCCGCCGTGATTGGCGGATGCATCCTCATAGGACGAAATCAAGTAACGATATTCCGGTTTGGCGAACCACATGGGCACGGCCCTTTTCAGCGCACCATCGCTGCCGATGGAGCGACCCTTGCCGGTGATGACGAGCACGTGCCGGAGGCCCCGTTCGTGCGCCCGCAATAGAAAGTCGAGCAGAACCGCATGGGCTTCGCTCTGAAACATGCCATGCAGATCGATACGTCCTTCCAGCGGCAACCGCCCGCGCGTCAACTTGCGCTTAATCGGCTTTTCCATCGGTTGATGAATTTTTGGCTTCTTGTCCGGCGTAAAGGGCGAAACGTCCACCGGCTCCGCGAGCATCCTAGGGAAGACGGCGTTTGCCGTTTGCGGGACGACAGGTTCCGCCGCGGCTTCCTCGATATCGTCGAAAGCCAGCAAATCCTCCAGCCTGCCGGAGATGGGTCGGGCTGTTCTTGCGACCTTACCCCACAGAATGCGTTCTTCCTTGCCAAGCTTTCGACTGCCCTTCATCGCCGATACCTTTTCGCAGCAACATGCGGCAGCAGCATATAGAAATCGGCGTCGTTGCGCACTGTGCCTGCAAGTTCCCCGGCTTCAAAACCCGAGCCGGTGAAAATGTCGCCGCGTGCCGGGCCAACGATGGCCGAGCCGGTATCGAGCGCCAGCATCAACCGCGCGAAGGGCTTGCCATTATCCAGGTGGGTCAATGACGGCGCATGGATAAAGAAGGGAAAACCGAAGGTGTGGATGAGCCTGTCCACCGCAAGCGCCCGCCCGGCGACCAGCGGCACCTTGGCGGCGGCGATCGGTCCCATATCCAGGCCGGCAACATCAGCCTCCCGGAAAAAAATATAGGAGCGATTATGCCATAGCACCCCATCCACCTCATCCGGATGGTCGGCGAGCCATTTGCGAATTGTCTGCATCGAGATCGTTTTCGGATCCAGTTCCCCACGATCCAGAAGCAACCGACCGATCGGCGAGAACGGATGCCCGGCCTTGGCGGCATAGGTGATGCGTTTCACCTCTCCATCAGGAAACAGAAGACGGGCAGCACCCTGAACGTGGACGAAAAACAGATCGACCTTCGATTTCGCCCAGGCAATCTCAAGCCCCCTGCCCTGCAGATATCCTTCGTCGATCGCGCGGCGATCGGGAAAATAGGAAATGCCGTCCTCACCCTCTCTGCCAAAAGCATAGGACGGATCGAAACCGCTCGGGCGATTTTCGTCGTCGATATCCACCAGCTCCGGTGGGCGGCGGTAGACCGGATACTTCCAGACATCGTCGCGGACGGACGATACCTCAAGCTCCGGTTCATAAAAGGCAGTTACAAAACCGCGTTTTCCGCCGGGTGGTGAAATTTTGAAAGGTACACAATTCGTCTCGAAAAACCGGCGGGCCTGCTGGGGACTATCCGCTTGTTCCTCATCGGCCAGTTCCAGAAGCGAGGCCAGTTCGCCGGCGGTGAGACCCAGCGCGCCGGTCCTGTAGGGTTTTGAATTCCGAAGATGTGACAGGATCGTCCGCATCGCCGGAAACAGCTTACGCGGATCGTCGTCCTGCCATCCCGGCAGATCACCGAAAGAAACTTCTTCGAACGAAAAGGGCGTGTTCATTGCTCGGATTCAGTGGCGATCAGCTTCCAGTTGGGATCGCGCGAGCGGACATCACGCGAGAAGGTCCAGATGTCGTCCACTTCCGCAACCGCATCGGGATCGCCGTCCACCAGCTTGCCATCCTTGTCATAGGTGGCCGAAATCAGCTGGCTGACTATTCTGAGCGTGATCTGCTCTTCGGAATCGCGGATACCGGCCTGGGTGATATCGGCCTTCTCTATTCCCACGAAAGTGGACTTGACCACCTCGCCGCGACTTTCCCGCTCGGAAATGGCCGCCTCGAACCCGTCGAAAACTTCCTTCGACAGAAGGTTCTTCAACGTCTTGCGGTCACCATCGGCAAAACCCATGACGATCATCTCATAGGCCATGCGGGCGCCGTTCAGGAATTCCTTGGGGCGGAAGGTCGGGTCCTTGGTCATCAGCTCGCGCAGGGATGTATTCAAGGCAGTATCGACGGGTGCCAGAGCATCCGCCTCGGCAAAGCGGTTTTCGTCCTCCGCCTCAGAGCGTTTGGGCAGGGTCACGACCTTGTTATCGTCCGTGACGGGGCCTTTCGCGACATCGCGCGGCGTGTAAGGGTCGAATGGCGGCTTCTCATTGCCGGTTCGGCGACCAAGAACGCTGCGCAGCTGAAGAAAGATCAGCACCGCTGCAACGAGAAAAAACAATGTGATAAAGTCGCTAAAGCCCATCTTTTACCAAAACCGCCATTTAAATTCAAAAACCTGAACATCATATAGTCTGCATCTTATCATCATTCAAATGTGCAGATTCAATCATCGGTGTTCTCGGGAACCGGCAATCTGCCAGAGATGCACACGCAAGGCTAGAAGATGCGTTTTTCCTTTCTCCCCATCGTCATCCTGATGATGCCAATCCTGGAAATTGCCGGTTTCATCATCGTCGGCAAGACAATCGGTCTGTGGCTGACATTGGCGCTCGTCCTGTTCACGTCGTTTCTGGGGTTGCTGATCCTGCGGCTCGGCGGCATCGGCATGGTGAGAAATCTTCAGGCCGCAGGTCGTACCGGCGCCCAGCCTGCCGATGAGCTGGTCAATGGCGCCATGCGCGTCGTGGCGGGCATCCTGCTGTTCATCCCGGGTTTCATCACCGATATACTCGGTCTCCTGCTTCTGTCGAAAACGGTGAGACGTTTTTTCTGGAAGATCCTCGGACCCCGCGTCGTCGTGGCCGGTTCTTTTCGCCAGTCGGGTCAACCCGGCGGCCAGACCGGGCCGCAACCCGGTGACTTTTCCGGGTTCAGCAATGGTCAGGGAAATAAGGGTAGCTCCAAGGTCGTGGACCTCGACGAACAGGAGTTTCACCGCGAAGGGCCCAAGGATTCTCCCTGGTCCCAAAAGCCGGATGATCGCAACCTGCCCAAACCCTGAAGCACGGCAAAGGGTTAGGGAGCCGAGAGCACGAGGGTTGTAAGGCTCAAGTCGAAATGATAGACCGCCTTCCACGAAATCACGCCGCGAGGAAACGTAATGACCGCTGAAAATGGCGCACAGGGCGCAGTTAGTCCTTCCCTCAACATTCTTACCCAGTACATCAAGGATCTTTCTTTCGAAAATCCGGGTGCTCCTCGTTCGCTTCAGGCTCGTGACAATGCGCCGTCGATCAACATCAATGTCAATGTCAACGCAAACCCGATTTCTGGTTCGGATTTCGACGTTGTGCTGACGCTGAATGCCGAAGCCAAGGATGGCGACAAGGTTCTGTTTGCAGCCGAGCTGGTTTATGGCGGCGTGTTCCGCATTGCCGGTTTCCCGCAGGAACATATGCTGCCGGTGCTGTTCATTGAGTGCCCGCGCCTGCTGTTCCCCTTCGCACGCCAGATCATCGCCGATGTCACTCGCAATGGTGGCTTCCCGCCGCTGATGATCGATCCGATCGATTTCGCGCAGATGTTTTCGCAGCGCGTTGCCGAGGAACAGGCCAGAGCCAAGGTTCAGGCCGTACCGAACTGAATTGCACGAGACGCCGCTCTTTTTAGAGTTCAGACAAAAAAAACCCGGGTTCAGCGCCCGGGTTTTTATTTGAGGTTGTCGTCATTTTTCAACGGCGCATCTAAGCGCCAGGCGCACTTAATTCTGGTAACGGTTCCAGATCGCCTTGTCGCCCATGCCGAGAACGAGCTTGCCGTGCGCCGCGATGGTCTCCGCATCCAGTCTTGATGGTAGAGGATGCGGCCTTTGCAACGGCTCATTTGGGACATCATCATCCTCGATAGTGACCGCTTGCTGTTTGGAGCCGGAACCGAAACCGAGCGCTGTCTGGCGCCCACCAATCATTTCTATGTAGACTTCGGCGAGCAGTTCGGAGTCGAGAAGCGCGCCGTGCTTGGTGCGGTGGGAGTTGTCGATCCCGTAACGCCGGCAAAGTGCGTCGAGGGAATTCGGACCCATCGGGTGCTTGCGGCGTGCAAGCGAAAGCGTATCCGTCACCAATTCAGATGAGACCGGCGCAATGCCGAGGCGGGCAAATTCCGCATTGATAAAACCCATGTCGAATGTCGCATTATGCGCCACCCATCGGGCACCTTCAAAAAATTCGCGGATTTCGTCGACGACTTCGGCGAATTTCGGCTTGTCTTTCAGGAAGTCGTCGGTGATGCCATGCACCGCAAGCGCGTCCGGGTGAACCTTGCGATCTTCCGGGTTGATATAAATATGCAATGTGCGGCCGGTCGGAAAATGGTTGTTGAGCTCGATTCCGCCGATTTCGATCACGCGGTCCAGTTTCGATTCAAGGCCTGTGGTTTCCGTATCGAAAATGATCTCACGCATTTTTCTCTCCGTTGCCCGAACCGGCACTTAGTCTCTGCAGAATTTCTCTTACCTGATCCCGCGCAGCTTCGACACCATTTCCGCTATCGATGATAAAATCGGCGCGCCGGCGCTTTTCGGCATCGGGCATCTGCCGGGCCAATATCATTTCGAATTTCTCTTCCGTCATGCCGGGACGGGACAAAACCCGCTGGCGCTGTATTTCCGGCGCGCAACTAACAACGACTACTTTATCGACCCTCGTTTCCGCGCCGGTTTCAAACAGTAGCGGGATATCGAGAACGGCGAAATTTTGATTTTCCTCTCTCGCCTTACGGAGAAAAGCTTCCTGTCTTTCACGAACAAGCGGATGGACGATTGCTTCCAGCATTCTAAAATTAGCCGGATTCTCCCTGAGGATGTTACCGAGTTCAAGACGGTCGACCGTGCCGGAAATGGTCGTGCCCGGAAAGGCGGCTTCGATCATCGGCACGGCTTCTGCTGAATAGAGGTCGTGCACAACCGCATCAGAATCGAGAACCGGTATACCTTCCGCGGCAAACAGTTTCGCCGTGGTCGTTTTTCCCATTCCGATCGAGCCGGTGAGACCGATGACGATCATCAATGTTTCTCCATATCCTCAATGATGAGGCAACGAAGAGTGTCATCAACTTCCGGCGTTTTGCCGAACCATTTTTTAAAGCCGGGTTTTGCCTGATGAAGGAGCATGCCAAGCCCATCGACCGTCGCAATACCCTGTGTCTGCGCCATCTGGAGGATGGGGGTTCTCAACGGCACATAGACGATATCGGTTACAACAGCACTTGCAGCGAGCGGCGAAAAATCAATCTCGGGCGCTTCCGTTCCGTCCATACCCAGCGATGTCGTGTTCACAAACAACCCGGCGTCCTGCATGACTTCATGAAGCGCGCCCTGAGGATGAGAAAAAACCCGTGCACCGAAACGGTCAGCCATTTCACGGGCACGTTCGACCGTGCGGTTCAGGACATGGATTTCGGCAATGCCGCGGTCCCGTAGCGACTGAACGACGGCCCTGCTTGCACCGCCGGCTCCGAACACCACCGCCCGGTCGGTTTTCTCCCATCCGGGATGGCGCTCATCGAGATTGGAAACGAAGCCATAGCCATCCGTGTTGGTGGCATGCAGCCTGCCCTCTTCCATCCAGACGGTATTGGCTGCACCCAGTTCCTCCGCCAGCTCGTCGGGACTATCCGCCAGCTTAAAGGCCGCTTCCTTGTGCGGAATGGTAACATTGCCACCCACCGCTGCACCAGGTCCCTGGTCCTTTAGTGCCGTGATGAAATCGGGGAAGTCATCGGGGGCAACCTCAATGGCCTTATAGGAGCCGGGTATCCCGAATTTCTTCAGCCAGTAGGAATGGATGATCGGTGACCGGGAGTGCTTGATCGGATAACCGACAACGAAGGCGTTTATAGTTAATGTTTCACGTGAATCAGCCATCGATGACATCCATGTCGCGCAGTTTCATTAAGAGAGGCAGAAGCGGCAGGCCAAGAATGGTGAAATAATCCCCCTCTATCGAAGTAAATAGCTGGATTCCTTCGCCCTCGAGCTGATAGGCACCGACACTGCTCAAGGCCTTTTCACCCACGCGTTGCAGGTGGCGAGAGACGAATTCGGCGCTCAAATTTCGCACCGAAAGCTCGGCACTGGAAATCGTCTGCCATACGACATCACCGCCGCGGGCAAGAACGGCTGCACTGTTCAGGCGATGAACCTTGCCGGATAATGAGAGCAGATGTGCTTCGGCTTCGGCCATGGTTTTTGGCTTGTGGTACACCCGGGCACCGAGCGCCATCGTCTGGTCGCATCCAAGAACGAGTGCTTGCGGATGCAGGGCACTTACCGAGAGCGCCTTCGCCTTGGCCAGTTCCAGCGCAACCTCTTCCGGCTTTGCGCCATTTTTTTCCAGCTGCTCGTCGAGCGCGCGCTCGTCAATATCCGCCGGGATCGCCGAAAAGGTCAGCCCCGCATTGCGCATCAACATCTGACGGGATGCGCTGGACGAGGCGAGGATCAACTCTTGTTTCATCGACTGTCTGCTCCGAATGTTGCGATCCGGATTATCGTGTCCTCGGGCGAAGGGCAAGGATTGCCGCGGCCGTTTCCTCTATGGAGCGGCGTGTAACATCGATCAGCGGCCAATTGTTACGGGCACAGAGCGCACGCGCATATTTCAGCTCTTCCATGATGGTAGCGCGATCCGTGTAGCGCCCGCTGTCAAATCCGCCGGTCGTGCCGAGTTCCCGGTTTTCACGTACCTGCGATATGCGGTCCGATGTCGCGACAAGACCAACGATCAGAGGACGGGTGGCGGCATAAAGGCTTTCCGGCAACGGCACGTTTGGAACGACCGGTATATTGGCGGTCTTTATGCCTCTGTTGGCGAGATAGATGCTTGTCGGTGTTTTCGACGTTCGACTGATCCCAATGATGACGATATCGGCTTCGTCATAGCTTTCCGGCATTTGCCCGTCATCATGGTCCATCGCAAAATTGAGCGCTTCGATCCGGGCGAAATAATCCGCGTTCAGCGCGTGCTGCGCCCCGACCCGCCGTCTCGAAGGTGCGCCGAGATAGGTCTGGAAAATGCCGATGATCGGTTCGAGGACGTTGACGCAGGGCACCCCGATCGCGTGACAGCGCAAATCCAGGAACTCGGCCAGCTGCTGATCCACGATCGTATAAAGAACGATGCCCGGTTCCTTGTCGATCAGATCCACCACCTGGGCGAGCTGCTTCTGGTTCCTGATCATCGGATAAACATGTTCCACCGGCATCGAAGCGTGGAACTGCGCCGAGACGGCACGACCGGCCGACATGAGAGTCTCTCCGGTTGAGTCCGAAATCAGGTGCAAATGGAAGAAACTTTTTTTGTTCTCCACGCTGTTTTTCTCTCGCTGTTGATAAACCGGGACAAACTTCCGAATTGTTCCGCGGGCCGAGCCGCCTCGTGGATAAAGTGGGTTTTTTCCACAATCCGCAAGTGGCGTCCTTGCTATCAGGCATGCCTGTGAATTGTCTGGAAACTCTGAACTTGTTCAAAACTGTCCACAGATGATCCACAGGCAATGGCTTCAGAGGATAGAACTTAAATAGCTGAAAATATTATATAAATATCTATTATCCCATTTATTGCGATGAAGCGATGAAATGTCGTGTTCAGGTCTTGGCGCTTACACCCGACTGCGGCATATCGACTGGAAAGATTTTAATCCTTGCTACTCACCGACTCTAAGAAATAGAAAATCTTTTAAATCTCTTAGATTTTATTTTTTGGAAGTTGGGTGGCATGAGCGAGCGTAAGGTTTTAAAGGTGTTGAACGGGCAGACGGTCACACCTCCGCCCATATGGCTGATGCGGCAGGCAGGGCGTTACCTTCCGGAGTACAGGGAAACGCGAAAGAACGCCGGCAGTTTCCTCGATCTCTGTTATAATCCCGAACTGGCAACCGAAGTGACCCTTCAGCCCATTCGCCGGTTCGGTCTTGATGCAGCTATCCTCTTTTCCGATATTCTGGTGATACCGGATGGGCTTGATCGCAATGTTTCCTTCAGCGAGGGAAAAGGTCCGGCCATGGATCCGATCGATGTGGATGGTATCGACAGGCTGGATGCGAGCAACGTGATTGCGCATCTTTCACCCGTTTTCGAAACCGTCTCACGTTTGCGCCAGACCTTGCCTGATGAGACGACGCTTCTCGGTTTTTGCGGTGCGCCCTGGACGGTTGCAACCTACATGATTGCCGGCCACGGAACGCCTGATCAGGCGCCGGCGCGGTTGTTCGGTTATCGGGAGCCGGCAGCCATGGAAAAGCTTCTTGCCTTGCTGGCTGAGGTTTCCGCCGACTACCTTGTGGCGCAGATTGATGCCGGGGCCGATGCGGTGCAGATTTTTGATTCCTGGGCCGGGGTGCTTGGCGAGAAGGAATTCGAGGAATATGCGGTAAAACCCGTCGCCCGTATCATCGCTTCGGTGCGCGCTCGCCGCCCCTCCGCGAAGATCATCGCCTTTGCCAAGGGGGCCGGTTATCTTTTGAAGGATTATCGCCGCAAAACGGGCGCAGACGCCATCGGGCTCGACTGGTCGGTGCCACTCGGTTTCGCAAGGGACTTGCAGAAGGAAGGCCCGGTACAGGGCAATCTGGACCCCATGCTGATGGTGGCGGGTGGCAAGGCTCTGGAGGACGGTATCGACGCTGTGCTGCAGGCTCTGGGACAGGGCCCGCTGATCTTCAATCTCGGCCATGGCATCACGCCGCAGGCCGATCCGGAAAACGTTGCAAGGCTGGTGCAGCGGGTGCGTGCCGGCGGAGCCGGGGCATGAGCGGCGAGAACCAGACCTCCGCCCGCTCAGGAAACAGGGCTGCCCTTCGCGCAGGTATGGCGCTCGGTGTCTTTGCCGCTTTTGTCGCGCTGTTGTTTTACGCCGATCCGGCCGATCTCTATTTGTGGATCAAGGCGCTTCATATCATCGCGGTGATTTCCTGGATGGCGGCGATTTTTTACCTGCCGCGCCTGTTCATTTACCACACCGATGCACCCACCGGTTCGCAGCAATCCGAAACCTTCAAGGTGATGGAACAGCGGTTGATCAAGGTCATCATGAACCCGGCGATGATGATAAGCTGGATATTGGGGCTTTATCTCGCATGGTCGGTTTATGGTTTTTCCGGCGGCTGGCTACATGCGAAAATCGCACTGGTGGTGCTTCTAACCATCGCCCACGTCTATTTCACCCGCAGTGCCAAACGGTTCGCCCGGGATGAAAATATCAAGCCTGCCCGTCACTGGCGGTTGATGAACGAGGTTCCGACGGTACTGATGATCCTCATAGTCATACTTGTGGTTGTGAAACCCTTCGGTTAAGAGGTCGCAACGATAAATTTCGCGGAATTCGTGCTTTCCTCTTGCAGTAGCCCTATTCAATCGCTATTTTCGGACCACTCATCTCGTGGCATGTGAATTATTCAGTCATCTGCGGCTTCTCCCTCAGCATCTGATTCGCGAACACGCCCTCCCCCGACATTACATTATCAAACGGTCTTTCCTTCATGGCTGAAATGAAGCTTCAGGAACTTAAGAGCAAATCGCCTACCGACTTGCTAACTTTTGCTGAATCCCTGGAAGTTGAAAATGCGAGCACCATGCGCAAGCAGGAGCTTATGTTCGCAATCCTCAAGGTTCTCGCGAGCCAGGACATCGAAATTATCGGCGAAGGCGTCGTTGAAGTCCTGCAGGACGGTTTCGGTTTTCTACGGTCCGCAAATGCAAATTATCTGCCGGGTCCGGACGATATCTACATTTCGCCCTCGCAAATTCGCCGTTTCTCTCTGAAGACCGGCGATACTGTCGAGGGGCCGATCCGTGGACCCAAGGAAGGCGAACGTTATTTCGCGCTTCTCAAAGTCAACACGATCAATTTTGACGATCCTGAAAAGATCCGTCACAAGGTTCACTTCGATAACCTGACGCCGCTTTATCCGAATGAGCGGTTCAAGATGGAGCTGGAGCTTCCGACATCGAAGGATCTGTCGTCGCGTGTGATCGATCTGGTCGCGCCACTTGGCAAGGGCCAACGTGGATTGATCGTCGCCCCGCCGCGTACCGGTAAAACTGTTCTCTTGCAGAACATCGCGCATTCCATCACGGCTAACCATCCGGAATGTTACCTGATCGTTCTTCTGATCGACGAACGTCCGGAAGAAGTCACAGACATGCAGCGCTCGGTCAAGGGTGAGGTGGTGTCGTCAACCTTCGACGAACCAGCTGTACGCCACGTCCAGGTGGCCGAAATGGTCATCGAAAAGGCGAAGCGCCTTGTCGAACATGGCCGCGACGTCGTTATCCTGCTCGATTCCATCACCCGCCTCGGCCGAGCTTATAACACGGTCGTTCCGTCTTCCGGCAAGGTTCTGACCGGTGGTGTGGATGCCAACGCGCTGCAGCGGCCGAAGCGATTCTTCGGTGCCGCACGTAACATCGAAGAAGGTGGTTCGCTGACGATTATCGCGACCGCGCTGATCGACACCGGCAGCCGCATGGACGAAGTCATCTTTGAAGAATTCAAGGGTACGGGTAACTCGGAAATCGTGCTTGACCGTAAGGTCGCTGACAAGCGTATCTTCCCGGCGCTCGATATTCTCAAGTCCGGTACACGTAAGGAAGACCTGCTCGTGCCGCGTCAGGATCTCCAGAAGATTTTCGTGCTTCGTCGAATTCTCGCGCCGATGGGAACGATGGATGCCATCGAGTTCCTGATCGACAAGTTGAAGCAGACCAAGACAAATTCGGATTTCTTCGAATCGATGAATACCTGATCCGGAGTTTTACCGGTTCCATCGACAAAGCTTTAAAGCCGCATCCGTTCATTCGGATGCGGCTTGACTGTTTTAACCGAGGTGAATGATGCCAGCTTCCGCCGATACCATTTATGCGCTCTCCAGTGGAGCATTGCCGGCCGGCGTCGCTATTATCAGGATCAGTGGGCCCGCAGCCTTCCAAGCCTTTGTGACGTTGACCGGTCGTGACCTTCCCGCACCGCGGCAGGCGGTTTTGTGTTCGATTCGAAACCGAAACAATGAGATCATCGATCAGGCGCTGATGGTCGTTTTCCCTGGACCCAATTCCTTTACGGGTGAGAACTGCATCGAAATCCACAGCCACGGCAGCCGTGCGGTTGTCGCATCAATTTTTGCCGAGCTCGAACTGCTTGAAGGATTTCGGCCTGCGGATGCCGGCGAGTTCTCCCGCCGTGCGTTTGAAAACGGCAAGATGGATCTTCTCGAGATCGAAGGTCTGGCGGATCTGCTGCAGGCTGAAACGGAGATGCAGCGGCGGCTAGCGGTTGAGCAGAGCACTGGTAAGCTGTCAGCGCTCTACGATGGCTGGGCAGGCCGGTTGACGCGTGCTCGCGCCCTGATCGAGGCGGAGCTGGATTTCGCCGACGAGGAAGATGTGCCGGATTCCGTTGCCGCGCAGGTGTGGGACGCGATGATGCAACTTCATAGTGAAATTACCAGCCATCTCCAGAACGGCGGAAGCAGCGAGATCATTCGTGACGGGTTCAAGGTGGCGCTGGTAGGGGAGCCTAACACTGGCAAGTCTACGCTTCTTAATGCTCTGAGCGGCCGTGACGTTGCTATTGTCACTGACATTGCTGGTACGACCAGAGACGTGCTGAGCGTTGATATTAATCTCGACGGTTACCTGGTCCGCATATTCGATACGGCCGGAATTCGGGAGACGCAGGATTTGGTCGAAAAGGAAGGCGTAAGGCGGGCCGTTCTGACAGCGGAAACCGCGGATCTTATTTTGATATTGCAAGATAACGATTCGACTCCGAAACAATCGATCATTTCGCTGGAAAATGCTCGCCATTTGCATCTACGGACAAAAACCGCAATTTCCTCTTCTACAGTTGACGCTGTTTTTGATCTCGCCATCTCCGCCAGGGAAGGCGTCGGTCTCGACGAATTGCGTCTATTGATAAAGCGAGAGATTGAAAGCAGGGTTGGTGTTGCGCAGACATTGGTCCCTGCCCGCGCCCGGCACAAAAAACGACTTGAAGAGACGCTGAACTATGTTAGTGATGCGCTCAATTCCGAGACCATGGACCTTACGATAAGGTCGGAATATTTGAGACTCGCAGCAACATCGCTTGGACGCATTACTGGCCGCGTCGATGTGGAAGATTTGCTGGGCGTGATCTTCTCGGAATTCTGCATAGGAAAATGATTCACGTGAAACATTGGTGGCCAATACGGCAAAGCCGATGATTTGGGATAAGGCGCAGGGATATGCACCAGTCATTTGATGTCATTGTTATCGGTGGTGGACATGCCGGCAGCGAAGCTGCGGCGGCCGCTGCACGACATGGCGCTAAAACCGCTCTCGTTACCCATAAGCGAGAGACGATCGGGGTGATGTCCTGTAACCCGGCAATCGGTGGTCTCGGTAAAGGACACCTGGTCCGCGAAATTGATGCGCTGGACGGTTTGATGGGCCGGGTTGCTGATGCAGCGGGAATTCAATTCCGTATGCTCAATCGCAAAAAAGGCCCCGCCGTCCGCGGGCCGCGCACGCAGGCTGATCGACGGCTTTATCGCGAGGCGATGCAGCGGGAAATCAATGCGATTGAAAACCTTAGCATTATTGAAGGCGATGCATTCGATATTGACATGACCAATGGTCGGGTATCTGCCGTTAGAATGGCGAACGGTAGCCGGATTCCTTGTGGTGCTGTTGTGTTGACGAGCGGCACTTTTCTACGCGGCCTTATTCATATCGGCTCCGAAAAGATTCCCGCAGGCCGGGTTGGTGAAAAACCGTCTCTTGGCCTTTCCGAAACGCTTGGCCGTCTGGGCCTCGCCATGGGCCGGCTGAAGACTGGCACCCCTGCCCGGCTTGATGGTCGCACGATCGATTGGAACGCTGTGGATCGGCAAGCGGCCGATGAAGATCCTGTTCCGTTCTCCTTTATGACGGATCGCATTGTCAATCCACAGATCGAATGCGGCGTAACCCGAACGACGCCGGCTGGACACAAGATCATTCAGGATAATATTCATCTGTCAGCGATGTATTCGGGACAGATCGAGGGTGTTGGTCCGCGCTATTGTCCGTCGATCGAAGACAAGATTACACGCTTCGGTGAACGGGACGGTCATCAGATATTTCTGGAACCAGAAGGCCTTGATGACCACACAATTTATCCAAATGGAATTTCGACGTCGCTTCCTGCCTCAGTTCAGGAGCAGTTTATCCGCACCATCCCCGGCCTTGAGCAAGTCAACATCATTCAGCCCGGCTACGCGATTGAATATGACTATGTCGATCCGCGTGAGCTGAAGCCTTCTCTGGAATGCCGGAAAATTCCGGGATTGTTCCTGGCAGGGCAAATCAATGGCACGACGGGTTATGAAGAAGCAGGCGCCCAGGGTCTGGTTGCCGGGTTGAATGCGTCGCTATATGCAGGCAATGCTGACCCTATCCATTTCAGTCGTACCGAATCCTATATCGGTGTGATGATCGACGATCTCACCTCCAAAGGTGTCAGCGAACCCTATCGCATGTTTACGTCGCGAGCCGAATATCGGCTTTCACTTCGCGTTGACAACGCTGATCTGCGACTTACACCTATTGGTCAGATGGCTGGCATTATCGGGCATGACCGCCAAAAACGCTTCGCAGATTTTATCTCAGATCTGGATCGGGGTCGCGAGCTGATGAAGAGCATTTCCATCAGTCCCTCCCAGGCTGCTAAACAGGGATTGAAACTCAACCAGGACGGTCAACGTCGTTCGGTTTATGAAATGCTCGCCTACCCCGATATCACGATGGAAACTCTTACCACTCATTGGCCGGAGCTACGGGCGCTTAATACCAAGGTCGCTGAGGTTTTGGAAATCGAAGCGAGTTACGCTGTCTATATGCAGCGTCAAAACGCGGATATCGTCGATATCAAGCGAGACGAAGACAGAAAAATTCCCAATGATTTCGATTTTCAGTCTTTATCCGGACTCTCCAACGAACTGAAACAAAAGCTGGAAAAGGCACGTCCAGAGAACATTGCCCAGGCTGCGCGTGTTGACGGTATGACACCTGCTGCGATATCGCTGCTTCTCGCACTTCTGCGGAAAGGCTCCGCATCAGGAAGTGAAAAATTGCGCATGCACCAATAGCGAGTCGGACCATGAAGATAAACGGCCAGAGTGTTTCACGTGAAACACAGGAGAGGCTCGAGCATTTCGTCGAGCTCTTCAAGAAGTGGAACAAAACCACAAATCTGGTTGCGCCTTCGACTCTCACTGAGCTCTGGAGTCGGCATGTCGCGGACAGCGCACAGATATTTCAGCTCGCCCCTCAACCGCAAAAGTGGATTGATCTGGGAAGCGGCGGCGGTTTTCCGGGCGTCATTACAGCGATTTTTCTCGCGGAACTGGGTGATGGTTGGGTCGATCTGGTAGAGAGCAACAATAAAAAGGCTGCGTTTTTGCGAATTGCGCTGAAAGAAACCGGCGCAAGAGGCGCGGTTCATCCAGTCAGAATTGAAAAAGCGCCTGAAATCGTTGAAAATAGCGATGCGGTTTCGGCAAGAGCCCTCGCCGAGATGAATTTACTTTTCGAATATATTCACCCGTGGGCGCAAAATAATCCAAATCTCAGGGCATATTTCAATAAAGGCAGGGATTATGAATCCGAACTGCAGAAAGCGCATGGCCGCTGGCAGTTTGATCTGATAAAACACCAGAGTGCCATTGAGGCAGATTCTGTTGTTCTTGAAATCAGTAACCTCACTAAGAGGCACTGACGAGCTGGTCAGGTGCGGTATGACTTCTGAAAAAAACCGGATTATCGCAGTCGCAAACCAGAAGGGTGGCGTTGGCAAAACAACGACGGCCATCAATCTGGCTACCGCGTTGGCGGCTATTGGAGAGCGTGTGCTGATCATTGATCTCGATCCGCAGGGTAATGCCAGCACAGGATTGGGAATCGACCGCAAAGAGCGCAAGCTTTCTTCCTATGATCTTCTGGTGGGTGATCATACCGTTGCCGAAGTTGCGGTTCCGACAGCAGTTCCGAACCTCGATATCGTCCCGTCAACGATGGATCTTCTGGGCTTTGAGATGCAGGTTGCGAATGTTGCCAACCGCGTCTTTCTGTTGCGTACCGCCATGGAGACGCAGGAAGCCAGAGACTATTCCTATATTTTGGTAGATTGCCCGCCCTCTTTTAATCTTTTGACGATGAATGCCATGACCGCTGCTCATTCTGTGCTGGTACCGTTGCAGTGCGAGTTCTTTGCGCTGGAAGGTCTCAGCCAGTTGTTGGATACGGTCAGCCAGATACGTGGTTCGGTAAACCCGCAGCTTGATATTCAGGGTATCGTTCTCACGATGTTCGATGCGCGCAACAATCTTGCGCAGCAGGTGGTTTCCGATGTGCGGATGCATCTGGGAGAAAAGGTTTACCACACTCTCATTCCGCGCAATGTTCGGGTTTCCGAAGCGCCGTCTTATGGTAAACCGGCAATTCTTTATGATCTGAAATGCGCTGGCAGCCAGGCTTATTTGCAATTGGCGTCCGAAGTGATCCAGAGAGAGCGTCTGCGCAAGGCGGCCTGACGTTTTGCCGGACTATATGGAGTAATATCTTATGAGTGATGATCTTTCCAAGCGTCGACTCGGACGCGGTCTTGCGGCGTTGATCGGCGAAATGGATCAGCCTGTGCCGGTGGGTGAACCGCAGCGCGCCGTTAGTGCGGATCGCGCCATCCCGATCGAGTTCATCGCTCGCAGCCAGAGAAACCCACGTCGACACTTTGACGAAAATGAGTTGCAGGATCTTGCCTCATCCATTCGTCAGCACGGGATTGTTCAGCCTGTGGTCGTGCGAACGATTGGCGTCAACCGTTACGAGATAATCGCTGGTGAACGGCGCTGGCGCGCGGCACAGCTGGCCGGTTTTACGGACGTTCCTGTCATCGTTCGGGATGTAGACGACCGCACGGCTCTGGAGCTGGCTATCGTCGAAAACGTCCAGCGTTCCGATCTGAATCCGCTTGAAGAAGCGATGGGCTATGAGCAGTTGATCGCCGAACATGGCTACACCCAGAACGACCTCGGTGAAATCATCGGCAAGAGCCGAAGCCATGTTGCAAACAGCCTTCGTCTTTTAAAACTTCCCGATCCGGTTCGGGACATGTTGGCGGATGGTTCGCTTTCCGCTGGCCATGCGCGCGCGCTTGTTTCCACTTCCGATCCGTCAGGTCTGGCTCGGACTATCGTTTCCAAGGGGCTTTCGGTGCGTGATGCCGAGCGCCTGGCGCAAAACGACATCAAGTCGCAGGGTGACGTCTTGGAGAAGCGGCCTTCGGCTGAGAAGGATTCCGATACGGTCGCGCTTGAACGCAGCCTCTCGGATGCTCTCGGTCTGGACGTGAAGATTAGCCACAAAGGCGGATCGGGACAAATCCGCATCGGATACCGCACGCTAGAGCAGCTGGAAGCCGTGTGCCGGCTTCTGGAGCAAAAATAAGCAAGTATCTGTTTTAATTGATAAAATACCCGCGTTTAGCGGGTATTTTTATGCCGTGGTGCTCAAAAGTCGATAGCGCGGCCGTTTATTTCGTAGTCACCGAAACGAACAGGTTCCGCGCCGCCGCGACCGCCGGTTTCCTGCGGCAATTGAAGATCCGCCTGTTGTTTGCGCCGTTCTTCCGCTTCCTTTAACGCACGTTCCGCCGCCGGCGAAAGCCGCTTGAGCATTTCTGCGCCGTTGTCATTATCCGCATCCTGCATGAGTAATCCTCCCTATGACGGGATATTGAAATATGTTTGCCGTTCACCAGATTATATAAACAGATGGGCTTTATAAACCCCGGAATATTTCCTGAGTGGTAACAAGGAGAATTTGACATATGAACATGATGCGCACGGCAATGCTTCTGGCCTTCATGACGGCATTGTTCATGGGTGTCGGTTTTCTGATCGGCGGTAAGGGCGGCATGATGATTGCCTTGCTTATTGCCGCTGGTATGAATCTTTTCTCCTACTGGAATTCGGACAAGATGGTCTTGTCGGCCTATCGTGCACGCGAGATCGATGAGGCGAATGCGCCTGAATTTTTCCACATGATCCGCGATCTCTCGCATAATGCCGATCTTCCGATGCCCAAGGTTTATATTTATGATAGCCCGCAGCCGAACGCCTTCGCGACGGGAAGAAACCCGCAGAATGCCGCTGTCGCCGCCTCGACGGGCCTGCTGGAGCGCCTCACCCCTGAAGAAGTGGCTGGTGTCATGGCGCATGAGCTGGCCCATGTGCAGAACCGCGATACGCTGACGATGACTGTGACCGCGACGCTGGCAGGCGCCATCTCCATGCTCGGCAACTTCGCATTTTTCTTTGGTGGCAATCGTGAAAACAACAATAATCCGCTGGGCTTTATCGGCGTACTGGTTGCGATGATCGTGGCGCCGCTTGCCGCGATGCTGGTGCAGATGGCGATCAGCCGTACCCGGGAATATTCTGCCGACCGGCGGGGAGCGGAAATTTGCGGCAATCCGCTCTGGCTTGCTTCCGCACTGCAGAAAATTTCGGGCATGGCGCAGAGCATTCATAATGAGGATGCGGAGCGTAACCCGGCGACGGCGCATATGTTCATCATCAATCCCCTGTCCGGTGAGCGCATGGACAACCTGTTTTCTACGCATCCGAATACGGAAAACCGGGTGGCGGCACTTCACGCTATGGCACAGGAGTTTTCCCCGCGAGGATCGACGCCAGCGCCATCGGGTGATAGACCTCAGCGCAAATCAGGCTCCGTTCCCAATACGGGCTGGGGACGAGGCAAAGAAAACGAGCGCAAGGGACCGTGGTCTTGACATCCGATACTCAAAATAAGCCGTCCCGGTCTAAAAAACCGGGACAGGACCATGCAAGGGGCCGCGAAGACGGCCCTTCGTCTTTCCAGGATAAACCCGGCCTTGCTGCACGCGTTGCCGCAACCCGCATTCTGGCGGCCGTTCTGGAAAAGAAAACCTCGCTGGACGGTATGCTGGACAGCGAAAACGGCAATCCCGTCTATCGCGCGCTATCCCTTGCGGACCGGGCGCTGGTGAGAGCGATCGTCAACAGCGCGCTTCGCCACCTTCCGCGTATCGAAGCCGCCTTGTCGATGCTGCTTGACGGACCGTTGCCGCAGGGCGCCCGGTCGCTTCATCACGTCCTTGTCGTTGGCGCAGCGCAAGTGCTTCACCTTGATGTCCCCGATCATTCTGCGGTCGATCTTGCCGTGGAACAGGCCCATCGCGACCCGCGCAACAGGCGTTTTGCCAAGCTGGTGAATGCCGTCCTCAGGCGATTGGGCCGGGAAAAAGCAGAAATCGAAAAGGCGATCGCGGATGTGCCCGTGCTGCCGGACTGGTTCTACGCTCGGCTTGTTTCAGCTTACGGAGATGAGGTTGCCAAACGGATTTCCGAAGCGCAGCTGACGCCCTCTTCCATCGATCTCACGGTGAAGAACGATCCGGCGGTCTGGGCGGAAAAGCTGGGCGGTACGGTTTTGCCGAATGGCAGTGTCCGTCTCGGTGAATTTGAAGGCCAGATTCCCTCGCTTGAAGGCTTTGCCGAGGGTGCCTGGTGGGTTCAGGATCTCGCGGCCAGCATGCCTGTCAAGCTGATGGGCGATATTTCCGGCAAACGTGTTGCCGATCTCTGTGCAGCTCCGGGCGGCAAGACCGCCCAGCTCGCGCTTGCCGGTGCGAAGGTGACTGCCCTGGACCAGTCCAGCAATCGTCTTCGCCGCCTCAGGGAAAATCTCGACCGGCTTGGTCTTCACGCCGAAACCGTTGAAGCCAATATGCTAAAGTACCAGCCGGAACAGCTTTTCGACGCCGTTCTTCTGGATGCCCCCTGCTCGTCTACCGGCACGTTGCGTAAACATCCCGATGTCTGCTGGACGAAGGACGAGGATGATATTGCCAAGCTTGCCGCTCTTCAGGGCCAGATGTTGCGACACGCGCTCACGCTGGTGGGAGCCGGCGGCATTGTGGTGTTTTCCAATTGCTCGCTCGATCCCTCTGAAGGGGAAGCGATGATTGCACAGGTCCTGGCGGAAAACCCGGACTTCGAGCGTGTTGCCGTTCGCAAGGACGATTGGCCGGGAATGGAAGCCGCCGTCACTGCCGAAGGCGATCTTCGTACAACGCCGGATATGTTCGGCGGCATCGATGGGTTTTTTAGCAGTGTCTTGCGTAAGAAGTAGAAAAAAGCCAAGCTTCCGCGAATCATTGGATAATTGCCGATACGTTCCGATCATCACGGTTCACTCATAAAAACAAAACATGTGAAACGGGAAACACAGCTTGTCAGGGTCCTTTGCAGGCAGCATCAATGCCGCCGGTCTTCTCTCGCGGATGGCGTATCGTCATCTGTGTGTGGGCCTCGCTCCTTTGCGCCTGCGCATATCCCGGTTTGCCAATCGCGTTCCCGATGTTCTCGTGGCGGCGCCGACTGATCTGAGGGCAATCGATCCGTATTTTGCCGAGGAATTGCTGCGGGGCCGGATTGCGCTCGCCGGCCGCGTCGTAGAAACCGGCGGTCTATCGCCATTTCAGGTGGACTATCCCTCGGTGGTTTTTGAAGAGCGGCTGCATGCATTCGGCTGGCTGCGGCATATCCGTTCCGACAGATCGAGTGAGGCCAGCAAGCGGGCGCGCCGTATCGTTGCCGAATGGATGACTATTCACGGCAAGCGGGTTGCGGGGATCGCCTGGTCTCCGGAGATCGCGGCACAGAGGCTGATTGCCTGGCTGTCCCATTCTCCCGTCGTTTTACATGAGGCCGATGCGGGTTTTTATCGTCGTTTCCTGAAAAGTCTTGCGTTTCACGTGCGTTATCTCGACAGGATCGTCAAACATGCGCCGGATGGCGAAGCGAGGCTGCGGATCAGGATTGCGCTGGCCGTCGCATCCATAGCCATGCCGACCCGCCTGTCCCATATTACTCGGCACGGAATGAAGCTGGCGCAGGAAATGGAACGCCAGATTCTTCCAGATGGCGGGCATGTTTCCCGCAATCCGAGGGTCATGCTGGATTTGCTGCTCGATCTTTTGCCGCTTAGGCAAAGCTACATCAATCTCGGTCACGATCTGCCCTCGGGGCTGGTGCCGGCGATTGACAGGATGTTTCCGGCCATCCGGTTTTTCCGCCATCAGGGCGGCGATCTGGCGCTGTTCAATGGCGCTACCGCCACGCTTGCCAATGAACTTGTGTCGGTACTTCGTTACGATGAGACAGCCGGCCGGCCGTCCAAAATGCTGCCGGATGTCAATTATCATCGTCTTGCAACCGATGAGACGGTCATCATCGTGGACACTGGTCATCCAGGCTCGGCGGAGCTTTCGCGTAACGCCCATTCGGGCTGCCTGTCCTTTGAGATGTCCTGTGGCAAGAGCCGGTTCATCGTCAATTCGGGCTTCCCGAAAAATGCAGCACCCGAATATCAGCGAGCGAGCCGCTCGACGGCGGCCCATTCAACGGTCACGCTGGCCGACACGTCGTCTTGCAGACTATCCCGCTCGAGACTGCTCGGGCCGATCATGGTTTCCGGTGTCAGTCAGGTGGAGAGCCGCCGCGGAACGGATGCAAATGGCAATGATGTCCTGTGGGCGTCGCATGACGGTTATTTGCAGAATTTCGGTTGCTATCACGATCGGGAAATTGAGCTGAATGTTGCCGGTACGAAGATAAAGGGCCGTGATCTGCTTCGGGCCGACGAGAATGTGGTGAAGGCGCAATTGCAATCCATATCGGCGGTATCGCGGTTCCATATCCACCCGCACATCCAGCTATACCAACAGGACGAGGAGTCGGTTTATCTGGAGGCAGCGGATGGAACGACCTGGCTGTTTTCGGCGCCGGGACTGGAGCTTTTCGTGACCGAGGATGTTTTTATGGCGGATGCATCCGGCATGCGGCCTTCGCAGCAGATCGAGCTGCCATTCAATCTGGCGAATACTCGGGAGATCCGCTGGATCATCGAACGCAAGGCGTAGAGGATTCCTGGCGAGTTTCAGGCAAAAACCGCCATAGTTTTCGCCGTTCCGCGTCCCCGCTGTTTATTAATATGGCAAGCTGTGTTAACGCGGCGGCAATTGCTGGATCAATCCCAGTCCAGCCTGTCCTCCCCGTTAAACGGAGTATGCCCGATGGCTGTCGTTTCCAAAAAAATCCCCGCTCCCGATAAAGTCAAAATCCGTACAGCCCTTCTTTCCGTTTCTGACAAGACGGACATTATCGAGCTGGCGACTGTCCTGTCCAAGCTTGGCGTCAAGCTGCTGTCGACGGGTGGCACGGCAAAGGCCATCGCTGACGCGGGACTGCCGGTAACGGATGTTTCCGATGTGACCAATTTCCCGGAAATTATGGATGGTCGCGTCAAGACCCTGCATCCCAACGTGCATGGTGGACTTCTGGCTATCCGGGATGATGCTGATCACGTCGAGGCAATGAAGGCTCACGGTATCGAGGCGATCGATCTCTCCGTCATCAATCTCTATCCCTTCGAGGAGGTTCGCGCCAAGGGTGGCGACTACCCCACGACGGTCGAGAATATCGATATTGGCGGCCCGGCAATGATCCGCGCTTCGGCCAAGAACCACGCCTATGTCACTGTTGTCACCGATCCGTCCGACTACCCTGCGCTGGTGGAAGCCCTGCAGGCCGATGACGGTCAAACCTCCTACGCGCTGCGCCAGACCTTCGCCGCCAAGGCATATGCCCGCACCGCCGCTTATGATGCGGTGATTTCCAACTGGTTTGCTGAGGCGCTGGCTATCGAAACGCCGGATTATCGTGCCATCGGCGGTGCGCTGAAGGAAAAAATGCGTTACGGCGAGAACCCGCACCAGAGCGCCGGTTTTTACCTGACCGGCGAAAAGCGCCCCGGTGTTTCCACGGCGACGCTTCTTCAGGGCAAGCAGCTTTCCTATAACAACATCAATGATACGGATGCAGCCTACGAGCTGGTAGCGGAATTCCTGCCGGAAAATGCGCCGGCTGTAGCGATCATCAAACACGCCAACCCCTGTGGTGTTGCGACGGGTCCTACACTTGCAGAAGCCTACCGGCGCGCGCTGGCATGCGATTCCGTTTCGGCCTTTGGCGGCGTCATCGCCTTGAACCGCACGCTCGATGCGGAAACGGCAGAAGAGATCGTCAAGCTCTTCACCGAAGTCATCATTGCACCCGATGTGACGGAAGAGGCAAAGTCCATTATCGCCCGCAAGCCCAATCTGCGACTGCTGGCAGCTGGTGGCCTGCCAGATCCGCGCGCTGCCGGCATTACGGCCAAGACGGTTTCCGGCGGTCTTCTGGTTCAGAGCCGTGACAACGGCATGGTCGAGGATCTGGAACTGAAGGTGGTCACCAAGCGTGTGCCGACACCTCAGGAACTTGAAGACATGAAGTTCGCCTTCAAGATTGCCAAGCACGTGAAGTCCAATGCGGTGATCTATGCCAAGGACGGCCAGACGGCAGGTATCGGCGCCGGACAGATGAGCCGGGTGGATTCCGCCCGTATCGCCGCCCAGAAGGCGGAAGATGCGGCCAAGGCACTCGGCCTTGCTGAGCCGCTGACGCGGGGCTCTGCCGTGGCTTCTGAAGCGTTTTATCCCTTCGCCGATGGTTTGCTTGCAGCTATTGCAGCAGGTGCCACCGCAGTCATTCAGCCTGGTGGTTCCATGCGCGACCAGGAGGTGATCGATGCGGCCAATGAGCACAATGTGGCGATGGTCTTTACCGGCATGCGTCACTTCCGCCATTAAGCAGAAACGGCGCACAGAATTTAAAAGGCCCGGAAAGTGATTTCCGGGCCTTTTGTTTCACGTGGGACAGTCCGATGCACATATTGGAAGCGGGTCAGGTAACCGCGCCCACCTGCCACGGCACAAATTCATTGTCGCCGTAGTCGTAAATCTCACTGACGGTCTTGTCTCCCGAAGCGACTGCAAGAATGTGCTCGAAAATTCGTTTGCCGGATTCCTCGATGGTTTCCGCGCCGGTAACGATCTCGCCGCAGTTGAGGTCCATGTCTTCCTTCATGTGTTCATACATTTCGGAATTGGTGGCGATCTTGATGCAGGGTGCCGGCTTGAATCCCGATACGGAGCCGCGGCCGGTGGTGAAACAGATGACGTTACAGCCGCCGGCGACCTGGCCGGTGACGGCAACAGGATCGTAACCGGGCGTATCCATGAAGACGAAGCCCTGCTCAGTAACGGTTTCCGCGAATTCGTAGACCGCTTTCAGTGGCATGGAGCCACCTTTGGCCACTGCGCCCAGCGATTTTTCCAGAATGGTGGTCAGTCCACCAAGCTTGTTGCCGTGCGATGGGTTGTTGTTCAGCTCATCGCCGTTGCGAGCGGTATAATCCCGCCACCAGTCGATGCGCTGCAAAAGCTTTTCGGCAACAGCAGGCGTGACGGCACGCTTCGTCAGCAGGTGTTCAGCACCGTAAATCTCCGGCGTTTCGGCAAGAACCGTTGTACCGCCGTTGCGGACGATGAGGTCTGATGCATATCCCAGGGCCGGGTTTGCCGATATTCCGGAGTAACCATCCGAACCGCCACATTCCAGCGCCACCTTCAGTTTCGAAAGCGGCTGTTCAGTGCGCTGGGCAGCATTGACCATTGGCAGCATCGCCTTAATCTCGGCAATGGCGGCATCGATCGTTTTTCGTGTGCCGCCGTGCTGCTGGATCGTCATGGTGCGCAGCCGTTCGCCCTCCTCCATCTTGTAATGTTCGAGGATGGGGGCGATCTGGTTGGTCTCACAGCCGAGGCCGATCAGCAGAATACCGCCGAAATTCGGGTGGCGGGCATAACCCTGAATGGTGCGGATCAGAAGACGATAACCTTCCGATTTCGTATTGAGCGCGCAGCCGCCGCCATGGGTCAGTGCCACAACGCCGTCGACATTGTCGAACCCTTCAAGGCCGCCCTGCTTGTTAAAATAATCGGCGATGTAACGCGACACGGTGGCGGAACAGTTCACGGATGCGATGACGCCGATGTAGTTGCGTGTGCCAACGCCACCGAGACCCCGGTCAAAACCCTTGAAGGTCCGGCGCTCGCCCTCGGGCAGCATGCCTTTTTCCTCGATATCGACACTGAACTGATGCGTGTGTTCGGAAGGCACCATGGCGAGATTGTGCAGATGCACATGCCGGCCAGGCTCGATATCCTGTGTCGCGATGCCGATCACCTGTCCGTATTTCAGGACCTCGTCTCCGGATCTGATAAACGTCAGGGCCACCTTGTGGCCGCGTCCGATCAGCTCCCGGGCTGTCAGATCGCCTCTGCCCGTCGCACCACCGGCCGGTATCGACCGGCGTGCCACCGCGACATTGTCGTTGGCGTTCAGCAAAATGGTTGCCTCGGAATTCTCACTCACGGGTTTTTCTCCTCCCCGGTACATTGCCTGCTATGTTTTGAATTCAGCCGTCTACCCAGCGTCTCTTGGAACCTTCCAGATGGGTATGCATGGCCGCCTGCGCCAGCAGCGGATCTTTCAACTCCAGGGCCGCCAAAATCGCCTCGTGCTCCTGAAGGGCGTGGGTCCAGGTATCGCGATCCTCAAATTTCACACGCAATTGTGCCGAAATCGGGCTGTGGCGCTCATCGAAGAGGTTTGCCACCAGCCGGGCCAGAACGCTGTTACCGGATTGTTCGGCAATGGTGACGTGGAAAAGCCGGTCCTGATCGAGAGGTTTGCGCGCGGCCTCGATTTCCTGCTGCATCGTGTTGAGAATCTGGCGAAGGTTTGCAATCGTTTCATCGGTCATGCGGCTCGCCGCCAGTACGATTGTTGCGCCTTCCAGCGCTGCGCGCGCTTGCATCAGTTCGGAGGGGCTGTCGCCCAAGGATTTGGTGTTGTGGGTTGTCTGAAGGGCCTCGGTGGACACATAGACACCGGAACCCATGCGGATTTCGACGGTGTTGTCGATTTCAAGCGCAATCAGTGCCTCGCGCAGTGATGGTCTCGAAACCCCGAGCTTCTGTGCCAGTTCCCGTTCGGCGGGAAGTCGTGTTCCAGGCAGAAACTCTCCCAGATCGATCAGCTCGCGTATCTGGTCCGCAATCTGCTGATAAAGCCTGCGTGGTTCCGCTATTTTGGCCTGACCATTCATGTGTTTTCTGACGAACCTTGTCTGTTATCTGAATTTGGCCTTACCGTAGCGCCAAGCGCATCAATACGCAAGAAATTACTTAAATACATGAATTTACAATGTTATTTCAATAAGTTTTTTGAGATGATTTTGCGTGTACCAGACGCGGGATTCAAATTTTGGGCTAATTGGCTTGACCATTTTAAAAAAGCGGCCTAACCATTTGGCTCATTATTGCCCCCGGTGGAGCGGGGAGCGCGGGTGGAGGTTTCTTGATGTCGCAGGGCGCATCGACAATTCGAGGCGATTTTTCGCCTGAGGAGACGGCGCGCGGCCTTGGTTCAGGCCTCCTGCGTCTCGAAAACATCAGCAAGGAATTTCCGGGCGTCAAAGCGTTGTCGAATGTGCATTTCGACTTGCGCAGCGGCGAGGTTCACGCTGTTTGCGGCGAAAACGGTGCCGGAAAATCCACCCTGATGAAAATCATCAGCGGCGTTTACCAGCCAAGCGACGGAACCATCCTGCACAAGGGCGTCAAAGTGCAATATGCATCGCCGCTGGAATCCGAAGCCGCCGGCATCGCCATCATCCATCAGGAACTCAACCTCGTTCCGCATCTTTCCGTTGCCGAGAACATCTATCTCGCCCGCGAGCCGCGCCGTGGTTTCCTCGTCGACCGCAAGAAGCTGCGGCTTGATGCAAAGCGCTGTCTCGATCGGCTGGGCGTCGATATCGACCCTGACCAGATTGTCCGCGGCCTCTCGGTCGCTCAATGTCAGATGGTGGAAATTGCCAAGGCGCTTTCCCTGGATGCTGAAGTCCTCATCATGGATGAGCCGACCTCCTCGCTGACCGAGCAGGAAACGCGGCTGTTGTTCAAGGTGATCCGCGATCTCAAGGCTTCTGGCGTCGGCATCGTCTATATTTCCCACCGGCTCGATGAAATGGCCGAAATCGTCGACCGCGTGACGGTTCTGCGGGACGGGCGTTATATTTCGACCGACGATTTTGCATCGATCACCGTTGACGATATCGTCACGCGCATGGTCGGGCGTTCGCTGGAGGAGAAGTTCCCGGAACGCACGTCGCGCCCTACGGATGATGTTATTTTCTCGGTGGAAGGGCTGACGCGCAAGGGTGTGTTCCACGATGTCGGTTTCTCGCTGCGGCGCGGTGAGATTCTCGGCTTTGCCGGACTGATGGGTGCTGGTCGCACGGAAGTCGCACGGGCGATTTTCGGTGCCGATCCTCTGGATGCTGGCAAGGTCGTTTTCAACGGGCGGGAGCTTTCCATCAGTTCCCCGCGAGATGCCATCGAAGAGGGTATCGCCTATCTGTCCGAAGACCGCAAAAGCGATGGTCTTGCGATCAAGATGTCGGTTGCGGCCAATACGACGCTTGCCAATATCGGCGAGGTCTCCAACCGCTTCGGGCTGATCGACTTCAAGAAGCACGACGATGTCGCCAGACGTTACGTCGATCTCCTGAACATTCGTACCCCTTCGATCGAACAGACGGTGCGGCTGCTTTCAGGTGGCAATCAGCAGAAAATCATCATTGGCAAATGGCTGTTCCGGCAGTCGCGCGTGCTGTTTTTCGACGAGCCGACGCGCGGCATCGATGTCGGCGCAAAATTCGCGATCTACAAGATCATGGACGAGCTGGCTGCACAGGGCATCGGCGTCATTCTCATCAGTTCGGAACTGCCGGAAATTCTGGGACTGACGGATCGTATCGCCGTTTTCCACCAGGGCCGGATCACGGGCGTGCTTGAGACCGCCAAGACCAATCAGGAAGAAATCATGCGGTACGCGTCCGGTTACGGCCGGGCCGCGCAGTGAGGAACGACATGGCTAATATTGCAGAACCCAAGAAGAGCTTCGCTTTCAGCGACCGCCAGAAGGACATCATCCAGAAGTTTGCGGCTCTTGGCAGTCTCGTTGTGCTGGTTATGGTGTTTTCCGCCACCAGCAGCGCCTTCTTCTCCGTCAACAATGCCATGACCATTGCGCTTCAGGTGACCTCCATCGCCCTTCTCGGCATTGGTGCGACCTGCGTCATCATCACCGGCGGCATCGATCTTTCCGTTGGTTCGGTGCTTGCTCTGGCCGGTGTCGTTGCCGCGCTTGCGGTGAAGGAGTTGGGTATGCCGGTGCCGGTCGGCATGCTGCTTGGCATTCTGACGGGGTCGCTTTGCGGTCTCATCAATGGCCTCATGGTCACGCGCTTCAAGCTGCCACCGTTTATCGCGACACTCGGCATGATGTTGATCGCCCGTGGCGTGGCACTGCAGATCACCGGCGCGCGAGCGGTTTCCGGCCTCGGCGAATCCTTCGGTGAACTCGGCAACGGCGCCCTCTTCCGCATCGTCAATATTGGTGATGACGGTTTTCCGAACGTAGTGTTTCCGGGCATTCCCTACCCCGTCATCCTCATGGTGGTTATTGCGCTGGCTGTTTCCTTCATGCTCAACCGCTCCATCCTTGGCCGTCACATCTATGCCGTCGGTTCGAATGCGGATGCTGCGCGTCTGTCCGGGGTAAACGTCGCACGCGTCACCAATTTCACCTACATCCTGTCCGGTACGCTCGCCGGGTTGACCGGTTGCGTGCTGATGTCGCGCCTCGTCACAGCCCAGCCGAATGAGGGCGTGATGTATGAGCTGGACGCCATTGCCAGCGCCGTTATCGGCGGCACATCGCTCATCGGCGGCGTGGGTACGATTTCCGGCACGGCAATCGGCGCCTTCGTCATAGGCATCCTGCGCAACGGTCTCAATATGAATGGCGTGTCCGCCTTCACGCAACAGATCATCATCGGTCTTGTCATTCTGGTCACCGTCTGGATCGACCAGCTGCGCAACCGCCGCTGATACAGGGCTGCGGACCCTATCCGCAAACAAGATCGGCACGGGAGGCCCGGTATGCCGACATCACGGAGGAAGAAATGAACAAGCTTACGACCGCCCTTCTGACATCCGCAATCGCGCTGTGGAGCGTCTCCACCGTGCAGGCCGGCGAAATCGCCGTCATCGTCAAGACCGTCAACTCCACCTTCTGGCAGAACGTTCAGAAGGGCGCCGATGCGGCGATGAAGGACTCTGCCGGCAACACCATGACCTTCCAGGGTCCGGCTTCTGAATCGGCCATCGCCGATCAGGTCAACATGGTTGAAAACGCTGTAAACCGTAAGGTTTCGGGTATCGTTCTTGCTCCTTCCGATCCTGATGCGCTGGTTCCGGCTGTCAAGAAAGCCTGGGAAGCCCGCATTCCCGTGGTTCTGATCGACTCACAGCTCGCCAAGGGTTCCGAGCAATATTATCAGTCCTTCCTGGCGACCGATAACAAGAAAGCCGGCGAACTGGCTGCTCAGGCGCTGATCGACAAGGTTGGCAAGGAAGGCAAGATCGCCGTGATGTCCTACGTCGCCGGTGCCGGTTCGGAAATCGGACGCGTTGGCGGTTTCACCGACTATATCCAGATGCATTCCAACCTTAAGATCGTAGGTCCGTTCTATTCGCAGTCGCAGATGGCGACGGCGCTGAACCAGACAACCGACGTTCTGGCCGCCAATTCCGATCTCAAGGGCATCTTCGGCGCCAACGAACCCACCGCAATCGGTGTAGGCCGCGCGCTCGCTCAGGCCGGTAAGGCAGGCAAGGTCGTCGGCATCGGCTTTGACGGTAACCAGGACCTTCAGGGCTTCGTCAAGGACGGCACGCTTGCCGGCATCGTCGTTCAGGGTTCGTATCAGATGGGCGAAAAGGGCATCCAGACCGTTTCGAAGCTCATCAGCAAGGAAAAGGTCGAAAAGTTCGTCGACACCGGCGTTGTTGTTGTCACCAAGGACAATATCGAGAAGCCGGAAGCCAAGAACGTTCTTTATTAACGCATGACGGCGCGCCGCTCTTTGAGCGGCGCGCCTCACAAATTTCAGAAGCGGGATTTCAGTCAATACCGCATACGGTTTTCACATCCGCTCTACCGAAAAATTCAGGAAGCCCTTGCGATGAAAGTCTCCGATACACGTAAATTGCCGCGCCGTGCCGTTGAAGTCACGGTCATGGGCCTTGGTTGCGCGCAGATGGGTAATCTCTACCGCGTTACGCCCTACGAGGAATCCAAAGGTGCGTTCGACAAGGCATGGGAAAGCGGCATTCGCTATTTCGATACCGCACCTTTTTACGGTTACACGCGTTCGGAGCGTCGTCTTGGAACCATGGTGACGGAGCATGACCGAAGCGAATACACCCTCTCCACCAAGGTCGGTCGCGTCATGGTTCCCGATGAAACTGTGGGCCCGGAAGAGGACGCCTATATTGCGCCGCTGCCTTTCCGCCCGGTCTATGATTATTCCTATGACGGTATTCTGCGCTCCTTCGAAGCGAGCCAGCAGCGGCTCGGCGTTCTGAAGCCGGATATTCTCTATGTGCACGATATCGGCTCTTTCACGCATGGCGAAAAGCACCAGCACTACTGGGAGCAGCTGACCACCGGCGGCGGCTTCCGGGCACTCGGCAAGCTGCGCGAGGAAGGGTCGACGGGTGCTATCGGCCTCGGCGTCAACGAGTGGGAAATCGTCGGCGACGCCGTGGATGTTTTCGACATCGACGTTGCCATGCTTGCCGGCCGTTATACGCTTCTGGAGCAGCAGAGCCTTGCCTTCATGAACCGCTGCGCGGAAACCGGCGTTGCGATCGTGGTCGCCGGTGCTTTCAATTCAGGCATTTTGGCAGGCAACCGCAAATTCAACTATGCCGATGCGCCTGCCGACATCATCACGCGGGTGGATGCGCTTCAGGGCGTTTGTGACGACGTTGGTGTTTCGTTGCAGGCGGCTGCGCTGCAGTTTCCGCTCGGGCATCCGGCTTCGGTCACGGTCGTATCCGGCGCGCGCAATGCGCAGCAACTTGCCGCAAACATCGAATGGTTCGAACAGGTTGTTCCGGACGAATTCTGGTCGGAGCTGCAAAAGCGTGGCCTGATTTCCGAAGGCGCACCCGTGCCCGGCACAAAGGCCTGAAGCGATGATCATCGATGCCCACCAGCATTTCTGGCTGATGAAGGATCGTGCCGGGCAATGGCCGCCACCGTCTCTGGCTGCCATCTACCGTGATTTTCTTCCGCAGGATCTGTTTCCTCTGCTGGCAAAGGCCGGAGTTTCCGGAACGGTGCTGGTGCAGACGATGGAAAGTACGGCCGATACGGATTTCATGCTCGATCTGGCTGGCAGCACCGATTTCATCAAGGGCGTTGTCGGCTGGGTGGACATGAAGTCCGTGGATGCTACGGCGGAAATCTCCCGGCGGGCAAAACATCCTGCCTTCAAGGGCGTACGGCCGATGCTGCAAGGCATGGAAGATGTGACCTGGATCGACGATCCCGCGCTCGATGCCGCCGTGGATGCGCTGGTGAAACATGCACTGGTGTTCGATGCGCTGGTCCTGCCGCCGCATCTGTCGCATCTTCTCGCTTTCGCGCGCCGCCATCCGCAATTGCCTGTTGTCCTCGATCACGGCGCGAAGCCGCTTATCGCCACGGGCCAATATGGCGACTGGCGCAGGGACATGGCAGCTTTGGCGGCCCTTCCCAACCTCCATTGCAAGCTGTCCGGCCTTTTGACCGAGCGTGGCGAGCAGAGACCGGAAGCCGTCCGGCCCTATGCCGAAACCATTCTGGAACTGTTCGGCGGCGAACGCGTGATCTTCGGCAGTGACTGGCCGGTATTGCGGCTGGCTGGCGACTATCAGGAATGGCTGGACTTCTGCCGCGAAATCGTGCCTGAGCACGACCATGCGGCCGTCTTTGGCGGCAACGCCGTTCGTTTTTATTCCCTTCCCAACAGGTGATGCATGCTGGCGATTTTCTGCGAGACCCCCGGTCAACTTGTCCCCAAGGAACTACCAAAGCCCGCCCGTGGCGAAGGTGAAGTGCTCGTGCGTATTCGTCGCATTGGTGTCTGCGGCACGGACCTGCATATTTTCACCGGTAATCAGCCTTATCTTTCCTATCCGCGCATCATGGGCCACGAGCTTTCCGGCACGGTGGAAGAGGCGCCGGAAGGCAGCCATCTTTCTGCGGGCGATGTGGTTACCGTCATACCCTATATTTCCTGTGGTGAGTGCAGCGCCTGCCGCAAAGGAAAGAGCAATTGCTGCCGCAACATCGGTGTGCTCGGCGTTCATCGCGATGGCGGCATGGTCGAATATCTGAGCGTTCCGCAGCAATTCGTGCTGAAGGCGGAGGGCTTGAGCCTCGATCAGGCGGCAATGACCGAATTTCTGGCGATTGGCGCGCATGCCGTGCGTCGTGGGTCGGTGGAAAAGGGTCAGAAGGTCCTGATCGTCGGCGCCGGTCCGATCGGCATGGCGGTTGCGGTTTTCGCCGTTCTCGATGGCGGTGAGGTGACGATGATTGACGGGCGCACCGACCGGCTGGATTTCTGCAAGGACCATCTCGGCGTTGCCCATACGGTGAAGCTTGGCGAGGGCGACAAGGATCGCCTGTCGGATATCACCGGCGGCGATTTCTTCGATGCCGTTTTTGATGCGACCGGTAATCCTAAAGCCATGGAGCGTGGCTTTTCCTTCGTCGGCCACGGTGGTTCCTATGTGCTGGTTTCCATCGTTGCCAGCGATATCTCCTTCAACGATCCGGAGTTTCACAAGCGTGAAACCACGCTGCTTGGCAGCCGCAACGCCACGCCGGAGGATTTCGAGCGGGTGTTGCAGGCGCTGCGGGAAGGCAAGGTACCGGAGGCACTCATCACTCACCGCATGACACTTGCCGATGTGCCTTCCAAATTCGCCGGGCTGACCGATCCAAAAGCCGGAGTCATCAAGGGCATGGTGGAGGTCGCATGACGACCGACACACCCATCCTGCAATTCGGTACCAGCCGCTTTCTTCTGGCCCATGCGGATTTGTTCATTTCGCAGGCGCTGGAAAAAGGCGAGGCTCTCGGGCGCATCGCAATCGTCCAGACGACCGGCAATGCGGAGAGCCTGAAGCGTGTGGCAGCATTGAACGATGGCACGCCCTATCCGGTGCGCATTCGCGGCATTCGCGACGGGCAAGAGGTGGATGAGGAAATTCCAGGTAAGGCTGTCGCGCGCGCGCTGACGGCGGCGGCCGACTGGGCCGAGGTGCGGCGCATCGCCTGCGGGGCAGGGGTCATTCTGTCCAATACGGGTGACCGCGGTTATGAGCTGGATTCGTTCGACGGGCCGGGTCTTGCCGACGACTTCACGCTTGTACCAAAGAGTTTTCCTGCAAAGCTCTGCCTGTTGCTGCTGGAACGTTTTCAGACCAATCCGGAAGCCCCTATATCGATCTTTCCTTGCGAGCTTGTTCCGCGCAACGGCGACCGGTTGAAAGAGGTTGTTCGCCAGCTTGCCGACGAATGGCAGCTGCCGGCGGGTTTCGGCTTCTACCTGAATGAGAAGTGCCGTTTTGCCAACAGCCTTGTAGACCGCATCGTTTCCGAGCCGATCGATCCGGTTGGCGCAGTTGCCGAGCCCTATGCGCTTTGGGCAATCGAGAAGCAGGAGGGCCTTGTTCTGCCCTGCACCCACCCTGCGGTGGTGCTGACTGATGATCTCGACCGCTATGAAAAGCTGAAGCTGTTCCTGCTCAATCTTGGCCATTCCTATCTGGCGGAGCGATGGTTGCGGGATGCCCGTGCGAAAAACGAGACCGTGCGGCAGGCAATGGCCGACGATGCGCTTTCGGGAGATCTGGAAACGCTCTGGCGGGACGAGGTTCTGCCGGTCTTTGCCGCAGAAGGCATGGGGGAAGAAGCGCAAGCCTATATCCGTGCGGTGCGGGACCGTTTCCTGAATCCCTTTCTCGCCCACCGGCTCGCGGACATTTCAGGCAATCACGATGAAAAGAAACGCCGTCGTTTTGTCCCGGTCATCGCTGCGGCGGAACGTCTGGGGTTAAACGTGCCGCAGCAGAAACTGCGTGCGGCGCTCGCCACCATCAAGCGATAACGGAGTTTTGTATGCAGCGCATGGGAATGGTCATCGGCGTCAAACCGGACATGATTGCGGAATATAGAAGACTGCACGCCGCCGTCTGGCCCGAAATTCTGGCGCTCATCAGCGATTGCAACATACGCAACTACACGATCTTCCTGCGCGAACCGGAAAATCTGCTGTTCGGATATTGGGAATATCACGGCACCGATTTCAGCGCCGATATGGCGAAGATGGCGGCAAGCCCAAAGAACCAGGAATGGTGGTCTTTCACCATTCCCTGCCAGCAACCACTCGAAAGCCGCAAGGAAGGCGAGTGGTGGGCAATGATGGAAGAAACCTTCCATCACGACTGAACGATTTCCTTTGACACTGACCGCGAGTGAACGGCCATGACCAAAATTACTGATCTGCGAGTTTTCGACCTGCGTTTTCCGACCTCCCAGAGCCTTGATGGTTCGGATGCGATGAACCCCGACCCGGATTATTCGGCGGCTTACGTCATTCTCGACACCGACGAACCGGAACTGAAAGGTCACGGGCTGACCTTCACCATTGGCCGCGGCAATGAGATTTGCTGCATGGCCATCAAGGCGATGCGCCATCTGGTGGTGGGAACCGATCTGGCGACGGTGACCGAGAACCCCGGCAAATACTGGCGCCACCTAACTGGTGATAGCCAGCTTCGCTGGATCGGCCCGGACAAGGGCGCGATGCATCTCGCCACCGGCGCTGTCGTCAATGCTGTCTGGGATTTGCTGGCCAAAAAGGCGGGTAAGCCGGTCTGGCAGCTTGTTGCCGATATGAGCCCTGAAGAAATCGCCGATATCGTCGATTACCGTTATCTAACTGACGTGCTGACGAAGGACGATGCGCTTGCGATCCTCAAAAAAGCCGAAAGCGGCAAAAAGGAACGTATCGAGACGCTGAAGAACGAAGGCTACGCCTGCTACACCACATCAGCCGGCTGGCTCGGTTATGACGACGCCAAGCTGCGCCGTCTTTGCCAGGAAGCGATAGATGCCGGTTTCAACCATGTAAAGATGAAGGTTGGCCGTGATCTCGAAGACGATATCCGCCGCCTCACCATCGCCCGCGAGGTGATCGGCCCCGACCGTTATCTGATGATCGACGCCAACCAGGTGTGGGAAGTGGATCAGGCGATTGAATGGGTCAAGCAACTTGCCTTCGCCAAGCCCTTCTTCATTGAAGAGCCGACCAGCCCGGACGATGTCGCCGGCCATCGCAAGATCCGTGCAGCCATCGGCTCCGTGAAGGTGGCAACCGGCGAAATGTGCCAGAACCGTATCATGTTCAAGCAGTTCATCGCCGAAGGTGCAATCGACGTCGTGCAGATCGACAGCTGCCGCATGGGTGGTCTCAACGAGGTGCTGGCGGTTTTGTTGATTGCTGCCAAATACAATTTGCCGGTCTGGCCGCATGCCGGTGGCGTCGGCCTTTGCGAATATGTGCAGCATCTGTCGATGATCGACTATCTCGTGGTTTCCGGCACCAAGGAAGGCCGCGTGATCGAATATGTCGACCATCTGCACGAGCATTTCATCGAACCCTGCGATATTCGCAATGCCGCGTACATGCCGCCGAAGCTGCCCGGTTTCTCCATTGAAATGAAGCCGGATTCTATTGCGACCTACACGTTCAAGGGATGATTGAAGGATAACAGCGCTTCCGTGAGGCGCTGCCACTCCGCTTCGCTGCCGGGAAGGCCGAAACGCATGTCGTTCGGCCTTTCATCAAAAATGCGCACCAGAATGCCGTGCAGGCCAAGGTGATCGAACAGTTCTTTGGCCCGGTGGTCCCGCACCAGGGTAAACAGGGACGTACCGCCGGCAATCTTCAGGCCCGCTTTTTCCAGCAATTCACTCATACGCTGTGCTTCTGCCGCAAGCCGGAGGCGCATGGATGATTGCCATTCCCTGTCCGCCAAAGCCTGCATCGCGATATTGAGCGCCGGCCCGGATACTGCCCAGGGGCCAAGCCTTGCCTCCAGTTCGGCAGCGATGTCGGGATGCGCAAGCGCAAAACCGAGCCGGACCCCTGCCATGCCATAGAACTTGCCGAAGGATCGCAGTACCACCAGCGCGTCGCGCCCTGCGGCATTTGCAAGGCTTTCCGTATGTCCCGTCTCGATAAAGGCCTCGTCTACGACGAGCAGGCCGCCTTTGCGGCGCATCGCCTCGGCCAGCGACAACAAAGCTTCTCGATCCGTGATGCGACCATCGGGGTTGTTGGGATTGACCACCACCGCATAGTCGTAAGCTGACAGACCACTGATATGGTCTACCTCGGTCACTGCCAGTCCGGCCATGCGCGCGGTTCGGGCATGTTCGGCATAAGCGGGGGAGAGCACGGCTCCGCTTTTCGCTCCGCGTTCGAGTGCCAGGTGAGCCAGCAATGGCATCAGCATCTGGGTGCCGGGGGACAGAGCCACATGCCCGGCTGATGGTGCGCCGAAAGAGGCGACGGCCAGCCTTTTCAATTCTTCGGCCGCGTCAGGCTCCGGCAGGCGGGCAAATGCGCTGGCGGGAACGGGAGAATGCGGGTAGGAGTGCGGATTGATCCCGGTCGACAGGTCGATCCACGGTTCCGGCGCTTCAGGAAACATCAGACGCGCCTTGCCGAGATTGCCGCCGTGACGGATCGTAGCCTGCGCCTTTTCCGGTACCTTATCGCCCATGTTCTTCGCTCTCGCTTTTCTGTCGCTCTTGATCGAACGCCTGACTGGATATCCGGACTGGCTGTTCAAACGCATCGGTCATCCCGTCACCTGGATCGGTTCGCTTATCGCGCTGCTGGACAAAAAATGGAACCGGGAGAGTGCTTCATTTTCGCAGCGCAAGGCGGCAGGCGTCGTGGCGCTTTCCGTTTTTCTGGCGCTGACGGTGCTTGTTGCATGGTTAGTGCAATCGGTTCTGCTTTTATTGCCCCTTGGTCTGTTGCTTGTTGCGGTGCTTGGGGCGTCACTTCCGGCCCAAAAAAGTCTGGAACAGCATGTGGAGGCCGTCGCCATTGCGCTGGAACGCGAGGGGATTGACGGCGGGCGCAAAGCTGTCTCCATGATCGTCGGGCGCGATCCGCAGGCGCTGGATGAGGCGGCAATCTGCCGGGCGGCGATTGAAAGCCTGGCTGAAAATTTCTCTGACGGCATTGTCGCCCCTTCCCTCTGGCTTGGTCTTCTGGGGCTGCCAGGCGGTGCGGGTTATAAGGCAATCAACACGGCCGACAGCATGATCGGTCATCGCTCGCCACGCCATGAGGCCTTTGGTTGTGCGTCGGCCCGGCTGGACGATCTGGTCAATTTGCCGGCATCGAGACTGAGCGGCGGTCTTTTCGTGGTCGCCGCGTTTTTCGTGAAGGGTGCATCACCGAAAGGGGCAATTGCCGCGATACGCCGCGATGCGCGGCATCACCGCTCTCCCAATGCCGGCTGGCCGGAGGCGGCATTGGCCGGGGCACTGGGCTTTGCGCTGGCCGGGCCGCGCTCCTATGGCGGGCAGATGATCGAGGCTCGTTTCATGGGCGAAGGCGGAAGAGCGACACTGGTTGCTGGCGATATTCGCACAGCGCTCAGGCTGGCGAGGATCGCAGACTTCCTGCTGATCGCGCTGTTCGGATTGCTGGCAATCCTTATCGCGCTATAGAAAGCAGTCTGTCGAGATCGAGGTGGTTCTCCATATGGGCCGCCAGGCGATCAAGAACGGCATCCACCTGCGCATCATAGTTCAATTCAGTGCCCTGCCCACCAAGCCGCTCAAGCCACGCCCCGCGTTGGCGGTCATCCGCAAACAGGCCGTGGATATAGGTGCCTAAGATGCGGCCATCGGGCGAAATTGCGCCATCGGCATGCCCGTCAATGGTCGAAAATGGCAGGTTGCACGCAGCACCCGTCGTCTCGCCAACATGCATTTCATAGCCGGATAAGGGAATTCCGTCGAAACTCTGTCCCTGCACGGAAACGAGCCTCTTGTCGCCGGTCAAAACCGTCGTCACATCCAGCAGGCCCAACCCCTCGACCGTCATTGGTGGTCCTTCGATGCCGTCAGGGTCGGCAACGGTTTTTCCAAGCATCTGGTATCCGCCGCAGAGACCGAGAACATAACCGCCGCGGCGCACATGTGCCTTGATGTCGATGTCGAGGTCTGCATTTTTCAGCACGGCGAGATCAGCTATGGTGGATTTCGAACCGCAGAGCAGAACCAGCCGGCAATCGGCGGGAATGGTCTCGCCCCGCCGCACTCGGATCAGTTCCACATCCGGCTCCATGTCGAGCGGATCCAGATCGTCGAAATTGGAAATATGCGGCAGGATCGGCACCGCAATGCGGATTTTCGCGCCGGGCTTTTGTTGCGCTGGGCCAGTAAGCCCAAGGGCGTCCTCCGCTGGCAATTTCGCAGCATCGGAAAAATGCGGCAATAGCCCGATGGACGCCCAGCCGGTCTTTTCCGCGATCATCCGCATGCCGTCTGAAAACAGCATAGGGTCACCGCGAAAGCGGTTCACGATGAAGCCCTCTATCATCGCGGCATCACCACGTTCGAGAACGGTTTTTGTGCCCACGAGGCTGGCGATGACCCCGCCCCGGTCGATATCGCCGATCAGAATCACGGGAGCATCTGCGGCGCGGGCAAAACCCATATTGGCGATGTCGTTAGCGCGGAGGTTGATTTCGGAAGCACTTCCCGCCCCTTCCACCAGCACCAGATCGGCCTGTTGTTTCAGGTGCTCGAAGCTCTCCAGCACACGCGGCATCAGCCCGGCTTTCATGTGCTGATAATCGGCAGCTTTGGCATTGCCGACAATTTTGCCCTGTACGACGACCTGTGCGCCGGTTTCGCTCTGCGGCTTTAAAAGCACCGGGTTCATGTGAACCGACAGCGGAACGCCTGCCGCCCGCGCCTGCAGCGCCTGCGCGCGACCGATCTCGCCGCCATCGGCGGTGACCGCCGCATTGTTCGACATGTTCTGCGGCTTGAACGGCATGACGGACAGGCCACGCCTGATGAAGGCGCGGGCAAGGCCAGCCACCATCAGCGATTTGCCGACATCCGAGCCGGTTCCCTGAAACATCAGCACACGTGCAGTCATGTCAGTATTCTATCCCGGCCTGCGCCTTTACGCCCGCCTTGAAGTGATGTTTGACGAGGGTCATTTCCGTCACCATGTCGGCAGCGTCGATCAACGGCTGTTTGGCGTTGCGGCCGGTAACGATGACATGCAGATCGGATCTACGGTTGGAAAGCGTTTCGACGACCTCTTCCAGCGGCAGGTAATCATAGCGGAGCGCAATGTTCAGTTCGTCGAGAACCAGCAATCCGATCGTTTCGTCGGCCATCAGTGCTTTCGCTTCCTCCCAGGCCTTTGTAGCTGCCGCGACATCGCGCTTCAGGTCCTGCGTGTCCCAGGTAAACCCCTCGCCCATGGTGCGCCATTCCACCCTGTCGCCGAACAAAGTCAGGGCCTGCTGTTCACCCGTCGACCATGCGCCCTTGATGAATTGCACGACGCCGACCCGCCGCCCGGTGCCGAGCATGCGCAAAGCAAGGCCGAAAGCGGCCGTGGATTTGCCTTTGCCAGGGCCGGTATTGATCATCAGCAGACCTTTTTCGATCGTCTTTTCCGCGACTTCGGCATCCTGAACCGTCTTGCGGTTGACCATTTTCTGCCGGTGGCGTTCGGCTTCGCTGTCGCTGATATCGCGTGTCATCGCGTTTTCCTTCTCGTCCAGCGGCGCGGGACCGTATGCCCCGCCATTCGGAGCGGCGACTATACTCAATTTGCCGCACCCGGCAATCGACAAGCCGGCAGCATTGACCGTCACGCCCGTTCAGCCTAAGGGTAAGGCACTGACGGTCTTTTCCCGGCAACGGGAAAAGCTAAGAGGGAACACGGTTCCACCCCATAACGGGTCATTCCGTGGCTGCCCCCGCAACTGTAAGCGGTAAGCCCGCACTATGAAGCCACTGGACCATAAAATTGGCCCGGGAAGGTGGTGCAGGGTGTTTTAAAGCCGCAAGCCAGGAGACCTGCCGTTTCAGGAAAAAACGTCTCCCGGGCGGGGTGCTCCGGTCAGCCGGTCGAATTGATTTGCAGCCGCGCTTTTCAGTGCGCTGTTTTCGACATCCGCACCCCGATGAGTTTAAAGGCGCGGAAAGCGGAACGGTTTGGATATTACCACAACATCTTCTTGTGCGGACGGGACAATGGAAGTCAACACAGCTTCCGGCGTGGTCGTTTTTGTCTGCCGAAGCTGTCGCGACGACACCGATCCCAATGCGGAGCCGCGCCCCGGCACCATCCTTGCGGAAGCTGCCATCGCAAAAGCGCGTGACTCCGGCATCGATGTTCGCTCCGTCAATTGCCTTGCCAATTGCAAACGAGGCCTCAGTGCCGTGCTGCGCGGTGCCGATGGCTGGTCCTATGTATTCGGCGGGCTGACGCCCAACGATGCGGAAGACCTGCTCACGGGCGCACAAATGCTGGCCGCCTCCGCAGATGGCCTGATGCCCTGGCGCTGCCGCCCCGACACATTGAAGCGCGGCATGGTGGCGCGCATTCCCCCATTCGATTTTACCGAGGAGAGATCATGAGCACCCTTCTGGACCGCGTTCCCTGCACCATCGTCACCGGCTTTCTGGGGGCTGGAAAAACCACGCTGCTGCGCGGTCTCCTCGAAAAGCTTGATGGCAAGCGGCTTGCCATCATCGTCAACGAATTCGGTGATATCGGCATCGATGGCGATATCCTCAAGGGATGCGGCATTGAGAGCTGCCCGGAGGAAAACATCGTTGAGCTGGCCAATGGCTGCATCTGCTGCACGGTGGCGGATGATTTCCAGCCGGCCATCGAACAGATTCTGAGCCGCCAGCCGAAGGTGGAGCACATCCTCATCGAGACCTCCGGCCTTGCCCTGCCCAAGCCGCTGGTGCAGGCATTTCAATGGCCGGCCATCAAGAGCCGCGTGACGGTTGACGCTGTGGTTGCCGTGGTGGATGGCGCTGCCCTTGCCGAGGGTCAGGTGGCGCATGACATGGAAGCCCTTGCCGCCCAGCGCGCAAATGACGAAGCCCTCGATCACGACGATCCGGTCGAAGAGGTTTTCGAGGACCAGATCGCCTGTGCCGATCTTATCGTGCTGACCAAGGCGGATCTGCTCGATAGCGCCGGTCTGGAAAAGGCGAAGGCTCATATTCTCGAGCATTTGCCGCGGGCCGCAAAGATCGTCGTCGCCTCGAATGGCGTCATCGATCCGGCCGTGCTGATCGGCCTCGGTCTTGCGGTTGAAGAGGATATCGAAAACCGCCGCACCCATCACGATGGTGAACTCGACCACGAACATGACGATTTCGACAGCTTCGTCATCGACCTGCCGGCCGTGACCGATCCGGAAGCGCTGGCGGCTCGTATCGCCGAGACGGCGGCTGCGGAAAATGTTCTGCGCATCAAAGGTTTCGTCGAAGTATCCACCAAGCCGATGCGCCTGCAGGTGCAGGCAGTCGGTAGCCGCGTCAACCATTATTATGACCGTCCCTGGGCGGCCGGTGAAGAGCGCCGCAGCCGCCTCGTCGTCATAGGCGAAAAGGGCCTCAACCGCGAAAAGATCGAACAGATGCTGGCCGCCTGATAGAAATGCACATTCTCGCCACCACATCTTCGTCTCTGGACGACCTGATCGAGCCGGTTGATCTCAACCAGCCGCGATCGGATGTGGTGATGCTGTCTTTTTCGGCAAGCGATCTTGCCGGGCTGGAACAGGCATGGCGGCAGGCAGAGGGCGCGCTTCCGTCCCTGTCCGCTGCCAACCTCTCCGAGCTTCGGCATCCGATGTCGGTCGATCTGTGGATCGAAAAGACGGCCGAACATGCCCGTGTCATCCTTATCCGGATTCTCGGCGGCGCGGAACGCTGGCGCTATGGCGTCGATCAGCTCAGCACGATGGCGCGGCGACGTGGCATAAAACTTATGCTCCTGCCGGGTGAATGCAGTGAGAGAGACGAAAAGCTCGAAGCGGCCTCGACTGTTGATCGCCAGACGTTGGCGTCCGTCCTCGCCTTCTTCCGCGAGGGTGGGCGGGAAAATATGGACCGGCTTGCCATTGGTCTTGCTGCCCTTGTAAGTGGTGGCGCATGGCCAGATATCGAGGCTCAACCGCTGCCGAAAGCCGGCTTTTACCGGCCGGGTAACGGCGTCGTGGATCAGGCGGAAGCCTGCGCCGGTTTTCCCGCCGGTGCAGCTGTCCTTCCCATTCTCTTTTACCGCTCCATGCTTCTTGCTGCCGATGCGGCGCCCGTGGATGCGCTTTTTCACGCGCTCTCTCAGCGCGGTTTTGCGCCATTGCCGATTTTCGTCAGCGGCCTCAAGGATGGGGAGGCGATCCGCTTTCTCGAAACCGTACTGCCCGAACTCCAGCCCGCCGCCATCGTTGCCGCCACGGCTTTTGCCAGTCAAATGGACGACAGCGGTAAAACCCTGTTTGACCGCCTCGGCGTGCCGGTGTTTCAGGTGGTTATGGCGACGACGCGACGGGACGGCTGGGCGGAAAATGCGCGCGGTCTCAACCCTTCCGATCTTGCCATGCATGTGGTTCTGCCGGAACTCGATGGCCGGATTCTTGCTGGCGCAATCTCGTTCAAGCAGGTGCGGACTGATGGCGGTATCAGCCTCATCAATGTACCGGAGGCTGATCGCGTCGAACAGGTGGCAAACCGAATCGCTGCCTTTCTGCAATTAAAACAGTCCACGCCACAGGAACGGCGGATCGTCATTCTGATGCCGGATTATCCCGGTGCTGCGCCGGGGCGCACGGGTTATGCCGTTGGTCTCGATGTGCCGCAAAGCGTGCTTGAAATGCTGCGCGATCTGGCCGCGGCAGGATATGTGGTTTCGGATATTCCCGAAACGGCGCGGGCTTTGCTGGATTGTGTCGAGCAGCAGGAAGCGGCTGTCGGACTTTTAGACTATCGTGATTTTCTTTTGGGTTTGCCTGAAGGGGTTGCCGCCTCCGTGGATAGCACGTGGGGTTCGGCCGAACAGGACGACGCACTAGCCGACGGCGCATTCCGTTTTCGCGTCGCCCGTTTCGGCCAGATATTCGTGGCCCTGGCACCGGATCGTGGGCGAAATGAGGATCGGCGGGTGGATTACCATGACCCTGCCCTGCCGCCACGTCATGCGTTGGTCGCTTTCGGCGCCTGGATGCAGCGTGTCGCAGGGGCGCATGCCATTGTGCATGTCGGTGCGCATGGCACGCTGGAATGGCTGCCCGGCAAGACAGTTGCGCTTTCCCGCGATTGTTTTCCTGAAATCGTCACCGGGTCTTTGCCGGTGGTCTATCCGTTCATCGTTTCCAATCCGGGCGAAGCGGCGGTTGCCAAACGGCGGATCGCTGCTGTCACGATCGGCCATGTTCCGCCTGTGCTGGTAGATGCCGGGCTTTCGCCGGAACAATCGGCTCTTGAACAGCTCGTCGACGAATATGCGCAGGCAGATGGGCTCGACCGCCGCCGCCGCGACCGGCTGGCGAAACTGATCGTAGAGAAGGCGCTGGAAACCGGTCTTGCGGCGGATGCCGGTGTCGGTGCAAAGGACGATGCCGATGCGGCGCTGTCGCGCATCGACGCCTTCCTCTGCGACCTCAAGGACTTCGCTATCAAGGATGGCCAGCATGTTTTTGGCCGCAGCCCCGAAGGCGAGACCGATCTTCTGAGGCTTGAAAGTGCTGCGGCGGAAAAAACGGCGCTGCTTGCCGCGCTCGATGGCCGCCATATTGTCCCCGGTCCTTCCGGCGCACCCGCGCGCGGGCGTCTCGATGTCCTGCCGACGGGCCGCAATCTTTATGCTGCCGATCCGCGCACCATGCCGACGCCGACGGCTTTCGAGCTGGGCCGCATGGCGGGCGAAGAAGTACTTCGGCACCATCTGCAATCCCATGGCGACTGGCCGAAACATCTGGTTTTTGATCTCTGGGGCAGCGCCAGCCTGCGCAATGGCGGCGAGGATGTGGCGCAGGCGCTGCATCTGATGGGAGCGAGACCGATCCATGACCTGGCGACGGGCCGCGTCACAGGCATCGAGGTTCTGCCGCCGGCCAGTATCGGGCGGCCGCGTGTCGACGTCACATTCCGGATTTCCGGCCTGTTCCGCGACATGTTTCCGGCGTTGATCGCTCTTCTAGACGCCGCCGCCAAGGCTGTCGCGCGGCGGGATGAAGCGCCGGGTGACAATCCGCTGGCGGAAGAAGCGGCGGCACTCGGGCATATACCGGCACGCATCTTCGGCTCCGCACCCGGCACCTATGGTGCGGGCACTGAGGAGAAACTCGCCAGCGGAAAATGGGAAGAACGTGAGGAACTAGGGCAAGCCTATCTGGATGCGGCAAGCCATGCCTTTGGCGGTGCGGATGGGCTTGAGATTTTCGAGGATGCCGGTTTTGTCGAGCTGGTGCGCCGTGCCGACCTTCTCGTTCACACCGGTGACGATCCGGGCCGGGATCTTCTCGACGGCTCGTCAGATGTCGCCTTCATCGGTGGTTTTTCCGCCGCAAAAGCACTCCTTGGCGGCGTTGCCGATATTGTGGCGCTGGATACGACCGATCCCGCGCGTCCGCGCGCGCGATCCATTTCGCAGGCGCTGACGCGCGTTGTTCGGGCCCGCGCCGTCAATCCGCGCTTCATTGCCGGCCAGATGCGGCACGGCCCGCGCGGGGCGGCGGAATTTGCCGAGACGGTTGACCGGCTGATCGGTTTTGCGGAAACCACCCATGCGGTATCTTCCTCGCTGATCGAGGCGCTTTACGACGCCTATTTCGGCAATGAGGATGTTCGCGATTTCATCCTGCGGGAAAATCCGAAAGCGGCGGAGGTCATGGCGACGCGCTTTTTATCCGCCCGTCGTCGCGGGTTGTGGCACAGCCGCCGCAATGCAGTGGATGCGGAACTTGAAATGCTGATCCTGCCCCGTTCTGAAAGGGTCGGCGCATGAGGACGGCCCCTTCCGATCCGGTCCAGCCGTTTGGCCGCCGTGGGACGTGTCCGGCCTTATCGACCCCGATGCTGACCGGTGACGGATACCTGTCGCGCATCGCATTCGAGGCGGATATTGCGCCCCATGATATGATAGCACTTTGCGAACTTGCCGAGCAGCACGGCAACGGGCTGATAGACATCACGGCACGCGGCAGCCTGCAATTTCGCGGCCTGACGCGGGAAAGCGCCTGCGACCTGGAGAATGATGTTCTGGCGCTCGGTTTGCCGCTTCGCGACGGACTGGCAGTCGAGACCTCACCTCTTGCCGGTCGGGACGATCGGGAAATCTCCGATGGCAGTGCCATTGCGGATGAGATTCGCAGAGAGGCTGCTGCGCTGGCGCTGCATGAAAAGCTCGCCGCCAAAATGTCCGTCATCATCGATGGGGGCGGCCGTCTTTCCATGGGCGATTTGCTGGCCGATATCCGTCTGAAGGCGGTGCGGCTCGATCATCGAGTTTTCTGGCAATTGCTTGTCGGAGGTCCGGAGAGCAAGGCGCTACGGGCGGGATTTGTTGAAGCCGACAAGGCAGCCGATGTGGTCCTGTTGCTGCTCGTCCATCTGGCCGGCAAAGGACCGCTTGCCCGTGGCCGCGATCTGGATTTGCGGACGATAAAGGCGATTTGCGGAGACCGCCTGGTAGATAGCGAGAACGAAGGCGAGATGCCTGCGCCTTCTTCGCCCCTGGGGCTGATGGCGGCCGGTAATGGTACCTTTGCTGCCGGTATCACTCCTGCTTTCGCGCAAGTTCGTGCTTCCGATCTGTCGCGGCTCTGTGGACTGGCGCGCGCATTTGATATCGAAACATTGCGGCCGTCGCTCAATCATAGCCTGCTATTTTTCGGGTCGCGGGATGCTTGCGATGCGCTGATGCAAACCGCGGACAGTGCCGGTTTCATCACAAGGGCAGGGGATGCGCGATCTTCCATCGCTGTCTGTCCCGGCACGCCGGGATGCGCTTCGGCTTTCTTTCCCACACATGATCTGGCGGCCTTTGCATCGCGGGAACTAGCTTCCATGCTCGATGGCTCCTTCACATTGCATCTCTCCGGCTGCGGAAAGGGTTGCGCGCATCCCGCCCCGTCGTTTTTGACCTTTTCCGGTACCGCCGATGGTCTGGCCTTTTCGTTTTCGGGCCGCGCCTGCGACCCGCAGGACGGTATTTTACCTTTCGAGCAACAGAGGACGGCGCTTTCGCGGCTTGCCCGTCTTTGCGAAAAAGAACATAAGCCCGGGGAAAACGCTGCCGACCTGCTTGCCCGTCTGGGTAAGGAGGCAATCGTTGCCGCGCTTCGACAGGATGACCGATGACCGACCATGACTATATTCGCGACGGCAATGCGATTTACGAGCGCTCCTTCGCCATCATTCGCGAGGAAGCGGATTTGTCCGCTTTTACCGAAGATCAGGCGGATATCGCCATTCGCATGATCCATGCTTGCGGGCTGGTGGAAGCGGCCAGCCATTTCCGTTTTTCTCCGGATTTCGTTGTCGCTGCACGTGGTGCTTTGCTGGCGGGCAAGCCCGTTCTGTGCGATGCGGAAATGGTCGCCCACGGCGTGACCCGCGCCCGCCTTCCGGCCAATAATGACGTGATCTGCACCCTTCGCGATCCGCGCACCCCTGAGCTTGCGAAAACGATTGGCAATACCCGTTCCGCCGCCGCACTCGATCTCTGGGCGGAAAAGCTGGACGGTGCTCTCGTTGCTATCGGCAACGCGCCGACAGCGCTGTTCTATCTTCTGGAGATGCTTGAAAAGGGCGCTCCACGTCCAGCTGCCATCATCGGCATGCCGGTCGGTTTTGTCGGTGCGGCGGAATCAAAGGATGCGCTGGAGGCTAGTTTGCTCGGCATTCCCTATGCCATCGTCAAGGGACGCATGGGTGGATCGGCCATGACGGCCGCTGCCGTCAACGCCGTTGCGAGGGCAGGTCTGTGAGCGCGGCTCTTTTCGAAAATTCCAAGGGTAAACTCGTGGGCGTCGGCACCGGCCCCGGCGATCCAGAGCTTCTCACGCTGAAAGCCGTGCGCGCCATCGAAAATGCCGATGTCCTCGCCTTCTTCTGCAAGAAAGGCAGCAGCGGCAATGGTCGCGGTATCGTTGAGGCCTTCATTCGTCCGGGCACACTGGAAATGCCGCTGGTCTATCCGGTAACCGTCGAGAGCGACAAAAACGGCGAGGATTATCGCGGTGCGATCGCCGCATTTTTCGATCAGTCGGCAATGGATATTGCTGCCCATCTCGATGCCGGGCGCAATGTCGCCGTGCTGTCGGAAGGCGATCCGCTGTTTTACGGTTCCTATATGCATCTTCATCTGCGGCTTGCGCCTTCCTATGAGGCGGAGGTCGTTGCCGGCATTACCGCCATGTCCGGCTGCTGGTCGATGGCCGGTCTACCGCTGGTGCAGGGTGACGATATCTTGAGCGTGCTTCCCGGCACGCTGGCCGAAGATGTGCTGACAGAGCGTCTGTCCGGCACGGATGGCGCCGTGATCATGAAGGTCGGGCGCAACCTGCCGAAGATCCGCCGGGCGCTGGAAAAGGCCGGCAAGCTTAATGAAGCGCTGTATGTCGAGCGCGGCACCATGGTGAACAGCCATGCGGTGCTGCTGATCGAGCGGGACGCATCGCCCGCCCCCTATTTTTCGCTGGTTCTGGTACCTGGCTGGAAAACCAGACCCGCTGGCGGTGAAGCGCCATGACCGGCAGGCTGGTCGTTGTCGGCCTTGGCCCTGGCAGTTCTGCGCAGGTGACACCGGAGGCGCTCGCCGCCGTTGAGGCGTCGGAGGATTTCTTCGGTTACATTCCCTATCTCGATCGGCTGTCGCTCAGACCCGACCAACGTCGCCATGCCTCTGACAATCGCGAGGAAATCTCCCGTGCCGAACAGGCTCTGCGGCTTGCAGCCGGGGGCGGCAAGGTCTGCGTGGTTTCGGGCGGCGATCCCGGCGTTTTTGCCATGGCGGCGGCTGTTTGCGAGGCGATTGAACATGGCCCGCGCGAATGGCGCGAAATAGACTTTTCGGTCGTGCCGGGCGTGACGGCCATGCTTGCGGTTGCTGCACGAGCCGGCGCGCCGCTCGGGCATGATTTCTGCGCCATCTCGCTGTCGGACAATTTGAAGCCCTGGGGCATTATTGAAAAGCGGCTGATCGCGGCTGCGGAAGCCGGATTCGTGATGGCTTTCTATAATCCCGTCAGCAAGGCGCGCCCGCACCAGCTTGGCACGGCCTTCGATCTTTTGCGCGCACATTTGCCCGGCTCGGTGCCGGTGATCTTTGGCCGTGCGGCAGGCCGTGCGGATGAGCGCATCCGGGTCGTGCCTTTGTCGGAAGCATCGAGCGACATGGCGGATATGGCCACCTGCATCATCGTCGGTTCGGTTGAAACCCGTCTGATCGAGCGTTCGGACAAAGATCCGCTGGTTTACTCGCCGCGTTTTTCGAAAAGAGAAAGCTGATGGCGGATGGCGGTGAGCGCAGTCGCTATATCCGGCACGTTCGCGCCATCGAGGATTGCGGCGTTCAGCTGTGGCGGCCGCTCGATCATGATAACCGACAGGCCAAGCCGCCTCGCCGCTTCGATCTTACCGTAACTGGCGTTGCCGCCGGAGTTCTTGGAAACCACAGTGCCGATACGGTTTTCCTCCAGCATGCGGATCTCTTCATCCAGCGCAAAGGGGCCGCGCGCTGTAATATAGCGAGCATCCGGCACCTTCAGCGGCGGCTCTACCGGATCAACGCTGCGAATGAGATAGCTGTGTTGGGGTGCGGCCTCGAAAGGAAGAAGTTCCTGCCGGCCGAGCGCCAGAAACACCCGCTTGCCTTCATCGCCGAGCGCGATAACAGCCTGTTCGACGGTATCGACCCTCTGCCATTTGTCATCCGGTTGGCGGTCCCAGGCGGGGCGAGAAAGTGCTACAAGCGGAACTTTGGCAAGTCTCGCCGCCTCCACGGCATTTGCGGAAATCCTCGCCGCATAGGGATGGGTGGCGTCGACCAGAATATCGAAATTCCCGGTGCGGATGAAATCCGCCAAACCCGCAGCACCGCCGAACCCGCCACTGCGCATCGGCACCGGCTGTTCCACTGGCGAAAGCGTACGCCCGGCCATGGAAAGCAGGATTCGGTAGCCGGAGTCCACCGCCAGCTTGCCGGCCAGAATGCGAGCATCCGCCGTGCCGCCAAGGATGAGTATGGAGCGTGTCATGACGTCTGAATATTCCGGAACGGGCAACGCTTCCACTCAAAAGAAGGCTTCCACTGAAAAGAAAGGCAAGCCATGGCTTTTCATCGTCGGCATTGGCGAAGATGGGCTGGATGGGCTCGGTCGGAATGCCGTGGCGGCAATAGAGGCGGCCGAGATTGTTTTCGGTGGCAAACGCCATCTGGAACTGGCGGCTGCAGCCATTCGTGGTGAGGCGCGCCCTTGGCCGGTGCCGTTCGATGCGGAGATGAGCGATGTCGTGGCGTTGCGCGGTAGACGGGTCTGCGTGCTCGCCTCCGGCGATCCGTTCTTTTATGGCGCCGGCGTCACACTTCTGCGGCGGATACCGTCGGAGGAGACAGTCTGCTATCCCTCACCTTCAGCCTTCTCCCAGGCCGCGGCGCGGCTTGGCTGGGCCTTGCAGTCGACCGAATGCGTGTCGTTGCACGGGCGTTCCATCGATCTTTTGCGACCGCATCTGCATCCCGGAGCGAGGATCATCGCGCTTACTTCGGATGAGCGCGCGCCCTCTCTCATCGCGGAATTGCTGTCTCAATCCGGTTTCGGCCAGTCGGAATTTGTCCTGCTCGAAGCTTTGGGCGGAAAGCGGGAGAGGCGGCGGCAAATCAGGGCGGTCGATTTTACCTTTGACGACATCGATCCTTTGAACGTCGTGGCTATCGATGTCGTTGCTGCTGAGGGCGCACGCGTCCTGCCTTTTGTGCAGGGGCTGGATGACAGCCTGTTCGAACATGACGGGCAGATCACCAAGCGTGAAATCCGTGCCGTGACGCTTTCATCGCTGGCTCCGCGCCGGGGCGAGCTGCTGTGGGATATCGGTGCCGGTTCGGGTTCGATTGGTATTGAATGGATGCTGTCGCACCCCTCGCTCCGTGCCATCGCCATAGAACAGCATCCGGAAAGAGCCGAACGTATCGCCCGCAATGCCGAGGCGTTTGGCGTTCCGGGGCTTGAAGTCATGATCGGTGCAGCACCTGCGGCTTTTGAAGGCCTGCCTCAACCGGATGCGATCTTCATTGGTGGTGGTGGCAGCGAAACGGGCGTGTTTGAGGCTGCTCTGGAGGCCTTGAAGCCAGGCGGGCGGCTGGTTGCCAATGCGGTGACGCTTGAAATGGAAGCGGTGCTGCTTGCGGCCCATGCCAGATTCGGCGGTTCGATGATCCGTCTCGATGTGTCGCGCGTTGTTGCTGTCGGCTCCATGTCGGGCTGGCGTCCGGCCATGCCGGTGACGCAATGGAGCTGGGTCAAGCCATGGTGACTGTCGCTGGCATAGGCTGCCGCAAGGGCACGGGTTCAGATGCAATTATTGCAGCCGTGCACGCTGCCGAGCTTGCTTTTGGCATGACCGTTGAATGCTTGGCGACTGCGCCGCTCAAGGCAAAAGAAGCTGGTCTTGTGGAAGCGGCGAAACGTCTGGCGCTGCCGCTTGAAATCGTATCGAAGGAACAGCTCGAGGCGGCTGCTTCGAAAACAATGACATTTTCACAGGCAAGCCTTGATCATGCCGGGACGCCCAGCGTCAGTGAAGCGGCGGCACTTGCTGCCGCCGGAGAAAATGCGCGGCTGGTCGCGGCGCGTCTCGTGGTTGGCGATGTGACGGTAGCCATCGCCACGACGAACGACGCGCGAAATGACCGCGCCATCGAACATGGAGAACAAAAATGACGGTTCATTTCATCGGCGCCGGTCCGGGCGCCGCCGATCTCATCACGGTGCGCGGGCGCGATCTTATCGCTGCCTGCCCGGTCTGCCTTTATGCCGGCTCGCTGGTGCCGAAGGCGCTGATCGAGTATTGCCCGACGGATGCACGCATTGTCGATACGGCAGCACTGTCGCTTGATGAGATCGAGGCGGAGTTCGTTGCGGCGGCAAAGGCCGGCAAGGATGTGGCACGGCTGCATTCCGGTGATCTGTCCGTCTGGAGCGCCATGGGTGAACAGATCCGCCGGCTGGAACGGCTGGGTCTCGATTATACCGTGACTCCAGGTGTGCCCTCTTTCGCTGCTGCCGCTGCCACCCTGCAGCGGGAATTGACGGTGCCGGAAGTGGCGCAAAGCCTTGTTCTGACCCGTATTTCGGGCCGCGCTTCGAAAATGCCCGAGGGCGAGACGCTGAAAGCCTTTGGTGCGACGGGGGCGACACTTGCCATCCATCTCGCCATCCATGCCATCGGCAAGGTGGTGGAAGAACTGACGCCGCTTTATGGTTCCGATTGCCCAGTCGCCATCGTTGTCCGCGCCTCCTGGCCGGATGAGCGGGTCATTCGCGGCACGTTGTTCGACATCGAAGGAAAACTGGCGGCCGAACCGGTGGAGCGGACGGCGCTGATCTTCGTCGGGCATGGGCTTGCCTCTACGGATTTTCGCGAGAGCGCACTTTATAGTACCGATTATGGCCGGCGGTTCCGCTCCCCGAAGGAAGATGCGAAGGGCTGATGCGACGGCGTAGAGGCGGTGCGTCCCTTGAGCGTGCCCTGACGATCGAACACCAGAATATCAAGCTCGATGCCGGGCACCTTCAAAGCGGCAGCCGCTGTTACCCAGGCTTTTTCCGCAACGATCGCACCGAGGTCTATCCCCGCGCGTTCGGCCAGCTCAAAGGCGTGCGCAACCATGTTGGCCTGACGAATGGCGAGGGCAAGATTTTCATCTCCGCCAGCCTCGGTTGCGAGTACCGCCAGCGCATCAAGATCGGCCAGGCCTTTCTTGGAATGAACGTCCAGCATGCCCTGGGCGAGCTTCGTCATCTTGGCGACGCCGCCGGCAATGGTTACCCGTTCGACGGGGTGGCTGCGCAGATATTTCAGCATGCCACCGATAAAATCACCCATGTCGATCAGTGCGGTCTCTGGCAGGCCGTACACTGCCTGCCCCGCCTTTTCCGAGGTGTTGCCGGTCGCGCCGAGCAGATGGGTGCAGCCGGTGGCGCGCGCCACATCGATGCCGCGCCAGATGGAGTGGATCCATGCCGAGCAGGAAAACGGGATGACGATGCCGGTGGTGCCAAGGATGGAAATGCCGCCGACAATACCGAGCCTGCCATTCAGGGTCTTTTCCGCGATTTTCTCGCCGTCCCGAACGGAAATCTCGACTTCGAAATCGGCATCGTCACCGGCTACTTCGCGAATGGCGGTTTCGATCATCTTGCGAGGTACGGGATTGATCGCGGGTTCGCCCGGCGGAAGGGGCAATCCAGGCCGGGTGATGGTGCCGACGCCTTTTCCGGCCTTGAAGGTTATGCCGCTGCCGGGCTTTCCCCGTCGCACGGTGCTTTCGATAAGCGCACCATGGGTCACGTCGGGATCGTCGCCTGCATCCTTGACGACGCCGGCTCTTGCGAAGTTTTCACCTTTTTCCTCGGTGGCGAGAAAAAATGCCGGCCTCGCGCCGCTTGGAAGTTCGACTTCGACAGGGTAAGGAAACTCGCCGGTCAGAAGGGCAGCGCAGGCCGCCTTCGTGGCGGCTGCCGCGCAAGTGCCCGTGGTCCAGCCGCGGCGAAGGGTCTTTCCATCCGTTTCCATATGAATTCCTATAGCCGGGACGGCTATTTCCGTCATCGTTAAAAAAGCAGCCGAGAAGAATGTCGATAGCGCAGGTTTTGAACAGCATCGCCGCAAAAGGTCCGGTCTTTGAGGACGGGCATGTCTGGCTCGCAGGCGCGGGTCCGGGCGATGTGCGTTATCTGACGCTCGAAGTGGCGCTCGCGCTTTCGCAGGCCGATGTGATCGTGCGCGACGCGCTGGTGAGCGACGATGTCGTTTCCCTCGGGCCCCAGGCTGAAATCGTGTTTGCCGGCAAGCGCGGCGGCAAGCCGTCGGCAACACAGGACGACATCACCGCCTCCCTGATTGATCTCGCCCGACAGGGTAAGAAGGTGTTGCGGCTTAAGGGTGGCGATCCGTTTATTTTCGGGCGTGGCGGCGAAGAGGCGGAGGCGCTTGTCCGCGCCGGCATCTCATTTCGTATCTTGCCGGGCATGACCTCGTCGCTTGCAGCCCTTGCTTCAGCGCGCATTCCCGCCACCATGCGCGGTATCAGCCGCGCTGTCACGCTTGCCACCGGCCATGCCGCCGGGACCGAAGAGGATCTGGATTGGCTGGAATTGGCGAAGACACAGGAACCCATCGTCGTTTATATGGGGCTTAAGAACATAGGCTCGATCGCCGGTCTTCTGATGCAGGGCGGTCGTTCGGGCAAGACGCCGGTCGCCGTCATCATGTCGGCAACGACCGCGCAAGAACGGATTTTCATCGGCACACTGGAAAGCATAGCTGACGATGCAAAACGGGAAAAATTCGAGGCGCCGGCGCTGATCGTTATTGGCGAGATCGTTTCGATGCGCGACCGACTTGGGGTGCCGACCTTATGACCACACGGGCGATCATCATCGGCGCACCGCGCTCTGGATCCGGCAAGACCAGCGTAACAATCGGCTTGCTCAGGGCCTTTGCCCGGCGCGGCATAAAGGTGCGCGGCATCAAGACGGGGCCGGATTATATCGACCCCGGCTTCCATGCCTTCGCCACCGGCACATCCGGCCTCAATCTCGACAGCTGGGCCATGCAGCCGGAATTGCTTCGACACCTGCTGTTGCAGCAGGCTGATGGTGCTGACCTCGTTTTGATCGAAAGCGCCATGGGCCTGTTCGACGGTATCCCCGTGGCGGAAAACCGCACCGGTTCTGCGGCGGATCTGGCCCGGCTGTTCGGCATTCCCGTGCTGCTGGTGTTGGATGTGTCGGGTCAATCGCAGACAGCCGCTGCTGTTGCCTATGGTTTTGCCCACTATGATCCTGTTGTCACCATGGCGGCGGTGGTGCTGAACCGCGCCGGCAGCGAAAGACACCGGACGCTGTGCACGGAGGCCATCGAAAAAATCGGTCTGCCTGTCGCAGGATGCGTCATGCGTGATCCGTCACTCATCCTGCCGGAACGGCATCTGGGGCTGGTGCAGGCCAGCGAACATCCGGAAATCGACGCGCATATAGAACGGCTGGCGGATGCGATGGAAAGGTCCATTGATCTCGATGCCTTGCTTTCGCTCGCTGCGCCTGTAGATGTGCCCTCCGGCTCGGTGGAGGCAGCGATTGCGCCGCCCGGCCAGCGCATCGCGCTTGCAGACGACGCGGCTTTCACCTTTCTTTATCCGCACCTCAAGAACCACTGGCATGCAGCGGGGGCGGAGATCGTGCCCTTCTCACCGCTGGCCGACGAGGCGCCCGATGAGACCTGCGACATTTGCTGGCTGCCAGGTGGTTATCCCGAACTTTACGCTGAAAGGCTTACCGATGCTGCCGGGTTTAAAGCGGGGATTGTCCGTTTTGCCGAGACGAAGCCGGTGCATGGCGAGTGCGGCGGCTATATGGTTTTGGGAGCGGCGCTGGAAGATGCCGATGGTGTCACCCATGCCATGACCGGGCTTCTGTCACATGCCACCAGTTTCGCCACGCGCAAGATGAACCTCGGTTACCGGCAGGCTGCAATCGTGGCAGATGGGCCGCTGGGCAAAGCGGGCGAAGTTCTGCGCGGCCACGAGTTTCACTATGCGCGTGTTATCGATCCGGGTCACGATGAGCCTTTCGCTCAGATCGCTGACGGACAGGGTCGTCCGCTCGGCCCCTCCGGTGGCAGGCGGGGTCTTGTTTCAGGCACTTTCTTCCACGCGATAGCCAAAGCCGGGTAAGCAATTTGGCGTCCGGATGCGGGGTTGCGTCAAAGTGGAGCGGGCTGAGAAAGTTTGTAGTCTGGTGCGATAGGTAAGTGCTATATAGCCACTGTCGTCCCGAGTTTCCGAAACGCTATTTCAATGAAAAGACTGCGCCTATTCATTTCTGCCGCCCTTGCCGTGGCCATGATACCGGTTCCGCTCGAGATCGGTGCTGGTCAAATGCGGGCTCATGGCGGCGAAGATTATGCAACGCTTGAAAAACTCGGCGCGGCGCTGTTCGATGATGCCAATCTCTCCATGAACCGGACGATGGCGTGTTCCACCTGCCATATGCAGGCGGCGGGTTTTTCCGATGCGCGCGAAAGCGACAAGGTCGGGCGGGACGTCTCTCTCGGCGATGACGGGATTTCGCTGGGCGACCGCAATGCGCCGACTGCAGCCTATGCCCGGTTCACGCCGCCATTCGGCAGGAACGCTGCGGGAGAGTATGTCGGCGGGCAATTCTGGGATGGTCGTGCCTCCCTGCTGGAAGACCAGGCGGGTGGACCACCGCTCAACCCGATCGAAATGGGCATGCCGGATAAAGCCTCTGTCGTCAAACGGCTGAAGGAAAACCCTGATTATGTTGCGGCGTTCGGCACACAGTTCGGCAGCGATGTTTTCCAGAGTGACGAAGGCGCCTTTGCTGCGATGACCAAGGCGCTGGCGAGCTTCGAGCGTTCCGATGAATTCTCCACCTTCGATTCCAGGTATGACCGTTTCCTGCGCGGCGAAGAAAAGCTGACCGATCAGGAGGAGCTGGGCCGGGTTCTGATCTCCTCGACACAGTTCACCAATTGCAATACCTGCCATGAAATCCGTGGCGCCAAGGGTTTGGAAGACGGCCTCTTCACCAACCACAAATATTTCAACATCGGTGTTCCGGCCAACACGTCGGTCAGGGCAGCCAACGGCTCCAAGCCGGATGCGGTCGATCTCGGATTGGCGCAAAATCCCGCCGTGGCCGGCGATCCGGCTCAGCGCGGCAAGTTCAAGGTGCCTACTCTTCGCAACGTCGCCGTCACTGGTCCCTACATGCACAATGGCGTGTTTAAGGATCTGCGCACGGTGGTGCTGTTTTACGTGAAATACAAAAGCAAGAAACCCAGCCGGCAGATCAACCCTGAAACGGGTAAAACCTGGGATGCGCCGGAAGTGCCTGATAATATCGCTATGACAGAGCTGACTTCCGCACCGGCGCTGGACGACAAGCGTGTGGACGCCATCGTCGCCTTTTTGAAGACGCTGACTGACAAAAGATATGAACATCTTTTGCCAAAGGAAGATGGGCAAGCGACCGTGCCGCCTGCCCAACCGGTTGCCGTCAGCGTTACGCCGAAAGCGCCTTGAATTCTGCGAGAACCGCGTCACCCATTTCGGAGGTGCTGACCTGACGGGAACCGTCGGACATGATGTCGGCGGTGCGGATGCCCTTGTCGAGCACGTTCGCAATTGCAGTTTCGAGCTTCGTTGCCTCATCAACCATATTGAACGAATAGCGCAGGCACATGGCGAATGACGCGATCATGGCAATGGGGTTGGCGATGCCCTTGCCGGCAATGTCAGGTGCCGAACCGTGCACCGGCTCGTACATGGCCTTGCGCTTGCCGGTCTTGGCATCTGGTGCACCAAGCGATGCCGACGGCAGCATGCCGAGCGAGCCCGTCAGCATGGCAGCGACGTCGGAAAGCATGTCGCCGAAGAGGTTGTCGGTCACGATCACGTCGAACTGTTTGGGCTTGCGCACCAGCTGCATGCCGCCGGCATCGGCCAGCATATGCTCCAGCTGAACGTCCTTGTATTTCGCAGCGTGGGTTTCGGTGACGACCTGGTTCCACAAAACGCCAGACTTCATGACGTTGCGCTTCTCCATGGAGCAGACGCGGTTGTCGCGTGTGCGTGCCAGTTCGAAAGCGACGCTGGCGATGCGCTCGATCTCGAAGGTGTCGTAGATCTGCGTGTCGATACCGCGCTTCTGGCCGTTGCCGAGGTCGATGATCTGCTTGGGCTCGCCGAAATAGACACCGCCCGTCAATTCGCGGACGATGAGGATATCGAGACCCTCTACCAGCTCCGGCTTCAGTGAGGAGGCTTCGGCAAGTGCCGGGTAGCAGATGGCGGGGCGCAGGTTGGCGAAAAGTTCGAGATCCTTGCGCAGGCGAAGCAGGCCGGCTTCCGGGCGGTGTTCGTAGGGAACGCCATCCCACTTCGGGCCGCCCACGGCGCCAAACAGGATCGCATCGGCGGCAAGGGCCTTTTCCATATCTGCGTCGGAAATCGCGACGCCATGGGCATCATAAGCGGAGCCGCCGACCAGACCTTCCTGCGTGGTGAAGCCGGCATTTTTCGCGCTGTTCATATAGTCGATCAGTTTGCGGACTTCGGCCATGGCCTCGGGGCCGATACCGTCACCGGGCAGAAGGAAAAGCGTGCGGACTGTCATGAGAACCCTCCTTGGGCGGCGCGCCGGAAACCATCATGAAGGGTTTTCGATTGCGGCGAGCGCGGCGTCAAACTCGTTTCCGTCCTGCCGCCTCACAAGTCACATCGCCAGCCGAACGGGATCGGGGGCTTCTTATCCCCGCCTCAACGGCATTTCAAGCAAAGCAAAAGCCGATCCGGTACGGTTTTGTACGGGATCGGCTTTTAAAAGAGGATAGAAGTGCGGTCAGGCCCAGGGGCGGACCGAGGCAGTTGCCTTTTCGAACGTGTCGATGGCGCCGGAATGCTCCAGTGTCAGGCCGATGTCGTCGAGGCCGTTCAGCATGCAATGGCGCTTGAATTCATCGATCTCGAAGGTGATCGTGCCGCCATCAGGGCCGCTGATTTCCTGACGTTCCAGATCGATGGACAGAACGGCGTTCGAGCCGCGCGAGGCGTCGTCCAACAGCTTTTCGAGATTCTCGGGGCTGACGACGACAGGCAGAATGCCGTTCTTGAAACAGTTGTTATAAAAGATATCGGCGAAGCTGGTGGAGATCACGCAGCGGATGCCGAAATCGAGAAGCGCCCATGGTGCATGTTCGCGCGAAGAGCCGCAGCCAAAATTATCGCCCGCGACGAGGATCTGGGCGTTCTGGTAAGCGGGCTTGTTCAGCACAAAATCTGGATTGGGCGAGCCATCTTCGAGATAACGCGACTCGGCAAAAAGGCCGGTGCCAAGACCCGTGCGCTTGATGGTCTTAAGATAGTCTTTGGGAATGATCATATCGGTGTCGATATTGACGACCGGCATGGGCGCAGCAACGCCCGTCAGCTTGGTGAATTTTTCCATCTGTCGCTTCCCGTGTTTCCCTGGTCACAAAATCCGGCGAGGACTGACGCCCGCCGGATATTTTCTGTCGGGAAATACTGCAAAACGGATCGCTTTAGAAGCGCAAACCCGCATTCTTCGGTACGCCGCGTGCAGCGTTCTCGCATTTTGGCAGGATTAACGATCTCAGAGATCGATGATCGTGCCTTTGCCGTCGTTCCAGACGCGCATGTCGCGCTGGTTGCGGGGCTTGACCGGAATGGGTGCCGGCTTCATACGCGCCGAAAGCAGACGGGCAGCGCTGAGAACGGCGAGCACGCCGATAAAAGCGACCGTAAGCGAGGCGGTAAAAAGAGCCACCAAAGCCAGAAGTGCGATGCCGGATGCGGCAATGAAAAATGAACGGATGCCTTGCATGATTCAACCTTTCTTTCCAGACGAATGTGGGCCTTCTTCTTCCGGCTTGCAAGAGGATTCAGTGGATTGTGGTGTTGCAGATGTCACAAAAGCTTGACACAAGTGCGGCATGACTAATTTTTTCGAAAATATTCCTGTGAGACCGCGCCGTTCGCTGCTGTCGGTTCCGGCAATCAATGTCAGGGCGCTCGAAAAAATCCGCGATCTCGATTGCGATGGGGTTATTCTCGATCTGGAGGATTCCGTTGCACCCGATGTGAAGGGCGAAGCGCGAGAGAATCTGGGCAGGCTGTTTTCGGATGCGCACTTTGCGGGACGCGAGATCATTATCCGTATCAATCCGCTGTCAACGCCGGATGGTATGGAGGATTTAAAGCTCGTGCTTTCCTGCCGGCCGGATGCGGTATTATTACCGAAGGTAGAGCAGCCCGCCGATATTAACGATGTGGCCGATCTTCTGGCGGAGGCCGATGCGCCCCAGGGCTTGAAAATCTGGGCGATGATCGAGACGCCGCTCGGTGTGTTGAACGCAGCGTCCATTGCTGACGCTGCCCATACGCCGGATGGACGGCTTGCCGCTTTCGTCCTCGGACTCAACGATCTGCGCAAGGAGACACGGGTTCCTTCCGTGCCCGGGCGAACCTACCTCGTGCCATGGATGATGCAGGTGGTGCTTGCCGCCCGCGCCTATGGGCTTGATGTCATCGATAGCGTGTCGAATGATTTTCGCGATATCGCGGCTTTTGGCACCGAGTGCGAGCAGGGCCACGCCATGGGCTTCGATGGCAAGATGCTGATCCACCCGGCCCAGATCGAGCCCGCCAATCGTCACTTCGGCCCCGATGAGGCCGCTGTCGCTGAAGCCAGGGTGATTATTGACGCTTTCGCAAAACCCGAATCTGTGGAATTGAACGTCATCAACATGAACGGGCGGATGATCGAACGGCTGCATGTTAGCCAAGCCGAAAGGCTGGTCGCCATGGCCGATATCATCGCACAACGAAAGGCGCAAAAGACGTGAAGGTCTATCGTTTCATTACAGGTCCCGATGACGCGAAGTTCTGTCACCGGGTCACCGAAGCTCTGAACAAGGGGTGGGAACTTGCCGGTTCACCCAGCTACGCCTTCAACGCCGCAAGCGGCGTCATGCATTGCGGCCAGGCCGTGACCAAGGTGGTCGAGGGCAAGGAATACCACCCGGATATGAAGCTCGGCGAGCAATAAGAGGAGTGGCTGCCGGCGGGCTCAGCGCTCCGCCGCGGCCTCGTCGGCGCTTTCTTCGATCCGCTCCATGTCGTCATCCGACAGGCCGAAGTGATGGCCGATCTCGTGGATGAGGACATGGGTGATGATGTCGCCTAGCGTTTCCTCATTCTCGGCCCAGTAGTCGAGAATGGGGCGGCGATAAAGCGTGATGCGGTTCACCATCTCGCCGGTTTCCATGGTGAAACGTTCGGAGATACCGCGCCCCTCGAACAATCCCAGCAAGTCGAACGGTGTTTCGAGCGCCATGTCCTCGAACACTTCGTCTGTTGGGAAATCAGAGATCTCGATGACGAGATCCTTGGTCAATGCACGGAATTCTTCTGGCAGGTGGCCATATGCCTCGATCGCAAGCGACTCGAAGGCGGAAAGTGTCGGCGCATGGCGGTCCCGCCAATCGTCGGTCTGGTCTATGCGGGCCATTTCTGCTCCTTGTTGAAGGCCCATATAAACACTTGCTGCGCAAATTTCGAGACCTGACTGCTTCGCTTGCCAAAAAAGCATGAAATTCTTGGCGTTAGAGTTACTTTTCAAACATCCGTCATCTTGACATAAACTGATGTCTCGCGTAATTCGCACCCAAATTGATGGCGTATTGCGCCTTCTGTTTATTCCGCCCTTCAAAGGCGGCTTCACCGGCAGACTTTCAAAAGGGCATTCAGTCCTGACGGATTTCCGCTACTCCGACTGATAAAAAGACGGCCAGCTTGCTTTGCGGGCAGAGCCGGAACGAACATGAAAGGATAACAAATGTTCGCAGTCATCAAGACCGGCGGTAAGCAGTACCGCGTAGCGGCCGATGCCGTGCTGACCATCGAAAAGCTGGAAGCAGAGGCAGGCGCAACCGTAGAATTCACCGAAGTTCTCGTGATCGGCGAAGGCGCCGACGCTCAGTTCGGTGCTCCCTTTGTCAAGGGTGCCATCGTCAAGGCTGAAGTTGTCGAGCACAATCGCGGCAAGAAGGTCATCGCCTTCAAGAAGCGTCGTCGTCAGAACTCCAAGCGTTCGCGCGGCCATCGTCAGCATCACACTGTCGTCCGCATCACGGACATCGTTGCTGCCTGATAGGCGCGACACGGGAAACAAGGTTTAAAGGAGAACTCCAATGGCACACAAAAAAGCTGGCGGTTCATCGCGTAACGGTCGCGATTCCGAATCCAAGCGCCTTGGCGTAAAGAAGTTCGGCGGCGAAGCTGTCATTCCAGGCAACATTATTCTGCGTCAGCGCGGAACCCAGTGGCATCCGGGCGCCAACGTTGGCATCGGCAAGGACCACACGATTTTCGCACTGACCGCAGGTAACGTGAACTTCCGTACGAAGGCCAACGGCCGCGTATTCGTATCCGTGGCCCCGAAAGCGGAAGCCGCAGAATAAGCCGGTAAGCGTCATATGCAGCCGGTGTCCCATCGACCCGGCTGAGACGTATCAGGTTCAGTCAAGAAAACAGGGGAGATGGGGTACCACCCAACTCCCCTTTTTCTTTAACCCCCAGGAGGGACTGAACCATGCAAGCTGAATTGTTGAGGGTTGACCAATCACGGTCACCCGAAGAGCGGCCGAGGCCCGATCGGTCGAGGAGCGATTGCCCCGTTTTACTGTCGCAGAGGCTGGTTTTACGCAAGCCTCACGAAGAAGACATCGACGCCCTTGCCCATCTTGCCAACAATGCCAATATCGCGACCATGGTGTCGCGTATGCCGCACCCGTACACGGCCAAAGACGCCGCGGACTTCGTGCGACGCACCAATGCTGGCGAGATCGGCAAGTGCGTCTATGCGATTACCCGCATGGACAATGGCGAGTTTCTGGGTTGCTGCGCGCTTGAGCCGCAGGAAGACGAAAAGACGCTGGAAATCGGTTACTGGCTGGGGGAACCCTACTGGAACCGGGGCTACATGACCGAAGCCACGCATGCGCTGATCGACATGGCCTTCCGCACGCGTGAAATCGACCAGATCGATGCCCGCTGCCGGGTCACCAACATCCCCTCGCGCCGGGTCATCCAGAAGTGCGGTTTCCAGTTCCAGGGCTCCGGCATGGTCGGTTCGCTGGCATTGGGCGGCATGGTACCGGTAGAATGGTACAGGCTGGACCGCAAGACCTGGGTTTCGCTAAAGAGCTGGGGGGACATGGGATGAGCACGATCGAGCTTACCCGTCACCGGGCAACTGCGACGGTCGCGCCGCCCGGCCCCTGCCCGGTCATCGAGACGTCGCGTCTGGTGCTGCGTCCGCAGCGGCTTTCCGATGCTGGCAGCATTGCGGAATCGCTTGGCGATTTTGCCGTGACCAGGATGCTTGCCCGTGTTCCCGCGCCGTATCATCGACAGGATGCGCTGGAATGGCTGGTCCTGCGTACTTCAGGCACCCTGCCCGATTGGGATTTCGCCATCACAAGCGGTGACGATACACTCATCGGCGTCGTCTCGGTCGAATTGCGGCACGGCGAGTGGCATCTCGGCTACTGGCTGAACCGGTTCTACTGGGGCAAGGGTTATATGACCGAGGCGGTGGCCGCCGTGGTCGAGCGGTTCTTCCGCCGCATGCCCGGTGTGGTTCTCCATTCCGGTGTGTTTGCGGATAATCCGGCTTCGCTGCGCGTGCAGGAAAAACTGGGCTTCCGGGTGACCGGCTGCCACCAGATTTACGCCACGGCGCGTGCTGCGATGGTGGCGCATATCGATACGGCGATCACGGCTGAGGATTTCGTTCAGCAGCACCGCTGACAATCAAAACAAGGCCGGTTTCCGCAAACCGGCCTTGTCTCACGCAGGCGCTTCCCGCACGATAGTCTTTGACCTTGTGGAGAAGCGCTTGTATTCGAAACGACGATATTTTTGTTTGGCACAACGCCTTGAGCTGATGTGCCCGCAAACCGACAGAACGGCAGTCCGATGAAATTTCTCGATGAAGCAAAAATCTATATCAAGTCCGGTGATGGCGGCGCGGGCGCCGTTTCCTTCCGGCGCGAAAAATTCATCGAGTTCGGCGGCCCTGATGGCGGCGATGGCGGACGCGGCGGCGACGTCTGGATCGAGGTGGTCAACGGTCTCAACACGCTGATCGACTTCCGCTTCCAGCAGCATTTCAAGGCCTCGATCGGACAGCACGGCATGGGTAAGACCCGCACCGGCGCCAAGGGTTCCGACGTGGTTCTGAAAGTGCCTGTCGGCACGCAGATTTTCGAGGAAGACAACGAGACGCTGATCGTCGACCTGACAAAGGAAGGCCAGCGTTTTCGTCTTGCCGCTGGCGGTAACGGCGGTTTCGGCAACGCCTATTTCAAGTCTTCGACCAATCAGGCGCCGACCCATGCCAATCCGGGCCTTGCGGGCGAAGAAAAGACGCTCTGGCTTCGCCTGAAGCTGATCGCTGACGCCGGTCTCGTTGGTCTGCCGAATGCAGGTAAGTCGACATTCCTCGCGACCGTGACGCGCGCGCGGCCGAAGATCGCCAATTATCCTTTCACGACCCTGCATCCGAACCTCGGCGTTGCGACCATCGATGGCCGTGAATTCGTGCTGGCCGATATTCCCGGCCTGATCGAAGGCGCGCATGAGGGTGTTGGCATCGGCGACCGTTTCCTCGGCCACGTGGAGCGCACCCGTGTGCTTCTGCATCTCGTCTCCGCTCAGGAAGAAAAGGTCGGGCAGGCCTATAAGACTGTTAAGGCCGAACTGGATGCCTATGGTGGCGGGCTGACCGACAAGCCAGAAATCGTGGCGCTTTCGCAGATCGACGTGCTGGACGAAAAAGAACTGAAAAAGAAGGCAAAGGAACTGGAAAAGGCCTGCGGCCGTCCTCCGCTCCTTCTGTCTGCCGCTGCCCACATCGGTATGACGGAGGCGCTGCGCGCCCTTCGCGATATCATCGTCTCGGCAAGCAATGGCGGCGAGACCGCCCTTCCCGACCGCTCAATGCCTGTGGATAGCGAGGCCGAGGAAGAGGACGATCGCCTATGAGCCTCACCCGCAAACCGCTGGGTAGCCACCACCGGATCGTTATCAAGATCGGTTCGGCACTTCTGGTGGACCGGAAAAGCGGGCTGAAGAAAGATTGGCTCGACGCCATTTGCGAGGACATCGCTGCGCTGAAGAAAAACGGCGCAGATGTTCAGGTGGTGTCTTCTGGCGCCATCGCGCTCGGCCGCACGGTGCTCGGTCTGCCCTCCGGCGCATTAAAGCTGGAGGAAAGTCAGGCAGCGGCGGCCGTCGGCCAGATCGCTCTGGCGCGGGCTTGGTCGGAAAGCCTGTCGCGGCATGAGATCGTCGCTGGCCAGATTCTGCTGACGCTGTCCGACACCGAGGAGCGCCGCCGTTACCTCAATGCGCGCGCCACCATCAACCAGCTGCTGAAGATCGGTGCCATTCCGATCATCAATGAAAACGACACGGTGGCAACCACCGAAATCCGCTACGGCGACAATGACCGTCTGGCCGCCCGCGTGGCCACCATGACCGGTGCCGATCTTCTGGTATTGCTGTCTGATATTGACGGGCTTTACACGGCTCCGCCGCATCTTGATCCGGATGCGAAGTTCCTTGAGACGATTGCAGATATTACGCCCGAGATTGAGGCCATGGCAGGCGGTGCGGCTTCCGAGCTTTCACGCGGCGGCATGCGCACCAAGATCGATGCTGGCAAGATCGCGACCGCTGCAGGCTGCGGCATGATCATCGCTTCCGGCAAGACGCTCAATCCGTTGAAGGCCATCGAAAACGGCGCCCGCTCCTCGTGGTTTGCGCCATCAGGCACACCGGTGACGGCGCGAAAGACCTGGATTGCCGGTCAGTTGCAGCCGGCAGGTGAGATTCATGTGGATGCGGGTGCGGAAAAAGCGCTCTATGCCGGTAAAAGCCTGCTTCCCGCGGGCGTGCGGGTGGTGAAGGGCAATTTTGGGCGCGGCGATGCGATTGCCATTATCGGCGTTGAAGGCCGAGAGGTCGCGCGCGGCCTTGCAGGCTACGATGCGGAAGAGGCGCGTCTTATCATCGGTCACAAGTCCAACGAGATCGAGGCGATACTTGGCTATGTGGGGCGTGCGGCGATGATCCATCGCGACGATCTGGTAATGACGGGTGCCGCCGTGAAAGTTAAAAATACTGAAAAGGATGAGGTCCATGCCTGAACAGGCCGTGAAGCAGAGCCATGATATTGATGCACTGATGATGACCATCGGTGCACAGGCAAAATCTGCTTCGCGACCGTTGTCCATCGCAGGTACGGATCAGAAAAACCGTGCGCTTCTCGCCATGGCGTCCGCCATCGAGGCGTCGAGGGAAACGATCCTTGCCGCCAACAGGAAAGATCTGGCGGCGGCGGATAATAGCGGCCTTGCCGCTTCCTTCATCGACAGGCTTACGCTTGAAGATGCGCGGATCGCCGGCATCGCCGAAGGCATCCGCTCGGTTGCCGCGCTGCCTGATCCGGTTGGCGAAGTTATTGCCGCCTGGGATCGCCCGAACGGTCTGAAGATCGAGCGCGTGCGCACGCCGCTTGGCGTCATCGGCGTGATTTACGAAAGCCGCCCGAATGTGACTGCAGATGCCGGCGCGCTCTGCCTCAAGGCGGGCAATGCGGTCATCCTGCGCGGCGGCTCGGATTCGCAACATTCATCGCGTGCTATCCATGCCTGCCTCGTCGAGGGCCTGAAGATCGCCGGCCTTCCCGAGCATGCCATTCAGCTGGTGCCGGTCACCGACCGCGCTGCCGTGGGCGCGCTTCTTGGTGGATTGAATGGCGCGGTTGACGTGATTGTGCCGCGCGGAGGCAAAAGCCTGGTTGCGCGGGTGCAGTCCGAGGCGCGTGTGCCGGTCTTTGCGCATCTGGAAGGTATTTGCCATATCTATGTCGACGGATCGGCCGATCTCGACATGGCGAAACGCATCGTCGTGAATGCCAAGATGCGCCGCACCGGCATTTGCGGCGCGGCGGAAACGCTGCTGGTGGATGTCGCTGTTGTTGCCACGCATCTTGAACCGCTCGTCAAGGGCCTGATCGAGGCCGGTTGTGAAGTACGCGGTTCGCAGGCCGTGCGTAATGTTGTCGAGGGCTTGAAAGCCGCAACGGAAGATGACTGGCGCACCGAATATCTCGATGCGATCATTTCGGTTGCTGTCGTGGACGGTATTTCCGGCGCGATCGAGCACATCAGCACCTATTCGTCCAACCACACGGAGGCGGTGATCGCCGAGGACCCAGGGGTGGTCGAGCGTTTCTTCAACGAACTCGATTCGGCCATTCTGCTGCATAACGCTTCCACGCAATTTGCCGATGGCGGTGAATTCGGAATGGGTGCGGAAATCGGCATCGCCACGGGCAAGATGCATGCACGCGGCCCGGTTGGTGTCGAGCAGCTCACCTCGTTCAAATACCGCGTGCATGGCACCGGTCAGACGCGGACCTGATAGTTGCTGGTCGAAACACGCCTCGACAGACGTTATCTCACCATGCCGCATGTGGAGCGCGGCATGGTCGTCGGGCTGTTTGGCGGCTCCTTCAATCCGCCGCATGCCGGCCATGCCCTTGTTGCCGAAATAGCGCTTCGCAGGCTGGGTCTAGACCAGCTCTGGTGGATGGTGACGCCAGGCAATCCGCTGAAAAGCCGCTCGGAGCTGGCATCTCTGGAGGATCGTATCGCTGCCTGCGAAAGGCTGGTCAGCGATCCCCGCATCAAGGTGACAGCTTTTGAAAAATCGCTGGGGATCAGCTACACGGCCAATACGCTTGCCAAGGTGAAAGCAAAAAATCCGCATGTTCGCTTCATTTGGATCATGGGAGCCGACAATCTGAAAAGCTTCCATCGCTGGCAACAATGGCGAAGGATCGCCGAGACCTTTCCGATTGCGGTGATCGACCGGCCGGGTTCCACCCTCTCCTACCTCTCCTCCACCATGGCGCAGGCCTATAGCCAGGCGCGGATCGATGAGGATGATGCGGGTGTTTTGTGGAAAAAAAAGGCGCCTGCCTGGGTCTTTATCCATGGTCCGCGTTCCACGCTCAGTTCGACGGCGCTCCGCAATAATCACAAATGATGTATGCGACAGCCGTTGAAGGCTCCATATCTTGAAAAGTTAATGCTTTGGTGCCACCTTAATCTGGTGACGCACAGATTCGCGTCGCCAGTGCCTGTTTTGTCATTCTTGGAAAGGGAAAACCTCTGACAACAGTACACGCCAAGGGAAGAGCATTTGTTGCTATCCCGAAGGGTCAGGACAGTGGCGCCGATGCCGCCGACCACGCCCTCGAAACCGTCCTCGCGAGCCTCGAGGACTCCAAGGCTGAAGATATCGTATCTCTCGACATTGCCGGAAAATCGGCGCTTGCGGACTACATGGTGGTGGTCTCCGGGCGATCGAACAGGCATGTCTCGGCGATCTGCGAGCATCTTCTCAAGGATATGAAGGATGAAGGGTTTGGAAGCGCCCGCGTCGAAGGTCTCGAGACCGGAGATTGGGTGCTGATCGATACCGGCGATATCATCGTTCATGTGTTCCGTCCGGAAATCCGTGTCTTCTACAACATTGAAAAAATGTGGGCGACGCCGGAAATGCCGGAAGACACGCTGCATTGATGCGGTGAGCCTTTGACGTCGCACATCGGGCCTCCCGAATATCATTTTTGATTTCGGGTCGATGTGTGTGGTCGGAAAGCAAGCCGGCCGCATAGGAATCCGTAGGCTATGCTGTTAAGAGCGTGACCCTGTTGGGTCACGATGGATGCAGGTTTGCGATGCGGATTTCGATTTTTGCGGTGGGACGGCTGAAATCCGGCCCGGAAAAGGATCTTGCGACCCGTTATATCGAACGCCTTGCCAAAACCGGCCCGGCGATCGGGTTGGAGTTTTCGCGCGTGATCGAGGTCGCGGAAAGCCGGGCATCGAACGCGGAGACGCGCAAGCGCGAAGAAGCGGCGATGCTGGAAAAACATCTGGCTGATGGTACCGTGCTTGTGCTGCTGGACGAGCGCGGCAAGGCGCTGGATAGCCCGGCCTTTGCCTCATTTTTTGGCGATCTGCGTGATAGCGGCAAGCGCGACCTCGTGATCGCGATTGGTGGCGCCGACGGCCTAGATCCTGCACTTTACGACAGAGCGGCGGCCGTTCTTAATCTCGGCAAGCTCACATGGCCGCACCAGATCGTTCGTATTCTGATCGCCGAACAGCTTTACCGCGCCGTCACCATCCTCTCCGGTCATCCCTATCATCGCGTTTGAGCGTGATCTTCATGTGGAAAATTGTCTCAATTTCAACATGAAGCTTCGCGAGACGGAAAGGCGTGGAAGGCTTTGAAGCCAGCCTGTTTCTGGCCTCTTGGAAGATTGGGGCAAAATCCCTAATATCGGCGCTCCTGCTTCGGCATCAAAGAAAGTTCAAATGGACAAGAGGTCTCAACGAAAACGCCACGCTGCCCTTGCGGGCGCGGTTTTCGCTGTCCTTGTCCTGGGGATTTCCCCCGTTGAACGCGCCTTTTCGCGCGACGATGCGGGTGCCGCGCCTGCTGGTGAGGGTGATTCGTCGCCGGAGGCGCTTCAGACGCTGGAAAAGCGCCGTGATCAGAACCGCCAGGATCTGGAAGAACTGGTCGACAGCATCGGACTTTCGGAAGACAAGACGCGAAATCTCGAGGAAAGCATTGCTTCCCTTAATCAGGATAGCGCCCGTATCCGCGACGAGCTGATAGCGTCGGCTGCGCGCCGCAAGGCACTGGAAACCAAGATCAGCGATGGCGAGGATCGTCTGGCCAAGCTTTCGGTCCGCGAAGATGGCGTCAAGGCATCACTGCGCGAGAGGCGTGGCGTGCTGGCGGAGGTTCTGGCGGCGCTGCAGCGTATGGGCAGAAACCCTCCCCCCGCCCTTCTCGTTTCGCCTGATGATGCGCTGGCTTCGGTGCGCAGCGCCATTCTTCTCGGCGCCGTCGTGCCCGGCATTCGCGGTGAGACCGACAAGCTGGTTTCTGCTCTCAAAGAATTGACCGACGTCAGGCAGGCAATCGCTCGCGAAAAGGACGATCTTACGGGTATGATGACGGCAAGTCTGGAAGAGGAAAAACGCCTCGACCTGCTGCTTGCTGAAAACGACCGCAGAAATTCGCAGACGGCCGCGGCGCTGGAGGCGGAACGTAAGCGATCCGAGGAGCTTGCAAGCAAGGCGACCAGCCTTGAGGGTCTGGTCGGTTCGCTTGAAAGTGAGATCAGTTCGGTGCGGGAAGCTATGGAAAGGGCGCGTGCGGAAGAGCAGCGCGTGGCCCGTCTTTCCGAAGCGGAACGTGAGAAGGAGCGTGCCGCAGCCGAGGCGGGAATGCCCGATAAAAACCGTATTGCGCCCGCATATCCCTTCGCGAGTTTGAAGGCAAAGCTGGACCTGCCGGTGGCTGGAGATGTGTTGCGCCGGTTCGGCGATGCGGATGGTACGGGCCACTTTTCCAAGGGAATTGTCGTCGCGACCGGACCTGAGGCCATCGTGACGGCACCCGCAGACGGCTTTGTTGTATTTGCCGGAGATTTTCGCAGTTACGGCCGAATGATCATCCTCAATACGGGTGACGGATACCATGTGGTCATGACGGGAATGGACAATGTGAGGACACGACAGGGAATGTTTGTGTTCTCCGGAGAGCCAATCGCCTCCATGGGTGCAAAAAGAGTAGCGAGTGCAGCAGCATTGGCGCTGGAAACCGACCGGCCAACGCTCTACATTGAGTTCAGGAAAGATGGTGTGCCGGTTGATTCCCAACCTTGGTGGACCGCAAAAAATACCGGAAGGGCGCACAATGATTCGTAAGGTTTCGCTTCTCCTTATCGGTGGGCTTATGGGCGCCACGGCGATGAGTGTGATTTATTCGGCGAGCATGCCGGCACAGGCGGCCGGGCCTTCGACCTATAAGGAACTGTCAATCTTTGGCGACGTGTTCGAACGTGTGCGTGCGCAATATGTGACGCCGCCGGATGACGAGAAGCTGGTCGAAAACGCCATCAACGGCATGCTCAGCTCGCTTGATCCGCATTCGAGCTTCATGAATGCCAAGGACGCCAACGACATGCGCACCCAGACCAAGGGTGAGTTCGGCGGTCTCGGCATCGAAGTGACCATGGAAAATGAACTGGTCAAAGTCATCTCGCCGATGGACGACACGCCGGCTTCGCGCGCAGGCATTCTTGCCGGCGACTATATTTCGGAAATCGACGGTACGCCGGTTCGCGGTCTGAAGCTGGAGCAGGCGGTCGAGAAGATGCGCGGCGCGGTCAAGACGCCGATCAAGCTGACGATCATCCGCCAGGGCGCCGACAAACCGCTCGAATTCACCGTCATGCGTGATGTCATTGCCGTACGCGCGGTCAAGTCCCGTGTCGAGGGCGATGTCGGTTATCTCCGCGTCATCTCATTTACCGAGAAGACCTATGACGATCTCGAAAAGGCGATCAAGAAGATCAAGACGGATGTGCCGGCTGACAAGCTGAAGGGCTACGTGCTCGATCTGCGTCTCAACCCCGGTGGTCTGCTCGATCAGGCGATCAATGTTTCCGACGCCTTCCTCCAGCGTGGCGAAGTCGTTTCGACCCGTGGCCGTAACCCGGACGAGACCCGTCGCTTCAATGCAACGGCTGGCGATCTGACCGATGGCAAGCCGGTTATCGTGCTCATCAACGGTGGCTCTGCTTCGGCGTCTGAAATCGTCGCCGGTGCGCTGCAGGATCTGCGTCGCGCGACTGTGGTCGGCACGCGCTCCTTCGGCAAGGGTTCGGTCCAGACGATCATCCCGCTCGGCGAGGCCGGCGCGCTGCGTCTGACCACGGCGCTTTATTACACGCCGTCTGGCAAATCGATCCAGGGCACGGGCATTACGCCTGATATCAAGGTCGAACAGCCGCTGCCGCCGGAATTGCAGGGCCGTGTCACGACCGAAGGTGAATCCAGCCTGACCGGCCATATAAAGGGCCAGAGCGAAACGGACGAAGGTTCGGGTTCTTCAGCTTACGTTCCGCCGGAAGCCAAGGACGATATCCAGCTGAATTATGCGCTGGACCTGTTGCGCGGTGCCAAGACCGATCCGTCGTTCCCGCCGAACCCGGACAAGGCTGTGGTCAACAAGCAGTAAGATGGATGCGCCGGCCAGCCGGCGCATTTTCTCGATTGCCTAACCGTTTGGACGGATCGTTCATTGCCTTCTGACCTGCGAAAACCGCTTCTGGGTCGACAGAAAAAAAGCGCCGGTATCAACCGGCGCTTTTCCGTCATTATGGTTCTGTCCGCGCTTGCAGTTCTGACGATCGGCGGGCTTTCCGTCTATACGGCCCTGTCGCCCGGCAATCTGCAGAAGACGGCTTCCGGGCCGGACACCCAGCCCCAGCTCCCCGAAGATGCTCCGAAAACGGCAGCAGCCGATGTGGCGGATCCCAACGATACGGCTGGTCTGAAGCCGGAAAGCGGCCGCTCCGGCGCGAATATAAATCGGGCGACGATGCCGGATGGCAATGTGGTATCGGTCTATTCTCCTCGCCCCCGTGACAGCGACGGACCGGTGCTGATGAGCGGCCAGACCTACGGTCAGGATCCGCGCATGGCCACGCGGCCGAATGATGCATTGCTGGAAGAAACCGCATTCGGCAGATTGCCGGTCGTCGGTGCCGATGGTTTGCGGCCGATGGAGCAATATGCCCGGCCATGGTCCGGCGCACGCGGCACCCGGGTGGCGATCGTGGTCGGTGGTCTCGGCCTCAGCCAGACGGGTTCGCAAAAGGCGATCCGGGAACTGCCGCCGGAGGTGACGCTCGGTTTTGCTGCAAGCGGTAACAGCCTGCAGCGCTGGATGCAGGAAGCACGCCGTGAGGGGCATGAAATCCTTCTCCAGATACCGCTGGAGCCCTTCGGGTATCCCGGCACCAATCCCGGCCCGGACACGCTGCTGGCGGGCGATCCCGCGAAGGTCAATATCGACCGGCTGCATCGCTCCATGGCGAAAATTACCAATTATACTGGCATCATGAATTATCTCGGCGGGCGTTTCCTTTCCGAGCAGGCGGCGCTCGAGCCGGTCATGCGCGATATCGGCAAGCGCGGGCTGCTTTTTCTGGACGATGCCTCTTCGGCGCAGTCGCTGAGCGGCGGGATTGCCAAAGCCATTTCCGCGCCGCAGGGCTTTGCCGATGTTCTGCTTGACGGTGAGGTCACCGAAGCCACTATCCTGCACAAGCTGGACGAATTGGAGCGGATCGCGCGACGTAACGGTCAGGCGATCGGCGTTGCCTCGGCTTTTGACGAAAGCATCGCTGCAATCTCGAAGTGGTCGCGGGAGGCGGGCGGTCGTGGTATTGAGATCGTTGGTGTTTCTGCGCTTGTTTCGCAGCAGGCGGGGCAGTAAACCTTCTGCGCGGCCATTCCTTAGCGCCTTTTCGGCGCGCAGACAGTGCGGGTTTCCAATGACAATCAAAGCAGAAGATTTGCCTTACCGTCCCTGTGCGGGGATTATGGTTCTGAACGCCGAAGGCCTTGTCTGGGCCGGCCGGCGCATCAGGGAAGGCAATTCGGAATATGACGGTTCACCGCAATTGTGGCAGATGCCGCAGGGCGGCATCGATGACGGTGAACGGCCTTTGACGGCCGCCATTCGCGAACTTTACGAAGAGACGGGGATGAAAACGGTGACGTTGCTGGCGGAAGCGAGCGACTGGATCCATTATGATCTGCCGCCCGAACTGATCGGCATCGGCCTGAGAGGCAAGTATCGCGGGCAGGCGCAACGCTGGTTTGCCTTCCGTTTCGATGGCGACGAAAGCGAAATCCAGATCGACCCACCTCCAACAGGGCATACGGCTGAATTCGACGCCTGGGACTGGAAGCCGATGGAAAGCCTGCCAGAGCTCATCGTGCCCTTCAAGCGCGCGGTCTACGAGAAAGTGGTTGCGGAATTCCGGCACCTTGCCGGCAAGTAATAAAAAAGGCGGCCACTGGCCGCCTTTTCTTTGGTCGATTGCGAAAGCTTATTCTGCCTCGTTGGCGGAATCGGCGTTGAGTTGGCCGTATTTTTCCGCACCGATCTTGCCGAGCAGTTCGAGCTGGGTCTCAAGGAAGTCGATGTGACCTTCCTCGTCGATCAGCAGTGCTTCGAACAGCTTCATCGAGACATAGTCTCCGGCCTCGGAACAGATGTCGCGCGATTTCTTGTAGGACGTCCGTGCGTCATATTCGCCCGCCAGATCGGCTTCGAGCACTTCCTTGACGTTCTGACCGATGCGCAGGGGAGCCAGGGTCTGGAGGTTGGGATGACCTTCCAGGAAAATGATACGATCGATGATCTTGTCGGCGTGCTGCATCTCTTCGATGGATTCCGCACGCTCCTTCTTTGCAAGCTTGGTGTAGCCCCAGTCATTCAGAAGTCGGTAGTGAAGCCAATACTGGTTTACCGCACCGAGTTCTAGAAAAAGGGCTTCGTTAAGCCGCTCGATGACTCTTGTGTCGCCTTTCAATGTCCGCTCTCCTGTTCTCTTCATGGAATCGCTTCAAGCGGGACATAAAATCAAAAACATCTGCTTCCGTCGAGTGGCGACGGGCGTGATATTCTTCAGTTGTCTGTATGATCAGGTCGACGACAGTCGGGAAACAGCCGCAGCAGCGGCCACGTTTTTCCATGGCATGATACACTTTTGCCGGAACGATAAGCTGCCAACAGTCCTCATCGAGGAGTTCGTTAATGACGTCCCGGATATCGTGGTCGGTGATGTAATTGCAGCTGCAAACCAGCATGATCGACTGCCTGTATGACGCAACACGTTGTTTTCGTTCTTAAACCAAAACAGGACACCCACTGTCAAGAAAAACCTCCGAGGATATCCGAAAGTGAACTCTGGATTCATTCTAAACTATACGAAAACTGTCGTATTTTCATTAGTTTAGCAGTTCCTATATTGCGGTATTTTTCGATCAAGTTTTTGTGCGTGGCGATATCATCAGGGCAAATATCACGAAAAGTTTACCTGCTTCCTTCCCGTTAGAAGGGTGCCGATCTCAGGCGAAATATTGCCCGCCATTTGCGGTCATCGTGGAGCCGGTTATGAAACCAGCCTCGTCCGACACGAGAAACAGGACGCAGCGCGCGATTTCTTCCGGTTCGCCCAGGCGCCCGACCGGGATTTGCGGCACGATCCGCTCGGCCAGCACTTTCTCCGGTATAGCCCTCACCATCTCCGTGCCGATGTAACCGGGGCAGATGGCGTTGACGGTAATGTTGCGGCTTGCGCCTTCCTGGGCGAGCGCCTTGGTGAAGCCGATATCGCCAGCCTTTGAGGCGGAATAGTTGACCTGGCCTGCCTGGCCCTTCTGGCCATTGATGGAGGAAATATTGACGATGCGACCGAAGCCGCGGTCGCGCATACCCGGCCAGACTGGATGCGTCATGTTGAAGACGCCGGTGAGGTTGGTGTCGATCACCTCGCGCCATTGCTGCGGTGTCATCTTGTGAAACATCGCATCGCGGGTGATGCCGGCATTGTTGACGAGAACCTCGACGGGGCCGAAGGCCTCTTCAACCTGGGCTATGCCTTTCACGCAGGCATCATAGTCTCGCACGTCCCATTGAAACGCGGGGATGCCGGTTTCTTTCTGGAAGGCCTCTGCCCTATCGGTCGTGAAGGCGTAATTGACGGCCACCTGGTAGCCGGCTGCCTGCAAGGCGCGGGCTATTGCTGCGCCTATGCCGCTTGTCCCGCCCGAAATTAACGCAACCCGGCTCATATGGCCTCCATTTCCTGAACTGTTTTAGCCGTGCTCAACGGCCACAGAAATGCGGCCAATGGGAGACCGCTTCTACCCTATTGGCCGCTGAACCGGAATTGCTTTTTGGAAGGCCGCACGGCGGTTTTCAGAGCGCCTCGATGCACATGGCAACACCCATGCCGCCGCCGATGCAGAGCGTCGCGAGCCCCTTCGATACGTTGCGGCGGCGCATCTCGAAAATCAGCGTGTTCAGCACACGGGCGCCGGATGCGCCAATCGGATGGCCGATGGCGATCGCACCGCCATTGACGTTGACGATATCAGGATCAAGACCAAGCTCACGCACGACAGCGCAGGACTGGGCGGCAAAGGCTTCGTTGGCCTCAACGAGGCCGATATCGCCGATCGACCAGCCTGCCTTGGCCAGCGCCTTGCGTGAGGCGGGGATGGGGCCGGTTCCCATGATCTGCGGATCGACACCCGCCGTCGCCCAGGAGGCGATGCGCGCCAGCGGTTTGATACCGCGCTTTGCCGCTTCCTGCTCCGACATCAAAAGTGTGGCAGCAGCGCCATCATTGAGGCCGGAGGCGTTGCCGGCCGTTACCGTGCCCTCCTTGTCGAAGGCGGGGCGCAGCTTTGCCATGATTTCCAGCGAAACACCGGTACGGATGTGTTCGTCAGCATCGATGATGATATCTGCCTTGCGGCCCTTGACCGTGAAAGCCACGATCTCATCCGCAAAACGGCCGGCGCTCTGCGCGGCTTCGGCCTTGTTTTGCGATGCGACAGCGAACTGGTCCTGTTCATCACGGGAAAGCTGCCATTGCCGGGCGATGTTCTCGGCGGTTATGCCCATGTGATAGCCGTAAAAGGCATCCGTCAGGCCGTCTTTCAGCATGGTGTCGATCATCTTGAAATCGCCCATCTTCACGCCGCCACGTAAATGGGCGCAATGGGGCGCCATGGACATGGATTCCTGACCGCCGGCAATGATGATGGCCGCGTCGCCGGTAACGATCTGCTGCATGCCGAGTGCGACAGCGCGCAGGCCGGAACCGCATAACTGATTGATGCCGAAGGCGGTTGCTTCCTGCTGAATGCCGGCTTTCATTGCCGCCTGCCGCGCCGGGTTCTGCCCTTCGCCTGCCGTCAACACCTGACCGAGGATGACCTCGTCGATTTCATGGGCTGCGACACCGGCGCGCTCCAGGACGGCGTTGATGACGGTTGCCCCAAGCTCGTGGGCGGGCGTATTGGCAAAGCCACCATTGAAAGAACCGACGGCAGTGCGCGCAGCGCTGGCAATCACGATTGAAGGCGTCATCTGTTTCTCCTCACTTGCGGGCGGAGACTGGCAAAGCTTTGAATACAAGTCAAATGCCGAAAGTTGCTTTAAAAGATGTTGCTAAATCAAGCCGGAATCTTGCGGAAAATTGCTGCGCAAAAAACAAACTGTTGCGATGCACAAAACATTTGTCACGAGGCTTGTTTTGCGCATACACTTCGCGCGGGAAGAGCAATAACACCAAAAAACAAGAAAATACCATCATCGCGAGGAGGCGGGCATGGCAAAACACGACGGCGAAACAATCATTAAAAAATATGCCAACCGGCGGCTCTACAACACCGGAACCAGCACCTATGTGACGCTGGATGATCTGGCGCAGATGGTTAAACGCGGCGAGGACTTCAAGGTTCAGGACGCCAAATCATCCGAAGACATCACTCATGCGGTTCTAACGCAGATCATTGTTGAACAGGAAGCCAAAACCGGCAATACGCTTTTGCCAACGGCGTTTTTGCGGCAATTGATCTCCTATTACGGTGACCAGATGCAGATGGTCGTTCCGACATTTCTCGAACATTCGATGAAAACCTTCTCCGATCAGCAGAGCCAGATGCAGGAGCATATGGCCAAGGCGTTCGGTGACGGGTCGCTTGCCCGGAATTTCCAGGCTCCATTGCAAATGATGGAAGAGCAGATCCGCCGCAATACCGAACTGTTCCGGCAGGCGATGCAGGGGTTCACGCCTTTTGCAATGCCGCAGGCGCCCAAGGAAACGCGCAAGCCGAATGCATCCGAAATCGATGAGCTGAAGTCGCAGCTGCGCGCATTGCAGCAAAAACTCGATCAGCTCTGAAGGAGGCTGGAGCATTTCGGGTGAGACCCCTCAAATGCTCTCTCCGGTTCTTTAGCTTGCCGCCCGTTCCGGGACGCGCAGCAACAGAACAAAGCCCAACCCCAGAAACACGATGAGGGTGGCCATGCCAATATGTGCGGAGCCACTGAGGTAGGTTGCTATTGAAAAGGACAGCGTCGCCATGAAGCTGGTGGCGCGGCCCGATAGCGCATAGATGCCGAAATAGCGTCCCGCCTCGGCAATGGTGATGTTGCGCGCCAGATAGGAACGCGACGAGGCCTGAACGGGACCGAAGGCGAGGCCAATCAATATGCCATAGAGCAGATAGGCCTTTTCCGCGCCGGTTGCGAAGATGCCGCCATTGTCCGCTGTGGGCAATTGGATCCAGCCAAACAGTGTCGAGCCCTTTCCTGTCGAGACGATGCCGACCGTCGCGATGAGCAGAAGAACCAGGCTGATGAGTATGGTGATCCGCGAGCCAAGTTTCTGATCGACGCGCCCGGCCGCAAAGCAACCCACGATGGCGACGACGTTGAGCAGGATGCCGAAGAGGCCGATTTCCATCGTCGCCCAACCGAACATTCCCGCCGCAAATACGCCACCCAGAATGAGCACGCCGTTGACGCCGTCCTGATAAAGCATACGTGCAATCAGGAACCGCAACAGGACGGGTCTGTCTCGAAGTTCGCGCAGGGTTGTCTTGAGCTCCGCAAGACCAGAGCGGATCGCCGCTCCGAAGGGTAGGCCCCTGTCCGCATCCGGGGTCAGCAGAAACATCGGCAGAATGAAGAGCAAATACCAGATTGCAGCTATCGGGCCGGTTATTCTGGCGTCCTCGCCGGTTGCGGGATCGAGACCGAAAAGCGGCTTGATACCGGCGATAGTCAGCCCTGTCTGTGGATTTGCGGCCAGAAGCGTCACCACGGCAATCAGCACCACCATGCCGCCGAGATAACCGAGCCCCCAGGCGAGATTGGAAATGCGTCCGACATTCTGCGGATTGGTCAGTCGCGGCATCATGGAATCGTTGAAGACGATCGAAAACTCCGCCGCGATGGATGCGAATATCATGCAGACGATGGGCAGGATGATCGGCGAACCCGGTGCTGCAAACCAGAGGAATAAAAGACTGACGATCTTGATGGCGGCAAAAAAGGCGATCCACGGTTTGCGCGCGCCGGACTGGTCGGCAATGGAGCCGAGGATGGGCGAGAAGAGGGCGATGATGATCGAGGAGACCGTCGCCATATTGCTCCATGTCGCCTGCGCCGAAATAGGATCATCGGTGAGGCGGGCGACAAAGTAGGGTCCGAAAACGAAGGTCGTAACGACCGTGAAAAAGGGCTGTGCCGCCCAATCGAACATGACCCAGCCCCAGATGCCGCGTTTGGCAACCACTGTTTCCGCATTTGGGGAGGGGACAGTCATTCATCGTCCTATCGGATATGGGGGATAAAATGCGTGATGCCGGCGCAAACGCTTCATTTATGGCCATCCGGGCCAGTCACCCGGATGGCGTTTGTCGAATGGTCGATCAGCGCGTCTGAACGATATCACCAAGCAGCCCTGCCGCCACTGTCAGGCGGGCGAGATTGGTATCGCCGCTTTCGCTCAGTGCACCGAGTTCCGAGACGATGCGATTGACGCGCACGCGGTCGGCCGCATACCAGGCCTGAACCGGGTCCTTTTCCTTCGCATACTCGGTGAGGGCCGAGATGACGATCCGGCGTCTCGACAAGGCGATCTGGTCCTGGCTGCGCAGAAGAGCCAGGCTCTCGTAGTGATCGGCCGGCGTGATGCGCTGGCTGGCATCCAGCAGCCGCGCGACACGGAAGGTCGAGGAGACCGTGGCGTAGCTTTCGGCGGCGCGGGCAAGCGTCGTGCCCGCATTTTCGGCGATACGCATGATCTCTGGCACATAGACCAGCAGGGAAAGCGTATCCAGCTCTTCCAGAAGGCCAGAGGGAACACCGTCGATTTCCGTGACCCCAAGCTCGCGGCGATATTTCGCCGCTGCCGGCGATAGCGTCTTGATGGCAGTTTTCAGGCGCTCGATTTCGGTTGCCATGTCGCTCGTTCCAGCGCCCACGCTCCCGGTTTGCAAATAAAGCCTGCTTGCATCGGAGTAGATGCGGGTGATCGTGGCATAAAGTCCGTTCTGGACTTCTCCGCCGATCTTTCCGTCAAGCGCGTCGACCTCGCTCCAAAGACGTTTGAGGCCGAAACCGTCCTCCACGATCACCGCTGCCTTGACGACATCCGCCGACAGGAGGCCGCTCGCATCGGCGAGTTTCTGCACGAAGCCAGGGCCGCCGCGGTTTACCACGGCATTGGCGAGCGCTGTCGCAACGATTTCGCGGTGCAGGCGATGCGCCTTGATATCGTCTGCATAGTTCTTCTGCATCTTGGCCGGGAAATAGTCTGCGAGCAGATGCTGGAGATAGGGTTCGTCGGGCAGCGGGCTTGCCACCAGAGCGTCGAACAGTGTCAGCTTGGCATAGGAAAGCAACACGCCGATTTCCGGCCGGGTCAGCGGCTTGCCGGTGGCATATCTTTCGCTGAGCTCGGCATTGCTCGGCAAGGTTTCGACCTTGCGGTTCAGTTGGCCGGTTGCCTCCAGCGCGCTCATCAGGCGGCCGAGTTCTTCCCGGTTTGCAAGCCCAAGCCGCTCCGTCAGCGAGATTGCCAGCGATTGCAGGTAGTTGTTGCGCAGCACCAGCTGCGCCACTTCCGGCGTCATGGAGGCAAGAAGCTGGTTGCGCTTCGGCATCGTCAGGCGACCGCTATTGACCGCGGAGGCGAGGGCGATCTTGATATTGACCTCGACGTCGGAGGAGTTCACGCCGGCCGAGTTGTCGATGGCGTCGGAATTGCAACGCCCACCCGCCAGCGCATAGGCGATACGGCCCTTCTGGGTAATGCCGAGATTGGCGCCTTCGCCGATGACCTTGGCGCGCAGCTCGGTGGCGTTGACGCGGATGGGGTCGTTCGCCCTGTCACCCACCTCGGCGTTGGTTTCCACCGCCGCCTTGATATAGGTGCCGATGCCGCCGAACCACAGAAGATCGGTTGGCGCCTTCAGAATGGCGGTCATGATCTCGAAGGGTGTAGCGACGGATTTGTCGATGCCGATGGCAGCGACGGCTTCCGGCGTCAGCGTCACCGATTTTTCGGAACGCGAGATGATCATTGCGCCTTTAGAGAGCGTTGAACGGTCGTAATCCTGCCAGCTTGAGCGTGGCAATTCGAAAAGCCGCTTGCGCTCAGCGAAGGATTTGTCGGTATTGGGATCCGGATCGATGAAGATGTCGCGATGATCGAAGGCTGCGATCAGCCTGATCTTTTCCGACAGCAACATGCCGTTACCGAAAACGTCGCCGGACATGTCGCCGACACCTGCCACTGTGAAGGGCGTGGTCTGGATGTCGGTGTCCATTTCGCGGAAATGACGCTTTACCGTTTCCCAGGCACCGCGTGCGGTGATTCCCATCTTCTTGTGGTCGTAACCGGCGGAACCACCCGATGCGAAGGCATCGTCCAGCCAGAAGCCGGCGTCGTGGGCGAGGCCGTTTGCCGTATCGGAGAATGTCGCTGTCCCCTTATCGGCGGCGACGACGAAGTAGGGATCGTCCCCATCAAGCCGCAACGTATCGGCCGGCGGTACGACGGCGTCGTCGACGATATTGTCGGTGATGGACAGAAGAGTGCGGATATAGGTCTTGTAGGCTTCACGGCCTGCATTGAAGACCTCGTCGCGGGAGCCGCCAACAGGCAGGTTCTTCGGGAAAAAGCCGCCCTTGGCGCCAACGGGAACGATCACCGCATTCTTGACCTGCTGCGCCTTGACGAGACCGAGCACTTCCGTGCGGTAATCCTGGCCGCGATCCGACCAGCGCAGACCGCCGCGCGCCACTTTGCCAAAGCGCAGATGCACGCCTTCTACTTCGGTTCCGTAGACGAAGATTTCGCGGAAGGGACGCGGATCGGGCAGGCCGTCCAGATGTTTGGGATCGAACTTGAACGCCAACAGGTCACGCGGCGTGCCATCGGTGTTTTTCTGGAAGTAGTTGGTACGAAGCGTGGCGTCGATGGCGTTGACATAACGCCGCAAGGTGCGGTCTTCGTCGAGATTGGGAACACCGCTCAATGCCGCTTCGATCGTCTTGTGCATCTCTGCCAGTTTCTTCAGCCGCTTCTTCTCGTCGATGGACGGATCGAAGCCAGTCTTGAACAGCGCGAAAATATTCCGTGAAATGGCCGGATATTTAAAGAGCGTTTCGGAAATATGCTCCTGGGAATAAACGATTCCGGTCTGGCGCAGATAACGCGCATAGGCGCGCAGGACGGACACTTCGCGCACGGTTAGGCCGCAGGCGAGGATCAGCCGGTTGAAGTTGTCATTATCGACCTTGCCCGAGAAGGCAGCAAGGAATGCTTCTTCGAGTTTCTGTCCGTATTGCGGCAGATCCAGCGTCACGCCCTTGGCGACGGCGAGTTCCATATCATGCAGCACGATGTCGCGCTTTTCGCCATCCGAGATGACGCCGATGTCGAAGGTGCGCTCACTGATGACGTTGAAACCGAGGTTTTCCAGCAGCGGCACACGGCGCGACAGTGGCAGATGGCCATCCCGATGGAAGATCTTCAGCGACAGCGTCTCAGCTGACTGGCCTTCCTGCTGGTAAAACTCGATGCGGACCGGCTCACCCTTCACGGTGGCCAGAATATCCGCCATGTCGCCAATCGCCTCTTCCGGCGTGAAGGCTTCCTGATAGGCCTGATCCACCTCCAGCACCGGTGCACCCGGTTCGGAAAGGGCAACGAAATGGTCTATCCAGCGTGCTGCGATATCGCTGACGGCATCCTCCAGCTTGTCCTGCGCGATACGCGGCGTCTTGCCTTCCGTGCGGCCGACGATGAAATGGACGCGGGCGACAGCGCCTTCGGGGAAGGCCGGGTAATAGGCGGAAATATGCCCGTCATAGACCTTGCTCAGATAGTCGCCGATCTTCTCGCGCACATAGGAATTGTATTCCTCGCGCGGCACGAAGATGATGGCCGAGACGAAGCGGTCGAAACGGTCGATACGTGCGAGGACGCGCACGCGTGGGCGGTCGCTCAGTTCCATGATTTGCTCGATGAAGCGGATCAGAAGATCCGTTTCGATCTGGAAGAGATCGTCGCGCGGATAGGCTTCCAGCGTGTTCTGCAGAATGCGGCCGGAGTGGCTGTTCGGATCAAAACCGAAATGCCGCTCGACATCCGCAATTTTGGCACGCAGCAGCGGGATGTGCTTTACCGAACGCGTATAGGCGGTGGCGGTGAAAAGGCCGACGATGCGCAATTCACCGATGACATTCCCATCCTCGTCGAAGCGCTTGATGCCGATATAATCCATATAAGCGCGGCGATGCACGATGGACTTCACATTTGCCTTGGTGACGATGAGGAAATCCGGACCGTCGAGGAAGGCGAGGATTTCAGGCGTCGTCGTCACGGCGTCCTTGCCAAGGCGCAGCACCCGCACATCCGGATCGCTCAAACTGCCGAGGCCGACGCCGTCACCGCGCTCGATTTTCGCGTTCTTTCCCGTTCCGGAATAGGTGTAATCGCGCATGCCGAGGAAGGTGAAATTGTCGTTGCGAAGCCAGTTGAGAAACTCGACGGCTTCCGCGCGCTCGGTCTTGCGCCGCGAGGAGCCGCGTTTTGACAATTCGTCTAGGGCTTCGTCGAGTTTCGACAGCATGGGCCGCCAGTCTCTGTAGGCGGACTGAACCTGCGCCAGCACGAAACGCAATCTTTCTTCCAGCGCCGTTGCGGCCTGCTGGGTCAGTGGGGCGATGTGCAGCTGGATGAGGCTGATATTCCCGGCGGGATCGTCATCAGGCTCCGCAAGGCGATAACCCGCCTGCGCCGTTTCATCCGGCACCAGAATGGGGTGGACCGCGAGATAGAGGCCGCGATAGCTGCTTGTGACCTCACCCATGACGGAATCGTAGAGGAAGGGCATATTGCGGCCGATAATCGTCAGAACCGTTACCGGAATATCTCGCGGGGTGACGCCCTCCACCTGGGCGATGCTGATATGGGGCGCGTCTCCAGTCCAGCGCGAAAGAGCCTCGAAACTGTGCGCCGCGCTTGCGGCCAGCATTTCGGCGGAATAATATTCTATGTCGTCGGCGCTTGCTCTTCCATAGAGTATACCCGGATCAAGAAATGGCGCGTTTTCGGCAATTGCCTGCTGTCGTGCTTTTTCGATCTGTTTTTCGCGTTTTGGATTATTTCTGTAGCCCATTTGATGTGGATTCCTCCAAAAATCACACTTTAACGTAAAAAAGCACCGTCAATTTGCGGATTTTGCCTTTTCATTCGAATCGGATATTGGCGTGTAATTACGAAGAGTTTAAGAGGCTTTCGTGTTTCTTCAGTTGGGAAGTGAAATTTTTTTGCTTCTTATACGGTAGGGACCGGTTACGAAGCATTTGACAGTATTCCGGTAGCCCATTTATAGGTGGTTCTTTGGCCGCCATGTGATGTTGCGGCCACGGTCGAAGCAAATTATTGATTTGTGCCTATTTTTGTGGTACACCAACGATACTGATCCACAGCGTGGCATTTGTGTGCCCAAAAACACCACGAAAGCAACACCTCTTTTGCACGCGGTTTCCGTGACATATCGAGCGTTTACGTTATCGAAGCCCGCAATGCGGGAAGGTGTGTTTTTGCGTGCACGGCTGGACCAGTGCGGAGTCACCTGACGGTTCCCCCGTCTCATCAGGGCCTGACCGACCCAACCCCGGCGTTGCCGGGTATGTAACAGGGAGTTTTTAGAACGAATGACGACCCAGCAGAAGAAATCTCCAGCACATCACGGTTTCAAAACCGGTGAAGCGATTGTGTATCCCGCTCATGGTGTCGGTACCATTTCTGCCATCGAGGAACAAGAAGTTGCCGGCATGAAGCTTGAGCTTTTTGTCATCGATTTCGAAAAAGACAAGATGCGTCTTAAAGTTCCCGTCGCTAAAGCCGTGAGCATCGGCATGCGCAAGCTTTCCGAAGGCGATTTTGTCGAGCGGGCGCTGAAAGTGGTGCAGGGCAAGGCGCGTGTGAAGCGTACCATGTGGTCGCGCCGCGCCCAGGAATATGATGCGAAAATCAATTCCGGCGATCTTATCGCGATTGCTGAAGTTGTTCGCGATCTTTACCGTGCGGAAAACCAGCCGGAGCAGTCCTATTCCGAGCGTCAGCTTTACGAAGCTGCTCTTGATCGCATGGCGCGCGAAATTGCTGCTGTCAACAAGATGTCTGAAACCGAGGCTGTCCGCCTGGTGGAAGTCAACCTTGCCAAGGGTCCGAAGCGCGGCAAGGCCGTCGAAGAGGACGATTCTCAGGAAGAAGCCGCGTAATCACCGGCTTTCTCTTTTTTTAAAAAAACCCGCCAAGAATGGCGGGTTTTTTTGTGCCTGATCTACAGGATGCGAATTTTCGTACCCTTGCGCATAAGAGGCAGAATGCGCCTCATGTCGCGGGGATGGAGAGCGACGCAGCCGGCGGTCGGCTCATATCCCGGGCGGATCATATGCATGAAGATTGCCGAACCGCGGTTCCGACTTCTCGACGTGATGTTCCAATCGAGCACGAGGCAAACGTCATAAAGGCCGTCCTTTCGCATCATCTCCTCGTGGCTCAGTGCGAAAGGGGACTTGACCAACCTGTTGTAACTGGCGCTGCGTGGCTCGTCGCACCAAAGCATGGATTGCTGCGTCCGTTGCATCGGCAATGTCGTGGCGATGGCGGGGTTACGGTCGCCGCGATAAAATCCGTGCAGCAGGCGCGTGACGGAAATCGGTGACTTTCCATCTCCCTCGCGTTTGAGCACGGTACGGCCGTTGCGCCCGATCGCTGCGGGAAAGGTGAGATGCCCGAGCTGAACGATGGCCCGGCTTATTTTCAAAGGCGCCGGCCGAACCATGAGCGTCGATGCGCGTTTATGTTGCTTTACGGGCTGTCTGCTCATGTTTTTCACGAGATTTTGCTTTGCAGGTTATCTAACGTGAAGTCATAGCACTTCGTAATATCATGGCAATGGGTTGACCTTTTATCGGCAAACCGCTGAATTGGCTGACAATTAGAGCGCCGTGCCTTATTTCGGAGGCACAATGGATGCTCTAACTCTTTTAAACTACGCATTGCGCTTTCCGAAAATCAACGGCGATTTTTGGGCCGATGCGCTAAAGTAAGAAAGGCTGAGAATCCGAATGACGGCTCGCACTATCCTTTTGGTGGACGACGACGACGATCTTCGGGAGACGCTGACTGAGCAACTATCTCCCTATGAGGAATTCTCGCTTCTGAGCGGCGCAAACGCTGCGCAGGCGATGCAGACCGCAAAGACTGCCCAGGTCGATCTTCTGATCATGGATGTCGGTCTTCCTGACATGGATGGCCGCGAGGCGGTGAAACTGCTGCGCAAGGGTGGCTTCAAGGCACCGATCATCATGCTGACCGGGCACGATACCGATTCCGACACTATCCTCGGTCTCGAAGCGGGCGCCAATGATTATGTGACGAAGCCATTCCGCTTCGCCGTCCTTCTGGCCCGCATCCGGGCGCAGCTGCGTCAATACGAGCAGAGCGAGGATGCGGTTTTCACCGTTGGCCCTTATCAGTTCAAACCCAGCCAGAAGCTGCTGACGACTGAAGACGGCAAAAAAATCCGGCTGACGGAAAAGGAAGCGGCGATCATCCGTTATCTGTACCGCGCCGGGAGCGCCGTCGTTACCCGCGACGTCTTGCTGGAAGAGGTCTGGGGTTATAATTCCGGAGTGACGACGCATACGCTCGAAACGCATGTGTATCGTCTGCGCCAGAAGATCGAGCGAGACCCCTCCAATGCCGAAATTCTGGTGACCGAGAACGGCGGATACAAGATCGTTCCCTGAACGAACGCCCTTTCTGCGTCCGAGAGGACGCAGAATATTCTAACATCTTGTCTTTTGAAGGCCGATATCCGAAAACCGCTATAGTGGTGCAGGCGGTTTTCTGGAGTAGCAATCGACATGGCCTTGACGGATGACATCATGCTTCTGGGGCAAGTGCCGTTGTTTGCGGGCTTCAGCGACGATCAGTTGCGGCTGATCGCCTTCGGCGCGGAACGCCGCCGCGTGGCGGCGGGTCAGACTTTGTTCCGGGAACATTCCCCGGCCGAGTGCGCCTTTGCGGTGACGTCAGGCCATTTCGAGCTATTTACGGCCGGGCGGGATGGAAAACCCGCGTTGCAGGCGACACCGGGCAAGGGGGCGCTTCTTTCGGAGCTGGCGCTTTTCACGCTCTGTGAGAGGAAATTCACCGCCATTGCCGCGGAGGATTCCGAGGTCATCCGGATAACGCGCATTCTCTTTCACCGGCTGGTGGAGGAGTTTCCCGAGGTTGCCGATATCGTGACGGCACGCATTCGCGATAATATCGCCGCACTCGCGGCGGGCGCGGCACGTTTGCAGAACCGCTTCTCCTGATTTTAAAGAGCCAGCGCTTCAGAAACGGAAATGGGCCGTAACCGGAACGTGGTCGGATGGCCGGTTCCAGCCGCGTGCTTCGCGCAAGATATCGATCTTTTCAAGCGAAGGGCCGAGATCCTGCGACGACCAGATATGGTCGAGACGGCGGCCACGGTCTGCGGCTTCCCAATCCTTGGCGCGGTAGCTCCACCAGGTATAAATCTTTTCACTATCAGGCACGTTCAGCCGCATCAGGTCGAGCCAGTTGCCCTTCTTCATGATATCGAGCATGCCGTCAGTTTCCACCGGTGTATGGCTAACGATCTTCAGCAGTTGCTTGTGCGACCAGACGTCATTTTCAAGCGGCGCGATGTTGAGATCGCCCACGAGAATGGAAGAAGTGCCGGGCACGCCGTCGGCGCGAAGCGCCTTCATCTCTTCGATAAAATCCAGCTTGTGGCCGAATTTCGGGTTTATCGACCGGTCGGGTTCGTCACCGCCAGCCGGAACATAGAAATTATGCAGCCGTATGCGGCGCGATCCAACCTGAAAAATCGCGGAAATGTGTCGTGCATCGCCTATACCGCAATAGTCCTGACGGTGATCTTCTGTCAGCGGAATTTTCGAAGCGATCGCCACACCGTGATAGCCCTTCTGGCCATGGATGATGACGTGCTCGTAACCGAGCGCCTTCAGCGGCTTCATCGGAAACTCGCCATTCGGGCATTTCGTTTCCTGCAGGCAGAGAATGTCGGGTTTGTAACGCACCAGAAACTGCTCCACGATCGGCATTCTGAGCCTGACCGAGTTGATGTTCCAGGTGGTTATCGAAAACGACATGCATGTGCTCCGCTTCTATAGCCTCGAAGCCGATTGTTTCGAGGCATGTTTCCGGGGCGCAGGCTTATAACATCGCGATGAAAACGGGAATGCATTTTAGCGGCAAAATGAAAAAGGCGACCGAAGGGCCGCCTTTTGAACTGTCGCCGTGGACCGCCCGGCCTTTAGCCGCGTTTGCGGACTTCTTCGTAGTTGATGTTGAAAACGCGTTCGTCGAGGTTAACGCCCGTCTGCACGTTGAAGATCATGACAGTTGTGTCCTTGTTCTGGGCATCGGTCGTCGTCCATTGCCTCAGATCGAAGGTTTTCGGGTCAAACATCAGGGTAATGGTGGAATCGCCGAACACGCTCTTGTCACCCAGTACGATGGTGGTCAGGTCCGACTCTTCCTTCACGTTCCGGACCTTCTGGTTGCTCAGATCGATCTTGTCGGACAAAAGCAGGCTGAGCGGGGTCTTTGACAGTGGATATAAATCCCATGTCTTCAGCTTCATGTTGCCGATGACGACATTCTTGCCGTCGGAGATGACCCGCATGGGCGAGGGGTCTTCATAATTGAATCGAAGCTTGCCGGGCCGTTCTATGTAAAATTTGCCGCCGGTCTGTTCACCGCGCGGGCCAAACTGGACAAACTCTCCCATCATGGTTTTGACCGACGAGAAGTGATTGGCAATTTTCTGCGCGGTCGCGCTGTTACCGGCAGCCTGAGCAAATGCGTTGAGCGGCGACAGGCCGGCCATGACCGCAGCCATGGAAAACGCCGTCAGCACGCCACGTCGCGTCACGCCGTTCTCTGGTGTGTTTGCGGTGGCAATCTCGCCGGTGGTGAGGTCGTTCATTCTGTTCTCCTTCATCGCAGCGATTTTCCGCATAAAGGCGGCGGCTTCATGACGTTGAAAGCGTGTATTAACGCTTCTTCGCCCCGCTTGGTTGCCGTCTTCGCCTCACGCATGTCGTTATCCCGAAACCACGACAGCCTTTTGGGCGACGTGCATTACCGCTCGATGATGTCTGCTTCCGTTGGTACGAGTATTTCGCGTTTTCCGGCATGATTGGCGGGGCCGATGATGCCCTCCTGCTCCATGCGTTCGATCAGCGAGGCGGCGCGGTTGTAGCCGATGCCGAGACGCCGCTGGACGTAGGAAGTGGAGGCCTTGCCGTCCCTCAGCACGACAGCCACGGCCTGATCATAGGGGTCTTCCGAATCGGAGAAATTGCCGGCGCCGGCCGGGCCGCCGCCATTGCCTTCCTCATCGTCTTCCTCGGTGATCGCTTCCAGATATTCCGGCGTGCCTTGCGTCTTGAGATAGGCGACGATCTCTTCCACTTCATTGTCGGAGACGAAGGGACCGTGCACGCGCTGGATGCGGCCGCCACCGGCCATATAGAGCATGTCACCCATGCCGAGCAGCTGTTCTGCGCCCTGTTCGCCCAGAATGGTGCGGCTGTCGATCTTCGACGTTACCTGGAAGGAGATGCGGGTCGGGAAGTTCGCCTTGATGGTGCCGGTGATGACGTCGACGGACGGACGCTGGGTTGCCATGATGACATGGATGCCAGCGGCACGCGCCATCTGAGCGAGGCGCTGTACGGCACCTTCGATATCCTTGCCTGCCACCATCATAAGATCCGCCATTTCGTCGATAATGACGACGATATAGGGCAGGGGCTTCAGGTCGAATTCTTCCGTCTCGTACATTGCCTCGCCGGTCTGGCGGTCGAAGCCGGTCTGCACCGTGCGGGTGAGGATTTCGCCCTTGTCGATCGCCTGCTGCACACGGCTGTTGAAGCCATCGATGTTGCGCACACCGATCTTCGACATCTTCTTGTAGCGCTCCTCCATCTCGCGCACCGTCCACTTCAGCGCCACGACAGCTTTTTTCGGATCGGTAACGACGGGCGAGAGCAGATGCGGAATACCGTCATAGATCGATAGTTCGAGCATTTTCGGGTCGATCATGATCAGGCGGCATTGCTCTGGCGACATGCGGTAAAGCAGCGACAGGATCATGGTGTTGATGGCGACCGACTTGCCCGAACCCGTGGTACCGGCAACGAGAAGATGCGGCATCTTGGCAAGATCGGCGATGACGGGTTCGCCGCCGATGGTCTTGCCGAGCGCCATGGCGAGCTTGGCCTTGCTGTTTTCAAAGTCGCGGCTGCCGACCAGTTCACGCAGGAACACGGTTTCACGCGTCTGGTTCGGAAGCTCGATGCCAATGGCGTTGCGGCCAGGCACGACGGCAACGCGCGCGGCGATCGCGCTCATGGAGCGGGCGATGTCATCGGCAAGGCCGATGACGCGTGAGGATTTTATGCCGGGTGCTGGTTCCAGTTCGTAGAGCGTGACGACCGGGCCGGGGCGGACGTGAATGATTTCACCCTTGACGCCGAAATCCTCGAGAACCCCTTCCAGAAGGCGGGCATTCTGCTCCAGCACTTCCTCGTTCAGCGTATGGTCGCGAACGACGTTCTTGGGTTCCGCCAGAAGATGCACGGTGGGCAACTGGAAACCGTCTGCGGCAATAAAGGAGGCCTGCGCTTCCCTTGCCACGCGCTCGCTGGGCTTCGGGCGTGCGGAAGGGGCGGTTATTCTGGGCTGGCCGCGCCCAGGTGCCTGTCTTGCCACGAACTTCGGGTCGTTCTCGTCCAGGCTGTGGTCGTCCGAGAGAATGCCGTTGGGCAACCGCCGACCGTCTGCGTCCAACGACGGTTCGTCGTCCTCGTCCGCATCATGATCGGGCGCGATGGAGGGAGGCGACATCTGGCGACGGGATGCGGCGCGTTCTTCGAAAGACGGTTCCGCGCGCTGGTCGAGGCGGTTGATCGCCGTCTTGAGGCGGGAGGGTTCGTTCAGCGTGCCGAATTCATATTCGTTGAAATCGTAAGGGTGTTCGAATTCGCCGTGCAGGGATTTCGACTTCAGGCCGAACAGGCGGCGAAGGCGGGCCTGCGAGATGTACCAGTAATGTGCGATTGCGCCGAAGGCGAGAATATTGGCGAAGAAGCCTTCGCCCTCGTCATCGTCTTCTTCCTCGACCTGACGGGTGGCACGGGCCTTGTTTGCGACCGGCGCGCGTTCTTCCTGTTCCAGGTCATCTTCCGGGCGTCCCACGAGACCGGCGGCAAACAGCATCATCAAGGCGGCGGGAGCAGCGAATATAGCGCCCAGCACCGTCGCAATCGTGCCGGTGGGGTAAGCGCCGATGAAGAGAGCAGGGAAGCGCAGGATCATATCGCCGATGACGCCACCGATGCCGTTCGGCAGCGGCCATGTCACGGGCGCGGGAAAACAGCCGAGCGAGGCGGCGCAGACGATGGCGCCGGCGATCCAGGCGACGAGGCGGGCGGGTATCCGGTTGAACTTGCGACCGGCGATCAGGGCGATCGCCCAGGCAATCACCGGCAAAAGCGCGATGATTGCGGAAAGGCCGAGGAACTGCATCACGATATCGGCGAAGATTGCGCCGCCGTAACCGAGAAGATTGGTGGGTTGGTTGCCTGTTGCATAGGACAGGCTCGGGTCCGCCACGTTCCATGTGGCAAGTGCGGTAATCCCCAGCGCAATCGTGGCAAGCAAGGCAAAACCGGCAAGAGCCATGACCTGCCGCACGAAAAACGCCGTCAGCACGAAACGCGTGTGACGACCGTCGAATGTCGGAGAATTCATTCTGCCCATGTCCCTGAACCCGTAGTTTTTGTGGTTTCGGCAAGATCCGGCAGTTGACCAGATCCCGGATTGACAGGGAAAACTAACAGCTTGCTGGTTAATGTCGTGTTAACCATGCGGTTTTTTAAAAGCCGCTTCCGGATTTGCGGCAAAGAAAAGGCCCGCCGAAGCGGGCCTTCTTTTGGGAGAGGGGATGGAGAACCCCTTTTCCCGGATATCAGGAGTGGTAGGCGGCTTCGCCGTGGGTCGCAAGGTCGAGACCTTCGCGTTCCGCTTCGACCGGAACCCGCAGACCAACGATCACGTCGACGATCTTGTAGAGGATTGCCGAGACGACTGCGCACCATACGATGGTGATGGCGACGGCAACGAACTGCGTCCAGAGCTGCGAGGAGATGGAGAAGTCCGCCTTACCCGTGCCGCCAAGCAGCGGCGACGTGAAGATGCCGGTGCCGAGGGCGCCGATGATGCCGCCGATGCCGTGGACACCGAAGACGTCAGCTGTGTCGTCGTAGCCGAACTTGTTCTTCACAACCGAGACGAAGAAGTAGCAGATCGGCGAGACGATGAGGCCGAGAACGATAGCGCCCATGGGTCCGACGGAACCGGCCGCAGGCGTTACGGCGACGAGGCCGGCGATCATGCCCGAAGCTGCGCCCAGCATGGAAGCCTTGCCGCGGGTGAAGCTTTCAACCAGCGACCAGGAAACGATGGCTGCTGCAGTGGCGAGGAAGGTGTTCATGGTTGCAAGAACCGCACCGCCAGATGCTTCGAGGTTGGAGCCGGCGTTGAAGCCGAACCAGCCGAACCACAGCATGGCTGCGCCAACCAGCGTCAGCGTCATGGAGTGCGGGGCCATCATGTCCTTGCCGAAGCCAGTACGCTTGCCGACCATGATCGCGCCGATCAGACCGGCGATACCGGCATTGATGTGGACGACCGTGCCGCCGGCGAAGTCGAGAGCGCCCATGCCGAAGATCAGGCCATTCGCGTCCCAGACCATGTGAGCGATCGGGAAGTAGACGAAGGTGGCCCACAGGATGGTGAACAGGATGACTGCCGAGAACTTCACGCGTTCCGCAAATGCACCGATGATCAGCGCAGGCGTGATGGCCGCAAAGGTCATCTGGAAGGCGATGAAGGTGTATTCGTAGATCACGACGCCCTGGGAGAAGGTTGCCGAGGTGCTGTCAAGCGAAACGCCGGACAGGAACAGCTTGCCGAAACCGCCGAAATACGAGCCGGTGCCGCCGCCGAAGGCGAAGGAGTAACCGTAGATTACCCAGACGAGCATCATGACCGCGCCGATGACCGTGCACTGCATGAGAACGGAGAGCATGTTCTTGGTGCGCACGAGGCCGCCATAAAACAGGGCGAGACCCGGAATGATCATGAAAAGCACGAGGATCGTCGCGACATACATGAATGCGGTATCGGCTTTTTCCGGAACGGGGGCCGCCGCTGCTGCTGCCGGCGCGGCATCCTGCGCAAAGGCGATTGCCGGGGCCATCAGGGCCGCCACACCGGCACCCAGTTTGCCGAGCGTTGAAAACTTGTTGAGTTGCATAGCTAGAAAACTCCCTGTCAGCCGTGCTTCAAAGCGCTTCTGTGTTGGTTTCGCCGGTACGGATGCGCACGGCCTGTTCGATAGAGTAAACGAAGATCTTGCCGTCACCGATCTGCCCGGTTTTTGCAGCCGACGCGATTGCCTCGACAGCCTTGTCGACGACGTCTGATGCAACCGCGATCTCGATCTTCAGTTTGGGAAGAAAGCTCACCGCATATTCCGTGCCGCGATAAATCTCGGTATGTCCCTTCTGGCGTCCGTAACCCTTTACCTCGGTCACGGTCAGGCCTTGGATGCCGACGCCGGTGAGCGCTTCGCGCACTTCATCCAGCTTGAACGGCTTGATAATGGCCATCACAATTTTCATCTGGTTTCCCATCCTTTGTTTGTCCTCGGCACGGAGCCGACTCTCCTCGCGCTGGCAGATCAGTAACAGCGACTACGGACATACATTCAAAGGGCGTGCCAGTTTTGATGCGGCATCTAAGTTATTGAAATATAAAAATTATATGACGGGCGTCTGAAAAACGGGCATTGGGTGGCGCAATTTTCGTCTATTAAATGTGCGATTTTTCAAAAAAGCGCATTATTTAAGCATTTGCCCTTTTGCGGATCAAACCTTCCTGTGCGACGGAGGCGATCAGTTCACCCTGTCTGGTGAAAATATTGCCACGGGTCAGACCGCGTGCTCCCGAGGCGCTGGGGCTGTCCTGCGTGTAGAGCAGCCAGTCGTCCAGCCGGCAGGGACGGTGGAACCACATGGCGTGATCGAGGCTCGCCACCTGAATGGCCGGATCGAAGATCGTCGTTCCGTGGGCATAGAGCGACGTGTCGAGCAACGTCATATCCGAGAGATAAGCGAGAATGGCCGACTGGAAACGTGGATCGTCCGGCACATCGCCGACAGCGCGAACCCAGATATCCTGCTGCGGTTCCAGCTTTTCTTTCGAAATATAATGTGTCAGCGAAACCGGCCGGATCTCTATCGGGCGCTTGTTGCTCCAGTATTTTCGGATCGAAGCGGGTGCGTTGGCGAGGAAGGCCGCCTGCATCTCATCTTCACTCATCAGCCTTTCGGGCGGCGTCACATCCGGCATTTTTATCTGATGATCGAATCCGTCCTCGACGATCTGGAATGACGCCGACATGGAGAAGATTGCCTTGCCATGCTGGATGGCGACCACGCGCCGGGTGCAGAAGCTAGCACCGTCGCGAATGCGCTCCACCTGGTAGAGGATGGGCACCAGCGGGTCGCCGGGGCGCATGAAATAGGAATGCAGTGAATGAACGAAACGGTCGTCATCCACGGTTCGTTGAGCTGCGATCAATGCCTGCGCGATGACCTGGCCGCCGAAAACGCGCTGCCAGCCGATTTGTGGGCTTTCACCCCGAAACAGGTTTTCTTCCAGCTTCTCGAGATCGAGTGTGGATATCAGATTGGCCATCGGATCTGACGTTTGCGAGGGATGCGACATTTTTTCGGCCTGCTCCGGCTGTAGGAAGACGTCACATGGTCTATAGTGCGCCGATGATGCGTGCACAAGATTTGAGGAGAAGCGCGATGGTGGACGTGGTGGTGGCAGGCGGCGGTTATGTCGGCCTTTCCGTTGCTGTCGCAATTAAGCAGGCAGCCGGACATCTTAATGTGCAGGTGGTTGAAGCCGCTCCCGAGGATGTCTGGAAGAAGGACGTCCGCGCCTCCGCCATTATCGCGGCGGCCACGCGTATGCTCGACGTTTTCGGCATATGGAACGAGATCGAGCCGGAGGCCCAGCCGATCCACAAGATGATCGTCACCGATTCGAAGACCGCCGATCCGGTTCGCCCGGTGTTTTTGACATTCGACGGCGCGGTGGAGGAGGGCAGGCCCTTCGCTCATATGGTCCCGAATGTCGCGATGGTGGGTGCGCTGCGAGGCCTGTGTGAGCGCCTCGGCGTCGAAATCCGCCATGGTCTCAGTGTTTCCGGTTTTTCCGCCGGCCCGCAATCGACGGCTATTTCACTTTCCGACGGCTCGTCGCTTGAGGCGCGACTGCTCATAGCCTGCGATGGGGTCCGCTCGGCTTTGCGGGATATGGCAGGAATAAAAACCGTACACTGGAATTACGATCAGTCCGGGATCGTCACCACCGTTGAACACGAGCGGCCGCATGAGGGCTGCGCGGAGGAACATTTTCTGCCGTCGGGGCCTTTCGCCGTGCTTCCCTTGAAAGGGAACCGCTCCTCGCTTGTCTGGACCGAACGTACGGCCGATGCCGACAGGCTGGTTGCTGCCGACGATCTGGTGTTCGAGGAGGAACTTGAACGCCGGTTCGGCCACAAGCTCGGTCCGGTCCGTCCCGTCGGTCCCCGTCGCGCCTTTCCGCTGGGCTTGACGCTGGCGCGTTCCTTCGTCGCGCCACGTTTTGCACTTGCCGGCGATGCGGCGCATGGAATTCACCCGATTTCCGGTCAGGGCCTCAATCTCGGCTTCAAGGATGTTGCGGCACTGGCCGAAACCGTGGTCGAGGCCGACCGCCTCGGCCTTGATATCGGCTCTCTCAACGTTCTCGACCGTTACCAGTCCTGGCGGCGTTTCGACACGTTGCGGATGGGTGTGACGACGGATGTGCTGAACCGGCTTTTCTCCAATGATGTCGGTCCCATTCGCGTCATGCGTGATTTCGGTCTGGGTGTGGTCGATCGTTTGCCGGGTCTCAAATCCTATTTCATCGGTCAGGCTGCCGGTACGACAGATGCGGGCGCGCCGCGCCTGCTTGCCGGCGAGGCGCTCTGATACTGCCGTTCCTGCCTGTGCCGGAGCGGCTTTTCAGCGATTGCCGCTTGACAGTCGATTCCGGTATTTTCCGCCGGAAGCCGGTGCCGCAAAGCTGAATCCGGACAAGGACTTATCCGGATTCACAATCTGGTATAGGGCAGGCATCTGCCAACCAGATGTTGCGGAGAACAAAAGCTGAATCCATTGGAGTCAGCGATTCGTATTCGATTCGTTCGCAGACTGTTCCGTATCCGAATCAATTCCGGTTTCGCCGGATTCTTTTTAATATTTCAAGTATCTGAATCAAAAAGGAAAATTCCGGCGAGGAAGGACCTGTTACCACTTTGCGGACAAGGCCTATTGCCTTTGTCGGCGGGCATTGCCATGTGTGTTGCGTGTGCGGCCCGTATCAGTGAATGGCGGGCGGTACAGCAAGCAGATGAAGTCGATTCACGGATAGTACGTTGAATTTTCGCCCCATGATCCTGAGCGGCCGCGGTGTCACGGCCGTTCTCGGCCCCACCAATACCGGCAAGACCCATTACGCCATCGAGCGCATGGTGGCACATGGCAACGGTGTCATCGGCTTTCCGCTGCGCCTTCTGGCGCGTGAGGTCTATACCCGTCTTGTCGAAAAGGTGGGCGCGCCGAATGTGGCGCTGATAACCGGCGAAGAAAAGATCGCCCCTCCTAAAGCCAAATATTCCGTCTGCACGGTGGAAGCCATGCCGCGCGAGACGACGGCCGCATTCGTCGCCATCGATGAAGTGCAGCTGGCGGGTGATCTGGAGCGCGGGCATATCTTTACCGACCGCGTGCTGCATCTGCGCGGGCGGGAGGAAACGCTGCTTCTGGGTGCGGGCACGATGCGCCCGATCCTCGAAAAGCTGCTGCCGGGAATTACCGTGGTCGAACGTCCGCGCCTGTCGCAGCTTTTTTATGCGGGCCAGAAGAAGATAACCCGCCTGCCGCAACGCACGGCAATCGTCGCCTTTTCGGCTGAAGAGGTCTATGCCATTGCCGAGCTGGTACGCCGCCAGCGTGGTGGCGCAGCCGTTGTGATGGGCGCGCTTTCGCCGCGTACGCGCAACGCCCAGGTGGGGCTCTACCAGTCCGGCGACGTAGAATATCTCGTGGCGACTGATGCCATCGGCATGGGCCTCAACCTTGATGTCGATCATGTCGCCTTTGCGCAGGACCGCAAGTTCGACGGCTATCAGTTCCGCAATCTCAATCCGGGCGAGATCGGCCAGATCGCCGGCCGCGCCGGCCGCCATCTTCGCGATGGCACCTTTGGCGTGACGGGGCGCGTCGATCCATTTGACGACGAGTTGGTGGAGCGTATCGAAACCCATCAGTTCGACTCGGTGAAGGTGCTGCAATGGCGGACGAAAAATTTCGATTTTTCCTCCATCACCAATCTGCGTCTGAGCCTCGAAGCTGCCCCGGCGATCCAGGGACTGTCACGGGCCTTGCCGGCGATCGACCAGCAGGCGCTCGAATATCTGTCGCGCTACCCTGAAATCATCGACGTGGCGACGACGGAGGCGCGGGTGGAAAAACTCTGGGAGGCCTGCGCGCTTCCGGATTATCGCCGCATTGCGCCCGCTCAACATGCTGATCTGATCTCAACGCTCTATTTCGATCTGGTAAAACGTGGCACGGTGAACGAAGATTTCATGGGCGAACAGGTGCGCCGCGCCGATCGTACCGATGGAGAGATCGATACCTTGTCTGCAAGGATTGCGCAGATCAGAACATGGACTTATGTATCGAACCGCCCAGGATGGCTTGCCGATCCGACACACTGGCAAGAAAAGACGCGGGAAATCGAAGATCGATTGTCCGATGCTCTACATGAAAGGTTGACGAAACGCTTTGTTGATCGCAGGACATCTGTGCTCATGAGGCGCCTGAGAGAGAATGCGATGCTTGAAGCTGAAATCAGTGTAAATGGTGATGTCTTCGTAGAAGGACATCACGTCGGCCAGTTGGCCGGGTTCCGGTTCACGCCGGTGCCGGGAATGGAAGGGCCGGATCAGAAGGCCGTGCAGGCTGCTGCGCAGAAGGCGCTCGCGCTCGAATACGAGGCGCGTGCCGCGCGTCTGCACGCCAGCGGAAACGGTGATCTCGCTTTGAGCTCCGATGGTCTGGTTCGCTGGTTGGGCGAACCGGTGGCCCGCCTTTCGGCAGGCGACAATATCATGAAGCCGCGCGTGATCCTCTTTGCCGACGAGCAGTTGAGCGGCAATGCCCGCGATCATGCGCTGGCGCGCGTCGAACGTTTCGTCAATCATCAGATTGCGACCGTGCTGAAGCCGCTGGACGATATTTCGCGCGCCGAAGACCTTCAGGGTCTGGCGAAGGGGCTGGCGTTCCAGCTGGTCGAAAATCTCGGTGTCCTGTTCCGCCGCGACGTCACCGAAGACGTGAAGTCGCTGGATCAGGATGCGCGTGCCTCCATGCGCCGCTACGGCGTGCGTTTCGGCGCCTATCACGTCTTCCTGCCCGCGCTTCTCAAGCCCGCTCCGGCGGAGCTTGTCACGCTGCTCTGGGCGCTGAAGAACGATGGTCTCGGCAAGCCGGGTTACGGCGATCTCATTCCGGTGCTGGCCGCCGGTCGCACCTCTGTCGTGACGGACCCGACCTTCGAGCGGATGTTCTACAAGCTCGCCGGTTTCCGTTTCCTCGGAAAGCGCGCCGTGCGTATCGACATTCTCGAGCGTCTGGCCGATCTCATCCGTCCGCTGTTGCAGTGGAAGCCCGGTCAGCAGCCGCGTCCGGAAGGCGCTTATGACGGCCGCCGTTTCACGACGACGACCGCAATGCTTTCCATTCTCGGCGCAACGCTCGACGACATGGAAGAAATCCTCAAGGGTCTCGGTTATCGTGCCGATCAGGTAACGGCGGAAGAGGCGCAGGCCTTCCTCGCCAACCAGACCGGTGCTGCCGCTCCGGCCGCTTCTGAAGCGGTGACGGAAGACGAGAGCGCAGAGACCGAACACGAGGAACCGGCTTCGGAAGAGCAGGTTCCCGAGACGACCACTGTCGAAGCTGCTGAAGAAGCGCCGGTTGCGGAAGCTGTGGGCCAAGAGGCTGCTGTTAGCGAGGCTGCGCCGACGGAAAGCGCCGAGGCTGCCGAGCCGAAGCCTGTTCTTCTGTGGCGTCCGGGTGGTCGCAACGAAAACCAGCGTGGTGAAAACCGTCGTCCCGGCAACCGCGGTCAAGGCCGTGGCGAGGGTCGCGATCAGGCGCCACGCGAACAGGGTGAACGTCGTGGCGAAGGCCGTCGCGATAATCGTGACGGAGCAAATCGCGAGGCTGCCAATCGTGGCGGTGACGGCGAGCGCAAGCGTGATGGCGGACGTCCCGACCGTGGCAACAACCGCAATAATGATCGTCAGGATCGCGGGGAGCGCAAGGACAGGCCGGACCGCAACGACCGTGGCGGGAAACCGCAGGGTCAGCAGCGTAAGGAAAAGCCGATCGATCCGGATTCGCCCTTCGCCAAGCTTGCTGCTCTCAAGGAGCAGCTGAAGAAGTAAGCTATGGGGAGCAACGAACAGCCACTCGAAAGCACGCGTCAGCGTCTGGACAAGTGGCTGTTCTTTGCCCGCATGGCCAAATCCCGTTCACTTGCCCAGAGCTACATTCAGTCGGGCAAGGTCAAGGTCAACGGTGTCTCCATTCGCCAGCCCAGCCATCTGGTAAAGGCTGGTGACAGGCTCGATATCGGTTTCGAGCGCATGGACAAGGTGCTTGTCGTCAAATCCGGGGGCGAGCGGCGCGGGCCCTATGAAGAGGCCAAACTTCTCTACGACGATCTGACGCCGCCGCGCGAGCCTTCCGACAGGCTGAGCCCGCTGGAGCAGGCGATACGTCAGCCGGGAAGCGGTCGCCCCACCAAAAAAGAGCGCAGGGCGCTCGACAGGTTCCTGTCGGACAGCGACGGAAACAAAGAATAGAATAAACCTTCAAGTCTTAGCGGTTTTTCAGAATTGTTTATCCTTGCTATCTGAAGGCAAAGGCATTACCTCACTTGCAAAATTGCCCTGTCTGAATTCCGGGCGACGGCTTGTGTTCCGAAGCCCACAGACCCGGCCTGCATATTCTGGAGTTCATCATGACATATGTCGTGACCGACAATTGCATCCGCTGCAAATACACCGATTGCGTTGAAGTCTGCCCTGTCGACTGCTTTTACGAGGGTGAAAATTTCCTCGCTATCAATCCTGACGAATGCATCGATTGTGGTGTGTGCGAACCGGAATGTCCTGCCGAAGCGATCAAGCCCGACACTGAGCCGGGTCTCGACAAGTGGCTGAAGCTGAATACGGAATATGCGGCGATCTGGCCGAATATCACCATCAAGCGCGACCCCTTGCCGGAAGCCAAGGAAATGGATGGCGTGACAGGCAAGCTCGAGCTTTATTTCTCTGCCGAGCCGGGTAAGGGCGACTGAGTTCTCAACGACTGGTGTCCTTGGTATCATGATTTTAAAAGCCCTCGCAGCGTCAGCGTGAGGGCTTTTTGCCGACCTTCAGCGAGTTATCCGCCGCGGCCTGATTGCAATGTGGTCGATAGCAGGGTCAAAAGCGCCACGCTGTCTTCCAGGCTTTGGCGCTGGCGGCTTTGCAATATGGCCGCTTGCAGGCGGTTCATCTCACGGGCGATCGCCGCTGGCTGCCAGGTTCGCAACGCTCTCTCGATCACCGGTTTCCTGCGAAAATGGATGTGGCGTCCAAGCGTTTGCATGACCTGCCCGGCCTGCTGCTTTTTCTCATCCATTTCGGCACGCATCTGATCCAGCAACTGAAATTGCTTGAGGCATCCCTGAAGCACGAGAAAGATCGGCGTCTTCGACGAGACGATCTTCTGGGTGGCGTGGAAAAAGGCGTTTCTGTCGCCCTTCAGGATGGCATCGACGGCGTCGTCAGCCGAAACCGTGCTGGCATCGCCGATGATTGCCAGCACATCATCTTCCTCGATCACCTCTGCGCCACGGCAATAGAGCGCAAGCTTGCGGATCTCGTTGCGCGAGGCAATCCGGTCGCCGCCCAACTGCTCGATCAGCCTCTGCCGTGCGGCCGGGGCAATGCGCAGATTGTCGGCAGACAGTTCCTGATCGATCAACGCATTCAACGAACGGGCGTCATCCGCATAACACGGGATTGCTGCGATAGAGCGAGCGGGTTCTGCGATCTTGCGCAGGCCCGTGCCTTTTTTGATGTCGCCGGCCTCGATGATGAGAAAGCTGGCTTCGGGCGGCGTCTCAGCCAGAATCTGGAGAGCATCCACCAGCGCCTTTTCAGCCGAGGCACTTTTGATCCAGACGAGTTTTTCGCCACCGAAAAGGCCGATGGCGTTCACCTCGTCGAGAAGGCGGCCGGGATCGCCCTGCAGGTCGGATGCGCTCAGCTTCAACGATGCAAAGGCGTCATCCGGGTCAATGCCGGTCTTTTTGGCGATGAGGTTGGCCCGCTCCGACACGAGGCCGCGATCCGGGCCGTAGAGCACGAAAACGCGAAAGCGCTCCGCCGGATTTTCGGCGAAGCGCTCAAATTCATGCGATTTTATCTCTGCCATGGCCGCCGCTCTCAGCGGCCAAGGGTGGCAGCGATATCGGTACGGATGATTTCAGCCAGTTCCCGGGCCGCACGGTTTTCTGCGTCGCGGATCGCCCTGATCTTGGCGAATTCCTGCTGTGGCAGATCCACCTGCGCCGTTACGCTACGCCGCGCGGAGCGCAGGATCTGGCCGTCGGAAATACGCGTCAGGACGTAATTACCGTTCATCACAACACGGCCTGGGTAAGGGCCGTTATAATTGCTGTTGGTACGGGTCGTCAGATCGTAGTTCTCGACTTCCGTGGACGTGGCGCTCGAGCTTACGGATAACTTGACGTTGTACTGAGCCGTAGCCGGTTCACCCGCACCGCCGGACACCAGGAAGATCAGCTGATTGCGCACTTCCTGCGTTATGCGGTCGCCGGCATTAGAGATGCTGACAGCCGCCAGTCTCTCCTTGGTTCCGGAAGCCTCGCCGTAAAGCGGGCGAACCTGGCAGCCTGCCAGAAGACCGGCCATCATCACGACGGAAACTGCTGCCGCAACTCGGCTCCATCTCGAAAAAACGTCAGACAACAATGTTCACAATCCTCTGCGGAACCACGATGACTTTTTTGGGCTCGCCACCGGCAAGAATGGATTTGACGGCATCCAGCGCAAGGGCAGCCGCTCGGACCGCATCTTGATCCGCATCGCGCGCGATTGTCAATTCGCCGCGCTTCTTGCCGTTGACCTGAACGGGCATGACCACATCGTTTTCCTCGACCAGCGAGGGTACAAAAGTTGGCCACGGCGTCTGGGCGACGAGACCCTCGTTGCCCAGCGCCGACCAGCATTCTTCGGCCAGATGCGGCGTCATGGGGGCAATGATGCGAATGAGGATTTCGACGGCATCACGCGCCGCCGCCTTGACGTCATCAGGCTTGCCACCAGCCGCGACATCCGCCAGCGGAGCTGCGAGCGCGTTGACCAGTTCGTAGATGCGGGCGATCGCCTTGTTGAAGGCAAGCTTGTCCAGATCCTCCTGAACGGCCTTCAGCGTCTTATGGGCCGCCTTGGATACTGCCAGGCCCTCGCCCTCGCTCGCGTGCTTCGGCGTGACGCTCTTCAGTTCGGTCGCGACTTCGCCGATGATGCGCCAGACGCGCTGTACGAAGCGGTTTGAGCCTTCCACACCGGCTTCGGACCAGATGACGTCGCGGTCGGGCGGGGAATCCGACAGGACGAAGAAGCGAGCGGTATCCGCACCGTAGGATGCGATGATGTCATCCGGGTCGACCACGTTCTTCTTCGACTTCGACATCTTCTCGATCGAGCCGATTTTCACTTCCGCGCCGGAGGACAAGAGGAATGCCCGGCGGGCGCCGTCAGTCTCTTCGATGCGCAGGTCGGCGGGCGCTACCCATTCACGGGTCAGGCCTTCACCGTGGCTGTAGGTCTCGTGCACAACCATGCCCTGCGTGAAGAGGCCCTTGAAGGGCTCCTTGACGCCGACATGGCCGGTCTCGCGCATGGCGCGGGTGAAGAAGCGCGAATAGAGCAAGTGCAGAATAGCATGCTCGATGCCGCCGATATACTGGTCCACCGGCAGCCAGTGGTTTGCGGCCTTCGGATCCGTCGGCTCATCTTCCCAAGGCGCGGTGAAGCGCGTGTAGTACCAGCTGGAATCGACGAATGTGTCCATCGTGTCGGTTTCACGGCGTGCGTCATGGCCGCATTGCGGGCAGGCAACGTGACGCCATGTGGGGTGGCGATCCAGTGGGTTGCCGGGCACGTCGAAGGTCACGTCGTCGGGCAGCTTGACCGGCAGGTCCTTCTTCGGAACCGGAACTACGCCGCAGACTTCGCAATGGATGACGGGTATCGGGCAACCCCAGTAACGCTGGCGGGAAATGCCCCAGTCGCGCAGGCGGAAATTGACCTTGCGCTCGGCCTGCGGCGTGTTGCCCAGCGTCTGGGCAGAGAGCTTCTGCACGACCGCCTCAAAGGCGTCAGTCGTGTTCATGCCGTTCAGGAAGCCGGAGTTGATCATCACGCCATCATCGGTGAAGGCGACGTCTTGAATGGTGAAGCTGGCAGCGTCGGGGCCTTCCGGTGCAACGACGGCCACCACCGGCAAATCGTATTTACGGGCGAAATCCAGATCGCGCTGGTCACCCGAAGGGCAGCCGAATATCGCGCCGGTGCCGTAGTCCATCAGCACGAAGTTGGCGACATAGACCGGCAGTTCCCACGTCGGGTCCAGCGGATGCACGACCTTGACGCCGGTATCGATACCCTTCTTTTCCGCTGTTTCCAGCGCTGCGAGAGACGTGCCATGGCGGCGGCACTCGTCGCAGAACTCGGCAATATCAGGGTTCTTCTCCGACAGCTCTCTTGCCAGCGGATGGTCGGCGGCGATTGCCAGGAAGGATGCGCCGAACAGAGTGTCGGGACGCGTGGTATAAACAGTGATGTCGGCAAAGCCTTCCGGCACTGTGCCAGCAACGGTCTGCCAGCGCAGCGAAAGGCCTTCGGAGCGGCCGATCCAGTTCTTCTGCATCAGGCGTACTTTTTCCGGCCACTGATCCAGCGTGTCCAGCTCGTCCAGCAGATCCTGGCTGAAATCGGTGATTCGGAAGAACCACTGCGTCAATTCGCGCTGTTCGACCAGCGCGCCGGAACGCCAGCCGCGGCCGTCGATGACCTGCTCATTGGCCAGAACGGTATGGTCGACCGGATCCCAGTTGACCTTGGACTGCTTGCGGTAGACCAGACCCTTTTCCATGAAATCGACGAACAGCGCCTGCTGGCGGTGGTAATATTCCACATCGCAGGTCGCAAATTCGCGGGTCCAGTCCAGCGACAGGCCCATGGATTTCAGCTGGCCACGCATGGTGGCGATGTTCTGATAGGTCCAGTCCTTCGGGTGAACCTTGTTCTGCATAGCCGCGTTTTCGGCAGGCATGCCGAAGGCGTCCCAGCCCATGGGGTGCAGAACGTTGAAGCCGCGCGCGCGCTTGTAGCGCGCAACGACATCGCCCATCGCGTAGTTGCGGACGTGGCCCATGTGAATGCGTCCCGACGGGTAGGGAAACATCTCTAGAACGTAATACTTCTCGCGCGGATCGCTGTTGTCGGTCACGAAAACCTTGTCTTCGTTCCATTTCTGCTGCCAGCGCGGCTCGGCGTCGCGAGGATTGTAACGTTCGATGGCCATTGTTTAGAATTCCGGGTATCGAGGGGAAAAATTTGCGCTGACCTTCACCATGAAACGACCGGGGCGTCAAGTTTGGCGGGGCCTCCGGGCGTTCAATCTTGGCCAGCGTGCCTCAAATGGTGCTAAACCCGCTTGGCATCAAGGCAATCGGCGTCTAGTTAGCGTTCAGAATGTTTCAAATAGAGGTCCTGTGATGGAAATCGAAGCACGTCTTGAGGATGTCAGGCAACGCATAGCGGAGACAGCGGAAAAGTCCGGCCGCAAGGCGACGGATGTTTCTCTCGTCGCCGTCTCGAAGACGTTCGATGCGCAAGAGATCCAGCCGGTGATCGACAGCGGCCAGCGCGTGTTCGGCGAGAACCGCGTACAGGAAGCGCAGGGCAAGTGGCCTGCGCTTAAAGAAAAGACATCGGGTATAGAGCTGCACCTGATCGGGCCGCTGCAATCCAACAAGGCGGCGGATGCAGTTGCGCTGTTCGACGTCGTACAGAGCGTTGATCGGGAAAAGATCGCCCGTGCGCTTTCTGAGGAATGCGTCAAACAGGGCCGCAGCCTTCGTTTTTATGTGCAGGTCAATACCGGGCTGGAGCCACAGAAGGCTGGCATCGATCCACGCGAGACCGTCGCCTTCGTGGCTTTTTGCCGGGACGAGCTGAAATTGTCGGTAGAGGGCCTGATGTGCATTCCGCCTGCGGATGAAAATCCCGGTCCGCATTTTGCGCTTCTGGCGAAGCTTGCCAGACAATGCGGCCTCGAGAAGCTTTCCATGGGCATGTCGGGGGACTTCGAGACTGCGATAGAATTCGGCGCCACCAGCGTGCGTGTCGGCTCGGCAATCTTCGGTGCCCGCTAGAGCATTTCCGGCAAAGCGCATAGCCGGTTTACTGGAAGTGCCCTGAAGCTCTGAAAACAAAAAACCCGGCACGACGGCCGGGTTTTCATAAACGGAAAGACTTTCGATCAGTAGTGATCGTCCTCGTCTTCGTCCTTCGGAGCCGATTTCAGCGAGCTGAGCTTCTTGAAGACGGCGTCCGCGTCGATCTGCTTTTCTTCTTCGTCGCGCTGGAAGTTGTAATCCAGACCTTCCGTCGCCGTTGCCGGCTGCAGCGTGTTGCCAAGCTCTTCTGCTGTCGGCAGCGGGCGGCCGCGCGATGCGCGTTCAACTTCAAGATCGAGATCGATCTGGCTGCAGAGACCAAGCGTTACCGGGTCCATCGGGGTGAGGTTTGCCGAGTTCCAGTGGGTGCGGTCGCGGATCTGCTCGATGGTGGATTTGGTGGTGCCAACAAGACGCGAAATCTGCGCGTCCTTCAGCTCAGGATGATTGCGGACCAGCCAGAGAATGGCGTTCGGACGATCCTGACGCTTGGAAACCGGCGTGTAGCGCGGGCCACGGCGCTTGGATTCCGGCACACGAACCTTTGGCTCGGAAAGCTTGAGCTTGTGGTTCGGGTTGCCTTCAGCGCGGGCGATCTCGTCGCGGGAAAGCTGTCCGGTCGCGATCGGGTCGAGGCCCTTGATGCCCTGCGCGGCTTCACCGTCGGCGATTGCCTTGACTTCGAGCGGATGCAGTTTGCAGAACGTGGCGATCTGATCGAACGACAGCGCGGTGTTGTCTACCAGCCATACAGCCGTAGCTTTTGGCATGAGCAATTGTTGAGCCATAGATACAGTCCTTCTGTCCGTCCGCGCCGGGGTCGCGGGCGTGGTATCAACCACTGATTTCCGGGATATTGGCGCTCTATAACCGGATTGCATCATAATTGCAATTCTTTGCGAAACAAATGCCTTTGTCTAATTGCCGTGTGCATTTGAACTGCTATGAATTCAACACATGCCTGAGGTGGGAGTCTCAAGGTCGCGCATATCAAGCCATATCTGGTTCCAGGAGGAGTTCATGTCTGCCAAAATCTACCCCGTGCTCAAATCGGCGAAAGCCCGCACGCTCATCGACAATGAGCGTTACCAGAAATGGTATCAGGAGAGCGTCGAGGATCCCGAGAAGTTCTGGGACAAGCACGGCCGGCGGATCGACTGGTTCAAGCCCTATACCAAGGTCAAGAACACGTCCTTCAAGGGAAGAGTGCCGATCAAGTGGTTCGAGGACGGCCTGACGAACGTCTCCTACAACTGCATCGACCGGCACCTGAAGACGCATGGCGAACGCACGGCGATCATCTGGGAAGGTGACAATCCCTATATCGACAAGAAGATCACCTACAATCAGCTCTATGACTATGTCTGCCGCCTGGCGAACGTGCTGAAGAAGCATGGTGTCAAGAAGGGCGACCGGGTCACCATCTATATGCCGATGATACCCGAGGCGGCCTATGCCATGCTCGCCTGCGCCCGCATCGGCGCCATTCATTCGGTCGTGTTCGGCGGCTTCTCGCCGGAAGCGCTGGCCGGCCGCATCGTCGATTGCCAGTCCACCTTCGTCATCACCTGCGATGAAGGCGTGCGTGGCGGCAAGCCGATCCCGCTCAAGGAAAATACCGACAAGGCGATCGATATTGCCGCCAAGCAATATGTCATCGTCAACAAGGTTCTGGTCGTGCGCCGCACCGGCGGCAAGACCGGCTGGGCGCCCGGCCGCGACATCTGGTACCATCAGGAAATCGCCACGGTGAAACCGGATTGCCCGCCGGTGAAGATGAGGGCGGAAGATCCGCTGTTCATCCTCTACACGTCAGGCTCCACCGGCAAGCCGAAGGGCGTGCTGCACACCACGGGCGGCTATCTCGTCTATACGTCGATGACGCATGAATACGTCTTCGACTACAAGGACGGGGAGGTCTTCTGGTGTACCGCCGATGTCGGCTGGGTCACCGGCCATTCCTACATCGTCTACGGGCCGCTGGCGAACTGTGCGACGACGCTGATGTTCGAAGGCGTTCCCAACTTCCCGGATCAGGGACGGTTCTGGGAAGTCATCGACAAGCACAAGGTCAACATCTTCTACACCGCACCGACGGCGCTCCGATCCCTGATGGGGGCGGGCGACCAGTTCGTCACGCGTTCGTCGCGCGAAAGCCTGCGGCTTCTCGGCACGGTGGGCGAGCCGATCAATCCCGAAGCGTGGGAGTGGTATTACCATGTGGTCGGCGAGGACAAGAGCCCCATCGTCGATACCTGGTGGCAGACGGAAACGGGCGGCATTCTCATCTCGCCGCTGCCGGGTGCGACGGACCTGAAGCCGGGTTCGGCGACGAGGCCGTTCTTCGGCGTGCAGCCGCAGCTGGTCGATGCCGAAGGCAACGTGCTGGAGGGGCCGGCCGACGGCAATCTCTGCATCATTGATAGCTGGCCGGGCCAGTCGCGATCTGTTTACGGGGATCACCAGCGCTTCGTCGACACCTACTTCTCGACCTATAAGGGCAAGTACTTCACCGGTGACGGCTGCCGGCGCGATGAGGACGGTTATTACTGGATCACTGGCCGCGTCGATGACGTGCTTAACGTCTCCGGCCACCGCCTCGGCACCGCCGAAGTCGAGTCGGCACTTGTTTCGCATCATCAGGTTTCGGAAGCGGCGGTCGTGGGTTACCCGCATGCCATCAAGGGGCAGGGCATTTATTGTTATGTCACGTTGATGGCAGGCCAGAGCGGCGACTATGCGCTGCGCGAGGAGCTGGTAAAGCACGTCCGCAACGAGATCGGGCCGGTTGCGACGCCAGACAAGATCCAGTTCGCGCCAGGCCTGCCGAAGACCCGTTCGGGTAAGATCATGCGGCGTATTCTGCGCAAGATCGCGGAGGATGATTTCGGCGCGCTTGGGGATACATCGACGCTTGCAGATCCCGCGGTGGTCGAAGATCTCATCGCCAACCGGCAAAACCGCACGGCGTCCTGATTTTCTGGAAGAGGCTGCTTTGGCAGCCTTTTTCTTTTCTGTATTCGCATAAACAAAAACACCCGGAGGCTGACCTCCGGGTGTTTTAATTTTATCCAGACAGGATTACTGGCCGCGGATCTTCTTCAGGTCCGCCAGAACGGCGTCAACGACGTCGGCACCGATTTCAGCCTTGTGCTTTTCGTAGACGACCATCGACTTTTCGCGGATACGTGCCTGCTCTTCCGCAGACAGCGAGTTCACTTCAAGTCCTGCAGCCTTGATCTTTTCCAGCGACTTCTGGTTCAGTTCGCGGATGACCTTGCGCTCTTCGTCACGGCCGACGACTGCGCATTCGCGCAGGGCCGTCTGTTCTTCGGGCGTGTAGCTGTCGAAGATCGGCTTGGAGAAGAGGAAGAGGAACGGCGTGTAGGCGTGGTTCGTCTCGGTGATGTACTTCTGCACCTCGTAGAACTTGGAGGTGTCGATCGTCACATAGGGGTTTTCCTGTGCGTCGATCGCGTTGGTTTCAAGTGCCGAGAACACTTCACCGAAAGCCATCGGCGTTGCATTGGCGCCGAGGTTCTGGAAGGTGTCGAGGAAGATGTTGTTCTGCATCACGCGAACCTTCAGGCCGGAAAAGTCTTCCCACTTGTTCACGGCGTGCTTGGAGTTCGAGAGGTTGCGGAAACCGTTTTCCCAGTAGGCCAGGTTTACGAGGCCCTGTTCTTCCAGCTTCTTGTTCATCATGTCGCCGAAGGCGCCATCCATCACGGCATCGGCTTCCTTGGCGTTGGAAAACAGGAACGGCAGGTCGAAGACGCCGAGCGACGGGATCAGGCCGACGAGCGGTGACGAGGACGTAACAACCGCTTCCTGAACGCCGGAGCGTAGGGCCTGCGTCGCCTGAAGGTCGCCGCCGAGAGCGCCGCCCCAGAATGCCGTCAGCTTCAGCTTGCCGCCCGACTTGTCGTCGAGGCAGGCCTGCATGGCCTTGATGCCGTTGCCGACCGGGTGGTCCTGGTTGATGCCGTTCGAAACGCGGATGTTGCGGCTGTTGAATTCAGCCATTGCCGGGGCTGCGGCGCCCACCGCGAAAGCGATGGCCGTGGTGGTCAGAAGAAGCTTTCTCATAATATCCTCCCTTGGATTTTGGTTGAGAAGTGGCGATTAACGAAGGTACTGCAGCGGAACCATCACGATGTCCGGGAAAATCACGAGCAACGCCAGAACGATGGTTTCTGCAACGAGGAAAGGCCATACACCGATCGTGACCTTGCCGAGCGGGATGCGTCCGACGCCTGAGACGACGTTCAGCACGACACCGACCGGCGGGGTAATCAGGCCGATGGCATTGTTGATGATGAAGAGGACGCCGAAATAGACCGGGTCGATGCCTGCCTGCTTGACGATGGGCATCAGAACGGGCGTCAGGATCAGGATGGTCGGTGTCAGGTCGAGCGCGGTTCCTACGATGAAGACCAGCACCATCATGGCAACCATCAGAAGCATCGGACGATCGATCAGCGGTTCGATATAACCGGCGACTTCGTTTGGAATGTTCGCAGCCGTGATGAGCCATGCGGAGACGAGGGCTGCGCAGACAAGGAACATGATGATCGAAGTGCTCTTGGCAGCGCGCAGAAGAACGTGGAACAGATCCGCCGGCTTCAGTTCGCGGTAGATCACCATGCCGACGAAAAGAGCGTAGCCGGCAGCGACAACGGCGGCTTCCGTCGGCGTCATGATGCCTGCCTTGATGCCGCCCAGAATGATGACCGGCATGCCAAGCGCCCAGCCGGCGCGGACCGTGGCAACCAGACGTTCCTTGCCCGAGGTCTTGGGCAGGGGCTTGATGTTATCCTTTCGGACCACGATCAGCCAGGCGATGATCAGCGAAATGCCCATCAGAATGCCGGGTACGATACCAGCAAGGAAAAGCTGGGTGATCGAAACGTTGGCGGCGACGCCGAAGACGATGAAGGCCATGGAGGGCGGAATGACCGGGGCAATGATGCCGCCTGCAGCGATGAGGCCGCCGGAGCGCGGAATGTTGTAACCGGCTTTCGCCATCATCGGGATGAGGATTGCGGCAAGGGCTGCGGTGTCGGCAGCGGCCGAACCGGAGATGCTGGCCATGATGATGGCCGCGACAATCGCCACGATGCCGAGACCGCCCCTGATATGGCCCACAAGCGCAATCGCAAAGTCGATGATGCGGCGGGAAAGACCACCGGAGTTCATCAGTTCGCCAGCCAGAATGAAGAAGGGGATGGCGAGCAGCGTGAAGGTGTCCGCGCCCGAAATCATGTTCTGGGCGATGATCGCGGTGTTGAACATGCCCATGTACCACATGAGCACGACGCCACAGAACATCAGCGAGAAAGCGACGGGAACGCCAATCGCCATGGCTCCGAGAAGAGAGCCGACAAAAACGAAAAGTGTCATGGTATCAGCGCTCCGAAAGCTGTTCGATCGTGAGGTTCTCGCCGGCGAACTGGGCGATTTCATCCTCTGTCACGCGGCCCGTCACATAACGGTAGAGGCGTTCCAGAGCGATGATGAACATCAGACCGCCGGTGAACATGCCGATGCCGTAGACCCAGATCATCGACAGCTTGGTGACAGGCGCATGCATGCTGGCGTTGATGGCAGACTGCTTCCATGTTCCCCAGAAGAAGATGGCGGAACAGCCCAGAATGATAATGTTCGACAAGACCATGCACACGACACGGGCGCGGCGCGACAGGAACATCACGAGAGTTTCGATGCCCATATGGCTGTTTTCACGGAAGGTCAGTACGGCGCCGATGAAGGTCAGCCATACGAAGAAGTATCGCGACAATTCTTCCGAGATATTGATGCCGGAATTCATGGTGTAACGCATGACAACGTTGACGAAGACCATGATCGACATGCCGGCGAGCAGCAGGACGAGAATGATTTCGAGAATCCGGTAAAAGAGATTGATGGTCTTTTGCATTTTCCCCTCCCGAAGAAATATCTGGAGCATTTTCGACGAAGGATCGCCCTCAATGCTCCACCTATGGGTTTTCGCAATTCTGGGCGCAAAACCGCGATGCAGTTTTGCTGGATTGCCTAGAGCAGCCCGCGTTTCGCTAGGTTGCGCATGAGGGCCGCGGTGCCGAATGTCCATTCCGGGCATTCGTCTGTCGTCGTGACCCAGTTGATCAGCTTGCCGAGCTTGGGCGTGGAGATTTCGACACGGTCGCCCTTGGAGTGGGTGAAGCCGAGACCCGGGCCATGGCGGTCCTTTACCGGCGCGAACATCGTACCAAGGAAAAAGACGGCGCCGTCAGGATACTGATGGTTGCGGTTCAAGAGCTGGGAAGCGAGGTTTTCCGGCGTGCGGCTGATCGCCTGCATTGCGCTTGCACCGGTCATGGTGAAGCCGTCCTCGCCTTCGACCAGAAGCGATATCTGCGCCTTCTTCACGTCTTCGATGGTAAAGCGTCCATCAAACAGGCGGATGAAGGGACCGATTGCGCAGGATGCGTTGTTGTCTTTTGCCTTGCTGAGCAGGAGGGCGGAGCGGCCCTCGAAGTCACGCAGGTTGACGTCGTTGCCGAGCGTCGCGCCAACGATACGGCCGTCGGAGGCAATGGCCAGCACCACTTCCGGCTCCGGGTTGTTCCACTGCGACTTCGGGTGAACGCCGATCAGCGCGCCGCAGCCGACGGAGGCCATGGCCTGCGCCTTGGAGAATATCTCCGCATCCGGACCGATGCCAACTTCCAGATATTGCGACCACAGGCCCATTTCCTGTAGCAGTTTCTTCACTTCCGCTGCTTTTTCCGAACCGGCCTCAAGTCCCTTGAGATTGTCGCCGAGAACCGGCGCCAGCCGTCCGCGTATTTCCTGCGCGCGAAGTGGATCGCCCTTGGCCTGCTCCTCGATCACGCGTTCCAGCATGCTGTCGGCGAAGGTCACGCCTGCAGCCTTGACGGCCTGAATATCGTTGGGGGCGAGAAGTTCACCAGCGGAGCCATCCAGAAAGGCCTCGAGCGCGCCAAGCGCCACGAATGTGCCGGTGTCTGCAAGGAGCTCCAACAGATCCGTCTTTTCCAGAAGTTCCGACATGGTCGGCGAAAGAGAGGTGAGGTCGTAAAGCACGCCGCCTTTGAGCAGAACGGGGCAGGGGCCGCCTTCGCTTTTCGACCATACGCGGCCGACGAGCAGGGCGTTTTCAAAGTCTTCAGGCAAAATAGCGGTAGCGTCGATGGACCTTGAGCCGGTCATATATATCCTCCCCTTCAGCCCTCCGACAGCCGCCTCCTGCGGTCATATTGTCTGGATGTCTGACAACCTAATCTCATTCTTCTTAGTATGACTTTTACAGCGAGTCTAGCGGCACCGCAGACAAAATTATCGTCTTTCGCCTCTGGATTGCCGGAAAGCAGCGAAACCTGTCCTATAGCTTTGCCGTTTAAGCTTCTGTTTGCGGCTCAGAAGATATCCAGTTCCAGATTGACCCGGCTTGCTGCCCCGAGCAGATGTTTGCGCATCGCATCCTTGGCCGCAGTCGCATCGGCGCGTTCGACGGCTTCGAAGATTGCCACGTGTTCGGCGATCGTCACCTCGAGGATTTCCCCGAAAATAGCACGGGAGAAGGCGATGTTGATAGCCGAGCTGATGCGTTCTGCGATAAAGCCGAGAAACATCAGGAAATATTCGTTCTGCGTCGCTTCCGCCAGAATACGGTGAAAGTCTAGATCGGCCGCAACGCCCTCCGTCGACCAGTCGTCGGTTGTTCGCATCTTTTCCAGTGCCGCCGCCAGCCGCGCCAGCTGCTGCGGGTTGCGGTGGAGTGCTGCCAGACCCGCCGCCTCGATTTCCATCGGCATGCGAAGCTGGAAGAGATCGCGGAAATTTTCCGGATCGTTCAGACGGGACCGCTCGATGCGAATGGACAGTCTCTGCCGGGGATCGGTAACGAAAGCGCCCACGCCTTGCCGTGTTTCGACAAAACCTTCGTTGCGCAATTGCGCGATCGCTTCACGGATGACCGAGCGGCTGACGCCGAAGGTTTTGGCCAGAACATGTTCCGTCGGCAGCCTGTCGCCCGGCCCGAGTTTCGAATCATTGATTTCGCGGGCGATCTCCGCGGCGATCCGGCCGGGCAGATGATCGTTGCGATGTATCTGACTGAACTCCAGCGTCATGATTGCTCCCGTTCCACAGAAACGATTGGTCCGTTTTTTCCCGCGGCAGGCGACTTCCTCCTTCGCCGTCAGCGGGGTTTTCAGAGGCGGCGTATTCCGCCGCCTTTGCTGTTTCTCGATTAGCTATCCGGTTGCAGGGTTATCTGGCAACCGGGATTCATCCGCAAATCGGGGTCAAAGGCATTTTTCAAACCCGTGATCATCCGGCGCTGCACATCAGATAGCCGGCTTTCGAAATCGGAGCGTTTCAGGCGGCCGATGCCGTGCTCGGCGCTGATGCTGCCGACGTAACGGTCAAGGACTTCGTTGACGAGGGTTTTCGATTTGTAGATGAAGGCTTCGCGCTCCTGCGGCGTTGCTCCGTTTGGCGGCAGCACGTTGAGATGGACGTTGCCGTCTCCGACATGGCCATAGGAAACCGCCAGGCATTCCGGCAGTTTTTCCGCCAGTTCAGCCTCTGCTTCGGCCACGAACGCCGCAAGTTTTGACAGCGGCACGGAAATATCGGTGCGCATATGGCTGCCGCGTAGCGCCTGACCCTCGTTCATGCCCTCGCGGAAAAGCCACAGCGATTGCGCCTGTGCTCGCGAGGAGGCGATGACGCCGTCCAGCACCAGACCGTCTTCCATGACGCCCTCGAGGAACCGTCCCATCAGGTCGGCAGTGTCTACTAGCCCCGAGCCGGAAATTTCCATCAGCACGTAGGCCGGATAATCTCCGGCGATCGGCATTTTAAGGTCGGGGATTGCTTCGATTGCGAGCGTGAAGGCGACGGGCGGCATGAATTCGAAGGCGGACATCAGGTCGCAGCATTCGCGGCGGGCGCGGCGATAAAGCTTGATGGCGTCATCCAGCGAATTGAGGCCGAGCAGTGCCGTCTCGACATGTTCTGGATTGGGGTAGAGCTTTACGGACACGGCCGTTATGATGCCGAGTGTTCCTTCCGCGCCAATGAAAAGCTGCTTCAGGTCAATGCCACGATTGTCCTTACGCAGCGTCGACAGGCCATTCCAGATGGTGCCATCAGGCAATACCACTTCGAGACCGAGCACCAGTTCGCGGGTCATGCCGTAACGCAGAACGTTGATGCCGCCAGCATTGGTGGAGACGTTGCCGCCGATGCGGCAGCTGCCCTGCGCGCCGAGCGACAGCGGAAAGAACATTCCCTTGTCCTGAACCGCATCCTTGAATTCCGACAGAATGCAGCCGGCTTCAACGACAGCCGAAAAATCGTCGCTGTCTATGGTGCGGATGGCGTTCATGCGCTCGAGGCTCAGCACGACCTGACGCTTTGGCTCATCGGGAATGCCGCCGAGCACCAGCCCGGTATTGCCGCCCTGAGGGATGATGGCGAGACCGAGTTCAGCGCAGGCGCGAACCGTATCGGAGACTTCCTTGGTCGAACGGGGGCGGATGACGGCTACCGCCGAACTGGTGACGTCGCCATGCCAGTCGCGGCAATAGCGCAGCATGTCTTCCTGCGATGTCAGCAGCAATGCCTCGCCCAGCCTGTTCTTCAGCGAGAACCGCAATTCCTCGATATCGTGTTCGCTCACGATCGTCATTCCACCCTCTCCGTCCAATCCGCCCTAAAATATCCGGGCAAAGGTCTTTCGCCCTTGCTTTTGCCGGTTTGTGAAAAAATACTATTTTCAATCAAACCATATAAGGTTATCAGACAACCTTACAAGCTAATTTATCGGTTCACGAGCCGATGATGTTTTTTCGGTCTCGGGAGAATGACCGGGCCAAAGAGGAGGAAGATATGCATATCGCAATCATCGGTGCTGCAGGCATGGTTGGCCGTAAGCTGACGCAGCGTCTCGTCAAGGATGGATCGCTTGGCGGCAAGTCGATTGACAGATTCACGCTTATCGACGTGTTTCAGCCTGAAGCGCCCGCCGGCTTCTCCGGTGCGGTTGATGCGCGCGCAGCCGATCTGTCCGCGCCGGGCGAAGCCGAAAAGCTGGTCGAAGCCCGCCCCGATGTGATCTTTCATCTTGCTGCCATCGTATCCGGTGAAGCCGAACTTGATTTCGACAAGGGCTACCGTATCAATCTCGATGGCACGCGTTATCTCTTCGACGCCATCCGCATTGCCAACGGCAAGGACGGTTACAAGCCGCGCGTGGTCTTCACCTCGTCGATCGCCGTATTCGGTGCGCCGCTCCCTTATCCGATTCCGGATGAGTTCCACACCACGCCGCTGACCAGCTACGGCACGCAGAAAGCGATCTGCGAGCTGCTGCTCTCCGACTATAGCCGTCGCGGTTTCTTCGACGGTATCGGCATTCGCCTGCCGACGATCTGCATTCGCCCCGGCAAGCCCAATGCGGCTGCTTCCGGCTTCTTCTCCAATATCCTGCGCGAGCCGCTGGTTGGTCAGGAAGCGGTTCTGCCGGTGCCGGAAAGCATTCGCCATTGGCACGCTTCGCCGCGTTCCGCTGTTGGTTTCCTTCTTCATGGCGCGACGATCGACGTGGAAAAGGTCGGTCCGCGCCGCAACCTGTCCATGCCCGGCCTCAGCGCCACCGTTGGCGAACAGATTGAAGCGCTGCGCAAGGTTGCCGGCGAAAAGGCCGTTGCCCTCATTCGCCGCGAGCCGAATGAGATGATCATGCGCATGTGCGAAGGCTGGGCGCCCGGTTTCGAAGCAAAGCGCGCCCGTGAACTTGGCTTTACGGCTGAAAGCTCCTTCGAAGAGATCATTCAGGTTCATATCGAGGACGAACTGGGAGGTTCACTGAAATGAGTGTCGGCGGGGAGGAGAAGAAGCGGTCGGTTGCCTTTATCGGCACAGGCCTGATGGGCGGGCCGATGGCCCGGCGTCTGCTGGGCGCGGGCTTTTCGGTTGCGGTGTGGAACCGCAGCGTCGAAAAGGCTGAGGCGCTGGTTGCCGATGGCGCGGTTCTCGCGGCATCGCCGGCCGAAGCCGCCAGGGGTGCCGATATCGTCATCACCATGCTGAGCGACGGCAAAGCCGTGGGCGAGGTGCTGTTCGAGGCGGGTGTGGCGGACGCGCTGGAAAAAGGCGCTGTTGTCATCGACAGCAGCTCCATTGCGCCGCCTATTGCGCGCGAACACTCCTCCCGGCTACGGGCAATGGGCATTCATCATGTCGATGCGCCGGTCTCCGGCGGTGTGCCGGGCGCAACGGCGGGTACGCTCGCGATCATGGCCGGTGGCGATGAGGCGCTGATCTCTGGTCTTTCGGATTTCTTCGCGCCGATGGGCAGGCTCACCTATGTCGGCCCCTCCGGTGCGGGCCAGCTTTGCAAACTCGCAAACCAGCAGATCGTCGCCATCACCATCGGCGCGGTTGCCGAGGCGATGATGCTTGTGGAAGCGGGCGGGGCATCCCGCGAAGGGTTCCGTAACGCCATACGTGGCGGTTTTGCCGAAAGCCGGATATTGGAATTGCACGGCGAACGCATGGTGAAGCGCGATTTCGCGCCAGGCGGACCCTCCAAGTTCCAGCTCAAGGATCTGAACGGGGTGCTGGCGACGGCGAAGGATTTGTCCCTGACGTTGCCTTTGACCCAGCAGGTAACGCGGGAGTTCGATGATTTCGTCAGCGATGGTGGAGCCGATATCGACCATAGCGGTATCCTGCTTTACCTCGAAAAACTCAACAACCGGGAACAGGGCTGAGGCGGTCTCATGAGCGACGACAAGACACCCGTGCGGCGGCTGCGATCCCAGGACTGGTTCGACAACCCTGACCATCTCGACATGACGGCGCTCTATCTGGAGCGCTTCATGAATTATGGCGTGACGCCGGAAGAGCTGCGTTCCGGTAAGCCGGTCATCGGCATCGCGCAGAGCGGCAGCGACCTGACGCCCTGCAACCGCGTCCATGTCGAACTGGTCAAGCGGGTGCGCGATGGTATCCGTGATGCGGGCGGCATCCCCATCGAGTTTCCGACCCATCCGATGTTCGAAAACTGCAAGCGACCGACAGCGGCGCTTGACCGCAATCTTGCTTATCTCAGCCTGGTGGAAGTGCTTTACGGTTATCCGCTCGATGGCGTCGTGTTGACCACGGGCTGTGACAAGACCACGCCTTCGGCGCTGATGGCGGCAAGCACGGTTGATATTCCGGCTATCGTCTTATCCGGTGGGCCGATGCTCGACGGATATCATGACGGCGATCTGGTTGGTTCCGGCACGGTCATCTGGCGCATGCGCCGCAAATACGGCGCCGGCGAAATCACCCGCGAGGAATTCCTGCAGGCGGCGCTCGAATCCGCTCCTTCGGTCGGTCACTGCAACACCATGGGCACGGCCTCTACCATGAATGCCATTGCCGAAGCGCTCGGCATGTCGCTGACCGGCTGCGGCGCAATCCCGGCCGCTTACCGCGAACGCGGCCAGATGGCCTATCGCACCGGCCGCCGTGCCGTCGAACTGGTTGTCGAGAATATCAAGCCTTCGGATATCATGACGCGCGAGGCGTTTTTGAACGCGATCCGCGTCAATTCGGCGATCGGCGGTTCGACAAATGCCCAGCCGCATCTGGCGGCGATGGCGAAACATGCGGGCGTCGAACTTCGCGAGGAAGATTGGCAGGTTCACGGTTATGACATTCCGCTCATCGCCAATGTCCAGCCCGCCGGAAAATGGCTGGGCGAGAAATATCACCGTGCCGGCGGTACGCCCGCCATCATGTGGGAGCTTCTGAAGGCAGGCAAGCTTGACGGGAGCTGTCCGACCGTGACCGGCAAGACCGTGGCGGAAAATCTGGACGGGCGGGAATCGACCGACCGCGATGTGATACTGCCTTACGATAAGCCGCTCAAGGAACGGGCCGGTTTCCTCGTCCTCAAGGGCAATCTGTTCGATTTCGCCATCATGAAGACGAGCGTGATCTCGGCGGAATTCCGGCAGCGTTATCTGAGCGAGCCGGGTCGTGAGGGGATTTTCGAGGGCAAATGTGTGGTTTTCGATGGTTCGGAAGACTATCACGCCCGTATCAACGATCCGTCTCTCGATATCGATGAGCGCACCATTCTCGTCATTCGCGGGGCCGGACCGCTCGGCTGGCCGGGTTCGGCTGAGGTCGTCAACATGCAGCCGCCGGACGCGCTGTTGAAAAAAGGCATAACCAGCCTGCCGACAATCGGCGACGGCCGGCAATCGGGAACCGCGGATAGCCCGTCGATCCTCAATGCCTCGCCAGAAAGTGCCGCCGGTGGAGGACTGGCATGGCTTCGCACGGGTGATGTAATCCGCATCGACTTCAATCAGGGCAAGTGCGACGCGTTGGTACCGGATGCAGAGCTTGCTGCCCGAAAGGCCGATGGCATTCCTGCGGTGCCTGCGGATGCCACGCCCTGGCAGCGCATCTATCGTCAATCGGTGACCCAGCTTTCGGACGGTGCGGTTCTGGAAGGGGCCGCGGATTTCCGCCGGATTGCCGAGAAGATGCCCCGGCACAACCATTGACCATTCATTTGCAAGCGCATGACGAAAGATCCCCGGCCAAGACCGGGGATTTTTCTTGTCCAGCCGGTTTCACTATTAATTGCGACCTCCTAATGTACACCCAACATCCGCATTACAGGGGCAGGGCATGACAGATATTTCGATGATTGAGGCAGCGCGCCAGCGCATCGGCGAACATGCGGTGCGGACACCGCTTCTGTCGTCGCATTTTCTGGATGAGATTGCCGGGCGAAAGCTGTTCGTGAAGGCCGAGTGCCTGCAAAGAACGGGTTCGTTCAAATTTCGCGGCGGCTGGTCGGCGGTATCCGGTCTGCCGGCCGATGTGCGCGCCCGTGGCGTGATCGCCTTTTCCTCGGGCAACCATGCGCAGGGCGTCGCGCTTGCTGCTCGTCTGCACGGCGTGCCTGCCGTCATCATCATGCCCTCCGATGCACCAAAAATCAAAATCGACAATACCCGCGACTATGGTGCGGAAGTGGTGCTCTATGACCGGGCGAATGACGATCGCGATGCCATTGGCGACCGCCTGTCGAGCGAGCGCGGACTGACCCTTATCAGGCCCTACGACGAACCGCTGGTGATTGCAGGGCAGGGGACTGTCGGGCTGGAAATCGCCGAACAGGGCTTGGAACTCGGTATCGATGCGGCCGAGGTTCTCGTGCCCTGCGGCGGCGGCGGCCTTACATCCGGCATCTCCCTTGCCCTTGCGGCGAAAGCGCCGAACTACAAGGTCAGGACGTCAGAACCCGAGCGGTTCGACGATGTGGCGCGCTCACTCGCAGCGGGCAAGATCGAGCGGAATGCAACGACTTCCGGTTCGATCTGCGATGCAATCGTCACGCCTCAGCCCGGTAACATCACCTTCCCGATTATGGTTGGGCTTTGCGGAAAAGGCATTGCCGTGACCGAAGAGGAAGCATTGCGGGCCATGGTTCTCGCCTTCAACAGGCTGAAGGTCGTTGTCGAGCCGGGCGGCGCGGTGGCCTTGGCGGCGGCGCTGTTTCACGGCAACGAGCTGGAGAGCGAAACGGTGATTGCGGTTGCCTCCGGCGGCAATGTCGATCCGGAGATCATGGCGAGCGCACTGTCCCGTTTCGGCTGAGATCCGGGTGGGATCAGGCCTCGAGCCGTGCCGCAACCTCGTTGGCTATCGCCAGTGAGGCGGTGAGGCCGGGGCTTTCGATGCCGAAAAGATTGACGAGACCGGCAAGGCCGTGGCTTTCCGGCCCGTCGATGCGAAAATCCATGGCCGGTTCGTCGGGTCCTGAAATCTTCGGCCGGATGCCCGAATAGGCCGGGATCAGCGCGTGTTCCGGTAGGCCCGGCCAATAGCGGCGGATCGCGTCGCCAAAACCCTCCATGCGGCGGGGATCGACGGCATAATCAATGGTGTCGACCCACTCCACATCCGGCCCGAAACGGGCCTGGCCGGCAAGATCCAGCGTCAGGTGCACGCCAAGGCCGTGGGTGTGCGGAGCGGGGTAGATGAGCCGTGAAAAAGGCGACTTGCCGGTCAGCGAAAAATAGCTGCCTTTGGCGAAACGCGCCTCCGGGATCGTGTGCTTCGGCAATCCCTCGATCTGTTTTGCTGCCAGCGGTGCCAGAAGGCCGGCGGAGTTGACGAGTAGCCGGCATGTCAGGCTGAGAGGTTCCTTGCCGCCAACGTGAACGCGGAAACCGTTGCCGGTCGCTTCCGCCCTTTCGAATGGTGCATTCAGGGCGAGGGCTGCGCCATGGTCTTGCGCGTCGCCGAGCAGCGCCAGCATATAACCATGGCTATCAATGATGCCGGTCGAAGGTGAAAGCAGGGCCGCTACGCAGTTGAGCGCAGGCTCGAGCGACAGCGCCTGCGTGGCATCGACCAGTTCGAGGTCGTCGCAGCCATTGGCGTTACCCTTTTCCTTGAGGGTCGCCAAGAGAGCCGTCTCGTCCGCGTTCGCTGCCACGATGAGTTTGCCGCAGCGGCGGTGCGAAACGCCATGGCTCTGGCAGAACGTATAAAGCCGCTCCCTGCCTTCAACACAAAGGCGTGCCTTGAGGCTGCCTTCAGGATAATAAAGCCCGGCGTGAATAACCTCGCTGTTGCGTGAAGAGGTGGCGGAACCGAATTCCTTTTCGCCTTCGAGGATGATGACGGAAAGACCACGCATCGCCAGCTCGCGGGCCGTCGCCAGTCCGATCACCCCGGCTCCTATGATGATGGCGTCTATATCCGTCATGGTCCTTATCCGAGCCTGCCAATGATTTTGAACGGAAATGCCGTCTGCGACGTTGATCCTGCGCAATGGGTAGATTGATGCTTGTCCGGCGGCAAGTCGCGATCCGTATTTTTCCCAATGCGCCGAACTTATGGAATTTTATCTCTACTGAAACAGTGGGGAATAAAGCTATTCTTTACGGGAAATAAGCAGTGCCCGCTTTGACGGGCCGAGCAAGGAAGGGAGTTGTACAATGTCTTATTCCAAGGCCGGAAAAGCAAAAGACTTTGTCTCGCAGCCCCAGTCGCAGCGAAACTGGAGAGATTCGGTTCACGCGGCTCTTGTCGGCGTGTGCGTGGCTTTTGTCGCGGCGGTCATACTCGGTCTCGTTCCCTGATCCTCCCAGATTTTCTCATCAGGAAACTTGAGAAAAAAAGGCCGGTCGCTCCTCCGACCGGCCTTTTTATATTCATTCACGCCTTGAGATAATCCTCCGCCAGATCGACCCAGAAGGCGGTTCCGATTGGCAGGATATCGTCGTTGAAGTCGAATTTCGGATGGTGCAGCGGCGGGTCGTTTTCGGTGCGCGCGGTGCCGAGGAAGAAGTAGCAGCCGGGCCTTTTTTCAAGCATGTAGGCGAAGTCTTCCGCGCCCATGGACGGGCGCTGCATTTCAACCACCTTTTCCGCCCCGGCGAAACGACGGGCCAGACCGGCGACATAGTCCGTTTCCGCCTTGTGGTTGACGGTCGCATTGTAGCCGCGCTCGTAATCGAGCGTGACACTCATGCCATAGCTGGCCGCCTGGCCTTCGGCTATCGCCCGGATACGCTTTTCCAGTTCGTCGCGCACACCCGCGTCGAAGGAACGGATGGTGAGCAGCATCTCCGCCTTCTCGGGAATGACGTTGCTCGCAACACCAGCATGGAATGCGCCAACAGTGACGACCGCCGACAGTTGCGGATGGATGTTACGGGACACCACCGTCTGCAAGGCCATGATGATACTGGCGCCCGCAACGATAGGGTCGGCCGCATCCTGCGGTTCTGCGCCGTGGCCGCCATATCCGTTGACGGTGATCCTGCATTCATCGACGGCGGCAAGGATCGGGCCGTCGCGCAGGACGAATTGTCCGAAGGGCACGCCGGGATCGTTATGGAGGGCAAAAACCGCATCGCATGGGAAGCGGTCGAACAGTCCGTCCTCGATCATGATGCGGGCGCCGCCGAAATTCTCCTCCGCCGGCTGGAAGATCAGATGCAGGGTCCCATCGAAATTCCTGCGTTCGGCGATGATCTTCGCGGCTCCCAGGAGCATGGCCGTGTGTCCGTCATGGCCGCAGGCATGCATGACGCCATCATAGGCGCTTGCATATTCCGCTCCGGTTTCCTCACGGATCGGCAGGGCATCGATATCGGCGCGAATGCCGAGCGTGCGGGCACTGTCGCCATTGCGGAGCGTGGCGACGATACCGGTTCCGGCAAGTCCGCGCGTTACTTCGTAACCCATTTCCACCAGCTGCCCAGCAATGAAATCCGAGGTCTGGAATTCGGAAAGACCGATTTCGGGATGCCGGTGCAGGTGGCGGCGGATTGCTACCACATCCGGCATATGGTTGGCGAAGGAGGCTATGTTTGCGGTCTGTCTGGTCATTTTCGAAGTCCCTGGTTACGCCGCTTTTTTCCAGCGCTTTTTGCAAATTTCATAGCAGCATATACGCGGGCATGTAAGGGGCGTTCCCGGAGCCGGAATGCCTTGAAATTCATCGCTTGCATCGTATCGCGACAGGTGGCATGGAACTATAGACGTCCTGGGGCATTAGCGTTTCGGATGTGGCGCAGGCCTTCTCGGCCTCGCGTTGCCCTTCAGGTGTCAAAGGGGGACTATCTGACGTTGCGCGAACAATTTTCGCCGTGGGGGAAGGTGCGAAATCCGGTTGGAACGGCATTGCCGGGCCATAGGGCGAAATTTTCCTGTCGTCGAAAATCCATTCTCCGCAGAGATCCCCGGCTTTGCATGGTCGGAGGGATCGCGCAGCAAAACGCCGTGCTTGCGGATATTCGCCGTTTGACGATGCGTTGCACACAACGTCTGATCCGGTTCACCGAAGGTTCAGGATAAGTCATAAATATAGCGTGGCCCGATTTCGTGCGTATTCCCGCCACGGACGAAACGCCGGTCAAGTCGAACAATTCTCCATAAAGTTCAGAATACGAGCCGATGTCATTTCATATTACCCCGACCGCCGCCGCCCGTGATTCCGAGACGAAGCAGATCGATCACAATGATTCGATCCGCGCGTCCTATATGACGGTCGAGGAACTGCATGATGCCGGTGCCGCGCTTTCGCGCGACGGTGCCGATACCCTTCCCGGCTTCATGGAGTTCGACTTCTTCGAGCGCCACCGTGAGAACGAGAAGGAAATCCTGCGGGTCTACCGCACAACGGCCGTCGACGCGGAAAATGGCGCGACGATAACGCCGGCGGCGGAATGGCTGCTCGACAACCACTACGTCATCGAAGAGGCGATCCAGGAAGTCCGCCGCGATTTCCCGCGCAAGTTCTATCGCCAGCTGCCGACAATGACGGTGGGCGGCGTGACGATCCCGCGGGTCATGGCGCTCGGCTGGCTTTATGTCGCCCATACCCACAGCACGGTCTCGCGCGAGAATATGACGGCGCTGGTGGATGGCTACCAGACGTCGAAGACGCTGCAGATCGGCGAATTGTGGGCGCTGCCCTCCATCATCCGTTTTGTCCTCATCGAAAATCTTCGCCGCATTTCCATTCGCGTGGAACGCTCGCGCCGCATGCGCCAGAAGGCGAATGAAGTCGTCGACGAAATCATTCGCCTGAACGATGCGGAAGCCTCCGCGGCACTTCTCAAGCAGGTCGATTCGCTGGTCGATGACCCGACCTTTGCGACGCAGTTCCTCTATCGCCTCAGAAACGGCTCGCAGACTTCGGGTTTTGCGGTGGCCTGGCTTGAAGAACGCCTGCATGCTGCGGGCACCGACGCTGAAAACGTCATGATGTCGGAACACAACCGGCTGGCCTCTGGCAATGTGACGATGGGCAATATCGTCAAGAGCCTGAGGGAAATCGACGATACCGAATGGTCGGTGTGGTTCGAGGAAGTCAGCCATATCGACAAGGTCCTGCGCGAGGAAACCGATTACGAGATTCTCGATTTCGGTTCGCGCAACACCTATCGCAACACGATCGAGCTTCTGGCGCGTCGCTCCCCCAAGACAGAGGTAGAGGTCGCGCGTGCCGCCGTGGAAATGGCGAGATCCGGCGAGCCTGCCGAGGTGTCTGAAAACCATCGCGTCAATGTCGGCTCCGTACTCGTCGGCGAGCGCCGGTTCGAGCTTGAAAAGGTGCTCGCTTACAGGCCGCTGGTCTCGCAGCATATCGTCCGGTCTATGCGCAAGTTCAACTGGCTCGCAATTGCGGCGCCAGTGTTTCTCATCACCGCGCTCGTCATGCTTGCCGTCGGCTGGTTCCTGGCCGAAGCGGGCATGCCCTGGTATGTGGTGACCGCATTCCTCTTGATGTTTGCATTGCCTGCTTCGGAAGGCGCGACCGGTTTGTTCAACACGCTCGTCACTTTCTTCGTGAAGCCGTTCCGGTTGGTCGGATACGAGTTCAAGAACGGTATTCCACAGGACGCCCGCACGCTTGTTGCCGTGCCCTGCATGTTGACCAGCCGCGACAGCGTCGACGAGATGATGCGCAATATCGAGGTGCATTATCTCGCCAATCCGCATGGCGAGATTTATTTCGCGCTGGTCAGCGACTGGCGCGATGCCCAATATGAGCAGTCCGGCGACGATCTCGAGATTCTCGAATATGCCAAGCGCGAACTGGCGGCGCTGAACAGCCGTTATGCCTTCGATGGCAAGACGCGTTTCTACCTGCTGCACCGCCGCCGCATCTACAACCCGTCCGAAGGCTGCTGGATGGGCTGGGAGCGCAAGCGTGGCAAGCTGCATGAACTGAACATGCTGCTGCGCGGCGACAAGGACACGACATTCCTCGGTGGCGCCAATATTGTGCCGGCCGATGTCAAATACGTCATGACGCTTGATGCCGATACGCGCCTGATGCGCGATGCGGTGACCAAGCTCGTCGGCAAGATGCATCACCCGATCAACCGCCCCGTCATCGATCCGGTCTCGGGACGTGTGGTTGAAGGTTATGGCCTGTTGCAGCCGCGCGTTACGCCTTCGCTGACGACGGGCAAGGATGCCTCCGTCTTCCAGCGTGTCTTCTCGATCAATCGCGGTATCGACCCTTACGTCTTCACCGTTTCCGACGTTTATCAGGACCTGACCTCCGAAGGCACCTTCACCGGCAAGGGTCTTTACGACGTGGATGCCTTCGAGGCGGCGCTTAAGGGCCGGATCGAGGAAAACTCCATCCTCAGCCACGATTTGCTCGAAGGATCCTTTGCGCGCTGCGCGCTGGTGACCGATGTGGAACTGGTCGAGGATTTCCCGACCCGCTACGAGGTGGAAGTCTCGCGCCAGCATCGCTGGGCGCGTGGCGACTGGCAGCTGCTTCCCTATATTCTCGACCGCGCCCGTGGTGTTACCGCGATCGGCCGGTGGAAGATGGTCGATAACCTTCGCCGTTCGCTGACGCCGATTGCATGGTTCTTCGCCTCGATCCTCGGCTGGTATTTCATGGACCCGCTCGGTGCGCTGATCTGGCAGATCCTGCTGATCTTCTCGCTGTTCGTCGCTCCGACGCTCTCGCTGCTTTCCGGCCTCGTGCCGCGCTCCACTGATATCGTGCCTCAGGCGCATTTCCACACCATCTGGTCGGAAATCCGCGCCACCAATGCGCAGGTTGCGCTGCGTATCGTCTTCATTGCCGATTCTGCCTGCATGATGACGGATGCAATTGTCCGTTCGCTCTACCGTCTGCTCGTCAGCCACAAGCTGATGCTGGAATGGCGCACCGCCGCCAGCATGCAGTCTAGCGCCCAGGGCGGCATCACCTATTATTTCCGCCAGATGTGGCATGCGCCTGTTGTGGCCATGCTCGGCCTGTTGTTTGCGGCGCTGCCCGGTGACAACGCCTTCCTGATCGGCATTCCCTTCACATTGCTCTGGGTTCTGTCTCCCGCCGTTGCCTGGTATGTCAGCCAGTCGGCGGAAACCGAAGACCGGCTGTTCGTTTCGGAACACGTCTCTTTCGAGCTTCGCAAGATCGCGCGTCGCACGTGGCGTTATTACGAAGCCTTCGTGACGCCGCAGGAAAACCACCTGCCGCCGGACAACTTCCAGGAAACGCCGGAGCCGATTGTTGCCTCGCGTACATCGCCTACCAATATTGGCGTTTACCTGCTTTCCATCATTTCGGCGCGCCAGTTTGGCTGGATCAGCTTTGCCGATACGCTGGAGCGGATCGAGAACACGATCCAGACCGTAGAGAAGATGGAGAAACATCGCGGCCATCTCTACAACTGGTACCATACGGACACGCTGCAGACGCTTGGTCCCCGTTACGTTTCGGCGGTGGACAGCGGTAATCTCGCCGGTCACCTGATTGCGGTTTCGTCTGCCTGCCGCCAGTGGGCAGAAGCGCCTTCCGCGCATCTTCAGGGTAATCTCGACGGTATCGGCGATCTCGCCGGTATTCTGCGCGAAACGCTGAAAGCGCTGCCTGACGACCGCAAGAACCTGCGTCCGCTGCATCGCCGCCTTGAAGAACGCATCATCGGTTTTTCGAACGCTCTTGCCTCGGTCAAGCGCGAGCATGAATTCGCATCGATCCGCGTCATCAATCTTGCGGTACTCGCGCGCGACATCCAGAAGCTCGCTACCAATGTCGATCACGAAGTGAAGTCTGCGCAGAGCGCGGAAGTGACACGCTGGGCACAATTGCTCGTGGATTGCTGCGAGGCGCATATTTCAGACAGCGCCATCGACCTCACCAATATGGAGCCGCTACGCCAGCGTCTTGCATCGCTGCGTGACCGCAGCCGCAACCTCGCTTTCTCGATGGATTTCACGTTCCTTTATCGCAAGGATCGCCGTCTTCTGTCGATCGGCTACCGCGTCGAAAGCAAGGAACTGGACGAGGCCTGCTACGACCTTCTGGCGTCCGAATGCCGCCTGACCAGCCTGTTTGCCATCGCCAAGGGCGATCTGCCGACCGAGCACTGGTACCGTCTCGGCCGCCAGGTCGTGCCGATCGGTGCGCAGGGCGCGTTGGTCTCCTGGTCGGGTTCGATGTTCGAATATCTGATGCCTCCGCTCGTCATGCAGGAGCGTCAGGGTGGCATTCTCAACCAGACCAACAATCTGATCGTCAAGGAACAGATGAACCACGGCCGCCGTCTCGGCACGCCATGGGGCATTTCCGAAGCGGCGTTCAACGCCCGCGATCACAACATGAACTACCAGTACACCAATTTCGGTGTGCCGACGCTTGGCCTCAAGCGCGGTCTCGGCCAGAATGCTGTCATCGCACCCTATGCGTCGATCCTCGCAAGCCAGTACGATCCTGACGGTGCGCTGGAAAACCTCGACAAGCTGCGCAAGCTTGGCGCGCTTGGACAGTACGGCTTCCATGATGCCGTGGATTTCACGCCGACACGTGTGCCTGACGGCAAGGTCTGCGCGGTGGTCTACAACTATTATGCCCACCACCACGGCATGTCGATCGCGGCTGTCGCCAACGTCGCCTTTGACGGTGTGTTGCGCGAACTCTTCCATTCCGACCCGGTAATCGAGGCGGCCGAACTCCTGTTGCAGGAAAAGGCACCGCGCGAAGTGCCTGTCATGAGCGCCAAATACGAGCCGGAAACCCCCGGCAAGGAACAGGCAGACCTGCTGCGTGCGGAAGTGCGCTCCATCGCCGACCCGGCCGTGCGCGACCGCGAAGTGGTGTTCCTGTCGAACGGCCATTATTCGACGATGCTCACCTCAACGGGTGCTGGATATTCGAAATGGAACGGTCAGGCGATTTCCCGCTGGAAGGCCGACCCGACCGAAGATCGTTGGGGAACCTTCATCTTCCTGCGCGATACCACCAATGGACAATGGTGGAGTGCGACGGCTGAGCCGCGTGTCATCGAAGGCGAAAAGACAAAGACGATCTTCACCGACGACAAGGCCGAATTCCACAAGAATGTCGGCGATCTGCAGAGCGTCGTTGAATGCATCGTCGCCACCGAGCACGATGCCGATGGCCGCCGCGTCACGCTGCTCAATGTCGGTTCCGAGGATCGTTACATTGAAGTGACCTCCTATATGGAGCCGGTCATTGCGTCGGAAGACGACGACAACGCCCATCCGCTGTTCTCGCGCATGTTCGTGCAGACGGAGATCGGCCGGCGCGGCGATGTCATCCGCGCCTGGCGTAACCGCCGCAGCCCGAATGAGCCCGGAACGATCATCGCGCATCTTGCTGCCGATAACGCCGGCCCATCGCGCCCGACGGAGTTTGAGACGGACCGTGCCAAGTTCATCGGCCGCGGCAGATCGCTCGGTGAAGCGGCTGCATTCGATACCGGTGCCACGCTTTCCAACACCGATGGCTTCACGCTCGATCCAATCCTGTCGTTGCGCCGCACTGTGCGCGTACCGGCCGGCAAGAAGGTGAGCGTGATTTTCTGGACGATTGCCGCGCCGAGCCGCGAGGAAGTCGACAAGGCGATCGACCGTTATCGCCATCCGGACGCATTTGCCCATGAACTCGTGCATGCATGGACGCGCACGCAGGTGCAGATGCGCCATGTGGGTGTCACTTCGCAGCAGGCCGCCGCTTTCCAGCATCTCGGCCGTTATCTGACCTATCCGGACATGCATCTGCGCGCGGATTCGGAAACGCTGAAAACGGGCCTCGCTTCGCAGCGGGCGCTCTGGCCGCTTGCCATTTCGGGCGATTTTCCGATCTTCAGCCTGCGTATCAACGACGATATGGACATGGATATTGCCCGTGAGGCGCTCAGCGCCCACGAATATCTGCGTTCGCGCGGCGTGATCTTCGATCTCGTCATCGTCAACGAACGGGCCGCGTCGTATGCACAGGATATGCAGCATGCGCTGGATCATATTTCCGAGGCACAGCGTCGAATCAATCCCGCCGATGGTGGTAGGCCGCATGTGTTCTCCGTTCGCCGCGACTTGATGGACGAAGAGACCTGGAGCGCGCTTCTGGCGGCCTCCCGTGTCGTGCTGCATGTGAGGAATGGCAAGATTGTCGACCAGATCAACCGCGCCGTGTCGCTTTTTGCGGCGCATCGCGGTCCTGACGGCGCGACTGAGGCCGCGCAGGCTCGCCTGCCGGTGCCTGCGTTCCCCGTCGCTGAGGCTGTCGAGGATGCGGGCGATCTCGATTTCTGGAACGGTTTTGGTGGTTTCGCCAAAAGCGGAGAGGAATATGTCGTGCGCCTGCATGGTGGGCAATCCACGCCGCATCCTTGGATCAACGTCATCTCGAACGAAAGTTTCGGCTTCCATGTGTCGGCGGAAGGCGCTGGTTTCACCTGGAGCCGCAATTCCCGTGACTATCAGCTGACACCCTGGAGCAACGATCCGGTCATCAACCGGCCGGGCGAGGCCTTCTATGTTGCCGATGTGGAAACAGGAAAGCTCTATACGCCCTGTGCTGCCCTTTCGCGTGATCCGGAAGCCCTGTTCGAAACCCGTCACGGTCTCGGTTACTCCGTAATGACCGGCAAGACGGATAAGCTTGAAGTTGAGGTGACGCAGACGGTAGACCGTGAAAAGCCGGTCAAGTTCTCGCAGCTCATCGTACGCAACAAGGGTTCGAAAAGCCGCCGCCTGAAGGTCTATGCTTATGTGGAATGGGTGCTGGGCAATAATGGCCAGAAATCTGCGCCGTTCATCCTGAGCAGGCACGATGCCGGCAGCAATGCGATTTTTGCTTCCAACCCTTACAGCATCGACTATAGCACCCGCACTGCCTTCCTGACGCTCGACAGCGAGGCAAGCGGCTTCACCACCAGCCGCCGTGAATTCATCGGCCGCTTCGGTTCTGCACAGGCTCCGCAGGGCATTGTGTCCGGTGCGGCACTCAGTGGCAGCACCGAGGTGGACGGCGATCCCTGCGCCGCCTTGATGCAGGAAATCCACCTGAAGCCCGGTGAAGAACGGCATATGACCTTCATTCTCGGCGATGCCGACAATGCGGAGGAGGCGGCAACGCTGGTCGAACAAGTCCGTGCGGCGGATTTCCAGTCGGTGCTGGAGGGCAGCAAGGCGTTCTGGACTGGCTTTACCGGCCAGTTGCAGGTTACCACGCCCGATGCCGGCTTCAACCACATGGTCAATAGCTGGTTGCCCTATCAGGCGCTGGCGTGCCGCATCCTGGCGCGCACGGCCTTCTATCAGTCGAGCGGCGCCTTCGGCTTCCGTGACCAGCTTCAGGACACGCTGGCATTCCTGCTCTACCAGCCGGATCTCGCTCGCAAGCAGATCCTGCGTGCGGCAGGCCGCCAGTTTGCTGAAGGCGACGTCCAGCATTGGTGGCTGCCTTTGACCGGTGCAGGTGTCCGCACGACGATCTCTGATGACGTGGTCTGGCTCGCTTATGCGATCAACCAGTATGTCTCGGCTACGGGCGATGCGGCCATCCTTGATGAAAGCATCCCCTTCATCAAGGGACCGGCATTGATGCCGGGGCAGCACGATGCCTTCTTCCAGCCGGAGACGAGCGACAAATCCGCTAGCCTCTACGAACACGCGGCTCTGGCGCTTGATCTCGCGATCCATCGCACCGGCGAAAACGGTCTGCCGCTGATTATCGGCGGTGACTGGAACGACGGCATGAACCGTGTCGGCATCGGCGGCAAGGGCACCAGTGTCTGGCTTGGCTGGTTCCTGGCCGGAGCGCTTCGCGACTTCATCGCGATCGCCGAAAAGCGCGGTGATACAGACCGTGTCGGCAGGTGGTCGGCGCATCGCGAAAAGCTTCGCAATGCTCTCGAAACTGCGGGTTGGGACGGCAGCTATTACCGTCGCGGTTATTTCGATGACGGCACGCCGCTCGGTTCCGCCACCAGCGAGGAATGCCAGATCGATTCACTTGGCCAGAGCTGGAGCGTTCTTTCCGGCGAGGGTGAGGAAGGCCGGTCACGGCAGGCGATGGACGCCGTCATTGAGCATCTGGTCGATGAAAAGGCCGGTATCATCCGTCTGTTCACCCCGCCATTCTCGCGGGCGCCGCATGACCCGGGTTATATCAAGGGATATCCGCCGGGTGTGCGCGAAAACGGCGGACAATATACCCACGCGGCGACCTGGGTAGTGCTTGCCCTTGCCAAGCAGGGGCGTGCGCAGGAGGCGTGGAACTGCTTCAAGCTGCTCAACCCCGTCAACCATGCGCTCGACGCGGCATCGTCCGAAACCTATCGGGTCGAACCCTATGTGGTGACCGCCGATGTCTATGGTGAGGGCGCTTATGCGGGTCGCGGCGGCTGGAGCTGGTACACGGGTTCCGCCGGCTGGCTCTATCGCGCCGCGATCGAGGGCATTCTCGGTATCACCCGAACCGAAGGCAAGCTTCACATCGCGCCGTCGCTGCCCGAAGACTGGAGCGGCTTCTCGGTGAAGATCACGCTGGACGGTAAAGCAAAGGACATCGTCGTCAGCCGTAAGGCCGGCACGGCGGAGGTCTCCGTGTCCGTTGACGGCAAGCCCCTGTCGGCTGACGATCGGGTGATCCCGTTCGACTGATACGACCGGCTCTACGTTTGCTTTTAAAATCAGGCTCCTGCGGTGACGCAGGGGCCTTAATTTTTATTGTGGCTGCCCTGGTATTGTTTGTCTGCACGGAGGCGCGGTAACAGCTTTGTCCTGGCGGGTATCTCCAGCATCATCTCATGAGAGAAATGACACAGCCTCGCGAAGGTCTTGCAAGCGCCAACGAGAATGTAAGCCGTGCTCCTCTCGACGTGGCACGCAGGCAGAGCAGTTTTACAGAGCCATGTTTCTGCGCTGTTGGATCGCTGAATGCTGATGGCTAAGGCTAAGGCTTGGCCCTTTCCTGCATTATCAAGGCACATGTCTGCTGCTTCGCAGACTTTGGAGAAAGGACAAAGAAAAAGGGCGGACACCACGGTGCCCGCCCTTATTATATTCCGTAAGCCAGAGTGTCAGGAGGCGATGGCTTTAGGCCGGGGCTGGCCCTCGTCCTCTGTCAGCAGGCCGCTGGTGCGCAGCAGCGAGGTGAAGCGTCCGCCACGCTGGCTGAGCTCGTCGAACGTGCCCTTTTCAATGATACGGCCCTGATCGAGGAACAGCACCTGATCGGCATCGCGCACCGTGGAAAGGCGGTGGGCGATGATGAAGGTCGTGCGGTTCATTCTCAGCGCGTCCACGGCGGCCTTAACCCGAGCTTCCGTTTCCACGTCCAGCGCGCTGGTTGCCTCGTCAAGGACCAGGATGGGAGCGTTCTTCAGGATAGCACGCGCAATGGCGATACGCTGGCGCTCGCCACCGGACAGGCGGTTGCCGCGTTCACCCACCTGGGTCAGGTAGCCGGTGATACGGCTGTCGATGAAATCCGTCGCAGCAGCAGCTGCTGCTGCTTCCACGACCTCCGCGTCGGTAGCAGATTCGCGACCAAGGCGGATGTTTTCGCGGATGGAGCGGTTCAGAAGGCCGGCATCCTGGAACACCGTGGCGATGGAGTTTCTGAGCGAGTTCTTCGTCACCGTCGAGATGTCGGTTCCATCGATCAGAATCTGGCCTGAATCCGGATCATAGACACGCTGCAGAAGATTGATGAGCGTGGTCTTGCCCGCGCCCGTCGGTCCGACGATGGCAATCGTCTGGCCGGCCTTGGCCGTAAACGAGATGTCGTGGACGCCCTGCTTGGTGTTGGCGAAACCGAAATTGACGTTGCGGAACTCCACGGTGCCGGAGACATTGGACAATTCGCGGGCGTCGCCCGGTTCTTCCCGTTCCTTGACGGAATCCTCCAGCACGAAGAAATCCTCGAGCTTTGCGCGCGCCTCGAAAATCTGGGTCACGAACTGACGCATCTGATCGAGACGGCCGATGAGAAGATTGGCGAAACCGATGAAGGCAATCACGTCACCGACGCGCAATTCGCCGTTCTTCACCAGCACGGTGCCGATGACGAGGATGATCATCATCGAAACGGTGGAGGCAGTGCGGTTCAAGGCACTTGCGAAGGCCCACCAGTCGAGCACCGGATATTGGGCGCTCAGCAGTTTTTCGGTGAAGGATTTCAGCGCCTTCGTTTCAGCCTCGATGCGGTTGTAGCTGTGCAGGACGGACACGTTGCTGATGGAATCGCTGACATGGGCAAAAACGCTGTGATAATGCTCCTCGACCGAAGCCTGGCCATCCTTGGTGCGGCCCATCACCCACTTGCCAATGAACCAGTAGACGATGCCAAGACCGATCAGGACGAAGCTGAGGCGCAGGTCCATGGCAATGGCTGTCGGAATAAGCAGTACGAGCGCGACGAAAGTCGCCAGATGCGTGCGCATGAATTCGAGCCAAAGGCCGAACAGCGTCTCGCTGGCGCGCAGAAGCGTATGCAGCGCGTTCGAGGTGCCTCGCAGATGGTGCCAGGAGAGCGGCATGGAGATGATCCGGCCGAAGGCTTCCGTCAGCAGGGTCGCGCGGCGACCATGGGCCAGCCGGTCGGCCTCGCGGGCGACAGCGACATAAGCCACGGTGTTGAAGACGCCGAAACCCGCCCACAGGATGAGGATGGACGTGACATCGGAGCCGGAGGAGATGGCGTCGATGATCCGTCCAAACAGCACGGGTTCGGCAATGGTGATCGCTGCAAGAATGATGTTGGCGATGACAACGATCAACACCCGCCATTTATGTACGGTCAGATAGCGCAGGGCGCGTGTGTAAACCTGAAACAAAGTCAAATTTTCAATCCAGTCCAGCGTCGGTTTCGAGCGGTTGATTGTTCGGTCTCAATACAATGCTGTTTTAGCAAGGTTGCATGAGACGGCGAAATTTGTGTAATTATCGCTCTTTCAGTCTGAATGGCGGCTTAACAAACCGAGCACGCGTGCGAACCGAAAAAAAACTGAACCCGATGTTTCTAGGGGACGCCGTCACAAGATTTTGCATGTTCGTTTCAGGGATTGCTAACGACGATATGTTCAGTCTGAACCGACCGGCGCCCGAGTAACATGACGTCCTCGCGGGACCATGTCCTTCATGTCATCCCTTCCAGCCAAGCTCCGGGCATGTGTCTTTATGCATGATATTCTTCACTTCATCTCTGCGTGCTACCAGGCGGGAAACGCTGATCGTGTTCGCTCCGAATTTGTAACACTTATTCGCGAATATGGTTTCGAATATTTCCTCGTCAGCCGGCGGATGACCGGGGAGCTTGCTTCCACCGGCCAGATTCTCGCACAACATCTCCCGGAAGGGTGGATCGAGGTCTACCGCGCCAAGAAATATAATCTCGTCGATCCCGTCCGTAAGGTGATCGGCATGGTGCACAAGCCGTTTCAGTGGAAAGAGGCGCTTGAGGGCCTGCCCCGCGCGATGCATCGAAAAAGGGCGAATGTGTTTTTTCACGATGCCGGCCGTTACGGTCTGCAGGGTGGGTATGCCTTTCCGGTGCACGGGCGCGCGGGATTCATCGGCGCGGTGTTCCTTGGCGGCGAGGACCGGCAATTGCCTTCGTTGCACGTTGAGCTGCTGGATGCGGCCACGCGCGCGGTGTTCTGGCGTCTGCTCGATCTTTCAGGCCAGGTCCATAACCTCAACAACGCGCCGAATGTTTCCGCTCTTGAACTTACAAGGCGGGAAATGGAAGTTCTGACGCTGATGGCTGATGGCATGACCTCAACCGAAATTGGACGCCAGCTATCGATCTCCAATCACACGGTCGACTGGTATATCAATGGAATCCAGCGTCGGTTCAGCGCCAAGAACAGGCAGCATACTGTAGCACTCGCCTTTCGCAACGGCCTGCTGAGCTAGTTACGACAGTACGCTTCTCTCCCGAATTGCCCTTTTCAAGACCGGGTTTTGCTGCTTAATTCCGCAGTGCAGCAGAAATTCTGTTTTGGCGTGTGGGGAGACCGTCTTGAAAATATCGAAAATACTTGTTGCCAACCGATCCGAAATTGCGATCCGAGTTTTCCGGGCAGCGAACGAGCTGGGGATAAAAACCGTCGCCATTTGGGCGGAAGAGGACAAGCTGTCTTTGCACCGCTTCAAGGCGGATGAAAGTTATCAGGTCGGCAGGGGGCCGCATCTCGCCAAGGATATGGGACCAATCGAGAGCTACCTCTCGATTGAGGAGGTCATCCGCGTGGCCAGACTTTCCGGCGCGGACGCGATCCATCCCGGTTACGGCCTTTTGTCCGAAAGCCCCGAATTCGTTGAGGCCTGTAACAAGGCTGGCATCACCTTCATCGGACCCACGGCAGATACGATGCGCCAGCTCGGCAACAAGGTTGCCGCCCGCAATCTGGCGATCTCGGTCAATGTTCCCGTTGTTCCTGCAACCAAGCCGCTGCCGGATGACATGGCCGAGGTGGAGCGGCTGGCCGAAGAGATCGGTTATCCCGTGATGTTGAAGGCCTCCTGGGGCGGCGGCGGTCGCGGCATGCGCGCCATCCGCAAAAAGGAGGATCTGGCACGCGAGGTCACCGAGGCCAAGCGCGAGGCGAAGGCCGCTTTCGGCAAGGACGAGGTCTATCTCGAAAAGCTGCTCGAGCGCGCCCGCCACGTCGAGAGCCAGGTTCTCGGTGATACCCATGGCAATGTCGTGCATCTGTTCGAGCGCGATTGTTCGATCCAGCGCCGCAATCAAAAAGTGGTTGAGCGCGCGCCGGCACCCTATCTCAGCGAAGCGCAGCGTCAGGAACTGGCCGCCTATTCCTTGAAGATCGCGGCTGCGACCAATTATATCGGCGCCGGCACGGTCGAATATCTGATGGATGTCGATACCGGCAAATTCTACTTCATCGAGGTCAATCCGCGCATTCAGGTGGAGCATACCGTCACCGAAGTCGTGACCGGCATCGATATCGTCAAGGCGCAAATCCATATTCTGGAAGGGGCCGCCATCGGCACGCCGGAATCGGGTGTGCCGAAACAGGAGGATATCCGCCTCAACGGCCATGCGCTGCAGTGCCGTATCACCACGGAAGACCCGGAGCACAATTTCATTCCCGACTACGGCCGTATAACGGCGTACCGCTCGGCGTCCGGCTTCGGCATTCGTCTGGATGGCGGGACGTCCTATTCGGGGGCGATCATTACCCGTTATTACGATCCGCTTTTGGTGAAGGTAACGGCCTGGGCGCCGCAGCCGGATGAAGCGATCAGCCGCATGGACCGCGCGCTGCGCGAATTCCGAATTCGCGGTGTTGCGACCAACCTGACCTTCCTCGAGGCCATCATTGGCCATGCGAGTTTCCGCAACAACACCTATACGACCCGCTTCATCGATTCGACGCCGGAGCTGTTTGCACAGGTCAAGCGTCAGGACCGCGCTACGAAACTGCTCACCTATCTTGCCGATGTGACGGTGAACGGGCATCCGGAAACCAAGGGCCGCGTTAAGCCACCGGCAAATGCGGCACAGCCGGTGGTTCCCTACATCGATGCGCCGACGCCTGATGGCACCAAGCAATTGCTCGACCGGCTGGGGCCGAAGGGCTTTGCCGACTGGATGCGCAACGAAAAGCGGGTGCTGGTAACGGACACGACGATGCGCGACGGCCATCAGTCGCTGCTGGCCACGCGCATGCGTACCCATGACATTGCCGGCGTCGCAAGCGTCTATGCCAAGGCCTTGCCGCAGCTTCTGTCTCTGGAGTGCTGGGGCGGCGCCACTTTCGACGTTTCCATGCGCTTCCTGACGGAAGACCCGTGGGAGCGCCTGGCGCTGATCCGCGAGGGTGCGCCGAACCTGCTGCTGCAAATGCTGCTGCGCGGTGCGAACGGCGTCGGGTACAAGAACTATCCAGACAATGTCGTGAAATATTTCGTCCGTCAGGCTGCGAAGGGCGGTATCGACCTGTTCCGCGTGTTCGACTGCCTGAACTGGGTGGAGAATATGCGCGTATCGATGGATGCGATCGCCGAGGAGAACAAGCTCTGCGAAGCGGCCATCTGCTACACGGGCGATATCCTCAATTCCGCGCGTCCAAAATACGACCTGAAATATTATACCAACCTCGCCGCCGAGCTGGAGCGTGCAGGCGCGCACATCATCGCCGTCAAGGATATGGCGGGACTTCTGAAGCCTGCCGCTGCCAAGGTGCTGTTCAAGGCGCTGAGGGAGGCGACCAGCCTGCCTATCCATTTCCACACGCATGACACATCCGGCATTGCGGCTGCGACCGTCCTTGCCGCCGTCGATGCGGGCGTGGATGCGGTGGATGCCGCCATGGATGCGCTTTCGGGCAACACGTCCCAGCCCTGCCTCGGTTCCATCGTGGAAGCGCTGGCCGGATCGGAACGCGATACGGGTCTCGATACCGAATGGATCCGCCGCATCTCGTTCTACTGGGAGTCGGCGCGCAACCAGTATGCGGCTTTCGAAAGCGATCTGAAGGGCCCTGCCTCGGAAGTCTATCTGCATGAAATGCCCGGTGGGCAATTCACCAATCTCAAGGAGCAGGCGCGCTCGCTCGGTCTTGAGAGCCGCTGGCACGAGGTCGCGCAGGCCTATGCCGACGCCAACCGGATGTTCGGCGATATCGTCAAGGTCACGCCGTCCTCCAAGGTTGTCGGCGATATGGCGCTGATGATGGTGAGCCAGGATCTGACGGTCGCCGACGTGGAAAATCCTGATCGCGAAGTGTCCTTCCCGGACTCGGTGGTTTCGATGCTGAAGGGCGATCTTGGACAGTCGCCAGGCGGCTGGCCGGAAGCCCTGCAGAAAAAGGCGCTGAAGGGTGACGCGCCCTATACGGTTCGTCCAGGCTCTTTGCTGCCGGATGCCGATCTCGATGCGGAGAGAAAGGCGATCGAGACCAAACTCGAGCGTTCCGTGAACGACTTCGAATTCGCATCCTATCTGATGTATCCGAAGGTGTTTACCGATTTCGCGCTGACATCCGAGACCTACGGTCCGGTATCCGTGCTTCCCACCCATGCGTATTTCTATGGCATGGAGGACGGTGAAGAGCTGTTTGCCGATATCGAGCGCGGCAAAACGCTGGTCATCGTCAATCAAGCCTCTTCCGGCACTGACGATAAGGGCATGGTGACGGTGTTCTTCGAGATCAACGGCCAGCCGCGCCGCATCAAGGTGCCGGATCGCGCTCATGGCGCATCCGGCTCTGCGGTGCGCCGCAAAGCGGAACTCGGCAATGGCACACATATTGGTGCGCCGATGCCGGGTGTCATCAGCCGCGTCTTCATCAATCAGGGTCAGGAGGTCAAGGCCGGCGACGTGCTGCTCTCCATCGAGGCCATGAAGATGGAAACCGCGCTTCACGCCGAACGCGATGGCAAGGTCGCCGAGGTTCTCGTGCGCCCGGGTGACCAGATCGACGCAAAGGATCTGCTGATCGCCTACGCGGAATGATGCCCACACGGCATCGCTAGCCGCGATATTTTGTCTTTCGTTATAAACGCCCGCCCTCCCGGCGGGCGTTTTGCTGTTGCACCTTCACTAAAACTCAAATATGCATGTTCGTGCACGTTTGTTCCTGTTTATGCATGAGTCCCGATGAGCGATCATTTTGTCAGCGAGCGGCAGGCGCTCATCCTTGCACAGTTGCGGCAAAGCGGCCGCGTGCTTGCACAGGATCTGGCCCAGAATTTCGGCGTTTCGGAAGACACGGTCCGCCGGGATCTGCGGGATATGGCGGCGCGCGGGGAGTGTCTGCGCGTCTATGGCGGGGCGTTGCTTTCCGATAGCAAGACGGTGCCGCTGAAGACACGGATCGCCGAGGATGCCGATCGCAAGGCTTCGTTGGCGCGGGCAGCAATTCCGCTTTTTGAGCCGGGCATGGTCGTCTTTATCGATGCCGGCTCCACCAATCTGGCCATTGCAAGAGCTATCCCCGCCGGTCTCAAATTGACGGTGGTAACGAATACGCCTGCTATTGCCGCTGAACTCACGGGGCGGGCCGATATCGATTTGATCATGATCGGCGGCAAGGTCGATCCGGCCGTCGGTGCGGCCATCGACGCCTTGGCGTTGCGGCAACTCGAGCTGATGCGGCCCGAACTGTGTATTCTTGGCGTTTGCGGTGTTGCGGCTGAGACCGGCCTGTCGGCGGATATTTTCGAGGATGCCGTGTTCAAGCGGCTTGCCTGCAGCGCCAGCCAGCGGATTGTTGCCGCCATCACCACGGAAAAGCTGGGCCTCAAGGCGGCGTTTCACGTGCACGACTTTTCTCCGCCTCTTTCCCTGGTGCTCGAACATGACGCCGACCGCACATTGGTCGAGGCGCTGTCGGCAAAAGGCGTACAAGTTCATTTCGGCGACGATGACGCCGTCCAACTCTCTCACGGTCAAGTCTGAAGGATATTACCGATGAACGGCCCCACGACATTTTCGCCGACGGTCAAGCGCTCGTCCTATCTGACGCGGCACAGGCTCGGTGTATCCCTGCTGTTTTTGATGAACGGTTTCATGATGGGATCGTGGGCGCCCAAAATACCGGAATTTGCGGCGCGCTTATCCCTCAGTGAAAGTGCGCTTGGCCTGATCATTCTGGTTTTCGGCGTCGGCTCGCTGGTTTTCATGCCGATCGCCGGTTCCCAGATCGCCCGTTTCGGATCGCGAACGGTCAGCCTTGCGAGTGCGGCTATTTTCTTGCCGACACTGCTTTTCATCTCCTGGGCAGACACGATCTGGGCAGGTGTGATTGCGGTTTTCCTGTTCGGCGGGCTGACAGGGGCGATGGATGTCGCCATGAACGCCAATGCGGTGGCGGTCGAGCGTGACATGCGCCGCGCCATCATGTCGTCGTGCCATGCTTTCTGGAGCCTGGGCGGCCTGATCGGTGCCGGTCTTGGCGGTTATCTCATCACGACCATTGGCGTGCAGGGGCATGCGATCGCGTTGACGGTCATCGCCCTTGTTTTGCTCGTCGTCGCGTGGCCGCGCGTTCTTGCGGATCGCCCGCATGCCGAGGAGGAGCGTCCGAAAGGTGGCTTGCCGCTGACGCCCTTGCCGTGGATTATCGGTCTGATGGCGCTGTTTTCGATGATTCCGGAAGGCGCGATCCTCGATTGGGGTGCCCTTTATCTGCGCAATGAACTCGGCGCTTCCGTGTCCCAGTCCGGTTTCGCATTCGCGGCCTTTTCCATGACCATGGCGGCCATGCGTTTTGCCGGCGATCTGGTGCGCGACCGGTTCGGCGCGGTCAATACCCTGCGGTTCTGCTCGGTCATGTCGATTGCGGGCCTTCTGATTGCGGGTCTTGCGGGAAATTCCACGTTTGTGATCATCGGCTTCGCTATTGCCGGCATCGGTATTTCCAACATGGTGCCGATCGCCTTTTCGGCGGCGGGGAACATGCCGGGATTGGCACCCGGCATCGGCCTGTCGGTCGTCACCACCATGGGTTATTCCGGGATTCTGGTAGCACCCTCGGCCATCGGCTTCATTGCCGAACATACCGGCCTGGCCAGCGTATTTCTCGCTCTGCCGTTGTTGCATGTGGTGGTTTTGCTGCTTTCGCGGCTCGCCCGGCATGCGGATGGTGCGGGCAAGGAATAGGCGTCTCGAATTTTGCCATGATTGCGGTAAAGTAGAAGCTCTTATGCGTTGGGTGTTGACAAGCAGGCCCCCTTGTTTCACCTCAATTGCCAGACCTTGCCGCAAGCTCCAGAGACCGCCATGACGTCACACGCCGATTACGATCCAAAGCCCCGCCGTGCATCCGTTGCCGTCGACGTAGGGGGCGTCATCGTGGGTGGCGGTGCGCCTGTCGTCGTACAATCCATGACCAATACCGACACGGCGGATATCGACGCCACCGTGCAGCAGGTGGCGGCACTCTTCCAGGCCGGTTCTGAAATGGTGCGCATCACCGTCGATCGCGATGAGAGCGCTGCCGCTGTGCCGAAAATCCGCGAGCGGCTGCTGCGCCTTGGCATGGACGTGCCGCTGATTGGCGATTTCCACTATATCGGCCACAAGCTTCTGGCCGATCATCCGGCCTGTGCCGAAGCACTGGCGAAATACCGCATCAATCCCGGCAATGTCGGCTTCAAGGACAAGAAGGACAAGCAGTTCGGCGAAATCGTCGAAATGGCGATCCGTTATGACAAGCCGGTTCGCATCGGCGTGAACTGGGGGTCGCTCGATCAGGAATTGCTGACGACGCTGATGGACAAGAACAAGGAGCAGGATTTTCCGCTCTCTGCCCGTCAGGTCACCCGCGAAGCCATCGTCCAGTCGGCACTGATTTCCGCAGAGCTTGCCGAAGAAATCGGCCTGCCGCGCAACCGCATCATACTGTCTGCCAAGGTCAGCCAGGTACAGGACCTGATTGCCGTTTATTCGATGCTGTCGGAACGCTCCAACCATGCACTGCATCTCGGTCTTACCGAAGCCGGCATGGGTTCCAAGGGCATCGTCGCCTCGTCTGCTGCCATGGGTTATGTGCTGCAGCACGGTATTGGCGACACGATTCGCGTCTCGCTGACGCCGGAGCCGAACGGCGACCGCACCCGCGAGGTGCAGGTGGCGCAGGAATTGCTGCAGGTCATGGGTTTCCGCCAGTTCATTCCGGTGGTTGCGGCATGTCCCGGCTGCGGGCGCACCACCTCTACCGTCTTTCAGGAACTTGCCCAGAATATCCAGAATGACATTCGCAAGAACATGCCGATCTGGCGTGAAAAATATCCCGGTGTGGAAGCGCTCAATGTTGCTGTCATGGGCTGCATCGTTAATGGCCCCGGAGAAAGCAAACATGCCGATATCGGCATTTCACTGCCCGGAACCGGCGAAAGCCCCGCTGCACCGATCTTCATCGATGGCGAGAAGGCGCTCACCCTGCGCGGTCCCAACATCGCCGCGGATTTTGAAGCGCTTGTGATCGATTACATCGAAAAGCGTTTTGGCCGGAAAGATGCGGCGGAGTAAAAACTACCGTGAAAATGCCGAAATTCCACTGTCATACCGCCTGAACCCTTCGGAGCATCAAAACACATGATCAAAAAAATCGCGATCGTTGCCCTTTGCGGGACCTATCTTTCCGCGTGCACCACCACCGATCCCTATACGGGTGAGCAGAAGATGTCGAACACGGCGGGCGGCGCTGGTATCGGCGCTGTCGTCGGTGCTCTCGGTGGTCTGGCTGTCGGCGGTTCGCCGGTCGGTCGCCGCAACGCAGCCCTCATCGGCGCCGGCATCGGTGCACTCGCCGGTGGCGCAATCGGCAATTACATGGATGGTCAGGAATCCGAGCTTCGCGCCCAGCTTCAGGGCACTGGCGTTTCCGTTAGCCGCCGTGGCGACAGCATCGTTCTCAACATGCCGTCGAACATCACCTTCGCGACGGATCAGGATCAGGTCATCCCGCCCTTCTATCAGACACTCGATTCCGTCGCTATCGTGCTGAACAAGTTCAACCGCACGCTCATCGACATCAACGGCCATACCGACTCCACCGGCAGCCAGCAGCACAACCAGGCGCTTTCCGAGCGTCGTGCGGCGTCTGTTGCAAACTATCTCGGCGCACGCGGCGTCGACCAGCGCCGTATTTCGACTCTCGGCTTCGGCCCCTCGCAGCCGATCGCTTCGAACGCAACGCCGGATGGCCGCGCCCAGAACCGTCGCGTCGAAGTGCTGATTTCGCCGCTCAAGGGCTGATTGGCTGAAAAACGGTGAGCCGGGAAACCGGCTCAGCTTTTCCGTTCGGCGATGAATCTGGCGGCCGCGATGAGTATCGCGGCCTTTTCGCCGTAGGGGGCCAGAAGTTCGGAGGCTTCTGCCACCTGTTCCTGAAGCTTGAGGCGCGCCCAGTCTTCACCGCGTAGTGCCACCAGCGTTCCCTTGCCGCGTGCGGCGTCCTTGCCGGTTGCCTTGCCCATGGTGGCGGCATCGGCGGTCAGATCCAGGAGATCGTCGGCAAGCTGGAAGGCAAGGCCGATCTTTTCACCGAAGAGGCGCAGTCTTTGCCTTTCGGAAACATCGCTGCCGGCGATGATCGCGCCTGCCTCGCAGGCGAAGCGCAGCAGCGCACCGGTTTTCATAGCCTGCAATGTAATAATGCCGGTCTCATCAGGTGCGTTCTTTTCCGCAGCCAGATCGAGCGCCTGACCGCCCGCCATGCCGCCGATGCCTGCGGCGCGGGCGAGCGAGAGCACGAGAGCCGCCTTGCGGTCTGCCTGGAGAGGATTTTCGTCCGATGCGATAATGTCGAAAGCGAGTGTCAGCAGGCTGTCGCCTGCGAGAATGGCGGTCGCCTCGTCGAATTTGCGGTGCACTGTCGGCTGGCCGCGGCGCAGGTCGTCGTCATCCATCGCTGGCAGATCGTCGTGCACCAGCGAGTAACAATGCAGGCATTCCAGCGCGGCACCGACATGATGGGCTGCTTCGGCATTTCCGCCGAGCAAGGCCGTGCTTTCTATGACCAGGAAGGGCCGCAGGCGTTTGCCGCCGTTCAGTACACCATGACGCATGGCGTCGAGCAGGTTTTGCGGGCGCGTAATCTCATCCGCACGCGCCTCTGCGGAAAGCAGGCGACCAAGCAGGGATTCGGTCTGTGCCGCGTTATCGCGCAGCTTCGTTTCGAAATTCGTCATCTGAGCGTCCATGCCGCGCTCTTTGGCATGGCGCGCGGGGTCAGGCAACCTTTTCGTGATTCCTGAGGTCAACTGTTTGACCGGACTCGCCTTGAAGGCGGCAATGGAATATGAAAGGCTTCGATTGGTGCGGGGCTTTGACGAATATTGAGCAGTACGCCTGAAAGCGACGCAGATTACGCCGTGCTGGCGGAAGACCGGAGCAGTCCGAAGGTGGATTTTCGCACGTTGGCAAAGCGTATCATCATGACCTTGCTGGCTTTGCTGATCCTGCCCTATCTGCTGATCCCGGTTTATGCCCTGCCTTTCATGCGGCCGGTCTCGACGCTGATGCTTGCCGATCTGGTGACACTTCAGGGTTATGACCGGCGCTGGGTGCCGCTCGAGGATATTTCGCCGCGCCTTGTGCAATCCGTGATGATGTCCGAGGACGGACAATTCTGTTTCCACGGCGGCGTTGACTGGAACCAGATGCAGTCCGTGGTCAACAACGCGCTCGAAGGCGCGTCCACCCGTGGCGCCAGCACCATTCCCATGCAGACGGCCAAGAACCTGTTCCTCTGGAACGGTCGCTCGTTCTTGCGCAAGGGGCTGGAGTTGCCGCTGGCGATTGCTGCCGATTTCGTCTGGTCCAAAAAACGGATGATGGAGATTTATCTCAACGTTGCGGAATGGGGACCCGGCATTTACGGCATCGAGGCCGCAGCACAGCACCATTTCAAGGTACCGGCGGCAAAGCTAAGCTCCCGCCAAGCGGCACTGCTTGCCGTTTCCCTACCCAATCCCATCGATCGCGTTGCCAGCAAGCCGGGGCGTGGTTTGCAACGGCTTGCCGGCCTTATCGAACGGCGTGCCCGAGCATCGGGCGGTTATGTGGGATGCGTGCTGGACTGAGCCCAGCCCGCCGTCTCAACCCTTCTTGAAAATATAGTCGGTTTCCTGACGCAGGGTCTCGCCGGGACGCAGGATCGCGTAGGGGAAATCGGGATGATTGACGGCATCCGGCCATATCTGCGTTTCCAGACAGAAACCGGCAAAGGGGCCATAATGGCGGCCATCGAGGCCTGGAACGGGAACATTCAGCTTGAAGGCTGAATAAAATTGCACGCCGGGTTCGGTGGTGTGAACCTCAAGGGTAATGTCGGAGGCGGGCGAATAGGCGCGGGCAACCTTGCGCTTGGCGCGACGCTCGGGCGAAAGGCAGAAATTATGGTCGTAGAGCACCTGCTCGCCATCCTCCGTTCGCCGCATCGGCGTCGGGTGGCGCAGGTCGAAGACGGTGCCTTCGACGGAGCGGATTTCGCCTGTCGGGATCTGTTTGTCGTTGGTTGGCAGATAAAAGTCAGCGGCGATGCTGATCTCATGTCCAAGTGCGGTATCAGCACCGTCGAGGTTGAAATAGGAATGCTGGCAGATATTGGCGATGGTCGGTTGGTCGGTCACCGTTTCATAGACCACCGAAAGCACGCCGCCGTCGCGGATCGTATAGGTCGCGGTCACCGTGCAATTGCCGGGATAACCGGCGCGGCCGTCGGGATCGATGATCTGCAGAACCGCATGGCTTTCGCCGTGTTCCATCAGCATCCAGTTACGTTTGCCCATCCCGTCGCTGCCGCCATGCAGGTGGCTGACGCCTTTTTCGTTCAGTTCCAGCTGGTATTCGTGCCCGTCGATCGAGAATTTTCCGTCACCGATACGGTTGGCATTGCGACCGGGTGTGGCGCCGAAATAGGATGAATATTTGTAGTCCTCGAATGTATCGAAGCCGAGAACGAGCGGCGGCTGGTGCCCATCGAGGCGCAGGTCCTGAATGACGGCGCCCCAGGTGATAACCTTGGCCGTCAGCCCGCCCTTCGAGATGGTGACGCGCTCAACCTTTTCGCCGGTTGCCGTGAAACCAAAATTCTCCCGTGCCGCCGCGTCGCTCATTGCGTCATTCTCCCGATATCTTTGAATTGCCGGCGGACGTTGCGTCATTTTCCGGCAATTCGCAATCCCGCAATTTACGCCGCTAGTTTGCCGATTGCTTCGAGGTCATAAGGCGTCGTCTGATATATCTCGTTGATCCAGTTGCCGAAAAACAGATGGGCATGGCTGCGCCAGCGGTTGAGCGGGGCAAGCTCCGGATCATTGTGCGGAAAATAATCATGCGGCAGCTTGATTGGGACGCCCGAGTTCACATCGCGGAAATATTCATCCGAAAGCGAGGTTGAATCATATTCGACGTGGTTGAACATATAGAGGCGGTTGCCCTCTTTTTCATGCACCAGACATACGCCCATTTCCTCTGACTCCATCAGGATTTCGAGTTCCGGGTGTTTTTCGATGTCGGCGCGGCGCACTTCCGTCCAGCGTGAGACCGGAACCTGAAAGTCGTCGGAAAAACCGTTGAGATATATCGACGAGGGGCAGAGATTGCGGTGACGATAGACACCGAAAGCCTTTTCCTTCAGTTCGTATTTCGGCACACCATGGAAATGATAGATGGCGGCCATCGCGCCCCAGCAGACGTTCAGCGTCGAATGGACGTTGGTTTGCGTCCAGTCGAAAATCTTTTGCATCTCGTTCCAGTAGGTCACGTCTTCATAATCAAGCATCTCGATGGGCGCGCCTGTGATGATGAAACCGTCGAACTTGCGGTGGCGCACTTCCTCCCATGTCTCATAGAAGGACAGAAGGTGCTCTTCCGGCGTATTCTTGGCACGATGGCCGCCAATGCGGATCAGCGAAAACTCCACCTGCAGCGGCGATGCGCCGACGAGGCGCGCCATCTGCACTTCCGTCTTGATCTTGTTCGGCATGAGATTGAGAAGCCCGATCTGGAGCGGGCGGATATCCTGCCGGATGGCCGCCGTTTCTGTCATGACCCGCACGCCCTCATGAACGAGGGTGTCGAAGGCGGGAAGCGTATCGGGAATCTTGATCGGCATGTCGAACTCTCTTTTCGGATGACGTAAAGAACGTTGCGAAAACAAAAAAACCGGCAGCGAAATCGCAGCCGGTCCCAGGAAATTACCCTTTTCCTCGACCCTTTAGCGACTTCTTTAAAGTGGCTGCAAGCCGGTCGGCAAATCACCACTGAGGCGTTTCATAATCCCGAAGCCGACGAAAATCAATATCGGCTTATTTCATCGGGTTTCTGCCTTTCCATTTTTGCCTGAGGTGCGATAAGGCAGGGCATGGATAGAGAACGCTTCACCATTCTGCTTGGCGGCGATGTCACCGTTACCGACCGCCTCAAAGCGGCGGTTGAGGGTAGCCGTGTGATTGCGGCCGATGGCGGCATGCGCCATGCCGCACCGCTCGGGCTCACACCCGAGCTCTGGGTGGGGGATTTCGATTCCACCGACAAGGACCTGCTGGACGCCTGGCCCGATGTGGTGCGACAGCCCTATCCCGCTGCAAAGGCTGTGACCGATGGCGAAATTGCGGTGTCGGAGGCACTTGCCCGCGGCGCGCGTTCTCTGGTGCTTGCCGGTGCGCTTGGTGGAGCGAGAAGCGACCACGCACTTCAGCACCTTCTTTACGCGGTGGCGCTTACTGAGCGTGGTCTCAACGTTACGCTGACCTCCGGCGAAGAGGAGGCCCGCCCGCTGCTGGCAGGGTCGTTCGACCTTGATCTGCCACCCGGTGCGCTGTTTTCCGTTGCCGGGTTTACCGACCTTGTGGGGCTCGATATCGGCAATGTGCGTTATCCTCTCAAGGATTTCCCGCTTGCTTTCGGCTCTTCCCGCACTATTTCCAATGTCGCGAATGGCGGCCCTGTGCATTTCTCGCTGAAAAGCGGAAAAGCCATCGTGCTCGCCCGCCCTTATGATCTGACCGGAGCCTGACGCCTTGGCACCCCCAATTTTGAAACTCGATGACATCAAGCTGACCTTCGGCGTGACCCCGCTGCTCGACGGCGCCAATCTTCAGGTGGAGCCGGGCGACCGCATCTGCCTTGTCGGACGCAACGGTTCGGGCAAGTCGACCCTGATGAAGATCGCCGCTGGTCTGGTCGAGGCGCAGTCTGGCGAGGTTTTCCGTCACCCCTCCGCCACCATCCGTTATCTGGAACAGGCGCCGGATTTTGCCGGTTACGACACCGTGCAGGCCTATGCCGAGGCGGGGCTGGGACCTGGCGACGATCCCTATCGCGTTACCTATATTCTCGAGCATCTGGGCCTGACGGGACAGGAACATCCGGATAGCCTGTCCGGCGGCGAAGCGCGGCGCGCGGCCCTTGCCCGCGTCATGGCGCCTGAACCCGATATTCTGATGCTGGACGAGCCGACCAACCATCTGGACCTGCCCACCATCGAATGGCTTGAAGGCGAGTTGCAGCAGACGCGTAGCGCGCTGGTGCTGATCTCGCACGACAGGCGTTTTCTGGAGAAGGTTTCGACCTCGACCGTGTGGCTGGATCGCGGCCAGTCCCGTCGTCTCAATCGCGGTTTTGCGCATTTCGAGGAATGGCGCGACAAGGTGCTGGAAGAGGAAGAGCTGGAGCAGCACAAGCTCGGCAAGGCCATCGAGCGTGAAGAACACTGGATGCGTTACGGCGTGACCGCGAGACGCAAGCGCAACATGCGCCGCGTGGGCGAGCTTCAGGCAATGCGTGCGGACTATCGCGGCCACAAGGGACCGCAGGGCAGCGTGCAGGCGACGGCTGCGGAGGTGCGGGAATCCGGCAAACTGGTCATCGAGGCAGACGCAATCACCAAGTCTTACGGCGAGCGCGTGATCATCGCGCCGTTTTCGCTACGGGTGCATCGCGGTGATTGCATCGGTCTCGTCGGGCCGAACGGTGCCGGCAAGACAACGCTTTTGAAGATGCTGACCGGCCAGCTTCAGCCCGATAGCGGCACGGTAAAGCTCGGCACCAATCTGGAAATCGCGACGCTTGACCAGAAGCGCGAGGATCTCAATCCAAACGATACGCTCGCTCATTACCTCACCGACGGTCGCGGCGACAATTTGCTGGTCAATGGCGAGTTGAAACATGTGACGGGTTACATGAAGGACTTCCTGTTCCAGCCGGAACAGGCCCGCACGCCCATCCGCAACCTCTCCGGTGGTGAGCGCGCCCGTCTTATTCTTGCGCGCATTCTGGCGCGGCCTACCAACCTGCTGATCCTTGACGAGCCGACCAACGATCTCGATATCGAAACGCTCGATCTGTTGCAGGAAATCGTTGCGGGCTTTTCCGGCACGGTCATTCTCGTCAGCCACGACCGCGATTTCCTCGACCGTACCGTCACCTCCACAATCGCGCCCGCCAATCCGGACCAGCCGGATGGACGCTGGATCGAATATGCCGGCGGCTATTCGGACATGATGGCGCAACGCAAGGGTGCCGCAGAAGAAAAGCGCAAGGCGGAGAAGCAGGAAAAGGCAAAGACCACCCCTTCCGCCTCCGCGTCGCAGGACCCTTCAAAGGCCAAGGGCAAGCTTTCTTTCAAGCAAAAATTTGCGCTCGAAAACCTTCCAAAGGAGATGGAGAAGGCGCAGGGCGAAATCGCCAAGCGTGAGCAGCGCATGGCCGACCCCAATCTGTTCACCAAGGACCCGGCTACCTTCAATACGCTGGCGCAGGAAATGACAAAGCTGCGCGAAAAGCTCGAAGCCATGGAAGAGGAATGGCTGGAGCTGGAGATGCTGCGCGAGGAAATTGAAGGGTGACTTGGTCGCGATTTCTTGACTGAGGTCTCATCCACCTTTGACAGGGAGGCGGAATTGCCGTTTCCTGTGCGGGTTCGGAGGAGTTCAGAAAATGCGCATGATCTTCGTCAATCTGCCGGTCAAGAATATCGAGACATCGAGAAGCTTCTTCACGGCTCTCGGTTTCACCTTCAATCCGGAATATTCGGATGACCGCACGCTCTGCATGATCGTTGAGGAGAACATCTTCGTGATGCTTCTTCAGGAGGAGCGTTTTCGCGATTTCATCAATGGCGATATCGCCGACGCCACACGCAGCACCGAGGTCCTGACCTGTCTCACAGCGGGAAGCCGTGAGGAAATCGACCGGATGATCGAAACGGCGCTTGCCTCCGGTGGCAACACCTGGAAACCGGTTCAGGATCACGGTTTCATGTATGCCGGTAGTTTTCAGGATCCCGACGGCCATGTCTGGGAACTGGTGCACATGGTGCAGCAGGCCTGACGGCAGCCATCTTGCCAATCAGAGACAGCGGGACTACATCATCATCTTGATCTAACGGGGTGTCTTTTGTGCTTGCGTGCAAAAGGCTGAGAGGCTTGCCAACCCGAAGAACCTGATCCGGTTCATACCGGCGGAGGGATTAGACGGCTTAAGGCAAGCGGCTATTTCCCTTTTCGTTTTTTGAGGAGATACCCGTGCGCCGTCGTCTTTTCCTGAATTCCCTCGTTGCCGTTTCGTTGTTTCTGCCCGGTCTTGCCACTGCTCAGGACAGACAGGAACTGACTGTCTACACCTATGAAAGCTTCGTTTCCGAATGGGGTCCCGGCCCCAAGGTGAAAGAGGCCTTCGAGAAAGTGTGCAATTGCACGGTCAATTTCGTCGGTGTGGCGGATGGCGTGGCGCTGCTCAACCGCCTGAAGCTTGAAGGGGCGGCGTCGAAGGCGGATGTCGTTGTTGGTCTCGACACCAATCTGGTCGCGGAAGCGAAACAGACCGGCCTCTTCGATATCAGCGGTATCGATGCATCGGCGGCCAAGGTGCCGGGCGGTTACAAGGACGACGTTTTCGTCCCTTACGACTACGGTCATTTCGCCGTTGTCTATGACACGCAGACGATAAAAAATCCGCCGACGAGCCTGAAGGATCTGGTGGACGGCGATCCTTCACAGAAAATCGCCATTCAGGACCCGCGCACCTCCACGCCGGGGCTTGGCCTGCTGCTCTGGGTGAAGTCCGTTTACGGCGACAAGGCACCGGAAGCCTGGGCGAAGCTCCGGAAGCGCATTCTCACCGTCACGCCGGGCTGGTCGGAATCCTATGGCCTTTTCACCAAGGGTGAGGTGCCGATGGTGCTCTCCTACACCACGTCGCCTGCCTATCACATGGTCTCGGAAAAGACGGATCGCTATCAGGCCGCGGGTTTTTCCGAGGGGCACTACATTCAGATCGAGGTTTCCGGCCTTCTCAAAAACGCGCCGCACAAGGAACTGGCGAAGCAGTTCCTCGCTTTCACGCTCACATCAGGATTTCAGGATGCCATTCCGGAAAACAACTGGATGATGCCGGTCGCGGCAACGTCCACGCCCCTGCCCGAGGCATTTTCCAAACTCGTCGTACCGCAGAAGACCTTCCTGATGGACCCGGAAGAGGTGGCGAAGAACCGCAAGGCCTGGATCGATGAATGGCTTGCGGCCATGAGCATGAACTGAGCAAGAGGCACGCCCGCGCATGATGCTGCGTCGCGACTACAGATGGTCGATCATTGGCGGAACGGCGGCGTTTGCCGCCGTTTTCCTGTTCATGGCGCTTGCTGTCTCAGCACTCCTGTCTTTCGATGCCGGCACATCCGCCGCCGGAATCGTGGATGCCTACACGCTGCGCATCCTGCGCTTCACGCTCTATCAGGCAACGTTGTCCACTGTTCTTTCCATTGTTCTCGGCCTGCCGGTGGCGCTTGCGCTCTCCCGCAGACAGGATTTTCCGGGGCGGATTTGGATTATCAGGTTGATGGCTGTGCCGATGGGGCTGCCGGTCATCGTCGGCGCCTTCGGCATCATCACGATCTGGGGCAGGCAGGGTGTTTTGAATACTGCCCTTGTTTTTGCCGGTGCGGAGCAGCCCTTCAGTATTTACGGCCTCTCCGGCATTCTCGTCGCCCATGTGTTTTTCAATCTGCCGCTTGCGGTGCGGCTGATGCTGGCCGGGCTGGAGCGGATTCCGGGCGAATATTGGCGGATGGCGGCAAGTCTTGGCATGGGGCCGGTTTCGGTTTTCCGCTTCATCGAGTGGCCGGCCGTCTCGCGGCTTGTTCCCGGTATTGCCGGGCTTGTCTTCATGCTGTGCGCCACCAGCTTCACGCTAGTGCTTCTGCTGGGCGGTGGACCGGCGGCAACGACACTTGAGGTCGCAATCTATCAGGCGCTGCGGTTTGATTTCGATCCGCAACGGGCAATCGCGCTTTCGGTTTTGCAGATTGCAATCACAGCAGTTCTGCTCGGCCTTCTTGCCTTTTTGCCATTGCCCGAGGCGGAAATTGCCTCGCTTGGCCGCCCTGTTCGCCGTTTCGACGGCAAGCGTGTTGGCGCGCGCCTGTGGGACGGAGCGGCAATCATTTTTGCGGTTCTGCTGGTCGGCCTGCCGCTTGTTGCCATAACCGTCTCGGGTTTGGGGGCCGATCTGCCGCGTCTTTTGTCCGCGCCGATCTTCCTGCGTGCGGCGGCGACCAGCCTTGCAATCGCTGCGCTCTCCGCAACTCTCGTCGTGCTCTGCTGCTTTGCGATCATCGGTGCGCGACAGGCCGTGGGTTCCAAACGGCGCGCGGCTCAACCCTTGCGCCTTTTGTCCGCCACGCTCGGGGCGGGGTCATCGCTGGTGCTGCTGGTGCCGCCCGTCGTGCTGGGAAGCGGGTGGTTCCTGTTGCTGCGGCCCTTTGGAGATGTCAGTTTTTATGCTCCCGTTCTCGTGGCGCTCATCAACATGCTGATGGCGTTGCCGCTTGCCATGCGGGTGCTGGAGCCAGCCTTCACCAGCCATTTTTTACGCACGTCCCGGCTCTCCGCCAGCCTTGGGCTTCAGGGATTGACGCGGCTGCGGTTCGCCGATCTGCCGGTATTGCGGCGGCCACTGCTGATGGCGTTTTCCTTTGCCATGGCCCTGTCGCTCGGTGATCTCGGGGCGGTTGCGCTGTTCGGGTCGGAAAATTTCGTCACGTTGCCATGGCTGGTCTATAGCAATATGGGCAGCTACCGCACCAATGATGCCGCCGGATACGCGTTCATCCTTGGCGTCGTCTGCCTGCTGCTTGCCGCGGGCGGCGTTTCACGGCAATCCCAATCAGCAAGGGCGAGCATATGACGGGTGACGAATTTGCCGTGGGGCTGGACAAGGTCAGGCTGCGGCTCGGAACGCAGGATTTCGATCTCGATTGTGCATTCCCGCAAGGCCAGATGACCGCCGTTGTCGGTGCCTCCGGTTCTGGCAAGTCGACGCTCCTCAATCTCATCGCCGGTTTTGAATTGCCCGATTCCGGGCGCGTCCTGATCGGCGGGCGGGACATGAAGGCGCTCGATCCTTCCGAGCGACCGGTCTCCTTGATCTTCCAGGATAATAATCTTTTCGCCCATCTCGATATCTTCACCAATGTCGCGCTCGGCATCAGCCCCGGGCTGAAGCTGGGGGAGGAAGACAGGCAGAGGATCGACGTGGCGCTCACACGCGTTGGTCTTGCGGGTTTTGACAAACGTTTGCCGGGCACGCTTTCCGGCGGGGAAAGGCAAAGGGCGGCGCTGGCGCGTGCGCTGGTCCGGAAAAAACCGGTCATGCTGCTGGACGAGCCTTTCGCGGCCCTAGATCCGGGGCTGCGGGCGGGCATGACCTCCCTGCTTCTCGACTTGCATGCCGAAACAAAAAATACGGCGATTATTGTTACGCACCATCCAGACGACATAAAAAAGCTGGCGCAGCGGGTGGTTTTTCTTGATCGTGGCCGCGTTGTCTATGCGGGCTCGACCACAGATTTCTTCGCCACACAAAATGTGAAGGCGGTCGACAGTTTTCTGAACGGCTGATCGCCTTATTTTCGACGCGTGCCGCTGGCAATCGCTTTAGATAACTTCAATGGCCTTAATTTGCACTTGCCAGTTTCAAGTCGTTGCCCGAGAAAAGACGAGAATTATTGCGTTCTTCAGGAATATTCCGGACTTGATGGATCGTTTTTACCGTTTCGACATTCATGGCTCGTTGGGGCGAATCTGTTATTCTGGTCTGCAATTAACGGATGATCAGGAACGTTAGAGGCAGGCATAGAGAATGAGAAATAGCATGACTGCGCAGTGGAGGCTTTTCTCCCGTTCAGGCCTTCGCCGTTCGGGCAGGATGGCTGCCGTGTGTTCCGTGCTGACGGCGTCTGCCGTATTCCTGTCATCGTGTCAGTCTCTCTTCAGCCCGGCCTACCAGTCCACCTTGCGGCCTTCGGACAATCCGCAGACCGTGGAAGAGGTGCAGAAGAATGATCCCCGTGCGCAGATGGGCGCGCGCGAACATCCGCGTATTGTGGCGAGTTATGGTGGCGAATATCGTGATGCCAAGACGGAGCGGCTTGTCGCCCGTATTGCCGGCGCGCTGACGGCTGTTTCGGAAAATCCGCAGCAATCCTATCGCATCACCATCCTCAACTCGCCTGCTATCAACGCTTTTGCGCTGCCGGGGGGGTATCTTTACGTGACGCGCGGGCTTCTGGCACTCGCCAACGATGCATCGGAAGTGGCCGCCGTGCTTTCGCATGAGATGGGCCACGTTACCGCAAACCACGGCATCGAGCGCCAGCGCCGGGAAGAGGCGGAGGTGATTGCAAGCCGTGTGGTCGCCGAGGTTCTGTCGAGCGATCTCGCCGGCAAGCAGGCGCTTGCGCGCGGCAAGCTGCGGCTTGCGGCTTTTTCGCGCCAGCAGGAATTGCAGGCAGACGTGATTGGTGTGCGCATGTTGGGTGAGGCCGGCTACGACCCCTTCGCATCGCCGCGGTTTCTGGATTCCATGGCAGCCTATGCGCGTTTCTCCTCGGCTGATCCCGAAAATGACCAGAGCCTCGACTTTCTTTCCAGCCACCCCAACACGCCGCAGCGCATCGAGCTTGCACGCCGGCATGCCCGCGCCTTCGGTCAGGACGGTCAGGTCGGGGATCGTGGTCGCGACTGGTTTCTGGATGGCATAGATGGCCTGCTTTACGGCGACAGCCCGCAGGAGGGTTATGTCCGAGGCCAGACCTTCCTGCACGGAACGCTCGGTATCCGTTTCGATGTGCCGGAAGGTTTTGTCATCGACAACAAGGTCGAGGCCGTTCTTGCGACGGGTCCGGGCGATGTGGCGATCCGTTTCGACGGCGTGGCCGATCCGAAACAGACCACTCTTGCCAATTACTTGACCAGCGGCTGGGTTGCCGGCCTAATGCCGGAAACCGTGAAGGAAACGCAGATCAACGGTCTGGAGGCTGCGACAGCCCGTGCGACGGCGGACAAATGGGACTTTGACGTTACCGTCATCCGTGTCGGTCAGCAGATATTCCGCTTCCTGACGGCCGTGCCGAAGGGGAACACGCAGCTCGATTCCATCGCCAACGTGTTGCGAACGAGTTTCCGCAAGATGACGCCGCAGGAGATCGCATCGTTAAAACCTCTGCGCGTGCGCGTGGTGACGGTCAAGCCCGGTGAAACCGTGGCAACGATTGCCGCACGTATGATGGGGACCGACCGCAAGCTCGACATGTTCCGCATGATGAATGCGATGAGCGCCACCGCCACGCTTCAGCCCGGCCAGCGGGTGAAGATCATTGCGGAATGAGATGCTAACAAAAAACCCCGGATTGTGATCCGGGGTTTTTCGTTTCAGACGTTATCGATAATTACCGCCACTCGCGCACATCGACGAAATGACCGGCGATGGCCGCCGCCGCTGCCATGGCGGGGGAGACGAGGTGGGTGCGGCTCTTATAGCCCTGGCGGCCCTCGAAGTTGCGGTTCGAGGTGGAGGCGCAACGTTCGCCAGGCTTGAGGCGGTCGTCATTCATGGCAAGGCACATGGAGCAGCCCGGTTCGCGCCATTCGAAACCGGCTTCGAGGAAAATCTTGTCCAGACCTTCCTTTTCCGCCTGCTCCTTCACGAGACCGGAGCCGGGCACGATCATGGCCGAGACGGTGGGCGCGACCTTGCGGCCGTCGACGATCTTTGCCGCTGCGCGCAAATCCTCGATACGGCCATTGGTGCAGGAGCCGATGAAAACGCGGTCGATGGCGATATCGGTGATGCGCGTGCCGGGTTTCAAGCCCATATAATCCAGCGCACGCCACTTGGAAGTACGCTTGTTTTCTTCCTCGATATCATCCGGATTGGGAACGATGCCCTCGACGGACGTCACGTCCTCAGGCGATGAGCCCCAGGAGACGATCGGCGGCAGATTGGCGGCGTCCAGCACCACGATCTTGTCGTAATGGGCGCCTTCATCGGATTTCAGCGTTTTCCAGTAGGCGATGGCCTGTTCCAACGTCTCGCCCTTTGGCGCGCGCGGCTTGTCCTTGATGTAGTCGAAGGTGGTCTCATCAGGCGCGATCAGACCTGCACGGGCGCCGCCCTCGATGGTCATGTTGCAAACCGTCATGCGGCCTTCCATGGAGAGCGAGCGGATCGCCTCACCGGCATATTCAATCACATGGCCGGTGCCGCCCGCTGTGCCGATCTCACCGATAATGGCGAGGATGATGTCCTTGGCGGTGACGCCTTCCGGAACCTTGCCATCGACACGCACCAGCATGTTCTTGGCCTTTTTCTGGATCAGCGTCTGGGTCGCCAGCACATGCTCCACTTCCGACGTGCCGATGCCGTGCGCCAGCGCGCCGAAAGCACCATGGGTGGAGGTGTGGCTGTCGCCGCAAACAATCGTCATGCCCGGCAGGGTGAAGCCCTGTTCCGGGCCAACGATGTGGACGATGCCCTGACGCTTGTCGCGCTCGGAATAATATTCGACACCGAAATCCTTGGCATTCTGCGCAAGCGCTTCCACCTGGATACGGCTTTCCTCGTTCTTGATGCCTTCCAGCCGGTCGGCTGTGGTTGGCACGTTATGATCGACGACGGCAAGCGTGCGGGTGGGCGAATGAACCGGACGGCCGGCGATGCGCAGGCCTTCAAAGGCCTGCGGGCTCGTCACCTCATGGACCAGGTGACGGTCGATATAGAGAAGACAGGTTCCGTCCGGGTCACGATTGACGACGTGGTCGTCCCAGATCTTGTCGTATAAGGTGCGGGGTGCGCTCATGGCTCTATGCCTTGTCATGGAAAGGTAAAATCAGGGTTCAGTAAGGCGGTGGACAGCGGGTGCTGTCAGGCGAGCCTAAGTCGGCTGTTGAGCGCCCCGGAAATGCGCGCAAAAAACCGTGCCGGCAGACGCTTGTGGTCCTGCAGCACATAAACATTCTGCGCGAGACATCCGAATTTAGATCCCATGGCGGTCTTCATAGCAGATTGCCGGTTTCGCGGCAATATGAATGCGCGCAGACCGTAAAACGGTGACCCGGCGGCTTTGATGTGCGCCGCATCATGCACTCAGGGCATTTAAAATGCCGGTTTCGCAGCCTTTTCGGCATTGGTTATGATGCAATGCAACTTGCGTATCTTGCGGCGCACATATAGATGGGTCCCCTTATCATTTGCATTTCGACGAGCAATCGAAGGGAGGGAAAAGCACATGGTATCGGAAAAATCCCTAATCTCGAAGATCACCTGGCGGCTGATGCCGTTTCTTGGCCTTCTCTATCTCATCGCCTATATCGACCGGCAGAATGTCAGCTATGCCAAGCTGCAGATGGTCGATGCGCTGAGCCTCAGCGAATATGCCTACGGACTTGGCGCTTCGCTGTTCTTCATCGGCTATTTCCTCTTTGAGGTTCCGAGCAACCTTTTCCTCAACCGTTTCGGCGCCAGCAAATGGTTCGCCCGCATTCTGGTGTCCTGGGGTGCCGTCACCATCGCGCTTGCCTACACGCAGAATGCGACGATGTTCTACATCCTGCGCTTCCTGCTCGGGCTTTGCGAGGCCGGTTTCTTCCCGGGCGTGCTGTTCCTGATGACGCTGTGGTTCCCGCGCGATTATCGCGGCCGCATGATCGGCCTGTTCATGATCTTCAGTGCGCTTGCCAATGCCATCGGCGCACCGCTTGGCGGCATGCTGCTCGATCTCGATGGTTTCCTCGGTTATGCTGGCTGGGAATGGGTGTTCCTGGCGACGGGTATTCCCGCCGTGATCGCCGGTATCGTTACCTTCTTCTATCTGGACGATACGCCGGAAAAGGCGAAGTTCCTGACGCAGGCCGAGAAGGACTGGTTGAAGAACCGCCTGGCCGAAGAAAACAAGGGCATGGAAGAGCATGCGGAGGACGGCTTCAAGGCGCTGATCAATCCGCGCGTGCTGTTCATGGCGCTCTGCTATGTCGGCTTTCCGCTGGCGGCCTATGGTCTCAGCTACTGGCTGCCGACGATCGTAAAGAGCTTCGGCGTTTCCAACACCGCCAACGGCTTCATCAATATCATCCCCTGGGTGATCGTGGCCGTCGCTCTCTTCGTCGTGCCCCTGGCGGCTGACAAGGCAAAAAACAAAACGCCTTATATCGTCGGCCCTGCCTTCGTCGGCGCGTTTTGCCTGCTGATGTCGGCGCTGCTCAGCGATCCGGTATTGCAGTTCGCCTTCCTTTGCATCGCCGCTGCGGGCATTTTTGCCGGCCAGCCGGTGTTCTGGAGCCTGCCCGGCCGCTTCCTCAAGGGAGCCGGTGCTGCTGCCGGCATCGCCGCCATCAATTCCGTCGGCAATCTCGGTGGTTTCGTGGCGCAGAACGTGGTGCCCTGGATCAAGGACCAGACCGGCAGCACCATTGCGCCGATGTTCTTCCTTGCCTTCTGCCTGGCGCTGGCAGGTGTGCTCGTCATCATCGCGGCGCGAAAAATGGGCAATCAGGCCGAGGCCGCCTGATCTGCAAGATTGCGGCAGCCGGCATAATTTCCGAACCGCCGCATATGTAAAAAATCATGGCCCGGATATGTCCGGGCCATGATCCATTTAAACGGTAACCGATGAAATTCTCTTCGAGAGAAATTACGCCGTAAACCAATCGCTGCCGGTCAGGTGAACGCCGGAGAGAATGATCTTCTCACCCTTGTGCTCGCCAGTAACGTTGTAGCTAAGGACGGTATCGTTATCATAGGTCGAAACCGCCCAGTTATCGATCACTGTACCGACCAGCTTGAGCTTGTCCATGGAGGCGTTGAAGCCTTCGATGGTATCTGTGGCAAAGCTCTTCGCCATGTCACCCAGATTGAAGACGAAGGTATCGGCGCCACCGCTTGCGATGATGTGGTCGATGCCCTTGCCACCGGTGACCAGCGACGAAGCGAGCTTTACACCGCTCAGGTCGATAGAGTCGTTACCCGCACCGGCATCGATCTTGACGGAGGTGTAGCTGCCGTCGGTGATACCAGCACCACCATTCACAGCGCCGGTATTGGCGGCAAGACCGCCCGTGCCCGCAGCCGACGTGTCATTGAAGGCAGCGCCGGCCTTGACGGTGATCGTGTCGTTGCCTGCGCCGGTGTCGATGTTGAAATTGTTGACCCAGGTCTTTTCGTTCGAAACGACAGATACGGTAACCGTGTCGTTGCCTGCGCCGGTCGTGATGTTACCGCGCTTGGCATTGAGAACTTCAACGGTGGACGAACCGGTGCCGCCGAGGTGAACGTCTACCTGTACGAAATCCTTGAACTTAAGGTTTTCAGAGGTGTCAGACTGGGCGAGAGCGTTCTTCACCGAATTCCATGCCGAGGATACGTCAAATGTGAAGCCGTTTGCGTTGGGGTCGTAGCCGACATCGACAGTGCCACCAGCACCGGTACCGGCAACCGCCACAGCGCCAACGCTGACAGCGCCTGAATCGAGCGTAGAGCCGTTTTTGACCTGTGCTGTGGATTCCGTGAGGAGCTTATATGCTTCCTGATCGATCAGGCTGGTGAGCGACGAAACCGATGCCGCGCCGCCATTACCGAAAGTTACTTTTAACGCCATTTTACTCTCCTATAAATTTTTGAGAATTCGATGTATCGAAATTAAATTTAATAAATATTGCGGGTGATAATTAGTACATTATAAATGGCAAGACAATATGAGAAATTGTTTTTTTTGGAAAAATTCTCGCTCTTGGTGTATTTGCGAATCGTTTCTAAGAAAACATGTAATGTAAGTCTTTTATTCCTGCAGGAACGTCTTTCTAAGCCTGTCCTGGAACGGTTTGACAAAATAGGAAAGAACGCTTCTTTCGCTTGTCTGTATGAAGACTTCGGCCGGCATGCCCGGATACAACCGTCCACCTGGTATATGGTCCATTCCAGTTTTGCTCGGCTTGATGCGCAGTGCGTAAAATGACGCCCCGCTTCGGGAATCTGTCTGCAAGTCCGGGGCGACGACTGCGACTTCAGCGCTTACATCCGGCGTCGTGCTCTGATTGAAAGCCGTGAACCGAATGGTCACTGGCTGCCCGACATAGATTTGGTCTATGTCGTTTGGAAGAACATTGGCGTCGATTGCAAGATCTTCCTTTGCCGGCACCACCAGCATAAGCACTTCGCCCGGCTGGATGACGCCGTTTATGTTGTGTACCGACAGCTGGTAGATACGCCCCGCAATCGGCGAGCGAATATCGAGGCGGTCGAGCTGGTCGCGTGTTGCCGCAAGCCGTTCCTCGTATTCCGCAACGGTGGCTTCGATTGACGTCAGATCTTTTGTGACCTCGGACTTGCGGTCCTCGTCAAGCTGAAGCGACTGCAAGTCCATTTCGCTCAGCTTGCCTACCGTCTGCGCACGCGCGGCCATATACTGGCCCTGCTGACCTTCGAGATTGGAAAGCTGCCGCTTGAGAAGGTTGAGGCGCTGAAGCGTTACCAGCCCCTTGGCATATAGCTCCCGTGTCTTTGAGACGTCTTCCCTTACGATAGCAAGTTCATTGTTGGTCGCCTCAATCTGCACGTCCATGCCCCGCGCTTCATCGGCTAGCTGATCCTTGCGCGTTACCAATTGCTTCTTCATGCCGATCAGTGCACTGCGACGGCTGTTGAAAAGGTTCTGCTCACTGTCGATGAATGTTTTGGCAGCTTTCGAATTGGTCAAGACGGCCAGATCTTCCGGCGTTGTGAAAGAGGTGGCGTCGGAGATTTCGGCACGCAGACGCGCGCGGCGTGCATAAAGCTGCGCGAGCGTATTTTCGACAATGGACAGGTTTGCCTGAACGATCGTGCCACTCAGCCGCAGCAAAACCTGACCGGCCTCCACCGTGTCACCTTCCGCAACATTGATCTGGCTGACAATACCGCCGGAAAGGTGCTGAATTTTCTTGGAGTTGCCTTCGACAACGACCCGGCCCGTGGCGACGACCGCCCCCGAAAGCTTCGCGAGAGCCGCCCAGCCACCCAGGCCGAAAAGAAGGCCGGCAGCAAGAACGACTACGGCGGTTGAGTGTTTGACGATAGATGTTTTCGTCACGCCGGTTTTTTCTCCCTCAACCATTTTCACCCACCCGGCTTTCCAGCTTACGTACTTCTTCTTCTGTTTCCGGCACCTGGCGAATATTTTGACGCAGGATTTGCGCAAGCACCTCTTCCTTGGTGCCGAAGCGAAGCATGCGGCCATTGCTCATCACCATCACAAGATTGACGCTTTCGATGGCGCTCGGACGATGGGCAATGACGACCACGATGCCGCCTCGCGCCCTTATGTCGCCAATGGCGTTGCGCAAGGCTGCCTCGCCTTCGCTGTCCAGATTGGAGTTCGGCTCATCGAGGATGACAAAGAAGGGATCCCCGAAAAGCGCCCGCGCCAGGCCGATGCGCTGTTTTTGCCCGCCTGACAATGCCTCTCCTCGGTCGCCGATATAGGTGTCGTAACCGTGGGGCAGGTTCAGGATGAGATCATGAACCTGAGCGGCCTTGGCTGCCGAAACGATGGCTTCCGCCGTTGCGTCACGGTCGAAGCGCGCGATATTTTGCGCGACCGTGCCTGGCATCAGCTCCACCTGCTGGGGCATGTAACCGATGGATTTACCGAGAACCTCGAAATCCCACTGGTTCAGTCCGGCGCCATCGAAGCGCACGGAGCCGCGCTCATAGGGCCAGATACCGGTTATCAAACGTGCCAGCGTGGATTTACCGGAAGCGCTCGGCCCAATGATGCCAAGGCCATCGCCCGCGTTCAACGTGAAGGAAATATCGGCCACGGTATCTCGCGCACCATTGGGCGGACCGCCGGTCACGCGATCGATGGCAACGGTATATTTCGGTGGCGGCAGGGAAAGCGGCTGTGCGGGTTCCGGTACGAGTTCGAGAAACTCGTTGATGCGTTTCCAGCCCTGTCGCGCAGTCATGAAGCTGCGCCAGTTTGCAATTGCGTGTTCGACAGGGCCCAGCGCTTTGGCCGAGAGGATGGAGCCTGCGATGATGCTACCCGCTGACGCATGCCCCTCGATAACCAGCAGGGCGCCGATTGCCATCACACCCGACTGTAACAAAAGGCGGAATGTTCGGGAAATTGCGGCGAGCATGCCCGCCGTGTCCGACGTCGAGAGTGTGACGGCGCGGTAATTGGAGTGCAGATCGTCCCACATCGACGTCACCGCATTCATCATGCCCATGGTTCTTATGGACTCGATGTTGCGCTGGCTGCTGCCGACGAGTGCATTTCTCTGTCCGCGCACGGTGTAGGCCTGTTTGGTCGCCCTTTCGGTCAGCCAGTTGGTTATGAGCGTCAACACGACAAGGACCAGGGCGCCGCCAAGCACGGCAAAACCGATCCAGGGATGCAAGGCAAAACAGATCAGCAGATAGATGGGCAGCCAGGGAATATCAAAGAAAGCTGCTGGTCCCGGCCCGGACAAGAATTGACGTATCTGATCGAGATCGCCGACGATCTGCAGCCCGTCTACCTTGCCATAGGCGGCAAGTGGTGCGCTGATTGATGCCCTGAAGAGCTTCTGATTGAGCTCGTCGTCCATATTGTCCGAGATGCGAGCCAATATCCGGCCGCGCAGAGCATCGAACCCCACGAGAAAGGCATAGAGAATAACCAGCAGAACAACGAGAGCGACAAGAGAAGGAATACTCTTGCTCGGCAGAATCCGGTCATAAACCTCCAGCATGAAAAGTGAGCCGGAAAGGTTGAGAATATTCATGAGTGCGCTGGCAAGGCCGACAGCGAAGAAAGCGCGCTTATTTTTTGTTAAAAAAGAATTAAAAAAAAACATATCAACACCTAAAACTGCGCGAAAATTGCACAATAAGTGAAACTAGGCAATGCTATTAGAGAATGTTCTAAATAAATTAGGCAAAGAGATAAGTGGCAATACGACTTTGATCTTGATCTGTCGATACGGAGATGGGGTCGAAGGCTGGACGTGACGCTATGTCGCCCACCAGAGTGTTATGGCGCAACGATGCAACAAAAAAGGCGGTCCAAAGACCGCCTTCTCCGTAAATCCATCAAAATGGAAATCTTATTCCGCTGCAGTTTCCGCAGCCTTTGCTGCTTCTTCCGCTGCCTTGGCTTCTGCTGCTTCGGCTGCTGCCTTTTCGGCGGCGAGAGCCTGTGCTGCTGCTACCTTTTCAGCTTCCAGACGTGCCTTTTCTTCGGCGACTGCCTGGCGCTCGGATTCGTTCAGCTTGCGGGCGCGCGTACCGGTGTTTTCAACGATACGGGCAGCCTTGCCGCGACGATCGCGCAGGTAGTAGAGCTTCGCGCGGCGAACCTTACCGCGGCGAACGATTTCAACGCCTTCGACCAGCGGGGAGTAGATCGGGAATACGCGCTCGACGCCTTCGCCGTAGGAGATCTTGCGAACGGTGAAGCTCTCGGAAAGGCCGCCGCCTGAACGGGCGATGCAAACGCCTTCGTAAGCCTGAACGCGGGTACGGTTACCTTCGGTAACGCGCACGTTGACGCGCAGCGTGTCGCCCGGAGAAAACTCAGGCAGGGTGCGCTTCGCTTCGATCTTGGCAGCCTGTTCGGCTTCCAGCTGCTGAATGATATTGGTCATGTTAACCTCTGATTTCTTCTGAAACAGCCAGAGCGCTCAACGTTTCGTCTGTCGGTCAATGCCTTCAGACCATGCCGTGCGGCAGGAGCGGGTTCGCCATTCTTTGCTTGCGGTTAAAGGGGAAAACCCCAATTCCACGCGGGCACATACACGAGGCAGCGGCATTTGTCATCCCTTCATGACAATATTTTATCAATTGTGGGCGACGTACGGGCTGTTGCGAAGGTGCGTTTCCCCGGTTATGGCATGGAAACCTTGGGAGGGGCCATGTCCGTACTTATTATCATGATGCTGTTTGCGACCGGCTTTCTATCTGGCGTGGTCAATGCGATCGCCGGTGGCGGCACCTTTTTGACCTTCGGGGCGATGACGCTTGCAGGCCTGCCGCCGATTGTCGCCAATGCCACGTCGGCGATCGTGCAGTTTCCCGGTTACATCACCTCCGTGATCGCCTACGGGCCTGAAATCCGCGCCCACTGGCGCGAGGCGATCCTCCTGTCGGCCGTCTCCATCGTCGGCGGGCTGGCGGGGTCGCTTTTGCTCCTGTCGCTCGACAACCCCTCCTTCCGCCAGCTTGTGCCATGGTTGCTTCTGGCCGCAACCGTTGTTTTTGCCGCTGGCCCGTGGCTGCGACCGAAGGCCAGTGCCGAGCGTTCACCCGGTAATGTGCCGAGCCTCTTCTTTCAGTGGCTCGCCTCCATCTATGGTGGTTTTTTCGGGGCGGGCATGGGCATCATGATGCTGGCCATCCTCGGAATGACCTCGGGTGGCAGCTATCATCATCTGAATGCCCTGAAGAACCTGCTCTCGGTGGTGATCGCGATCATCGCCATTACGATCTTCGTCAGCGGCGGCGTCGTTTCCTGGTGGGCCGCCCTCATCATGTTCCCGGCGGCCGCGCTTGGCGGATATGTGGGAGTGCACACGGCAAGGCGGGTGCCGCAGTGGATCATCCGCTGGCTGGTCATTGCAGTCGGGCTGGTGCTGACGGCCTATTATTTCGTCTCGGTTTAAACCTTGGCCTTTTCCAGCAGGTCGGGCCGTCTTTCCTTCGTCAACGCCAGCGCCTGCTCGTGCCGCCATTTGTCGATGACGGCGTGATTGCCCGAGGTGAGAACGGCTGGGATGTCGCGGCCTTCCCAGACCTGCGGACGGGTGTAGTGCGGATGCTCCAGAAGCCCACCCTCGAAGCTTTCATGCACGCCTGAGAGATCGTTGCCCATGACGCCCGGCAGAATGCGGACAATGGCGTCCAGAAGCGTCAGCGCGGCCGGCTCGCCGCCGGAGAGAATGTAATCGCCGATCGACACTTCCTCCAACCCGCGCGCATCTATGACCCGCTGGTCGACGCCTTCGAAGCGTCCGCACACGATAATCGCGCCGTCGCCTGCCGCCAGTTCGCGCACTCGGTCCTGCGACAGTGGCCTGCCGCGCGGGCTCATCAGCAGACGCGGTCGCGTATCTCCATCTGAAACATTGTCGATGGCTGCGGCCAGAATGTCGGGTTTCAGCACCATGCCGGCGCCGCCGCCTGCCGGGGTGTCGTCCACGCTTCTGTGCCTGTCGGTGGCGAATTCACGGATCTGCACGGCCTCAAGCGACCATTGCTCGCGCTCCAGCGCCTTGCCCGCCAGCGAATATCCGAGATGCCCGGGAAACATTTCCGGGTAGAGCGTCAGAACGGTAGCCTTGAACGTCATGGCCTTATTTCTTGCCGAAAGGCGATGCGCCGGTTTCGTCTTTGTCGTCCGGATTGTCGATCAGGCCAGCAGCCATGGGATCGATGAGAATGCGTCTCGCCTCCAGATCGATTTCAAGCACGGCTGCTTCCGAAAAGGGGATGAGGGCGGGACGGCGGCCCGCACCTTTCAGCTCCAGGAGGTCGCCTGCGCCGAAATCGTAAACGGCGCTGACGGCGCCATAGCTTTTGCCTTCGGCATCGACGGCTTCCAGCCCTTCGAGGTCGGCATAATAAAATTCGTCGTCGTCCAGCTCATCGTCCGGCAGATTGTCGCGTTCGATGAACAGTTCGAGCCCGTTCAGGCTTTCCGCCGCATTGCGGTCGTTGATACCCCTGAAGCGGACGACAACCACATTCTTGCCCTCGCGGACTTCCAGAATTTCGAAGACGCGGCCATCGGCGCTCACCAGATTACCGTAATCGCCGAGCGCCATCGGTTCGTCCGTATAGGTGCTGACGCGGACTTCGCCGCGCAATCCCTGTGCGCCGCCGATCTTTGCCATGAGTATCGGGTTTTCCAGCTTTGCCATCGGGCCGTCCGTCTTCTGGTGTTGGTTGCGTCTGGTTTACAGCATCAGCGTGAAAATCGGAATCGATTTTCACAGTGCACGATGCGCAGATCCAACGCGTTAGAGCATAGTTCCTGACGCTCTAAAGTTTGTTGATACCAAAATAAACAAAAAACGGGCGGCATGGAAAACCACGCCACCCGTTCTCTAAAATTCTATTGCAGATTATTCTGCAGCAGAAGCTTCTGCTGCGGCAGCAGCGGCGTCTTCAGCCTTCTGCTTCTTTTCTGCAACGCGTTCCAGAGCGCGCTTGCCCGGCAGTGCCTTTTCCGGGTTGCTGCGAGCGGCGCGATCGGCAAGGCCTGCCTCTGCGAGGAAGCGCAGAACGCGGTCGGTCGGCTGTGCGCCCTTGGCGATCCATTCCTTGATGAGGTCAGCCTTCAGCTCGATGCGCTGCGGGTTGTCCTTGGCGAGCATCGGGTTCCAGGAACCGACCTTCTCGAGGAAACGGCCGTCGCGGGGCGAACGGGCGTCAGCAACGACGATCTGGTAGTACGGGCGCTTCTTGGAACCACCGCGTGCGAGACGAATTTTAAGTGCCATGTTATTTACTCCTTGAGATAGCTTGCCCGCCGGTTAGGCGGTCTTTTCATTACCGCCATGTTCGGCGGCTATTGCTTCATGATGCCGGATGACTTCCTTGATGACGAAGTTTAGAAACTTCTCGGCGAAATCCGGATCCAGATTTGCATCCTTTGCCAGACGGCGAAGGCGTTCGATCTGGTATTCCTCGCGCGCCGGGTCCGCCGGCGGCAAATTGTATTTTGCCTTCAGCACGCCCACCGCCTTGGTACAGCGGAAACGTTCGGCAAGAATGTGAACCAGTGCGGCATCGATATTGTCGATCGACTGGCGGTATTCGGAAAGCTGGGCTTTCACTTCTGCGTTGTTCACTGGCGTCGCCCTCACTTCTTTTTCGGGAAGCCGGGCAGGCCCGGCATGCCGCCAAGACCCGGCAGCTTTGTCCCGCCCAGACCGGGTAGCCCGCCGGGCAGACCACCGAGACCGGGCATTGCGCCCGGCTTGCCAAGACCGGCAGCTTCAGCCTGTTTTTGAAGTGCTTCGAGCTGCTTCGGGTCGATGTTCGACAGATCAGGCATGCCGCCGCCCATCATGCCACCAAGCCCCATCTTGCCCGCAAGGCCGCCCATCATCTGCTTCATGATGCCGCCCTTGCCCTTGCCGCCCATGGCTTTCATCATGTCGGCCATGCCACGGTGCATCTTCAAGAGCTTGTTGATTTCGGCGGCATCGGTTCCGGAACCGGCGGCGATGCGCTTTTTGCGGCTGTGTTTGAGGATATCGGGATTGGCGCGTTCGGCCTTGGTCATCGACGAGATGATGGCGATCTGGCGGTCGAACATCTTGTCGTTGAGGCCTGCGGAAGCCATCTTGTCCTTCATGCCGGCCATGCCGGGCATCAGCCCCATGATACCGCCCATGCCACCCATCTTCTTCATCTGGGCAAGCTGGTCGGAGAGATCGTTGAGGTCGAACTTGCCCTTGGCCATCTTCTCGGCCATGGCACGGGCTTTTTCCGCATCGATGTTTTCGGCAGCCTTCTCGACCAGCGAAACGATGTCGCCCATGCCGAGAATACGGTCGGCGATACGGCGCGGATGGAACTCGTCGAGTTCGTTCATGCGCTCGCCGATACCGATCAGCTTGATCGGCTTGCCGGTGACGGCGCGCATGGAGAGGGCCGCACCACCGCGCCCGTCGCCATCCATACGGGTGAGCACGAGACCGGTGATGCCGACGCGCTCATCGAAATTGCGCGCCAGATTGACGGCGTCCTGACCGGTCAGCGAATCCGCGACCAGCAGGATTTCATGCGGGTTGGACTTCTTCTTGATGTCGGCCATTTCCAGCATCAAGGGTTCGTCGATATGGGTGCGGCCGGCGGTGTCGAGAATGACGACGTCATGGCCGCCGAGCTTGGCGGCCTGCACGGCGCGTGCGGCGATATCTGTCGGCGACTGGCCGGCGATGACCGGCAGCGTATCGACACCGGTCTGCACGCCCAGCTGGCGAAGCTGTTCCTGTGCGGCCGGACGACGCGTGTCGAGAGATGCCATCAGCACCTTCTTCTTGTCGCGGTCGGTCAGGCGCTTGGCGATCTTGCCTGTGGTCGTGGTCTTGCCCGAACCCTGCAGACCCACCATCATGATGACGACGGGGGCGGCCGCATGCAGGTCGATTGAGACGCCTTCGGTGCCGAGCATCTCGACAAGTTCGTCATGCACGATCTTGACGACCATCTGGCCGGGCTTGATGGATTTCAGAACGGCTGCGCCGACAGCCTTTTCACGCACCCTGTCGGTGAAGGAACGCACGACTTCCAGCGCAACGTCCGCTTCCAGAAGCGCACGGCGAACCTCACGCAGGGCGGCGGCAACATCGGCTTCCGTCAGCGCGCCACGGCCGGTCAGTCCATTCAGAATGGAACCAAGGCGGTCCTGGAGGTTTTCAAACATCGTTTCTTCCTTCTTCGTTCCGGGATCTCCGAAACGTCGGTGCTTTCGCTGCCAAAAACAAGACGCAAAGCCAAAAAGCACCCGAGGGCGCATCGCGCTGTCGGGTGTTGACCTCCGGGATCTCTTTATACCTTTGCGGGTCCCGGTCGGCGGCTTGGAGTCATGAAACTGCCAGCTGATTGGCCGCGATAAACAGGAAAGTGCCGTGAAAGTCAAGACAGTGCCGGTTTTCATGCGGCAAAGCATGCCTTGTCATCTTTACGTGATCAGACGAAAGCTGCGATGGCGGTGCTTGAACGGCGTCGCCTGGCTTCTTATACCTTTCCCATGAAACGTCGAAACTTCTTTCGTTTTTCCGCACTTGGTCTGCTTGCTCTTGCGGGCGGCGGCCTGTTTGCGCGCCGCTCTAACGCCAGCGCCTATTATAGTGGGCCGGTCTCCGATCATTTCGACGGGGTGCGTTTCTTCAATCCCGGCGGCTCGCCGCCCGGCAATTTCATGGGCCTCCTGAAATGGCGCTTCAACGGCGAGCGCGCCACGTGGCCGGAAAACTATCCCAGCCCGTTTCCGTTCGCAAAGCCGGAACCCCGCATCGACGGCAAGGACATTCGCGTCACCTTCGTCGGTCACGCCTCCTTTCTTATCCAGACGGCAGGGCTGAATATTCTCATCGATCCGGTGTGGTCGCAGCGTACCAGCCCGTTCAGCTTCGCCGGTCCCAAACGCGTCAACCCGCCGGGCATCCGTTTTGAGGATTTGCCGCCTATCGATCTGGTGCTGGTGACGCATAATCACTACGACCATCTGGATATGGAAACGCTGAAGCGCCTGCATGTCGCGCACAAGCCGCTTTTCATCACGCCGCTTGGCAATGACGCCATCATCCGCACCGGCGTCGAGGCAGCGCGCATCAAGGTGGGGGACTGGGGCGATGTCCTTGAGATTGGTTCGGTCAAAATTCATTTCGAGCCGTGCCACCATTGGTCGGCGCGTGGGCTGAACGACCGGCGCATGGCGCTGTGGGCTGCCTTCGTCATCGAAACGCCTTATGGCAAGATTTATCATATCGGCGATACCGGCTTCCACGACGGCCTCAATTATCACGCCGCGCGCAAGAAACACGGTGAGTTCCGTCTCGCCAACCTGCCTTTCGGCGCCTATGAGCCGCGCTGGTTCATGAAGGGCCAGCACCAGAACCCTGCGGAAGCCGTGGAAGGCATGAAGATCTGCGGTGCGGCACATGTCTGCGGCCACCATTGGGGCACTGTGTAACTAACCGATGAAGCGGTCGAAGCTCCTCTTGTCGCGCTGAAGGCAGCGCTTGCTGAGCAGGGGATAGACGAGAGCCGCTTCCAGCCCATGCGGCCCGGCGAAGTCTTCGACGTACCTTCCGCCTGAGCGGCTCAGCGGTTTGCGCCGCAACAGTCTGGTAATTTGCCGTCCTTTCCGCCATATAGAGCGAAAGTGCGGGCAAAGCCCGTCTTTATTCCGGTTTCAGGTGGTTTTCAGGTTCAGTACGATGGCGGATACGGTCGAATTTGCGAAGATGAACGGGCTTGGCAACAAGATCCTCGTTGTCGACATGCGCGGCCGCAGGGATATGGTGACGCCTTCGGCGGCCATCGCGCTCAATGCCGATCCCGCCACGCAGTTCGATCAGATCATGGCGATCCACGATCCGCGTGTCGGCGGCACCGATGCATTCATCGATATCCTTAATTGCGACGGCACGAAGGCGCAGGCCTGCGGCAACGGCACGCGCTGCGTGGTGCAGGCGCTGTCCTCTGAAACCGGCAAGACCACCTTCACCTTCCAGACGGTGGCGGGCATCCTGAACGCCGTTGAGCATGAAGACGGCATGATTTCCGTTGATATGGGCCTGCCGCGTTTTCGCTGGAGCGACATTCCGCTTTCTGAAGAGTTCCACGATACGAGCCGCATCGAGTTGCAGATCGGGCCGATCGACGCGCCAATCCTGCATTCGCCCGCCGTCATGTCCATGGGAAACCCGCACGCCATTTTCTGGGTGGATCGCGATCCGATGGAGTTCGATCTGGAGCGCTTCGGCCCGCTTCTGGAAAACCACCCGATGTTCCCTGAAAAGGCCAATATCACCCTGGCGCAGGTTATTTCCGACAGTGCGCTTCGCACCCGCACCTGGGAGCGCGGCGCCGGGCTGACGCTCGCCTGCGGTTCTGCCGCATGTGCCGCTGCCGTTTCCGCTGCGCGCACCGGCCGCACGGGCAGGAAAGTCACCATCGATGTCGCCTCCAGCCCCGTGCGTGTGCCGCTGACAATTGAATGGCGCGAGGACAACCACGTCATCATGACGGGGCCGGCCGAATGGGAATGGTCCGGCATGGTCGATCCCATCAACGGCACCTGGTCGCGCGATGCCGTGGCTGAGCAGGGGGCCATATGAGCGGCGTCGAGGTCATAACCTTCGGCTGCCGTCTCAATACCTATGAATCGGAAGTGATGCGGGGGGAGGCCGAAAAGGCCGGGCTCAACAATGCCGTCTTGGTCAATACCTGCGCGGTGACGGGCGAGGCGGTGCGCCAGGCGCGCCAGGCCATCCGTCGGGCAAGGCGCGACAATCCGCATGCGCGCATCATCGTGACCGGCTGTGCTGCCCAGACTGAAAAACAGATCTTTGCCGAGATGCCCGAAGTGGATGCGGTGCTGGGCAATGAGGAAAAGCTGAAAAGCGCCTCCTATCGCGCACTGCCGGATTTCGGCGTTTCGGCGGAAGAAAAGCTGCGCGTCAACGACATCATGAGCATCAAGGCGACGGCGCCGCAGATGGTCAAGCACATTGACGGGCATGTCCGTGCCTTCATTCAGGTGCAGAACGGCTGCGACCATCGCTGTACCTTCTGCATCATTCCCTATGGGCGGGGCAATTCCCGCTCCGTGCCGATGGGCGCTGTGGTCGAGCAGGCGCGCAGGCTGGTGGAAAGCGGCTATTGCGAAATCGTCCTGACCGGGGTGGATGCTACCAGCTACGGTGCCGACCTGCCGGGCGAACCTTCGCTAGGGCTTCTTGCCAAAACATTGCTGAAGCAGGTGCCGGAAATCTTGAGACTTCGGCTATCCTCGATCGACAGCATCGAGGCCGACCACCATCTGATGGATCTGATTGCCGGTGAGGCGCGTTTCATGCCGCATCTTCACCTGTCCCTCCAGCATGGCGACGACATGATCCTGAAACGCATGAAACGCCGTCATTTGCGGGCCGATGCCATCCGTTTCTGTCACGAGGTGCGGTCGCTCCGGCCGGATATCGCATTCGGTGCTGATATGATCGCAGGTTTTCCGACCGAGAACGAAGAGATGTTCGAAAACGCCGCGACGCTTGCGGAAGAATGCGGCATTTCCAGCCTGCACGTATTTCCCTACAGCCCGCGTTCCGGCACGCCGGCGGCGCGTATGCCGCAGCTCGACCGTGCGCTGGTGAAGGAGCGGGCGGCGAGGCTTCGCGAACGTGGCGAGGCACTCAGGCTCGTGCATCTGCAAAATATGGTTGGTTCGACGCAAACGATCCTCGTTGAAAACACCGGTTTTGCGCATACCGACAATTTCACGCTGGTGGCGGCGCCCGATCTTCTCACGCGCACTCTTGCGCAGGTTGAGATTACCGGCCACAACGGCAAACATCTGAACATGAAGCTTCTCGCAGCGGACGCGGCCTGAAGCGGCACAGGAAAAGACACGGGAACGACCATGGCCCTCGGCTTCATCAAAAAAGTCTTTTCTTTCGGCAAGGACAAGGCCGGGACTGACGGCAAGCCGCAAGAGGATTCCGCGCTTGAACGCGCCAGAGAAAATGTCTCTTTCGATGAGGCGCTGAGCGAAGCCGAAGCGCATCCCATTGTCGAAAAAGACCCTGTTTCCGAACTCGAGATCGAGACGGCCGGTGGGCCCGCTCCGGATGCCGATGCGGCCCTTTCCGATGACCAGGAGGAAGAGGACGCGCCACTTCTGCCCGGTGCCGAGCAGGCCGGAGACATCGGCGTTGTTCCGCTGTCGCTGTTGCAGGCCGAAGCCGCCGCCGAAGAACAGGCCGAGGTTTTGCCCGAAGCTGCCGATGCCGTGCTCGATGCAGATGCGATGGATGCGCTGCTCGATGAGGCGGAGGCTGCCGGTGCCGTTGAGCCCTCTGCCGTTTCGCCGATCTTGCCGAAAGGTTTTGCGGCGGCAAGCGAGCGCGAAGAGCCTGTCGCCGAAGCGCCGCAGCCGAAGCTCAGCTGGTTCCAGCGCCTGCGGGCCGGGCTTGCGCGCACCTCCTCGCAACTTACCACCCAGATTTCGGCGCTGTTCACCAAGCGCAAGCTGGATGAGGATACGCTCGACGAACTGGAAGACCTTCTCATCCAGTCGGATCTGGGTGTCGAGACCGCCATGCGCATCACCGGCGCCCTGTCTTCGGAACGTTACGGCAAGGATGTCAGCGGCGAGGACGTGGCGCGCATCATGGCAGGTGAGATCACCAAGGTCCTGAAACCTGTCGCCAAGCCGCTGGAACTCGATCTTTCACACAAGCCGCATGTCATTCTCGTCGTCGGCGTGAACGGCACCGGCAAAACCACGACCATCGGCAAGCTCGCCTCCAAGCTCTCGGGCTCTGGCCTCAAGGTCATGCTCGCGGCCGGCGATACGTTCCGTGCGGCGGCAATCGAGCAGCTCAAGATCTGGGCGGATCGCACCGGCTCGCAATTCATCGGCACCAAGCTCGGTGCGGATGCCTCGGGTCTCGCTTACGACGCCTATGAGCAGGCGCGTGCGCAAAAAAGCGATGTGCTCATCATTGATACTGCCGGCCGTTTGCAGAACAAGACGGAGCTGATGGCGGAGCTGGAAAAGATCGTGCGCGTGCTCGGCAAGCTCGATCCCGATGCGCCGCATACCGTGCTTCAGACACTGGACGCCACGACCGGGCAGAACGCCTTGAACCAGGTGGAGATATTCCGCAATGTTGCGGGTGTTTCGGGCCTGATTATGACAAAATTGGATGGCACGGCGCGGGGCGGTATCCTCGTGGCCATTGCCGCCAAACACAAGCTGCCGGTGTATTTCATTGGTGTGGGTGAAGGCGTGGACGATCTGGAGCCCTTCGAGGCGGAAGATTTCGCCAAAGCCATTGCGGGAGTTTGAGTATGGATATTGAAAGCAATTCCAAGGAAAGCGAAAAGATGGTGGCGGAAATCAGCCCGCTCCTGAAATTCGTGCTCGAGCTTGGCCCGCTTATGGTGTTCTTTTTCGCCAATTCCCGCGGCGAATGGCTGGCCTCCACTTTTCCGGTACTGACGGAGTTCGGCGGGCCGATCTTCATCGCCACCGGCCTGTTCATGATCGCAACCGCAATTGCGCTTTCCGTCTCATGGATGCTGACACGCAAGCTGCCGATCATGCCGCTGATATCAGGCATCGTGGTTCTCGTGTTCGGTGCGCTGACGCTGTGGCTGCAGAACGATACCTTCATCAAGATGAAGCCAACCATCGTCAATGCGCTGTTCGGCGTCATTCTGCTGGGCGGCCTGTTTTTCGGCCAGTCGCTGCTTGGCTATGTCTTCAATTCGGCCTTCAGGCTGAACGATGAGGGCTGGCGCAAGCTGACGCTGCGCTGGGGCGTGTTCTTCCTCTTTCTCGCCGTGCTGAACGAGGTGGTCTGGCGCATGTTCTCAACCGACGCATGGGTTGCGTTCAAGGTGTGGGGCACGATGCCGATCACGATCATCTTCACCATGGCGCAAATGCCGCTCGTCATGCGTCATTCGCTCGAACCGCTGAACAAGGACGAAAAATGACAGTTGCAGAGATGCCGGCTTCCCGTCCGCGCTCGTTCAAATGGTTCGGTGTCGCCGCCGGACTTCTTCTCCTGCAGATCGTCATCCTCTATGCCATGGGCCGCATTCCCATTTGCGAATGCGGTTATGTGAAGCTGTTCGAACCCGGTGTGAACACGCCGGGCAATTCCCAGCATCTTGCCGACTGGTACACGCCCTCACACATTATCCACGGCTTCCTGTTTTACGGGCTCGCCTGGCTGCTGTTTCGCAAGAAACCCCTTTCCATGCGGCTTTCTTTTGCGGTTTTGATAGAGGCAGCGTGGGAAATTCTCGAAAACTCGCCGCTCATTATCGATCGTTACCGCACGGCGACCATGGCGCTGGGTTATACCGGCGACAGCATCCTGAACTCCGCTATGGACACCGTTTTCATGGCGCTGGGTTTCCTCTTCGCCGCCCGCGTGCCGGTGTGGCTGACGGTTGTGATCGCCATCTTCTTTGAAATCTTCACCGGCTGGCTGATCCGCGATAATCTGACGCTGAACGTAGTGATGCTTGTCTGGCCCGTCGAAGCGATCAAGCAATGGCAGAACGCGCTCCCGCCAATGTGAAGATATCTGCCCGTACGTGCGTCGGAAAGGCACGAAAACCCTGCGTTATATGCAAGTTTTCTTAAGGGCATTGCGGTAGTGTCCGGGCTCAAAGGCTCGTCTTTCCGTCCGGCAGAACACTGTGCAAGATAATTTCGCCTACCTTCTCCCCTTCATCATGCTGACATTCGGTGTGGTATTCCTGTTCCTGCAGAGGACCGGCCACGCTTCGGCGCGATATTGGGGTTTCGGATATCTTTCGGCGGCGTTTGGTTTTGCCGCACCTCTGGTGCTTGGCGGCTTGCCCTTCGAAGTACAGGCGATCGTCTCGAACCTGTTGTTTTTCTCTGCCTTTTTTCTCTACGGCCATGCGCTGCTTACCCATTTCGGACGGCCGCTTTATACGACGACGCGACTGTCGATCGTGGCTGCGGCGGTTTTGCTGGTCTCGTTCCATGTCTTCGTCACACCGGATCTGAAACGTGAGCTGGTCATCGGTGATCTTGTCTGCGCCCTGCTGCTCGCCATCCCGGTCTGGATCGTGCGGAAGCGACCCCTGGCGCTTGCAGACAGGCTGATGGTGGCGATTGCGTCACTCGTGGTGCTCGAAACGCTGGTGCGCATCGGCATGTTGCTGGTGATGACGCCGAACGGTTCGATGATCGAACTCAGTGAATTCTTCGAATCCGACTATGCTTTCTACATGCAGCTTGCCGCGAGCATATTCGGCTTTCTCCTTGCGCTATCCGTACTCGCGAGCCAGATTTCCGTGACTGTCGACCGGCACCTGCAAGCGGCTGAGCACGATCCGCTGACCGATGTGCTGAACCGCCGTGGGTTCGACCGGCGCGTTCCCGATTTTCGCAGCGGGACACCAATAGGCGCAGTAATTGCGTGCGACATAGATCATTTTAAGCGTATCAACGATGACTATGGCCACGCCGCCGGTGATATCGTTCTCATCGGCCTTTCAGACCTTCTCAGGAAAAGCGCGCGTAGCGACGCTCTGGTGGCGCGTTTCGGTGGCGAGGAATTCGTGGTTTTCCTGCCCGGCCACACCGCCGCCGCGGCCGGTCACCTTGCCAATGCCATGCGTTTGAACCTTCTGTCGCTGGATTGGCGTAGCCGTGGCGTGGCCACCAAGGTCACGGCGAGCTTCGGCGTTTCAGCTGTCGCGAGGGGAGATCATTCAATTCACGATGCGATCAAACGCGCTGACGACAGCCTGTATGCGGCAAAGCGTGGTGGCCGCAATCAGGTCGTGCTTGAAGGGATGGGTTTGCAGGCGACAGCCGAAGGGCCGTCGCTAAGGGTGATTTCCAAGGTATAATACCGTTCGGCGCGCGGGCTACTTTCCGGCCGCAGCGGTGATCGCCGGCAATAAATCCCGCTCGACGCTGCGGGCATCGAAGGGGCCGACCTTTTTGTAGAGGATCGTGCCGTCGGCGCCGACCAGATAGCTTTCAGGGATACCATAGACACCCCAGTCGATCGCGGCCTTGCCGTTCGGGTCGACGCCTATCGCGGCAAAGGGATTGCCGAGTTCGCCGAGAAAACGAAGCGCGTTGTCCGGTTTGTCCTTATAGTTGATGCCGACGACGGTGATGCGTTTGTCTTTCGCCAATTCCTGAAGGATGGGATGCTCCTGACGGCACGGAATGCACCAGGAGGCGAAGACGTTGACCAGCGTCAGCTTACCCTTGACGGCGGCCTCGTTGAGGGCCGGCAGGTTTGAGCCTTCCAGCGGCGGCAGCGACAGTGCGGGCGCCTTGGTTCCGATGAGCGCCGATGGAATGGCGCTGATATCCAGCCCGTTGACGTCCTGATCGTAGAGCATCTTGCCGGCGATAATGGCAAAACCGCCGAAAAGCAGAAGCGGCAGAAGCGCCAGGGCATATCGTGTGCGCCCCGTGCTTTTGGCTTTGGTGTTCTGGTCCTGGCTGGCCTGCGTCATCGGGTTTCACCCGCAGAAGCGGCTTTTGCCCTGCGGCGCACGCCGGATGCTTCCAGTTCTTTCAGTTCCCGTTTGCGCGCCTGACCATCCAGGATGACCCAGGCGATGAGACAGAGGACAACAAGGCCGGTCGCCGCATAGGACATGCCGATATAAAAGGCGTGTGTCATGTTGTCATGCCTCCCGGTTTGCCATGCGGGCGGCAAGCCGCCGTTGGGCTGCCACGCGCCGGCGCCAGATTTCGTTACGCATTGCGGCGATGTGCAACGTGAAGAACAGTAGCGTGAAGCCGATCGCCATGGTCAGAAGCGGCCAGAGAAACTCCGAATCGATTGCCGAGCCGCCCATGCGGATGACGCTTGCCGGCTGGTGAAGCGTGTTCCACCATTCAACTGAAAACTTGATGATGGGAATATTCACAAAACCAACGAGGATGAGCACGGCGCTGACACGGGCGGCCCTGGAAGGGTCGTCCATGGCGCGGTTGAGCGCTATCAGGCCAAGATACATCAGAAAAAGCACAAAGACGGACGTCAGCCGCGCGTCCCATACCCACCAGGTTCCCCACATGGGTTTACCCCAGAGCGAGCCGGTAACAAGCGCAATCAGCGTGAAGGCGGCGCCTATGGGTGCGGCCGCCTTGTGGCTGACATCCGCAACCGGATGACGCCAGACGAGCGTGCCGATCGCTGAGACCGCCATGACCGTATAACACATCATCGAAAGCCAGGCGGAGGGGACATGCACATACATGATGCGCACGGTATAACCCTGCTGGTAGTCGCCATCTGTCGTGAAAGACAGATAGAGACCGGCGGCCAGCACCAGTGCCGTCAGGACCGCAAGCCAGGGCAGAATGCGTGCCGAGAGCGCCAGAAACCGCGTGGGATTGGCGAGATCACTGAATTTGGTGATGGTGAAAGTCTGCTGGTTCATGCCGTTTGTGTAACCCGAGAATGGCTGCCCCGCAATTGATCGCCGTCAATCGTAGATCGGCAATTGCGGTTTCATCAATCCATAACATTGCGCAATGCCAAAGCGGCAAAGAAAGGACCGGTCACGGCTGAAAATAACGTGATCGCGCAGAGAATGAGGAAGGGCGGCAGAAAGGGTGCCGGATCCTGCACCGCCGCATAGGACGCGCTGACGCCGAAGATCAGTACCGGAATGGCCAATGGCAGCACAAGGATGGAGACCAGAAGGCCGCCGCGCGGCAAGGCAACGGCGACAGCGGCACCCACCGCGCCGATGAAGGTAATGGCGGGCGATCCGACAAGGAGTGTGAGCATCACCGCGCCGATCGCCACTTCGTCCATGTTCATGAACAGGCCGATGAGCGGCGAGGCGATGACCAGTGGCAGACCCGTTCCCACCCAATGTGCCAGGCATTTGACGAGCACGGTCAGCACAAGCGGGTTTTCCTGCATGAGTATGAGGTCTAGCGAGCCGTCATCCCGCTCTGCCTGAAACAGCCTGTCGAGGCCGAGGAGGGTGGAGAGCAGCGCGCCGATCCAGACAATGGCTGGGCCGATGCGTGCAAGCAGATTGAGATCAGGCCCGACACCGAAGGGGATGACGGCGACAACGGTCATGAAGAACAAGACGCCGATCAGCGCGCCACCGCCGGCGCGGATGGAGAGTTTCAGGTCGCGGAGGAAGAGGGCGGTCATTGGAGGCGCCTCGGTAGGCGGGCATACCCCGCACACGCACCCATCACGCCCAAGCCTCCACACCTGCAAAGCCCGTCATCTGCAATTCCCGCGCATTGTCGAGCCCAAGCGGCTGATGGGTCGCAGCCATGACGATGCCGCCTCTCCTCAGGTGGCTCTTGACCAGATCCGTAAACATGCCGTCCGCTGCTTTGTCGAGCGCCGCTGTCGGCTCGTCGAGAATCCACACCGGCCGCCACGCGATCAAAAGTTTTGCCATGGCAAAACGTCGCTGCTGGCCTGCGGACAGGTAACCGAAGGGCAGGTGGGTGATGCCCGCAAGGCCGACGATGTCTGCCGCCTCATCGATATCGACACCGGCGCCGCCGGTGAAGTCACCGAGAAAGTCTTTCCAGAACCGCAGATTCTCCGAAACCGTCAGTTCCGTTTTCATTGCGTTGCGATGGCCGAGATAATGGCAGGCCTCCGATGGACGCATGTCCGCTTCTATTCCTTTGCCGGCTATCTTTACCCAGCCCTGCTCGGGGCGCAGCAGGCCGGCTACAGTGCGCAGAAGCGTGGATTTTCCCGAGCCGTTGCGGCCGGTCAGCACCAGCGCTTCGCCGTCACTTAACTTGAAGGAAATGTTCATGAATATGAAATCTTCGCCGCGTCGCACGCCAAGATTTTCCGCGGTCAAATCCATGCTGCGTTTCCGTATAAGATTTTCATCGTCTCGCATAAAAAAATCGATTTGATTTCCTGAATGGTCTGGCACGTTTCTGAGAAATTATCTATATGGGTGTCAACCACGCCAGCGGCCGGCGTGAACATCATCTTGCGCCGGACTTGACGATTGCGAGGAGCAATTTTCACGTGCGGACAGCGGAAATGGTCGTACCCGCATCCTGATGTGCATGAGTGCATAGGTGTCCGCACGCACGTGTTGGCTATCAGAGTAAGCGGGGTTTTTTATCCATGCCCAAATCACTCGACAGTTTTCATTGTCGTTCCGTCCTTACCGTTGATGGTAAGGACTACGTCTATTTCAGCCTTCCCAAGGCTGAGGCAAACGGCCTGAAGGGCGTTTCCAAGCTCCCCTATTCCATGAAAGTTCTTCTGGAAAACCTGCTTCGTTTCGAGGACGGCCAGTCCGTCACCAAAGAGCATATTCTGGCCGTTGCAGAGTGGCTGAACAATAAGGGCCTGACCGAAAACGAAATCGCTTATCGTCCCGCCCGCGTTCTCATGCAGGACTTCACCGGCGTTCCGGCTGTGGTCGATCTCGCCGCCATGCGCGATGCCATGGTGTCGCTCGGTGGCGACCCGGAAAAGATCAATCCGCTCGTTCCCGTCGACCTCGTGATCGACCACTCTGTTATCGTTGACGAATTTGGCACGCCGACGGCGTTTGCCCGAAACGTCGAGCTTGAATATGAGCGCAATGGCGAGCGTTACCGCTTCCTGAAGTGGGGCCAGCAGGCATTCAAGAACTTCCGCGTGGTTCCGCCCGGTACCGGCATCTGTCACCAGGTAAACCTCGAATATCTCGGCCAGACCATCTGGACCAAGGAAGAGGACGGCGAAACGATCGCTTACCCGGATACCTGCGTCGGCACCGACAGCCACACCACCATGATCAACGGTCTTGGCGTTCTCGGCTGGGGCGTTGGCGGTATCGAGGCTGAAGCAGCGATGCTCGGCCAGCCTGTCTCCATGCTCCTGCCCGAGGTCATCGGCTTCAAGCTGACCGGCAAGGTGAAGGAAGGCGTGACTGCGACCGACCTCGTGCTGACCGTCGTGCAGATGCTGCGCAAGAAGGGCGTGGTTTCCAAATTCGTCGAATTCTTCGGCCCCGGCCTCGATTCGATGACGCTGGCCGACCGTGCCACCATCGGCAATATGGGTCCCGAATATGGCGCTACCTGCGGCTTCTTCCCGGTTGACGGCGAGACCATCAACTATCTGACCATGTCCGGTCGCACCAAGGACCGTATCGCGCTTGTCGAAGCCTATTCGAAGGCGCAGGACATGTGGCGGACGGGCGACGGTTCCGACCTCGTCTTCACCGACACCCTTGAACTCGACCTCGGCGACGTCGTGCCATCCATGGCCGGTCCGAAGCGTCCGGAAGGCCGTCTGCCGCTCGAAACCATTGCACCGAATTTCGCGGCGGCTCTCGAGAACGACTACAAGAAGCCCGGCCAACTCCACAGCCGCTATGCGGTTGAGGGTGAGGAGTTCGATCTCGGCCATGGCGATGTGGCGATTGCCGCCATCACCTCCTGCACCAACACGTCCAACCCTTCCGTTCTCATCGCTGCCGGCCTTCTCGCCCGCAATGCGGTTGCCAAGGGTCTGAAGTCCCAGCCGTGGGTGAAGACCTCGCTGGCGCCGGGGTCGCAGGTCGTTGCCGAATATCTCGACAAGTCGGGTCTGCAGAAGGATCTCGATGCGATTGGCTTCAACCTCGTCGGTTTCGGCTGCACCACCTGCATCGGCAACTCCGGCCCGCTGCCCGCACCGATCTCCAAGACGATCAACGACAAGGGCCTGATCACGGCCGGCGTCCTCTCCGGCAACCGCAACTTCGAAGGCCGTATCTCGCCCGATGTTCAGGCGAACTATCTCGCCTCGCCGCCGCTCGTCGTGGCCTACGCGCTTGCCGGCACAGTCCAGAAGGACCTGACGAAGGAGCCGATCGGCGACGACCAGAACGGCAATCCGGTCTATCTCAAGGATATCTGGCCGACTTCGCAGGAAATCCAGGAATTCATCCTGAAATACGTCACACGCGAACTTTACGAATCGAAGTACGCTGATGTCTTCAAGGGTGACGCGAACTGGCAGGCCGTTCAGGTTCCCCCGGGCCAGACCTATGCCTGGGACGACAAGTCGACCTATGTTCAGAACCCGCCTTACTTCGTGGGCATGGGCAAGACTGGTACGGGCCTTACGAACATCAAGGGCGCCCGCGTTCTCGGTCTCTTCGGCGACAAGATCACAACCGACCACATTTCCCCGGCCGGTTCGATCAAGGCTGCTTCGCCCGCCGGCGCCTATCTGACGGAGCACGGCGTGGGCGTTGCCGACTTCAACCAGTACGGTACGCGTCGCGGCAACCATGAAGTCATGATGCGCGGCACCTTCGCCAATATCCGCATCCGCAACCACATGCTCGGCCCGAACGGCAAGGAAGGTGGCTACACCATCCACTATCCGTCGAAGGAAGAGATGTCGATCTACGACGCTGCCATGAAGTACAAGGCGGAGGGCGTTCCGCTCGTCATCTTCGCCGGTGTCGAATATGGCAACGGTTCTTCCCGCGACTGGGCGGCGAAAGGCACCAACCTGCTCGGCGTCAAGGCAGTCATCGCACAGTCCTTCGAGCGTATCCACCGCTCCAACCTCGTCGGCATGGGCGTCGTTCCCTTCGTCTTCGAGGAAGGCACGACCTGGGCAAGCCTTGATCTCAAGGGTGATGAAGTCGTCGAGATCGATGGTCTCGAAGGTGAAATCAAGCCGCGTGAAAAGAAGATCGCCAAGATCACCTACAGCGACGGTTCGGTGAAGGAAGTTCCGCTTCTTTGCCGCATCGATACGCTGGATGAAGTGATCTACATGAACAATGGCGGCATTCTGCAGACGGTTCTTCGCGATCTGGTTGCCTGACAAAGCTCAGACCAGCAAAGGACGCCGGGATTTTTCCCGGCGTCTTTGCGTTTCATCATCTCTTTTTTTGTGATTGCCACTCACCCCTTCGTGACTTTCTATTGAAGTGGAATAGACGTTATTTTCCGGTTTGAATCCGGTTGGGTTGATCGCATCAATTCGTCTGGATATCTGCTCCGGACAAAGGTTCTTGTAATGCCGCTGAAATTGCCCCTGTCGATATGTCTTCTCGGCACGTTCCTCGTCACATCCGCGCATGCGCAGGAAGCTGTGAAGGGCGTTGTCGAGTTGTTTACATCGCAGGGATGCGCGTCCTGCCCGCCGGCGGACGAAGCGTTGCGCAAGATGATCCAGAAGGGTGATGTGGTCGGCCTCTCCTACCATGTCGACTACTGGAATTATCTTGGCTGGACAGATTCCCTGGCATCGAAGGAAAATACAGAGCGGCAATATGGCTACATGCGCGCCCTCGGCCGCAACGGTGTCTATACGCCGCAGGCCATCCTGAACGGTCGCGACCACGTCAAGGGTGCGGATGTCCGCGGGATTTACGACAGGCTGGATGCTTTCAAGCGGGAGGGCCAGGGGCTGAACGTGCCGGTCGCGTCCAAATTTGCCGGTGACGAGGTGGAGATCGATATTGGCGCCGGTAGCGGCAAGGCCGATGTCGTGGTCGCCTATTTCACGCGCGAACAGACGGTGGATGTGCAGAAAGGCGAAAACCAGGGGAAGAAAATGTCCTACTGGCACAGCGTCTATGACGTGCAAACGGTTGGAATGTGGGATGGTTCACCGATGACGGTGAAGCTCCCGGCGAGCGTGGTGGCAAAGGTGAAAAAGGGCGGCTGCGCCGTGCTGTTGCAAACGGCAAATGCCAGCGGCGATCCGGCGGCAATCGTCGGCGCAAGTATTTTACTGGGGAATGAAACACCCTGATCGCCTGTCTGGCGATGGAAGATCCGATCCGGGCATTGGGGGCTGGGGGTAAAGGGTCAATGCACCGGATCGGGTCATCTTGGTGCCTAGGCATCAATTGACAATAGGACTATTCCATTCAATTCGGGCCATGGTTTGACCGAAATACGGCAGGCCGTGCTAAAATGGCTGCCTAAATGGTTACCTTTTTTACCCCTGCTTTTTTCTAAGGCAACGTCCTTATGGGCATCGGAGGGCGTCTTTCTGCGTCGCAGACGCCGGGTTTCGCTGCCGTCCTAAGACCGTAAAACCCGCCTCCAAAGTTGCGATCTCATGTTCAATGGCTGTTCGAGACTTGCAATTTTGTCTTCTCCGGCTCACATTAATCGGACGACTTGGGTGGAATCGGAGGTATTGGATGACCGATCAACCGGATGTGCAGCAGGTTCAGACCGCTTCACGCGACAGTTCCACCGTTGTCGATCTCCGCGAGTACAAAAAAGATAAAGACCCTCTGCCAATTACATTCCACCGGCGTGAGCTGGATGCGATCCTGCGCATCTATGGCCGCATGGTGGGAGAGGGCGAGTGGCGCGACTATGCCATCGACCACTTGAAGGAAAAGGCGGTATTTTCAGTCTTTAAACGCTCGGGTGAAATGCCGCTCTACAGGATCGAGAAGAACCCCAAGCTGGCGGCGAAACAGGGGGCCTATTGCGTGGTGAATACGGATGGCCGCATTCTCAAACGTGGCCACGAGCTGCCGCAGGTTCTCAAGGTTTTCGACAAGGTCCTGAAGCTCATCGAGTGAGATGAGACGGGACGAGCTACCCTGCCGCAGCTTCGTGCGGACACGCGGGTGGAGAGGCGATCAAGTCTCGAATTTCGGTAAATAAAAAGGCGGCCGAATGGCCGCCTTTTGCATGTTTGCCAGTTGGGTTGCTGCCCTTACTTGTCACGGTTGCCCATGAACTGCAGGAGGAACATGAACAGATTGATGAAGTCGAGATAGAGCGTCAGCGCACCCATGATCGCCTTGCGGCCAGCCACGGCAACTTCGTCGCCATCGAAATACATTTCCTTGATCTTCTGCGTGTCATAGGCGGTGAGGCCAGCGAAGATCAGCACACCAATCGCGGAGATCGCGAACTGCAGCGCGGAAGAGGCGAGGAAGATGTTGACGATGGACGCGATGATCAGGCCGAACAGACCCATGATCAGGAACGAACCCATGCCCGAAAGGTCTTTCTTCGTGGTGTAACCGTAAAGCGAGAGCGCGCCGAACGAGGCAGCGGTCACGAAGAACGTCTGTACGACGCTCTGGCCGGTATAGACCAGGAAGATCGAAGACAGGGACACGCCCATCAGCGCCGCATAGACCCAGAAGGTCATCTGGGCGGCAGAAACGCTCATGTTCTGGATACGGAAGCTAAGAAAGAACACCAGTCCGAGCGGTGCGAGCATCACAACCCAGCGCAACGGCGATGCATAGAGCAACTGGGCGAAAGCCGGATTGGTGGTCGCGAGCGTGAAGGTAGCGAACGCCGCAACACCGGTGATGACCAGAGCCAGTGCCATAAGGTTGTAAACCTTGAGCATGTAGGCACGAAGACCTTCATCGATCATCGCACCAGTCTGTGCACGGGTCTGGGCCATGCGGTTCTGGTAGTTATTGAAGTCAGCCATTGTTTCCTCTTTTGAGCTCCGTAATTGCTACGGTGTCGGGATACCTCCCGGGCGCCGCTGCGGAGCTTCAGCAAGCCTGCCCAAGAATATGATGGCAGAACGTGTCCGATACAAGGCCTTTTGCAGTCGAAAAGACACCATATGCGCGAAAAGCGCTCACGTTTCAGCGATCATTACAAAGAATTAATCGTTAAAGTTAAGCAGCGCACAACCGAAGATTATTCACCCGCCTGCCGCAAAACCGGAGCGGCCTTCTGCCCGAGAATTCGCCATGTACCCATGAGGCCGATGCCTACCGTCATGACGAGGGCGACGACGACCGTGCCGATCGCCACATCCGGCAGGAAACTGGAGGGCAGCTTCATGATGCGGGAAATGACGAACCAGGCGGAGACGCCGCCGGCAAAAAGCGCAAAAACGGCGGTGGCGAGACCGAGCATCATATATTCATAGGAGAAGGCGCGGATCAGCAGGCTGCGTGTACCGCCCAGTGTTTTCAGGATCACCGCATCATGGGTGCGGGCACGGTTTCCGGCGGCAAGAGCGCCGGCGAGAACGAGGACGGAGGCTATGAGCGCAACGGCCGCTGCTGCGCGTATGGCGGTGGCAAGCTGGCCGACCAGCCGGTTGACCACATCGAGCGCGTCCTTCACGCGTACGCTTGTTATCGTCGGGTAGGCGTTGGTGACGGCGCGCAATATCTGGCCCTCCTCGCTTGCGGATGCGGAGGGGTCAGCGAGTGTGGCAAGCCAGGTATGTGGTGCGCCACGGAAGGTATTGGGTGAAAACACCATGACGAAATTGATCGACAGCGATTCCCATTCGACATTGCGCAGATTGGCGATCTTTGCCGTGATGCTGCGGCCGAGCACGTTGACGGTAACGGTGTCGCCGATCTTGAGGCCCAGTTCCTGCGCCTCTTTCGCCGCAAAAGAGACCAGCGGCTCGCCGCTATAATCCGGTCCCCACCATGTTCCTTCGGTCAGCTTGGCGTTTTCGGGAGCATCCTGCGAATAGGTTATGCCCCGATCACCGCGCAGCAGCCAGCGACCGGATGGCGGCACGTCTATCTTCGTCACGTCCTCGCCATTGAGCGCCAGAATGCGGCCGCGCAGCATCGGCACCTCGGTCAGCGTGCCCTGAGGCGCTTCTTGCCTGAGAAGATCGCGGAAACCCTGCAACTCGGTGCCCTGAATATCCACGAAGAAGAAATTCGGCGCTCGTTCCGGCAGGCTGTCGGTCAGTTCGCGGCGCAGATTGCCGTCGATAAGCGTCAGGGTCACCAGCAACGTCAGCCCGAGGCCGAGGGAGAGAACGACGGAGGGGGTGAGCGCACCCGGCCGGTGAATATTGCCGATCGCCAGGCGAAGGGCGGCGGAATGAACGCGCGGGCTGCGTTTGGCGATGGCCTTGACGCCCGACGCCACCAGTCGCAGCACCACAAACGCGAAGGCGATGGCGGCAAGGAAAACCGAGGCGATGAAACGTTCTTCTGCCGAAAAGATGGCAAGTATGGCCAGCGCAGCCAACAACAAGCCCGTCACTGCGAGATAAGGCCAGGATGGCCAGCTGCCCTCCTCGAACCCCTGCTCTCGAAAAAGGGCGGTCGCGGGAACTTCGCGCGCCTGGCCGAGTGGCACGATGGCGAAGGCAAGTGTCGTCAAGATGCCGAACAGGGCGGCAAGACCAAGTGCTGCCGGATAAAAGGCAAGCTCTTTCGGCACCGGAAGCACACCCTCCAGAAACCGCATGGCAATCAGCGGGGCGATGGCGCCCACAGCGAGGCCTATGATGATGCCAACGGCGGCAATGAACACGATCTGGAAGAGATAGGTCATGGTGACCACGGAAGCCGGCGCGCCGAGGCATTTCAGCGAGGCGATCGTGGTGCGCTTGGAATCAAGAAAGGCGCGAACGGCGTTCGCAACGCCGACGCCGCCAACGATGAGGGCGGTCAGGCCCACCAGCGTCAGGAATTGCGAGAAGCGGTTGACGTTTTCGGTAAGCGATGGCGCTGCCCGGTCACTCGTGCGGATGGACCAGCCGGCATCGGGAAACGTCTTGTTGGCCGCATCGGTCATCGTGGCCCGCGCTGCAGGATCGTTCAGCATGATCTTGTAGGCGTGTTCGACCAGACTTCCGTTCTGAACGAGGCCTGAGGCGAAAAGCGCATCGCGGCTGACCATCAGCCTTGGGGCAAAACCGAAGCCGTCGGACAGGGCATCCGGCTCGTCGACAACCGTGCCGGTCAGTTTCAGCTTCACATTACCGAGAAGGATGTCGTCGCCGACCTTGATGCCCAGCCGCTCCAGGAGAAGCGGCGCGGCAACGGCGCCATAGGTATCGCCGTTCGCAGCCAGAAGCTCGCTCAGAGGCCGGTTTGGATCTGCTACGAAGGCGCCGTAAAGCGGATAGGCGCCGTCTACGGCCTTCACTTCCGTCAGCGTCTGTTCGGAACCATCGGCAAGGCGCGCCATGGAGCGCAGCCCGGTGGAAACGGCGATTTTGCCGAGGCCATCGAGGTAGGCCCGCTCCTCTGCGGTTGCCTCCCTGTTGCGCAGCTCGAAGCGCACATCGCCAGCCAGTATCGATTGGCCTTCCGTCGCAATCGCGCTGGTGACGGCGCGTGACACGGAGTTGACAGCGGCAATGGCGCCGGTTCCGAGCGCGATGCAGGCGAGGAAAATATAGAAGCCACGCAAACCGCCGCGAATTTCGCGCCGCGCGAGCCTCAATGCGTTTTTGATGTTGGCAACAGACGGGAGAATGGAGCCGATCATGCCGATACCGCCCTAGCCATATGGGCAGCGGCGCTGTCACCCTCTATCTCGCCGGAGCGCACCTTGATCTGTCTTGAGCAACGGGCGGCCAGTGACGGATCATGGGTGACAAGGATCATCGTCATGCCGCGTTCGGCCTGTTTTGAGAAAAGAAGATCGGCGATCTGCTGGCCCGTATCCGCATCCAGATTGCCGGTCGGTTCGTCTGCGATCAACACGGCGGGGGAGGGTGCAAGCGCGCGGGCGATCGCAACACGCTGCTGTTCGCCACCGGAGAGCTGGCCGGGATAATGGTTGAGGCGTTCGCCGAGACCGACAGCTACGAGTTCCCGTTTGGCGATCTCGAAGGGGTTCGGCACGTTGGCCAGTTCCAGCGGAACGGCTACGTTTTCCAGCGCCGTCATATTGGCGATGAGGTGGAAAGACTGGAAAACGATGCCGATATTCTTGCCGCGGAAATCCGCGAGAGCATCCTCGCCGAGCTTATGCAATTCCGTGCCCGCTATGAAGATCTCGCCGCTATCCAGCCTTTCGAGACCGGCAAGCACCATCAGAAGGGTCGATTTTCCCGAACCGGAAGGGCCGACGATCCCCACCGCCTCGCTTTCGCCAATGGCAAGATCGATGCTCTTGAGAACGTGAACGGAGGCGGCGGCGTTGCCGAGCGTGAGGTCGGCCTTCTTAAGCTCTATGATGCTTTTCGTCACAATTCTCGTTCCTATATATGATGAAAACAGTCTGGCGGTGTCGATGCGGACGGTATTTCAGACAATGCAAACCAAGTTAGGAAAGCCGTGATGAGATTTAAAGCTGCCCTGTTTCACTTCATCGTCATTTTAGCCGCCGCCTTTTCCGCCTCGGCGGCCATGGCGCAGGAGCGGACATTGCAACTGGTTGGCCTGGGCGACAGTCTCATGGCGGGTTACCAGTTACCCCCCACCGATGGCTATACGGCACAGCTTGAAGCTGCATTAAAGGCCAAGGGCATCAATGTTACCGTCACCAATGCCGGTGTGTCCGGCGATACGTCCTCAGGCGGTCTGGCTCGGGCGGAGTGGTCGGTTCCCGATGGCACGGACGGGGTCATTCTGGAACTCGGCGCCAATGATGCGTTGCGCGGTATTGCGCCGGAACAGACGGAAAAGAACCTCGACGCCATCATTTCCGGCTTTCAGAAACGCAACATAGCGGTGCTGCTAGTCGGCATTATGGCACCGCCGAACATGGGTGACGATTACGCCAAGCGCTTCAACCCGATCTATCCGAAGCTTGCAGAAAAATACAACCTGCCGCTTTATCCGTTTTTTCTGGATGGCGTGGTGACGGATGATAAGTTGAAGCTGGAGGACAAGATGCATCCCAATACGCAGGGTGTGGCGATGATGGTGGAGAAATCTTTGCCGGCTGTTGAAAGCTTCATCAAGACAATCGGTGCGCAAAAAAAATAAGCACTTGCGCCCGCCTGCATTGCATGATTCGCTATGCTTGTTCTGCCAAGAGATTCGGGGAGCTCGCCATGCCGAGACTGTTTATCGCCCTCGAAATTCCGCGCAATGCGGCTATGAGCCTGTCATTGTTGCGCGGTGGTCTGCCGGGAGCCCGGTGGATCGATGTGGAGAATTATCACATAACCCTGCGTTTTATCGGCGATATCGACGGGAGAACCGCCGATGAGGTCGTTGACAGGCTGGACCGGATCGACAGGCCGGAATTCCAGCTCAGTCTCAACGGGATGGGTTCCTTCGGCTCCAAGAAACCGCATTCGATCTGGGCGGGGGTTTCCCCCTCGCCGGAAATGAATGCGCTTCAGGCGGAGGTCGAGAGGATCTGTCAGAGGATCGGCCTGCCGCCGGATCCGCGCAAGTTCATGCCGCATGTGACGCTGGCGCGGTTGCGCTCTTCACGGCTGGACGATGTGGTGCAGTATCTTTCCGGACGCGGCAATTTCCGCACATCGGCCTTCACGGTCGGTCGTTTCGTGCTGATGTCGTCCAAGGAATCGGTGGGTGGCGGACCTTACATCGTGGAAGAGGTGTTCCCGCTTCACGAAGCGCGGTCCAGCGCCATCTTCTCGAGCAACGAGCTGCATCCTGCAAAAAGCATGTTGTAGACGGCCAGAAATCCGTCGTCGCCACCGAAATAGGGATCGGGCACGTTTTCGTGGCGTCCCGAAGCGTAGTCCAGGAACAGGTGGATTTTGTGCTTCCGGTTTTCGGGCGCCTTTCGGAGCAGTTTCGCGAGATTTCCTCCGTCCATGGCAAGGATGAGATCGAAGGTCTCGAAATCGGCCTGGCTGACCTGCCGTGCACGCTGCAGGGAAATATCGATCCCATGCTTGCGGGCGATTGCGATGGATCTGCGATCCGGGGCGGTACCGGTGTGCCAACCGCCGGTGCCGGCGGAATCGACAGTGAGTTGGCGAGATACGCCTTCGGTTTCGGCAAGGTTTGTCAAAATGCCTTCGGCAAGCGGTGAGCGGATGCCCATGCAGACAAAAAGAACGGCTGTATGTTTCATTGAATATGCGTCGATCCGGTCGTTGAGGCGTTAATGTTTCTCCGAAACAGCGGATCGCATGTCAAGCGGAGGCAAGATGCATGAAATATCCAAGACTTGAACCGGAAGCCGTCCGGCAGGCGCTTTTAAAACTCGAAGGCTGGTCCTTGCGCGAGGACGGGGCAGCAATCGTCCGGTCGTTCAAGTTTGCGAGTTTTGCGGAGGCTTTCGGTTTCATGGCCGAGTCCGCACTCGTGGCAGAAAAGCTCAATCATCATCCAGAATGGTCTAACGTCTATTCGCGCGTCAGGGTCTGCCTCACCACCCACGATTCGCAAGGCGTTACCGAGCGGGATTTCCTGCTCGCGGAGGCCATGCAGAAGGCGGCAACGGGCCGTGGGAATTGAACGGCGGGCTTTAACTCCCATATAATAACCGTGACCGGAGGACCGTCGATCATGGATGATGTGAAAATCGGTGAAATTCTTTTGCCCGGGGAAACGGGCAGCGAGGGCGAACGCGAACGCGTCGTGCGCGCCAAATTCTGGCCGAAGCTGAAGCGTGTGATGACAAAGGTGCCCTTCGCGCGCGATGCGGCAGCAGCCTATTATTGCGCGATCGACCGGGATACTCCGCTGCGTGCCAAGGGCATCATTCTGGCCGCGCTCGCCTATTTCATCATGCCGTTTGATGCCATACCGGACATGCTGGCGGTCGTTGGATTTACCGACGACATCGCGGTCATTACGGCCGCGCTTGCGATGATCCGCGCCCACATCAAGATGGAGCATTACGATGCGGCGGATGCCATGCTGAAACGGCAGCAGGAGGCCGAATAACACGTCTGTGATGACGAGGCTCCTCGGAGCCGGGCAGGTGACAAATTGTTGCCTGAATTTGTGTGTCATAGACATGACGGGGAGGGCGTGCCACGCCTTTCTTCTCAGGGTGCGGGCGTAGCCGATCTGTAACACTTCAAGACGTTTTCGGCATTTTATACGTGTTGTTGACGGTTTGGTAACCGCTTCCTGACCACAATGAGAAAAGACGATCCGCACCTGAACGTGGCCGATCCATACACATGGAGCCCGCCGCTGCTTCGGGCCAATGGAAGACAATAACCCGGCAGGAAATTCTATGTTTGTAAGAAGTGTAGCAACCGCAGTGGCCATTTTGCTGACCAGCGTCGGCGTAGCATCTGCACAGTCGCCCACGCGCATCCAGCAGTTCAATGCATGGGGCGCCTATTCGTACAAATCGGGCAACAGCACCGTCTGCTACGTTCTTTCCATCCCCACTTCCAAGGAACCGGCGAGCGTCGATCACGGCGATATCTTCTTCATCGTGTCGCAGCGTCCGGGCCAGAATATTTCCTACGAGCCGCAGGCCATGGTGGGTTACCCGCTGAAGCAGGGCTCCAAGGTCAATGTCACGATCGACAACAAGAACTTCGTGATGTTTACCAAGGACAAGGCTGCCTGGGTTGAAAATGCTGCCGAAGAACCCGCTCTCGTTGCCGCGATGAAGGGCGGCAAGTCGATGACGGTGAAGGCGGTGTCCGGCCGCGGCACCGCGACTTCCTATTCCTATTCGCTTTCTGGCATTTCGGCTGCTTTCAAGCAGATCGAAAGCTGCAAGTAATCCTGACGCTTCGTCAGCTTCGTGATTGGCCGGTCATCGACCGGCCATTTGCGTTTTTGCTTGTTTGATGCTAAAGGCGCGGCAACATTGACAGGCGGATGCGCGAAAAGTGCTCCGCCTTTGATTTTCTCGACATGCAGACGATTTTCCGCCTTTCCTAAAGGCCGGTCGTGCGATGCATTGGATGATGGGATAGCGTGATGTCCGTATTGCATGCCCCTGCCGGTCTGGCAGTCAAAACTCCCCTGATCGCCAATAGCGATCTCATGTCCGGCAAGCCGTCGCTGATCGGCATGACGCGTGAGGAAATGGGCGAGGCGCTGGCCGAGATCGGCGTGCCGCAGAAGCAGGTGAAGATGCGTGTCAGCCAGTTGTGGAACTGGCTGTATGTGCGCGGCGTCTCGGATTTCGACAACATGACCAATGTTGCCAAGGAACTCAGGGAAAAGCTGAAAGCAGCCTTCACCATTGCCCGCCCCGAAATCGTCGAGGAGCAGATTTCCAACGACGGCACCCGCAAATGGCTGATGCGTTTTCCGCCGCGCGGTGCGGGACGTCCTGTCGAGATCGAGACGGTCTATATTCCCGAAGAAGGACGCGGCACGCTTTGCATTTCGAGCCAGGTGGGCTGTTCGCTGACGTGTTCCTTCTGTCACACCGGCACGCAGCGTCTGGTGCGGAACCTGACGGCCGAGGAAATTCTCTCCCAGCTTCTGCTCGCCCGCGACCGGCTCGGCGATTTTCCTGACGGTTCGACGCCGGTCGGCGCCTATGTGCCGAGCGAAGGCCGCAAGGTCTCCAACATCGTGATGATGGGCATGGGCGAACCGCTCTACAATTTCGAACATGTGAAGACCGCACTTCTGATCGCCACCGATGGTGACGGCCTGTCGCTCTCCAAGCGTCGCGTGACCCTGTCCACCTCGGGCGTCGTGCCGGAAATCTTCCGCACGGGCGATGAGATCGGCGTCATGCTGGCGATTTCACTGCATGCGGTGCGCGACGATCTGCGCGACATGCTGGTGCCGATCAACAAGAAATACCCGCTGAAGGAGCTGATCGAGGCTTGCCGCAATTATCCGGGTGTCTCCAACGCCCGCCGCATCACCTTCGAATATGTGATGCTGAAGGATGTGAACGACAGTCTGGAAGACGCCAAGATGCTGGTGCAGCTTCTGAGGGGCGTTCCAGCCAAGATCAATCTCATTCCGTTCAATCCGTGGCCAGGCACGAATTACCAGTGCTCCGAATGGGCGCAGATCGAGAAGTTCGCGGATTTCATCAATCAGGCGGGTTACGCTTCGCCGATCCGTACGCCGCGCGGCCGCGATATTCTCGCTGCCTGCGGCCAGCTGAAATCGGAATCCGAGCGCATGCGCAAAACCGAAAGGCTGGCTTTCGAGGCGATGATGATTGCCAACCACGGTGCGGACGACTGAATCGACGCCAATCGCGGCAGAAAGCTTGGTTCGTTACGGTTCTTTGATTGATTTCGGGCGGTCTTGTTTCTAATAAGACGGCAATAAGAAACCAACTGGAGGATACCTATGCGTGCATTCATTCTGGCGCTCGCAGCCGCGAGCGCCCTCGTTCTGCCGGCCAAGGCTGAAAACGTCACCGTTGCCGTCACCGCCATTGTCGAACATCCGGCGCTTGACGCCGCACGTGACGGCGTCAAGGCAGCGCTTGCCGAAGCCGGTTACAAGGAAGGCGAGAACCTCAAGTTCCTCTACGAGTCCGCGCAGGGTAATCCAGGCACCGCAGCGCAGATTGCGCGTCAGTTCGTGGGCGAAGCCCCCAATGTCATCGTGCCGATCTCCACACCGTCCGCTCAGGCCGTCGTTGCGGCGACGCGCGACATTCCGGTTGTCTTCACGGCTGTTTCCGATCCGGTTGGCGCACAGCTCGTCAAGGACATGCAAAAACCCGGCCGCAACGTGACCGGACTTTCCGACATGCTGCCGATTGCTGAGCATCTGGCGCTGATCAAGGAAATTTCGCCCAACGCCAAGTCCATCGGCTTTATCTACAACTCCGCCGAGGCCAACTCCGTCTCGACGCTTGCAGCGCTGAAGGCTGAGGCTGAAAAGGCCGGCCTGAAGGTCGTTGAATCTGTCGCCACAAAATCCGCCGAAGTGCAGGGCGCGACGCGCGCACTGGTCGGCAAGGCCGACGTGATCTACGTGCCGACCGACAATACCATCGTTTCCGCTTTCGAGGCGGCAGCTGGCGTTGCGAGTGAGGCGAAAATTCCGCTTTATGCCGCCGATACGGATTCCGTTGCGCGCGGTGCGGTTGCGGCTCTCGGCTTCAACTATTTCGACGTTGGCAAGCAGACCGGCGCTGTCGTTGTTCGCATTCTCAAGGGTGAGAAGCCCGGCGACATTCCGGCAACCGTTGCCGTCGGCACCGATCTGGTGATCAACAAGAAGGCTGCTGAAAAAGCTGGCGTCACCTTCCCCGAAAGCGTGACGAAGCGCGCCACCAAGGTCATCGACTAAACCGGACTTCGGGCGGCGGTCACTCGCCGCCCGCTTTGCGCGGCACGCAACGGTGCCCGTATCCGCCGACGCGGCGGCAATAACAAGGACATTACCGTGAGCCAAATCGCTTTCTGGGGTGCCGTGGAACTGGGACTGGTCTTCGCCTTCGTGGCGATCGGCGTCTATCTCGCTTTCCGGGTACTTGATTTTCCTGATCTGACCGTTGACGGTTCCTTTCCGCTCGGCGCAGCCGTTGCGGCCGTGATGATCATCGCCGGCCTCAATGCGTGGGTCGCGACGGCGATTGCGATGGTTGCCGGCGCCGGTGCTGGCATCGTTACGGCCACGCTCAACGTTCGGTTCAAGATACTCAACCTGCTTGCGTCAATCCTGACGATGATCGCGCTATTTTCGGTGAACCTTCGGGTGATGGGAAAACCGAATGTGGCGCTGCTCAATCAGGATACGATGATCTCGCCGTTCTACGGTCTCGGTCTTTCCGAATATCTCGTGCGGCCACTCTTTATCGGCGTTCTGGTATTGCTCGCTGTCATTCTCGTCTGGCGTTTCCTTGAGAGCGACGCGGGCCTTGCCATGCGGGCGACGGGCGCGAATGCGCGGATGGCGCGCGCCCAAGGGGTGAAGACCGGCAACCAGATCTATCTTGGCATGGCGCTTTCGAATGCACTGGTCGCGCTCGGCGGCGCGCTTTTTGCGCAGACCAATGGCTTTGCCGATGTGACTGCCGGTGTCGGCACCATCGTCGTCGGGCTTGCGGCCGTCATCATCGGCGAAACGCTGTTCGGCTCGCGGGGCATTCTGATTGCGCTCATCGGCTGTGTTTTCGGCTCCATCGCCTACCGCCTTGCCATCCAGCTCGCTTTGTCGAGCGATGCGCTGGGTCTCAAGGCCTCCGATCTCAATTTCGTTACGGCAGTATTGGTAGCCATCGCATTGATCCTGCCTCGACTGCGCCGCGGGGGAGCAACATCGTGATTTCCCTTTCCGACATTCAGGTCATCTTCGGGCGTGGCACACCGCTGCAAAAGCAGGCGCTGGCCAAGATCGATCTTACCATCGAGGATGGTTCCTTCGTTACCGTGATCGGCTCCAACGGTGCCGGCAAATCCACGCTTCTCGGCGTTCTCGCGGGCGATGTCCTGCCGACGGCCGGAAAGGTGATGGTTGGTGGCGCCGATGTCACACGCAAAACGACCGCCAGCCGGGCTGGGCGGGTGGCGCGCGTGTTTCAGGACCCATTGGCTGGCAGCTGTGGCGCGCTCACAATTGAGGAGAACCTTGCGCTTGCGGCGTCTCGCGGAGAGCGTCGCGGCTTGTTGCCGGCGCTTGGGCGCGGCAGGCGGGATTTCTTCCGGGAGCGTATCGCTTCGCTCAATCTCGGTCTGGAAAATCGTTTGAAGGACCGCATGGACCTGTTGTCCGGCGGGCAAAGGCAGGCGGTCTCGCTTGTCATGGCAACGCTTTCCGGTTCGGACGTGTTGCTGCTTGACGAACATACGGCAGCACTCGATCCCGGCATGGCGGAGTTCGTGATGGAGCTGACCCGCAAGGTGGTTTCCGAGCGCAAGCTGACGACGCTGATGGTTACCCATTCCATGCGTCAGGCGCTGGACTATGGCGACCGCACGATCATGCTGCACGCCGGTGAGATCGTGCTCGATGTGTCCGGCGAAAGCCGCAAGGGTCTTCAGGTCGAAGATCTTATCGACATGTTCCGCAAGATACGCGGCCAGACGCTTGATGACGATGAGCTATTGATCGGCTGATGAGTTATCCGAAAGGCGCCTGCGGGCGCCTTTTTTATTTGTGCGTCATCGCGTCTGGGTGAGGAAAATCTTGACGGCGAAAAGCGAAAATACACCGGCGATCGTATAATCCAGCCCGCGCAGAACCTTCTTGTTGCGCTGGAGCCAGGCCGACAGCACATCGGCGGCAACGACGATGCCGATGCCGATCGGCAGCGCCACGATGATTGACCAGAGCCCAAGGAAAATAAGCTTGCCGGTGACATGCGGATCGGATGCGCTGACGAATTGCGGCAGGAAGGTCATGAAAAAGATGATGACCTTTGGATTGAGCAGATTGACCCAAATACCGTTCAGCAAGGCGGATTTAAGTGAGGATTGCTGTTTTTCGCCCGTGGTCTTGACCATCACGAAATCCGAGCCCTTGCGGATCGCCTGAATGGCGAGCCAGACAAGATAGGCGGCCCCGCCGGTCTTCAGGATGAGGAAGGCTGTCGGCGATGCGACGATGAGGGCCGCGACGCCGAAGGCAACCAGCATTGTATGCACGGTAATGCCGAGATTGGTGCCCACAAGGGTCATGAAACCCGCTGCCCGGCCCTCGCGTATTGACCGGCTGATCCATAGCGTCATGTCAGGCCCGGGCGTGACCGCCAGAAGCAGGATGGCGACGGTGAAGGCGGCAAGTGTTGGCAGGCTCGGAACGAAATCCATCGCGGCACCCGTAAAGCTGGAGACTGCCGTTGCTTAACGCGAATTCGCGTTTCTGCCAATGTTTTTGCGCGCCGGGACATTGGTACGAAAACCGGGGATGATCAAAAGTGGATAGCCGCCGCAACTTTCAAAGTGCGGCGGCGTCGGGCGATCAGTTTTTGAGGAAGCTGGTGAAGGCGGCGGAATATTCGGTGTGCCAGCGCGACAGTGGCGGACGATTTTGGACGATGTCTTGAGCTGCCCACAGAATGCGTTTCTCGTCCGTCGGGCGATCCACTTCGCCATCCGGGCAGAGAATGTAGAAATCGCCCCTGGCGATGCGCTCGATCATGAAATCAACGGTTTGCTCGCCGGTCCAGGCTCCTGCTGGTTTTTCCGTCCTGCCATTTGCCGTGAGGCCGGTAAAGACGAAACCGGGGATCAGGAGATGGGCGGAAACCGCGCTGTTCGGAATATTGCGCAGCTCGTGCTGTAGCGCTTCCGTGAAGGCTTTGACGCCGGCCTTCGAGACATTATAGGCCGGATCGCCCGGCGGGGTGGTGATGCCCTGTTTCGAACCGGTATTGATGATGAGCGCGGCCTCGCCATGGGCGACCATGCCCTGCCCAAACACCCGGCTGCCGTTCACGACACCCATCAGGTTGACGTTGATAACTTTTTCCCAGTTGGCCTGAGCGCCGAAGATGGCGCTGCCCGGCTGGATGCCGGCATTGTTCATCAACACATGAACCCGCCCGAAACGCTGGATGACAGCGCGTTCCAGCGCCTCCAGCTCATCGAGTTTCGACACGTCGGTCGGTATTGCAACGATCTGTGCTTCGCCGTCCTTTGCGATGGTCAGAATATCAGCATGCGCTGCGGCAAGCTTGTCACCGTCGAGATCGACGAGGACGACGCTCATGCCGAAACCGGCGAATTTCCGGGCCGCGGCAAGTCCGATACCGGAGGCCGCGCCGGTGATGACGGCGACATTATCTTCCTTGAATGCGGGGTGGATGGTCGTCATAGGTTTTCCTTTCGCGTCGTTTTGTGCTGTTTCCAGCCGTTTGCAACGTTGCCTGAACCCTGAGTGGCTTCATTCACGGTCTTCAAGTTGATCGCGCCGCTTCATGTTAAAGCGCGAAATCGCATAATGCATGTGACAATTCGTTCGTTCCAGTCATGACGCGCTGTTGCGGGGATCTGACCTTTCGCAAATGCCTATTGCCCTTTCGTCCTATTCGTTGTTTTGTCGGGCATCTTTTCCGAAAATCGCTTCACAGTTTTCGGGTTGCACTGTAAAAGTGCCGAAATCCCAAGGAAATGGCGGTACCCCGATGCCGTCATCATGCAGATGGACATCATAATGGCACTCCCGAAAGACGTTAAGAAAGTCGTTCTCGCCTATTCCGGCGGCCTCGACACCTCGATCATCCTGAAGTGGCTTCAGACGGAACTCGGCGCTGAGGTCGTGACCTTTACCGCCGATCTCGGCCAGGGCGAAGAGCTTGAGCCGGCGCGCAAGAAGGCCGAGTTGCTGGGCATCAAGGAAATCTTCGTCGAGGACGTCCGCGAAGAGTTCGTGCGTGATTTCGTTTTTCCGATGTTCCGTGCCAACGCCGTTTATGAAGGTGTCTATCTGCTCGGTACCTCCATCGCCCGCCCGCTGATTTCCAAGCACCTGATCGAGATCGCCAAGAAGACCGGTGCCGATGCCATTGCGCATGGCGCCACCGGCAAGGGCAACGACCAGGTCCGTTTCGAGCTTTCGGCCTATGCGCTGAACCCGGATATCAAGATCATCGCCCCATGGCGCGACTGGACTTTCAAGAGCCGGACCGACCTTCTGGAATTTGCCGAAAAGAACCAGATTCCCGTGGCCAAGGACAAGAAGGGCGAAGCGCCGTTCTCCGTCGACGCCAACCTGCTGCACTCCTCGTCCGAGGGCAAGGTTCTGGAAGACCCGGCTAAGGAAGCCCCGGAATATGTGCACATGCGCACCATTTCCCCGGAAGCAGCGCCTGACAAGGCAACCGTTATCAAGGTCGGTTTCCGCAAGGGTGATGCCTGCTCCATCAACGGTGTGGAAATGTCGCCTGCCACGCTTCTGGCGACGCTCAACAATTATGGTCGCGAAAACGGCATCGGCCGTCTCGATCTGGTCGAGAACCGCTTCGTCGGCATGAAGTCGCGCGGCGTCTACGAAACGCCCGGCGGCACCATCCTGCTGGCTGCGCATCGCGCGATCGAATCCATCACGCTCGACCGGGGTGCCGCGCATCTGAAGGACGATCTGATGCCGCGTTACGCCGAACTCATCTATTACGGCTTCTGGTTCTCGCCCGAGCGCGAGATGCTGCAGGCCCTGATCGACAAGAGCCAGGAGCATGTGGAAGGTGAAGTGACGCTGAAGCTCTACAAGGGCAATGTCATGGTGACCGGCCGCGAGAGCGCGAAGTCGCTCTATTCCGACGCGCTGGTGACGTTCGAGGACGACCACGGTGCTTATGACCAGAAGGACGCAGCTGGCTTCATCAAGCTCAATGCCCTGCGCCTGCGCACCCTTGCGAAGCGTAATCTCGGCAAGTAATTCTGCTTAAGTATGAATTGGAAAAACCCGCAGGTGGCAACGCCTGCGGGTTTTTTCATGTCTCTCTTCTGGAAACGGCGCGAAAGCCGATGTAGCTGGCAACGGCCACGAATTCCATAACCGGAATGATGATGCCGAAGCTGGTCAGCGGGGAACCTATGAGCGAGGCCATTGCCCCACCCGCAAAGCCAGATCCCATCTGGATGAAACCCATCATGGCCGATGCCGAGCCGGCGATATGCGGGAAGGGGGCGAGGGCCGCCGTGACCATCGAAGGCGTCAACAGCGCGATCCCGACGGTCGCCACTGCGACGGGGCCCATGATGGAGAGGAAGGATGGCGGCACGAGGAAAACCAACAGCATGATGAGAAGACCGCCCGTGCCGGAAAAACAAAGGCCAAGCACGACGGAACGCCGGTCGCCCAGTCTCGGCGCGATGTAACGCAACGCAATCGACCCGAAGAAATAGGCGCCTGTTTGCATCAGCATGCCGACACCGAAGGCCGTGGGGGACATGCCGACTTCGTTGATAAGGATGAAGGTCAGCATGGTGGCTTGCGCATAAAGTGCGCCGATGGAGCCGCCGAGCACGAGGGCGGCCAGAAGAAAACGCGGCTGCTTCAGCAATGTGCCATAGGCCGACAGAAGGTGTCGGGGTCGGATCCTGGTTTTGTCAGGCACCGTCGTTTCACGCAGAAAAAGCACCACCGAAAGGATGGCGATAGCTCCGAGACCGGCCATGAGGAAAAACACCGATTGCCAGCCAAAAGCCGCAAGTGACAGACCACCGATCGTCGGCCCCATCGCAGGGCCGATCGCCAGCATGATGCCGATGAGGTTCATGATGCTGGAGGCTTCCGGGCCGGTGAACTGATCGCGCACCACGGCGCGCGCAACAGTCATGCCGACGGAAGCGCCGATGCCCTGAACGAGGCGCGCGAACAGCAGCACTTCGATGGTTGGGGCCAAGAGGGCGAGCACACCACCGCCCAAAAAGATCGACAGGAAGACGAGGCTCGCCTTGCGCCGCCCGAAGGCGTCGGATGCCGGCCCGGCAAGCAATTGGGCAAAGGCAAAACCGGCAAAATAGAGCGACAGGCTGAGTTTTATGGCGGAGTCGGTGGTTGCGAAAACCCGTGTCAGTTCCGGCATGGCCGGCGTGTAAATCGACATGGAAATGGGCGCCAGCGCTGTCAGCAATGCTCCGAGCAAAGCCGTGCGTTTTCTGGACATGATCGTTTTCGACATTGCGATCAGCCGTTCTGGCCCTGCTGTTCCGGTTGCAGATTGTTGCGAAGCGTCTGCAGGAAGCTACGGAAAAGCGCGACTTCCTCTTCGTTCAGTCCCTGTGTGGCCTGAAGAACGAGCTGGTCGATTTCATGACCGACAGCTTCCAGCATGTCCGCGGAGGTTTTCGTCAGGACGATACGTTTGGAACGCCTGTCCTGCGGGTCCTGCTGGCGTTCTATCAGATTGAGTGACTGCAACTTGTCGAGATAGGCGCAGATCGTCATGGGTTCGATGCCGAGACGGGCGGCGATGTCAGCCTGTTTGCTGCCATCGATAACCGCAACTGTCAGCAATGCTCTTGCTTCGCCGGGGGTAAGGCCCAGTCCGGCTTCCGAGATACGGCGCTCAAATGCACTGTTCAGCAGGCGTGCGCCGCTGTTCAGCAAAAATGCCAATGAATCTTTTTCGCGTGTGCCCATGCTTCGCCTTTTGGTAAGTCAGCCTTACTAAGTTTCGGACGATAAGCAATGGCGCATAAATCATATTATCGAAAATTGCGTAAAGTATTCGTCAGTTTGATTGCGGGACGTCCAACAACATTGCCTGTCATCGTCACGTCGAAGCAAAAAAAGACAATACGTCCTGCATTTTTTCCACTTCATCCGTCGTGCCAATGGAACGGGCAATCTCGATCCGGTCAGAAAAATACGTCACAAAGTCGAAATCCGTGTCGTCGGTCACGTCGGCAATGTCAATCACCTCGCCATTGGCATTCAGCGTTTGTGCCGGAAGTTCGGACGAAAGCTCAAGCCAGGTATCGTGGCTGATTTTTCCGGTATCGTAATATGCCTGCGCGATTTCCCGCAATTGCCGGGGGCTGACACTGGTGAAATCGATGCGGTCTATCGTTTCTTCAAAGCCGGTGGCCGTGTCGGATGGGGATGCCTTGCCGAAATCGGGGCTTCCCACGGGTCTGCTGTTTTTGGGATTGTCCCTGAAAAGGAAACTATTGGCAGACCTTAAAGAATAAATCTCCATAATACATATCTCCATCATGGGATATTATTGCGAGAAATCAAAACATGCCGTCGCCATGCCGGTCAATACTTGGCGGTGTTGACGATCATGTCTTCCACACCAAATTCCGGCATATTGAATTGGCGGTGGAGGCATGCCCATATGGGCGTAAACCGGAATTGTACAAGGAAGATGAAATGCCATCCACGACCGCGCCCTATCCCGCACTCGTTATCTGGAACGGTCAGAACGGTCTGCCGAAATTCGATGCGGTCAAGGATGAGGATTTTGCTCCGGCCTTTGAAGCCGCCCTTTTGTCCCATGAACAGGAAATCGATGCGATTGCCGGCAATCCGCAGGCGCCGACCTTCGAAAACACCGTGACCGCGCTTGAAATCGCCGGCGACGAACTCTCGCGCATTTCGGCGCTGTTCTGGAACAAGGCGGGTGCCCACACCAACAGTGTCATTCAGGCACTGGAGCGGGAAATCGCGCCGAAAATGTCACGGCACTATTCCAAGATCGGCATGAACGAGTCGCTGTTCAGACGCATCGACACTCTATGGGAAACGCGCGATGCGCTTTCCCTGACCGGCGAGGAAAAACGCGTTCTCGAACGGCACTGGAAGGGTTTCGTGCGCTCCGGCGCAAAGTTGCAGAAAGACCGTCAGGAGCGTCTGGCTGCCATCAATGAAGAGCTTGCCAGTCTCGGCGCCAAATTCGGGCAGAATGTTCTGGCGGATGAAAAGAGCTGGAAACTTCTGCTTTCTACCGACGACGAGCTTTCCGGCATTCCCGGTTTTCTGCGTGATGCCATGGCAGGCGCCGCGCGCGAACATGGCGAAGACGGCAAATTTGCCGTTACCCTTTCCCGCTCCATCATCGAGCCATTCCTGACCTTCTCCGAACGCCGCGACTTGCGCGAGCAAGCCTTCAAGGCCTGGGTGGCTCGCGGCGAAAATGGTGGCGATACCGACAACCGCGCGACCGTCCGCCGTACGCTGGAACTGCGTGAGGAAAAGGCACAGCTTCTCGGCTACAAGAATTTTGCTGCCTACAAGCTGGACGACACGATGGCTAAAACGCCGGATGCCGTGAACGGTCTTCTGGGCCAGGTCTGGGAAAAGGCCGTGCTGCGCGCAGGTGAGGAGGAGGCTGAACTTGCCGCCATCATCGCCGCGGAGGGCAAGAACCACGAGGTGATGCCCTGGGACTGGCGCCATTACGCCGAAAAGCTGCGGGCACAGAAATTCAGCTTCTCCGAGACTGAATTGAAGCCGTATCTGCAATTGGAAAAGATCATCGATGCGTGTTTCGATGTGGCCAACCGGCTCTTTGCAATTCGTGCCGTCGAGATCAAGGGTGTCTCCGCCTATCATCCCGATGTGCGGGTTTTTGAAATCCGCGACGACAAGGGCGACCTGAAGGCCATGTTCCTCGGCGATTATTTCGCCCGCCCGTCCAAGCGTTCCGGCGCGTGGATGAGTTCGTTCCAGTCGCAGCACAAGCTGCCTTTGAAGAACGGCACTGTCGGTGAAATACCGATCATCTACAATGTCTGCAATTTTGCAAAACCGGCAGAGGGAAAGCCTGCGCTGCTTTCGCTCGATGATGCGCGCACGCTGTTTCACGAATTCGGCCACGCCCTGCACGGCATGTTATCTGATGTCACCTATCCTTCCGTTTCCGGAACGGGTGTGTCGCGCGATTTCGTCGAGTTGCCGTCGCAGCTTTACGAACACTGGCTGACCGTGCCGGAAATTCTGGAGAAATATGCCCTGCATTATGAAACCGGGGCACCGATGCCAAAGGCGCTGCTGGACAAGGTTCTGGCAGCACAGACCTTCAATGCCGGTTTCAGCACGGTGGAATTCACTTCTTCGGCCATCGTCGATATGGCGTTCCATACCCGTGACAGCGTCGGCGATCCCATGGTCGTACAAGGTGAGGTGCTTTCCGCCCTGAACATGCCGAAGTCCATCGTCATGCGGCATGCGACGCCACATTTCCAGCATGTGTTTTCCGGTGATGGTTATTCGGCCGGTTATTACTCCTACATGTGGTCGGAGGTGCTGGACGCCGACGCGTTTTCTGCCTTCGAGGAAACCGGCAACGCCTTCGATGGTGAAATGGCGCGCAAGCTGAAAGAGAATATCTATTCAGTCGGTGGCTCGATCGATCCGGAGGAGGCCTATCTCGCTTTTCGCGGCAAGATGCCAAGTCCCGATGCCATGCTTTTGAAGCGCGGCCTCGTATAAAAGACTGTCATATTCTTGAGCTAGAACCTGAGCGCAGGGGGCATATGACAATGCCCCCCTTTCGCATTTGCAAAAAAAAGGTTATGAGCGCGCCAAACTAAATTGGCGCATCTCACGACGGTAGCGCCCAACCTCAGAGATTTTGAACAATGGCAATTCGCAACATCGCGATTATCGCGCACGTTGACCATGGAAAAACGACGCTCGTTGACGAGCTTCTGAAGCAGTCCGGCTCGTTCCGCGACAACCAGCGCGTTGCGGAACGCGTGATGGATAGCAACGATCTCGAAAAGGAACGCGGCATCACCATTCTTGCCAAGGCGACTTCGGTGGAGTGGAAGGGTGTTCGCATCAACATCGTCGACACCCCCGGCCACGCCGATTTCGGCGGCGAAGTTGAGCGTATCCTGTCGATGGTGGATGGCGCGATCGTTCTGGTCGATAGTTCCGAAGGCCCGATGCCGCAGACGAAGTTCGTCGTCAGCAAGGCGCTGAAGGTTGGTCTTCGCCCGATCGTCGCGATCAACAAGATCGACCGTCCGGATGGCCGCCATGAAGAGGTCATCAACGAAGTTTTCGACCTTTTCGCAAACCTCGATGCTACCGACGAGCAGCTCGACTTCCCGATCCTTTACGGTTCCGGCCGTGACGGCTGGATGAACGTCAACCCAGAAGGTCCGAAGGATCAGGGTCTTGCACCGTTGCTCGATCTGGTTCTCGAGCATGTTCCGGAGCCTACGGTTGAAGAAGGTCCGTTCCGTCTGATCGGTACGATCCTCGAAGCCAACCCCTTCCTCGGCCGTATCATCACCGGCCGTATTGCTTCCGGTTCGATCAAGCCAAACCAGGCCGTGAAGGTACTTGGCCAGGACGGCAAGACGATCGAAACCGGTCGTATTTCCAAGATCCTCGCATTCCGCGGCATTGAGCGCACATCCATCGATGAGGCCCATGCGGGTGACATCGTCGCCATCGCTGGTCTTTCCAAGGGCACTGTTGCCGATACCTTCTGTGACCCTTCCGTCACCGAGGCGATGACCGCGCAGCCGATCGATCCGCCGACCGTTACCATGTCCTTCATCGTCAACGACAGCCCGCTTGCCGGCACCGAAGGTGACAAGGTCACGAGCCGCGTCATCCGCGACCGTCTGTTCAAGGAAGCCGAAGGCAACGTCGCGCTGAAGATTGAAGAGGCTGAAGGCAAGGATTCGTTCTTCGTTTCCGGGCGTGGCGAATTGCAGCTGGCAGTTCTCATCGAAACCATGCGTCGCGAAGGCTTTGAGCTTGCAGTTTCGCGTCCGCGCGTTGTCATGCACAAGGATGAGAACGGCGCTATGATGGAGCCGATCGAAGAAGTCGTGATCGACGTCGATGAAGAGCATTCCGGCGTCGTCGTTCAGAAGATGTCCGAGCGCAAGGCTGAAATGGCTGAGCTCCGTCCGTCCGGCGGTAATCGCGTTCGTCTGAAGTTCTACGCTCCGACCCGCGGCCTGATCGGCTACCAGTCGGAACTTTTGACTGACACGCGCGGCACGGCGATCATGAACCGTCTGTTCCACGACTATCAGCCGTACAAGGGTGCGATTGCTGGTCGCGTTAACGGCGTTCTTTTGTCGAACGGTTCGGGCGAAGCTGTCGCCTACGCCATGTTCAACCTGGAAGATCGTGGCCCGATGATCATCGAGCCGGGTGAGAAGGTTTATGCCGGCATGATTATCGGCATTCACTCTCGTGATAACGATCTCGAAGTGAACGTGCTGAAGGGCAAGCAGCTGACCAACATCCGCGCCGCCGGCAAGGATGAAGCCGTAAAGCTGACGCCGCCGATCCGCATGACGCTCGACCGCGCGCTTTCCTGGATTCAGGACGACGAGTTGATGGAAGTGACGCCGAAGTCCATCCGTCTGCGCAAGATGTTCCTCGACGCCAACGATCGCAAGCGCTTCGAAAAGGCGAAGCTCGCAGTTTGATTGCGGCTTCCCGTCAAGAATTGAAAAAACCCGGCCGCGAGCCGGGTTTTTTTATGCGCATGTTTTATTTGTGCATGAGTCGAAAGACCCTTGTGTCAAAGGTTAAGGATGCGTTAATTTTTCTCGGTCGTCCACATGAATAGGCTGTGGGTAAGCTTGCTGTCGTTAACCTTTATGGCTGGCAAGTTTTCATGGTCGGGGCCAGAATCGCGTTATGAAAACGTTATCCATAGATGTTCGCCGAGCCGAACCGCAAGATGCGCGCGCAATAGCCGAAGCGCACCGTCTGTCATGGCAACAGGCCTATGCCGGGCTGATCCCGCACCGACCGCTGACGCAGATGCTGGAGCGCCGCGGCGAAATCTGGTGGAAGAAGGCGACCCGGGGTTCCGCAACCATGCTGGTGGTTGAAGTGAAGGGCGTGGTTGCCGGATATGCCACGCTGGGCTTAAGCCGTGCGCGTGGGCTGCCGCATGACGGCGAGATCTACGAGCTTTATCTGCGGCCGGAATATCAGGGCATCGGGCTTGGCTCGCTGCTGTTCACGGAAGCTCGCCGGCTGCTGACCTCGCTCGGCTGCAACGGTGTTGTGGTCTGGTGCCTCGAAGATAGCGAGGTCGCCAATCGGTTTTTCCGTTCCCATGGCGGCCGGGACATCGCCGAGGGCATGGAAGATTTCGGCGGCAGGTCGCTGCGCAAGATCGGTTTCGTCTGGAACTAAGTACGCAGCCGGGTGATTTCACGCCGGTTTCATTTTTTCCGGTCGGCCATTCGCAATCCCGATGCCCTCAAATTCGGCATTCTGCCTTATCCGCCTAAAGCCATGTTGCAATACGGCGACTTTCCCAGTATCGAAAACCAAATCCAACCCCGTCGAATGAGGGAAGCGAATGCGTATCGATGCAATTTCCATTGGCAAGAATCCGCCGGAAGACGTGAATGTTATTGTCGAGGTGCCGGTTGGCGGCCAGCCGATCAAGTACGAGATGGACAAGGACGCCGGTGCGCTGATCGTCGATCGCTTCCTCTACACGCCGATGACCTATCCGGGTAACTATGGCTTCGTGCCGCACACGCTTTCCGACGATGGCGACCCGATCGACGTTCTTATCTGCAATACCCGCCCGCTGGTTCCCGGCTGCGTGATCAATGTGCGCCCCATCGGCGTCATGATCATGGAAGACGACGGCGGCAAGGACGAGAAGATCCTCGCCGTTCCGGTTCCGAAGCTGACGCGCCGTTACGACAAGGTCCACAACTACACCGACCTGCCGGAAATCACGCTGAAGCAAATCGAGCACTTCTTCGAGCACTACAAGGATCTGGAGCCCGGCAAGTGGGTGAAGATGGGCGGTTGGCAGGATGTCGACGTTGCCAAGAAGCTGATCGTCGAAGCCATCGAGCGCTACAAGACGCAGGGCTGATTTCAGCCCGTTGCCTTAGACTTCCAGCTTTCTAAAAAGCTTTTCGAAATCCTCCGGGTCGGTATCGATCCGGAGGATTTTTTTACGCGCTGTTTCACCTGAAATGAAGGTGATGGACGATTTGGGCAGGCCGAATTTTTTCGCCAGCAAAATGACCAGGGCCTTGTTCGCCTTGCCGCCTTCAGGCACTGCGCTGACGCGGGCCTTTAGATGGGCATTTCCGGCAGCATCCTGCTCCACGCCGTCAATGGCATCGCGTCCCCCGTTCGGGGTGAGGCGAACGGACAGGCGTATGTGATCGCCGTGTCTTTGCCAGAGGTCGCTCAAGCGACCATGGGATAGAGCGTATTCCACATGAAGGAGCGAATGAAGAAGATGATCAGCAGCAGGATGATCGGCGAAATATCGATGCCGCCGAGATTAGGCAGAATGCTACGGATTGGGCGCAGAACCGGCTCGGTGACGTTGACCAGAAAGCTGCCGATGGCATTCACGAACTGGTTGCGGGAGTTGATGACGTTGAAGGCGTAAAGCCAGGAAAAAATGGCGCTGGCGATCAGCACCCACGTATAGAGGTTCAAAGCCAGATCGATGGTCTGAAACAGGGCAAGCATCAATATCTCCGTATCTTGATTGCAAGACATTTAGACATTCGCTCGTGAACCGGCAAGTGTTGCGCCTATAGGGCTGGCGATTCTTGTCGTATCGCTCTATTGCAGACTTCTCATATTGTCTCGAGAGCACCCAGCCGATGTCCCTGCCTTCTGCCGAAAACCGCTTCGGTGCATTCCGGCATAGTTCCTATCGCCGTTTTTTCAGCGCCCGGTTTTTTTCGGCCTTCGCAATCCAGATCGTCAGCGTTTCCGTGGGCTGGCAGATGTATGAGGTCACCGGCAATGCCTTTTATCTCGGCTTGATCGGTCTTTTCCAGTTTCTGCCATCGCTGCTTTTGATCCTCGTCACTGGAACGGTGGCGGACAGGCACAATCGCCGGCGCATTATGGCCGTATGCCTTCTGATCGCGGCCGGTTGCGCGGCGGCTCTGCTTGGCCTGACGCTGGCACACAGCTTTTCTCCCTGGCCGGTCTTTGCCATTCTCGTCGTGTTCGGCATAGAGCGGGCTTTCATGGGGCCGGCGGTGCAATCGCTGGCTCCCAATCTTGTGCCTGTCGAGGATTTGCCGAACGCCATCGCCTGGAACTCCTCTTCATGGCAGATGGCGTCCATTCTTGGCCCTGTCGCCGGTGGCCTGCTTTATGGTCTCGGCGCTTCCGTGGCCTATAGCGTGGCGCTCGTGCTGTTCATCGTGTCCGCTATGCTGGCGGTGACGATCCGCAAACCGGAGCAACGGGGTCCTGCAAAAGCGATCAGCCTCGAGACCATGCTGGCCGGGTTCAAATTCATCTCGCAGGAAAAAGTGGTTCTCGGCGCCATCTCGCTCGATCTTTTTGCCGTGTTGCTCGGCGGCGCTGTCGCCCTGATGCCGATTTTCGCCAAGGAAGTGCTGACACTCGGGCCTTGGGGGCTTGGGCTTCTGCGCGCGGCACCCGGTATCGGCGCCATAACCGTCGCGGTCATTCTGGCCTTCAGGCCCATCCGCCACCATGCCGGCCTGCTGATGTTCGTCGGTGTCGGGTTTTTCGGCATTTCCACCGTGGTGTTCGGACTTTCTCAAACCGCATGGGTGTCCATTGCCGCTTTGGTGGTCATGGGCGCATCGGACATGGTGTCGGTTTATGTGCGGGAAACGTTGATTGCGCTCTGGACGCCGGATGAGGTGCGCGGACGCGTGAATGCGGTGAACATGGTGTTTGTCGGGGCGTCCAACGAGCTGGGTGAGTTCCGCGCCGGCACCATGGCCCATGTCGTCGGGGCCGTGCCAGCCGTCGTCATCGGCGGGGCGGGCACGCTTGCGGTTGCGGTCATCTGGGCACTCGGCTTTTCGAAGCTGCGCAGGATCGATAATCTCGACGCACCACGCTGACGCTGACGCGCCTCAGCGCTGCGGTTTGCCTTCGAAAACCAGATCAAGGAAATTGCCAAGCCAGGACCGGAGCGGTGTGTCGAACAACATGCGCCCCTCCAGATGCTGGCTGCCGACCTGCGCATTGGGCATGCCGAAACGCTGTGCGCCACGCACCACCCAGCTGTGCATCATCGCGCGGGTCAGTTCTGCGTGAAACTGAAGGCCCCAGGCGTTTTTTCCGTATCGGTAAGCCTGGTTGGGATAGGTTTCGCCCGATGCCAGAAGCTCCGCTCCCCGCGGCAAATCGAACCCTTCGCGGTGGAAATGATAGACCATCTTCGGCCAATGCGGCATCAGCAATCGCCCGTGTTCGGTCGCATGAAGCGGATACCAGCCGATTTCCACCTTGCCTTCACGGTCGGCCTCTACCTTACCACCCAGATGTTTGGACAGCATTTGTGCGCCGAGGCAGATACCGAGAAAGGGTTTGTTTTCCTTCAGCGGCACTTTTAGCCAGTCAATTTCGGCTTTGATATAGTCATGCGGGTCGTTGGCGCTCATGGGACCGCCGAAGATAATGGCGCCCGCATGTTTCTCCAGCGTTTGCGGCAGATCGTCTCCAAGCGCGGGGCGCCTTATATCCAGCCGATAGCCTTTTTCCACCAGCATCTGGCCGATGCGGCCGGGCGTGGAACGTTCCTGATGCAGGATGACGAGCAGCGAAGGCTGTTTTCTCTGTTGCCTGGAGGGGTCAAACAGCATCGTCTTCGTTTTCGCTTTCTTCAGCGGGTCCGGACCTGGTGGCGGCCTGCTGACGTTGCAGAACCCTGTCGCGCACGGAAACACCGAGTAGATCGGCCACGCGCCAGATCACATGATCTTCCATCTCGCTTCGTTCGCCGTCAGCGTAAACAATATCCCAGAGGATGCCAATAAGCTCCACGCGCTGCTCTTCATCGAGATGGCGGCGGATATCGGTGGTGAAGCGATAATAGTCTACGGCTTCCTTGCCGGCCTCCTGGCCGGCGGCAAGAAGCGCGTCCAGCTTGCCGGCATCGAGATGATAATAGTCGTGGAGGATCTCACGAAGGCGATCACGCTCGCTTTTGGAGACCGTGCCGTCCGCTTCCATCACCTGAAAACAGAGGGCGGCCACCGCGACCCTCAGATCATCGGGGCTGAATTCATCCGCATGCTGGCCAACGAGGTTTTGAATAAACGACTGGATCTGGTTGAACATCGATAGCCTGTCAGAAGAGTTTTAGCCGGGTTTTGGGTTCGGCTTCCACGCCGGGTTTCTTGACGCCGGGATCATCCGGTGCACCACCGAAAAATGGCACTGGTTCTGTCTTCGCATCCGCTGGCTTGGCTTCCACCGGAACTTCATTTGTTGCCGGCTTTTTCTCCTTCGGGGCAGATACGTCCGGCTTGACCTCGATTGGTGCGGGTTTGGTCACAACAATGGGCTGAGGTGCCACTTCAACAACGATCGGGGTCGGAGCCTGTTCGGTCCTTGCCGGTGCTGCTGCAATCGCATTTTCGATTGTCAGGTCTTCGACAGGTCCTTCAAGCTGGCCAAAAGGCGCTTTCCACTCGAACGCGTCGAGACGGCCTGTCACGGGCGAAACCGGAAGCCATTTTTCCGAAGTGACACCATCTGCCACCCAGACGGGATCACGCGGTGCGCGCAGCGCCTGCGCCATCCAGTAACGCACCCGTCCCTGATCGCCGGTTTCGGCTTCCTCGATGTCGGCCATCAGCAGGAAGATGCTTTCGCGCGGCTCGATCCGGGCGGCGGCTTCCGCTTTGGCACGCGCCTTGGCAAATTCCTTGGCGTCGAGAGCTGCCTGCGCCACGGCAAACAGGGATTCGATGTTGTTGGGTTTCAGGCTCTCAAGCCGTTCGGCACGTTTAAGGCGATCAATGGCCGTATCGCCGCTGCGCGCCCGAACATAGAGATCGGCGATCTGCGAGTGGGGATCGTTCTTCCATACCGGTTCCAGAACCGCTGCGGCCTTGCGTAGATTGTCTTCGCGCAGATAGGATTTTGCTGCGATCAATGCTGCGGGCACAAGGCTTTTTGCAAGCTTCAGGGCTTGTTTTGCGTCTTCGCGCGCACCCACCGGGTCGCTCTCCAGTTTTTCACCGGCCTTTGCGGTAAGAAGCACAGCTTTCAGCCGCTCCGCCTCGCCGCGTTGGATGACGCCTGCTGCTTTTTGCTGGTCGAGCAGGCGGATCGCGTCATCCCACTCGCCGTTGCGGCAGCGGGTTTCCAGCGTCGCCTGTGCTGCCCAAGGCAGGTAGGGGGCTTTTTCGGCTGCGTCCTCGGCATATTGCTGGGCTGCTTCATGGGCTCCCTGTCGGCGCGCCTCGATATAAAGGCCGCGAAGGCCAAGTTCGCGGGTTTCAGGATCGCGGGCCATCGCCTCGAATTTGCGCCGCGCCTCGTCATATTTGCCTTCGATGAGGTCGGCCTGCGCATCGAGCAGGTGGATCAGCGGCTCCTGATCAGCACTGAGAAGCCCCTGCGTGCGGGCCGTCATCTTGCGGGCCAGAATGGCATTGCCGGCGCCGGCAGCGATGAGGCCGGTGGAGAGCGCCTGATAACCTCGGTCGCGCTTGCGGGCGCGAAAATAGCGTCGTGCCGCGTTCGGCGATGTCCATATGGCATTGACGACCCACCAGACCAGCATGACGGCCGCAACCAGTGCAGCAACGATGGAGGCGGCGACCATCAGGCTCATTTCGATCAGCTGGCCCTGCCAGACGATTGAGAGGACACCGGGCCTATCCGCCAGCCAGGAGAAACCGAAACCGAGCGCCAGAACGATGAGGACGAAAGTCAGAATTCTGGTCATGCCTTACCCCTGCTTGCCGGTGCTGGTGATGGCGCGGTTTAACGTGCCTCCCACCAGGTTTTCGACCTCGATGCGCGCATCCAGAGATTTTTTATAGTCGGCGGATGCTGTCTTGGCGGCCTCGGGAAGCCCATTCCATTCAAGTGCCGCACCCTGCAGATCTCCGTTGCGCAACTTGTTTTCCATGCGCGCGATCATGGCGTCGGGGGTCTCGCCTTCGATGTTTCCGACGGGGCGGACCTTCACCAGCGAAAAGGCGCTTTCCGTCAGACGTTCCATGATGCCCTGATTGGGGTCGGGCCGATTGATCGCCGAGAGCATCGCATTCGCAACGTCGGGGAATTTCTGCATCAGCTCCGAGCGCGACGGCACGCCGGTTGCGGCGAAAGACTGCAAGGATGCGATTGCCGGATCGTCCGGGGTTACCTTAGACAATGTGTCGAGTTCAGTGAGGAACGGCCCACCGCGATCGATCGCGGCTTTCAGTGCGGCCGACGCAATGGCGCGGGCGACTTCTATATCGTCGCGCGGTTCATTGATCTTGGTTTCCGCGTCAGTCAGGCGGCGTGTCAGCTCCGCCGTTGCTGAGGCCTGCGCGGAACGCTCTGACGTGAGCGCGGATTCCAGCGCGGTTATTTTTTCCGAAAGTGCGTCCACCTGCGGGGCTTCGCCCTTTGCGCCCTCAAGAGCGGCGATGCGCTGTTCCAGCGCCGAGGTATCCCCTCCTGCCGCGGGAACATTGGCGAGCTGCTGACGCAGGCTCCCTAGCTCGGTTCTCAATGCGGCAATCTCATCGCTTCCGGTCTTGCTCACATTAAACGAGGGCAGAATGCCGGCATATTGCATGCTGCCGGCAGCTGCGAGCGCCACAAGGCCACCCACGATACCCGCCGCGATCACACCGGAGGTTGCCGCCTGTTTGCGCTCGGGGTGCTGTGGCGTGGATGGCTTGGCCGGTCCGGAGGATGACGCGCCTGTCGATGGCTTTGCACCAGTAGTCGCGCTTCCGGATGCTGCGGACGACGATGTGGAAGCAAAAGTCGCAGGCTTTGCGCCCGCCGCGGAAGCGGAAGCAGCGTTTGCGTCAGTCGCGCTGGTCACCGGTTTCGCTTCGGCTTTTGGCGAAGTTGTCTCGGGCTGTTTGTCGGCAGGTTTTTCCACCTGGGGCTTGCCGGTTGCCGGTTCTGCCTTGTGAACGTTCGGTGCAGGCTCCATGGGTGTTTTATGCGTCTGTTCCCAAACGGGAGCCGGGCTGGACGTTTCGGCTGCTTCTGGCTTGGGAGGAACGTTTGGCTGAGCTGCTGCCGGTGTCGTCTCGCCGGTCTTGTCATCAGTCTTCGCAGCATCCACGTCGGCGGAAATTGCTTTCACGTCTTTTGCGTCCAGGTCGATGGTGACCGGTTCGGCGTTTGACTTGGAGTGGCGTGGCGGCTTTCCCGATACCATGACAACCTCATTTCTGCCTGCAATAGTCTAAACCTAGTCAGTGACGGCGGCAAAGGAAAGAGGCGAGCCTGAATTAGGTTCCAGACTTTCGGTGGAGAAGTTCAAACATGGCTGCCTCGTTTGCCCCTTCGGCGGCTGCGGCGTTCGCGCGGAAGATTTCCGGAACCAGTGAAAGCACATTGCGGCTGATGCAGACGAATTGTGTGGTGGTCAGCGCCGCCACATATTTTTCCGACGATGCGTGGCGGAAAAAGGCCCGTGCGGCTTCCGACGAATAGAGCAGGACCACATCGGCAGCTGTCTTCACAAGCGCTGTCTCGAGCATATCGTCTGAAAGATCTGACGGCTGCATTTCGTAACAATCGACGGTTCGGAAGGAAATTCCCGCAGCGGCAATGCCGTCCTCGAACACGGCGCCTCGCGGCGTGCCGGCAAGATAGAGCAATGGATCTGTGCTCTCCGTTAGGGGGCGATGCTCCGAGACAAGCCCCGCGAGAGCCACCGCATCGCCAGATCCGGTGAGGATGTTTTGGAAGCCAACTTCCCTCGCCGCTTCCGCCGTCGCCTCGCCGACGGCGAAAAGCGGTTTCGAAAGATGGGGCGCAAGTCGGTGGCGGAAATCTCTAAGCGCCCGCAAGGCCTCGGCGCTGGTCACGGCGATGGCCGACAGCGGCTCCGATAGCGCTGATATTGCGCGCTCGCCGTGGTGGACAGGATGAAACAGCGGAAGAAGCACCGGCTCGTGACCGAGGGCTTCAAGCTTTGCGGCCGTCTTTTCGCCCGAACGAAGCGGCCGGGTGACGACGATCCGCATCGGCTCAGCTCCAGCCGTCAAAGAAGTTGCTGCCTGCCCTGGCGCGCACGTCTTCACCGGCCTTGCGACCCAAGTCCTTGGCATCCTTGCGAGCACCGGAAATCTCGACGCTGTGGCTCGTCTGTCCGTCCGGTGTGAGAATCAGGCCGGAGAAATGAAGTTCCTCGCCGTGGCAGGTAGCAAAGCCTGCAATCGGGGTGCGACATGAACCATCGAGGGCGGCCAGAAAGGCGCGCTCGCAGGTAACGGCATCGGAGGTGGGTATGTCGTTGATAGGTGAAAGCAACTCGTCCATGCGTGTGTCGCGAATACGACTCTCGACGCAGATCGCGCCCTGCGCGGGGGCTGGTGGAAATTCCTTCGGGTCGAGAATGTCCGTCGGGACGTTCTCCATGCCCAGCCGTTTCAGGCCGGCAAAGGCGAGAAGCGTGGCATCCGCCTGGCCTTCCTCCAGTTTGCGCAGGCGGGTTTCGACCTGGCCGCGAAAGATGATGACGCTCAGGTCCGGACGCAGGCGGCGGATCAGCGCTTGGCGGCGCAAGGATGCGGAGCCGACAACGGCGCCCTGCGGTAGTTCCAGAAGCTTTGGTGCGGTGCGACCAATAAAGGCGTCGCGCATATCCTCGCGCGGTAGGAAAGCGGAAAGATAAAGGCCCTTCGGCAAAACGGTCGGCATGTCCTTGGAGGAATGCACGGCAATATCGAGCTCGCCGGAAAGAAGCTGGCTCTCCAGTTCTTCCGTGAACAGACCCTTGCCGCCGATCTCCGACAAAGCGCGGTCGGTTATCCGGTCACCCTTGGTGGAAAGCACGACGATTTCGAACATATCTTCCGGCAGACCGTGTGCCGACATCAGCCGGTTACGGGTCTCGTAAGCCTGTGCGAGCGCCAGAGGGCTGCCGCGCGTGCCGATTCGGAAAGGTTTTGTTTGCATCCGCGTCTATCCATTGTTACCGGAGTTGTCTTAGACCAACTCAGCGCATGATCGCAATGAACGAACAGAATTGATGACCCCCTTTCTTCGTATCCTCGGCATAGAGACAAGCTGTGACGAAACCGCTGCATCCATTGTGGTTCGGCATGCGGACGGACGTGGCGAGATCGTGTCCGACGTCGTTTTGTCGCAGCTTGAGGAACACAGCGCCTATGGCGGCGTGGTGCCCGAAATTGCTGCCCGCGCCCATGTCGAGGCGCTGGACACGCTGGTGGAAGAAGCGCTGGAACAGGCGGGTGTCACCCTTGCGGACGTCGATGCCATCGCGGCCACATCCGGCCCCGGCCTCATTGGCGGTCTGCTGGTGGGCCTGATGACCGGCAAGGCGATTGCGAAGGCTGCAGACAAGCCGCTTTACGCCATCAACCATCTCGAAGGCCATGCGCTGACGGCGCGTCTGACCGACGGTCTTTCCTTCCCCTATCTGATGCTGCTGGTCTCCGGCGGCCACACCCAGCTTGTGCTGGTTCGCGGTGTGGGTGAATACGAGCGCTGGGGTACGACCATTGATGACGCGCTTGGGGAAGCCTTCGACAAGACTGCGAAGCTTCTGGGATTGCCCTATCCCGGCGGGCCTGCGGTTGAAAAGGCAGCAGCGAAAGGCAACCCTGACCGTTTTGCACTACCGCGCCCGATGGTCGGCGAGACGAGACTCGATTTTTCCTTCTCCGGTCTGAAGACAGCGGTGCGGCAGGCGGCAACCGCGATCGCTCCGCTTTCGGATCAGGATATTGCCGATATCTGCGCCTCCTTCCAGAAGGCGGTGTCACGCACGCTCAAGGACCGTATCGGCCGTGGCCTTGCCCGCTTTAAGGAAGAGTTTCCGCATCTCGAGACGGAGCCCGCTTTGGTCGTGGCCGGCGGCGTTGCCGCCAATACGGAAATCCGCCAGACCCTCCAGGCGCTTTGTGATGCCCACGGGTTCCGCTTTGTCGCACCGCCGCACCGGCTCTGCACCGACAATGCCGCGATGATTGCCTGGGCCGGGCTGGAGCGGATGGCATGCGGCCGGGAACCCGATGCGCTGGAGATCGCGCCGCGCTCGCGCTGGCCGCTTGATGGCAGCGCGGAGACATTGATCGGTTTCGGCAAAAGGGGAGCCAAGGCCTGATGCAGCGGGAGAAAATCGTCGTCATCGGCGCTGGCGCCTTCGGAACCGCGCTCGCCGTCGTCATCGCGCTGGAGAACCGGCATGACGTGACCCTGCTCGGCCGTGATCCGTCCCTGATGGCCGATCTCAGGGCTGATCGTATTCACGAGGCTGTCCTGCCGGGTGTAGACCTGCCGGATGCGCTGGAATTTTCCGTTGAGCCGGATGTACTGGCCGATGCAGGCATCGTGTTGTTTGCCATGCCCTCTCAGGCCCATGCCGATGCGGCGCGCCATTACGGTCCTTATCTGGCTAATGATTGTATCATCGTTACCTGCGCCAAGGGCATCGACCGGGTGTCCGGCCGGCTGCTGACGGAACTTCTGGAAGCGGAACTGCCGCATCATCCAATCGCCGTTCTCTCCGGTCCGGGGTTTGCGGCCGATATCGCGCGCGGACTGCCGACGGCGATGGCGATAGCGGCGGAAGACGCTGTCATCGCCGAGCGGCTGGCGACCACGATTTCCGGCAGAACCTTCAGGCTTTATGCCTCGACCGACCGCACGGGCGTGCAGCTTGGCGGAGCGCTAAAGAATGTGCTCGCCATTGCCGCCGGCATCGTTGAAGGTGCGGGCCTCGGCGATTCCGCACGGGCGGCGTTGATTTCGCGGGGGCTTGCCGAGATGTCGCGTCTGGTCGTTGCCATGGGCGGCAAGGCCGATACCGTGCGCGGTCTTTCCGGCCTTGGTGATCTCGTGCTGACCGCCACAAGCCACCAGTCGCGAAACCTGCGTTTCGGCATCGCGCTTGGCCGGGGCGAAGGCAAGGACATGTCCGGCGGGCTGGTGGAGGGCGCCTTTGCGGCAGCCGTTGCCGCCCGGCTCGGCGAACATCACGCTGTCGACATGCCGGTGACCGAGGCGGTTGCGGCCATCATCGACGGCAATCTGGACGTGGCGAGCGCCATGCAACAATTGATGACAAGGCCCATCACCACTGAATGAGTGTGGCCTTCGAATAGTTTTTACGCATGTCCTGGTCCCAAAACCGCTTACACTTTTGGGAGACATGCGCCAGCGAGGAGACGAAAATGCTGTTTGCCTTTATCTGCAAGGACAAGCCCGGCCATCTGAACGTGCGCATGGACACGCGCCCGGCTCATCTGGAGCACCTGAACAAATTGAACGCCGAAGGCACGCTGAAGATTGCCGGACCGTTTCTGGATGCCGAAGGCAAGCCGAATGGCAGCCTTGTCATCGTGGAAGCTGCCGACATCGATGCGGCCAAGGCCCTTGCCGATGCCGATCCCTATGCAAAGGCCGGCCTGTTCGAAAGCGTGGATGTGAAGCCCTATAACTGGGTCTTCAACAATCCGGGGGCGTGACCGGCCATGGCGAATTACTGGCTTTACAAGTCTGAGCCGTTCAAATGGTCCTGGGAAATGCAGAAGGCCAAGGGCGAGGCCGGCGAAGAATGGACCGGCGTGCGCAATTATCAGGCCCGCAACAACATGCGCGCCATGAAAATCGGCGACAAGGGTTTTTTCTACCACTCGAATGAAGGGCTTGATGTCGTCGGCATCGTCGAAGTCTGCGCCCTTTCGCACCCGGATTCGACCGCAGAGGGCGATCTGAAGTGGGATTGCGTGGATATCCGCGCTGTTTGCGACATGCCTAAACCGGTTTCGCTGAAGGATGTGAAGGCCAATCCGAAACTCGAAAAGATGTCGCTGGTCACATCCATGCGGCTTTCGGTGCAGCCTGTGACGGAAGAGGAATATCTCGAAGTCTGCCGCATGGGTGGCCTTTCCAATCCACCGAAATCTCCGGACTGAGCTTTCGGTGAGGACCGATCCCGAACGCTTCATTCTCGACAATACCGGCATCATGCATCCACCACATGTGCCGGAATTGCGCCTTCATCTTGCGACCGAAGCGCATGAGCTGTGGCTGAAGACGGAGGAGGAGTTGGAAGAGATCGGCCTGCCGCCGCCATTCTGGGCTTTCGCCTGGGCTGGTGGACAGGGGCTTGCCCGCTACATTCTCGATCATCCTGAAAGTGTCTCCGGCAAACGTGTGCTGGATTTCGCCAGCGGTTCCGGACTGGTCGCCATTGCCGCCGTAAAGGCGGGCGCCGCGGCTGTTGTCGCCGCCGATATCGATCCGTGGACGGAAACGGCCATTCGGCTTAATGCGGCTCTCAATGGTGTGGCCATCGATTTTACCGGCCGCAATCTGGTTGGGACGCCGGTTGAGGCGGATGTTCTGCTGGCGGGCGACGTGTTTTATGATCGCGCCTTTGCCGATCTCCTCGTGGCTTGGTTTCTGGAGCTGGCGGATAGGGGCGTGACCGTGCTCGTCGGCGATCCGGGACGGGCCTACCTGCCCAAACAGCGCCTTTACGCCGAGGCAACCTATCAGGTGCCGGTGACGCGGGCTCTGGAAGACAGTGAAGTCAAAAAGACCACCGTCTGGCGTTTTGTCTGATTATATCAGGGCCTGATGATGCAGACGCCGTGCTGGTAATCGCAGGCGTCGCCTGCCGTTTCGGCGCGGACGTTGATGATTTTCGCCTTCGGTGCCAGCTGCGCGCCCATATTGACGGTTGCGCCTTGTCGCGAAAGCCCACCATTGATCGCGAAATAATTGCCGTTCCCACGGACCCTCAAGGCGGATATTCCACCCACATAAGTGCCGCCGGTAAGGGTTGAGGGCAGTCCGTCCGTGGAGAAGCTCAACTGTGACTGACGATGCTGATAATGGTGGCGACTATAAAAATCACCTGCCGCAGCAGGAGGCAGTGCCGTGAAAATAATGCCTGCAGTCATCACCGCAAGAGCTGCGATTCGACGCTGTAACATGAGCCTCATTCTCCGGATTTTTTTCGGTTAACGAATAGTAAATTACATGATTTCGAAATTACGTAAAGGTAAATATTTTGAAGGCGTAAATCTTGGAAATGCTCGTTTTTTTATTTTCGAGCAAAAAAATTCCAAAAAAAATTCGTGAACCAATCGATTAAATTGGAATCGGTCATGAAATGTGCTTGTCGTGATGCTCCCATGTGATTAAACGTCGCGGTTGGTGCAATGCACATTCTTTCGTCATGTGCTGTTGCTTGGGGGCGCCCGATCTGACGGGTGCACGGGAAAACGCCGCGAGGTTCTGATGGCGAACGTGACAAATAACCGGCCTCTGTCGCCGCATCTTCAAATTTACAAGCCGATTCCGACGATGGTTGCATCCATCGTGCACCGCATCACGGGTGCGGCGCTTTATTTCGGAACGCTTCTTGTCGCCTGGTGGCTTATCGCACTTGCTTCCGGCCCTGCCTATTACGACTGGGTCAGCTGGGCAATGGATACGATCATCGGCAAGCTTATCCTGATCGGATATACCTGGGCTCTCGTTCACCACATGCTGGGCGGCCTTCGCCACTTCATGTGGGACCTCGGCCATGGCTTCGAGAAGAACTTCAACACGAAACTCGCCAAGGCGACCTTTGTAGCGTCGATCTGTCTGACCGCGCTGATCTGGGTCATCGCCCTGATCGTGCGCTAAGGAGATAGCCTGTCATGGATATGCGTACACCTCTCGGAAAGGTTCGTGGCCTCGGCTCCGCCAAGGAAGGCACCGACCATTTCTGGCGCCAGCGCCTTACGGCCGTCGCCAACGTGCCCTTGCTGATCTTCTTCGTGGTCTTTCTCATCAAATATGCCGGCGCTCCCTATCCGGAAGTTGCGGCGGCGCTTTCCAACCCTCTCGTTGCGGTCATCATGGGTCTGGTGCTGGTTTCCGGCCTCATTCACATGAAGCTCGGCATGCAGGTCATCATCGAAGACTACGTGCACGGCGAGGTTTCGAAGCTCGTTCTTCTGATGCTCAATACGTTTTTCGCGGTTCTCATTGGCGGTCTTTGCATCTTCGCCATTCTGAAAATCGCATTCGCAGGATAAATCGGCCATGGCATCGATCAGTTCACCTTCCCAGAATGGCAAGGCTTACACCTACGTCGATCACTCCTATGACGTGATCGTGGTGGGCGCCGGCGGCGCGGGTCTGCGCGCAACGCTCGGCATGGCGGAACAGGGGTTCCGCACGGCCTGCATCACCAAGGTTTTCCCGACGCGCTCCCACACGGTCGCGGCGCAGGGCGGTATCGCCGCTTCTCTCACCAACATGACACCCGACTGTTGGCAGTGGCACCTTTACGACACCGTAAAGGGCTCCGACTGGCTGGGCGACGTCGACGCGATGCAATATCTCGCCATGGAAGCGCCAAAGGCGGTCTATGAGCTGGAGCATTACGGCGTGCCCTTCTCGCGTAATGCCGAAGGCAAGATCTACCAGCGCCCGTTTGGCGGCCATATGCAGAACTACGGCGAAGGCCCACCGGTGCAGCGCACCTGCGCCGCCGCCGACCGTACCGGCCACGCCATTCTGCACACGCTTTATGGCCAGTCGCTGCGCAACAATGCGGAATTCTTCATCGAATATTTCGCGCTCGATCTCATTATGGCGCCCGATGGCCGCTGCACCGGCGTCGTGGCGTGGAACCTCGATGACGGCACGATCCATCGCTTCTCCGCCAAGATGGTGGTGCTGGCGACCGGTGGTTACGGCCGCGCCTATTTCTCGGCAACGTCTGCCCATACCTGCACCGGCGACGGCGGCGGTATGATCGCACGTGCCGGCCTGCCGCTTCAGGATATGGAATTCGTTCAGTTCCACCCGACCGGCATTTACGGCGCGGGCTGCCTGATCACCGAAGGCGCGCGCGGCGAGGGCGGTTATCTCGTCAACTCCGAAGGCGAGCGCTTCATGGAGCGTTATGCTCCTTCGGCGAAGGACCTTGCTTCGCGTGACGTGGTGTCTCGCTGCATGACCATGGAAATCCGCGAGGGTCGTGGCGTCGGCAAGAACAAGGACCACATCTTCCTGCATCTCGATCACCTTGATCCGGCGATCCTGCACGAGCGTCTTCCGGGCATTTCCGAAAGCGCCAAGATTTTCGCCGGCGTTGACGTGACGCGCGAGCCGATCCCGGTCCTGCCGACCGTTCACTACAATATGGGCGGCATTCCGACCAACTATTGGGGCGAAGTGCTGAACGCCAACGCCGAGAACCCGGAACGCATCGCTCCCGGCCTGATGGCCGTTGGCGAAGCCGGTTGCGCCTCGGTTCACGGCGCGAACCGTCTCGGCTCCAACTCGCTGATCGACCTTGTGGTCTTCGGCCGCGCTGCCGCCATCCGTGCAGCCCAGGTCATCGACCGCGATGCGCCGGTTCCTGCTCTTGACACGGCTGCCTGCGACAAGATCATGGATCGATTCGACAGCCTGCGTTATGCCAACGGCTCGACGCCGACGGCGGTGCTGCGTGACAAGATGCAGCGCGCCATGCAGGACGATGCCGCCGTATTCCGCACACAGGAATCGCTGGAAAGCGGTTGCCAGCGCATTTCCGCCATCTGGAAGGAACTGCCTGACGTCAAGGTTACCGACCGGTCGATGGTCTGGAACTCCGATCTGGTGGAAACGCTCGAGCTGCACAATCTGATGGCCAACGCGATCACCACGGTCTACGGCGCGGAAGCGCGCAAGGAAAGCCGCGGTTCGCATGCCCGCGAGGATTTCGTCGATGGTCCGTTCGGCGGTCGCGACGATGTGAACTGGCGCAAGCACACGCTTGCCTGGGTCAGCCCTGAAGGTGATGTCAAGCTCGACTACCGCCCTGTTCACACCGACCTGATCGCCGACGGCATCGATCCGAAAAAGATCGAGCCGAAGGCTCGCGTCTACTGATTTGAGGAACTGGATATGGTTGAACTCGCTCTCCCCAAGAATTCCCAGATCAGCGAAGGCAAAGTCTGGCCGAAGCCGGATGGTGCCAAGAACGTTCGCGAATACCGGATCTATCGCTGGAACCCGGATGATGGCCAGAACCCGCGCATCGATACCTATTATATCGATATCGACGATTGCGGGCCGATGGTTCTCGATGCGCTGCTGTACATCAAGAACAATATCGACCCGACGCTGACACTGCGCCGCTCCTGCCGTGAAGGCATTTGCGGTTCCTGCGCTATGAACATCGACGGCACCAACACGCTCGCCTGCACCAAGGGCATGGAAGAGATCAAGGGAACGGTGAAGGTCTATCCGCTGCCGCATATGCCAGTGGTGAAGGACCTCGTTCCGGACCTGTCGAACTTCTACGCGCAGCACCGCTCCATCGAGCCGTGGCTGAAGACGGTTTCGCCGACGCCTGCCAAGGAATGGAAGCAGAGCCATGAGGACCGCCTGAAGCTCGACGGTCTCTACGAGTGCATTCTGTGCGCCTGCTGCTCCACTTCCTGTCCCAGCTACTGGTGGAACGGCGACCGTTACCTCGGCCCCGCCGTTCTGCTGCAGGCCTATCGCTGGCTGATCGACAGCCGCGACGAAGCGACCGGAGAACGTCTTGATGATCTCGAAGATCCGTTCCGTCTTTATCGCTGCCACACCATCATGAACTGCGCGCAGGCTTGCCCGAAGGGTCTCAACCCGGCCAAGGCGATCGCGGAAATCAAGAAGATGATGGTCGAGCGTCGCGTCTAACTAAAAAATATGCTCTCGAGTTGTGGTATACTTTGGTATTCAACCCGATTCGAGGGCATCTATATGGCAAGAAGATCGCGTGCAGCTAAGACCAAATCGCAGTTGTGGGAAATTACGTCGGAGAAATCTAAAGAGGGTACAAATTCTCTTGAAGTTGTAACGATATTCAAGAAGCGTTTTCCCAATATAGATCAACAAGAACAAGATGACTTAATTGACCTTGGGCTTATGGTGTTAGCTGGTCGTGTTGCAGTATCGAGCAGACCCAATAATGACCAAGCTGACATGTTTGCCACATCTGGTTACCCTGAATTTATACCAATTAGAATCACTTCTGGAAATCGATCTAAGTTGGTTAGGAAAGATGGCAGGGTTGTAACAGCCAGAGAATATTTTAAAAGTCAGACTGTGTCAGCAGAAGAAAATACGAAGCCCCATAAGCAAACTAGCCGCGAATTGTTCCATCAAAGTATGGAGGAAATGCGGGAAAAAGAGCTTTGGGATATGACCGTGCCAGAGTATCTCGAGCAAAAAAAAGATAGCTAGTACCGGCATAACGGTCGTAGGGTAGTGGCCGAAATGTTCTGATAGAACTTCATTAACCAAATCGCTTTACGATAATTCGGTCTCAATTCGATGGCATTTGGATGGAAGCGAATTGATAGCAGGAGCGAGATGATGCAATTCAGATATGTGGTGACGGGTCTTGCGGTTGTAATGAGCCTGGCCGGTTGCCAACGTACCTCCTACGATTACAACAACAACACCAGCAACAATCCCGGTTATACGCCGCCGTTGCAGGCACAGCCGGTTCCCTCCGTTCAGTCTGGCGCCCTGCCGCCACCCGGTGGTGCTTCCGGCAGTCAGTTCCCGTCAGCACCCGCTTCTGCGACGCCTGGCGGCACTGATATGGCGTCTGCCGCTCCGCCGACAACGGCGCTTGATGTCACCAAGGAATCCATGGTTGGCAACTGGCGCGTTTCCAATGGCGGCGCCAATTGCGACATGTTCCTGACGCTTACCAATCTCGGCAGCGGTTCTCGTGGCGGCACGCGTGGCTGCTCCGGCGAACTCACGGCGATGGGGTCCTGGGAAGTGTCCGGCAAGATGGTCCTCTTCAAGAACCGTTCCGGCGATACGATCGGCCGCGTCTACAAGAGCGCCGATGCACGTTTTGACGGCACGACGAATAGCGGCCAGCCGCTGAGCCTCAGCCGATAGAGCATCTCCGGTGCATCCGGATCGCCTCGCCTGTTTCAAGCCATTCCATTCGTCGCGGGCGTCCGTCCGCGACCGGGGCGTTTTTCCATGAAGCCATTGCCTGACTACAACCACAGTGTCGTTGAACAGCTCAACGCATTGACGGCAGCTGGCACCTTGCAGGCGGATGCCGCACAACGCGGCGTTGCGGCCCACCTCGACCGTATCCTTGCCGATTTGAAAGCGCGCAAACCCGCCAGGAAAAAAAGCGCACTCGGCTGGATGTTCGCTCGCAAGGCTGGCCCTGCCGCCTTCGTCAAGGGACTGTATGTCCATGGCAGCGTTGGCCGCGGCAAGACGATGCTGATGGACATGTTCTACGAGATGGCGCCCGTCTCTTCCAAACGGCGGTGCCATTTTCACGAATTCATGGCTGATGTCCATAATCGCGTGCACGCGCATCGGCAGAAGCTCAAGAATGGCGAGACCAAGCAGGCCGATCCCATTCCTCCAGTGGCAGCCCAGCTTCTGGCGGAAGCGGAGCTTCTTTGCTTCGATGAGTTCACCGTCACGGATATTGCCGATGCGATGATCCTCGCCCGGCTGTTCAGCGAGCTTTTTGCCAATGGCTGCACATTGGTAACAACGTCCAATGTTGTGCCCGACAATCTTTACAAGGACGGGCTTAATCGCGGCCTGTTTCTGCCCTTCGTCGATTTGCTGAAGAAGCATGTGGAAGTGGTGACGCTGGACAGTCCCACCGATTACCGCATGGAAAAGCTGGAAAGCCTGCCGGTCTATGTCACGCCACTCGACGGTGCGGCGGATCAGGCGATGGATATGGCCTGGCGGCACATGACCGGCGGCCATCTTGTCGCGCCAACCGAAATACCGATGAAGGGTCGCTCCATTCTGGTGCCGCGCGCCAGCGGCCGTGTTGCCCGCTTTTCCTTCTCCGACCTTTGCGAAAAGCCGCTTGGCGCTTCTGATTTTCTCGCGATAGCCAATCGTTTCGATACAGTCTTCATCGACCACATCCCGTTTCTCAATGCCGACAAACGGAACGAAACCAAGCGTTTTATCATTCTCATAGACGCGCTGTACGATCACAGCGTCCGCCTCTTCGCCTCCGCTGCGGCCATGCCCGAAGACCTGCTCGGCAAGCGCAAGGGCACCGAAGGTTTCGAGTTCGATCGCACCGCCTCGCGCCTGTTTGAGATGCGCAGTGCAGATTATCTGGTGCTCCACCATGAAAAACGGCAGAAAGTTTGACACTTTCGTGACGCATTCTCTTACGTTTACGTAAGAAAATAATGATCTAAACGATTGAAAATATTCATGCCAAAAGAATCTGTTGCCAATTTTGGTCAATGGGGCTAATCGAAGTGCGACAATTTGGCTGCCGGTGGCGTGGTGAAATTGAATTGAAGCTCTAGAGGAAGCATTCGATGGCTCGCAAAAAGATTGCACTTATTGGTTCTGGCATGATCGGCGGCACGCTGGCGCATCTCGCCAGCCTGAAGGAACTGGGCGATATCGTCCTCTTCGATATTGCCGACGGCATCCCGCAGGGCAAAGGTCTGGATATTGCCCAGTCCGGGCCGGTTGAAGGTTTCAATGCCAAGCTCACTGGCGCGTCCGACTACGCTGCCATCGAAGGCGCTGATGTCTGCATCGTCACCGCTGGCGTCGCCCGCAAGCCCGGCATGAGCCGCGACGATCTTCTCGGCATCAATCTCAAGGTCATGGAGCAGGTCGGCGCCGGCATCAAGAAATATGCCCCGAACGCTTTCGTCATCTGCATCACCAACCCGCTGGACGCCATGGTCTGGGCGCTTCAGAAGTTCTCCGGTCTTCCGAAGAACAAGGTCGTCGGCATGGCCGGCGTTCTCGACAGCGCTCGCTTCCGCCTGTTCCTCGCCGAAGAGTTCAACGTTTCGGTTCAGGACGTAACGGCATTCGTTCTCGGCGGCCATGGCGATACGATGGTGCCTTTGGCGCGTTACTCCACCGTTGGCGGCATTCCGCTGACCGATCTCGTCAAGATGGGCTGGCTCACCGCCGAGCGTCTCGAAGAGATCATCCAGCGCACCCGCGACGGCGGTGCGGAAATCGTCGGCCTGCTGAAGACCGGCTCGGCCTATTACGCGCCAGCCGCTTCGGCGATCGAAATGGCTGAATCCTACCTCAAGGACAAGAAGCGCGTTCTGCCCGCGGCTGCCCATCTGTCGGGCCAGTACGGCGTGGACGATATGTATGTCGGCGTGCCCACCATCATCGGCGCCGGTGGTATCGAGCGCATCATCGAGATCGAGCTGAACAAGGATGAAGAAGCCGCCTTCCAGAAGTCCGTCGGCGCTGTTGCCGGTCTTTGCGAAGCCTGCATCAACATCGCTCCGTCGCTGAAGTAATAGCCTGACGCATCGGCGCAAAACCGGATTGGATTTTTGCAAGGCACGATGCGTAGATTCAACAGCTTGAAGCGCCCTGCGTCAGATAAGGATGCTGGGCGCTTCAAGCGGCTCCAAACAGGGATTATTCCATGAATATTCACGAATATCAGGCCAAGGCTCTTCTGAAGGGCTATGGTGCGCCGGTCGCTGAAGGCGTCGCCATCCTCAAGGTCGAAGAAGCCGAAGCCGCCGCAAAGCAGCTTCCCGGCCCGCTCTACGTCGTCAAGAGCCAGATTCACGCTGGCGGCCGCGGCAAGGGCAAGTTCAAGGAACTTGGCCCCGATGCTAAGGGTGGCGTCCGTCTCGCAAAGACGATTGAAGAAGTCGTTTCCCACTCCAAGGATATGCTCGGCAACACGCTGGTAACGGCGCAGACGGGCGATGCCGGCAAGCAGGTCAACCGCCTTTACATCGAAGACGGCGCGGATATCGCTCGCGAGCTTTACTGCTCGCTGCTGGTCGATCGCTCGGTCGGTCGCGTTGCTTTCGTGGTTTCCACCGAAGGCGGCATGGATATCGAAGCTGTTGCCCACGACACGCCCGAGAAGATCCACACCATCGCCATCGACCCGGAAAAGGGTGTGAGCGACGCCGACGTTGCTGCGATCTCCAAGGCGCTCGAGCTTGAGGGTGTTGCTGCGGAAGACGCCAAGGCGCTGTTCCCGATCCTCTACAAGGCCTTCAACGAGAAGGACATGGCTCTCCTCGAGGTTAACCCGTTGATCGTCATGGAAAACGGTCATCTGCGCGTTCTCGACGCCAAGATGTCCTTCGACGGCAACGCGCTGTTCCGCCATGACGACGTCAAGGCGCTGCGCGACGAGACCGAAGAAGACGCCAAGGAAATCGAAGCCTCCAAGTGGGACCTCGCTTACGTTGCGCTCGATGGCAACATCGGCTGCATGGTCAATGGTGCCGGTCTCGCTATGGCGACGATGGACATCATCAAGCTTTACGGCAAGGAGCCGGCAAACTTCTGTGACGTCGGCGGCGGCGCTGGCAAGGAGAAGGTTGCTGCAGCTTTCAAGATCATCACTGCTGACCCGAAGGTCGAGGGTATCCTCGTCAACATCTTCGGCGGTATCATGAAGTGCGACGTCATCGCCGAAGGTGTTATCGCCGCGGTGAAGGAAGTCGGTTTGCAGGTTCCGCTCGTTGTTCGCCTCGAAGGCACCAACGTCGAACTTGGCAAGAAGCTCCTGAACGAATCGGGCCTTGCGATTACGGCTGCTGACGACCTGGACGACGCAGCCAAGAAGATCGTCGCGGCGATCAACGGCTAATTGAGGGACCGGAAATAATGTCTATTCTCGTTAATAAAGACACCAAGATCCTCGTTCAGGGTCTGACCGGCAAGACCGGTACCTTCCACACCGAACAGGCGCTTGCTTATTACGGCACGCAGATGGTCGGTGGTATTCACCCGAAGAAGGGTGGCGAAACCTGGACCGGCTCCAAGGGCGAAAGCCTGCCGATCTTCGCAACGGTTGCCGAAGCCAAGGAAAAGACCGGTGCAGACGCATCCGTGATCTATGTTCCGCCGGCAGGTGCAGCCGACGCCATCATCGAAGCCATCGAGGCTGAGATTCCCTTCATCACCTGCATCACCGAAGGTATTCCGGTGATGGACATGGTGCGCGTCAAGGCTCGCCTCGACCGTTCGAACTCGCGGCTGCTCGGTCCCAACTGCCCGGGCATCATGACGCCTGAAGAATGCAAGATCGGCATCATGCCGGGCTCGATCTTCCGCAAGGGTTCGGTCGGTATCGTTTCGCGCTCCGGCACGCTGACCTATGAAGCCGTATTCCAGACATCCAACGAAGGCCTCGGCCAGACGACGGCTGTCGGCATCGGCGGCGACCCGGTCAAGGGCACCGAGTTCATCGACGTCCTGGAAATGTTCCTGGCCGACGAAGCCACGCAGTCGATCATCATGATCGGCGAAATCGGCGGTTCGGCTGAAGAAGATGCGGCACAGTTCCTGATCGACGAAGCCAAGAAGGGCCGCAAGAAGCCGATGGCTGGCTTTATCGCGGGCCGTACGGCTCCGAAGGGCCGCACCATGGGCCACGCCGGCGCTGTCGTTTCCGGCGGCAAGGGCGATGCGGAATCGAAGATCGCGGCAATGGAAGCTGCAGGCATCAAGGTATCGCCTTCCCCGGCGCGCCTCGGCAAGACGCTGGTTGAAGTCCTCAAGGGCTGAGACCACATGAGACCGGTAACGGGCGGTGCGGCTTTAACGCCACGCTGCCCGAAGCCGCAAAGAACGACAGACAGACGGCATGCCGCCCCGGCGGCAGACAGCAATAATCAAGCGGCAGGCCGATAAACGGCCCTAACGGCATCGAGGAGGCGGACGGACAAGTCCGCAAGAACACAATGGCAAGGCAAGAAGCGAACGAGCAGTTTCAGATCACGTCGTTTCTGGACGGCGCGAATGCAGCCTATATCGAGCAGCTCTATGCCCGGTACGAAGAGGATCCATCTTCCGTGTCGCCGGAGTGGCAGAGCTTCTTCAAGGCGTTGTCCGACAATCCGGAAGACGTGAAGAAGGCAGCCAAGGGCGCCTCTTGGAAGCGCTCCAACTGGCCGATCCCGGCAAACGGCGACCTGGTATCCGCGCTTGATGGCAACTGGGCTACGGTCGAGAAGGCCATCGAGAAGAAGGTTCAGGCGAAAGCCGAGGCCAAGAGCGCCGATACCGGCAAGGCCGTCAGCCCAGCCGAAGTGCTTCAGGCGACCCGTGACAGCGTCCGCGCCATCATGATGATCCGCGCCTACCGCATGCGTGGCCATCTGCACGCCAAGCTCGACCCGCTCGGCATCGCTAGCGCCGTTGAGGACTATAACGAGCTTTCGCCGAAGTCCTATGGCTTCGAGGAAAGCGACTACGACCGCAAGATTTTCATCGATAACGTCCTCGGTCTCGAATACGCGACCGTGCGCGAAATGGTCGATATTCTCGAGCGCACCTATTGCTCGACGCTCGGCGTCGAATTCATGCATATGTCCAACCCGGAAGAAAAGGGCTGGATCCAGGAGCGCATCGAAGGTCCTGACAAGGGTGTGGACTTCACGCCGGAAGGCAAGAAGGCCATTCTGTCCAAGCTCGTCGAAGCCGAAGGCTATGAGCAGTTCCTCGACGTGCGTTTCAAGGGTACCAAGCGTTTCGGCCTCGATGGTGGTGAATCGCTGATCCCGGCACTTGAGCAGATCATCAAGCGCGGCGGCCAGGACGGTCTGGAAGAAGTCGTGCTCGGCATGGCTCACCGCGGCCGCCTGAACGTTTTGACCAACGTGATGGGCAAGCCGCACCGCGCCGTGTTCCACGAGTTCAAGGGCGGTTCGTTCAAGCCTGATGACGTCGAAGGTTCCGGTGACGTGAAGTACCATCTCGGTGCCTCCTCAGACCGCGAATTCGACGGCAACAAGGTTCACCTCTCGCTGACGGCCAACCCGTCGCACCTTGAAATCGTCAACCCTGTCGTCATGGGCAAGGCCCGCGCCAAGCAGGACCAGCTTGCCAAGACATGGGACGGCGACATCATTCCGCTGTCGGAACGCGCAAAGGTGCTGCCGCTCCTGTTGCACGGCGACGCCGCTTTTGCGGGTCAGGGCGTGGTTGCCGAAATTCTCGGCCTCTCCGGCCTGCGCGGTCACCGCGTTGCCGGTACCATGCACTTCATCATCAACAACCAGATCGGCTTCACGACGAACCCGGCCTTCTCGCGCTCGTCGCCCTATCCGTCCGACGTTGCCAAGATGATCGAGGCGCCGATCTTCCACGTTAACGGTGATGATCCGGAAGCGGTGGTTTATGCGGCAAAGGTTGCAACCGAATACCGCATGAAGTTCCACAAGCCTGTCGTCATCGACATGTTCTGTTACCGTCGCTTCGGCCATAACGAAGGCGACGAGCCTGCGTTCACGCAGCCGAAGATGTACAAGGTCATCCGTGGCCACAAGACTGTTGCCCGCATCTATGCTGACCGCCTGATTGCGGAAGGCCTGATCACCGAAGGCGATTTCGAGAAGATCAAGGCCGATTGGCGCGCCCATCTCGAGCAGGAGTTCGAGGCAGGCCAGTCCTACAAGCCGAACAAGGCCGACTGGCTGGATGGTCAGTGGTCCGGTCTGCGCGCCGCCGACAATGCCGATGAGCAGCGTCGTGGCAAGACCGGCGTGCCGATGAAGCAGCTGAAGGAAATCGGCAAGAAGCTGTCGACCATTCCGGAAGGCTTCAGCGCACACCGCACGATCCAGCGCTTCATGGAAAACCGTGCTCAGATGGTCGAGACCGGCGAGGGGCTGGACTGGGCGATGGCTGAGGCTCTGGCCTTCGGTTCGCTGGTCGTAGACGGCCACAAGATTCGTCTGTCCGGTCAGGACTGCGAACGCGGCACCTTCTCGCAGCGCCACTCGGTTCTCTATGATCAGGAGACTGAAGAGCGTTACATCCCGCTTGCCAATCTTTCGCCGACGCAGGCCCGTTACGAAGTCATCAACTCGATGCTTTCGGAAGAAGCGGTTCTTGGTTTCGAATATGGCTATTCGCTTGCCCGCCCGAATGCACTGACGCTCTGGGAAGCCCAGTTCGGCGACTTCGCCAACGGAGCCCAGGTGGTATTCGACCAGTTCATCTCTTCGGGTGAACGCAAGTGGCTGCGCATGTCCGGTCTCGTCTGCCTCCTGCCGCATGGTTATGAAGGTCAGGGTCCGGAACATTCGTCCGCCCGTCTGGAACGCTGGTTGCAGATGTGCGCCGAGGACAACATGCAGGTTGCCAACGTTACGACGCCGGCTAACTACTTCCATATCCTGCGCCGCCAGATGAAGCGTGACTTCCGCAAGCCGCTCATCCTGATGACGCCGAAGTCCCTGCTGCGTCACAAGCGCGCCACCTCGTCGCTTGCGGAGCTTGCAGGCGAGTCCTCCTTCCACCGTCTCCTGTGGGACGATGCGGAGGTCATCAAGGATGGTCCGATCAAGCTGCAGAAGGATTCGAAGATCCGCCGCGTCGTCATGTGCACGGGCAAGGTCTATTACGATCTGCTCGAGGAGCGTGAAAAGCGCGGTATCGACGACATCTACCTGCTGCGTGTCGAACAGCTCTATCCGTTCCCGGCCAAGGCGCTCATCAACGAGCTTTCCCGTTTCCGTAACGCGGAAATGGTGTGGTGCCAGGAAGAGCCGAAGAACATGGGTGCGTGGTCGTTCATCGATCCTTACCTTGAATGGGTTCTGGCGCATATCGACGCCAAGTACCAGAAGGTCCGTTACACGGGCCGTCCGGCTGCCGCCTCTCCGGCGACCGGCCTGATGTCCAAGCATCTGGCGCAGCTTGCTGCGTTCCTGGAAGACGCGCTGGGAGAGTGAGAACTCTCCCGCATCGCCCCGCAAAAAAGACACCCGAATAACGGAACTAGATCATGGCCACTGAAATCCGCGTACCAACCCTCGGCGAATCCGTCAGCGAAGCGACCGTCGGCACCTGGTTCAAGAAGGTCGGCGATACCGTCAAGGCCGACGAACCTCTCGTTGAACTCGAAACCGACAAGGTTACCGTCGAAGTTCCGGCGCCCGCCTCCGGCGTGCTGACCGAAATCGTCGTGCAGAACGGCGAAACCGTCGGTCTCGACGCCCTTCTCGGCCAGATCGCCGAAGGTGCTGCCGGCGCTGCAACTTCTGCACCCGCAGCAAAGCCTGCTGCGCCTGCTGCTGCACCGGCACCTGCCGCAGCCGTGGCCGCCGCTCCGGCTGGAAGCGCCATGCCGCCGGCACCTGCCGCCGGCAAGCTGCTCGCTGAAAACAACCTTTCCGCCGATCAGGTCGACGGTTCGGGCAAGCGTGGCCAGGTTCTGAAGGGCGACGTTCTCGCCGCTGTTGCCAAGGGTGTTTCGGCACCTGCCGCCGCTCCAGTCGCTGCTGCTGCTCCCCGTCCGGTTTCGGCCGAGCAGGATCAGGTTCGCGAAGAGCGCGTCAAGATGACCCGCCTGCGCCAGACGATCGCACGTCGCCTCAAGGATGCACAGAACACGGCCGCCATGCTGACCACCTATAACGAGGTGGACATGAGCGCCGTCATGGATTTGCGCAACCGCTACAAGGACGTTTTCGAGAAGAAGCACGGCGTCAAGCTGGGCTTCATGGGCTTCTTCACGAAGGCCGTGACCCACGCGCTGAAGGAACTGCCCGCGGTTAACGCTGAAATCGACGGCACGGACATCATCTACAAGAACTATTGTCACGTCGGCATGGCTGTCGGCACCGACAAGGGTCTCGTCGTTCCGGTCATTCGCGATGCCGACCAGCTCTCCATCGCTGGTGTCGAAAAGGAACTCGGCCGTCTCGCCAAGGCAGCGCGCGACGGTTCGCTCGGCATGGCCGACATGCAGGGCGGCACCTTCACCATCACCAATGGTGGCGTCTACGGCTCGCTGATGTCCTCGCCGATCCTTAATGCGCCGCAGTCGGGCATCCTCGGCATGCACAAGATCCAGGAGCGTCCGGTCGCCATCGGTGGTCAGGTCGTCATCCGTCCGATGATGTATCTTGCGCTCTCCTACGATCACCGTATCGTTGACGGCAAGGAAGCCGTGACCTTCCTCGTTCGCGTCAAGGAAAGCCTCGAAGATCCGGAACGTCTGGTTCTCGATCTCTGATCGGTCTTGCTTTTCGTTTCAGCGGGGTTTCAAGTCGATCCCGCTGAAATGCCATCAGGAGAGCGAAAGTGCAGCCGACATTTCTTGCCGCGTCACCCTTTTTGCCGCTGATCGGGCTCAGCGTCCTGCTGCTGGCCGCCCACATTGCGCTGCAGGGAATGACGGCAACGCGGGAATTCGGGCTGGACTGGAATGCCGGTCCGCGGGATGCTGAAAAAAAGCCGCAGGGCAGGGTTGCCGGACGCGCCGCGCGTGCCTCGGCGAATTTTCGCGAGACCTATCCCGCTTTCATTGCGCTCGCCTTCGGTGTCATCATGGCCGGCGATCCGTCCGGGCTGGCCTTCACCGGCGCTTTGATCTGGCTGATCTGCCGGGTGGTCTATATTCCACTTTATCTCGCTGGTGTGCCCTATATCCGCTCGCTGGTCTGGCTCGGTTCGATGCTCGGTCTTGGGCTGATGCTTTTCGTGTTGATGTTTTAGAGGTTGATTTTCCCATGCATCAGTATCTGATCGAACTTGCATCCCTGATGGCGATCTTCTTTTTCGCGATCGTTTCTCCCGGCGCGGATCTGGCGATGGTCATGCGTCAGGCCATGGTGCATGGGCGCAAGCAGGCCATCATCACCAGCTTCGGTGTTGGCACATCCCTGATGTTCCACGTCACCTATACGATCCTTGGACTTGGTCTCATCATTTCCCAGTCGATATATCTCTTTAACATCGTCAAGTGGTTGGGTGTCGCCTATCTGATCTATATCGGCATCAAGGCGCTGCGCGCAGGCAAGACCGAATTGCCGGCTGCGGAAGGCGAAGATGGCGTTCGGGCAAGAAGCGGCCAGACTGCATTGAAGGCCTTCACGCTCGGTTTTGCCGCCAACGCGCTTAACCCCAAACCGGTGTTTTTCTTCCTGTCGATCTTTTCGACGGTGGTTCACGCGCATACGCCTGTTGGCATCAAGTTCGGATATGGGCTCGTCATGGCAAGCTGCCTTATCCTGTGGTTCGTCGGCGTCAGCCTGTTCATGACGACACCTCGCATGCGCGCAGCTTTTCAGCGCGCCAGCCAATGGATCGACCGCACCAGTGGCGTGGTCTTCATCGCTCTCGGTATAAAACTCGCAACGGAAAAAGCGGCCTGAGTTTCAGGTCAAACGGAAGCAGGGCGGTTCAAAATCCTGCCCGCAATCAATCAGGAACAGAAACATGGCATATGATGTAGTGGTAATCGGTACGGGTCCCGGCGGTTATGTTTGCGCGGTCAAGGCGGCACAGCTTGGCTTGAAGGTCGCAGTGATCGAAAAGCGCGCGACCTATGGCGGCACCTGCCTCAATGTCGGCTGCATTCCTTCCAAGGCATTGCTGCACGCTTCCGAAACCTTCGCGCATGTGGCCCATGGCGTTGATACGCTTGGTATCGAAGTCGCCGCTCCGAAGCTGAACCTCGAGAAGATGATGGGGCACAAGGACAGCGTGGTGAAAGCCAATGTCGACGGCGTTGCCTTCCTGTTCAAGAAGAACAAGATCGATGCCTTCCAGGGCACAGGCAAGGTTGTATCCGCCGGCAAGGTCTCCGTCACCAATGACAAGGGCGAGAGCCAGGAAATCGAAGCCAAGAACATCGTCATCGCCACCGGTTCTGATGTTGCTGGTATTCCCGGCGTCGAGGTGGATATCGATGAAAGCGTCATCGTTTCCTCCACCGGCGCGATTGCGCTCTCCAAGGTTCCGGAAAAGCTCATCGTGGTGGGCGGCGGTGTCATCGGCCTCGAGCTTGGTTCGGTCTGGTCGCGTCTTGGCGCGAAGGTCACCGTCGTCGAATATCTCGACACCATTCTCGGCGGCATGGATAGCGAAGTCTCCAAGCAGGCTCAGCGTCTGCTCGCCAAGCAGGGTCTCGATTTCAAGCTCGGTGCCAAGGTGACGGGCGTTGAAAAGACGGGAACCGGCGCAAAGGTGGTGTTCGAGCCGGTCAAGGGTGGCGCGGCTGAAACGCTGGAAGCCAACGTTGTGCTGATCTCCACCGGTCGCAAGCCCTACACCGAGGGTCTCGGCCTTGCGGAAGCCGGTGTCGTGCTCGACAGCCGCGGCCGTGTCGAAATCGACGGCCACTTCAAGACCAATGTGGATGGCATCTACGCCATCGGCGACGTGGTGAAGGGCCCGATGTTGGCACATAAGGCGGAAGACGAGGGCGTCGCTCTTGCGGAAATTCTTGCCGGCCAGCGCGGCCATGTGAACTACGATGTCATTCCGGCCGTGGTCTATACGCAGCCGGAAGTCGCTTCCGTCGGCAAGACGGAAGAAGAACTGAAGGCCGCTGGTGTCGCCTACAAGGTCGGCAAGTTCCCCTTCACCGCCAATGGTCGCGCCCGCGCCATGCAGGTGACTGATGGGTTCGTGAAGATCCTCGCTGACAAGGAAACCGACCGGGTTCTCGGCGGCCATATCGTTGGTTTCGGCGCTGGCGAAATGATCCACGAGATCACCGTGCTCATGGAATTCGGTGGTTCCTCGGAAGATCTCGGCCGTACCTGCCATGCGCATCCGACCATGTCGGAAGCGGTGAAGGAAGCGGCGCTGGCAACTTTCTTCAAGCCGATCCATATGTGATTGTAGCCAATATTAAATTTCAGCCATAAAGCGAACCCCGGCTTGCAATGCAGGCCGGGGTTCAGCATATTTGCGCCATAGCCTGTCTAACCTTTTGATAAAAGGCAATAAAATGGCGTCCTCTACTCAAGTTTCCTTCTCCGCTCCGCAGCGTATCCTTCACTGGACGATGGCGCTTCTGATCTTCTTCAACCTTCTGTTTCCAGATGGCATGGCCCATGCGTATCGGTTGATGCGGCGGGGTGAAACGCTGACGCCGGACCAGATCTCCTCGGCCAATATTCACGCGTATGTCGGCTTTGCCGTCCTGTCCCTTGCGGTTCTGCGCCTCTGTCTGCGGTTTTTCCAGGGGGTGCCGCCGCATCCCGCCAATGAACCGCGCGCTTCTCAAATCGCCGCGAAGGTCGCCATTTCACCTTTTACGCGCTGTTTTTTGCCCTGCCATTGTCGGGCATTGCGGCCTATTATTTCGGCGCGCGAGTAGCAGGAGAATTGCATTCCGGGCCGTTCAAGGGGCTGATGTGGGTGTTGATCGCCGGCCACGTCGCCGCAGTTCTGGTTCACCAGTTCTACTGGCGCACCAATGTTTTGAAGCGTATGACGCACGGCTAAAGCACTACGCTTTTCCAAAAGTGAAAACGCTCCATGTGTCTGTCTCTTCGTATTTTCTGAAGCTAAACCCGCTCGAATTGCCATTAGCGGCGGTTTGTCACGTTCCCGGATGATCGGAAATAGTGATGATGAGCCTCGCCACACAAGGCGGCAATGAGGTTATGGGATGCGGGATAGCGAAGACATATTGCCGGGCGCGGACTGGCGGGATTGCTTTGAAGGAGAGATGGTGACGGCCGCATCGAGTTCACTCGACGTGAGCAGACTTCTCCTCGATCATCCTCCGGCATGGATCAGCGGCCTTATGGCGCTTCGAAACCGTCTCGTATCGCTTTTCGGTCTCAGAACGGTCGAGCTGGCGGCGGGTACTTCGGCGGGCGGATTTCCCGTGCTGTCGTCTACTGCGGACCGGACAGTGCTCGGCTTTGACGACAACCATCTCGATTTCCGTATCGTCGTCGATGTGGAACAGGAGCCTGGTCGGCAGATCGTGAAGGTCACGACTATCGTCCGGCGCAAGAACCTGTTCGGGCGTCTCTATCTTTTCGTCGTCGGTCCGTTTCATCGTCGCATCGTGCCGGCGACGATGCGGCCGTTTTGCGCCAATGTCCGCCCCGTCAAGGCCGGAGACGAGTGGATCAGTCGACCCGTGTGAGGGTAAAGCCCTGCGCACGCAGGAGTTCAATTACGCCTTCTTCGCCCGGCAGGTGCAAAGCGCCGACGGCCATGAAGACATTGCCTTTGGCAAGCTCAGGGGCCGATCGCTCCGCCATGACGTGGTTGCGATCGGTGATGATGCGTTGCTCGAAGGCGGCGTAGCCCTGGTCATTTTCAGACGCTTTCTTGGGATCGATGCTCTTCAGCATGGGCATGGTCATGCCGATGTCACCGCTGACATAAAGATCGGTCATGGTCGTCATGATGTCGTCCATGCGGTCGCCCAATTCGAGCGTTTCGATCAGCGCCTGCAGATGAAATTCCATTGGCAGCTCAGACATGGCCGCAAGCTGCTCCACCATGGTCTCCAGCCCGACAAGGTGCTTTCCATCCGCGACCGCATCTTCAGCGAGCTTCTTATCCAGGAAAGACAGGCCTGTGGCCTTGCGGGCAAATTCGCAGGCGGGAAGGGCGACGAAACTCGACAGCATCCATGGCTTCATGCGCGAAACGGCACTCAGCGGAATGCCGCGCTCCTTAAGACCCTTTTCAAGGCGTGCGACATTTTCGGGTGACAGGATGTCGGTGATCGACTTGCCGTCCAGAAACATGGTGAGGTCGGGTCTTGTCAGCAGCGATGCCGCAATTTTCTTGTCATCGACGATTTCGTCCGATTCCACGATGACCGTCGCGGCTTTTTCAAATGCGGGTGTTGCGGCCGCTGGCATGCCAAGAACACGTGGATCGGTGACATGCATGGTGCCGAGAAGAAAGGACGGTGCCGTTCCAGCTTTTTCGATGCGCCAGAAGTTGCCCTTGCCGTTCGGTATAGCTGCCGCTTCCTGTTCGATCTTCGCGAAGCTCTGCGGGTCGCTCTTGCGCATCTCCACGAGAATATCGCTGCCCGTGCAGCTTATCTCCTGTTCGGCGGCTTGCGCCTCACCCAACGATAGCAACGTCGCGAAGAGGATTGCGACAGCAGTGACGTGCAGCGCGGCGAGCAACCAGAGCAGGGTGTCGCCGGTCTTGCCCATCAGGGTGGCGGTGAGATTTTGTGGCTTTATCAGGCTTTGCATAGGTACCATCCGGTTCTAGTCCACTTATAGAACGGCGGCTTGGACGTCTGATTAATGACTATGGTTAAGCATTTCCCGCTTCATGCGCGCGGGTGGGCATTATCGTAGATTTCCAGCAATCTTGCGGTATCGACGCCGGTATAGATCTGCGTGGTGGAGAGGCTGGCATGGCCGAGCAGTTCCTGAATGGTGCGCAGGTCGCCGCCGCCGGCCAATAGATGGGTGGCGAAGGAGTGGCGCAGCGCATGCGGTGTGGCGTTTTCCGGCAGGCCGAAAGCGCCACGCAACTTCTGCATCTCGCGCTGGATGATGGCAGGTTGCAGCTTGCCGCCGCGCGCGCCGAGGAATAGCGGCTGGTCGGCAGCCAGATGATAGGGGCAGAGCTTTTTGTAGGCCTCAACCGCTTCCGTTACCACCGCCAGCAAAGGCACCATCCGGGTCTTGTTGCCTTTGCCGGTGATGCGAAGGCTGCGGGCGTCGGGCGTGAAATCGGCCGGAGCCAGCCCGAGCGCCTCGGAGATGCGAAGACCGCAGCCATAAAGAAGCGAGAGAACCGCAGCGTTACGGGCGGCAATCCACGGCTCTTCATTCAATTGCGCCTCGGTGGTGGTTATTTTCAGCGCCTGCCGGTCCGTCAGCGGTTTCGGCAGAGATTTCGGCTGTTTCGGCGAGCGCATGGCGGTGGCCCCGGCCGCATTCACCAGACCTTTCTTTTGCAGATAGTGCAGAAAGGAACGCAGGCCCGCCAGATGCCGCCCCAGCGAGCGTGCGCCGGCGCCTTCCCTGCGACGACTGGCCAGAAAGGCGCGAAGATCGACCGGGCGCAGATCGGCGATATCGGCGATTGAAGCTGGCTTGCCGATATAGCCGGTGAGGAATGTCAAAAACTGGCGAGTGTCGCGCTCGTAGGCCTCGACGGTATTGTCCGCAAGGCGGCGTTCACCGGCAATCGCGGCAAGCCAGGATTGGCGCTCGTTCAAGAGATCGGGTGTGGCAAAAGTCAGAATTTCGGTCACGGGGCGCTCCATTCCTCTCCCAACGCTATGCCCTTATGGTCAGTATTTGGTTAAGGCTTGCGCCTGGGTTTTGCATCTGGCGTGGACTTTACCGGGGTCTGCCATTACATCCGGGCGGTTTCCTTTTTCATTCCGCCGGGGCATGTTCGCCACATCATGGCAAAAGATTCGTCCGATCTGTTTGGGGCTCTGTTCGACCCGCCGTCGCTCACGCGCACGGTGCCCGTTCTCGTGCCGATGCCGGCGCCTGGACCCTACAGTTATGCCGTGCCTGACGATATGGTGGTGGAGACCGGCTCCATCGTTCAGGTGCCGCTTGGACCACGGCAGGTCTTCGGCGTGGTGTGGGACGATGCAGGAGAGAAGAGCGTCGATCCGAAAAAGCTGCGGCCCATCACCAAGAGTTTCGAGTGCCCGCCGCTGAAAGCGGAAATGCGGCGCTTCATCGACTGGGTTGCCGCTTACACGCTTTCTCCGCCCGGCCTTGTGGCGCGCATGGCCCTACGCGCCCCCGCCGCCTTCGATCCCGAACCTATGATCGAGGGGCTGCGGCTGACCGAAGGCAGGCCGGAGCGGCTTACTCCCGCCCGCGAGAGAGTGATGGAACTGGCGGCCGAGGGCCATGGCTGGACGAAGAGTGGCCTTGCCCATGCCGCCGGCGTTTCTACCAGCGTTGTCGATGGTCTGGTCAAGCAGGGCGTATTCGAGACGGTATTTCTGCCCGCGCCGCCCGTTGTGGCCGAGCCTGATCCTGACTATGCCGAGCCGCGACTGGAAGGCCCGCAGAAACAGGCGGCATCGGAAATTCTCGAGGATGTGCGCAAGGGTGGTTTCCATGTTTCACTGATTGATGGTGTGACCGGCTCCGGCAAAACCGAGGTCTATTTCGAGGCGGTGGCGGAAACGCTGCGACAAGGCAAGCAGGTTCTCATCCTGTTGCCGGAAATCGCGCTGACGGCGGCCTTCCTGGATCGCTTTCACGACCGCTTCGGCGCTAAGCCGGCGGAATGGCATTCTGACCTGTCGCCGCGCATGCGCGAAAAGGTCTGGCGACAGGCGGTGACGGGTGAGGTGAAGGTGGTGGCCGGCGCGCGCTCGGCGCTGTTCCTTCCCTTCGACAATCTCGGCCTCATCATCGTCGATGAGGAGCATGACCCGGCCTACAAGCAGGAAGACCGCGTCTTTTACAACGCCCGCGACATGGCGGTCGTCAGAGCCCGGATCGGGGATTTCCCGGTGGTGCTGGTCTCCGCCACGCCGTCAGTGGAAAGCCAGGTCAACGGCAGTTCTGGCCGCTATAACACCATCCATCTGCATACGCGCTTCGGCGATGCGGCGATGCCCGATCTGCATCTGATCGATATGCGTCGCCATCCGCCGGAAAGGGGAGGGTTTCTTTCGCCGGTTCTCCTGCGCGGCATCGGCAAAACCATCGAAAAGGGCGAGCAGTCCCTGCTCTTTCTCAATCGTCGCGGTTACGCGCCGCTGACGCTCTGCCGGGTCTGCGGTCACCGTTTCCAGTGCCCGCAATGTTCGAGCTGGCTGGTGGAGCACCGGTTCCGCAATCAACTGCAATGCCACCAGTGCGGTCACAACGAGCCGACGCCGGACCATTGCCCGGAATGCGGCACCTTCGATCATCTGGTGGCCTGCGGGCCTGGGGTAGAGCGGATCGCCGAGGAGGTGGAGAAACACTTTCCCGAGGCCCGCACCATCGTGCTCTCCTCTGACCTGATGGGCGTCAAGCGGCTGCGTCTGGAGCTGGAGGCGATCGTCAAGGGAGAGGCGGACATCGTCATCGGCACGCAGCTGGTTGCCAAGGGGCACAACTTCCCCCTTATGACGCTTGTCGGTATTGTCGACGCCGATCTCGGGCTTGCCAATGGCGATCCGCGCGCAGCGGAGCGAACGTTCCAGCTGCTCTCGCAGGTGACCGGTCGCGCCGGGCGAACCGGGCTGAAAAGCCACGGCCTGTTGCAAACCTATCAGCCGCAACACCCTGTTATGCAGGCAATCGTCTCCGGCGATGCATCTGCCTTTTACGAAAGGGAGATCGTGGAGCGGGAAAAAGCCGTTCTTCCGCCTTTCGGACGGCTTGCCTCAATCATCGTTTCCGCCGATACGCGTGCGGAGGCCGAAACCCATGCGCGGGGTTTAAGGGCAGCAGCACCGCAGGTTACGGGCATCATGCTGCTCGGCCCGGCGGAAGCGCCGCTGGCGCTTATCCGTGGCCGGCACCGTTTTCGCCTGCTGGTGCATGGTCGGCGCAATTCCGACATGCAATCCTTCCTTCGAACGCTTATGGCCAATGGCCCGAAGGAACGCGGCAGCGTGCATGTGCAGCTCGATATCGATCCGCAAAGTTTCCTTTGAACTTTATCAATGGGGACGTTTTCCCGCTGTCATGACCGTGTCATAACGCAGCAGGCAAAAATGATTTGGGGAACGAGATGGAGTTTTATTTTCCCGCCGAATTCGGCGAGCAGCTGGCCTTCGGCGCTGCGGTGGTGTCGGTCGTGATCGGCCTCTTTTTCATGTTTGCACCAGGCGTTACTCTGCGTGCCTTCGGTCTGCAGGCGATCGGCGAGCGCCGGGATGGTTACGCGCTTGTGCGCTCGTCGCTTGCCGGTTTTTATCTCGGCCTCGGTGCTTCCGCCCTGCTTCTGGCGCAGCCCATGGTCTATCTCGCCTTCGGTGCGGCTTTCGGTCTCAGCGTGTTCGGCGGCATTCTCTCCATTCTCTCGGATGGAGGCGCAACAGTGCGGAATTTCATACTTCTGGTTGTACACCTTCTGTTGTCTGCACTGTCGTTGAGCTACGTGTTCGGACTGGTCTGAGACGGGCTTTTTGGCTTTTGTGCCGCACCTGCGGCGCATCCTGGGCGGAATCGGAAAATTTAAACGCATTCCCCCTTGCCCAAACGGCGCTTTCCGCTATTACGCGTGTTGCGAGTCCCGGCGTCCTATGCTAGACGGACCGCGAAATTGGGAAAAGGCAGGGGGGAATTCCGGTCTTTTTCGGGGAAATTGAAACGATTTCAAGAATTTGATGCGGAGGATCCCCCTCGCTGATGTTCTTGGACGATTAGCAGGGAAAAAGTGCCCGTGGCAGATACCTCCCATGGAACATCCGGTGTAGCCGAAAGGTATGCATCGTCGCTTTTCGAGCTTGCTTTGGAAGCGGGTGCGGTCGAGGCAGTTGGAGCCGATCTGGACAGGTTCGGCGCACTTCTCGATGAAAGTGACGATTTGAAGCGTCTGGTTGCGAGCCCGGTGTTTTCCGCCGAGGATCAGTTCAAGGCAATCACCGCAATCTGCGAGAAGGCCGGTATTGCCGGTCTTGCTGTCAATTTCCTCAAGGTCGTTGCGAATAACCGCCGTCTGTTTGCCGTTCCCGGCATGATCCGCGCCTATCGCTCCATTGCTGCTGCCCATCGCGGCGAAATTACCGCCGAGGTCACCTCGGCACATGCGCTCGACGAAGCGCAAGAAACTGAACTGAAGGCGGCGCTGAAGAGCGTTACCGGCAAGGATGTGACGGTTTCCGTTACCGTTGATCCTTCGATCCTCGGTGGCCTGATCGTCAAGGTTGGTTCTCGCCAGATCGATACGTCTCTTCGCACCAAACTTTCCACCCTTAAGCTTGCACTGAAAGAGGTTGGCTGATGGATATCCGCGCCGCGGAAATTTCCGCAATTCTGAAAGATCAAATCAAAAATTTCGGCAACGAGGCGGAAGTCTCGGAAGTCGGTCAGGTGCTTTCCGTCGGTGACGGTATCGCCCGCGTCTATGGTCTCGACAATGTTCAGGCCGGCGAAATGGTCGAGTTTCCTGGCGGCGTTCGCGGCATGGCGCTCAACCTCGAAGCCGACAACGTCGGTGTGGTTATCTTCGGTTCCGACCGTGCCATCAAGGAAGGCGACACCGTAAAGCGGACTGGCGCTATCGTTGACGTTCCGGTCGGTCCGGAACTGCTCGGCCGCGTCGTTGACGCCCTCGGCAACCCGATCGACGGTAAAGGCCCGATCAACGCCGCCAAGCGTTCGCGCGTTGACGTCAAGGCTCCCGGCATCATTCCGCGTAAGTCGGTTCATGAGCCGATGTCGACCGGCCTCAAGGCTATCGACGCCCTCATCCCGGTTGGCCGCGGCCAGCGCGAGCTCGTCATCGGCGACCGCCAGACCGGCAAGACCGCGATCATTCTCGACGCGATCCTGAACCAGAAGGCCATTCACGACAATGGTCCGGAAGGCGACAAGCTTTATTGCGTCTACGTTGCTATCGGCCAGAAGCGTTCGACCGTTGCCCAGTTCGTAAAGGTTCTGGAAGAGCGCGGCGCCCTGCAGTATTCGATCATCATTGCTGCCACGGCTTCCGACCCGGCTCCGATGCAGTACCTTGCACCGTTTGCCGGTTGCGCCATGGGCGAATACTTCCGTGATAACGGCAAGCACGCCCTCATCGGTTATGACGACCTTTCCAAGCAGGCCGTTGCTTACCGTCAGATGTCGCTTCTGCTGCGCCGTCCTCCGGGCCGCGAAGCTTATCCGGGCGACGTCTTCTACCTTCACTCCCGTCTTCTGGAGCGCGCTGCAAAGCTCTCCGACGAAATGGGTGCTGGCTCTCTGACGGCTCTGCCTGTCATCGAAACCCAGGGCAACGACGTTTCGGCCTTCATTCCGACCAACGTGATCTCGATCACCGACGGTCAGATCTTCCTTGAAACCGACCTGTTCTACCAGGGTATCCGTCCGGCCGTTAACGTCGGCCTGTCGGTTTCGCGCGTTGGCTCTGCCGCCCAGATCAAGGCGATGAAGCAGGTCGCCGGTTCGATCAAGGGTGAACTTGCCCAGTATCGCGAAATGGCCGCCTTCGCCCAGTTCGGCTCGGACCTTGACGCTTCCACGCAGCGCCTGCTTAACCGCGGTGCCCGCCTGACCGAGCTTCTGAAGCAGCCGCAGTTCTCTCCGCTCAAGACGGAAGAGCAGGTCGCGGTGATCTTCGCCGGTGTCAACGGTTATCTCGACAAGATTCCGGTCGCGCAGGTCGGCAAGTTCGAGCAGGGTCTGCTCTCCTACCTCCGCTCGGAAGGCAAGGCGATCCTCGACACCATCCGCACGGAAAAGGCAATCAGCGACGATACCAAGAGCAAGCTTAAGGGCGCTCTTGATAGCTTCGCGAAGTCTTTCTCGTAATTAGGGCTCTTTTACTCGGACGGATAACGGATGCCTTCACTAAAGGATCTGAAAAACCGCATTGCCTCCGTAAAGGCGACGCAGAAGATTACCAAGGCGATGAAAATGGTCGCCGCGGCGAAGCTTCGGCGCGCCCAGGAAGCTGCGGAGGCCGCCCGGCCTTATTCTCAGCGCATGGGCGCCGTTCTTGCCAACATCGCCAAGGCGGTAGAGGCGGACGTCGCTCCGGCGCTGATGACCGGCACCGGCAAGGACAACGTGCATCTGCTCGTTGTCTGCACGGCTGAACGTGGTCTTTGCGGCGGTTTCAACTCGCAGATTTCCCGTTTTGCCCGCGATCAAGCCCGCAAGCTGATTTCCGAAGGCAAAACGGTCAAGATCATCACGGTCGGCAAGAAGGGTTACGACAGCCTTCGTCGCGAATTCGCAGCTAATATCATCGAGCGTATCGAACTGCGCGAAGTGAAGAAGGTCGGTTTCGAAAACGCCGACCAGATCGCCAAGAAGGTGATCTCCCTGTTCAATGCGGGTGAATTTGACGTCTGCACGCTGATCTACTCGGAATTCAAGTCCGTCATCAGCCAGATCCCGACCGGTCTGCAGCTTATTCCTGCCGCAGTCCCTGTTGTGGAAGAGGTTGAGGTAACGCAGAGCGCCGTCTACGAATATGAGCCTGATGCGGCTTCTATTCTGGAAGACCTTATTCCGCGCAACATTTCGGTTCAGGTTTTCCGGGCTCTGCTCGAAAACGTTGCCGGTGAAATGGGCGCCAAGATGAGCGCGATGGACAACGCAACGCGCAATGCCGGTGATATGATCAACAAGCTGACGCTTTCCTACAACCGTCAGCGTCAGGCTCAGATCACCAAGGAACTCATTGAAATCATTTCGGGCGCGGAAGCGCTCTGAGGTAAGGAAAGAGGGTAAGGATAATGGCTAAGGCAGCTACCCCCAAGAAAACCGCAGCGGTGAACGGCGCGGGCAAGGTTACCCAGGTTATCGGCGCTGTTGTCGACGTGGCGTTCGAAGGCGAACTGCCTCCGATCCTCAACGCGCTCGAAACCGATAACAACGGCAACCGCCTCGTTCTGGAAGTCGCTCAGCATCTCGGCGAAAACGTCGTACGCACGATCGCCATGGACTCGACCGAAGGTCTCGTCCGCGGTCAGGTCGTCGCTGATACGGGCGCCCCGATCGAGGTTCCGGTCGGTCTGGAAACGCTCGGCCGCATCATGAACGTCATCGGTGAGCCGGTTGACGAAGCAGGTCCGATCGTAACGGCCAAGAAGCGCGCCATCCACCAGGACGCACCGTCTTACGTCGAGCAGTCGACTGAAGGCCAGATCCTTGTTACCGGCATCAAGGTCGTTGACCTTCTGGCTCCTTACGCCAAGGGCGGCAAGATCGGCCTGTTCGGCGGCGCTGGCGTTGGCAAGACGGTTCTCATCATGGAACTGATCAACAACGTCGCCAAGGCGCACGGTGGTTACTCGGTATTCGCCGGCGTGGGTGAGCGTACCCGCGAAGGTAACGACCTCTATCACGAAATGATCGAGTCGAACGTCAACAAGCTTGGCGGCGGCGAAGGTTCCAAGGCAGCTCTCGTTTACGGCCAGATGAACGAACCGCCGGGCGCCCGCGCTCGCGTCGCTCTGACCGGTCTGACGATCGCTGAAAACTTCCGCGACGAAGGCCAGGACGTTCTGTTCTTCGTGGACAACATCTTCCGCTTCACGCAGGCTGGTTCGGAAGTGTCGGCTCTTCTCGGCCGTATTCCTTCGGCTGTGGGCTATCAGCCGACGCTCGCAACCGACATGGGCCAGATGCAGGAACGCATCACCACCACGAACAAGGGTTCGATCACCTCGGTTCAGGCGATTTACGTTCCCGCCGACGACTTGACCGACCCTGCACCGGCCACTTCGTTCGCGCACCTTGACGCAACGACGGTTCTGTCGCGTTCGATCGCAGAAAAGGGTATTTACCCGGCTGTTGACCCGCTCGACTCCACCTCGCGCATGCTCGACCCGATGATCGTCGGTGAAGAACACTACGAGGTTGCCCGTAAGGTTCAGTCGACCCTGCAGCGCTACAAGTCCCTTCAGGACATCATCGCCATCCTCGGCATGGACGAACTGTCGGAAGAAGACAAGCTGACGGTTGCCCGCGCCCGTAAGATCGAGCGCTTCCTGTCGCAGCCGTTCTTCGTTGCCGAAGTCTTCACCGGTTCTCCGGGCAAGCTCGTCGCACTCGAAGACACGATCAAGGGCTTCAAGGGCTTGGTCAACGGCGAATACGACAGCCTGCCGGAAGCAGCTTTCTACATGGTCGGTTCGATGGAAGAAGCCATCGAAAAGGCAAAGAAGCTGACTGCTGAAGCTGCCTGATTATGAATTGGCGGGCGCGTGGTTCGACCACGCGCCTTGCCGACGGTGACGGTGAAACCGGAACGGCTTTGCCGGCGTTTTAATAAACAAGTCCGTGACGCCCGCGTAATTGAAAAGAAGTGAATAGCCATGGCTGACAGTTTCAAATTCGATCTCGTTTCCCCGGAACGTCTGCTGGTTTCCGAAACGGTTACGGAAGTCGTCATTCCGGCTACGCTGGGTGAGATGACGGTTCTGGCGAATCACGCGCCCACCATGACGACGATCAAGCCGGGCCTGGTGACGGTGAAATTCGCCTCTGGCGAAACCCATAAATACGTCGTTTTCGGTGGTTTTGCCGATATTCTTCCGACAGGTTGCACGCTTCTCGCCGAATCCGCTGTTTCGGCTGACGATATGTCCCCTGACACGCTGCAGAAGCGCATCGATTTGGCCAAGGCCGAAATCCAGGAAGGCAATCATCACCACGAACATCTGACCAAGCTTGAAAAGCATCTCTACGAACTGACGAACCTGCATGAGGTTCTCGTCGCCGCTTGAAAGCACCGGGCGGGTTCGAAAGAATGACTGTCCACACAATACCGAAAACAAAAAAGCGGCCGTTTCGGTCGCTTTTTTGTTTTCGGCCACTGCCTGTTTTCTTAAGCAGGCAGAAAAATCTGAGTTCTCGTTCCAGTAAAAGCGTCTCGGTCCGCTCATTACGTTTGCGGAAATCGATTCCGATTTTCAGGGCGATAGGCTAGACATGAGGGTGAAAAGTAACATCGCTGTTGTCGATCGAGAGCAGACGAGAAGTCATGTTTCTTGTCATGGAGGGATGATCGCCGTGTCGATAGAAGCCAGTTATCGAAGGGTCGCAAGATCCGCGCTGCGACAGGGCGCCCTCAGCACGGGGGAGCGCGCCGTGCCGGAGGAGGTGCCGGTTGCCTTTTCTTACGGCGGCAGCACCCATGCCGTGATGATGGCTAGTCCCGCTGATCTTGTCGATTTCGCCGTCGGCTTCAGCCTGACGGAGGGCATCATATCGGCACGCACCGAAATCCGGGCGATAGAGGTCATTGAAGCCGGGCAGGGCTATGATGTCCAGGTGGATCTGATGGATGCCGAGGCTGATGCCCTGCGGGCGAGACGGCGGCATATGGCGGGTCCGGTTGGTTGCGGTCTGTGCGGGATCGAATCCATAGAACAGGCGGTTCGCGTGGTCCCCGATCTCAGCGGCGCGAGAATGTCGATCCACGGTGATGATATCGTTGCCGCGGTGAAAGCACTGAGCGACGCACAAAGCCTCAACCGCGAAACGAGAGCCGTTCACGGTGCGGGTTTTTATAGTCCTCAAGATGGTTTGCTTGCGGTGCGCGAAGATGTCGGTCGCCACAATGCGCTGGACAAGTTGGCCGGTGCTGTCGTGAATGCCGGTATTTCCGCCAAGACAGGCATTGTTGCCGTCACCAGTCGCCTGTCGGTGGAGATGGTTCAGAAGACAGCGATCCTTGGTAGTCCGGTTATGGCAGCAATTTCGGCTCCTACCGCGCTTGCCATCGAAACCGCCGAGAGTGCGGGCATCACGCTTGTTGCGCTGGTGCGGGGTGAAGACTTCGAAATCTTCACCCGTGCGGACCGCGTCATTTTATAATGCCAGTTGCCGGCCGGCATTGGCATCCGGGCTTCGAAGCATACTAAAACTCCGCCCATTCGGGCGCAGCATTTCCGTGAGACCTTGCCGTTGTGTATCGCGGCTGTGGTGCTGTCAGCCTCGTTATTGCAGCGGGTCTTTTATTGATCGGCTGGGCGGATGATACCTGTCCTTCGCGCGATATTCTGAACTGCCGCAGCAATTCGTGCAGGTTGTCCGCTTCATTGGCGAGGCCGTGGCTGGCGGCAGTGGTTTCTTCCACCATGGCGGCGTTTTTCTGGGTCGCCTGATCCATAACGTTGACGGCCTGGTTGATTTCTCTCAGACCGTTGGCCTGTTCGCGCGAGGCCTCGACGATGGCCGAGACGTTGGCATCGATTTCGCCCATTTGCGATTGAATATCCCGCAGCGCACCGCCGGTTCTGCCAACCAGATCGACGCCATTGGCGACCTGTTCGCGGGAGGTGTTGATGAGGGACTTGATTTCCTTGGCAGCAACGGCGGATCGTTGCGCGAGTTCCCGCACCTCTTGGGCGACCACCGCGAAACCCTTGCCCGCTTCACCGGCACGAGCAGCTTCCACGCCCGCATTCAGCGCCAGTAGATTGGTCTGGAATGCGATGTCGTCAATGACGCCGATGATGTTGGTGATTTCACCGGAGGAGCGCGAAATCGCGTCCATGGCGGAAATTGCCTGCTGAACGACTTCACCGGAATGTTCGGCATGTTCTCTCGTGCGCAACACCAGTTTCCCGGCCTCGCCGGCGCGCTGGCTGGCATCGGTCACGGTGGTGGTGATTTGCTCCAGCGCCGCTGCTGTTTCTTCCAGCGAGGCCGCCTGCTGTTCGGTTCGCTGCGACAGCTGATCGGCGGCTATGCGGATTTCACCCGAGCCGGATGCGATTGTCGAAGCATTGTGAGCGATCGTCTGCATGGTGGACTGAAGCTTGCCGACCACGTCGTTGAAGTCCTGGCGCAATTTCTCCATGCTGGGCACGAAGCTGCTATCGAGGCGCTGCACCAGGTCACCCTCGGCCAGTGCCTGCAAGGCATCGGCGAGAAGGGTGATGGCGCTCATACGCGGCGTCACGTCGGTTGCGAATTTCACAACCTTCACCACCTTGCCTGTCTCATCCAATACCGGGTTGTAAGCGGCCTGGATCCATATCTCCTTGCCGTTCTTTCCATAACGAACAAATTCGTCCGAGATGAATTCTCCGGATGCCAGCCGCGGCCAGAAATTGGCATAGGCTGGCGATGCTGCATAGGCCGGATCGCAGAACATACGGTGGTGCCGGCCTTCGATTTCCTTGAGGTCGTAGTTGACAGTGGCGCAGAAATTCGGATTGGCGGTAATGATCGTGCCATCCGGCAAAAATTCGATGGTGGCCTGGGAGCGTGAAAGCGCTTCGAGTTTGCCAGCATCTTCTACAGCCTTGATCTTCTTGGCTGTGATGTCGGTCGCTATCTTGACAACCTTATAGGGTTTGCCTGACCTGAAGACGGGGTTGTAGGAGGCCTCGATCCATATGGTCGATCCATCCTTGCGTATGCGGCGATATTCCTTGCCCTGAAATTCGCCGCGCGCAAGAGATTCCCAGAATTCCTGGTATGCGTGCGATGCGACAAATTCCCGGTCGCAGAAGATACGATGATGCTTGCCGACGATCTCCGCGAGATCATAGCCCAGCGTCACACAGAAATTGCTGTTTGCCGTAAGAATATTGCCTTTAAGATCGAATTCTATGACTGCCTGCGATCTGGATATCGCATCGAGCATATTTCGATTGTCTGCGCTTTTCCCTAACCCCAGCATTAACGTCCCCCAAATAGCGGCCTCGGCGCGCGCTGCCGCACAGGAGGTGTGGTCGGCGCCGTATCATGTTGAACAACGAACAGGTTCTGCCGCCAAAGGCAGCAATGCAGGCACTTGCGACTTGTCTGCCTCGGTCAGGTATCGGACCCCGCGTGATGTGATGTAGGCGCGATACTGTTCGTCGGCTTTTAATATTAGATATCTATAATATTAAAATG
>NZ_WJOK01000040.1 GCF_009649785.1 Agrobacterium tumefaciens | reverse complement strand
ATTTAAAATAGACTGGATATCTCGAAAAGTTACCCATAACGAACCCTTCGCAATTTAACCAAAACCCGCAGTTTGCATTGCAAGCCACTGGTTTGGTTGTATGCATTGCCCAGCCAGAACGATGGCGCAAAAGGGGGATATCATGACATCAAAATGGGTAACGGCGGTATTTTTCGGGGCTACGTTGACGGTTGCGGGTGCAGCGCAGGCGGACGACCTCGTCTTTTCGCTGAAGAACGGAACGAACTCCGTTCTCAATGCCTTCTACACCTCGCCGGTCGGCGTCGATGACTGGGAAGACGACGTGTTCGGAAAGAAGGCGCTTGGTCCGGGCGAAACGATGGAGATCACCATCGCCGATGGCCGCCGCGTGTGCAAATACGACATGCGTTTCGAATTCCAGGGCGATGAGCTGGAAGACCTCGAGGATACGCAGAACCTGTGCGAACTCGGCGAGTATACCATCACCGAGTAAGAATCCGGCAATAACGGCCCTGCCCGATCATGGCGGGGCCTGCACCAACAAGCGGCCTTCAAAAAAACCAGCCGCTCCGGCAACGCCGGTTTTGCAACACAGCTACTGAAACGACGAAATATCAGCGCGGCTGTGCCACCCGCTCCGCAAAGCGGTCTTAATCATGCCTATGATTGGCGTGATGAGATTGATCGTCAACATATTGCTTTTCGCCCTCGGCGCAGTCGGAAGCGGCGTATGTGCGTTTCTATTGTCGGGTACGCTTGCCGGGTCCGGATTTCTCGGTTCCTGTTTCGAGGGAAGTTGTGCCTATGCGGCGCTTTTCATGGTGCTGCCCGTCACATGGTTCGTGCTTTTTGCGCTTTATGTCATGGCATTGCTGGTCTGGAGACGAAAACCTTTCCGGAACGGAAGGCTCTGAAATAGGTAAGACGGCGCCGTCGCTACCGGACGTTCGTTGACAGCCATCGAGACTTGCCGTTAACGTCCCGCCTGCTGGGGGATTCGCTGCCATTGATATACGGGCCTGCCCGATATCATAGGCCTCTGAATGTGCATGTTTCCGATTTGCGCGTCGCTTAACGACGTGCATGGCGGAAAACAGGGAGACCAAACGATGCGGGCCGCAATTAATTCTCCATCGCTTTCTATCGATACCATGGACTATCAGGCCGAGTGCCAGTTCGCGCTGGAGCCCTCCATTCAAGGGCTGATCGAAAAAGCGGAAGACGCTGGCTGGAACCGCCAGCAGGCCGCGCTTGCCATCGTCGCGCTCGCCAGTGAACATCTGAGTGACCTGCTTCCAGGCCTCACCGTACCCGATCAACGCCCCCTGTCCTGACAGCCTCCCGCCCGCCGGAGCTGATCAGCACCCGGCATGATTGCCAAAGCATCCCGAAAATTGATTGAGCAGGCCGGAGTATCCCCCGTCGCGCCCGCACGGGCCTTCGATGCTCCGTCGCAAGCGCGAGGGGAGAAAACGCTCCAGGCAAAGCCCTGCCCCCTCCATGCATCCGGTAGCGTCCCCGTCACAGACCATCTCCAGGGCATTTCAGCTGCCCTTTAAGTATCGCTGCCACAGTGTTGACATAAGCGACCGATAATGAGAACATAAAGTGAACATTATGGAGGTCAGCGATGAACGCAGCAGACGCAACCATAGAAAATGCCCTGTCCGTGGTCGCTCGCTCCCGCGATATGCGCGAGCGCGCGCTCGAGAGACGACGGGAATTGCAGCGGCGAACGGAAGTCATCATCGCCCGGCCACTCTACGTGCTGAAAAAGAATGAAGGCCCGAAGCAATTGTCGCTGAAACTCGACAGCTAGATGGCAAAAAGCAAACCCCGTGCGGATTACCTCACACACGGGATTTTCAGAATGAAACGATCATTGTCTTGTCTTATTGCATGCGTTGCATTGCGGCTTCGGGTTCGCCAGTCGTCGCAACCGTTGCCGCCGGAAGGCGATCGGTCTTTTTCAGTATGACGATGGGCTTGTCCACCGGATCCGTCGGCGGAACGATGCTTGCAGTTTTGAATTCACGGTCGACAGCAGGAACGGAAGCGTTGATCTTTTCATGACCTGCGCACTCCGCCAACGCTGCACTGGCGGAAAAACCAAGTACAGCGGCGATAATGAGAACTGATTTCATGTCATTCTCCCTTCGCTTTCGTGGCGATCTCCCAATCTAAGGGGAGACGGTCCGGATTGAAAATCACACTTTAGAGACATCTAAAGCTCTCTGTCATTGCGGCAGTCGTCATCGGTGGCAATGGGTGAGGCGTGCCGCTTTATTTTTTCCGCAAATCCAGCGGATTTTGGCAAAGCGGCCTGCGGAATATCATCGCCACATAACTTCCCTTCAGGGAAATGAGGCTAGGCTTGTAAGTCGTGGCCTGTGCCGCGTTGGCGGCCTTTATCGTTCGTCCATCTGGAGAATTATGCTGCATGGCACGCCTCCTTCCATGAGCGATAACGAAAAAACACCGGTCTTGTTCCGCAGCGGCGAAACGGAGGACAATTGAAAAGATAAGGTGCCGCCGCGTGCTTCGTCTCCACGCCGGTGAAATGGTGACACGAATAGTCGGATGAGGGCAAAGTCTTGCCGCATAGCTCCGGCCTCGCCACCTCATCCCGCTCCCGCTGAGAAGAGCGCTCCCAAACCCAACCATGACCCAAGGCTTGAAATTTTGCCCGAAACCGCTATATGGCTTTGCGAGAGGACGACCTCGGCCATTATGGCGACAGCATGCGGGACGGCCCGGTCACATACCGGAGAATAAATTGCGTTCCCTGCCCGATCGTATCCGCCACGCTCTCAGCTTCGAAATCATCGGCCTTCTGCTGGTCGTGCCGCTGGGTGCATTCGTATTTCACATGCCCATGGAAGATATCGGCATTGTCGGTCTGGTCAGCGCCACGCTCGCCACCGCCTGGAACTATCTTTACAATCTCGGCTTCGACCATGCCATGCAGCGCCTGAAAGGCACGACGCTGAAGACGCCCGCTATCCGCGTCGCCCATGCCCTGCTGTTCGAACTGGGTCTGCTGATCGTGCTGATGCCCTTCATCGCCTGGTATCTCAGCATCAGCCTTGCCCAGGCGCTGGTGATGGATATCTCGTTTGCGCTGTTCTACGTAGTCTATGCCTTCGTCTTCAACTGGGGCTACGACCGGCTTTTCCCGCTGCCGGAATGGCAGTCGCAGGACGCCGTCTGATCGGCGGCGGCACCGGCGTGTGCGTCAGCGTAGCGAAGCCGTGAAAAAGCGGATGACTTCGCTGTTCAGTCGACGATGAAACTCCGCCCGGTCAAACCCCGGAATATCGCCGCATATCTCGGCCAGGGCTTTTTCCATCTCGGCGGGGCAAGGTGTTATGAACGAAAAATGCCCTGCCCCTTTCACCGTCTGATAGTCCGGTTTTGCCGGCAGGTCGTCGCGCAGCCCTAAAATATCCTCCGGCGCCACACCGTCGCCGCCGCGCTCTGAACTCCAGAGCTGAACGGGGATTTTGATATCTCGCAGATCGGCCCGCCCTGGAAAGGCGTTGAGGGGGTCTGCAACAACCACAGCCTTCACTCGCGCATCGTAGACCCGGTCCTCAGGCGAAGCAGACCTTTCCAGCATCTGAGCACACACTGCCGCCTGCCCATCAGGGCACGGCAATCCGGTATTTGGAAAATCCGGAACGCCGCCGGCAAGTACCAGCGCCGTATAACCGCCGCGCGAAAATCCGAACACCCCGATCCTTCCGGCATCGATAAAACGGGCATCGTTCCAGTTCGCCAGCATATGGTCGAGCAGACGGACGATATCGGCCGGTCGTTCGGTCAGCGCGGAAAGATCGCCTGCCCGCTTCATGTCAATGGCGTTATCGCCGGGATGATTGATCGCCGCGACGATGAAACCGGCATCCGCCAGCGCCGCCGCGGTATCCCGATGGCTGAAATACGTACCGCCGAAACCGTGGGAGATGATGACGAGCGGATATTGCCCATCGACAACAGGGCAATCACGCACCGCTTGCAGAGCGAAGGGGCCAATGCGGGTCTCCACCGGAGTCGCCGCGCAGGGCGACCACACCGCCGCCCTCATGGAAGGCTTGCCGCCTGCCGAGGGAATCTCGATCAACCGAAGACCGGCTGCCAGAACGGTGCCCGTTCCGCACATGGCGGAAACAAGGGAAAGGCAAAGCAACACCAGAAATCGCATGACGGACCCGCGGATCGGAAACATTGAATGCAAGGCCGTCACCAACAGGCCTCACCCGCAACATAGAGCAATCTCTTGTAGCGGAAATGACCGTCGTCAGACTTAGAGCGACTTCAGCGTCCAGGCCACGATTTCGCGGGTGGCGGCGGCGAAGGCCTGGTCTAGCGTTTTGACGAAATTGGCATTTCCGGAACCGCTGACGCGTGCGCTGGCGCGGAATACTTCCTGCGCCTTTACCGTGCCGTTGCGATCGTTCAAGAGCTTCACCGAAATCTCGATATCGGCGGTGTTTTTTGCCGTATCGATTTCGAAGGTGCGAATATCGCTGACCACCTGGTAATCGATCGCCAGCCCCTGCCCCGGCCGGCCGACGCCACCGAGCTTGCCGGTATCCTCGAATGCTTGCACCAGCTTGGATTGCACCATGCGCGGCAGGCGGTCGCTCCATTGCGAATTGCCGAGATATTGCACTTCCGAGCCGGAAAGACGCACCACGATGTTTTCGCTATCAAGCGCTTTCAGCGCCGTCGGATCGGCGATCAGCAATTGCCGGCCTTTGAGCGACGGCCCCTGCGTCACGGTCGCCGAAGAGACGGAAAGGTCGAACGTATCGTTCGATGGGGTTCCCGCACAGCCCGCCATCGCAACCGCAAGCAGCGGAGCCAGAAGCAGGGCACGGCGCTTATGGCCGTTCATCAATCGTGTCATTGGCCCATACCCCTTTTAGCGCCTTGTTCTGCCGTCATATTGTTTCACGGTTTCGCCGCCGAAAATCAACCGCTGCGGATCGCGGTCGATATTGGTGATCGCATTGTTGAGATTGTCGACCGTCTGCCGCGTGCTGCCGATAAGCGCCTGGAAATCCTTCAGGCCCGAACTGGAGAAGCGCGTTAGATTGTCTGCAATCGGCCCGATTCGGGCATTGAGATTGTCGGCTACGGCCTTGAACGAGGTCAAAGTCTCGCGCGCCTTTGCAAACAGCGAATTGGCATCGTCGGTTCCAAGCATGCCGTCCACCTTGGCAAGAATGCCATCGACACGGCTTGAGGCAAGGTTAAGCTTGCGGCCCATGTCGGTGAAATCGGAGACCGCCTGGTCGATATCGGCCCGGCGCGCACCGACATCGTCGGCAATTCGCTTGAAGTTCGCCACGGCATCACGCGCATCGGCAGTCGCTGCGGAAACATCACCCACCACAGTGCTGACCTTTGCGGGATCGACTGACGCCAAAAGCTCATCCGCGCGCTTCACCACTGTCTGCACTTCCGTGCTCGCCGCCTCGAAGTTGCGCGCCGTGCTCTGCACCGTTTCCATGATGCCCTGAATATCGCTCGAAGCGGAAGCGACGTCCTTCGTCACCTTGTCGACATTAGACAGGATGGAATCGATCTTGCCGGCATCCACCGCCTTCACCAGATCTTCGACAGCGGTCAGCGTGCCGTCCAGGCGCACCGAGACCGATTGAACGGTGGTGGAAAGCGAACTGAGGCTGGCGATGAAACTCTTGATACCATCGGAATTGGCGGCCAGCGCATCGGAGAATTTCTCGGCGTTACGCACCGTCTGCGTCAGCGGCCCACGGGCATCCTGCACGAAACCCTGCAATTCGCCGATGGCGCCATCGGCGCGTTTCAGGATCTTGTCGGCGGTGGCAAGAAGGTTGGTGACGCTGGAAAGATCGGCCGTCAGCTCGGCGGGAACGCCGCTTTCGACGGATTTCTGCAGAATGCGCTCACCATCCTTGTTGCCGCCGGAGAGCTCGATATAGGCAGCGCCCGTCAGGCCCTGAATTTCAAGCACGGCGCGGGTGGACGGGAAAACCGGCGCGTCCGCCTGCACTTCGGTAAAGGCGATGGAATAGGCCGGATCGTCACGGTCGATCGCAAGACCGCGCACCGTGCCGACAGGAATACCGTTGAAGCGTACCGGAGAGCCGACGGAAAGGCCGTTTGCCGAGCCGGGAATACGCACCACGAGCTGGGCCGTCGGTCCACCTCGGCCGAATTCCGCCATCCAGTAAACGAAGCCGAATGCGGCGGCGATCACGATCAGCGTGAAAATTCCGACTATGGTGTAGTTCGCCTTGGTTTCCATGCTTCTTGTTACTCCACCGGATTTTCGTGTCTGTCGTCCGGAAGAACGACAGAGCGCGCCCGTTTGCCACGGAAATAGGACTGCACCCAGGGGTCGTCACAGGCGAACATGTCCTGCAATGTCCCTTCCACCAGCACCTTCTTCTGCCCTAGCACCGCAATGCGGTCGCAGACGGAGAACAGGCTGTCGAGGTCGTGCGTCACCATATACACGGTCAAACCGAGCGAATCGCGCAAGCGCGCGATCAGCATATCAAATTCCGCCGCCCCGATGGGATCGAGGCCGGATGTCGGCTCATCGAGGAAGACAAGGTCGGGATCGAGCGACAGCGCGCGCGCAAGCGCCGCACGCTTGATCATGCCGCCGGAAAGCTCCGACGGGTATTTGTCGCCCGCATCGGGCTTCAAGCCCACCATCTCGATCTTGAGATAGGCAAGCTCGTCCATCAGCTTTTTCGGCAGGTCCAGATATTCCCGCATCGGCAGCTGGATGTTTTCCTTCACCGTCAGGCCGGAAAACAGCGCCCCCTGCTGGAACAGCACGCCGAGCCGCTGGTCGAGCATCATGCGGTCGTCTTCGCTGGCCTTGTCGTAATCGGTGCCAAGAATGCGGATTGCACCCGCCTGGCGTGGCAGAAGCCTCAAGATCGCACGCATCAGGACGGATTTACCCGCGCCGGATGGGCCGATGAAGCCAAGGATTTCACCGCGATAGACATCCAGATCGAGATTCTCAAGCACGTTCCTGCCGTTGAAACCGACAGTCACACCCTCGACGGAAAGAACCGTCTCACGGCCGTCCTTTGCAGTTTTTGTCTCTTGCGGCTTCTGGTCCAAAGTTTCCAACGCGCCCTCCTTAAAAATCGATGGCTGCGTAGAAGATGGCAAAAAGGCCATCCACCAGAATGACGACGAAGATCGATTTGACCACCGACGACGTGACGTGTTTGCCGAGCGATTCCGCCGAACCGCCGACCTTCATACCCTCAACCGCCGCAACGATGCCGATGATAAGCGCCATGAACGGCGCCTTGATCATGCCGGCGGCGATGGTCGATTCCTCGACCGCGCCATGCAGACGCGACAGAAACACTTCGAAGGTGATGCCGGAATAGAGAAGCGTGACGATGGCGGCGCCGAAAAGTGCGGCGAAATTGGCAAGGATGGTCAGAAGCGGCAGTGCGATTGTCAGCGCCACGAGACGCGGAAACACCAGCACGCCGACAGGGTTGAGACCGATCACCTTCAGCGCGTCGATTTCCTCGCGCATCTTCATCGAGCCGATTTCCGCCGTGATCGCACTGCCGGAGCGACCGGCGATCATGATTGCGGTGAGAAGCACGCCGATTTCACGCAATTGCAGGATGCCGACGAGATCGACGACGAAAACTTCCGCGCCGAAGTAACGCAGCTGGAAGGCGCCCTGCTGGGCGATGATGGCGCCGATCAAAAACGACATCAGCATGATGATCGGCACGGCGCGCACGCCCATATGGTCGATCTGGTTGACGATGGCCGCCGGCGAGACGCCACGGCCGCGCCCGAGCTTCATCTGCGCGCCGCGCACGGCAGAACCCAGAATATACATGCCCGCGAGGAAATCCGCACCATTCTGGACGACAGCCTGGCCGATCGGCGAGAAGAAGCGTTCGGCAAGTCCCACCTTGGCGGCAGGCTCGCCCTCCATCGCCGCTTTATCCGGCAATTGGCCGATCAGATCCTCGATTCGCTCGTTTCCGGTAAGCGTGACGGTAACGCCCTTCGCTTCCATATCTTCGCGCAATCGCCGGATGACCCAGGCGCCGGTCGTGTCGATTGCCTCCACCGAGGAAAGATCGATCTCCACCGGACCGGCAGGGCCGCTTTTCTCGATGTTTTCGAGGCGTGCAAAAATGCCTGAAAGATTGCTGTTACGCCAGGAACCGCTCAAGGCATACCGCTGGCCGCCGCCGGAGACGGCGTCGTCTTCGGTGATTGCGGCCGGGTTCGCCTGTTGCCGTATATCCTGTTCTTGCATAATGCTCCGAGCGAGTGCAGCCGTCACGAGATTCTTAAAGGTTTCATAACGGTTTGGCCTTCGGCAAGCCACAGTGACAGCCGACAATTCGCGATAAATTTGGCGTCATGTGTCTTTTAACGCCTGTCAGGAAGTGAAAAAACATGCCCCGTTACCTTCAAGCCACAACAGAACGTTTCGCCGTTGCTGGCAGCTTCACTATTTCACGCGGCACTCGCACACATGCGGATGTCGTAACGTGCACCATCCGCGATGGTTCCTTTACCGGCAGAGGTGAATGTGTGCCCTACCCGCGTTATGGCGAAAGCATCGAAGGCGTTATCGCCGATATCGAAGCAATGGCTGAGCAGATTGCCGGCGGCCTGACACGGCATGAATTGCAGCAGGTGATGAAACCCGGCGCCGCCCGCAATGCAGTGGATTGCGCACTATGGGACCTCGAAGCCAAGATGAGTGGCAAAAGTGCTGCCGAACATAGTCTCGGACACGCGGCAAAACCGCTCGTTACCGCCTATACCATCTCGCTTGCCGATCCCGAGACCATGGCGGCTAAAACGGCGGAAAACGCTGGCCGCCCGCTGCTGAAGATCAAGACAGGAACGGCGGATGACGAGGCGCGCCTGCGGGCCGTGCGCACCGCAGCACCTGACGCGCGCATCATCATCGACGCCAATGAGGGCTGGAACGACGATAATATCGAATATTATCTGAAACTCGCAGCGGAACTGAACATCGCACTCATCGAACAGCCGCTTCCCGCCGGCAAGGACGCCATCCTGGCCCGCATCGACCACCCGGTCCCCATCTGCGCCGATGAAAGCGTGCATTCCACCAAGGACCTCGCAGACCTGCGCGACCGTTACGATGCGATCAACATCAAGCTGGACAAGACCGGCGGTCTCACGGAAGCACTTGTCATGAAGGCAGAGGCGGAGCGGCTAGGCTTCATCATCATGGTCGGCTGCATGCTCGGCACCTCGCTCGGCATGGCCCCCGCCGTTCTGGCCGCCCAGGGAGCCGCCTTCTCCGATCTCGACGGCCCGCTGATTCTCAGGCAGGACCGGCAGCCGGGCCTCGTTTACGAGGGGTCGCTGGTTTATCCGCCGCAGCCGGAGTTGTGGGGATAAGAGCCGTCGTTCGGGTTTCGTGTGAAAGCACTACGCCGAACATCGCAATAATCTTTGCAGTATCACGTAAACTGTATGACCAACCTTGCCTCACACTCGACGTCATCCTCGGGCTTGTCCCGAGGATCTATCCACGTCGCGCGAAATCAATCGGTTGCAAATCCTTGGGACAAGCCCAAGGATGACGACAGAGAGCTGAACCATCCCGCGCTTAGGGATCGCCCTGCCTGCTGAACCAACCCCAATCAGGCCGCGTGCTTGCCAATCAAACCTGGAATATCCACCGGCTCCATCTCGTCCGATGTCTGCGAAGGGACATCGGATGTCTGCATCCAGGTGATCAGCTCGAAAGTGCCATCGGCATTTTCCGCAATCGCCGTGCAGCTTTCCACCCAGTCGCCGGTGTTGATGTAGCGGATGCCGTCCATGTCTTCCATCACGGCGTGGTGGATATGGCCACAGATCACACCATCCACATTGTTGCGGCGCGCCTCGTCGGCCACTACGCGCTGGAACTCGCCAATGAAGTTGACGGCGTGTTTGACCTGCAATTTCGCCCAGGCCGAGAACGACCAGTAAGGCAGGCCGATGCGGCGGCGCACCGCAGCAAGGACGATGTTGATCGCAATCGCCGCGTCGTAGGCCCAGTCACCGAGATAGGCGAGAAGGCGGGCATTGCGCACCACCACGTCGAACTCGTCGCCATGGATGATGAGATATTTCTTGCCGTCTGCAGCCTCGTGGATCATGCGCTCGGCCACTTCGATACCGCCGAAATGCATGCCCGGAAACTCGCGCAGGAATTCATCGTGGTTGCCGGGAATGTAAACGATACGTGTTCCCTTGCGGGCCTTGCGCAACAACTTCTGCACCACGTCGTTGCAGCCCTGCGGCCAGTACCAGCTGCGGCGCAGGCGCCAGCCGTCGATGATGTCACCGACCAGGATGATCGTATCGGCCTCGTGATGTTTCAGGAAGTCGAGCAAAAAATCCGTCTTGGCCGCCTTGGAACCGAGATGGACATCCGAAATGAAAAGCGTTCTGAACTGTCTGGTTTCAATTTGACCGGCCACGGATTTAATCCCCTTGTTCGGTTGCGTCCCTGCGGCTTTCTTCCCTCTCAGAACCAGACTCGTGTTGCAGCAACATGACAATGGCCGGTTTTTGTATGGAATATGACTGATGGCATCACGAAAACGCGAATAAGCCATGCCCGCATTTGCATAAGCGGGCGGCAAATAACGGCTGTACCACGGGAAAGTTTGTTGTATTCAGAGGGCCGGAATTGAACCAGACATGACGGTGGAAGACATGACCTCTCACGATAAGAACAACACGCCCGCCAACACGGCAAAGGCCGACATCGAGGAACAGGCGCTCTTTTTCCACCGCTACCCGCGCCCCGGCAAGCTGGAAATCCAGGCCACCAAGCCCCTTGGCAACCAGCGCGATCTGGCGCTTGCCTACTCGCCGGGTGTCGCCGCCCCCTGCCTCGCCATCCATGAAAATCCGGAAATGGCAGCGGAATATACCGCCCGCGCCAATCTCGTTGCAGTGATTTCCAACGGTACGGCAGTGCTTGGCCTTGGAAATATCGGCCCGCTTGCGTCCAAGCCTGTTATGGAGGGCAAGGCCGTCCTCTTCAAGAAATTCGCCGGCATCGACGTTTTCGATATCGAGATCGATGCGCCCGGCATCAACGACATGGTCTCCACCATCGCAGCGCTGGAACCCACCTTCGGCGGCATCAACCTTGAAGACATCAAGGCGCCCGAATGTTTCGAGGTGGAGCGCCAGCTGCGCGAGAAGATGAACATCCCGGTCTTCCACGACGATCAGCACGGCACGGCGATCATCGTCGCCGCCGCCGTCACCAACGCGCTGGAACTGGCTGGAAAATCGCTTTCGAGCGTCAAGATCGTTGCCTCCGGCGCCGGTGCGGCAGCCCTTGCCTGCCTCAATCTGCTTGTCGCCATGGGCGCAAAGAAAGAAAACATCTGGGTCCACGATATCGAGGGCCTCGTTTATGACGGCCGCAACTCGCTGATGGACGAGTGGAAGGAAGTTTACGCGCAAAAGACCGACAAGCGGGTTCTGGCCGACTCGATCGACGGCGCCGATGTCTTCCTCGGTCTTTCGGCGGCAGGCGTGCTGAAGCCGGAACTTCTGGAGCGCATGGCGGAAAATCCGCTGATCCTGGCACTTGCCAACCCCAATCCGGAAATCATGCCGGAAGTGGCCCGTGCTGCCCGCCCGGATGCGATGATCTGCACCGGCCGTTCGGATTTCCCGAACCAGGTCAACAACGTGCTGTGCTTCCCCTATATCTTCCGCGGCGCGCTGGATTGCGGCGCAACCACGATCAACGAGGAAATGAAGATGGCCGCCGTGCAGGCCATTGCCGAGCTTGCCCGCGAAGAAGTCTCGGAAGTCGCCGCCAAGGCCTATAGCGGCGAAACGCCGATCTTCGGCCCGAACTACCTCATTCCCTCGCCTTTCGATCCGCGCCTCATCCTGCGCATCGCGCCGGCCGTTGCCCGTGCTGCCGCCGCAAGCGGCGTCGCCGCCCGGCCAATCAGCGATTTCGAAGCCTATCTCGACCAGCTCAACCGCTTCGTCTGGCGTTCCGGCTTCATCATGAAACCGGTCTTCAACGCCGCCAAGGTTGCCGAAAAGAAGCGCATCATCTTTGCTGAAGGCGAAGACGAGCGCGTGCTGCGCGCCGCACAGGTGCTTCTGGAAGAAGGCACCGGCATCCCGATCCTCATCGGTCGCCCGCAGATCATCGAAACGCGCCTGAAGCGCTTCGGCCTGCGTATCCGCCCGAATACCGATTTTGCGGTGGTCAATCCCGAAGACGATCCGCGTTACCGCGACTACGTCGATGATTATTTCGCACTGGTCGGCCGCGCTGGCATCAACCCGGAGGCGGCCCGCACCATCGTGCGCACCAACTCCACGGTCATCGGCGCGCTGTCGGTGAAGCGTGGTGAGGCGGATGCGCTGATCTGCGGTCTGGAAGGCCGTTACGACCGGCACCTGCGCGACGTGAACCAGATCATCGGCAAGCAGGAAAGCGTTCGCTCTTTCGCAGGCCTCAGCCTGCTCATCACCCAGCAGGGCGCGCTGTTCCTCACCGACACCTTCGTCAACAACGATCCGACCTCCGAAGAAGTGGCCGAAATGGCCATTCTCGCGGCAAAGGAAATCCGCCGCTTCGGCATCACGCCGAAGATCGCGCTCGCCAGCCACTCCAATTTCGGGTCGCGCGATTCGGAAAGCGCCCGCAAGATGCGCCGCGCCCTGAAGATCGTGCAGGCAGCGGCACCCGAACTGGAAGTGGACGGCGAAATGCAGGGCGGCTCGGCACTTTCGGAAGCGCTGCGCAAGCGCGCCATGCCCAACAGCGTGCTTACCGGCGAAGCGAACCTGCTGGTCTTCCCGAACCTCGATGCCGCAAACATCACGCTCGGCGTCACCCGCACGCTGACGGAGGGCCTGCATGTCGGCCCCATCCTGCTTGGCACGGCTCTTCCCGCCCATATCCTGTCGCCCAGCGTCACCTCGCGCGGCGTTGTCAACATGGCGGCCTTTGCCGTCGTGCAGGCATCGCACCCTTCGGTGTGATGAAGGCGTATTAACGCAGTTTTGAACATGCTGTTGCCGCATTGCGGCAACAGCTTATGTTATCTTCCTGAAACACGGATTTCCCGAAGCATAACACCCTCGCCACCGGCCGGGGACATCGAACGGATCGCACCATTGACCCGGCGCCGCAGCATTATCGGCCTCCTGCTTCCCCTTGTTTTCATCGCCCCGGCCGCTGCTTTCGCGGATCAGGTCTGCGATACGCTTTATGCGCAGCTGCGCGAACCGCCGCGTGTCATCGGCAACACCGCCGAGGTACGGCGTTACGCCAATGCGCTCACCCGCCAGAACATCGAGATCCGCAGGATCAGGAACGATCTGCGCCGTTACGGCTGTTCATCCGCAAGCGTCACCGTTTATGGCAGCCCGAATGCCGAACTCTGCGCAGAGATCAGCGACGCGATGGCGGATGCGCAGAGCGAACGCGATGCCATCATCCGTGACCGCGACTATGCCATGGCGGCCCAGGGCAGCGATGATAGCGACATCAGACGCCAGCGCATTCTCGCCGCACTCGACGCCAATGGCTGCAGCGCCATTCCGGAAACGGAAGCGCGCCAGCCGACGGCACCCGATGTGACACGTTACCCCGACGCCTTCGGCGAACAGAGCAATCCGCCGGGACAGGCAGGGCTTTCGCCCTACCCCAATGCCGCTGCTGAAGGCGGGCTCAGGACGCTGTGCGTGCGCACCTGCGACGGCTCGTTCTTCCCCATCGCTTCCAATGCCTCGCCGCTCGATTTCCGTGCGCAGGCCGAACAATGCCAGAAAATGTGTCCGGGTACGCAGACGGAGCTTTATTTCCACTCCATGACGGAGCAGGAAACGGCTGACATGGTCTCGGCTGAAACAGGAAAGCCCTATAAGGACCTGCCGACCGCCTTTGCCTATCGAAATGCCTCAACCAAAGCCCCAGGCTGCGCCTGCAACATGGCCGCCTATCACGAGGAGATGAAGCAGCAGGAGGCTGCGCGGCCGGAAGCTGAGAAACCCTATTCAAGCATCACGACCATTCCATCACCGCAAGGTGACACCTCCAAAAAACCCACCGAACTGCAGCAGGCCGCAAAGCCGCCGGAACAACCGGTTCCGGAACGCGACTATGACCCGAACAACAGCAGGGTCCGCGTCATCGGCCCTAAATTCCTGCCCGACCAGACAGGCCGGATCGACCTGAAGAACCCGGCGCTGAAGGGCATTCAGCCGCAGCAATAGCTCCCATCAAGCACGCGGTATGGAGTTGGCAACGCTCTATCTCACTCACAAGGCGGTCGCGTGTTCTCTTTACCGCCCGCCCCAGCGATTGCGAAACACCAGCTCCTCCAGCGGCACGCGCTGCCGCCAACCCTTCACCGCCAGTTCCGGCTCGGTATAAAGTGTATCGACGCGGCCGAGGCATAGCCAGGCGACGATCTCGATGTGGTCCGGGATTTCCAGAATGGTCCGAATGTCGCTATCGTGGAAAATGCTGACCCAGCCGACGCCGATGCCTTCGGCGCGCGCTGCAAGCCAGAGGTTCTGGATGGCGCAGACGGTGGAATAGACATCGGTGCGCGGATTGTGGGTGCGGCCCAGCACCACCTTGCCGCCACGCGTCGGATCGCAGGTGACGCAGATGCTGAGCGGCGCCTTGCGGATGCCCTCAAGCTTGAGGCTGCGGTAAAGCGCCTGCTGCTCCCCCTCGAACATCGCCGCCGCCTCGCCATTGGCGCGGCTGAAGGCAACCCAGGCTGCCTGCCTGACCGCACCGTCAGTGACGAGCGTGAAATTCCACGGCTGCATGAAACCGACTGATGGCGCGGAATGCGCCGCCTTCAGCAGGCGCTCGACCACATCTTCCGGCAATGGATCCGGAAGGAACTGGTCGCGCACATCACGGCGGGTTTCGATGGCACGGTAGATCACCTCTCGCTCCCCCTCGGAAAACGGGTAGGCGGGCGAAAGCGCGTGATCGAATGCATCGGCGTCGAGCGAACTGGTCGCGAGTGGATCGGTCGGCATCGTCTATCCCCAACAATGCTAGCGCGCCGCCACGAAAACCGGCTCCGGTTTTCGCCTGCACGACGCGCTGCTGCAACAACCTGCCGCCGTCCACGCGGTTTGGTCTATCCTGTCAGGCCGGTCTTCTGACTCGGCTTCATCCGCCCACTTTCGCCTTCCCGAATGGATTCAGTGGCATCAAGAAAAAGGGCATCCGCCTCACAGCGCTGGGCACGTTCCGGTCTTGCACCGGATTCCCGATTCTCCCGCCCTAAAGGGCAGGCACCTGACGAAGAAGCTTATGAGCAACAAAGATTGCAAATACAAGTATCTTGCGCAGCGATGCGGCAATGTGACCGTGGCCACCTCACCGGCGTATTGCGGCCTTCAGCCGCCGCGCAGACGCGCGCCGGCTGAAGCACCCCCTACCGCATCACCCAACGGGAAAATACCGCACATAAGCGAACTCATCCCCGTCCGGTGACCAGTTGGGCGAATTCATCGTTCCCTGCCCGCCGAAAAGGTCAAACAGCGTTTCGGCATTGCCGCCATCCATATCCATCAGCCGCACGCGCACGTTGAGGTCGCGCGGATGGTCGAAGACATCGGCGTCGTAGGAGACGAAGACGACTTTGTCACCGCTGGGAGACGGATGCGGGAACCAGTCGCCATAGGCGCTGTCGGTGATACGCTCGACGGCCGAGCCATCCACCCGCACGCGCCAGATCTGCATCTGGCCGGTGCGGCTGGAGTTGAAATAGATCCATTCTCCATCCGGCGAATAATCCGGCCCGTCATTGCGGCCCTCACCATGGGTAAGGCGTGTCTCAACGCCGCTGTCTATGTCCATGGAATAAATATCGAAAACCTGATCGCGAATGCCGCAATAGGCGAAACCTTTCCCGTCCGGCGACCAGCCGTGCCAGTAGGACGGAAGGTTCTTAGTCATCAGACGCGGCGTTCCGCCCGTCGAAGGCAGCAGATAGATGGCACTCTTGCCGAACTCCACCTTGTCGGAAATGGCATAAAGCGAACCGTCAGGCGAAATGCCGTGGTCATTGTTGCAGATTGTCGCAAAGCCGGTATCGACCTTTTCCGGCGAAGGGTCGCCAGCAAGTGACAGGCGATAAAGCAGACCGTCGCAGTTCAGAAGCAGGTATTTCCCGTCCGGCGACCAGTTCGGAGCCTCGAACAGCTCCGGCGTCTGCCAGACCACCCGCATCTGCCGAGTGCGGATGTTGAAGATTTCGATGGAACTGCGCATGCTGCCTCCCGGGCCTGTCGATCGTCTGGCGTGGAGCGTTGAATGGCACAAACATTCCGTTTGCATCCGCCACCGCCGTGATTATGATCCTATTGCCGCAGGCACCGCCCTGCAAATTCAAATAGGAAAAAACAGCAGCGTTCCGGCACCGCCCGCACCCCTGCCCGTTTCTCCCAGATCCGAGGTTCCGCGATGAACACCATCGCCGATCACGGCATCCGCTTCGGTCGGATCGCCGCAATGCTTCCTGTCAAGAATATCGAGAAGGCCCATGACTTTTATGTCCGTGTGCTGGGCTTCGAAAAGACCTTCGAAAACGGCAACCCTGTCGGTTTCATGATCCTGAAACAAGGTAACGCCGAGTTGCACCTGACATTGCAGTCGACGCACAAACCGGCCCCCTTCAATGTGGCGCATATGCTGGTTAGCGACGCCGACGCGCTGCATGCGCTTTGCAAAAACCACGGGCTTCGCATCATCAAAAGTCTGCAGGACAAGGATTATGGCCTGCGGGCCTTCGTTTTCGAAGACCCGGATGGCAACCGCGTCGATGTGGGGCAGGTTATTTAACGAGATAGGGAAACGGCGCGGCGTGTCCGCGCCGTTGGAGGAAAAGGATGCTTCTTTGACATCGATATATGGCGAAGTCGCAGCATCTGCACTCCGTCACCCCGAACTAGATTCGGGGTCCAGCAAGCTCCCCCATGCGCTCCTTCGACTACCTGTCCCTGAACCGGTTGGTAATCGGATAACGGCGATCGCGGCCGAAGTTCTTCTTGGTGATCTTCACCCCGGGCGCGGATTGGCGGCGTTTGTATTCGGCGAGATAGAGCAGATGCTCGATCCGGTGCACCGTCGCGATATCATGGCCACGCGCGAGGATTTCCTCGACCGACATTTCCTTTTCCACCAGGCACTCCAGAATATCGTCCAGCACCGGATAGGGCGGCAGCGAATCCTGGTCTGTCTGGTTGGGTCGCAATTCGGCGGATGGCGCCTTGGAGATGATATTGGCGGGGATCACTTCGCCGGACGGTCCGAGCGCGCCCGGCGGCACATGGGAATTGCGCCAACTGGAGATGGCGTAGACCTGCATCTTGTAGAGGTCCTTGATGGGATTGAAACCGCCATTCATGTCGCCATAAAGCGTCGCATACCCCACCGACATTTCCGACTTGTTGCCTGTTGTCACCACCATCGAGCCGAACTTGTTGGAAACAGCCATGAGAATGGTGCCGCGTGTACGGCTCTGCAGGTTTTCTTCGGTAATGCCTTCTTCCGTGCCTTCGAACATTTCCGAAAGCGACGACAGGAACCCATCCACCGGTTCGGCAATGGGCACGATATCGTAACGGCAGCCGAGCGCCCTGGCGCAATCGGCTGCGTCCTTCAGCGAATCCTCGGAGGTGTAACGATAGGGCAGCATGATGCAGCGCACCCGCTCTTCGCCCAGCGCATCAACAGCAAGCGCAGCGCAGATCGCCGAATCGATACCGCCGGAAAGGCCGAGAACCACGCTCTTGAAGCCGTTCTTGTTGACGTAATCGCGAAAGCCCAGCATGCAGGCGCGGTAATCCGCCTCCTCGCCTTCAGGGATTTTCGAGAAAGGACCGCTCTCACAGCGCCAGCCTTCTGCGGTGCGTTTCCAATCGGTAACGGCAAGGGTCGCCTCGAACTGGCTCATCTGGAAGGCAAGGGTCTTGTCGGCATTGAAACCGAAGCTCGCGCCGTCGAAAACCAGCTCGTCCTGCCCGCCAAGCTGATTGGCGAAGACCAGCGGCAAGCCGCTTTCGATTACCTGCTTCAGCGCCACCTGATGGCGCACATCCAGCTTGCCGCGATAATAGGGCGAACCATTCGGCACCAGCAGGATTTCCGCCCCGCTTTCGGCAAGCGTTTCGCACACACCCATATCGTTCCAGATTTCCTCGCAGATCGGAATGCCGATCCGGACACCGCGGAAATTATAGGGACCGGAGATCGAACCTTCGGCGAAAACACGTTTTTCATCGAACTCGCCGTAATTCGGCAGGTCAATCTTGTCACGCAGCGCGATGATCCTGCCGCCATCCAGAAGCGCAACCGAATTGTGCCGGCCCGTTTCACCCTGACGCGGAAAACCGATGACGACGCCCGGCCCGCCATCGGCGGTTTCCGCCGCCAGTTCTTCCACGGCCTTCAGGCACGCTTTCAGAAAAGCCGGCTTCAATACCAGGTCTTCCGGCGGATAGCCGGATATGAACAGCTCGGTCAGAAGCAGGAGATCGGCACCCTGCGTCGCCGCATCGGCCCGTGCTTCACGCGCCCTGGCGAGATTGCCCGCCACGTCGCCAACAGTCGGATTGAACTGCCCGACGGCAATTCGAAGATGGTTTTTGATGTCGTGTCTGTCGCTCATGGCTTTTCAATACCGCGCCCGTGCCCGCTCCGCAACGCGGCAATTGCATGCCGCACCACCTTGATAGGATGAAGCCGCAACCGGCATTCACGCTAAGGTTATCACCGCACCGGCCACACTCCGCAAAGTTCATGTCGCGTTCATCGCGCTTATGTGACAGTTACATGACAGTTTTGCGACGCCCCGATTCACCTCCCCGAATTGCGCGGTGTCGCCTCGTAATACCGGAGTATGAGTTTGAGAAATTCGGCGCCAAAAACAACGGCTTCCGAAAAGGCTGATTTTGTCTTTTCGCCTGCATGGACGCGGAGCCTTTCCAAGCTTTCGGGTAAGGCCTACACGCTTGCCAATCTGACATTTTCGTCGGTCGTGCTTGTCGTCGCGCTGGAATGGATCGCCCGCGGTTCGCTAGTTGATGTCGGCACCTTCCTCACCTCATCCGCCCGCCCCGGCATGACCACCATCGCCGCCGTGCTGCTGCTGCTCGTAGCGCTGGATTCCATCCTCGGCCGCCGTTACCTGTCGCTCATCGCCGTTGCGCCGCTTTGCGCGCTGACAGGGCTTATTTCCGCGCAGAAACAGACCTATCTCTCCGATCCGCTTTATCCCTCCGACCTGCTGTTCGGCCGGCAGATCCTCGAGCTTCTGCCCACCATGCTGAAAGCCCAGCCGCTGACGGCCGTGCTGGTCGGCCTTGGCCTTTGCGCCACGGTTGCGGCCCTTTCCACCCTGTGGCTGCTGGCGCGGCGTTATTCGCCGGGCTTGAGCTGGCGCGAACGCGCCGCAGGTCTTGTGCTGGCGCTGCCGCTTCTGGCCGGCCTCGCCTCGCTCATGGACTATTCGCATTATTCGTGGGTGCGCGATCGTCTCAACATAATCCCCATGATGTGGGATCAACAGGAGAATTACCGCCATAACGGTTTCCTGATGGCCTTTGCTTTCAATATTCCCATGGCCAACGTCTCGGCGCCGCAGGGTTACGGCGAAAACAGCATTGCGGACCTGACCTCGGAACCCGCCGCCTTTGCCGCCAACACGGGCGATTACCCTGATGTCATCATGTTGATGAGCGAATCGCTTTGGGATCCGACACGGCTTGAAAACGTGAAGCTCTCTGTTGATCCGATGCCCAACATCCGCGCCAAGCAATCCGGCAACGTGTTCTCGCCGGAATTCGGCGGCATGACGGCGAATGTGGAATTCGAGGCGCTGACCGGCTTTTCCAACGCCTTCCTGCCCTATGGCAGCATTCCCTACCAGCAATATATCCGCCGCCCGGTGCCCTCGCTTGCCAGCTTCTTCCGTGGCGAAGGATATTCGGCCATCGCCATGCATCCGTTTCAGGAATGGTTCTGGAACCGCAAGGAAGTCTACAGGAATTTCGGCTTCGAGGAGTTCCGCTCGGAAGAGACATTGCCGCCCATGGAAAAGCGCGGCAACTTCGCCTCCGACGACGCGCTGATGGACCAGATCATGGTGGCCGCGGACGATGCGCGCAACCCGCTCTTCCTCTTCGCCGTCACCCTGCAGGGACACGGACCTTACGAGGCGGGCCGTTATGCCAGCAACACCATCGGCGTAGAGGGCGATCTTTCCGCTTCCGCATCGCAGGCGCTTGGTACCTATGCGCAGGGCGTGGCGGAGGCCGACGACGCCCTTCTGAAGCTGATGCGCTGGGCAAAAAAGCGCGAGCGCGAAACCATCATAGTGCTCTTCGGCGATCACCTGCCGCCGCTTGGCCAGACATTCGTGGAAAGCGGCTACATGCCGGGCATGGTGGCCAGCCGCCGCGCGCCGCTGGAAGTCATGAAAAAGGAACACGAGACGCCGCTTGTCGTCTGGTCCTCGAAGACGGGCGTGCGCAAGAATATCGGCACCATCAGCCCGGCGCTGCTGCCCTATCACGTACTGAAAACAGCCGGTTTCTCAGACCCCTTCTATACGGGGACTTTGGGTGAAGTGCAGGATGCGTTTTCCGTTGTCGACCGGCATATGCTGGTGGCAACGGATGGCAAGGCCCTGCCCGACTGGTCGATTTCACCCAATTCCATTCCGGACGTGGTGCGCAATTATCGCCTGCTGCAATTCGACATGATGTTCGGCGAGCAATATGGCCGAGAGCGCTTCTTCCCCGGCTTCAACTGGGTAAATGACGCTAAGCCCTCTGTCTGATGGGTCTGGATGGCTGAACGGCATGGCAGCGGAAATCGTTTGAATTCCTTTGCCATGCGGGTTTATCTCGACAGGGCCGTACCGAACCATCAGCACCACGAGAAGCACCGTGTCAGACATCTCCGACTATATCGTTTCACACTTCAAGCGCTCCTCCCGGGAAATCGGCGAGGTCGAGCGTCGTATTCTGGAACTGTCGCACCAGAAAAAGCTGGTCTCGACCGACACCAATGCGGAATTTTCCGCCGGGGCAAACCTGGGCGACAGGCTGGCCGACAGCATTGCAAGGGTTGGCGGCTCCTGGGGATTTATCCTCAGCTTCTGCTTTTTCCTGGTGTTCTGGGCAATCATCAACACCATCGTGCTGACGACGCGGGCCTTCGACCCCTACCCCTTCATCTTCCTCAATCTTCTGCTCTCCATGCTCGCGGCCATTCAGGCGCCGATCATCATGATGTCGCAGAACCGGCAGGCCGCTCGTGACCGCTTCGAGGCCGCCAAGGATTATGAGGTGAACCTGAAAGCCGAGCTTGAGGTGCTGTCTCTGCACGAAAAGATCGACGTGAAGGTACTGGCCGAACTGGCAGCACTCAGGCAGGACCTCGCTGCCCTTCACCGCCATGTGACCCGGAAAGAAGACTGACGAGAAAGAACCGGCGCGCGAAAATCCATCCCCGCTTTTCCCCGCCCCGCCTTACCCTGTTATCTTGAATGCAGTCCTGCTGGGTAGACGCCAGACGTGGCGTAAACCGAAGGACGGTCCTGGTGGTGGGAACGGTGGCACGTTCATGGTGACAGGACCATTTCGCAAAAGGCCGTGCACTGCCTCTTGCGAAATACGGCTTTCTGGAAAGGCCCGGTCGCGCAAGCATCCGTCCACTCCAAACCCAATCAGAGCGTGACCGGGCACAACCCGTCTGAAACCGCGAAAACCCGACGGCGAAGGCCGTGCCGGGCGCAAAGGCGCATCTTTGCGTCGCAAAACGACAAGCGGACAAAACGGTTACGAATCCGTCAGATTATTGCGCTACAGATTGACGCAGGCGTTTGTTGCATTGCACTCTTGTGTGCAAGGCTGACAAGGGAATCACTTCCCCTGGTCAAAATGGCATCACGACCATTTCGCGGCAGCGCCATCCCGGATGCGACATCCGGTCATTGCAATACATTCTGTTCCGGGGTTTTCATGTACCAGTTCGATCTGATTGTTATCGGCAGCGGTCCGGCGGGAAGACGCGCCGCCATCCAGGCCGCCAAGCTCGAAAAGAGGGTTCTGGTCATCGAGAAGGGCAGCCGCGTCGGCGGCGTTTCGGTGCACACAGGTACCATCCCTTCCAAGACATTGCGCGAAACCGCGCTCAATCTCACCGGCTGGCGCGAACGCGGTTTTTACGGCCGCTCCTATCGCGTCAAGCAGGAAATCGACGCGGACGATCTGCGCCGCCGCCTGCTGATCACGCTCGACCACGAGGTCGAGGTGCTGGAACACCAGTTCGCCCGCAACCGCGTGCAGCACATTCGCGGCACGGCAAGCTTCGTCGATGCCAACACGGTGAAGGTGGTGAAGAACGACGGTGAAGTCATGAACGTCACCGGCGCTTCCATTCTGCTCGCCATCGGCACGCGGCCCTACCGGCCACCGCATATTCCCTTCGACGGCGCGGCAGTGCTCGATTCGGACGAGATACTCGAGATCAAGGAACTGCCGCGCTCCATGGTCGTTGTCGGCGCGGGCGTCATCGGCATCGAATATGCCACGATCTTCAGTGCGCTCGACACGCAGGTAACGGTGGTGGAACCGCGCGAAACCATGCTGGAATTCATCGACAAGGAAATCGTCGAGGACTTCACCTATCAGTTGCGCGACCGTAACATGAAGCTGATCTTCGGCCAGAAAGCGGAAAAGGTGGAGCGCGACGACAGCGGCAAGTGCCTCGTTTCGCTCAGCAACGGCCGCGTCCTTAAAGCCGAGACGGTGTTGTTCGCCGCCGGACGCGTCGGCGCAACCGATACGCTCAATCTTTCCGCCTGTGGGCTGGAAGCCGACAGCCGCGGCCGCCTGAAGGTCAATCCCGAGACCTTCCAGACAACAGTGCCGAACATTTACGCCGCCGGCGATATCATCGGTTTTCCGAGCCTCGCCTCCACCTCGATGGAACAGGGCCGTATCGCCGCCCGCCACGCGGTCGGTGCACCGGCCGGTGAACCGCCGCAGTTCTTCCCTTACGGCATCTATGCCGTTCCGGAAATCTCCACCTGCGGCCTGACGGAAGAAGAAGTCACCGAACGCCACATTCCCTATGAATGCGGCATCGCCCATTTCCGCGAAACCTCACGCGGCCATATCATGGGTCTCGACAGCGGGTTGCTGAAGATGATCTTCTCGCTGAAAACCCGCCGTCTGCTCGGCGTCCACATCGTCGGCGAAGGTGCCACCGAACTGGTGCATATCGGCCAGGCGGTGCTGAACCTGAAGGGTACGGTGGAATATTTTGTCGAGAACACCTTCAACTATCCCACGCTTGCCGAGGCCTACAAGATTGCCGGTCTCGACGCGTGGAACCGCATGGGTGAGCTGAAGAAGGATTGAGGCTGGCTGTTGCGGGTGGAGATCGTTTGCAATGTGCGCAAACCTCTCCTCCGTCATGCTCGGGCCTGTCCCGAGCCTCTGCAACGTCGCGATTTTATGCGACGTGATTAGATCCATGGGACTAGCCCAAGGATGACGCCGAATGCGGCGCAAGAACGTCTATCACCTTCTGCTCATCCATACGATAACCGGTGACGCCCCTCACCACCGAATACTATACCGCGCACTCACACCCGGCCGAAAATGATCCGCATATCCCTGATCGAGCGTTCCGCGCACTGTCAGGTGATCGCCGATCTTCTGCTCCACGGCCACGCCGCTGCTGAACTCGTTGAAGCTGTTGCGGCTTGCCCCCGTCAGCACGAAAGCCGTGCCGGTTTCCGAGCGGGAAAGGCGCAGCGACTGCGATACGTCCAGCCCGTTCCATTGCTGCGCCGTGCCGTCATAACGCACCGTGAAATTGCGGTTGGCCTCGATATCCAGTTCCGGCGTAACAATGCGTTTCTGTCGCGACGTCATGGAAACGCTGCTCGACCCCGTCAACGCGTTGAAGAGGACACCGACATCACGGGCAAGCGACACGCCGGGCAGCTGCTCCGCCAGCAGCGTGACATTGCCCCACAACCTTACTGGCGTATCCACCACCTGCCCCGTCCTGGAGGCATTCATGCCCATTTCCAGCCCCGCCCGGATCGGCGTCTCGACCGGCAGCTTCGCACCGATACGCGCCGTATAGGAACGATCGGAATTCTTGACCGGCTTCCAGATCAACTCCGGCTCATCGGCACGGGCGTTGGTGCCAATCGCGGCGAACAGAGAAAACAACAGGGCGAAGCCCGTTCGTGGCGACATATCTTGTCCCCTGGCAAATTAAGGGCGCACCGGGTGAACCCGGCAGGCACGGTAAAAGCTTAAGGCCAAAGGTTTTGGCAGCGATGACAGCCGCGCGTTGGCGGCCATGTTTCCTTGACGGCTGCACCGGCAGCCAAGGCAAATCATGCTGCGCAGGGTGCCAGATGAACGGGAGATGAACAAGAGCAGATGCAGCAAAAAATCATGCTGCACCGCATTGTGATCAAAACGAAGGTGACGGGAACCGCAGCGTGTTAATTTCCTGCCTTCGGAACATTGCAACGAGCCAGAATATCATCCACCACCACTCCCAAAGACCTCGATGAATCAATGGCAGATGCACCGACTGGAAGGTCTTCATTCGTTGCGTGGAGTTGCAGGACAAATTGTCTTTCGGCCAGATTGCCACCGAACTCATCCTCCGGCCTGGCAGCCAGCCGTCTTTGTAAGGTCGCTGCGTCGACATCCAGAACGAAGACCTCATCGAACAGATCTATAAAGCGTCGAAAATTTCTCGATCCGCCACAGAAGAAGGTGACGGCGTGCTCTTGATCAGCCACAAGCTGCCGAACTTTTTCGACATTCCAGATGTGATGTCGGTGACGGAAGGCGATTTTTGTGTCGTCGCCCTGAAACAGCGCGACATCCATGGGTTCGCCCGTTTCGGGGTCGCCTTTGTAAGCCAGTTCACGGTCGCCGTGAATCACATGAAGGCCGCGTTGCTGAAGTTCCGTTGCAACCGAGGTTTTACCAGCCCCGGAGATACCCTCAATCAAATAATTTCTTCTGCCCATCGCCGCGACTGCCCAAAGCCCTGTCATGCCTTCTGAAGATAATAGTCGAGAAAGACGTGAAGATGTCGGAGTGTCGAATTCTCCGGTTCATGTAATGCGGAATTGCGGTAGCTTGACGACTCAACGTTTTCCCACTGATAGTGACAAAAAGGCGAAGCCTGCGCCTAACCTCCCAGACCTTCCCCAGCATGGTCTTGAACGGAGGCAAAGGGACTGTCGTTGTCTCAGGCTACTGTCTTGGTCCGATCGTTTCGGGCGGGTTGCTGGGGAATCGCGTCCGGGACGTGAAAGGCCTGATCATGACGCAAAATAATAATTTCAAACGCCGCGTAAGAGCTCGTGCAGCGAAAACCGGCGAGTCCTATACGGCGGCGCTCAAGCATATCCGCCGAACTCCCGACATGCCAGTTAGCCCTTCTTTACGAATGGCTGTCGCGCAAACGTCGCTGGTCGACGACCCTCGTATGGTTTCGGCACTGAAAGCAGCCGGGCAAGAAATGCGTCGCCTCATGTGCGATGCCCATAAGGCCGGCGCCCGTCTCATCCATTTTCCGGAAGGGGCAACGTGCTGGCCCAATAAACGCATCATGTCCGAAACTGGGCCGAGAGAAATCGGGCCTTCCGACTGGACGCGCTTTGAATGGGAAACTCTGCGCAGAGAACTGGAAGCGACCAGAAAACTGGCGCGAAGGCTGAAGCTTTGGACGATTCTCGGTTCCGTCCATCAGCTTACTCCGCCACATCGACCGTATAACAGCCTGTACGTCATCTCCGATCGCGGGAAGCTTATAACTCGCTACGATGAGCGCCTGCTGTCGAACACCAAAATCTCGTTCATGTACTCGCCGGGAACTGTACCGGTGACGTTTGAAATCGATGGCTTCCGTTTTGGTTGCGCGCTCGGCATGGAGGCGCACTACCCAGAAATATTCATGGAATACGAGAAGCTGAACGTCGATTGCGTGCTGTTTTCCACCGCAGGTGATGGCCCGTCCAATGCCCCGGCATTTGCAGCCGAAATATTGGGGCATGCGGTGAGCAACACCTATTGGGCCAGCTATTCCACCTTGGCGGCTCAGAGTACAGCTGCTCCCTCGGGAATCGCCGCACCGGATGGCCGTTGGGTGGCGCAATGCCCGATGAACGGTTTACCGGCTATCGCAATAGCAGACATTGCTATCGATCGTGAAAATCCCGCACGACCATGGCGGCGAAAAGCCCGCAGCGATCTATATGCGCCTCATCAGGTGAATAATGATCCCAGAAGCGATAGCCGGGAGCAATTTTAACAGGCGAGATCGGTCAGCGGCGCGGTTTGGGTCCGCTGGCCACCGCCCAAGGCGGATGGACCGCATCGCCAGACGAAACAAAAAAGGCCGCAGCTTTCGCCACGGCCCTTCCATTCATTCAGCTTTCGCCCGCCAAGATTATTCGGCGTCGGCCTCAGTGGCCTTCTTCTTGGCCGGAGCCTTCTTCTTCGGAGCGGCTTCTTCGCCTTCAGCGGCGTCGTCAGCCTTGGCAGCAGCCTTTTTCTTGGCAGGCGCCTTCTTCTTGGTTTCCGTTGCTTCTTCGCCGTCGTCAGCCAGAAGCTCTTCCTTGGAAACGGTCTTGTCCGTTACCGAGATTTCCGTGAGCAGCTTGTCGATGACCTTTTCTTCGAAGATCGGAGCGCGCAGCGAAGCGGAAGCGCCGGGGGTGTTGCGGAAGAAATCGAGGATTTCCTTCTGCTGGCCGGGGAACTGCTGCAGCTGCTGGAACAGCGCGCGCTGCATTTCTTCTTCGGTCACTTCGACGCCAGCCTTTTCGCCGATTTCGGAGAGAACGAGACCGAGACGAACGCGGCGTTCAGCTAGCTTGCGATATTCTTCGCGGGCTTCTTCTTCCGTGGTGTCTTCATCAGCGAAGGTCTTGCCGGACTGGGCAAGATCGGTGTTGATCTGGCGCCAGATGTTGTCGAATTCGGCATCGACGAGGCCAGCCGGCGTGTCGAACTTGTACATTTCATCGAGCTGGTCGAGAATCTGACGCTTGACCTTCTGGCGGGTTACGTTGCCGTACTGGCTTTCGATCTGGCCGCGAACGATTTCCTTCAGCTTTTCAGCCGATTCGAGACCGAGCTTTTCCGCCAGTTCGTCGTTGATTTCAACAGCAGCGGCAGCAGCAACTTCCTTGACGGTGATGTCGAAGTTGGCTTCCTTGCCTGCGAGGTTCGCAGCCGGGTAGTCAGCCGGGAAAGTCACGGTGATGGTCTTTTCGTCGCCAGCCTTGACGCCAACGAGCTGGTCTTCGAAGCCGGGGATGAAGCGGCCAGAACCGAGAACCAGTTCAGCGTCTTCAGCAGCGCCGCCATCGAAGGCTTCGCCGTCAACCTTGCCGAGATAGTTCATGGTGACGCGGTCGCCTTCGGCGGCCTTGCCCTTCTTGGCTTCAAAGGTACGGGCGCTCTCAGCGATCTTGAGGATCTGCTCGTTGATTTCGTCTTCGGAGACTTCAACAACTTCGCGGGTAACCTTGATGCCGTCATTGGCCTTCAGTTCGATGGCCGGAATGATTTCGTAGGCAACGGTGAATTCGAAATCGGTTTCAGCCGAAAGGATCTTTTCGGCTTCCTGCTCGTCTTCGGTCATGGAGATGGCCGGCTGCGTTGCAGACTTCTCACCGCGGCTGGAAAGGATTTCGGAAGGCTTTTCACGAACCAGCTCGTTGACGAGGTCGGCCATGATGGACTTGCCATACATCTTCTTCAGATGGCCCATCGGCACCTTGCCGGGACGGAAACCGTTGATGCGAACCTTGTCCTTGGCGTCAACCAGGCGCTCGTCCAGACGGGCCTTCATGTCGGCAGCCGGGATAACGACCTTGAGTTCGCGCTTCAGGCCTTCAGCCAGCGTTTCGATAACCTGCATTTTCTCAAACCTTCACATCATGGCGGCGGTGCTCAGACAGCCGTTGGTTTACTTTCGAGCACTGCGCCGGAAACGTCGTTCCCCGGCCGTGGCTTCCATTATTTCTTCACACAAGCGCCTGCCGGACAAAATTGCGCTCGCGCCGGAGACAAGGGCGCGGAGGGGATGATGAACCCCAAAGCTCCCTGCATCACTAAGGATGCACTCTGGCACAAGCGTGGCACAGCCATGCTTTACTTGTGGTGCGGGTAGAGAGACTCGAACTCCCACGCCGAAGCGTTGGTACCTAAAACCAATGCGTCTACCAATTCCGCCATACCCGCACGTTGGGCGGCGGTATGTCACAATGTTCTGGAAGGGTCAAGCACGCCTTATCGCCGCGTCCCGTTTCGCCCGGACTTTTCTTGGGTCCCCGCCCCAGCCGCAAAAGCCGGCCGGTACGTTCTTGCCGTTTCGTGCCCGCATAAAAGGGAACGACGCGCCCGCAGACGATGACACGAGGGGCCGCAAAGCTGCGCACGCCGTCTCCCTCTTTCCCGTCCCGCTTCACATGTCCCGACAGGAAAAACGCGCAACATTTATGCGGCTACATGACATTATATATAGGACATGCCGCCCGTCATTTTACGAGAACGCGCGCCTCCAGCCGAAGCCCTTATACGAACGACCTTTGCATCCCTATCCTCGCCGCTGCCCTGCCCGACCCGTTGTATTCAGCCGGACCGCACGGCTTGGCAGCGACAGATGTCGCCAAGTTCACTAAAAGCACACAAATTGGTCACAAATTATGCAGCAACCGCCGCAATTGGGGTCATTTACCGGCTTGCTTTGCGTTCCATGCATAGGTGGCATCTTGCTTTGTCTGTTTTTGTTTTTATTAAACCGATTATATTCATGGTCATACAGAGATCGAGTTCAGCCCCGAGCCTAATCCTCCCAAGACGGGCCGGAAATGCTGGACAGCACGAAGAGGAAGATGACAATGAACATTACACGCTCGCTCACCAACTGGCGCAAGTATCGTCAGACCGTAACCGAACTCGGCCGCATGACCGACCGCGAACTGAATGACCTCGGCATTGGCCGTCAGGACATCCGTCGCGTCGCACGCACCGCCGTCGGCATCTAATACGCTTCGCCGCTTGAAGCGGCGGATGCGAGACGACTCTCCCAAAAGGCCAGAGGCTCCCGCCTCCGGCCTTTTTTTTCGTTCTGGCACCCTCTCGGGATCGAGCCGCGGCGCCCCACCGGCATGTGCGCGTGACAAACAGATGAAAAATGCATCGATTAGGCGGCTGCATCCGGCATGTCTGGAGAGCCCCAACGCCCTTCACGCACCGCTGAGGGGAGCAAAAAGCCGGTCTAACACCGCCAATGGCCGCAAACCTCTTCAAAACCGCCCGAAAGACAGGCATTTCCGCTCATATTTTGCTCATACGGTAGTCAAAGCCGCAAATTTAGCCGACATAGTGCACAAATGCATGGCAGTCGCCTAAATTCTGCACTGCACAACATGGCTCAATGTCTATATATAAAACCTCAACAGCCGAGAGCACAGAAACACTGAGCCGGCCGACGAAATCAAAGAAAGATTGAGGAAACGATCATGAACCCTATCCGCATCGCAAAGAACTGGATCTCCTACCGTCGCACGATCAACGAACTTGGCAGCCTGTCCAACCAGGCCCTGAGCGACATCGGCCTGACACGTTACGACATCCGTAACGTAGCTTCCCGTTCGTTCCGCTAAGGCGTAAAAGATCGTCCCGCTGCCCGACCTCCAGGGCGCGACGATTGAGCGACAGGTAAAAGAAAGCGGCGCCTCTGGCGCCGTTTTTGATTCTGGCGGTATTCGCCGGAGATTTTTGGCTTACAAGCATAGAGACCACATTCCCTCCGCCCCAATCGTGCCACCCGCAAAAACATTTGGCTGTCGCAGCCATGCATGGTAGTGCATCGCCCTGAAAAACGCGTCCTTCGGGACCCGCGCGGAACAATCACTCGAAAGACAGCCGCCGGAGGGGAGCTTTTGCCCCCACGCGGCCTATGGGCGCCAGCATGCAAGACAAGACCTATTCTCCCATTCACGTCGTGGGCGGCGGACTGGCCGGTTCGGAAGCCGCCTGGCAGATCGCTGAAAGCGGCGTTCCAGTCATCCTGCACGAAATGCGCGGCGTGCGCGGCACGGAAGCGCACAAGGGCGATACGCTGGCGGAACTGGTCTGTTCCAACTCCTTCCGCTCCGACGATGCGACCGCCAATGCAGTGGGCGTCATCCATGCGGAAATGCGGCTTGCCGGCTCGTTGATCATGGCCTGCGCCGACAGGCATCAGGTACCTGCCGGCGGCGCGCTTGCCGTCGATCGCGACGGATTTTCTCAGGCCGTCACGGACCGGCTCGAAAGTCACCCACTGGTGACGATCCTGCGCGAAGAGGTTTCCGGCCTGCCGCCGAAGGAATGGGGCAGCAGCATCATCGCCACCGGCCCGCTCACCTCGCCGGATCTGGCGGCGGCGGTTCAGGCCGAGACGGGTGAGGATGCCCTGGCATTCTTTGACGCCATTGCCCCCATTGTGCACCGCGACAGCATCAACATGGATATCTGCTGGTACCAGTCGCGTTACGACAAGGTTGGCCCCGGCGGCACGGGCAAGGATTACATCAACTGCCCGATGAACGAGGAGCAATACAACGCCTTCATCGACGCGCTGATCGCCGGCGACACGGTGGGTTTCAAGGAATGGGAAGGCACACCCTATTTCGACGGCTGCCTGCCAATCGAGATCATGGCTGAACGCGGCCGCCAGACGCTGCGCCACGGCCCTATGAAACCGATGGGCCTGACCAACGCCCACAACCCCACCGTCAAGGCCTATGCCGTGGTCCAGCTTCGCCAGGACAATGCGCTCGGCACGCTTTACAACATGGTGGGTTTCCAGACCAAACTGAAATACGGCGCGCAGGCGGATGTATTTCGCATGATCCCGGGTCTCGAAAATGCGGAATTCGCCCGTTTGGGCGGCCTGCACCGCAACACCTATATCGATTCCCCCATCCTGCTCGATCCATCGCTGAAGCTGAAATCCCGGCCTGACCTGCGTTTTGCAGGCCAGATCACCGGCTGCGAAGGGTATGTGGAAAGCGCCTCCGTCGGACTTCTGGCCGGCCGTTTCGCTGCCGCTGAACGGAAAGGCGAGACCCCGAGCCTGCCGCCCGCAACGACAGCCCTCGGCTCACTTCTCAACCACATCACCGGCGGGCATCTTTCCTCGAATGATGAGCCGGGCAAACGTTCCTTCCAGCCGATGAACATCAATTTCGGCCTCTTCCCGGAACTGGAGCCAGGCTCCATCGTCAAGCCGGAAGGCGTGAAACGTTTTCGCGGCAAGGACAAGACAATCATGAAACGCCAGCTCGTTGCAGCGCGGGCGTTGAGGGATTGTGCGACGTGGTTGAACGGGGGCGAGGTCATCCTAGAAACCGTCACCGATCATTATCGCTGAAACGCCACGGCATTGGCTAGGGTGAAGCCCCTGACCAATGCCGTCAGCGAACATTCCAGAAAAGCCAGTCCGACTTTTCCTTCTGATATTTGTAGTGTCGGGAGAAATACGGGTTTACCGCCGTCACGTATTCGAACTCGATATCCGTATTGCCCAGCAAAGAAATGAGCGGGCGGTATTTGTAACGCCCCGAAATTACGATTACCGCTTCTTCGGTCTTGAAGTTTCCTTGCGTCAATATCTTGTCCCACTTCACGTTTTCGGCGTTGCCAAAAAAATTGTATGGGGCGAACTCGGTCACGGCGACCCCACCCACAAGCTTGGCGCTTCTGAGCGTCAGATCAAGCTTTTCAGATTCGAGCGGGCGCCCGGCAGCCATGACAAAGGATTTGACGCCAGTCCTGACGCGCTCCTCAAATTCCGGGAATCGGGCCGACCAACGGGCCGTATTGTCCACAACTGTTACGAAACGGTCATAGCTCATCCAGCCACGCCCGATTTCGATCACCATCGCCAGTACTAGAATGAGCAAAGGCATCAATAGCGCTAATTCCACCGCGGCAACGCCAGAGCGCGAACTTATCAGCGAGATGGATAGATATTTCAATCTCTTACCAATCATTCCGTCACCCGAACTGCGGTGATCGCCAGAGAGAGATTTTGCAATTGCGGCTTGCCCCCGGAACTGGGAACGAGCAGATGGGTGGTGGGAAGAATGAATTTCCAGTCATACCCCAGCGCCAGAAGATATTGCCCGGCGGCCTTGCTTGGCGCCTCGAATTTGTTCTCGACCGGAAATGTCACCGGTGTAGTAGCAAGGTTGGCATCAGCAATGGCAATGAGCGATATTTTCAGGTCATCTTCAGTTGTCGCGAGCAGGAAATTCGAGGCAATAACCTGCCTGAACTCCGCCGCGGTAACGGACGTTCGGCTAGCCGCCGCCTTGCGCAGATATTCAGTCCCGGCAGTGGCCGCCGTCGACATATTGAGGCTGAAGAAAAGCACGAGACTAACTTCGATGATACCGAAGATCAGCAGGAGATAGACCGGCAAAAGCAAACCGAACTCAACGGCGGTAGCCGCACGGATATCCGTGGCAAGCGACCGGATGAGACTGGGGAAGTCAAGATGCGATATCTTAAAACGAGTCAAGATAAGTGACCTCGAATGCCGTTATGATGCCACCCAGACTGTCGCTCGTTCCAGCGGCGGCGATCGACAGCTTGTATAGCGAATAAGTATCGACAGTGACCTCGTAGCTTCGGCGCTCCCATCGAATTTCATTCGCCTTCTGGCTCATCTGGATAATTTTTTTCTCTACACCCATTTGGGGCCGCAACACCTGCAGCGAAATATCGATGTCGTTCGAGCCTTCGTAATTTTGGTTTCGCCCGTTGTACCAGACCGAGATTTCGTATTTGCCGGGATGCATTTCCACATATTTGAAGATCGAGCTGTTGGCGTCGCGTCTTTTTTGCCCTTCCCAGTGACTGTCAAGTTCGACAGCGTAGCGGGTTGGCGGTATTCGCTCATTTTGGCCGTTGCGCATCGAGGGCGTGTTGTTCTTCTCTTCTGTAGTACACTGCTGCTCCTGCTCGGAATTCAAGGCGTCCTTGCCATCCGTTTGCGCCTTGCTGCCGTTTTTCGAATCGTTGTTTTCTTTGGGAAGAGTAGCCTGTGACTTTGGGGTGCATGTCATCCCCGCGCTTGTCTCTTTCTCCTTTTCCTGATCCCCGTAGCCCTGCCAGCCATGGTTCTTCCGGCAATCCGCATTGCTCCAATCCTGAAGTTCGATGCCCGGCCCCGTACCGCCATCCCATCCCAGTTCGGCATAGGTATAAACACCCCAGCAGCCGTTGGGTGTTTTGGCGGTTCTGCCGTTTTTCAGCATACGTTCCGTGCCGTTCAGCGTCTTTTCGAAGGTGTTGTTGACAACGACCTCACCGTCATGTGGATAAGGCGGTATACCGCCACAACGGTACGACAGCTGATAGTCCAGTTTTTCCGCCCCGAACATGCCACTGAACACGGTTTTGTAGCTGAACTTTGCGTCTATATCCGTCGTCAGCCAGTCGATTTTAACATCGCGACTGACCACATCCTGTTTGGTGGAACGGATCACTGCGTCGAACGTGTCGAGCACGTTTTTACGGCGCACCTCATCCAGGGGTACGTTCGTGCGCGTCGGTTTTGTCGAACGCTCACAGGCCTGTGCAACCACCCGCTTCGACTGGCTATAATAGGCCAACGCCCGGCCGCCTTCGAAAAGAAACCCGAAAAAAAGCAGGAAAACCGGCAACAGCAACGCCGTCATAATGGCGAAACTGGCCCTCCGGTCGTGCAAAAACGCCCCGAAAATCTCCGCCAGACCGTCCAGTTTTGTCTTAAAATTCAACATTTGAAAATGCCGTTTCATGAAATTGGCTATCACCCGCCTTAAAATAAATCGCCCAGTTTCCCTCCACGCATCCGGACAGACACAACGCCACAGCCGGAGGGAATATTGGGGCAGCAGCAAACAAACTCAGCAAAGGCTGATGCACCGCGATCATGGCGGCACGCGGCAAATGAGCCGAACCACTTGCAAGCAAGAGATGCAAAAACTAATAACAGCCGCCGAAATACAGCGCCGACTGCGGGTTATGCTCCATTCGAAATTCTATAGTGTGGTATAAACACCAAATTTGTAAATTAATAATCACCTTTATTCCGAAAAATAT
>NZ_WJOK01000039.1 GCF_009649785.1 Agrobacterium tumefaciens | reverse complement strand
ATATACACCAATATAATATACTCCTCTTCCGCCGCAAACGGACGCACAGAAAAAGAAGCATCGATAAAGAGGATTGAAAATGCTGTTTCTCGACAGCGTGACCATGAAGGAAACTCCGGACCGAAGGGACGAATACCCCTTTACCGTTCCGGCGCTGCGCCAGCTGGAACGCCTCGAATTCAAGACGCCGATCACCTTTTTCGCCGGCAATAACGGCTCCGGCAAATCCACGCTGCTGGAAGGGCTGGCGGCCGGAATGACGGCCTATGCCATCGGCAATCATGGACAGGTTGCCGGCGACCTCTATCTTCAGCATGCGGAAACCGTGGCGAAGGCATTCTATTTCGCCCGCAAGAAATACCCGAAAATCCGCATGTTCATGCGCGCCGAAGACGTGCTTGGCTACATCCGCAAGCAGAATGAAGAGACCCTGGATGACTTTCGCTGGGAGCGGGAAAAAGCCCTGAAAAGAGGCGAAGATTTTCCCGAGGAAACACCGGACACTTTCAGGCATATCGTCAGAAGCAACGTCATAGACCGGCGTTCGCATGGCGAGGGATTTCTCGATATCATGCAGCAGCGCCTGCACGGCGCCGGCCTTTATTTTCTCGATGAACCGGAAAGTCCTCTTTCACCGCAAAAGCAGCTGGAGCTTGCGGCTATCGTCCGTCACACGGCAGATAGTGGTGGGCAGTTGATCATCGCAACCCATTCGCCGGTGCTCTTGGCCATTCCCGAAGCGACGATTTATTACTTCGACGAGAGCGGCATCACCGAGCGTCTTTATGACGAGCTGGAAAACATCAGTTTCCTGCGGCGCTTTCTTGATCGTCCATCAAAATTCCTGAGCGATTAGGAGCTGATAAGGCTTGAAATCGCGCATCGCTTGCCGCATGCCCATTAGCAACATGTGAATTAGAAAAAGAAGCAGGCTTATGTCTCCCACCACCACACCGGCAGCTGCCCGGCCCCTGAACAGGCAGGACTACAGAACTCTCGGCCTCTCGGCCCTCGGCGGCGCGCTGGAGTTCTACGATTTCATCATTTTCGTGTTTTTCGCCACCGTCATCGGCCATCTGTTCTTCCCGCCGGAAATGCCCGATTGGCTGGTGATGATCCAGACCTTCGGCATCTTCGCCGCCGGTTATCTGGTGCGGCCGCTGGGCGGCATCGTTCTCGCGCATTATGGCGATCGTTATGGCCGCAAACGCGTCTTCGCCTTCTCCATCCTGCTTATGGCGCTTTCGACGCTCGGCATGGCGCTGATGCCGACCTATGCCACCATCGGCGTTGCGGCCCCCATCCTTCTCATCGTCCTGCGCATGCTGCAGGGTGCGGCCATTGGCGGCGAAGTGCCGGGTGCCTGGACCTTCGTTGCGGAGCACGTGCCCTTTCGCCGCGTCGGGCTCGCCTGCGGTTTTCTGACGTCCGGCCTCTCTTTCGGCATCATGCTCGGTTCGCTGATTGCCTTTGCCATCAATTCCCTCTTCTCGGCAGAAGATGTGGCGGCCTATGCATGGCGCATTCCCTTCCTGCTCGGCGGCATATTCGGCCTGATTGCCGTCTATCTGCGCCGCTGGTTGGAAGAGACTCCGATCTTCATGGAGATGAAAAAGTCGAAGTCGCTGACGGACAAGCTTCCGCTTGGCCTCGTGCTGAAGCACCATATGCGCGGCGTGATCATTTCCGCGCTACTGACCTGGGTTCTGTCCGCAGCCATCGTCGTTACCACGCTGATGACGGCAACCTTCCTGCAGAAGCTCTATGGCTACACACCGACCCAGGCGCTGGCAGGCACCAGCTTCGGCACGCTGTTCCTCATCTTCGGCGTCATCATCGCCGGCGCATTGATCGATCGTGTCGGCTCCGGCATTTTCTTCATGGCCGCCAGCATCTTCTTCGGCATCGCCACCTTCACTTTCTACAGCTATGCCGGCACATCGCTAGAAACCATGTTCGTGCTTTACGGCGTCATGGGCCTGTCGGTTGGCATGGCGGGTGCAGTGCCCTATGTCATGGTGCGCGCCTTCCCGGCATCGGTCCGCTTCTCGGGCCTCTCCTTCGCCTACAACGTCTCCTATGCCATCTTCGGCGGGCTGACACCGATTGGCGTAACGATGGCGCTAGCCGTCAATCCAATGGCGCATGCGTGGTATCTGGTGTTCATCGCCGCCCTCGCCTTCTGCATCGGCGTTTACCTCTATCTGCGCGGCAGCGAAATCGAAAGCCATGTCGGCATAGAGGAACTGGCGGCCTTAAGGTCGTAAGCCCAACGACGACACAAAAAAGCGCGGGCAGGACCCGCGCTTTTTATTGCAACAACGGTGGCCGAAACGTCAGGCCGCGCTGTCGATCTCCTCGGCACCGTTTACCGGTACGTAGTTGAGCACGGGTCCGAGCCAGCGCTCTACCTCTACCAACGGCATGTCCTTACGACGCGCATAGTCCAGCACCTGATCGCGTTCCACCTTGGCAACACCGAAATAGTAGCTCTCGGGATGGCCGATATAGAGGCCGGAGACGGAGGAGCCGGGCCACATGGCATAACTCTCCGTCAGCTCCACGCCCGCCGCGTTGGTGGCGTCGAGCAGGGAGAACAGGGTTTTCTTTTCGGTGTGATCAGGCTGGGCCGGATAACCCGGCGCAGGGCGGATACCGGCATAGGCCTCGCCGATCAGCTCATCGCCGGCAAGAGCTTCTTCGGGCGCATAACCCCAGAATTCCTTGCGCACCCGCTCATGCATACGTTCGGCAAAGGCTTCCGCAAAACGGTCGGCCAGCGCCTTGACGAGAATCGACGAATAATCGTCATTAGCCCGCTCGAAGCGTTCAGCAATCGCCACCTCCTCGATACCCGCCGTGACGACGAAGCCGCCGACATAATCGGCAACGCCGCTATCGACGGGCGCGACGAAATCGGAAAGCGCCACATTGGGGCGTCCGTCACGCTTGGAAAGCTGCTGGCGCAGCGTGAAGAAGGTCGCCAGTTCTTCGGAACGGTTTTCATCCGTGAACAGCCTGATGTCGTCGCCCACCGCATTGGCGGGCCAGAAGCCGATAACAGCCCGCGGCCGGAACCATTTTTCCTCGATGATCTTCTTCAGCATCGCCTGCGCATCGGCATAAAGCTGCCGCGCGGCCTCACCCTGCTTCTCGTCTTCAAGGATAGCGGGATAACGACCCTTCAGCTCCCAGGTCTGGAAGAACGGCGTCCAGTCGATGTAACGGGACAGCTCCTCAAGGTCATAGGTCTCGAACACCTTGGTGCCGAAGAATTGCGGCTTCACGACACTATAGGTCGACCAGTCGATCTTGTGCGCATTCTCGCGGGCGCGGGAAAGCGGCAGACGCTGCTTTTCGCGCTCATTGCGGGCATGCGCCTCCGCCACCTTGGCATATTCAGCCCGGATGCCGTCGATATAGGCTGGCTTCTGCTCGGCGGAGAGAAGTGCGGAGACGACGCCCACCGCACGCGAGGCATCGGTGACATAGATCGCCTGGCCCTGTTCGTAGCGCGGATGGATTTTCACCGCCGTATGCACGCGGCTCGTCGTTGCGCCGCCGATCAGCAGCGGGATGTTGAAACCCTGCCGCTCCATTTCCGCCGCCACATGCACCATTTCATCAAGCGATGGCGTGATTAGACCGGAAAGACCGATCACATCGACCTTTTCGGCAATCGCCGTTTCAAGGATTTTCGTCGTCGGCACCATCACGCCGAGATCGATGATCTCGTAATTGTTGCAGGCAAGAACGACGCCGACGATGTTCTTGCCGATATCGTGCACATCACCCTTCACGGTCGCCATCAGCACCTTGCCGGCGGCCTTGTTCTGTTCACCGCCATTCAGGCGCTTTTCCTCTTCCATGTAAGGAAGCAGAACGGCGACGGCCTGCTTCATCACGCGGGCGGATTTAACCACCTGCGGCAGAAACATCTTTCCAGAGCCGAACAGGTCACCGACCACGTTCATGCCCGCCATCAGCGGCCCTTCGATAACGTGCAGCGGGCGGGCGGCCTGTTGGCGCGCCTCTTCCGTATCGGCTTCGATGAATTCGGTAATGCCGTTGACCAGCGCGTGTTGCAGCCGCTTTTCGACGGAAAGCTCGCGCCAGGAAAGATCCTGCACCTTCGCCTGTTTTTCACCCGTGCCGCGGAAACGCTCCGCCACGTCAAGCAGCCGCTCCGTCGCGTCGTCGCGGCGGTTCAGCACCACATCTTCGCAGGCCTCGCGCAATTCCGCATCGATGTTGTCGTAAACCGCAAGCTGCCCGGCATTGACGATGCCCATATCCATGCCGACCTGGATGGCGTGGTAGAGGAACACGGCATGCATCGCCTCACGCACCGGCTCATTGCCGCGGAAGGAGAAGGACAGGTTGGAAACGCCACCGGAAATATGCGTCAGCGGCATGGTTTCGCGGATGGTCTTGGTGGCTTCAATGAAGTCCACGCCGTAATTATTGTGCTCCTCGATACCCGTGGCCACCGCAAACACGTTTGGATCGAAGATAATGTCTTCCGGCGACAGGCCCGCCTTTTCAGTCAAAAGCTTGTAGGCGCGCGTGCAGATTTCCACCTTGCGCTGATAGGTATCCGCCTGCCCGACCTCGTCAAATGCCATGACCACGACCGCAGCACCGTAATTGTGGACGAGCCGCGCCTGCTGGAGAAACTTCTCCTCGCCTTCCTTCAGCGAAATCGAATTGACGATCGATTTGCCCTGCACGCATTTCAGACCGGCTTCGATGATTTCGAACTTGGATGAGTCGATCATCACAGGCACGCGGGCAATATCAGGCTCGGCGGCAATGAGGTTCAGGAACTCCACCATCGCCTTTTGCGAGTCGATCAGGCCCTCATCCATGTTGATGTCGATGATCTGCGCACCGTTTTCCACCTGATCGCGGGCGACAGCCAGCGCCGCCGTGTAATCGCCGGCGGTGATCAGCTTGCGGAAGCGGGCCGAGCCGGTGACGTTGGTACGTTCGCCCACGTTGACGAAGGGAATGTCCTTGGTCAGCACGAAGGGTTCGAGACCCGAAAGCGACATGAAGGGCTTGTGCTCGGGAATGGGGCGCGGCTTGTAATCCTTGACGGCTTCGGCAATCGCCCGGATATGCTCGGGCGTCGAGCCGCAGCAACCGCCGACGATGTTGACAAGACCGTCGCGGGCAAAACCCTGTACCTGGCGCGCCATCATCTCGGGTGTTTCGTCATATTGCCCGAATTCGTTCGGCAGGCCGGCATTCGGATAGGCGCAGACGAAGGTGTCGGCCACATCCGAAAGCTCCTGCAGATGCGGACGCATGGCATCTGCACCAAGAGCGCAGTTGAGGCCGATGGTGAAGGGGTTGGCGTGTCGCACCGAGTTCCAGAAAGCAGACGGCGTCTGGCCGGACAGCGTGCGGCCGGAAAGGTCCGTGATCGTGCCTGATATCATCACCGGCAGACGGATGCCCTTGGCCTCGAAGCGCTCCTCGCAGGCGAAGATTGCGGCCTTGGCGTTCAGCGTATCGAAGATCGTCTCGATGAGGATGATATCCGCGCCGCCGTCGATCAGACCGTCGATCTGCTCGCCATAGGCGATGCGCAGATCGTCGAAACTGACGGCACGGTAACCAGGATTGTTGACATCAGGCGAAATCGAGGCGGTGCGGTTGGTCGGGCCGATAGCGCCCGCAACGAAACGGCGGCGGCCATCTTCGCGCTCAGCCCGCTGGGCAGCACGGCGGACGATCTGCGCCCCTTCGCGGTTGAGATCGTAGACGGCGTTTTCCATCTCGTAGTCCGCCTGCGCGATGCGCGTCGACGAAAACGTGTTGGTTTCGAGAATATCCGCGCCCGCCATCGCATAGCGATAATGGATTTCTTCGATGGCATCCGGCTGGGTCAGGATCAGAAGGTCGTTATTGCCCTGCTGGTGACAGGCGCAGCCGATAAAACGATCACCGCGAAAATGATCTTCATCAAACCCCAGTCCTTGAATCTGCGTGCCCATAGCGCCATCGAGAATGAGGATACGTTCGCTGGCGGCCTGGCGCAGCGCGCGCAAAATTTCCGCGCCGTCGCGCTTTGCCCCTTCAGGGCCGAACAGATCGTCAAACACGGGCGCACTCCTCATTTCGATTTGCAAGATCGCAAGCCGTCAAGTCACATAAAGATATGTTTATGTCAATATATCTTCAAGGTATAGGTATGGCTTTGCGTCGTTGCGGCAGACTACGAAATTTCACTGACAGATGACAGGTTTATGCAGCAAGGATATAAGCCGAAGCAGCAAACCGTATGGAGGACGAAATGCCCGAGGACGACCACAACAACCGGAACTGGAACACCTTGCCATGGCATCGCCAGTGGCTGGTCAAACAGGCCGATGGGCTTTTCGACTTCTTCCAGTATCGCGCCGTCAATCCGGCCGGCGGCTTCTTCGATCTCGACGCCAAGGGTGCGCCGCTGCAGAAAAACGATCCTGTGCGCGGCATCCATGCCTCGGCACGCATGGTGCATTGCTTCTCCATCGGCCACCTGCTCGGACGGCCGGGCTGCGGCGACATCGTCGACCACGGTATGACCTACCTCTGGAACAATCATCGTGACAGCGAGCACGGCGGTTATTTCTGGCAGGTCAACGATGGCGGCCCGGTGGACGCCACCAAACAGGGTTATGGCCACGCCTTCGTGCTTCTGGCCGCCTCCTCCGCCAAAACTGTCGGCCACCCGCTTGCTGACAAGATGCTGGCCGACATCACCGAGGTTCTGGAAACGCGTTTCTGGGAAGAAAAACACGGCTCTATCGCCGAGGAATTCAACCGCGACTGGTCACCCATCGACAATTATCGCGGCCAGAATTCCAACATGCATCTGACCGAAGCGCTGATGGCCGCTTATGAGGCGACCGGCGACAGCAATTACCTGACAAAGGCCGAACGCATCGCCGATCTCGTCATCCGCCGCCGCGCCGGTGAGCTGGATTTCCGCGTGCCGGAGCATTTTGACGAGAACTGGACGCTCGACAAGGAGTATCGTGGCAACGAAATGTTCCGCCCCTCCGGCTCCACTCCCGGCCACTGGCTGGAATGGGCGCGCCTCATCCTGCAATTGTGGGTGCTGGGCGAACGCCGCCATGACTGGATGCCGGTGGCGGCAAAATCGCTCTTCGTGCAATCCATGGCGCTTGGTTGGGACCGCGAAAAAGGCGGCTTCTTTTATACGCTCGACTGGCACGACAATCCCGACAAGACGGCAAAGCTCTGGTGGCCCATGTGCGAGGCGGCGGGTGCAGCCCACTTCCTCAACGAAAATCTGCCGGCGGACGAATTTTACGAAGACAGCTACCGCCGCATCTGGAGCACGATCGCCAACAATTTCATCGACCACGACAATGGCGGCTGGCACGAGGAGCTGACGGAAAATCTGATTCCAGCCAACACGCTTTTCCCCGGCAAGGGCGACATCTACCACGCGCTTCAGGCCTGCCTGATCCCGCTATTTCCGGCAACGGGAAGTTTGACGAAAGTGATCAAGGAAGGCGGCGGCTCCTATTGAGGCCGCTGCAAGAATGAAGCATCTGACACGCTCCGTCATACCGGACGTGATCATGCGGGACCCCGGATCAAATCCGGGGTGTCGGCATATCGAGGCGCCTCAAAATCCGATAGTTTCCTCGAAATCATCCCAGGACTGGTACATTTCATAACGGCCGATACCCGGGATCGGCACATGTCCGTAATAGGGTGAAAGCTGGAACTCGGCGGCAGCCTCGCTTTTGCCGGCAACGGCGCTCACATAGATCGCGGAGGCGAGCCCGGTTCGGTTGGCGCCGTGTTCGCAATGGATGAGGATCGGTTTTTCAGCGTTGCGCAGCACGGCGACGAGCGTTTCCGCTTCCTCCACCGAGACCTTCTCGCTTGAACTCAGCGGATAATCGACAAGCCGGACACCGTTGTTTTTCGCAGCCTGGCTTTCGGCGTCGTACCAGCCTTCACGCTTTTCATCGCGCAGATTGATGATCGTCTTGATGCCGTAGGCCTTGGAATAGGCCGTGATGTCCTTGCCGCTCGGCTGGGCCGAACGATAAAGTTCGCCGGGAATGACCTCGTGAAAATTTCCGGTCAGCTGGCCGATGCCCATATGCGCGCCGGCCAGAACCGGCAGAGCCACCAGGCCAATGGCGGCAATTTTCAGAAACTTCAGAACTATACGCAAAACCTAAACCCGCAACATTCATCGGACGGGTGGGCAGGTGGCATTGCAAATCGGCGAAAACAAGTCCCGCAACGGCGAAAGCGGCCTCGGCGTGGCCGGCAACGACGCGGGCACCTTTACGAACCCCTTGCGAAACAAGGGGTTCAGGCGACAGCACGAAAATGTTCAAGAAACCGTGAGGGTCGGAAGCAGCGACAGCCGTTCAATCGAATTCCGCAGAAACGATGGTGACGCGCCATTCCAGCCGTTGCGGATCTACCGTTTCATTGTTGCGCAGTCGGAAAGAGCGGCACGCGGCAAAGGTCTCTCCGGCCTCGATCCGCCTTTCACTCACCTGATAGGGATCAAAGGCGACGGAGGCGCGGAAGGCAGGCTCGAACCCTTCAAGCGTATAGGTCAGGCGCTGCACGGCAACATTATTGTCGTTGCGGAAGCTGACGCGGATCGGCAATGCCGCATCCGTGCACGCCGCATCGAAGCTAGCCGTCGCAATCACATGGTCGAGCCGCTGGCTACCGCGCTGCCAGTCGTAAATGACAAAGGCGGCAGTGGTTCCCCAGATCAACAGCAGGCAGATGACGACCGGTTTGAGGTGCCGCGGAAACGCGATGAGGGTGAGAAGGAGAATGGCACTGAGAACGGCTCCGACAATCACGTCGCCCCTCCCCCATGAAAACTAACCCGCATGCGATCCTGTCCTCCCTTGCCCATTCCTGCCCGCAACATCAGCCCTATCCAGGTGCCGAAGCACCGGCGTTGCCGCAGACAGGCACAACTCTATGGTCGTGCCCCCCGCTGTCAAGACAACCAAGCGTGACCCCTCTCCCGTTGCTTTGACAAGGCGGCGAAAGGAACCAAACGCCGTTGAAGGCGTTCGCCGCATCAGAACAGCATGACGGGGCGGTAAAAAACGTCGCGATTTGGGCAAGGAAGGCCGGCAACTCGAGGGAACAATCTGCCCCTTGGAACCGCCGATCTCCAACCCATATTAAATGCACCTAATATATGTTATAGAAGTCAATCAGCTCAGGGAGAAAAACGATGAAAACGCTGATCGTAACGTCACTCTTGGCCCTGTCCGCCAGCACCGCGATGGCTGCGGATGCCGTCTACGAAACCCCGGCGCCTCCGGTCGCGCAGGAAACCCTGCCGGTATTTACCTGGTCTGGTCCGTATCTTGGTATTCAAGGCGGCGCAGGCTGGGCGAACGGCGATTTTTCGGCTGGCGGCCCTGTCGCGTCGGATAGTTTCGATGGCGGCATCCTGGGCGCTTTTGCCGGTTACAATTACCAGTTCGACAATAATTTCGTCCTCGGTATCGAAGGCGATGTCGATTATAACTGGAACGACAATGACTATGCCGGCGTGAACATCGGCACCGACTGGCAGGGCTCCGTTCGTGGACGTGTCGGTTACGCTTTCGACCGTGCCTTGATCTATGGTACCGCCGGCTGGACAGCGACGCGCGGTTTCATCGAAACGCCTGGCGCCGGCAAGGATAGCACCACGTTCAACGGTTACACCGTTGGCGCTGGCCTGGACTATGCCTTCACCGACAATGTATTCGGCAGGATCGAATATCGCTATAATGACTATGGCGACAAGGATATCTTCGGCGTCAACACCGATTTCGACCAGAGCACCGTCAAGGTCGGCCTTGGTGTGAAGTTCTGATAGCGTCGACAAACGTCAGCAAAAGAGCCCGGCCAAATGCTGGGCTTTTTCTTTGTCGGAACGCCGCACCAGCTTCGCCCTGAGACTCTAAAAACGTGGAAAATGTGAACATCGCAAAAATGAGATATTCACGGACCGTTCAGCCGGCCCGTGCCATCATGCGGGCATAATGAGCCTCTATCTCCCGAAGCAGGCTTATGGAGTAGCCCTCGATGAAAAAGATCATTCTTACAACCCTTGCCGCGCTGGTTGCCACCGGCAGCGTCTTCGCGTCCTACGGCACCGCTGCCGCGCAGGACTATCCCTATCGTCCGCGCTACGACCGTGGCGGCCCGCCCCCACCGCCCTATCGCGAACACCGCCGCCACAATGATGGTGCTGCGATTGCCGGCGGACTGGCTGCAGGCGTTATCGGCGGCCTGATCGGCGGCGCAATCGCCAACGGCGGTAACAGCGGTCCCCGATACTACGAGCCACCGCCGCCGCCCCGCCCACGCTGCTGGTTCGAAGACCGCCGCGTTCCCAATTCCTATGATGGCGGCTGGCACACCGAAAGCATGCGGGTCTGCGACTGACCCCATAGCTGAAAATCCGTGATGAACAATCCGACCAGTCTGAATGGCTGGTCGGATTTTTTGTTGGATGAGCAAAATCCAAGGAATGCGCAATGATCGATGATGTATCGACTTGCTATGCGGAATCGCACCAACTCGTTCAAAATATAAGGAAAATGGTGGGCCCGGAGAGACTCGAACTCCCAACCAAGCGGTTATGAGCCGCCGGCTCTAACCATTGAGCTACAGGCCCTTTCGGAAAAATTATCCGAAACACCGGCTTCGCAATGGTTCGAATCCGGTGGGTCACGCTCTAACGTAATTTTTACGGCCCGACAAGCCATTGATGCTATCGCAAGCTGCCGTTGCCGTATTAGCTTCACAATCTAAGGCAATACCCTGCAAAGGGACACAATCAACGAGGAAACACCATGACGACGACAAAGGCCCGCCTTTTCGCACTCAGTGCATTGACCGCAGCAGCAATGATGCCGCTTGCCGGTAATGCCCTTGCGCAGGATGCCACTCCGCGCGAAGCAACCATCAGTGTTTCCGGCGAAGGCCAGTCGGCAATCGCGCCCGATATGGCGATCCTGTCATTCAGTGTCGTCAAGCAGGCGGAAACGGCGGCTGCGGCTCTGACAGAGAATTCCAAGGCGCTCGCCGAGGTTCTGAAATCGCTGAAGGCGTCCGCCATCGAAGACCGCGACCTGCAGACGAGCAATTTCTCCGTGCAGCCGCTTTACAAGCATTATGAGCCGAAAGACGGCGTTTACGTCGCACCGGAAATTACCGGCTATCAAGTTTCCAACGGACTGACCGTGCGCGTACGCGACCTGAAGAAGCTGGGCGAGATACTCGATACCTCCGTCAAGCTCGGTATCAACCAGGGCGGCGATATTACCTTTACCAATGACAAGCCGGAAGCAACCGTGACCGAGGCCCGCAAGCAAGCCGTTGCCGATGCGCTGGCCAAAGCGAAAACGCTGACGGAAGCGGCGGGCGTGAAGCTTGGACGCGTGATCCAGATCAGCGAGAACATGCAGCGCCCCATGCCGGTGCCGCAGACCATGATGCGCGCTTCGATGGCGAAGGAGGCCGACAGCGTGCCGATCGCTTCGGGTGAGAACAGCTACAGCGTGGTGGTCAACGTCACCTTCGCCCTGGGCGAATAAAACAGTCGGAGCGGCGGCATTGCCCGCCGCCCGCATTTGCCGAACGGCTGCGCGTAACCGCCACCCGAGAGGCCACAAAAAGAAACGCCCCCCGCCTGTCAGAACAAGCGAGGGGCATTTTTTTTGATCCGCGCGAAGGGCGGGGGATTTCCGCGGATCAATATCAGCCGTTTAGCGACGGATCACCGGGCAACCACGCTCATTGGCGAAGAAGATGCGGTCAGGGCCGCGACGGTCGAAGCCTGCAACCACGACACGGCGCGGCGATACATCGACAACGCGCGCGCGGCGAAGACCCATGCGGCTAGCCTTTTCCTCCGCAAGCCGCGGCGAGCAACCGTAACGCGGGCGGTCAGGACGGCCCCAACCCGGACCAGGACGATCGGGACGACCCCAGCCCGGGCCGCGGCCTCTGTCATGACCGTATCCATCCTGAACCTGAACTCTGAGCTGAACATCCGGGCCAGCCGAAGCAGCTGGAGCGGTGACGGAAATTCCGCCGAGGGCGATGAGGGCAGCCAGGCCGGCTTTTGCGAAGGTACTGAACATGAACTCACTCCGTTTGGTTCTGCGCCGGCAGGGACGTCCCCCGGCGATTGACGAGACCCTAGACCCGCCCGCCTGAACGCCGACAGAACCGCATGTTCAGCAGACGTTCAGAGACATTAACGGGAAAACGAAAGGAAAAGTCGGGGCTTTTGACGGGAATCATGGGGAGATATGCAGAACGATTTCACGGCGGTGCGGCCGGTCGCGATGTTCGAAAAGATAAAGGCCCTGCCATGTGCCAAGGGTAAGCCTGCCATCGCTGATCGGTACTCCGATGGAAACCGCGGTCAGGGCCGATTTGATGTGAGCAGGCATGTCATCAGGGCCTTCGAGCGTGTGGACGACCCAGCGCATGGAGACATCGTCGGAAGGTGGCACGAGGCGGGAAAAAAATATCGCCAGATCGCGCCGAACATCCGGATCGGCATTTTCCTGGATAAGCAGGGAGCAGGATGTGTGCCTGACGAAGACGGTCAAAAGGCCTTCGTCCACGCCTGCCTCCTTCACAAAGCGCTCGGCCTCGGACGTAAATTCGTAGAGCCCCTGCCCGTGGGTGGTGGTAATGGTCATTTTCTTCTGCGGCACGTTATTTCCTTTAGAAAATTCGGAACAAATTAGGCACTGCAAACGTTGGACCATGTCGAATTGTAACTGATGGCGAAAAGGCTTGCTTCCATGACATGGCGGCTGCCTTTAATAGAACGGAATACCGGCGTCACGGTTGCAAAAAACGGGGAAGGATTGGCACTATCAGAATGAACCATTCAGGCTTTCCCGTCTGCGGACGACTAAACTATTTTCAGTGCAAGACAGGCAGAGGGTGCGAGAGATAGATTCATGGCATCCACTGATTATAATGTCGACCTGACAAATTGCGACCGCGAACCCATCCACATTCCAGGTTATATTCAATCGCACGGCTGCCTGATCGCTTGCGATAACGCCATGCGCATGGTCCTGCGACATTCGGAAAACTGTCGCGAGATCTTGCGCGTCGATGGCGATATCAACGGCAGAACCGCCGAAGAAGTGCTTGGTAAAAATCTCGTCCATGACCTTCGCAACGCACTCACGGTAACCGGCAGGACCACCCGCCCTGCCATGCTGCCCAATATGGAACTGCGCGATGGTCGCAGCTTCGATATTGCGCTCCACCGCTATAAATCCACGACGATCATCGAATTCGAACCGTCAGGGAGCGAGACCCAGCCGCTTGGTACCGCACGCAAGATGGTGGACCGCATTCGCGAGGCGGACACGGTCGAAAGCCTGATTTCGAGAACAACCCGGCTGGTAAAGGCGACCTTGGGTTACGACCGGGTGATGATCTACCGTTTCGAGGATGACGGTGCAGGCAAGGTCGTGTCGGAGGCAAAGCAGCCGGAACTGGAAAGCTTTCTCGGACAATATTTTCCGGCAAGCGACATACCGCAACAGGCCCGCACGCTCTATCTGAAAAACACACTGCGTATCATATCCGACGCCAGCGGAATACGAGTTCCCGTATTGCCCGCCATCGATGTGTCTGGTGAACCGCTTGATCTGTCATTCGCGCATTTGCGCAGCGTTTCTCCCATCCATTGCGAATATCTTCGCAATATGGGCGTTGCTGCCTCCATGTCGATTTCGGTGATCGTCGATGGCGCCCTGTGGGGTCTTATCGCCTGCCACCATTATTCGCCACGCGTTCTGACGATGTCGGTCAGGATCGCCGCAGAAATGTTTGGAGAGTTTTTCTCCATGCATTTGCAGGTCCTTAAGCAGAAGCGCAAACTCGATACCGTCAACCACGCCCATGCCGCTCTCGACCGCTTCCTGCGGCTCGCCGCCCATCACGCGCACATTGAGGAACTGCTGATCGACAGTTTCCAGGATTTTGCCGATCTGATGCCATGCGACGGCGTCGGGCTTTGGGTGGACAACAACTGGCACGGCCACGGCGCAACGCCGCCCGCGGATGCCATTCCAAGGCTGGCGCGCTTCGTAACCTCTGTCAGTGAGGGAAGGGTCTGGGCAACCCATGCCATCTCGCAAGCCATACCGGAAGCGGAGATTTATGCAGATACCGCAGCCGGAATGCTCGCCATTCCGCTGTCGCAGGTCAAAAACGACTATCTGCTGTTTTTCCGCAGGGAGATCGTGCAGAATCTGAACTGGGCCGGCAACCCGGAAAAATCCTATGAGACCGGTCCGCTCGGCGATCGTCTCACCCCGCGCAAGAGCTTCGCGATCTGGAAGGAGACCGTGCGCCTGCAGGCGCAGCCATGGTCAGATGCGGACCGGGAAATTGCCGAAGCCGCAAGAATAGCGTTGGTCGAGGTCGCATTCCATCACAGCGAGCTGATGGCGGGCGAAAGGGAGCGCGCGGAAGTGCGCCAGCGCATGCTGAACGAGGAACTCAACCACCGCGTCAAGAACGTTCTCGCCATTATCAAATCGCTGGTCGGCAATCCCTCGCAGGAGGGTAAAACCCTGCAGGAATATGTCGGTGCGCTGAAGGGTCGTATCCAGGCATTGTCCTTTGCCCATGACCAGATCATTCGCGGTGAAGGCGGCGGGTCATTGCGCGACCTGCTGGACGCCGAATTGTCGCCGCACCGTTCAGCCGAGGCCGTTGTTGATCTCGCCGGACCACAGGTCACGCTCGATTCGCGCGCATTTTCCGTCATGGCCCTCGTACTGCATGAACTGGCGACGAATGCTGCCAAATACGGCGCGCTTGCGCAGACCGGCGGAAAACTGGATCTACGCTGGGAAGTCGACGAAAACCGCGATTGCCTGATACATTGGCGCGAAATTCTGCCTACCAAGCTGCCCACACCATCACGCTCCGGGTTCGGCACGGCGCTCATCAGCCGCAGCATCCCCTACGATCTGGGCGGACGCAGCACCATTCGGTATTTGCCTGATGGACTGGAGGCGGAAATTCTCCTGCCCTCCCGCCATATCTCAGCAGTCATGACAGCTTCCGAGATGAAGACGGAGGATGACGCCGTACCACAACCCAGACGGTCCAACCGGGAGGAAACGTTGAAAATATTGCTCGTAGAAGACCAGATGCTGATCGCCATGGATGTGGAAAACATGCTGGAAGACAACGGCATCAAGACAATCGAAACCGCGACCTCCTCGGCAATGGCCATCGAGAAACTGAAGAGCTACGTGCCGGATGTGGCTATCCTCGACATCAATCTCGGTTCCGACACCTCCATCGCCGTCGCACGCGAGCTTCACCGCCGCGGCATCCCCTTCCTGTTCGCAACCGGCTATGCCGATGCCAGCATGGTGCCTGACGACTTCGGCAACGTGCCTGTTATCAGGAAGCCGTACGACGAGGATGCGCTGATGGCGGGTATCGGGCTGTTGGTCGGGGATACGGAGAGGGTGTAAGCTCCCAGCCCTGCTGACCGACATGTCCAGACTCGACGTTATCCTTGGGCTTGTCCCAAGGATTTAAACACGTCTACAAAATCAGTCGGTTGCATATCCTCGGGACAAGCCCGAGGAAGACGGAGTGGCGGACGGAAACCTTCGTCAGCAAACCAAAAGTTTAAAAAAACTAGCCTTCATTGAAATCGGGTGAAGCCCCGCTTTTTCGCCTCATCCGGTGTTAAGGCGTTCCCAATTTTAAACCGGAAGGCCGTCACGGCGTAGTTATCCAGATCGACTTCGCACTGAAAAGACACATCGTGCCAGCTATTGCCGGTGTTGAATGCGCCGCCGGAAGCATCAATCGAATTCCCCGATATCCTCCCGCCCGTATCCGAATAGGGTATCATGCCACGGGCGGCAAAACCCGCGCCCTGAATTTGCGCCAGAGCCTCCGTGCTGCAAAGCTGAACAATGCGGCGGCGGGGCGGCAGATCACCAAACATCTGGCGTCTTTGGGCCGGAGAAAGCAGCGACGAAGACAATAATTGTTTCGCGGCCGGAAGTTTCGCGGGCTTCTCCTTTGCCACCTCGGCAGGTTTTTCGTCAGCCGGTTTCTCCTGCGGCACAGGCGCCTTTTCCGGCTCAGCCTCTTGCTTGACGGGTGAAACCGCAATTTCTCCCTGCTCGGCGGACGCCTTGAGATCGCCGTTGGCGGCAGATGGCGCGGGCTTGTCCTCAGCCGTCTTTTCAGGCTGGCTTTCAGGCTCCTTGGAAGGCTCGGTCTTGTCCGCTTCCTCCGCCTTACCTGGCTTGTCCTCTGGGTCCGCCTGCGTCTCCTCCGGCCGCATGGCGATGGCCGGCAGCGTCGCCTGCAAGGGCGGCGAAGGTTTCGGCTCCTCTGCCGGCGGAGCGGGCGGCGGCGGTGGAGGCTGCGGCTTTTCTTGCTTTGCCTGCTCGGCGGCGGGAGGCTTGGCTTCTTCCGGCTTCTTTTCCTCAGGCGGCGGCACCAGATCGACGCTGATGCTTTCCGGCTCCTGCGGTTCGGCTATGCGTTCGGGCAGTTCAAAAAGAAAGATCGCGACCACAGCCAGATGCAGCAACACGGAGACGGGCACCGCCCATCCCTTCCCTCGCCATCTGCTTGCCGAAACCTGTTGCATGTTATCGAGCCAAATCGAACCTGAGCATTTCCGAAAAAGCGGAACGCTTTGTTTTCACACATAAGGCTTGTCGCAGAGATCGCCAGTGCAGGAAACAAAAAACCCGGCCAGAGGTGACTGACCGGGTTCAATTTTAAAGCAGGCAAAGGCTTAGCTGTCGAGGAAGCTTCTGAGCTTTCTGGAGCGGCTCGGATGCTTCAGCTTGCGCAGTGCCTTGGCCTCGATCTGGCGAATACGTTCGCGCGTGACCGAGAACTGCTGGCCGACTTCTTCCAGCGTATGGTCGGTGTTCATGCCGATGCCGAAACGCATGCGCAGAACACGTTCTTCACGCGGCGTCAGCGAGGCGAGAACGCGGGTCGTCGTTTCGCGCAAGTTGGCCTGAATGGCGGCGTCGATAGGCAGCAGCGCGTTCTTGTCCTCGATGAAGTCGCCGAGATGCGAATCCTCTTCGTCACCCACAGGGGTTTCGAGCGAAATCGGCTCCTTGGCGATTTTCAGAACCTTGCGCACCTTTTCAAGCGGCATGGCCAGCTTTTCCGCCAGCTCTTCCGGGGTCGGCTCGCGGCCGATCTCGTGCAGCATCTGGCGCGAGGTGCGAACGATCTTGTTGATCGTCTCGATCATGTGAACCGGAATACGGATCGTGCGCGCCTGGTCGGCGATCGAACGGGTGATCGCCTGTCTGATCCACCATGTCGCATAGGTCGAGAACTTGTAACCACGGCGATATTCGAATTTGTCCACCGCCTTCATCAGGCCAATATTGCCTTCCTGAATGAGATCGAGGAACTGCAGGCCGCGGTTGGTGTATTTCTTGGCGATGGAGATCACGAGACGCAGGTTGGCCTCGACCATCTCCTTCTTGGCGATACGCGCTTCGCGCTCACCCTTCTGTACCATGGAAACGATACGGCGGAATTCGGCGATGGAAATACCGGTTTCCGTCGACAGATTCTGGATTTCCTGACGGATCTCGCGAATCGTGTTGCTTTCCTCGCGGGCGAATTCCTTCCAGCCGCGGGCGGCCAGATTGGCAATCGACTTCATCCAGTTCGGATCGAGTTCCGCACCGTGATACTGCTCGAGGAAGCTGTCGCGCTTGACGCCATAGGATTCGGCAAGGCGCAGCAACCGGCCTTCGTTCTGCATCAGACGCTTGGAAATATCGTAAAGCTGCTCGACAAGGCTGTCGACACGGTTCTGGTTCAGCGACAGCGACTTCACAGCCGTGATCAACTGGTCCTTGAGATCCTTGTAGCGGCGCTCTTGACCGGAGGACAGGGTCCCCGTGCAGGCAAGGCGAGCTTCGACCTGCTGGTCCTGAAGCTTGCGCAGCTTCTTGTAGGTGTCGGCAATGGTGTCGAGCGTTTCCATGACCTGCGGACGCAGCTCGGCTTCCATCGCGGCAAGCGAAAGGTTGGACTCGTCGTCGTCCTCTTCTTCCTCTTCCGGCGGCAGGCCATCGCCACCCACATCAGTCACATCCTCGTCACCGGAGGGCGCACGCAGTCTGCGGGTCTTTTCCTTCTCTTCGGCGGCCTTGCGGTCCGCCTCGATCTTTTCCGGGCTCTGGAACTGCGGGGCAGCCTTGGCTTCCGGGCCGGAATAGGTGGTTTCGAGATCGATGATCTCGCGCAGAAGCGTCGTGCCTTCGTTGAGTTCGTCGCGCCAGATGATCAGCGCCTGGAACGTCAACGGGCTTTCGCAAAGGCCGGAGATCATCGTTTCGCGGCCGGCCTCGATGCGCTTGGCGATGGCGATTTCGCCTTCGCGCGACAGAAGCTCTACGGAACCCATTTCGCGCAGATACATGCGCACAGGATCGTCGGTACGGTCGGTCGGTTCTTTTTTCTTCGCGGTCGCAAGCGCGGTACCGCCGGAAGGTGCCAGTTCGCCGCCTTCGGACTCTTCGTTATCGGAATCGTCGCTTTCGGCTTCGCCCGGTGCTTCCTCGGCATCCTCGTCCTCGATAACGTTGATGCCCATATCGGACAGCATCGCCATCGTGTCTTCGATCTGCTCGGACGTCACTTCTTCGGACGGCAGGACGGAATTCAGCTCGTCCATCGTCACATAGCCGCGCTTCTTGGCGGCCTTGATCATCTTTTTGACCGCGTCATCCGAAAGATCGAGAAGCGGACCGTCCGTCGCACCGTCGCGTTCGTTTTCTGCTTCTTCGTTTTCTTTGACTTTGGTTGCCATCTATCTCGTCGCTTTCCCTGACGCTAACACCTGTTCCGCCGCATAGCCGTTCGCCTTGAGAGCATCCGGCTGATAACAGCGAATCACTGTCAGACACCTAACGGAGTGATCTTTAATTGCCGATTAACCACGGCAGCCTCAGGCAGAATGCAAAGACAGTGCACCCGAAAATGCTTGCTCATGCAATTTCTATCCGCCAAGGCTCATTCCACCTTACTATTCCTGAATTGGTGATTCCCGCTATTTCCCGCCCCGTCAAGCCTTTGAGGGCGAGACAGCCACGGAAATTCATAAAAAGGGCCGCATTTTGCGAGTTATCACCAGACTACCCCCTATTTAGGGCGCTTGCAGCAAAAGGCAACCCCACACGTCTTTCTATTCTTGGCCGCAGTCCTCAGCCATGGCCGACAGCCGGGCCCTTTACCCGGCCGGACATGACGCCGAAACCATCGATGATCGCTTCCTGATTTTCCATTCGGCCGATTTCCAGCTGAACTTCGGCCAGCGCCCGCACCAGAAGCGTGCCGCGTTCGTCGTCCGTCGCCTCGCCTATTTCCCGTTCCAGCTCGCGCTTCTGCCAGAGCAGGGATTTCGTCCTCTTGTGCAGGGAAAGCGCCTGCACATATCCCTCACGCGCATCTTCCAGCGCCGCCTGTTCCGTGGCCGTCCACAGGCGCGCATTGCGCACCTGCTGGTCCATGGTTTTCAAAAGCACCTCGAAACCCTGCTGCGACAGGCGCTCGATCAGCCCTGCCCGCGAAATCTCGGCCGCACTTTCCGCAGCAAAGGTCAGCACAGTCGACCACAGGCGTTGCAGATCGCGGTTTTCGTAATCGATCGCGGCGATCTCGTCATATTCCTCAAGCAGCAGTTCGGGATGGTTGACGATGGTGATTGCGAGAACGCTTTCGCGAAGTGAAGGCTTGGTCTGGTGCCCCCTGACCAGACCCGACTGGGTAAGCCGGTCGGAAATGTTGCTGGCCGGCGCAGCCATTGCTCCGCCCCGTCCGGAAGCGTTCCTCTGGAACCCGCGCCCATTACCCTGCTGGCCATCGCGGCGGAAATTTCCACCCTGCGAACCGCCCTGCTGAAAACGCGGCTGGAAAAAGGCATTCAGCCTGTCGCGCATATCCTGCTGGTAAAAACGCCGTACCGCCTCGTCGCCGATGACGGCAACGATCTGCCGCAGCCGGCTTTCAAGCTGGGCACGCTTTTCAGGCGTATCGAAAGTCACCGAAGACGTCTCGCGGCTCCAGATCATCGCCGCGAGCGGTTTTGCCTCGGAAAGCACACGGTCAAAAGGCGCACGCCCCTCCAGCCGCACGAGATCATCAGGGTCTTTTCCGTCGGGCAAAAGCGCAAAGCTCACCGAACGATCGGGCTTGATATGCGGCAAGGCGAGATCGGCTGCGCGGTTGGCGGCACGAATGCCGGCGCCGTCGCCATCAAAGCAGAGGATCGGCTGCGGCGACATTTTCCACAGGAGATCAAGCTGGCTTTCCGTCAGCGCCGTGCCGAGCGGGGCGACAGCATTTTCGACACCCGCCTGATAAAGCGCAATGACATCCATATAACCTTCGACGGCAATGACGGTGCCGCCGGAAGCCTGCGAGGCGCGCCGCGCGCGGGCGAAATTGTAGAGAACATTGCCCTTGTGAAAAAGCTCGGTCTCGTTGGAGTTCAGATATTTGGCCACTGCATCCGCCGCCATGGCGCGGCCGCCGAAAGCGATCACCTTTTCGCGCGACGACAGGATCGGGAACATGATGCGGTCGCGGAAGCGGTCATAGGAAACCGGCACGTTTTCATGCACCACCAGCCCGCAGGCTTCCATCTGTTCGCGCGCCACACCCTTGCTCGCCAGATGCTCCTTTAGCGCATTGCGGCTATCTGGAGCAAAACCGAGCCTGAATGTCTCGATGGTGCGCCCAGTCAGTCCGCGATCGCGCAGATAAGCCCGCGCCCGCGCACCAAGCGCGGTCTGCAACTGATCCTGAAAGAACAGCGTCGCCATTTCCATGACGTCCTGCAAAGAGGTGCGCTCGCGCTCGCGCTTCTCAGCCTGCGGATCGGGCTGCGGCATGGAGATGCCGGCCATGTCGGCAATCTGCTGAACGGCTTCGGGGAAACTCAACCCCTCGAGATCGGTCAGAAAGCGGAAATGATCACCGGAAACACCGCAACCAAAACAATGGTATCGCCCCTTGCGATCCTCGCAGTGAAAACTCGGGCTTTTTTCGCCATGGAACGGGCAGCAGGCCCAATAATCGCCCCGCGGCGTATTGGTCTTCTTCTTATCCCAGGACACACGTCTGCCGATCACATCGGAGATGTTCACGCGGTCGCGTATCTCATCGAGAAAAGAATTGGAAAATCGCATGGGTTACCTGTTCGAGGCCAGTCTTTCATATAAGCGCAGAAAGGGGTCAGTACCAAACCCAAAGAACCGGAATACCCGATATTCACAGGCCATCGCACTAAAACCGCATCGCCGCTGTCGCCCGCTTCGGGCAAATTTATGGCAGCGCATCATCACAAAAAATTATGTTTTTGTAATTTGAGCCAACCGTCGCCGAGGTATAAAACATATTCAAAGGCAGCGCCCGGACATTCTCATAAAGCTGCTGACGCCCGCAGGCACGTCCCCCGAAAAACGCCTGCGCGTGACCGCATTTTGATCCGCCGAAATGCGCCTTCGTCGGCAGCAAAAAGGCAGGGCAGCCATGGCTGCCCTGCCTTTACTTTTTCCGAACGGGCGAAACCTACTTCAGCAAATCCTTGACGACGCCGGAGGCTTTCGCGAAGTCGATCTGGCCGGGATAGCGCTCCTTGAGCGCATTCATGCACTTGCCCATGTCACGCAGGCCGGAGGCGCCGGTTTCGCTGATGACGGCCTGGCACAATTCGCGCACCTTTTCGGCCGGAATTTCTTCCGGCATGAATTCCTTGATGATGACGATTTCCTCGCGCTCCTGAGCGGCAAGCTCGGCGCGACCGGCACCATCATAGATGCTGGCGGACTCTTCCCGCTGCTTCACCATCTTGGTCAGGATCTGCATGATCTCGTCGTCGGTGACGGGGTCCTTGCCCACGCCGCGATTGGCAATATCGCGATCCTTGATGGCCGCCTGGATGAGACGCACGGTCGATGTACGCCGGGCGTCACGAGCCTTCAGCGCGTCTTTCAGAGTATTAGCGAACGTGTCGCGCATCATTTCTTCTTCTCCTTGGGAAAGTGCATTCCGCAGCTTCTCGACACGGAAACTTTCCACCTTATTTTTCGAAACGACATAACCGAGCAAACCCGCTCAAGCAAATCAAATGCATAAGCCTTTGAATGTGCGAAGGTTTAATTCCGCGTAAATCTCGAGCCTGCGGTTGACCGTTTAAGCAGCTTTCGTTATTTTCCGGCACCTGCACGAGATTTTAACGAAGGGTCAAAACGCGAGTTTTTCGCGCGCCCCTTTATGTCACGAAGCCTGCGACAAAAAATGGCCCCTCTCCCCCTGCCTTTCAAGAGGCGGGGTGCGAAGCGGCAGAAACGGAACGAGATGACCGAGACAGCGCCCTGGACTACCCGCAAACCGACCGCAATGCTTGTTCTTGCCGATGGCACAGTGATCGAGGGAACGGGGATCGGCGCAACCGGCAAAGTACAGGCCGAAGTCTGCTTCAACACCGCACTGACCGGTTACGAAGAAATCCTGACCGATCCGTCCTATCTCGGCCAGATCGTCACCTTCACCTTCCCGCACATCGGCAATGTCGGCACCAATGAGGAAGACATCGAAGACCTGACGCCAGCCGCCCGCCGCGGCGCAGTCGGCGTCATCTTCAAGGCCGACATCACCGACCCTTCGAACTTCCGCGCCGCCAAGCATCTGGATGCCTGGCTGAAAGCCCGCGGCGTCATCGGCCTTTGCGGCATCGACACGCGCGCGCTGACGGCATGGATACGCGAAAACGGTGCACCGAACGCGGTGATCGCCCATGATCCCAACGGCGTGTTCGACATCGAGGCGCTAAAGGCGGAAGCCAAGGCATGGAGCGGTCTCGTCGGCCTCGACCTCGCCATCGAAGCCACATCCGGCCAATCCTCCACCTGGACGGAAACGCCTTGGGTATGGAACGAGGGTTACGGCACGCTGAATGAAGCCGATGCGAAGTACCATGTCGTCTGCGTGGATTTCGGCGTCAAGCGCAACATCCTGCGCCTCTTCGCCGGTCTCGATTGCAAGGTCACGGTGGTTCCGGCCCAGACATCCGCCGAAGACATTCTGGCATTGAAGCCGGATGGCGTTTTCCTTTCCAATGGTCCGGGAGATCCGGCCGCGACAGGCGAATATGCCGTACCGGTCATTCAGAACCTCATCAACAGCGACCTGCCGATCTTCGGCATCTGCCTCGGCCACCAGATGCTTGGCCTGGCCGTCGGCGCCAAGACTGAAAAGATGCACCAGGGCCACCACGGCGCCAACCATCCGGTCAAGGACTTCACCACCGGCAAGGTGGAAATCGTTTCCATGAACCATGGTTTTGCGGTTGACGCCAAGTCGCTGCCTGATGGCGTCGAAGAAACTCACACGTCGCTGTTCGACGGCACCAATTGCGGCCTGCGCATCGTCGGCAAGCCGGTCTTCTCCGTCCAGCACCATCCGGAAGCATCGCCCGGCCCGCAGGACAGCCACTATCTCTTCCGCCGCTTCGTCAACCTGCTGCGCGAGAGACAAGGTGAGGCAGCGCTCGCCGAGCGCTGAGACATCTTCGGAAAATCAGGAAAAATATACGGCCCGCTTTCAGCGGGCCGTTTTCATTTCACGCTTCACCAGAATGACGAAACGTATAGTCAAGAGAACGGCCGCCGTCGAAAGGCCGATCACGAAACCGAACCAGACGCCACGTCCGCCAAAGCCGAGCGGAAAGGCCATGGTCCAGGCCAGCGCCAGCCCGATCGGCCAATAGGAAATCAGCGCCAGCATCGCCGGAATGCGCGCATCCTTCAATCCGCGCAGCAAACCTGCTGTCACAGCCTGGATACCATCGACCAACTGGAAGATGCCGGCGATCACCACGAGGCTGCTTGCGTAGGCAAGCACTTCCGCCGCTTCCGGCAACTTCGCGTCAAGAAACCACTTCGCCAGAAATTCCGGAACAGCCGCAAACAGGATGCCGCCGCAAACGGCAATGCCGCAGGCAATCGCGTAGACCATGATGGCGGCGCGCACGAGGTTCCTGAAATCACCCTGACCGAACGCGACACCGACCCTCACGGTCGCCGCCTGCGACAGGCCGAGCGGGATCATGAAAGCGATGGAGGCAAGCTGCAGGGCGATGCCATGCGCCGCAAGCTGCACGGTGCCAATCTGTCCCATCAGGATCGAAGCGGCCGCAAACAGCGTCACTTCGGCAAGGATGGTGATGCTGATCGGCAGGCCAAGGCGCAGCACTTCGAACAGCGCATGCCAGTCCGGCCGCCAGAAGCGCACGAACAGCTCGTATTTCCTGGTTTCCTCACGCGTCTGCACATAAGCGACGATGAAGATGAAGCTGAAGGCATTGACGATGACGGCAACGACAGCCGCGCCGTTCATGCCCATCACCGGCAATCCGAAATGGCCGAAGACCAGCGCATAGGCCATCAAACCGTTCATCACCAACATGATGATGGTGACATACAGAATGATGCCCGCACGGCCGATGGCACTGACAAGCCCGCGCAGCACGTAAAAAAGCAGCGCCGGCAAAAGGCCGAACTTGGCGATGGCGAGATAATGGCCGGTCAACGCCGCAACTTCGGGGTTTTGCCCGAGATAGACCAGAATGCGCTCGGCGTTGAAGAATATCGGCAGGGCAAGAACCCAGTACGCGATTGCAACCCACATGCCCATGCGCAGCGAGCGGCGGGCAGCTGTCGCATCGCCCTGCCCGTAAGCCTGCGCTACCATTGGCACCACGGCCACGGAAAATCCCGAGCCGAAAATGAAGACAACGAAGAAGAACTGCCCGGCCAGCACCATGGCCGCCAGCTTCTCAGCTCCGAGCTGACCGACGATGACCATATCTGTAGTGTGGATGCCAAGCTGCGCGAGCTGCGCACCGACAAGCGGAATTCCAAGCGCAAGCGTAGCCTTGAAATGCGAAAGCCACGACCCCGATCCAGAGGGAACGGTTTCTGCAACAACCGACGAAGACATTGTAATTCACCTGAATTTTGGCCATTGCCCGCGAATTGCGCAATGGCAGCAGGTGATGAATAAAATATTCCCTTCCTGCACGCAACCTTTGCGGATCAATGATCAAAATTTACGCAGAACGGGAATTTTACGTCCACTTGGGCCGAGACGGCCTGACATAAAACAAATTTAGCCGAATTTTACCATTTCACTTTACGCATTAGAATATCGCGAAGTTCTTTCAAACCATAAGCTGCATGACGCAGAATATTCCCGCCATTGAGGCATGTCTTTCCCATTATTTTCCAAGATGAGCCGAATGGGCACATCTGGTTCCAAGGACGTGTAGCTTGCCCAAAAAAACCAATCTCATGACGCGCATTCTGTTTGCGGCGTCATCGCTTGTCGTCGCCGCTTTTGCCGGCTTTTCCTTCTATATCGACAGTCTTCAACACCAGGTGACAACGCAAGCCGTGGCGGAAAATATCGATTCGTCCGGCAAGCAGGCAGCGCAAAGCATCGCCAACTGGCTGAACGGCCGCATCATGCTGACCGAAACGGTTGCGAAGACGCTCGCCAAGCTCCCAGATGACGACGCCAAGCTGCAGTTCCTCCAGAACGACGTGCTGACGGCTCAGTTCATGTCCACCTATTTCGGCAATGCCGAAAGCGGCAGTTTCACGACTTTCCCGAAATTGCCATTGCCGGAAGGCTACGACCCGCGCAAGCGCCCCTGGTATCTGGACGCCGTCAAGGCCGGCAAGCCAGTACTGACCGAGCCCTATAGCGATGCGTCGACCGGCGGCCTTATCATCACTGCCGCCATTCCCGTGTCCATCGACGGCAAGCTGGCCGGCGTGACGGGTAGCGACTTCTCGCTGGATTCGCTGGTAACGATGATCAAGTCGGTGGATGCCGGCAAGGATGGATACGCCTTCCTCGTCAGCAAGGACGGCAAGATCCTCATGCATCCCGATGCGAAATTCGTCGACAAGCCGCTGACCGATCTCTTCAAGGTTGATACACCGGCAATTTCTTCCGCGATTTCGCAAACCGAGATCGACGGCAAGGGCAAGATCACCAGCTTCATTCCCGTCGCCGGTCTGCCCTCGGTCGATTGGTATCTCGGTTTCGTTGTCGATTCCGACGTCGCCTACAGCGCGATCGGCCAATTTCGCCTCGCGGCAACCATCGCTACGATCCTTGCCGCCGCGATCATGATCGCCCTGCTGGCAACCGTTCTCAGCCGTTTCATTGTTCGCCCCGTCACGCAGATGACTGCTGCCATGGAAAGGCTTGCCGCCGGCAATCTAGATGTCGCCATTCCCGGCCAGGAGCGCAGTGACCAGATCGGCTCGATGGCTGCGGCGGTTGCCGTATTCAAATCGAACGCCACGGAACGTCTGCGTCTTGAGGGCGACGCCGAACAGAACCGCACGCTTTCCGAACAGGAGCGCAACGACCGCGAACGACTGGCGGCGAAAGACGCGGCCGACATCCAGTTCGCAGTCGATTCGCTGGCAAAGGGACTGACGCACCTTTCGAACGGCGACCTCAACTACCGGATCGAGACACCTTTCGTGACCCGCATCGACCGCTTGCGCGACGACTTCAACAACTCCGTCGCCAAGCTGAACGTTGCCTTGAGCACAGTCGGCCAGAATGCACGCGCAATCGATGCCGGTGCTGGAGAAATCCGCCAGTCTGCCGACGATCTGGCCAAGCGCACCGAGCAGCAGGCCGCCTCTGTCGAGGAGACTGCGGCCGCACTTGAGGAAATAACCACGACGGTCAAGGATTCCGCCCGCCGTGCCGAAGAGGTAGGCCGTCTGGTAGACCGCACGCGCAACAATGCCGAGCAGTCCGGCATCATCGTCGAGGACGCTGTTCGCGCCATGGAAGGCATCGAAAAATCGTCGTCGGAGATCAGCAACATCATTGGCGTGATCGACGAAATCGCCTTCCAGACAAACCTGCTCGCGCTGAATGCCGGCGTGGAAGCCGCCCGCGCCGGTGAGGCAGGCAAGGGTTTTGCCGTCGTCGCACAGGAAGTGCGCGAGCTTGCCCAGCGCTCGGCAAATGCCGCGAAGGAGATCAAGACGCTGATCAACGCCTCAACATCGCAGGTGCAATCCGGTGTCGATCTCGTCGGCAATGCCGGCAAGGCGCTGGAAACCATCGTCCGCGAAGTCCAGGAGATCAACCGCCACATCGACGCCATCGTAACGTCGTCGCGCGAACAGTCCACCGGACTTCAGGAAATCAACACCGCCATCAACACCATCGATCAGGGCACCCAGCAGAATGCCGCCATGGTCGAAGAACAGACTGCGGCAAGTCACGGCCTCGCCTCGGAAGCGGCGGCGCTCAACGAATTGCTTGCGCAGTTCCAGCTCGCCACGGCAACGCGGCGGCAGGCTGAATATGGGCGTGCCGCGTAGAGCGAGAATAGCTCACTGGTGAGACCATCGCACCGTTACCCCGGATCCAGCCCGGCATGACGGAGGAGACGTTTCAGTATTCATTATGGCCGGAGCGATCCGGCCATTTTTCTTGTCCGCCCTCAGCACGCGAAAAACCCTGTTCCCGCCACTCACACGATCAGCTAGAGCTTGGTCGATCATGATTTGCGGAGGGATCTATGCTGGATTTGATTTGGCGCGGTATTGCCATGGGGGTGGGTGGCACCGTGTTTATGGATATATGGGCGATTGTGCTGCACCGGTTTTTCGGCCAATCCGCCCCGAACTGGGCGCCGGTCGGCCGCTGGTTCTGGCATGTGCCGAAGGGCAGGATATTCCACGACAGCATCGCCACGGCTGAGCCCTACGAGCATGAACTGGCGCTCGGCTGGATTTCGCATTACGCCGTCGGCATTCTCTATGGCGTCATTCTTGCTCTGGTGGTCCCGGTCTCGTGGTTTTCAGAGCCTTCCTTCATTCAGCCTTGGATCGTGGGCATCGTCACGGTCGGCGCGGGCTGGTTCCTGCTGCAACCTGGCCTCGGCATCGGCTGGGCGGCATCGAAGACGCCGAACCCGAACAAGGTTCGCTTTCTCAACCTCGTCGCCCATACGATCTTCGCGCTTGGCATGTATGCCGTGGCGCTGTTGATGCGCTGAATAAAAAGGGGGCTGAAAAGCCCCCTCGTTCATTTGATTCTCAGATATTCGCCGAAAAGGTGTCGCAGTCCTCGACGCGTCCGTTCTGGAAGCCGCGCTTGAACCATTCCATGCGCTGCGCCGACGTGCCGTGGTTGAAACTGTCAGGCACCACATATCCTTGGGTCTGCTTCTGCAGGGTGTCGTCGCCGATCTGGTGGGCAGCGTTGAGCGCTTCCTCAAGGTCACCGGTTTCCAGAATGCCCTTCTGTTCGGTGAACTTGCCCCAGATACCGGCATAACAATCGGCCTGAAGCTCCACACGCACCGACATCTTGTTGGCGTCCACCTGGCTCATGGACTGGCGGCGGCGGTTGAACTCCGGCAAGACACCGGTCAGGTTCTGGACGTGGTGGCCCACCTCATGCGCAATAACGTAAGCCTGCGCGAAATCGCCAGACGCGCCGAAACGCTTGTCCAGTTCACTGAAGAAACTGGTGTCGAGATAGACCTTGCGGTCACCAGGGCAATAGAACGGGCCGCTGGCCGCAGAGGCAGAACCGCAGGCAGACGCAACCTGCCCGGAAAACAGCACAAGGGTCGGTTTCTGATAGGTCTCGCCGGCGGACTGGAAAATGCCGCTCCACGTATCTTCCGTCTCAGCCAGCACGGTGCGCACGAAAGCCGTCGTCTCGTCGGACGATTGGCCCTGCGGCCGAGTGCCCGCCTGCTGGCCGGATTGCTGCGTGGTACCGCCCCCATCCAGTGAAATGTCTCCGCCCGAAAGCAGCGTCAGCGGATTGATGCCAAGCACCCAGCTTATCAGCAGGATCAGCAGAAGACCGCCAATGCCGATGCCGCCGCCGCGGCGCCCGATCGGCACGCGCATTCCGCCACGCGAAAAAGGATCGTTGCCGGATGGCCCCGATCCCGCCGACATGCCGCGCCGATCCTCGATATTGTCCGACTGGCGGCGCCCTCTCCATTCCATGCTTTTCTCTCCGCAAACGTCGCCTCAACAGGCAACCTTATAACGGCACTATAATACATCTTGTTCCGGAAGAAAGCGGAGGTGGGTGCATTCGTTCAGGAGGCTCGCCGCCTTTGCGTGAAGACGGTCAGAGACAGCAGGGCAAACGCGAACACGCCCGCGAAAAGCACCACAAGACCCGGCTGACCGTCACCGAAAGCAACCTCGTGAATGATCCGCCCCGGAACGAAGGTGAAACCGCCTGCGATGACGATACCGCCGAGATAAACACTCTGCATGATCCTCATATGGCGCCTGATTTCGCCCCTGCGCGCGAAAAGGACCGATTGCAGACAGCCATATATGGTGAGAACCGATAAAAGATGAATCGGGCTGAAACCGTAAAACACCCTCAATTCATGAATGAAGAAGGTCGAAACGGACGTCATGACCATCAGCGTCACCCAGATCCTGCCGAGTAGCCGGTGGATGGCGGTTCCTTTGGGGCGAAGGAAAATGAAGGCGCCGAGAATCGCGGCCGGAACAACGGTGGCGACATGGAATTGCACGGCAAGCGGTGCGTCTAGCAAAGGCTGAAGTGACATGGTGAAGCGTTTTGACCCGGTTGAAATTATCGCTAACTTCGGCAAAACATGCGCGAAAGAAAAACGCATTGGCGTCAACCGCAGGAAAACTTCGTGGATCACCTCTCTTTGCAGTCCACGCTTCGTGAAATGCACGCCATCCTGCAATCGCGCAGACTGTGGCTGACCTTCCTTGCCATATTGGCGATCTTCATTCTGACCGGCCCTTTCGGGACAAGTGAGACCATGAGTTTCGCCGACCGGCTGCTTTACTGGACAATCGTTCAGGCTGGCGCATGGACGTTCGCAATATCCTTTTCCATCCTCGCCAACACCATCCTTGCCAGCAGCATTGAAAATATGCTGACACGCATGATGATCGGCTCGCTGACGGCAGCCCTGCCCATCGGGCTGCTGCTTTCCATCATGAACCAAATCTTTTCCGGCAGGGAAATGGGTTTCGCCGCCTTTCTGAAAAGCAGCATGTCGGCCCTGCCGCTCTGCGCCATCTTTTGCCTGCTGAGCTACCTCACGGCCTGCCAGTCACGCGCAACGGCAACGGATGCCGTTGCGGACCCGAATGGAGATGCCAAAGGTCAGGTGAAAAGCATCGCGCCGCTGCTGGAGCGGCTTCCGCCGCAAAAGCGCGGAGAATTGCTGCGGCTGTCGGTGCAGGACCACTATACCGAAATCGTCACCACGCGCGGCCATCAGCTCGTTCTGCTGCGTTTTGCCGATGCGCTGAAAGAAATAGGCCTCACGGAAGGCTTGCAGGTGCACCGTTCCCACTGGATTGCCATTTCCGACGTCGTCTCGTTGCGTAAACAGGCTGGCCGTCTGCACGTCATTACAAGAGACGGTTCGGAAATACCCGTCAGCCGCTCCCATAGCGCGGCCGTGCAGGCCCGTTTCGCCGCGCATACACCGGCGGGTTAAGAGTTTCTGTCGATTCCGGAATTTATGGGGTTCCGTTCTCAAAAACATTTGCCTATAAGCCGCTTCTAGCCTGAAAACTTTGAATTGCGCGCCCCGGCCGGTGATCTTTCACCCTGGCTGGTGTTTTGCGCAACCAAAACGCGGAACGAGAGAGCCATGCCGAAGCGCCAAGATATCAAGTCCATCCTCATCATTGGCGCAGGACCGATCGTCATCGGCCAAGCATGTGAATTCGACTATTCCGGCACCCAGGCCTGCAAGGCGCTGAAGGAAGAGGGTTACCGGGTCATTCTGGTCAACTCCAACCCGGCCACCATCATGACCGATCCGGGCCTTGCCGACGCAACCTATGTCGAGCCGATCACCCCGGAAGTTGTTGCCAAGATCATCGCTAAGGAACGCCCGGACGCGCTGCTGCCCACCATGGGTGGCCAGACCGCGCTCAACACCGCGCTGTCCCTGAAGCGCATGGGCGTTCTCGACCGCTACAATGTGGAAATGATCGGCGCCAAGCCCGAAGCCATCGACATGGCCGAAGACCGCGCCCTCTTCCGCGAGGCCATGGCTCGCATCGGCCTCGAAACGCCGAAGTCCATGCTGGCCAACGCCACTGAAATCAAGGACGCCGACCGCAAGAAGCACGAAGCTGCCCGCGCCGAACTCAAGGCGAAGCTTTCCGGTACGGAACTGGACAAGGCGCTGGACGATCTGGAAAACCAGTGGAACCTTGGCGAGACCGACCGCAAGCAGCGTTACATGGCGCATGCGATTGCAATCGCCGCCCAGGCGATCGACCATGTCGGCCTGCCCGCCATCATCCGCCCGTCCTTCACGCTCGGCGGCACCGGCGGCGGCATTGCCTATAACCGCTCCGAATTCTTCGACATCGTCTCGGGCGGCCTCGACGCTTCGCCGACCACCGAGGTGCTGGTCGAAGAATCGGTTCTCGGCTGGAAGGAATATGAGATGGAAGTGGTCCGCGACACCGCGGACAATTGCATCATCATCTGCTCCATCGAAAACATCGATCCGATGGGCGTCCACACCGGCGATTCCATCACCGTTGCGCCAGCGCTGACGCTGACCGACAAGGAATACCAGATCATGCGCAACGCCTCGATTGCGGTGCTGCGTGAGATCGGCGTGGAAACCGGCGGCTCGAACGTGCAGTTCGCCGTCAACCCGAAAGACGGCCGCCTCGTCGTCATCGAAATGAACCCGCGCGTTTCGCGCTCGTCCGCTCTCGCCTCCAAGGCAACCGGCTTCCCGATCGCCAAGATCGCCGCCAAGCTCGCCATCGGCTATACGCTCGACGAGCTGGAAAACGATATCACCGGCGGCGCGACGCCTGCCTCGTTCGAACCGTCGATCGACTACGTCGTCACCAAGATCCCGCGTTTCGCCTTCGAGAAGTTCCCGGGCGCCTCGCCGATCCTCACAACGGCCATGAAGTCCGTCGGTGAAGTCATGGCCATCGGCCGCACCTTCGCAGAATCGCTGCAGAAGGCGCTGCGCGGCATGGAAACCGGCCTCACCGGTCTCGATGAAATCGAAATCCCCGGCTTTGAAGAGGGCGAAGGCTCCAAGAACGCCATCCGCGCCGCCATCGGCACGCCGACGCCGGATCGCCTGCGCATGGTCGCCCAGGCGCTGCGTATGGGAATGACGGAAGAAGAAGTCCACGAAAACTCGAAGATCGACCCCTGGTTCATCGCCCAGTTCAAGGCAATTGTGGACATGGAAGCCCGTGTCCGTGAGCAAGGCCTGCCGCAGGACGCAGAGAACCTGCGCATGCTCAAAGCCATGGGCTTTTCCGACGCCCGCCTAGCAATTCTGACGGGCAAGCGCCCGAAGGAAGTGGCCGAGCTGCGCAACAGCCTCAATGTTCGCCCGGTCTTCAAGCGCATCGATACCTGCGCGGCAGAATTCGCCTCGCCCACCGCCTACATGTATTCGACCTATGAAATCCCCTTCGTCGGCGCCGCCCGCTCTGAAGCGCAGGTTTCCGACCGCAAGAAGGTCGTCATCCTCGGCGGCGGTCCGAACCGTATCGGCCAGGGCATCGAGTTCGACTATTGCTGCTGCCATGCTGCCTTCGCGCTGAAGGATGCAGGCTTCGAAGCGATCATGATCAACTGCAACCCGGAAACGGTTTCGACCGACTACGACACCTCCGACCGCCTCTATTTCGAACCGCTGACGGCCGAAGACGTGATCGAGATCATGCGCGCCGAACAGGAAAAGGGCGAACTGGTCGGCGTCATCGTGCAGTTCGGCGGCCAGACGCCGCTGAAGCTGGCCGAAGCGCTGGAAAAGAACGGTATCCCGATCCTCGGCACCGCGCCTGACATGATCGACCTTGCCGAAGACCGCGACCGCTTCCAGAAGCTGCTGATGAAGCTCGACCTCGCCCAGCCGAACAACGGCATTGCCTATTCGGTTGAACAGGCGCGCCTCGTCGCTTCGGAAATCGGCTTCCCGCTGGTCGTGCGTCCTTCCTATGTTCTGGGTGGCCGAGCCATGCAGATCATCCATTCGGAAGGCCAGCTCCAGACCTATCTGCTCGACACGGTTCCGGGCCTCGTGCCAGAGGACATCAAGCAGCGTTACCCGAACGACAAGACCGGCCAGATCAACACCCTGCTCGGCAAGAACCCGCTTCTGTTCGACAGCTACCTGACCAACGCCGTCGAAGTCGACGTCGATGCACTGTGCGACGGCGAAAACGTCTTCGTGTCGGGCATCATGGAGCACATCGAAGAAGCCGGTATCCACTCGGGCGACTCGGCCTGCTCGCTGCCTTCCCGTTCGCTGAGCAAGGAAACCCTCGACGAGCTGGAACGCCAGACGACGGCGCTTGCAAAGGCGCTCAACGTCGGTGGCCTGATGAACGTTCAGTACGCGATCAAGGACGGCACGATCTACGTTCTCGAAGTCAACCCGCGTGCCTCCCGCACGGTGCCCTTCGTTGCAAAAACCATCGGTGCGCCGATCGCCAAGATCGCTGCCCGCGTCATGGCCGGCGAAAAGCTTGATGCGGCGATTGCCGCTTACGGCAAGAAACCCGATCCGCGCAACCTGAAGCACATCGCCGTCAAGGAAGCCGTTTTCCCCTTCGCCCGCTTCCCCGGCGTCGACATTCTGCTCGGACCGGAAATGCGCTCGACCGGCGAAGTCATCGGCCTCGACACCGATTTCGCACTCGCCTTCGCCAAGAGCCAGCTCGGCGCCGGCGTCGACCTGCCGCGCTCCGGCACCGTCTTCGTCTCGGTGCGCGACGACGACAAGGACCGCGTGTTGCCCGCAATCCGTATTCTGGTCGAGAGCGGCTTCAGGGTACTGGCAACCGGCGGCACCCAGCGTTTCCTTGCTGAACAGGGCATCAACGCCGAGAAGATCAACAAGGTGCAGGAAGGTCGTCCGCATATCGAAGACGCCATCCGCAACCGGCAGGTCCAGCTGGTCATCAACACCACCGACAGCAACAAGGCGATTTCCGACTCGAAGTCGCTGCGCCGCGCAACGCTGATGCAGAAGGTGCCATACTACACGACGATGGCCGGTGCCGAAGCAGCAGCCCTTGCCATCAAGGCGCTTAAGGCCGGCAATCTGGAAGTGAAGCCCTTGCAGAGCTACTTCCTGTAAAATCAGCCGCCAGCGAAGATCATGGAAACGCCGCGGGTCATGCCCGCGGCGTTTTGCATTGTCTCACAAAAAGTTCAAAAGCCTCACGCCGCCAGGGCTTCGCGCACGCAATTGCGCCCATCCGTCTTGGCGCGGTAAAGGGCGCGGTCCGCCATTTCCGCCAGGGTCTGAAGATCGCAGCGCATATCGCCGCTGGTTGCGACGCCGATGCTGATCGTCACGCCGACACGCAAACCGCCGCAATCGACTTCGGTTATCGCAATCGCATCGCGAATGCGTTCTCCGATCATGCAAGCCTTTTGAACACCGGCACCCGGCAGGAAGATGATGAACTCCTCGCCACCGTAACGCGCCAGCACGTCACCACCGCGTATGCTGCCGCCGATACGCTTCGCGACTTCCTGAAGAACGCTGTCGCCGACGGCGTGGCCGAAGCGGTCGTTGATTGATTTGAAGTGGTCGATATCGAGCAGCATCGCCGCATCGTTGGGACCCGGCACCGCCGGCATGGCCTGGAAGAAAAAACGACGGTTCTTGACGCCCGTCAAAGGATCGGTGTTGGCGAGAACCAGCAATTTGCGCTCTGACCGCTCGGCTACCAGCATCATCACGAACAGCGCAATGGCGAAGTTCAACATGATGATCAAGAAAAACGCATTGACCAGATCGATGGCGGCGTATTGGGGCAAAAGCACGCTCTTTGCCACCGACAACGAAATCAGGCCGGAAATACCCGTAATCGCGCCCAACGCGAAGCGGGACAGGAGTGGCTCCTTGCGCCACCGCGCAAAAAGCCCGCCCGCTCCCGCAAGATAGGCCACAGCCGCACAACCGTTGAACAGGGCCGCACGATAAGCGTTATTGTCAGCCACCTGCTGTGCAAGGACAATTGCCAGCAAGGCAATCAAACAGACAGCTGATACTGTCCCCCTGCTGGCAGCACGTCCATCGCTCACGATTTTCAGGCCAAGCCAGATCAGCGCATAACCCACGATACCGAAGACGATGCTGCCGAATTGCCACAAGGCCGGAGACATTATTCCCCATTCGCCGTACCCAGCGACCGTGGAGCCGGCAGCCATGGCTGCGAAGCCTGCTGCAAGAGCTGTCGGGCCGTGCAAACCACGATTTGTGAGCTTCAGATATATAAAACTCAGCATTCCAACAATGTAAGAACACTTTTGCATCAGTATCACTGTTGCAAGATCTAGCTCGCCGAGCATCATACATCCACGCAATGAATAAATATAAATATCTGAATTATGG
>NZ_WJOK01000038.1 GCF_009649785.1 Agrobacterium tumefaciens | reverse complement strand
CGGTCCGGGAGGTGTCTTCGAGAAACGATGAAGACAGGAAGGGCTGGCAAGGCGCCGGTCCGGAACCTCCCGAAAGGAACGACATCATGCAGATCATGAAGGTTGACCCGCGCGCGCTCAAGGAAAACCCCGACCGGATGCGCCAGACGAAGTCGTCGCCGCAGGCGGATGCGCTGATGCTGGCGACGATCAAGGCCGTCGGCATCGTCCAGCCGCCGGTGGTTGCCCCCGAGAGCGATGGCGGAAATGGCTATATCATCGACGCAGGTCATCGCCGTGTGCGACTGGCCATCGCCGCCGGCCTGGAAGAAATCGAAATCCTCGTCGCGGACGCCGCCAACGACAACGGTGCCATGCGCTCGATGGTCGAGAACTCGGTTCGCGAGGCGCTCAACCCGGTCGATCAGTGGCGGGGCATCGAACGTCTCGTTGCTCTCGGCTGGACCGAGGAAGCGATTGCGGTCGCCCTCGCGCTTCCCGTGCGCCAGATCCGCAAGCTGCGTCTGCTCGCAAATGTCCTTCCCGCGATGCTCGAGCAGATGGCGCTGGGCGACATGCCGTCCGAGCAGCAGCTGAGGATCATCGCCGCGGCTGGTCAGGCGGACCAGAAAGAAGTCTGGAAGGCGCATAAGCCGAAGAAGGGTGACACCGCTCCTTGGTGGCAGATCTCCAATGCACTGACCAAGAAGCGCATGTACGCCCGGGATGCGAGCTTTGGCGACGATCTGGCCCAGGCTTATGGCATCGAGTGGGTCGAAGACCTCTTCGCGCCGGCCGATCAGGACGGTCGCTACACCACCAATGTCGAGGGCTTCCTCGGCGCCCAGCATGAGTGGATGACCGCCAACCTGCCGAAGCGAGGGGCCATCGTCGAGGTCAACAGCTGGGGCCAGCCCGAGTTGCCGAAGAAGGCGTCCCAGGTCTACGGCAAGGCGTCCAAGTCCGATCACGCGGCGCTTTACCTAGATCGCGACGGCAAGGTGCAGACAGTGCATTACCGCATGCCCGAGGCGTTCAAGCCGAAGGGCGCGGATGGTGATGGATCTGCCTTGGGCAGCGATGAGGGCGACGCGATTGCCTCGCCGAAGGTTCGCCCTGATGTGACCCAGAAGGGCCATGACATGATCGGCGATTTCCGCACCGATGCGCTTCACGATGCTCTTGGCCGCGCGCCGATTGAAGACGACATGCTAATGGCACTCCTGGTGCTGGCCTTCGCCGGGCAGAACGTCCGCGTTGATTCCGGTGGGGATGGGACGTTTTATGGCGGCAAGCGCTTCTCGCGCCATGCCGTCGCCTTGTTCGACGAGCACGGCAAGCTCGCCTTCGACCAGGACACGCTTCGGGTCGCCGTTCGCTCGGTGCTGATCGATGTTCTGTCGTGCCGCCGCGGCATGTCGAACAGCGGCATGGTCTCCCGCATTGCCGGCGAGGCGATCGGCGCCGACGGATACCTGCCGAACATGGGTTCGGACGAGTTCCTGTTGTGCCTGTCGCGCCAGGCACTGGAAGCATCGTGCGCCGAGGTGTCTATCCAGCCTCGGCCCAAGGTTCGTGAAACCCGTGCAGCGCTCGTCGAGCACTTCGCGAACGAGCACTTCGTCCATGCTTTGGCGCGCTTCGCACCGCCAGCCGACGAGTTGCTCGATTGGATCCGGACGAGCGCAGCTGCGGGTATACTCGGCGCGGCCTCGCAAGACGACGGTGACGATCATGGTGACGACCCAGCCGAGGATCAAGAAGGACACTTCGACGGCGCTGCGGGTGAGGACGATCTGCAGGATGCAGTTCTTTCGAACCACGAAGAGGACGACGCCGGCTTCGACCAGAGGGACGCAGCGTGACCGCAGTCTCCCAGTCGAACATGGCAACACCCACCCCCGATTTCTCGGGGGTGGAGTTTGCCACCGGTGCGGACGGTTTATCCGTCGACGCGCCGGCCTCCTTCATCAACTGGCGAAGCTCGGGGGATCGGCGATGATCAGCGTCCGCGCTTCGAAACCGCTGGCAAAAGCAATCGTCGCCCGGCGAGAGATCCAGCGGCATCTGGAATGTCTGACCCGCCAAATCACAGCGCGCGCGGGAAGGCAGGCGACGACAGTAAAAGCCCGGAGCAGGGCGCGTCGCCGATCAGGTCAACGTATCTGCCATCAGGAGCTTGTCGACCGCCTCACCTTCGAGCGTTGGGTCGAACTCGATATGATCCACCGCAGGCTGGCGACGCAAGAGAGTGACATCGGTGAACTGAGCCATTGCGATAAGCGACCTCTGCATCATCCAGCGACATAGGCAGACGCGCGAGAGTGTGGTGATAGCGATGGGCTTACCTCCTCGGATGTCATCGGCATGGGCGGGCTTGGCGATGTCTGTTCCTCCCCGCCAGAGACAGATATCGGACCCGTGCTGGACTGCCCTTCTTGTTCGCTGCGGTCTGAACCAGCGGCCGGGCGTTTCAAGGCCGCTGTCGCGCCGCGGGGCGGCCGACCCAGCCTCTCTGCGCGAGAACAGGCTCGCGGTCCCAAGCAGGTCGAAACCTGCCGGCCCGCAAACCTGCCCTGCTGGTTCAGCGGGATCGGACCTATGAAGCCGCCCGTCCTTTGCCGGTTCTGGTCGTCCGCATCGAAGGGCAGACCGGCACGGGCCGGAACCGCTTCGCCAGCCAAGGAAGGAACAGTTTATGGCCAAGCCCGCAACTCCCAACCGCTCTAACGCACGGGTATCGCAGCTCCGCAAAGGAGCAACCCTCGAAATGGTCCGCCTCACATGCCCCGATGCGGCCCAGGCGCTCAAGATCGCCGAAAGCTTCGGCAGCACGGTCGTCGACAGCGATGGCATCCGCAGCCTGCACGAGCGGCTGATCATCGAGACCGCCGACAGCCTCTCAGAAGGGCTCGGCGAGAAGGCCATGCAGATCCATCTCCAGCGTATCGTCGGGGCCTTCGTCGGATCCGCTCACGGCGCCGGGCAGTTCTACTCCCGCGCCGTCACCGAAGCGCGCGACGCAACTGCCAAGGCATCCAACGATGCCCGAGATGAAGATCTCGATGGTCCGGTCGGCTACGACAGCGCCGCCCAGCGCAAGCGGGAATTCGCGGCCGACATGGGTATCCAGTCCCACGCGCTGCGCATGGCAGCCGAGGGTGCGGTGGCCGCCTACGGACAGGTTGTCGGCGAGACCTGGAAGCCATTCGACCGGCCGGTCGAAAACCCGGGTGCATCGCTCGACCGCAAGGCGGCCGAGGTTCAGATGGCCGCTTTCGGATGACGCACTTGGCGGGGTCGCACCCCGCCCTCTTTTCCTGGTCCAAGGTCGGTGCCCACAGCGCCGGCCTTTTTTCATGTCGAAAGGAAAACTGGAAACGCGCCTATTGCGGCCCGTCTCGCTCGGCGGTCCTGCAGGAGCCGGGCGCCCATGCAACGGCTTTGCCGTCCTCCGCGCTGTTGCGGCCTTCGGTGCATGGCCACCCTATCGGCCCCTGACTTCGGCCCTCCGTGACGGACCGCGATCGGCGCGGTTCATGAAAAGGAGAGAGAAGTCATGACAATGAAATCAGAAGCGGGCCGCGCGGACATCTACACCCGTATTACCGATCGGATCGTCGAGGATCTGGAAAAAGGCGTCCGCCCCTGGATGAGACCGTGGAGTGCCGCCAACACCGATGGTCGTATCTCGCGGCCGCTGCGCCACAACGGTCTACCATATTCGGGCGTGAACGTTTTGCTCCTGTGGTCGGAGCAGATGTCGCGTGGCTTCGCCTCATCGATGTGGATGACGTTCAAGCAGGCCCTCGAACTTGGCGGGGCGGTGCGCAAGGGCGAGGCCGGCTCGACCGTCGTGTTCGCCAGCCGCTTCACCAGGTCCGAGGCGGACGGGAACGGTAATGAGGTCGATCGAGAGATCCCCTTCCTGAAGGCCTATTCAGTGTTCAATGTCGAGCAAATCGACGGTTTGCCCGGTAGCTATTATGCACCGGCGGCCGAGGTCCTTGATCCCGTCGAGCGGATCGAGAGTGCCGATCGCTTCTTCCGCAATACGGGGGCAGTCATCCGGCACGGCGGTAATCAGGCCTATTATTCTCCGGTCATGGACTACATCCAGATGCCGCCCTTCGAGGCGTTTCGCGATGCTGCCGGATACGCGGCCGTCCTTAGTCATGAAGCAACCCACTGGACGGCGGTGGAGCATCGCGTCGGACGTGACCTGTCGCGTTACGCCAAGGACCGGACGGAGCGGGCGCGGGAAGAACTCGTTGCCGAACTCGGCAGTTGCTTCCTCTGCGCCGATCTCGGTATCGCGCCGGAGCTCGAGCCGAGGCCGGATCATGCATCTTACCTGCAGTCGTGGCTATCGGTGCTGGCCAACGACAAGCGGGCCATCTTCCAAGCGGCAGCCCATGCGCAGCGCGCCGTGAGTTTCCTGCATTCCCTACAGCCGGAAACGGCTGTGCAAGCTGCGGCCTGAGGGTTAGGCGCGGTCGTCGCCACCGGCGGTGGCCGCGTGGTCCATATCCCGCTGCTCGCCATTTCGTTGATCTTGGAGACCTTGTGCGATGTCAGCGTCCAGCCTTCCCCAGATCGACGGTTTTGCAGTGTCGGGCTTGGGCTTACGGGACGGTTTACGTTCGACGATGAACGGCTTTGTCTGCTGACGCATTGATCCTCCAGGTGGCGATTCGCAGGCACCACGTTATCGCACCGGAGGCAGTCAGCAAGCGGGCTAGCGTTGGCGGGAGCGCTTGTCCCCTGATGAAGCAAGCAAAGACGGCGATCGAAGTTGGGCTTAGCGCACAATGCCATTTGTGCCCAGGGCGAATGCAGCGGAAGCCATTGCGTATCCCTTCCCGTCAGAGTTTCCGGCAACCCACCTGCGAGCTCGATGAGGCATGTCTGACCGGAGACCGGCTGCGCCTCGATCGTTTTCCCGCAACGGCAGCCTCAGATTTCTTACCCCGGAAGGCTGCGCCCTCCTCCTCTCCCACTAACAAATCTGCGACTTGCCGCCCTCCATTTCATTACGGCCCGAATGGGTGCGGTCCGATCGTCACCGGTCTGTTCGACAGCCATCGAGGCCGCGATGGGCGCGGCCCGAACTAAAGAAAAGGAATACGACAATGGCAACCATCGGTACTTTCACCTCCACCGAAAACGGCTTCACCGGCTCCATCCGCACTCTCGCCCTCAACGTCAACGCCCGCATCGCCCGGGTCGAGAACCCTTCCGACAAGGGCCCGCAGTTCCGGGTCTACGCGGGTAGCGTGGAACTTGGCGCGGCCTGGCAGAAGACCTCCGGTGAGGGCCGCGACTACCTCTCGGTCAAGCTCGACGATCCGAGCTTCCCCGCCCCGATCTACGCAACGCTCGCCGAGGTCGAAGGCGAGGATGGTCTCCAGCTCATCTGGTCCCGTCCGAACCGGGACTGATTGATACCACGAGGCTCCGCCGCTGGCGGAGCCTTTTCCTATGCCCGGCAACTAAAGCCGGACCAGGCATCGAGCCAGGTCCGGCTTTTTTGGTGCAATACCGAGAGGAGGAAAACCTGCTCAGTGCCCGGTGATGATGCCGACGGGCCCACCGTCGTCAAGGATGAGCGGTGCCCCCAATTTCGAAATGGCAGCGAAGCCGCCAACACGAAATCGGCTCCCCCCACTCTCCGGCGCTGCCGGTCGCTTTCGCGATCCCTGACAACGTCGTTCCCTATCCGGCGCCGCTGATCGTCTTTCACATAGGAGATCAGACGATGACCTACGAACTCGAATCCCAGATCGAAGAACTTCGCGCCGAATTGCGGAATGCCGTTTATCGAGACGAGCGTCAGTGGATCCTTAACGAGCTTGCAATGGCAGAAACGCAGCTTGCAGAGAAAGAGGCCGTGTTTGACGCGCAGCTGATGGCCGAACCGCCCCACTAGGGCGGTTAGCATTCTGACTAATACGCCGATTGTCACACATATCGAGTTTGAATAAGTGTGACCTCGATAAGACCCGCTCACCGCAGTCACTCCCACACGTGCTCAAGAGCCGTGCGGAAGAAACACACCACGGAACCGCATCTTCCCGGTGGATAGCCGCTCATATGCCTCGGTTGCCTGCTCGAGGGCGAAGGTCTCGACAATCGGCTTGACCTTGCCCTTGGCGGCGAGATCGAGGATTTCGGCGAGATAGTGCTGTCCGCCATGCGTGGACCCAACCACGCGTTGGCGCATCATGTGGAACGGCTTGCCGTCGGACGGGATCGAGAACGGCTTGCTGAAGTCGAGCCCGCAAAGAACGATGCGCCCGTCAGGCCTCACGCCCGCCATCGCTTTTTCGGCGGTGTCGAAGTCGTTGGTCGTAACCAGAAGAACGTCCGCACCGCCGGCCTCCAATAACTCTTTGCCATCGGCGACGACGATGTCTGCACCAAGATCGGTGGCCAACTTGTGCTTGTCGGGTGAATGCGTGATCGCGATGGTCTCAAACCCCAAGGCTTTGGAGAACTGCACGGCGACGTGCCCCAGCCCGCCGATGCCAAGTACCGCAATTCTGTCACCAGGTCTGGGCTCGGCGTCGCGCAAGCCGCTCCAGGTCGTGTAGCCTGCGCACATCATGGGTGCGGCATCCGTGTAGTCGAGCCCGTCGGGTAATAACACTGTGCCTTCAGCAGAGATCGCGATGTACTCTGCGTGCCCGCCTTGCGTCGCGAACCCGGTTGTCCTGGGTGAATCGCAGTTCATGGCTGTCTGGCCGGTCAACGGACGGTTCTGGCGGCAGTAGGAGCATCGTCCACAAGAGGACTGCACCCAAGTGGTGCCGACCCGGTCTCCCACTTTGCGCGTATGAACGCCCGCGCCGACTTCAACGATCTCGCCGACCACTTCGTGACCTGGGGTCTGTGGATAGATGTCGCCACCGGCACCCTTCGTCGCCCATACATCCGTGAAGCACATGCCGGACGCGTGGACTTTTACGAGGACGAGCCCCGGTTCTGCTTTGGGTACCGGGACCTCCTGAACCTCCCAAGGCTTATTCGCGCCGGTCATGACAACAGCTTTCATCTTCATCATTTTTTCCTCTCTTCTACGTGCCGCTGGTGGGTTGGCGATCTGGAACTAAAAGCGACCAAGAGGTCGCGTGAAGCCAGGGATACTGCGCCCTACGCTAACGATATGACTCGTTGACTATCTAAACAATCTGATCAATTCTTGATGTCATGATGAAAGCAATTCACCAATCTAAGGGCAACGATCTGGCGGCGTTCGCCTCATTCCTGGCCGTCGCGACCCATCGCAGTTTTCGCAGCGCCGCGAACGAACTCAACATGACACCCTCGGCGATCAGCCATTCGATCAAGGTTCTCGAAGAGCGGTTGAACGTTCGCCTGTTTAATCGAACGACCCGCAGCGTCTCGCTGACGGAGGCGGGAGAACGCCTTGCCTCAAAACTGAGGCCGGCGATGGCCTCAATCGAAGAAGCCGTGCAAGAGTTGGAGGGGAGCGGTCCCGTCCCAAGTGGCACGGTGCGGATCAATGCCAGCGAAGGGGCTATCCGCTTAGTATTGCGACCGGTGCTTGCACGCTTCCTGCGTGAGCATCCTCAGGTCCATCTCGACGTAGTCAGTGATGGCAGGCTCAGCGATATTGTTGCCGAGGGTTTCGATGCCGGTATCCGGTTAGCGGAGGCAGTACCAAAAGATATGGTGGCGATCCCGGTCATGGGCGATGTGCGCTTCGCCGCTATTGCGTCACCTGAGTACTTCGAGCGCTGCGGATTTCCAGTTGTGCCGCAGGATTTACTTAGCCACGATTGCATCCGCTTCCGGTTTGACAGTGGCGCAATCTATAGATGGGAATTTGAGCGCCAAGGCGTTGTGGAAAGAATAAACGTATCCGGGCCTCTTACCCTGAGTGAACAGCCGTTGATGGTCGAGGCCGCGATAGATGGGATAGGCATCGCCTTCGTGCCGGACCATCTTGCGAAAGATGCACTGGAAGACGGTCGTCTCAAGCGAGTGCTGGAAGAATGGTGTCCAGCGTTTCCGGGACTGTGTCTTTATTACTCGGGGCGTCGCCACGTATCATCCGGCCTGAGAGCGCTAATCAACATGCTGACTCACCGCCCTATGATACCGAGATCGGTATCGACGCCTTACTGACTGTCAGGATAACGCGCCTAATTGCAAAATGCTGTCGATCCTGGCGAGCGCCACCAGATCGAAACTGAGCTCGATCTCGCAAAGGCGGAACTGACGCTGGCGATTGCCGAGATGGATGGCAGCGGCGATGCGGAGCCACCGTTCTGACGAGCGGTGTCAAATCACGTCGTGTGCCCTCAAGCGCTCCCGAAACTCTCCTGTAGTTCTCATTTCATCGACATCAGGGATCGTGCGTCCCGAACGTCTGGCCGCAACCTGATGACGCCAGAATTTTCCCCGCCTGCGGCTCCTCGCGCATCAAAATTCAGTCGCCATCAGGTCCTCCGCTTCGCTCCGGCCCTATGGGTGCAGCCCTCCTTGAAGGTTCGCTTTTTCATCCCCGCAATGAAACGCAATCAACAGGAGATCCATTATGCAACAGCTCGCAAAATTCCTCAGCGCCACCGGCCGCCGTCTTCGCGCCCTCGGCAAGGTCGTCAGTCACCTCTTCCGCAAGGGTAAGCTCGGTCTGAAAATCGCCATCAAGATCCCATTCTTCGCCGACGTCGAGCTCAACATCGAGACCGAATGGGAACGGCGCGATTGAGCGCCAACAGGCTCGGCCTTAACTGGCCGAGCCCTTAGCACCAGGGTTCGCGACGACCTGTCCAGGTCCTGGCAAGTCCTTCCGAGACCAGAATATCACCGATGCTATGCCCATCTCGCATGAGAACCCGCAGCGCCCGACCATATCGATCCTTGTCACGATCCGACCAAGCTCGTACCTCGAATGGACCTTGGTTGACCAGTTCGATCAATCGCTCGGTCGCTCGGTTTCCCAGAGCAAGTTCCGAGGCGCATTTTGGCTCGCTGATCTCAGGCGCATCAATGTCGGCGACCCGGACTTTCGTGCCATCGATCCACAGCGTGTCGCCATCGATGACGCAGGCGATCCGATGGCCGCCGGTGCATTTCACAAACATTGTCACATCCATGTTAGGTGCGGCCAGTGTTTTCGACGCAGCACTGGCCATGAGGGCGTTGGTGCTCATGATGCCGAACAGGATGGCGGGCATAGTGAGGTTGCGCCGACTTCCTTTTTTCCCTAAGAAAAGCCGGGGACCATGTGAATATGTCAAACGTCGAAAGCTCGTGTGTCATGTGGTCGATCTATGGATTCCGGCCGGTGGCTGCAGAGGATCGATGACCTCAATGACGGAGTCTCGAAGGGGGTACCCGATACCCGCGGCGTCGCTTCTGGCGGAGAAGATCGAGAAAGGTAGCTACAGCGTCTTGCTCTCTGGCAAAATGCTGGACTTTCATCTGGCCCTGCGCTCCAATCCGGCCCCAGCGCCGTGTCAAACAGACCTCGCCGAACAGATCGGGCTCAATCGTTATTGCATAGAAGCGCGCCATGTTGCGAGCTTTGTCCGTGCGTTCGATATAGAGCCGGTAAGGTTGAGTGAGCATGGCAGCATAATCGTTCGCTCCACAACGTTCGTCCAACGAGAGATTTGAATCGATTTCGTCTGACCGATTCATTTTTGTGAAGTTCCGTTGGCAGTTACGGGCGGTCCGCCTGCGGCGTTCAGCTCTATCCGCCAAAGCGAACGAAGCCCGGAGGTCTTCGCCCATTCGGGTTACGATCTTCCCCCGAACGCCAAACGCGATCAGTGCGAACGGACGCCGATCAATAACCGAGGAAGCTGAGGACATCGCCGCCATAAAATTCTCCGCAATGGTCGGGATGACCTATAACTTCCCCACTGTCCTTGTCGATGAGCGCGCCGTCGGCTTCGCGTAACACCGCCGTGATGTGGTGCTTGCGGCATTCCTCGGTCGCCTCGTCCGCCGTAACCTGTGCTTCGCATGCTTCCCAATATCTCATCGTTGGGTCCTCGATCTATTGCACAGCCGGCTCGTGCGTGCCGGAAGCATTCTGGTGAAACCTGTTCTCGCCGACGCAGGCCATCATGTCCTCGCGGCGGAACCAGACGGCGCGCCCGCACCGAAGGGGTGCATTGCCTGCGGTGAAGACGATCTGCTCGTCACTGCGCATGCGCAACACTTCATGCGGCAGGATCAGCGGCCGGCGGTTGAGCTGCTTTGATCGAGATCGTGTCGATCCCTTCATTCCGGACGAGCGATTGGTTTGGTCGACCTCGACCGTGGTGTCGCCGCAGCGCTTCGAGATGTAGTCAGCCGTATCGGGATCGTTGATGGCTGCGAACGAAATCCAGGACGCGGACTCGAACCACTTGCTCGTCGCATCCCGCCCGCCATAAGCCTCGCGCATCTGGCCGAGTGACTGGAAGATCATCGTCAGCGTGATCCCGTATTTGCGCCCGGCGTCCCGGGCGGTCTCAAGGATGCGGAGGTAGCCGAGACGCGCCACCTCGTCGAGCAGGAAAAGGGTGCGATCCTTCACGTTGCCGTTGCGATTATAGACTGCGTTGAGCAGCGAGCCGATGACGACGCGGGCAAGGCCCGGATGAGCTTCCAGCACCTTGAGATCGAGCGCGATAAAGATGTCGGTTCCGCCATCGGCAAGATCGCCGGTGGAGAAGCTGTCGCCGGAGACAAGGCCGGCATAGTTCGGGTAGGAGAGCCAATGGGTTTCCTTCACTGCATTGGCATAGACACCGGAAAACGTCTCCGGCGTCATGTTGACGAAGACCGCGACATTCTCCTTCACAAAGTCGGAGTCCGACTGCTCGTAGATCTTCGTCAGGCGGGCCCGAAGCTGCGGCTCCGGCTCGGAGAGATTGGCCCGGACACGGCGCAGCGTTTGGTCTTTTTCGTCCGTATGGCCGGACAGACAAACGTCGGCGATGAGTGCGGTCAGAAGCTGCATGGCGGAAGCCCGGAAGAAGTCATCACGAGCCGATGCGGTGCGCGCGTTGTCGGTCATGATCCAGGTGGCGACGGCAACAATATCCTCTTCCTTCGTATTGCCATGACGGCCGATCCAGTCGAGAGCATTGAAGCCGACACCCGATGCGGTGGTATCCAGCACGATCACTTTGCGTCCGGCCTTACGCCGATGCTCGATCACCATCGGCGCGACCTCGCTTGACGGATCCAGTACGACGAGTCCGCCGCCCCATTTGAGCGCGGTCGGGATGGTCACCGACGTCGTCTTGAAACCGCCGGAGCCGGCAAAGACGATCCCGTGCGACGAGCCGAAGGAGCCGTCGAAGCAGAGCAGCGGCGACTTGCCGCCGGCGCCCCAGCTTTGCGGTTCATCGGAGCGGAACGGCATTGTGGCAACACTGTCGCGATCGACGCGATAACGTTCACCGATGACGATACCGCCGGCTTCTGAAAACAGTTTTGCGGCTTCGGGCAGTTTCATCCAGTCGGCCTCGCCATGGACAGCGCGCTTGCCGGCGATGCGGCGCGGCCCGGACGCCGCGAATGCAGCATTGCCTTTCATCGCAACATGTAAGGCGAACATACCGCTAAAGATTGCTGCGGCAGCACCCACCATCGTCGCCGGGTCGGAATAGGCGAGAACGGATTGACCCGCCGGCACGTTTCCAGCGATACCGGCAAGCCGGACAATCTCGCGCATCATGGCGATGACGACGGTCACGGCGTTTCCGGCAAGCACGCTTCCGCCGGCCGTCTTGATGTTCGCAGAGCCGTTGACGGCGAGCAGCGCGATGGCGCCAATCGCGGCGGCGGCGACATAGGGCAGGGCGAGCCCGGCGCGGCCCAGCGTCTGCTTCGCCTGCGCCGATGTTCCGAGTGCCGCCAGCCGAAGTTCCACGCCTGACGTCAGGATCATGGCTGCGACCATGATTGCCGCGGGCAGGATTGCCAGCAGCAGCCTATTCGCCCTCATTGCCGAAGGCCTCCGCGCCGATCGCCGCCAGGCGGTCCTTCTCCGTCTCGTCGCCCTTGATCCGCTTGGCTGCATCGATAAGCAGGCCGAGCAACAAGGAACGCTTCTCGTAGCGCAGCCCGGCCTTGACAATCAGGCCGCCGAGCTCGATTTTTTCGCGTGTGTCTTTCTTGCGCGCGTCTGATGTCATCGCTTTAGCCATGCGCTCAAGCCTCACCAGTCCCGCTCGCATCCGCGCCAGGCTTCTGCGTCGCGGCCGCCCCGCTTGCGGCTCGGCCATCACCAGCGTCCTTCTTCCCGGTCGCAGCAGGTTTTCCTCCGCGAAACCGTTTGGCGACGTCCTCGAAGGCCGCCTGAAGCTCTGCCTCATCGATCTCGAACTCTCCCAGACCGGCTTTCAGCGCGATGCGGCCGATGCGCTCGGCCTCGCGAGTCTCGGCCTGCTTCAACTGATCCTGCAATCTTGCGATCTCTTCCCTGATCTTCGATGATGGCTTCTTCATTCCGGTTGCTCCTCTGTGAGCTGGGCGTTGCACTTGCGACGCCCAGATTCTCCCGGATGCGCTGGAAAAGACATCTGCAGATCTGCAGATCGCCAAGGGCGATGCTTTTGTGAATGATCCCGCCGTTCCGAAGGAATGGCTCCAAGGGCGCAATTATACGTCGCGATGCGACGCGTTGCTTTTCTGCCCGGTGAGATCAGGCTTTACCGCCGCTCCCGATGAACTTGGTCTAACCAGGAGTGTTCTTCGCCGTGGCCATCGCCCATTTCTCAGCCAGCATCGTCAGCCGCGGCTCGGGCCGCAGCGTGGTGCTGTCTGCGGCTTACCGGCACTGCGCGAAGATGGAATTCGAGCGCGAAGCCCGCACCATCGACTACACTCGCAAGCAGGGACTCCGTCATGAGGAGTTTCTCCTGCCGGCTGATGCCCCGAAATGGGTTCGCTCGCTGATCGCCGACCGCTCGGTCTCCGGTGCGTCTGAAGCCTTCTGGAACAAGGTCGAAGCGTTTGAGAAACGTGCCGATGCGCAGCTTGCCCGTGACCTGACCATTGCACTGCCGCTGGAACTGTCGGCCGAGCAGAACATCGCCCTGGTCCGAGACTTTGTCGAGAAACACATTTTGGCGAAGGGCATGGTCGCCGACTGGGTCTATCACGACAATCCCGGCAATCCGCATATCCACCTGATGACGACATTGCGGCCACTGACCGAAGACGGGTTCGGGTCAAAGAAGGTTGCGGTCATCGGCGAGGATGGACAACCGGTCCGCACGAAATCCGGCAAGATCCTTTACGAACTCTGGGCCGGATCGACCGAGGACTTCAATGTCTTGCGCGACGGCTGGTTCGAGCGGCAAAACCATCACCTGGCGCTTGGCGGTATCGATTTGCGCATCGATGGCCGGTCCTATGAGAAGCAGGGTATCGACCTTGAGCCGACCATGCATCTCGGCGTTGGCGCCAAGGCGATCGAGCGCAAGGCGGAGAGCCAAGGCGTTCGCGCTGAGCTGGAACGGATCGAACTGAACGACGCCCGACGCGTGGAAAACACTCGACGCATTCTCAACAATCCAGCCATCGTGCTCGATCTGATCACGCGAGAGAAAAGCGTGTTTGATGAGCGCGATGTCGCCAAGGTCCTGCATCGCTATGTCGACGATCCCGCCACCTTCCAGCAGCTAATGCTGAAGATCATCCTGAACCCGGAAGTATTGCGGCTGCAGCGCGACACAATTGGGTTTGCGACCGGAGAAAAGCTGCCGGCGCGCTACTCGACGCGAGCGATGGTCCGACTTGAAGCGACGATGGCGCGGCAGGCAACGTGGCTGTCGAACCGTGAGGATACCGGCGTTTCTAGCTCCGTCCTCGACGCAACGTTCCAGCGACATGAGCGGCTGTCGGAAGAGCAGAGAACCGCCATCGGACGGATCGCCGGTCCTGCCCGGATCGCTGCGGTCGTGGGCCGTGCGGGCGCCGGCAAGACCACGATGATGAAGGCAGCGCGCGAGGCCTGGGAGCTCGCGGGATATCGCGTTGTCGGCGGTGCTCTGGCCGGCAAGGCGGCAGAGGGCCTGGAGAAAGAAGCGGGCATCGTCTCGCGCACGCTTGCCTCCTGGGAGCTGCGCTGGACCCGCGGCCGTGGCGTTCTGGACGACAAGACGATCTTCGTTATGGACGAGGCCGGCATGGTCGCCTCGAAGCAGATGGCGTTTTTTGTCGATGCCGTTGTTCGGGCAGGTGCAAAAATCGTGCTGGTTGGCGATCCCGAACAATTGCAGCCGATCGAGGCGGGTGCCGCCTTCCGCGCCATCGTGGATCGGATTGGTTACGCCGAACTCGAAACCATCTATCGTCAGCGTGAGGACTGGATGCGCAAGGCATCGCTCGATCTGGCGCGTGGCAATGTCGAGAAGGCGCTAACCGCCTATGATGCCAATGCCAGGATCACTGGCACCAGTCTGAAGGCGGAAGCGGTCGAACATCTGATCGCTGACTGGAGCCGAGAATACGATCCGTCCAAGACCATGCTGATGCTGGCGCATCTACGCCGCGATGTGGGCCTGCTGAACACCATGGCGCGCGAAAAGCTGGCTGAACGCGGTATGGTCGGTGAGGGCCACGTCTTCAAGACAGCCGATGGTGTCAGGCGGTTCGATGCCGGTGACCAGATCGTCTTCCTGAAGAACGAACGATCGCTCGGCGTCAAGAACGGCATGATCGGCCATGTCATCGAGGCGGCGCCTAATCGTGTCGTCGCCGTCATCGGTGAGGGCGACCAGCGCCGACAGGTGACGGTCGAGCAGCGATTCTACAACAATCTCGATTACGGCTACGCGACGACGATCCACAAGAGCCAGGGTGCCACAGTCGACCGCGTGAAAGTTCTGGCATCGCTCTCGCTGGATCGTCATCTGACCTATGTGGCGATGACCCGCCATCGCGAGGATCTGCAGCTCTACTACGGGACGCGGTCCTTCTCCTTCAACGGCGGCTTGGCAAAGGTTCTCGCCCGGAAAAATTCAAAGGAGACGACGCTCGATTACGAGCATGGCCAGCTCTATCGCGAGGCACTGCGCTTCGCCGAAAACCGTGGCCTGCACATCGTCCAGGTCGCGCGAACGCTGGTGCGCGACCGGCTCGACTGGACATTGCGCCAGAAGGCGAAACTTGTCGATCTCGGCCAGCGCCTTGCTGTCTTCGCTGCTCGCCTCGGCATCACGCAAACCCCAAAGACCCAAACGATGGAGGAGGTGGAACCCATGGTCGCAGGCATCAAGACATTCACTAGCTCTGTTGCCGACACGGTCGGTGACAGGCTCGGCTTTGATCCCGCCCTGAAGCGGCAATGGGAGGAGGTTTCGGCGCGCTTTGCTTACGTCTTCGCCGATCCAGAAACCGCCTTCCGCGCGATGAACTTCGATATGGTCCTCGCCGACCAACAGACAGCGAAACAGATCCTGGAGAAACTCGAGCGGGAACCGTCGTCAATCGGTCCACTCAAGGGCAAGACCGGCATTCTAGCCACCCGGTCGGAGCGCGAGGCGCGCCGTGTCGCCGAGGTCAATGTTCCGGCCCTGAAGCGGGATCTCGAGCAATATCTGAGGATGCGCGAAACGGTCACGCAGAGGCTGCAAGCGGATGAGAAGGCCCTGCGTCAGCGGGTTTCGATCGACATTCCTGCCCTGTCGACGGCGGCGCACGTGGTGTTGGAGCGGGTGCGCGATGCCATCGACCGAAACGATCTGCCATCCGCGATGGCCTATGCGCTCAGCAACCGGGAGACCAAGCTCGAAGTCGACGGCTTCAACAAGGCGGTTACCGAACGGTTCGGGGAACGCACACTGCTGGCTAACGCTGCCCGTGAGCCCTCCGGAAAAATCTTCGAAGAGCTTTCCAAGGATATGAAGCCGGAGCAAAAGGAGCAGCTGAAACACGCCTGGCCGGTCATGCGCACGGCGCAACAGCTCGCCGCTCACGAGCGCACCGTTCTATCCCTAAGACAATCCGAGGAGCAGCGTCTTACACAGCGCCAGACGCCGGTGTTGAAGCAATGAGGCGGAGGCGGGTAATGCTGTTTCTGGCTGGTGCCGCCGTCGTCATGTCGGCACTGGCGGCGACTGCGTTCGCGGGCGGCTATCGGCTGAACCTGACCCCAAGCGAGCCGCTCGGCCTCTGGCGTATCGACGAGCTTCAACGTCCGGCCTCCGTCGGCGACCTCGTGTTCTTGTGCCCACCCGCGACAGCCGTGTTCGAAGAGGCATGGCGGCGCGGATATCTGCGGCGCGGCCTGTGTCCAGGCGGAGTTGCGCCGCTGATCAAGACCGTCGCGGCCCTTCCAGGGCAGCTAGTCGACATCACTGATCACGTGCTCATTGATGGTCGCCCGGTTCCAGCATCGTCTGTGTGGCGTACGGACGGCGAGGGCAGGGCAATTCACCCCCATCCCGGCGGTGTCGTGCCGCCGCACCATCTCTTTCTTCACTCACCCTTTGCGAGTTCATATGACAGCAGATATTTTGGTCCGGTTCCGGATTCCGGTCTTCTCGGTCTGGCGCGGCAGGTCCTTACCATCGATCCGTAATTGCCGTAGCGATCATATGTCTGACCGATGGAAATCCATGCTGCTGATCATCGCGGCCATCGCCTGCGGGTGGGGCGGCTGGAGCGGCGAAGTGCTTCTTATTCCGCTCGCCATATTCTTACCTTTGCTCTGGGCGATAGCAACGTCACGCTCGATCGCGGGACTCGTCGCGGCGAGCTATTTCCTGGCCGCCTCCCGTGGATTGCCTAAGGGCGTGGCCAACTTCTATAGCGCCGATCTCTGGCCGGGCCTTTTGCTCTGGGTGGTGGCTTCCGTATCCTTTGTGATTGTCCATGCGGTGCTTTGGAAGAAACCCCGTGGCGAAGGCGTTTCCGGGAGAAAAGCAACGGATGCGGCGAGGGCGCTACGCTATCTTATAGTGATCGTGCTTACGGGGCTGCCCCCCTTCGGTATCACTGGTTGGGCGCATCCCCTGACGGCTGCCGGAGTGTTGTTTCCCGGTTGGGGATGGTGGGGGCTTGTCGCGACCGCGATCCTGTTGGGCCTCATGACCGGCCGAAGGTGGCAAATCGCGGTCGCAGTCCTGGGAGGACTTCACATTTGGTCCGCCACGAACTGGATTACTCCGAAATTAACAGCCGGCTGGGTTGCCGTCGATCTCAAACAAGGGGGGACCCTTGGCCGCGATGGCTCGCTGGCCGACCAGCGTCATCTGATCAGCACGGTGCGCAAGGCTGCCGAGGCGGGCGAGGATGTTCGTGTGGCAGTACTGCCCGAAAGTGCGCTCGGGCTCTGGACGCCGACAGTGGCGCGTGTCTGGCAGGAAGGTCTCCGTGGCTCGAACCTCACCGTCATCGCAGGTGCGGCTGTCATCGACCCACGGGGCTATGACAATGTGATGGTGGCAATCTCGGCCGACGCAGCAAACCTTCTTTATTACCAGCGCATGCCGGTCCCGGGATCGATGTGGCAACCGTCGCTGCGATGGATCGGGCCGGGCGGAGGTGCGGGGGCCAACTTCTTCGGCAATCCGGTGGTTCAGGTCGACGGGACCAGGCTCGCGCCGCTGATCTGCTACGAGCAGCTCATCGTCTGGCCGATCCTGCAATCGATGCTGCACTCACCCGACTTGATCGTCGCCGTCGGCAATGGCTGGTGGACGGAAAACACTTCGATCGTCGCCATTCAGAAAGCGAGCGCGATCGCTTGGGCTCGGCTCTTCGACCTTCCCATCATTCTTGCATTTAACACATAGGGAGGACCTGGGATGCTTGATACCGCCTTTATCCAGCAATGCGCCGATCCATCCCTCAAGCCGACAATCGTCGAGCAGTTCATCGCGAAGGCCGGATCGCACGACCCTCTCGCGATCACCGTGCGCTCTGGCAACCGGGTGGTGCTGGTGCCGAGGCCCACGACGCCAGAAGAGGCACTGGCTCTGATCCGAGATAATCTCGGCCGTAACACCGTTCGCGTGGGTATAACGCAATATCCGGCGGGAGTCGGCATCGTCGAGGCCGGTCAGTTGAAGCCGGATATGGTCGAGCCTTGTGAGAATATCCGTATGGGCACGACGCTCTTTGCCAAGGTATTTCGCATCGTTGCAAAATGGTATGGCAATCCCACAGCAAAAGAAGTGCAGCCGCAGGTCATGGACGACGCGGTCATCGCCTGGCAAACGGGTTATTTCGAAGGGGAAGCGGTGTTCCGGGCAGAGGATCCGAGTGAGGCAAAACCCGTGGAGCCACCGCAAGGTATCCCCGATGACGGCAGGGAACCTGCCGACTCCGAGAGAAACAGTAGCGAATCCGATGTCTCAGCCGAGCCCGCGTCGGATCCGAACAAAGCGAGCATTAGGATTGATTTGACGGGAATAGGAGGGAGACCATGACGTTTCTGCAGATCTGCAAAATGTTTGTCTTTCCATCGCTCTAGCGAAAACAACATCAGCCCTTTATAAGGGCGATCAGGGCAGTACGCGCTGCCTCGAGGTGTGGAAACCTCTATCAGACGGTTGGTATCGGCCGATGCGATACCAGAATCCTCTGGCCATTGGCCGGTGGGCCTGCGACGTATGTCCAGGTGCTCCGGTGCTAAAGGTCGCAGGACTGTTCTGATACAGTTTTCCAACCCCCGGCTTGGGATCAGAGATAAACGTCTGCGGGGGCGCACCGCAGACAATTCTGAGGGTTGGATGATCATGGAAACTAATGAGGCCCCTGTGGCCGAGGCATGCCAGCTCCGCCCGGTGATCGGACTGACGCGTGGGCTGCCCACTGGCGAACTTGAGCTGTTAGCAGTGAATGCCATCCGGCTTCACAGGCAGCTCTTGGAGAAGGCGGATCAGCTGTTTCAGGCTCTTCCGGAGGACTACAAGATCGGTGTGGCTGCGGGCGGCGCACAGCACCTTGAATACATTGAAGCCATGATCGAGATGCACGCGCAGATGAGCGCGCTCAATATGCTGATCGGGCTTCTGGGTTACATTCCGAAGGTGTCATTCAATTGATCTGAGCCCTCAGATCAGGCCGGCGCGAATAGCAAGCGCTACAAGATGCGGCATGGTATGAACTTGAAGCCGCTTGCGGGTTTCCTCGATCTTACTTTTAACCGAGTTGTACTTAACCCCCTCCAGGTCCGCGGCTTCGTCCATCGTTTTCCCGACGGAGATCCAGTTCAGGTAAGCGGCTTCTTTCGGGTCAAGCCAGTCCGGTTGCTGTTCGGTCGGCGACAGCGGCAACAGGGACATTCTTGCGTGTAGCTGCCCAACAGCTGCCGCCGCCGCGACAGGATTGATATCGCGCTCAAGCTGGATTTCGGTCGTGTCCGAAGCCAGCGTAAACATCGATGTCGAGCCGTTCGCAGCCCTGACGGGAATGGTAATTCCCGAGCGTATGCCGAAATCGGCAGCACGATCGAAAAACTCGCGCTCTTCCTTTGAAAGCCGCCGTCGTTCCTGTTCGCCGCTCCACGAAAATGCCTGCTTCAGTGACTTGGCGCGATTGACGATCGGATCGAGTGCCTCAAACTTACGCTTGAAATAAAGCGCTCGCCATTCCGGGTGATAGTTGGATGCGGCGACCGTATGTCCTGGCCGGATATAGAGATATGCGTACCCTCCAAACCCCGCCTGCTCGGCAAAGAGGTTCAAGGCGTCCTTCAAGACAGTTTCATCGCCGCGGAGCGCGGCGAGATCAGTCAGCTTGTCGAGCCAATGCTGCATTTTGATACTCCGTACCAGTTTCAGTTGGGACAGATCACGCGAGGCTCCTTATAATGGGTCTGTTGCGTAGATGCAACTTAAGATTGCATAAGATAGCTTATGGAACTTTCCGAACGGCACTCCGAGTGGCTTTAATTTCTTTAGTTATAGTTACAGTTGGCCGTGGTACGATTGAGCAAATGGCTCCCGCCATCGAAGGCCCGAGCCATTTCCTCGCCACACAGAATTAGAACCTTACCGGAATCCCTGCGCACCCTCACGCGGCTGCCGACTTGGCGTTCTGCGCTAACAGCTTTTCCGCGGTTTCCAGCGCCTCCTTACGAGAGGAAACAAGCATTAGCGGATAGCCCCAGAATTTTGCAAACACTGCGCCAAAGGCCTTGAAGGCGACTCGCTTGGCGGTATTCGGCTCGACCATGATCATCGCCAGAACCAGCTTGCGCAACTCGACCTTATGCTTTTTCATCCAGAGGGATGTGTATTTCTTTTCCTCGCGGTCATGCTCATGGTCTTCCGCCGGAGCGGACTCTGTCAGGAGTACAAAAGGCTTGCCGCGTTTCAGGTTTGAATCGAATTCCTCGAAATCAAGCTTGAAATCATGCTCTGGCTCATGCGCAACGCTGATCCACACGAAAGGGAAATTGGAACTGTCCATCGGCATTTGTCGTCATCCTCGTCAGCAAAACAGAAAATATTGGAAAAGCTAACCTTGCTGTCGGCCATAGTCATTGCGAGATACAGCCATTCCGTGCATTGGTTTTGCCAAAATCGGCTCAGCGCATTCTGATACTGCGCCAGGACGCAGCGATGGCGCAGACGCCGGGAAGTGCGATACATAGCAAAGCCGTGAACACGAGATGTCCGCCGTCCCGCACACCCTCGAACACACCGGCAAGCGTATTCAGAAGCGCAAGAGCACCGCCAAGGATCAGCATCGCCCAGTTGGCGGACGGTGTCCCGATGAGGGCAAGTAGCACCGGCAAGATCCATGCGCCGTAGAACACAGCCAGCATCCACAACCCGCCCGAGTCGAAGGTGACTGCCGGCGTCGCGCCCCGCTCCCTGACGTAATCGTTGAGATAGGAGAATGACTGGACCGTGACGAAGATGACGGCCCCGACCGCGGCCGTCAGCCAGAAGAAAGCCAGCCTGTGTTGTTCCTGTAAAGCCATATTGACATGGTCCTCGTATTTTGAGGCTGACCAAGCCGTGCCTTATCTTTCGATGCGGCCAACATGAGACGACGATTCGAGCGTGTCATTGCAGCCTCTGATCAATGTGTATCGCGATCGTGTCAAGTTTCGACATAGCGATTTACAGCCCAACTGCTCTGGTGTTCAGGTTCATCCAATCTTTTCATTCCGATGGTGAGCCAGCATGCCTTACCCCTTGTTACCGATATCGAGGCACCCCTCCGTAGAGAGGACGGTCGACAACATCCGCAAACAGATCGAAGACGGCGTATGGGGCGGTGGGTGCGTATTCCGAAAGAGCAGGACGATGAGGAAGATTTGGTTTTCTGCCGCGCAGACGATTTGAAGGGGCTTATCTTGCTTCATAGGTTCGCACCCAATTAAAATCGCGCCGATGGTTGACAGACAGGCCAAGAGGTAGGGTACGACGCCAACAGCGAATATTGCGGGATGCCCGCAGAAGCGGCCAGAGGTTTAGTGGAAACATCGCTTTTCCTCGCTGAACCGGACCATGCCCTTCAAGAGTTCCAGAGCAAGGCCAATTGCGTCGATCTCATCCTCCACTATTAGCAGCGGATAGCCCCAGAAGGTGAAAAACAGACGTGCGAACCCGAGCGCGCTCCTTCGTTTTCTGGCATCGGGCTCTATTTGTATCATGGCCTTAACCTGCCGTTGCAACTGAGGCCGGTGCCTTCGGAGCCATTCAATTTTTCTGCGGGTCAGGTTCGCGTCGGAACTGTCACAAGTACAAAACGTGTGATTCGTGATAAATACGAGCGATTGCCGGCAATCAAGCAGGCGCTCAAACTTTGCGAAATCACTTATTTCATCATCGGGCAAATTATCGGCCGCATGAAGCCAGACGATCGGAAACGTGGACGTGTCAAACCTCAATTCCGCCTCCCGCAGGTTTTTTACGAGCTATCCTCGATACGCGACCATGCTAGATCGCCGCTCCGGCCAGGTCACGCTGAGCGCCAGCCAAATGCTTTTTCAATCCAGCCAGCGAGGCAGGTCGGGCAGACTGGCGCGTCAGAATGGCTTTCCGATATTGCGCTCGTGAAGATATCTTCCCGGTGGCTTACCAAGGATCTTGCGGAACATGGTTACGAAGCCACTGGAGCTTTCATAGCCGAGATCGAATGCGACGTTCTGGACCGTGTCCCCGGAGCTAAGCCGCTTCAGGGCAATCAGAATATGAAGCTGCCTCCGCCAGCGACCGAAGCTCATTCCAGTCTCCGCTAGCAGAAATCGGCTGAGAGTTCGTTCGCTCAACCCCACTCGCGACGCCCATTCCCTCAGAGTGGCCCTATCGGATGGAGCGTTTATCATCATCGAAGCAAGCGAACGCAGCTTGGGGGAAACCGGCATGGGAAAGAAGAGGCTATCTCCCGACGCAACTGAAAGTTCATCCACCAGAACCTGGACAACCCGGTCCTCAGGGCCGTCCAATGCGTAGTCTTCAGGGAAGGTCGCCGTCCGCAAAATCAATTCTTTCATCAGCGGCGTCACATGGATCGTCGCACAGGATCGGACCATCGACGGCACCCGCTCCGGTTCTATGAATACCGTATAGCATTCGAGGTCGCCGGCCAGGTGCGGAGCGTGCATGACACCGCCCGGAATCCAGACCGCGCATTGCGGCGGAACCATCCACAGGCCGCCTTCAGCCTCGCAAGTGACCAGTCCCTTGATCGTAAAGATCAGCGCCCCTCTTCGGTGGCTGTGCAGTTCCTTACTCCATCCGTCAGTGACCGTGACCATGCCAAGTGTCACAAGCGAACGTCTCAGCATGTCCGGATCCACGTCGTGGCTTACGGGAATATCGAAAATGGCCATCTTTTACTCCGAAGCTGCACGTTTTCCTAACCTAAACGAGGATACGAGACGAACCGATCAAGCCCGGCGACGACGCACTTAAAAGCTCTTGCTCATCCCGAAGCCGAGAATTCTCCCGCGCGCGACCCCGACATACCGGTCTCCGGGGGTAAAGCCTGCGGAAGCAAATGTCTCATAACGCTCGTCGAAAAGGTTGCGGCCAAAACCGTAGATTTCAAAGTCGCCACCGATATTCTTCCAGCCTAACCGCGCATTCACAAGACTATAGGAAGAAAGGTTGAAGGTGTCGGCGACATCCGCCGAGCGTTTGCCGTTAAATTGATATTGGACTGTTGCTGTCACTACACCATCCAGATTGAAGAGAGAAACCGGCGTCGAGTATTCTAGACCCGCAGTGACGCTCCATTCTGGTATGTTGGGCACTTGGTTGCCTTCGGTGCCGGCGTTGGCACCGCTCCTTCCCAGCTTCGAATGGGTGTAACCGACGCCGCCAGTGACCAGCCAGTCGTCGGCGACTTCAGCTCGCGCCTGAAGCTCTATACCAGACGTCGCGTAGTCCTGATAGGTCGCCGCCAGTGCCATAGCGGCCGGGTCCACATAGAAGACTGTACCGTTCTTAATATCGTTGTAGAAGACGCTTCCATCAAGCTGAAGGCGGTCATCGAACAAAGAAACCTTGGTCCCGACTTCGTATGTCCAACCCTTGGCAGCGGGATACGGTTCATCGAGGACGCCGATGGTCGGATAGCCAAACAGCGGATAGATGGGCGTCGATTGCCCGCGGGAGATGGAGGCGTAGGTCTGGGCGTTCTCATTCCATTTGTAGGCGATTGAGGTGCGGCCGGTTAGGTATGTATCATCGACTGACCCCTCTCCGCTGAGGTTCGGATCACCGGAATTAGTCCCCTTGCGCATCTTTATGTCATCATGGCTCAACCGTCCGCCGAGCGACACCTCCCAGGCTTCTCCAAGGGGCACGGAAACATCGGCGAACAGGCCAAGATTGATGGCGCGCAGATCGGCTGTCATCTTGATCCTACTGGACGGAGCACAGTTCGTGGCCCAGCAATCACGGTGGAGATCAGAATAGGCCACACTGGCACCAACGACCCAGCGAACCGTATCACCCTGCAGAGAGTTCAACCGGAATTCCTGACTGTATATCTTTTCCCGATCAACTAGGCTCGCTGGATCGCTTGGAAACCACGCAGGGGAAATCAGCGCGTCGGTGTTGTCGAGATAGCCGTCGATCTTGTTGTGCTGGATCGACGTTACCGAAGTCAGATCGAAGGTGTCGAAATTATGGGTAATCGAAACGACGCCATCGCCGTGGGTGGTGATGTTCTCGGGCTCCGTGAGAGATCCACTGAGCGGGAAACCGGTCGCATTGCCAAGGACGTAAAACGGGGCGGTGTTCCTGTCACGGAAGTAGCTCCCGCTTACGGTGATAGTGGTGTCGTCCAGGCCAGTAAATTGCAACCCTCCCCGGACGGCGCCGATCATCCGCGCATTGAGGTCGTCGGTATAAAGGCTGTCGATATCGCCGTCCATATGCGTAAACCGTACCGCTAGGCGACCGTTTACGCTCTCAGGGATAATGTTTCCACCCAGGATAAATTCTCCCATGCGATAGCCGTTTTCACCGATTTCGGTTGTGGCCTTGATCTCACGCTCGCCATCGGGCTGATTCGTGACGACGTTGATCCCTCCACCCAGGGAGTTTGCGCCCCAGAGGGTTCCCTGCGGGCCACGCAGGATCTCAACATGGTCAACGTCCAGCAGTGGGCTGGAAGCCGTAATCATGCTGTTTGGAACACCATCCACATTAAAGCTAACTGTACCATCCGAGTAATTGAGCGGCGCGCCCAGCGAACTGACGCCCCGAATCGAAAAAAATTGTCTGCCGACCGTCTGGCTTTGCCACTGCACATTCGGAGCGGTCGCTATTGCCGTTCCAGGGTCGGCTGCGCTTGTTTCTAGAATCTCAGGGTCGATCACCGAGGCACTTAGCGGTACATCGTTGAGATTTTCCGTTGTCTTGCGACCCGTGACTGTAATAGTTTCGAGAACAGTCGTACCTTCAGTGTTTACGACACCGCCATCGGTTTCCTGTCCAAACGCACCGCCGACGGATAGCATAAAGGCGAGGCCGTATGCGGCTACGCACAAACCCATTTTTGAGAGGCCGTGTGCTTTCGCATAATCTCCGCTGGCCAGGTCATCATTCGAAGTCGTCATCTGTGCAGCAATCCCGTTGTTAGATTGGCTGCAGTATTAACCTGACAATTTCAGTTTAGATTTCACTAAACGGACTTTGCGTTTTGCAATCCGGCCAAATTTCAAAAAGCCGATTATAAGCAGATGGCGTCAGTTCACGCCCCTCTATACCAATTGACAGCAGACCGCGCTTTATTCTGTTAAAGTGGCAGAATACGACGGATGGGAAAGAGGAGATACCCATGCTGAATTCTGCGCTTTTACATGATGCTCATGGTCAACCACTTCTTGAAGGCAGCCTGACCGGTTCCCGTGAATGGGAGGAGGTCAACGCGTTCTGTCATCGGGTCTATATGCCGCTTGCGACCCGACCGCTTGTAAAAGGGGCCGACCCTGAATCCACACTGAGAACACTGAAGGTCGGGCAAATAGTTTTCAGTCGCTTTTGCTTCGGGGTCCCGACCAGGGCAGATGATTTCGACCCCAACTCGGGAAATATCATTGTTGTCAATACTTTGAAGGGAGGCGTTCGTCATCCTCTTGGAGACAAGAACAGTGTCGACACCAAGCAAGGCGATAGTTACGTGGTCGACTGTAGCCGGACCGATTACTGGAACGTTGCCGATGGCCAGGATCTGCAACTCAATCTAACTATTCCCCACGACCTTATGGAGGAAACCGCACAGCGATGGTACGGCTTCATCCCCGACGACCGACTTTGGAAAAGCCGCTTACTCTTCGGCAAGGAACACTCCGCCTGGCTTGCTCTGCTCGATTACGCAACTCGATCAATTGATGCCCGGAATAACCGAATTGAAAATCCTTTAATTGAGAAGCGCATTGAGGAGACGATTTGCCTCGAACTGCTGAGGAACTGGGCCGGAAATGCCGATATGAATCTGGAAAACGGAGCCAGGGGCGCAGCACCCCGTTATGTCCGTGAGGCGGAACGCCTTATAATGGAGCAGGCAGACATGGCGCCGACTATTATGGATATAGCCGGCCAACTTCAGATTTCAGCACGCAGTCTATTCGATGGCTTTCGCAGATTCAGAGGAGTGACCCCGCATGAATATTTGACGGCGTGTAGGCTCGACAGGGTCCATGAGGCGCTTAAATCCGCAGTTGTCGGTGAAACACTGACCTCAATCGCCGCTGCAAAAGGTTACGTTAATCTGCACGCCATGGCTCAAAGTTACCAGCTCCGGTTCGGAGAGAGCCCATACCAAACGCTGAAAAATCGGCCGATCAAGCTCTAGCGATCGAGTAAGCTGAGAGCTGTAAGGAGATTCGTGATAGGTCAGCCCACCTTGTCTGCCCTCGCAAGCGGTTTCCTTCCGATTTGGAACAGTTCTTTCCGTTTCTGAATATTGCCTCATCGCCTAGCGCCTGTCTCTACTCGCGATAGATCGGTATGCATTTTGGATCAAACCTTCAGTGCGAGTTGGAGAGCGGTTTGTGTGATTCTTGCAGTGTGCTGTTACGGGGTGCGCCCCGAAGGGAGGAAACCATGAAGGCTTTAGTTTATTATGGACCAAGCAAAAAAGATTGGGTTGAAAGACCCAAGCCCCAAATCCAGGAGCCTACGGATGTCATCGTGAAAGTCACGAAGACCACGATCTGCGGTACGGACCTGCATATTTTGAAGGGTGATGTGCTGAGCGTAGCGGAAGGAAGAGTTCTTGGCCACGAGGGTGTCGGGATCGTCGAGGACGTTGGTAGTGCCGTGCGCAATTTCAGGAAGGGTGACTCCGTTCTCATTTCCTGCATCACCTCCTGCGGCTCGTGCCCCAATTGCAAGCGGCAACTCTATTCCCACTGCGACGATGGCGGCTGGATCCTAGGCCACCTGATTGACGGTACTCAGGCCGAATATGTCCGTATTCGCCATGGTGATAATTCTCTTTATCCAATTCCAGATGGCGCGGACGAGGAAGCGCTCGTAATGCTGTCCGACATCCTCCCAACCGGGCTTGAGATCGGTGTTCAAGCGGGTGGCGTTAAGCCTGGCGACACTATCGCAATCGTCGGTGCCGGGCCGGTTGGTATGTCAGCGCTTTTGACAGCGCAGTTTTACTCGCCCGGGCGTATCATCATGATAGACCGGGATCCTGCGCGCTTAGGGCTTGCACGGCAGTTCGGGGCCACCGATACGGTCGAAGCGGGAGCGCAAGACGTCGCGGCTGAAATCATGGGCCTGACCGGCGGCAGGGGTGTCGACGTCGCGATTGAAGCCGTGGGAATCCCGGCGACCTTCGATATTTGCCAGAAGATTGTGTCAGCTGGCGGAGCAATTGCGAACGTGGGCGTTCACGGAAAACCGGTGGACTTACATATTGAAGACCTATGGATCAAGAACATCAATATTTCGATGGGGTTAGTGAATACCAATACCACCCCCATGCTTCTCAAGACCGTTCAGTCGGGGAAGTTCGACCCTCGCAAGCTTATCACGCACCGGTTTGATCTCAATGATATTGTTGAAGCCTATGAGGTGTTTGGCAATGCTGCGCAGGAAAAAGCGATGAAGATCATTCTGGCGGCGTGACACCAAGGGTCGGATGGCGGTGCAAGGCAGAAACGCCCTGCACCGTTTTTTAGCAGTTCGAGCTGACAGTCTCACTCCTTCGTACTGCCTTAAAAAGAGACGACGGGTCCCCTTCCCTCATCGACACGTTCCAGCGCGCGAAATCTGTCAACTACTCCTGAAAACCTCAATGTTTTCGCTCAGCCATGTGGCGACGGAGCGCGGTGCCCGGCCGGTCAGTTCTGTAAACGTCGCGGTCGTTTCCGCGAGTACGGATTCCCTGAACAATCGATCAATCCCTAATAAAACATTCGCTACCAGGTCGCTTGCTCCGGAAGCGACCAAGATCTGTCGTTGTTCATCCTGTGTACGGTGTTGGTAGATAACGGTTTTGCCCAAAAGTCGCGACAATTCTTCCGCAACCTCAGGCATAGTGACCGGAGACGGACCGGTCAAATGATAAGCACGTTGAGAATTCGCAAATTCAGTCTCGAGCAGGGCAATGCGCGCAGCGGCGGCTACGTCCCTGGTATCAATCAAGTTTACGCGCCCGTGAGCAGCGGTGCCACCCCATGAGCCTGCTGATACAGCGGCCCCAGCACGTGCAAGTATATCGACAAAAGAGGATGGTCGCAGGATCGTGTAGCCAATATCCTTGCTAGCAAGGTGTGCCTCGATCTCCATATGCCAATCAAACGGATGTAACTTCGATGCTGGCCCCATCACGGACAGCTTGACGATATGAGTAACGCCCGCAGCGACTGCTGCATCAATCAACGCGATCTCGTTGACGACCTGTTGCGCGGAAGTTCCGTGTGACAAAAAGAGCCGCTCGATGCCGTCGAGCGCTTCGTTCAATGACCTCAGTTCTCCAAAATTGACCGTCCGCAGAGTGGCGGCTTCTGGCAACTTGTCTGCGTGATGAGCGCGGCTCAAGGCAAAAATGTCAACCTTGTCGCCCAGCAGATTCGACACGAGGGCCGCCCCAACCCGACCGTTCGCACCCGCGATTGCGATCTGTGGCCGGCGTTGTTTTCGTAAAGCACTGGACATGAATCAAAACTCGCTTATCTTGGAATGATCGGTCCAACATTTTTGGACTGATCATTCCAAGATGTCAAGATGGTGAAGATGAGCGGAAAACAGCAGTTTGATGATGCCGTTGTGATAGTGGGCGCCATGCACGTCTTTTGGCGCCGCGGTTATGCTGCAGCGTCGATCGATGAATTGACGGCAGCAATGGGCCTTTCCCGGTCCAGTCTATACAAGCGATTTCGCGGCAAGGAAGGCCTTTATGAGGAAGTACTGGCATATTATAACGAACGCGTTCTGCGTCGAATGAGTGGCGTTCAAGCCAAAACGAGGAGGGCACAAATTCAAGCTCTGCTCCTTGACTACGTGGAGAGCAACCCGGAACCGGGGAAACCCAGTGGCTGCATGCTTGTCAAAGCATGCGTCGAAATTGCGGAGCTGCCTCCAAGTGGCAGAGCCACGGCATTCAAGGGAATTCAGGCACAACACACGCTCTTCAGAACCATAATTACATCTGCAGTTTCAGAAGGAGAGTTGAGCGCGGCCACGAAGGTTGACGCCATGGTATGGCACTTCATCGGTGTACTCCAGGCAATCATGAACCTGCCGCAAATCGGTGCCACCGAGAGCGATTTGCGCAATATGGTCGATTCAGCAATGCTGGTGTGGCCTTCTCCTCCAGAAGAGGATTGGTAACGCGTCGGAATGCATCGTCCGCGATTACCGCAGCAGCACTGATTGCTCACTTTTTCTCATAATGGTGACACAGAACATTCTTTGGTCCTACGAAGTTCTCTTTTTTAGAGATACTCCCATCCCCACAACAGACAGACCGGCGATCAGCAATGAAATGAGAAGGGTATTATCAGGTCCAAGGTGCCCGATAGTGACGGCTTCCGCGATACTGGCAACCGAAAGGATCAGTGAACAAAGTCCCCCAGCCAAAAGCCACGCCCTACCCTCTAAGAAATTGGTCTGAATACCTATCACAATCAGCAGCAACGCAGATGCAACGAGGCTGAAGTAGAATATTGCCGTTCCCAGAGGAATTTCGCTGGATAACCCAATCTGTACCTGCATGCCCAGAAGAACCTGGAAGATGCCGAAGAAGGTCCAGTCCAAAAATATGGCCGGCCGGCTCAACCTAAGCATGATGATGCAAATGATGAGACCCCCAAACATTGAAGCCATTCCCGGCATGTAGCCAGACAGTCTTCCTGACGCCGACGAAAAAAAACCAAGAAGCGCGAAGTCAACCGTGACAACTCCAAGCGCCAGAATTCTCCTCCAGTCCTCACTGCCTTCAAAACGGCTCCGCTGCGCCCGGCAACTTCTTAATAGATGTCCACCCAGTGGTCCTAGGCCCAGCACCTTTGAGGGCGACGGAGGGATTTTCGGCGAGGGAATCTTAGGCTCGTGGCCTTTGGATTTTGCCATTTCTATACCACCCCGATTTTTCTCGACAAATCGAAAACTAAGGACAAATGTTTACATACAAACGGTCCGTATGTCAAAGACCATTTGTCTGCCTGGTGCGGCGGATCCTGTCAGATGCTCCTCGCAGTTTGACTCCGAGTCTCGTATTCTAATAGGTAGGAGCACGCACGAAAGGGAACGGCATGAAGCGGACAAAAGAAGAGGCGGCCGAAACAAAACGGCAAATACTTCGTGCTGCCGAATCGCTTTTTCTTGAGCGCGGGTTCGAAAACGTAACGCTTGACGAGATTGCGACCGCGGTCGGGACGAGCAGAGGGGCGGTTCACTGGCACTTCTGTAACAAGCAAGGTCTCCTTTTTGCGTTGCGCGGGGAATCACAACTCCCTCTGAGTGAGCTAGCAGATGCCCTCGAAACCGAGGCGGAAGGTCAGCCCCTGGAGATGTTGGGCGATGTACTTTCCAAAATCTTATTCGATATGCACTCCGATGAGCGGCGCCGTGGATTGATGCGTCTGATGCTTCACCTTGACATTTCTGTGGACTGTCAAGTTCCTAAAGAAGATCGGGATTCATATAAGGCCATGGAGAGAATCTTCACCAAAGCCAACAAAATCAACCCGTTAAACCCGCCTTGGACACCGAAAAAAGCTGCGTCCGCTGTGACTGCCGTCGTTCTCGGAGTCCTTGAGGAGTGGGCACTGGAACGCAGCGAGTTTCCGCTCGTGCCATACGGACAAGACCTCGTCAAAATCGCCATCAAAGGCTTCCAGAACTGAAAACACTCAACCGACTTGATGACCGTGTCCAGGAAATCGGACGGTGAAATAGGAGCTTGCCTGTTTTTCGCAGGACACCACATTCGGTCAATACAGTGACACGCTCACTGCCTGGGTCACAATCGAAACCATGAAGCGTCTCCATGGCACAGGCTTGCACAAAACACTTACGGCAAATCTCTGGACACAAAATTCGGGCACGAGTTGGGATGTGTTTTGGCGGCTGGACCCACTGACACTCAAGCATGCAACAGTAAGACATCATAAATGTCGCATGATTTTTCGCTCGTGGTAGAGTAATAGTGCACTCCGATCAACGTGCGCAGAAAGCCTCGAGCGGGTTGAAAAGCTTTGCCTTTCAACTTGGCAACTGGCGCTTTGTCGTTGTCGCAAAGGCATCTTTGGAGCGCACTGAAGCGTCCGGTCGATGCGCCAGGGGAGCGCATGCCGGCCATTTCCACGTCTTATAGGACAATGTGACACTGGACGTGAAGGCGTAGCGGACTGGCAGGGGTCAGATTCGGGCTACCATAGTGTTCAGAATTTATCATCAAATCAAAAGTCCGATTGCCTCCCAACATAGAATGCTATTTACATATATACCGTATGTTTATTAAACGGGGGTGACTGGCGTGTCGGTGGGTGGAGCGGTTCTTCATTTGACAGCCGTAAACCACTTCATCGCCACGTCTGAAATTTACGAAATCCGGGCTGCTTTTGGATGAGCTACCTGAGCTAGAAAGGTTCCAAATGGACTTGAAATTAACAAGAGGCTTTGGACAGCGCGTCCTTCTCGCTGCGCCATTGGTGATCGCGCCTCTCGCTGCTGCAGCGCAGCAGCCTCCCCTTCCTGCCGTCACTGTCACAGTCGTACAAGCAACAGATTACACGCTTACCGCGCGCTTGCCCGGGCGGATAAAGGCCTCCACCGAGGCGGAGGTGCGTCCTCAGGTGTCGGGCATTATTCGCGAACGTCTCTTTGACGAAGGCGTCAGAGTAAAGAAGGGTCAAGCTCTCTACAAAATAGATGACGACAACTACGCGAGTGCGACGCAATCAGCCAAAGCGGCGCTAGCCGAAGCTCAGGCCAACTTTGATCTGGCCGTTATTGACGCGAGACGAGCAGCCGAGTTGCTGGCAAACCGCAGTGGGACGGCATCCAATCGAGACAGCACAGCAGCCCAACAAAGCAGAGCGGATGCAGCGCTTCAGCGCGCCCGCGCCCAGCTGACAACAGCTGAAATCGATCTAAACAGAACAACAATCAGGGCGCCGATTGACGGGGTGATCGGCTTTTCGGAAACGACCCCTGGTGCATTGGTCGCTGCACAGCAGGCAACGGCCTTGGCTACAATCAGGACGATCAACCCGGTCAATGTCGACGTTACGCAATCCGCTACGGATTTGTTTAGATGGCAATCGAAAGGTGGCGCCAACGGGCTTGAGAAGTCAGCGATGGCTTCACTGATCCTCCCTGACGGCTCTCGATATCCGCTCAAGGGTAAACTGACCGCAGCCGAGCCCAAAGTAGAGCCCACGACGGGCATGGTGACGCTGCGCGTGAGTTTTGAGAATCCGGGGCAGGTGCTGCTTCCGGGTCTTTATGTCGAGGTAGAATTACCGCAGGCCAAGGCGGACGGCGCTATTCTAGTCCCGCAAAGCTCGGTGATGAGAAACGCTCAAGGCGAGCCATATGTCTGGGTCGTGAAAGACTCGAAAATAGAGGAGAGACCCCTGTCAATCTTCACGGCTGATGGCAATCAGCTGGTCATTACGGACGGCCTTGCAGCCGGTGAAAGAGTTGTCACTTCCGGCTTCCAGAAGGCGGCCCCCGGCGCTGAGGTCACTGTGGAAGTAGACAGCGGGAATCCAGCCGTACAAGCCAACGAAAGCAAGTAATCATGGCACAGTTCTTTATCGATCGCCCAGTATTTGCATGGGTGATCGCCATTATCATTATGGGTCTCGGAACGCTCTCGGTACTTAGCCTGCCCGTGTCTCAATACCCGACCATTGCAGGACCATCGATCGTTATTGGAGCGACGTACCCTGGTGCTTCAGCCGAAACGGTCGCAGACACTGTCGTCCAGATTATCGAAAAGGAAATGACCGGACTTGACGGGCTGCGCTACATCAACTCTTCGACAACTTCGACAGGTCGAGCCGAAATTACTCTTACGTTTCATCTTGGCACTGATGCGGATATTGCGCAGGTCCAGGTTCAGAATAAACTCAGCCAGGCAGAGGCGAACTTACCGGATGATGTTACTCGCCAAGGGGTGACGGTGGAAAAATCGGCCACGGGGTTTCTAATGGTGGTCGGCCTCGTATCGAGCGATAATACGCGCAGCGCAATTGATCTGGCAGACTATCTAAACTCCTACATGGTTGAATCAATATCGAGGCTGACAGGAGTCGGGCGCGTTCAGGTTTTCGGCTCCGAGTACGCCATGCGTATTTGGCTTGATCCTCAAAAACTGAAGTACTATGACCTTTCGCCATCAGCGGTTGTTACTGCAATAGCGGCACAGAATGCTCAGATTTCAGCCGGCTCATTTGGAGCAATGCCCTCGCCTCAAGGCCAGCAACTCAATGCAACGGTAACGGCTCAATCACTTCTCAAAACGCCCGAAGATTTTGAGCGGGTCGTTCTGCGCGCCGATACAGATGGAGGTCTTGTTCTTCTTCGCGACGTCGCACGTGCGGAACTGGGTTCGGAGAACTATGAAATTACCACATATTACAATGGCAAGCCCGCGGCGGGCATGGCGGTGCAACTGGCTTCCGGCGCGAACGCACTTGAAACCGCAGAACTTGTGAAGGAACGCGTTGAGCAACTATCCCGAACAATGCCAGAAGGCGTGGAATATGTAATTCCTTACGACACGACGCCATTTGTCAAATTGTCGATCGAGGCGGTCATCGACACATTGCTTGAAGCGATCGTGCTTGTTGTGCTGGTGATCCTTCTCTTCCTGCATAACTTCCGCGCGACCCTTATACCTGCTCTTGCGGTTCCGGTGGTCCTGTTGGGCACGTTCGGCGTCATGGCAGCATTCGGCTTTTCCATCAACACCTTGACGATGCTTGCGATGGTCCTGGCAATCGGACTCCTCGTAGACGACGCGATCGTTGTCGTTGAGAACGTTGAGCGCCTGATGCAAGAAGAGCATCTGACTCCCAAGGAAGCCACAAAAAAATCGATGCGCGAGATTACCGGTGCGTTGGTTGGTATTGCAATGGTCGTCTCGGCAGTTTTTGTACCGATGGCTTTCTTCGGTGGATCGACGGGCGAAATGTACAAGCAGTTCTCCGTAACAATCGTTTCCGCAATGGCTCTTTCTGTTGTCGTTGCGATCGTCTTTACGCCTGCTCTGTGTGCAACGTTGCTGAAGCCACACAGCACAAAGAAACACACAGGGCTTCTGGCCCGATTTACGGACGGTTTCGAACGCAACTTCACACGTTTAACAGATGGCTACGGCGGCGTCGTAAAAATCGCCACCAAGCGGCCTTTCAGAATGCTGTTGATCTATGGGCTTATCGTTACTGGCATGGTGGTCTTATACCAGCGGACGCCCACCTCCTTCCTGCCAAGCGAAGATCAGGGCACGCTCATTACAATCGTTCAAACACCGCCCGGCACCACAAGTGAGAACACCGAAAAGGTTTTGAGCAAGGTGTCGGATTATTACCGCACCGTTGAAGGCGATAATGTCAGTTCCGTATTCTCAGTCCAGGGCTTTTCTTTTGCGGGTCAGGGCCAGAATATGGGCATGATGTTCGTCAGCCTGAAGGACTGGAAGGACCGCGTCGGACCCGAAAACTCTGCTCAGGCCATCGCCGGGCGGGCGTTCGGTCCACTGATGGGCGGTATAAATGAGGCAATCGTTGTTCCGATTGTACCGCCCCCCGTTATGGAGCTTGGCGACTCCAACGGTTTCACGGCGTTCCTACAGGCGGAATCGGGTCAGTCACACGAAGAATTGCTCGCAGCCCGTAATCAACTGTTGGGGCTAGCCGCGAAAAATCCGATGCTTACGGCTGTTCGCGCCAACGGAGTAGAAGATGCGTCACAGTTCGAGCTTAACATTGATTGGGGCAAAGCTGGAGCGGTGGGAGTGACAGCTGCTGATGTTGGATCGTTCCTCGCAACGGTCTGGTCCGGGACATACGTAAATGACTTCCTTTACGCAGGTCGCGTGAAACGCGTTTACGTCCAGGGGGAGCCACATGCGAGGACTGGTCCCGAAGATCTCGCTCTTTGGCGCGTTCAGAATGCAAATGGCCAGTTTGTTGATTTCTCGACGTTTGCTACCCAGGACTGGGTATTTGGGCCGCAGCAGGTTGATCGCTACAACGCCTTACCGGCGATGCAGATAGAAGGGTCTCCCGCATCCGGATTTTCATCCGGCGAGGCAATGGCCGAGATGGAACGTCTGGCGGCCGAGCTTCCCAAAGGCTTCACCTTGCGGTGGACCGGGCAATCGTTGGAAGAGAAAGAAGCGGGCGCAGGAGCTTTGCCCTTGTATGGTCTGGCATTGGCCACGATGTTTCTTTGCCTTGCCGCCCTATACGAAAGTTGGACGATACCGATTGCTGTCTTACTCGCAATGCCAGTGGGTGTGCTCGGAGCACTCTTGGGAGCCTTGATCGGTGATCAGACTAATGGAGTGTACTTTCAGGTAGGGCTTTTGACCGTTGTCGGACTAACAGGTAAAAATGGGATAATGATCGTTGAATTTGCGCGTGAACGAATGGCACACACCGGAGGAAACGCTGTGGAAGCAGTCCTCGAGGCCGCAAAGCTGCGCTTCCGACCAATTCTCATGACATCTCTGGCGTTCGGGCTGGGGGTTGTACCTCTTCTCATCTCCAGTGGCGCGGGAGCTGGTGCAAGGCATGCGATAGGCTACGCAACGTTTTTTGGGACCGTAACAGGAACAGTGCTCGCCATTATCTTTGTTCCGGTGTTCTTTGTGGTCGTCAACACGATATTCGATCGAAAGAAAAAGAGCACTGGCCAGTCAGGCGACTAACGAAAAGCCGTGCGTCCGCCCTGCGTGTCCAGAATTGGCTTTCAGGGCGGTCGCATTAGAATGTTTACGCACCGAATATTATTCCAGTATTTTTTGATTGCCCCGATTACCTAAGGAGTTTTAGAGGAGGTTTAATATTCTTCAGATTCGATTAAAA
>NZ_WJOK01000037.1 GCF_009649785.1 Agrobacterium tumefaciens | reverse complement strand
CAAACAAGTCAACACACCAAAATACAAATTCTAAAAAAAACATTCAAAGCATTGATTTTAAAGGAGAGTTTTGATTTTTCGAGATTATGCCTCCCATTGGCCTCCACCAACGGACCGATTTTCAGCAAGGGAATGCAGCCTGAACCCATATGAATGGTGCTGCGCCTTGTTTTGGCCCGACTCCTCGCTAATTGCTTTGCCAACAAAACGTTAATGCGGGCACGCGCGCGAGCCTGTTGCCGGCAGATCTATTGAGGGTGCCGATCAATTTGACTCACGGCTTTGAAAGTTGCACACCTTCGCCTGAAGTTTCTGGAGAGCGCATGACCCACGGGGCACAGCTAGTATGACTGCGGATCGCAACGTGATCCGGTCGCTAGGCACGGAACCGCCAATTCTGGCGGAAGGGCGCCGTGCACCCGATCGCCGTGAGATTTCGCTCAGATGGCTTTCCGGCACGTTCCTTACCGGCATTACCTCTTCCATATTGATGGGTGTTGCGCTGTTTGCAGCTCTCGATGGCCGCCAGCAGCTTGCTATTCCGGCCGAGGCCTTCGCCAAGGCGGATATGGGCAACAATACCGCGGAAGCGGCACGCCGCGGCACACGCCTCGTTGCGCCCAATATTGCGGCCCGGCCCTCGGACCGGTCGATCATGGAAGTCTCCACCGTTATCAACGAGGGCGACAAGGAAGTGGTCCGCAAGGTTCCCTTCTCCCACGTCAAAATTCCGCTGGCGTCCAACTACGCCAAACAGGACGATTATCCCGCCTTCGATCCCCTGAACATTTTCGCAAGCGGTGACGACAAGGACGCCCCGGCGCCGGCGCCGAGCCGCACGGGCACAATCTACGGCTCCGAGGTCGAATCCGAAGTCAGCCTGAAAACGGTCGCCTTTCCTATCCAGCACTCCAAGTATCCCTTCGCCGGCTCCCTGAGCTTCGACGAGGTGGAGGAGGCAGTGCGCTCGAACGGCTCGATCCTGACAGATGGTAACGAGCAGCTTGCAGCGCTCTATTACATCGACCCCCGTCGTTTCGATAATGATGAGGGTGATGTCGATATCACCGCCGGTCTTGCCGCCCGTGTCGTCGAACAGAATATGTCGGTTTCGACCCCTCAATCGCCCTCGGTTCCGGTCAAGGAATATGCCGACGACGTTATCCCTGCCCGCCAGACCGAAACCATCGAAGCCGCTTTATTCGGCGCGGGTTATTCGAAGGCGCAATCCTCCGAAATCGCTGGCCTGTTGTCACCGCAACTCCAGTCGAACAATGTCGAAAGCGGCGATGTGCTCCGCGTCGGCATTATTCAGGAAGACGACAAAAGCGACATCGTACGCGTAAGCCTTTACCGCAAGGGTCGCCACATGGTCACCATGGCCGTAGACGATCGCAAGAATTTCATCAAGGCCAGCGAACCGCCGAAGCTCGACGCGGTGGCGACGGCCTTTGACAGCACCCCGGCACCGGCCGCCGGCCGCGATCTGCCCAGCGTCTACGATGGCGTTTACCGGGCGGCTCTGGCCTATGGCATGAATCAGGGCATGGTCTCCCAGCTCATCAAGCTTTTGGCCAGCAGCGTCGATTTTCAGGCGCAGTTGAAACCGGCAGATACGCTGGAGGCCTTCTTCTCCGTGGAAGATGCGGATGGCAAGGCGACGGACAAGTCCGAACTGCTCTACGTCAACGCCAAGTTCGGCGATAACGAGACGCGGTTTTACCGGTTCCAGAACCCGGACGATAACAGCATCGACTATTTCGACGAGAACGGTAAGAGCATCCGGCAGTTCCTGTTGCGCAACCCGGTTCCGAACGGTCGTATGACATCAGGTTTCGGCATGCGCCGCCATCCGGTTTTGAAATTCAGCCGCATGCATACCGGCACCGACTGGGCGGCAGCCCGCGGCACGCCGATAATCGCGACAGGCAACGGCACTGTCGAAAAGGCCGGCTGGGCCTCCGGTTACGGCAACCAGACCCTGATCCGCCACGCCAATGGCTACGTCTCCTCCTATAACCACCAGAGCGCCATCGCCAAGGGTGTCACCGAGGGTTCAAAGGTCCGGCAGGGCCAGGTAATCGGTTATGTCGGTTCGACCGGCCTTTCGACCGGCGCGCATCTGCATTACGAGCTGATCGTTAACGGCACGAAAGTGGACGCGATGAAAGTGCGTCTGCCTGGCGGCAAATCGCTTTCCGGCGTAGCGCTCGCGCGGTTCTCCGACGAGAGAAAGCGGATCGACAATCTACTCAACATCGAAGAAAAACCCAATCAGGTGGCGAGCCGTTAGTCCGCCGGGCCTCGTGACCAGAGGGACCGCTATACGAAAAAGGGCTCCGTTACCGGAGCCCTTTCGTTTTATGCCGCATCAGCGGTTTCAGTCTCGGCCTCACCCTTTGGGGGCTTGACCTTGAAAAGCAGCCGGTCGGTGCCAGAGGTCACCTTGACCCGCGACCCGTCCGGGATCTCGCCGCCGAGGATCATTTCGGCAAGCCTGTCCTGAACCGTCTTCTGGATCACCCGCTTCAGCGGACGTGCGCCATAGGCCGGATCGTAACCCTTATTGGCAAGCCAGTTGCGGGCATCCTCATCCAGTTCGAGCGTGATCTTGCGATCACCCAGAAGCGAGACGAGGCGCTTGAGCTGGATCTCCACGATCGCACCCATCTCGTCGCGCCGCAGGCGATGGAAGAGAATGATATCGTCGATACGGTTGAGGAATTCCGGCCGGAAATGCGACCGGACCCGTTCCATCACCAGGTCGCGAACCGAATCCACATCGTCATTGTCGCCCATCTGCGTCATGAATTCCGAACCGAGGTTCGAAGTCATGATGATGATGGTGTTCTTGAAATCGACGGTGCGGCCCTGACCATCCGTCAGGCGGCCATCATCCAGCACCTGCAACAGGACGTTGAACACGTCCGGATGCGCTTTCTCGATCTCGTCAAACAGCACGACCTGATAGGGCCGGCGGCGAACCGCTTCCGTTAACGCACCGCCCTCTTCGTAACCGACATAGCCGGGAGGCGCACCGATAAGCCGGGCAACGGAGTGTTTCTCCATGAATTCCGACATGTCGAGGCGAACCATCGCGGTCTCGTCGTCGAACAGGAACCGGGCGAGCGACTTGGTCAGCTCGGTCTTGCCCACGCCCGTCGGGCCGAGGAAGATGAACGAGCCGATCGGCCGGTTCGGATCCTGAAGACCGGCGCGCGAACGGCGAACCGCCTTGGAAACGGCCTGAACGGCCTCGCCCTGCCCGACCACGGACTTGGCAAGATCGTCTTCCATGCGCAGCAGCTTCTCGCGCTGGCCTTCCAGCATCTTGTCGACAGGAATGCCGGTCCAGCGGGAAACGATGTGGGCGATGTTGTCCGCCGTCACCACTTCCTGAACCATCGAGCCAGCACCGGTGCTGTCACGCGCCTCCGCTGCAGCCAGTTCCTTTTCGAGGCCAGGAATGATGCCATAGGTCAATTCACCGGCGCGCTGGAACTGGCCGTTACGCTGGGCACTTGCCAGTTCGTTGCGGGCATCGTCCAGCCGCTTCTTGAGGTCTGCGGCATGGCCCAGCTTCTGCTTTTCCGCCTGCCAGCGGGCCGTCAGGGCATCGGCCTTTTCTTCGGTGTCGGCCAGTTCGTCCTCGAGCTTCTTCAGGCGGTCGACGGATGACTGATCCGTCTCCTGCTTCAAGGCTTCGCGTTCGATCTTGAGCTGAATGATCCGGCGATCCAGTTCGTCCAGTTCTTCCGGCTTGGAATCCACCTGCATGCGAAGGCGCGAAGCGGCTTCGTCCATCAGGTCGATTGCCTTGTCGGGCAGGAACCGGTCGGTAATGTAACGGTTGGAAAGCGTTGCAGCTGCAACCAGGGCCGAATCCGAAATGCGGACCTTGTGGTGCTGTTCGTATTTTTCCTTCAGGCCGCGAAGGATCGAGATCGTGTCCTCAACGGTCGGCTCATCTACGAGAACCGGCTGGAAACGACGGGCAAGGGCCGGATCCTTTTCCACGTGCTTGCGATATTCATCCAGCGTGGTGGCGCCAACGCAGTGCAGTTCACCTCGGGCAAGAGCGGGCTTCAGCAGATTGGACGCATCCATGGCGCCATCGGCCTTGCCGGCACCGACCAGCGTGTGCATCTCGTCGATGAACAGGATAATGCCGCCATTTTCCGCCTGCACTTCGTTCAGTACCGCCTTCAGACGCTCCTCGAACTCGCCGCGATACTTCGCGCCAGCGATCAGCGCACCCATATCCAGCGCCATAAGCTTCTTGTCTTTAAGGCTTTCGGGCACATCGCCATTGACGATGCGCAGCGCAAGACCTTCGGCAATCGCCGTTTTACCGACGCCGGGTTCACCGATCAGCACGGGATTGTTCTTGGTGCGGCGTGAAAGCACCTGAATTGTCCGGCGGATTTCGTCATCACGGCCAATCACCGGGTCGAGCCTGCCTTCGCGGGCTTCCTCCGTCAGGTCGCGCGCGAACTTCTTCAGCGCGTCGAAGCCCTGTTCGGCATTGGCGCTGTCAGCCGTGCGGCCCTTGCGGATTTCATTGATGACCTGATTGAGCGCCTGCGCCGTCACGCCGCCCTTTTTCAGGGACGCCGAGGTGGAAGCAGAGTTTTCGATCGCCAGCGCCTGCAAAAGACGCTCGACGGTGACGAAACTGTCACCAGCCTTCTTCGCGAGTTCTTCCGCAGTCGAGAACACTTTCGCAAGTGGAGCCGTGAGGGAAAGGCCGCCATTGCCGCCGGAAACCTTGGGCAATTTCGCCAGTGCCGCATCGTTGGCCAGACGCACTTCCTTGGAGTCGCCGCCAGCCCGCTCGATCAGCGATGCCGCCATGCCCTGCTCGTCATCAAGCAGAACTTTCAGCACATGTTCGGCAGAAAACTGCTGGTGATTTTCCGCAAGCGCAAACGTCTGCGCCGATTGCAGAAAACCGCGAACGCGCTCGGAGTATTTTTCAATATTCATAGTCGAACCTCCATATACCGGCCCGCCCGCTTTCGGCACGGATCCGGGTGTTTGGGTTGAGGCTCCCTCAAAGGCAAGCCCCGCTACGGCAGTCGCGTTTTACAGATTTCACGATTGCCGCCTCTTGATGGGCGGTTACCGCTGCATGCGGCATCCGTCCTTACCGCACGAATATGGGAGGCATTTTCATCGGTTTAAAGGGGAGGAAAACGACTGCCGGGGAAATTTTAGCCGGACTTGATAAGCGTCACGACTGTTTGCCGCGATTGCCCCCTTCGAAAAGCGCCCAAGCTTTTACACCCGACCCCAAAAACAAAAAAACTCCGGCAAGCCGGAGTTTTTTCAATCGCGTGGTATTTTGAAAACCCTGCTTATTCAGCAGCGTTTTCGAGCGTGGCAGGTGTTGCCTCATCACCGGCTGGCGTATCTCCGCCTTCGGCACCCTCAGCACCTTCCGCGGTTGCGGCGCGGCGCGGGCGACGCGGGCGTGGGCCAGTGGCGCGGCGGGCCTTTGGTGCGCGTTCAGTCGCTGGCGCTTCCGTCTGCTGCTGCTGTTCCTCGACGGCCACTTCCATAGGCGTGCCTTCGATGACGGGCTGAGGCGCCTGGCTGGCGTCGTATACCGGCTGCTGCCGTTCGTCCGAAGCCTGCGGCTGGCGCGGCTGGCGCTCCTGCCGTTCGCGGCGGTCCGGGCGCTCACGGCGTTCCTGACGCGGCTCGGAACGCTCGGCACGCTCCTGCCGTTCCTGGCGCTCCGGCTGCTGAACCCGTTCCGGCTGTTCGAACTGCTGCTGCGGTGCACCATCGTCACCGTCGTTCATATCCATATCGTCGGCATCCGAAGCATTGTATTCGCCACGGTCGTCGCGCTGGAAACGCTCCTGCATCTGGGCCTGAGCGGTGGCGATGATACGATTGTAGTGTTCAGCGTGCTGCAGATAGTTTTCAGCGATCACGCGGTCGCCAGCACTCTGCGCGTCCCGCGCAAGGGTGGCGTATTTTTCCGCTATGTGCTGGGCTGTGCCACGAATTTTAACATCGGGACCGGAGCTGTCATAAGTCCTGGTAAGCGGGTTACCGCCCTTGCGGTTGAAGTTGTTGTTGTTACCGCCACCATTGTTATTGTTGTTGTTGCTTCCACGCCCCCGGCCGCGCTTGTTTTGCTGTCCTGGCCTCATCAATTGCTCACCTGAATTCTGTTTTGCTGACAATCTGGTTATTTTCATGCAATTCCGGGCGGAAAACCGCTGGAAACTTTTCCTGAAATTGCTCCATTACGCGCCCTGCTGAAGATAACCCCAGACAAGACCCCGCGTATGACGACCGGTCGCGCAAAATGCTGCAACGAGCCACCTGCGAACAAAGTTTACTGATTCACATGCCGGAAACGCCCAGCCTTCAGGGTTCTCAAAAGAACCCGCTTCGGGACTGACCCATACCCTGACGAATCTAAATTCGTCCTCAGCCACCCGGCATGTGGCGGCAAACTATCCCGCTTCATGCGGAAATCCAAGCCTTTTCTTTTGCTGTGCAAAATATCCTTGCAAATAATCCGCAGACGTATCGCGAACAACTATCTCCGGAAGGTCAAAACTCTGTCGTTGCCGCCATAATCCTTCACAGCGTCGAGAAGAGAGAAGCCGTGGGAAGCAAATATAGCGGAAACATCAAGCCTTTGATCGAAACCGATCTCCACACCGACAATCCCGTTTTCCACAAGAAAGCGGCCTGCGTCGGCAGCGATGAGGCGGTACGGTGCAAGGCCGTCCTGACCTCCGTCCAGCGCCGCCATCGGATCGTGATGGCGAACCTCTCGGTCTAGCGTTGTGACGATGTCACTTTTTATATAAGGCGGATTCGACACAATTATGTCAAACCTGCCAGAGATTTTTTTGAACCAGTCGCTACGCATGGTTTCAAAACGCGAGGCGAGACCATTTCGGGCAGCGTTTTTCGCTGCGGTTTCCAGCGCATCGGCGGAGATATCGCTGCCGACGCCAGTTGCTTCCGGACATTCCTTGAGAAGCGCCAGACAGATCGCACCCGTGCCCGTACCCAGATCCAGAATGCGCGCACTGCCCTTGTCGGCAACATTTTTTTTCAACGCAGGCAACAGCGTATCGACCAGAACTTCCGTATCCGGGCGGGGTTCGAGCGTCTCCGTCGATAAAAGAAGATCGAGCCCGTGAAATTCGCGGTAGCCGAGAATACGATGGACTGGCTCTCCGCCTGCGCGCCTTTCGACCATGGCGGCAATGCGGGCGCTTTCTTCCCGAGTGACGGGATGGTCCGGTTTCATCACGAAATCGGTCAGTGAAAAACCGGTAACGTCGGCGACCAGCAGGCGCGCATCAAGCAGCGGATCGGCGATGCCCGCCGCCTGCAGCCGTTTGCGGGCTGCGGCAAGCTCGGTCGAAACGGTCCCGTCAGCGCCGCCACTCAAAGCTGTTGTTCGCCGAGCTGGGCAAGCTGACCGGCCTGATAATCAGCAATCAGCGCGTCGACAAGCTCGTCGATCTCGCCTTCGATCATCCGGTCGAGCTTGTAGAGGGTCAGGTTGATGCGGTGATCAGTGACCCGCCCCTGCGGAAAATTGTAAGTGCGGATGCGCTCGGAACGGTCGCCGGAACCGACCTGGCTCTTGCGGTCGGCTGAACGCTCGCTTTCCACCTTCTGTCGCTCGATGTCGTAAAGACGCGAGCGCAGAACCTGCATGGCCTTGGCGCGGTTCTGGTGCTGCGACTTTTCAGAACTGGTAACGATCAAACCCGTCGGAAGATGGGTGATGCGAACGGCGGAGTCAGTGGTATTGACGTGCTGGCCACCTGCACCCGAAGCCCGCATCGTGTCGATACGGATATCTTCCGGGCGAATTTCGACATCGATATCCTCCGCCTCCGGCAGCACGGCAACAGTGGCTGCCGAGGTGTGGATGCGGCCGCTCGCTTCTGTTTCCGGCACGCGCTGCACCCGGTGCACGCCGGATTCGAATTTCAGCTTGGAAAACACCCCTCGCCCGCTGATCGTGGCGATGATTTCCTTGTAACCGCCCGCCTCGCCTTCGCTTGCGGAAAGAACTTCAACTTTCCAGCCCTTGGCTGAAGCGAAGCGCTCATACATGCGAAACAGATCGCCGGCGAAAAGTGCCGCTTCGGATCCGCCCGTGCCGGCGCGGATTTCGAGGATGGCGCTTTTTTCGTCCGCCGCATCCTTGGGAAGCAGCAGGACCTGCATTTCCTTCTCAAGCTGGCCAATTCGGGCCTCGACCTCCGGCAGCTCCATTTCCGCCAGATCGCGCATGTCCTTGTCGGTCGTCTTGTCGGCAAGCAGCGCCTGCAGATCGGCGGCCTCGGAGACCGCCTTTTCGTATTCACGGACTTTTTTCACCACCGGCTCAAGTTCGGAATATTCCGAAGCCAGCTTCACATAGACATCCGCTGCCGGACCAGCCGACATCCGCGCTTCGATCTCTCCGAAACGCCTTTCCAACTCGCGCATTTTTTCGACGGGAAGCTTCGCCACCAGTCACTCCGATTATGAAACAGGTCTTTTAAATGGGAATGGAATGCGTCGCGGCAAAGCGTAACAACACCTCGCGCGCGCTTTCCAGCGAATTATGATCGTCGAGCGCAGCGTTCAGCTCATCGGCAAGGCTCGCGGCATCAAGCCCGAGAAGCATGGCCTTGACGGGACCAATCGCCGTCGGCGACATGGAAACCGAACGGAAACCAAGGCCGATCAAAGCCATGGCCGAAAGTGGCTTGCTTGCCATTTCGCCGCAAAGCGTGACCGAGGTGTGGTGCTTTTCGCCAGCGCGCACGATATCGCGCAGAATGCGCAGGAACGGCTTACCAAGATTGTCGAAACGATCCGAAACCCTTGCATTGCCGCGATCGACCGCCATCGAAAACTGGAACAGGTCGTTCGAACCGACGGAGACGAAATCCACTTCCTGCATCAGCTCATCGAGCTGCCACATCAGCGAAGGTACTTCCAGCATCGCACCAAATTGCAGCTTTTTCGGAAGCGCATGGCTGAATTTCGAAAGATGCTGCACTTCCTTCTGAAGCAGATCGCGCGCCGCGCGGATTTCGGAAACCTCCGTCACCATCGGCAACATCATGCGTAGTTCAGCACCTGAGGCAGCACGCAGAAGCGCGCGCATCTGTGTGCGCATCAGACCCGGGCGGTCGAGCGACAGGCGGATCGCCCGCCAGCCGAGCGCCGGGTTTTCCTCTTCCTGGCCGCGCATATAGGAAACGACCTTGTCGCCGCCAATATCCAGCGTGCGGAAGGTAACGCTCTTGCCCTTGGCCTGCCGCAAGACGGACCTATAGAACGCTTCCTGCTCCTCGCCCTTGGGCATGTTGGAGGCGATCATGAACTGCAGCTCGGTGCGGAACAGGCCGATGCCATCGGCGCCGGATTCCTCGAGCTGCGGCAGGTCTACGAGAAGACCCGCATTCATCTTGAGGTTGACCTTCTGGCCATCCTTGGTGATCGGCTCGACATTGCGAAGCGCCCGGAACTGCTCCTGGCGCTTGGCACGCAGGCGCACCTTCTCCTCATAGGCGCGCTGCAAATCCGACATCGGGCGCAAATGCACCTGGCCGTCATCGCCGTCGATGATGATGGGATCGTTATTTTCAGCGAGGGCGACGATGCCTGTCGCCTGCCCGATGATCGGAATGCCCATGGCGCGCGCCACGATGACGACGTGGCTCGTCACCGCACCGTCTTCGAGCACCAGGCCGCGCAATTTCTCACGCGGGTAATCCAGCAATTCGGCGGCACCCATGGCGCGCGCCAGAACGATGGCGTCCAGCGGAAAATCATGCTCGGGGCTTCGACCGCCGAAACCGATCAACTGGCGCAGCAGCCGGTTGGCGAGATCGTCGAAATCATGCATGCGCTCGCGAAGATAGGGATCGGTCAGGCGCATCATGCGCGCCTTTGTGTCGCTCTGCACTTTCTCGACCGCAGCTTCCGCCGTCAGGCCGTTGCGGATAGCTTCTTCCATGCGCCGCACCCAGCCCTGATCGTGGGCGAACATGCGGTAGGTCTCAAGAACCTCGCGATGCTCGCCTTCGGTCGGGACGTCGCGGCGCTGCAACATGTCGTCGATCGACAGGCGCAGCGAACCGATGGCGTCGGCAAGACGCAGGATTTCGGTATCGGCATCCTCATTCAGCAGATTGGTGACAACGATTCGGGGGTCGTGCAGCACGACATGACCAAGACCGATGCCTTCGCCATAAGCATCGCCATCAATGGAAACGGCACGCGTCAGGTCCAGCTCCACACCGGGGCGGGTGATTTTTTTCAATTCACCGCTCGCCACTATTTCAGCGATGAGCATCGCGGTTGTCTCGAGGGCTTCAACTTCATCCTCCCGGTATGTTCGGCTGACCTTGTTCTGGACCACAAGAACGCCAAGAGTGCGACCGGAGCGCAAAATCGGCACGCCGAGGAAGGAATGATAAATTTCCTCACCGGTTTCAGGAAGATAGCGGAAAGCCGGATGCGCCTGCGCATCGGAAAGATTGAGAGGTTGGGCGGAAGCGGCAATGGTACCGACAAGACCCTGCCCCATTTTCAGCTGGGCAAGATGCACGGCATCCTTGTTGAGACCTTCGGTAGCGTAAAGCTCCAGCACGCTGTCGGAACGCAGCACGTAGACCGAGCAAACCTCCGCCACCATGTTGCTGGCTATCTGACGGACGATCTGGTCCAGACGGTCCTGCGGCTCAAGGTGCTCCGCCATCATTTCGCGCAGCCGCTTTAGCAGGACGCGCGGACCTGCAGAAAGGTCTCTCATCGCGTTTGCTCCCCGACGCTTCCGATCCGAATGTCATAATATTCGAGAATCAAAACGTCATTTAAAAAATTTATAGCGCGAGAAGCGCGTCCCGCAAGGGACACGCTTTCATGAAACGCCACATCGGAAGAACGCAACCCCGAAGAATCGGAGCATCGGGAACCGATGTCTCGAGCTTAGTTCTTATCGAGACCGTAAGCAGAATGCAAAGTGCGAACGGCCAGTTCGGCATAGGCACCGTCGATCAGGATCGAAATCTTGATCTCGGAGGTGGTGATGGCCTTGATGTTGATGTTTTTCTCGGCAAGCGCCTTGAAGGCGCTGGCAGCAACGCCAGCATGGCTGCGCATGCCGATACCGATGACCGAAACCTTGGCAAGGCCGGTCTCGTTCTGCGCAACGTCGAAGCCGATCTGGGCCTTGTTCTCGTCCAGAACGCGCAGAGCCTTGGCAACGTCGCCTGAAGGAACGGTGAAGGTCATGTCGGTGCGCGACCCATCTTCGGAGATGTTCTGCACGATCATGTCGACATTGATATGCGCTTCGGCCAGTGGCCCGAAGATCGCGGCGGAGACGCCCGGACGGTCGGCCACGCGGCGCAGCGAGATCTGTGCTTCATCCTTGGCATAGGCGATGCCGGTTACGACTTCCTGTTCCACGATTTCTTCCTCGTCACAAATCAAAGTACCGGGCGGGTTGATGAGGTCGCCCATGCCCGGCGCATCGGGATCCTCGAAACTGGAGCGAACGAAGGTGCGCACCTTGTGTACCATGGCAAGCTCGACGGAGCGAACCTGCAGAACCTTCGCACCGAGAGACGCCATTTCGAGCATTTCCTCGAAAGCGATCTTCTTCATGCGGCGAGCCTTGGGCTCGATGCGCGGATCGGTGGTATAGACGCCATCGACATCGGTATAGATATCGCAACGGTCCGCCTTGACGGCGGCGGCGATGGCAACGGCTGATGTGTCCGAACCGCCACGACCGAGCGTCGCAATGCGGTTATCCGGGCCGATGCCCTGGAAACCGGCAACAACGGCAACCTGGCCCTCGCCCATGCGGTGAACGATATCCGAACCGTCAATCTCGAGAATGCGGGCGGCACCATGTGCGTTGTCTGTGCGGATCGGAATCTGCCAGCCCTGCCATGAGCGCGCATTGATGCCCATGGATTGCAGCGTGATCGCCAGAAGACCCGATGTCACCTGCTCGCCGGATGCAACGACCGCGTCATATTCGCGTGCATCGTAAAAGGAGGCGGCGTTGGCGCCGGCCACCTTCGCAGCATTCTGCACCCAGTCCACCAACTCGTTGGTTTTACCGGACATGGCGGAAACGACCACGGCCACTTCATGGCCGGCATCCACTTCGCGTTTCACATGCCGTGCGACATTGTGAATGCGTTCGAGGTTCGCGACGGACGTGCCGCCGAATTTCATGACAATGCGAGCCATAGCCTTGACCAGTACCATCCCTTTTTTCCGCCAGCCGTTTTTCAGGTGCGGACAAGAACAAACCCAGTCGGCTCTTTTTTTTGATAAAGAGCCTCAAGTTGCGGGTCTCTTAGCGAAAAGGCGGGGGGCACGCAATGCCGTTTATGAACCATGCGGTACGCCTTTTTTTATAGTCCCGACGAAAGAAGATGTCGGGATGGAATAGGCGACCGCATGCGGCGCTGTGAAAGAGCGTACCGCAGTGCACTGTACAAACGGGCCTATTCGCAGTATGGAGCGCGGCAATGCAACCGGCCAGATGGCCGTAATGGCCTGCATCGGCTGCCCCGGAGACTTTAGGACCTATTGGTTTCGGGCGGATGCAGGCAGCTTCATATCCGAAAGACGGTAGATGACAGACACCCAGGGTATCGCCCCGGCGATCGCGCAGGCGTTGGAAAAACGCGGCTACAAAGATTTGACCCCCGTGCAGAAGGCCATGCTTTCGCCGGAACTCGCCGACAAGGACGCGCTGGTTTCCGCGCAGACCGGCTCCGGCAAGACAGTTGCCTTCGGCATTGCGCTCGCGACCACGCTACTGTCGGAAAACACCCGTTTCGGCCAGGCTTCCGCGCCGCTGGCACTCGCCATTGCGCCAACCCGCGAACTGGCCATGCAGGTCAAGCGCGAGCTGGAATGGCTTTATGAATTCGCCGGCGTATCGATTGCGTCCTGTGTTGGCGGGATGGATATCCGCAGCGAACGACGCGCACTGGAGCGAGGCGCGCATATTATCGTCGGCACCCCCGGCCGCCTCTGCGACCACATCAAGCGCGGCGCGCTCGATCTGTCGTCGCTACGCGCCGTGGTACTGGACGAGGCCGATGAGATGCTCGATCTCGGCTTCCGCGAAGATCTGGAATTCATTCTGGAAGAATCGCCGGATAACCGCCGCACGCTGATGTTCTCGGCCACCGTTCCGCGCAGCATCGCCAAGCTTGCCGAAAGCTACCAGAAGAACGCCGTTCGCATCGCCACCGCTTCAGAACAGAAGCAGCATGTGGACATCGAATACCGCGCCTTGCTGGTGACTGGCTCCGACCGCGAAAACGCCATCATCAATGCGCTGCGCTTTTACGAAGCCCGCAACGCCATCGTTTTCTGCTCCACCCGTGCGGCCGTGAACCATCTGACGGCCCGTCTGAACAATCGCGGCTTTTCCGTCGTGGCGCTTTCAGGCGAACTGACCCAGAACGAACGCACGCATGCGCTTCAGGCAATGCGTGACGGTCGCGCCCGGGTTTGCGTGGCGACTGACGTTGCTGCACGCGGCATCGACCTGCCTGGTCTCGAACTGGTTATCCACGCCGACCTGCCGACCAATTCGGAAACGCTTCTCCACCGCTCCGGCCGTACCGGCCGCGCCGGGCAGAAGGGCGTCAGCGCCATCGTGGTGCCTGTCAACCAGCGCCGCAAGGCCGAACGCCTTCTGGAAGGTGCCAAGGTCAGCGCAGCATGGGTTCGCCCGCCTTCGGTCGAAGAGATCGTTGAACGCGACGGTGCCCGTCTCCTGGCCGATCCGGCTCTCACCGAGGCCGTGGCCGATGACGAGCGTGATTTCGTCAAGCAGCTGCTCGAGCAGCATGGCGCGGAAAAAGTAGCAGCCGCCTTCGTGCGCCTTTATCACGCCGGACGTTCCGCCCCGGAAGACATCACCGAAGTCGCGCTGGACAATACCCGCAAACCGCGCCGCGACAGCTTCGAAACCCCTGAAAACGACGCGCCGCGCCGTGAACGTTCCGACTTTTCCGACAGCGCTTGGTTTTCGCTTTCGGTGGGCCGCAAGCAGAGCGCCGAACCCCGCTGGCTCATCCCCATGCTCTGCCGCTTCGGCAAGATCACCCGTCAGGATATCGGCGCCATCCGCATGCAGCAGACGGAGACCTTTGTGGAACTCGCGGCCGATGCCGTCGATCGTTTCACCTCCGCCATCGGCAAGGACATGATGCTTGAAAAGGGCATTCGTCTGAAGGCGCTGGAAGGCAAGCCGGAAATGACCGGCAGTGTTCGTGAGGACACCCGCCCGGCCACGGCCCAGCGGAAGTTCAACAAACCCAATAATGCTGGCGGCGCAGCCGACGACCGCAAGGGCGACGACAAGCCCTGGAAAAAGAAAAAGACCTTCGGCGACAAGCCCAAATTCGAAGGCAAGAAGGACCGGCCTTTCGAAAAGCGCGGACCGAAGCCGGCAAAGGGCTGAGGCGCGGGTCATTACCGTGCCGTTGGATCCTCGGCTTAAGGCCGAGGATGATGCCAAGTAACCGGCAAACTTCATCACAAAAAAAGCCCCACTTTTGCGGGGCTTTTTATTGTCTTGATGGATCAGAACGTCAGGGCGCGGTCGCCGTTTTCGTCCTTGATACGGCTTGGAAGACCGATCTTGTTCAGAAGGTTCAGGAAAGGCTGCGGTGGCAGTTCTTCCACATTGGCCATCTGCTTCACATCCCACTCGCCGGTGGCAATCAGCATGGCGGCAGCGACCGGAGGAACGCCGGCGGTGTAGGAAATGCCCTGCGATCCAACTTCTTCGTAGGCTTCCTTGTGGTCGGCCACGTTGTAGATGAAGACTTCGCGTTCCTTGCCATCCTTGATGCCCTTGACGACATCGCCGATGCAGGTCTTGCCGACATAGTCGGGTGCAAGCGAAGACGGATCCGGCAATACGGCCTTGACCACCTTCAACGGCACGACTTCCAGACCTTCGGCAGTCTTGACCGGCTTTTCGGAGAGAAGACCGAGGTTCTTCAGCACGGTAAAGACGTTGATGTAGTGATCGCCGAAGCCCATCCAGAAGCGCACATCGGCGCCATCCATGTTTTTGGATAGCGAATGCACTTCGTCATGGCCGGTCATATAGGCCTTCTGCTTGCCGACAACCGGCAGATCGAATTCCTGGCCGACCTCGAACATCTGGTTCGTCTGCCACTGACCATTCTGCCAGGAATAGACGACACCGGTGAATTCGCGGAAGTTGATTTCCGGATCGAAGTTGGTGGAGAACCAGCGGCCATGGCTGCCGGCATTGATATCGACGATATCGACCGAAGTGACCTTGTCGAAATATTCATCCTTGGCAAGGCGGGCATAGGCATTGACCACGCCGGGATCGAAACCGACGCCGAGCAGTGCCGTTACGCCCTTTTCCTTGCATTCGGCAGCGCGCTTCCACTCGTAGTTTCCGTACCACGGCGGCGCCTCGCAAATCTTGGTGGGATCCTCGTGGATCGCCGTATCCATATAAGCAACACCCGTGTCCATGCAGGCACGAAGAACGGACATGTTGACGAAAGCCGAACCGACGTTGATGACGATCTCTACGCCGGTTTTCGTAATCAAGGCTTTCGTCGCCTCGATATCCATCGCGTCAAGCGCATGGGCCTCAAGTTTCACATCTGTCTTGAGGCTCTTCTTTTCGCGTACGGACTCGACAATCTTGCGGCACTTTTCCAAAGTCCGTGACGCAATATGAATGTCTCCCAATACATCGCTGTTCTGGGCGCATTTATGCGCCACGACCTGTGCTACGCCACCGGCGCCGATGATCAGAACGTTCTTCTTCATTTCAGGTGATGCCTCCTTTTCCCCGCAGGGATCAGCTTCGTTTCATGTTAAAACAGGGTTTAAGACAGGCTTTGCTCGAAATCGGCAAAGTCGAATTCGCGAACGGCACGCACGCTGCCGTCGAGTTCCTTGATGGCAATCGCCGGCATCTTCACGCCATTGAACCAGTTCTTCTTGACCATGGTGTAGCCGGCCGCATCTTCAAAGGAGATACGATCACCGACCTTCAGCTCCTTGTCGAACCGGAAGTCGCCGAAAATATCGCCCGCAAGGCAGGATTTGCCGCAGACCATGTAGGGATGTTCGCCCTCGTTCGGCAAAACCTTGGCGGTTTCGCGGTAGATCAAGAGGTCAAGCATATGCGCTTCGATGGAGCTGTCGACGATGGCGAGGTTCTTGCCATTGAACAGCGTGTCGAGAACCGTCACTTCAAGCGTCGTGCTCTTGGTGATCGACGCTTCGCCGGGCTCAAGATAGACCTGAACGCCGTATTTTTCCGAAAAAGCCGCCAGGCGATCGCAGAACTGGTCGAGCGGATAGTTGTCGCCGGTAAAATGGATGCCGCCGCCGAGGCTGACCCACTCCGCACGCGACAGGAGCGATCCGAATTTCTCTTCGATCTGCGTCAACATGCGGTCGAACAACGAAAAATCGCCGTTTTCGCAATTGTTGTGGATCATGAAGCCGGAAATCCGGTCCATGACCTTGTCGACCTTGGCGACATCCCATTCGCCGAGACGGCTGAAGGGACGTGCGGGATCGGCAAGATCGAAGCTCGAAGAGCTGACCCGCGGATTGAGGCGCAGACCCCGGGTGATACCGGAGGCCTTTTCTGCAAAGCGCTCAAGCTGGCTGATGGAATTGAAGATGATCTTGTCCGCGTTCGAAATCACCTCGTCGATTTCGTAGTCGGCATAAGCGACGGAATAGGCGTGGGTTTCGCCACTGAATTTCTCGCGGCCCAGACGCACTTCATAAAGCGACGACGAGGTGGTGCCGTCCATATATTGCGACATGAAATCGAAAACGGACCATGTTGCAAAGCACTTCAGCGCCAGAAGCGCCTTAGCGCCGGATTTTTCCCGCACATAGGCAATCTTCTCCATGTTGCGAAGAAGTTTTGTCTTGTCGATGAGGTAATAGGGCGTCTGAAGCATGGCGTTTCACATATTGATTGAAGTCAAGGTCCGTCTGGATGATGGGCCTTATATGATGCTTGTTACAGGAAAACAAATGTCCGGCACCGAATTCCCGGAAAATTGCCCCCGCCGCAAAATCCGCGGGAGAAAACTCGCCAAGCCGCGGAACCAAGCAGGCATCGGCGCGTTTGAATGGCGGACAATCGGGTTTACGGCTGCCGCAACGAAAGTTCGTAAGCGTCGGCATTGATCCGCGGCGGCAGTCTTTTTGACCTGACGCCATTTCCATCAACGATGTTCCAGGAAGGACTTCACCCATGGCAAGCGTGCGTAGCAGCGTCAACGACAAGATCCAGCAATCCCTCGAAAACGGCGATGCAGCCGATGTGGCAGCACAGCTTGCCCAACTTCGCGAAGATCTGGCAAATCTTGCCAAGAGCGTTAAGGCGCTGGGCGTTGGAGCCTCGCATGAACTGAAGGCGCAGGCCGCCCGCGTGGCCGACGACGCACTGACCGCTTCCGGCGAGATGGCCGACAGCGTTCGCAACGAAATTTCCTCGCTGAACGACAATCTGACGGATCAGGTCCAGAAGAACCCGCTGCAGTCCCTCGGCATCGCCGTTGGTGTCGGTTTCGTGCTCGCCCTCCTCACACGTCGATAAGGCCGCATCATGCTTGAGGCATTGCTGGTCTATCTGGGAGACACCCAGCGTGAAGGACGCGTCGTGACACGGCGCCTGCGCGCCACGATAATCCTTTGGGTGCTGACCGGGATATTCTTCCTGATCGCCTTCGTAGCTGCTGTCGTGGCGGGTTCCATCTATCTTGCCCGGCATGTCGGCGCAGGGCCGGCCGCGCTTGTCGTAGCCGGTACGGCGTTTCTGCTTGGTGTCATCATGCTGGTGGCGCTTGCGATCGTCAAACGTCCTAGAGCCTATGTTGCAAGACGACCCGTCGCATCCTTGACGGCGGCTCCCTTGACCGCAGCACCTCTGGCGCTGCAATCGCTCCTGACGCTGGCGATCCAGGCGCGCCCCTACGCGACGCTCGCCGTTGCCATGGCTGCCGGCTTTCTGGCAACCAGAGCCAACACCAGGAAAAAGAAATAGGCACGCCTTCAGGCGCGTTTAAGGCTCTTCGTCAAACTCTCATTCGCTGCTGCGCATCCGGACCATGGATGCGCAGTTTTTTTTATGCTACCCGCGATGGATAGACTGGTTGATGGTGCTCAGTGCCACGCCGCCCTTATTTGAACAAAGTGAAATACAGTCTCCCGCACGTCCCGTTTTTTTTCTGAAAGGCGATTGATGAAGAAGAAAGTCCTTGTCGTCGGCGGTGCCGGCTATATCGGTTCGCATACCTGCCTTCTCCTGTCTGAGCGGGGATATGAACCGGTCGTTTTCGACAATCTGTCCAATGGACATGAGGAATTCGTCCGCTGGGGACCCTTCGAGCAGGGCGACATTCGCGACCGCGCGCGGCTGGACGAGGTTTTCGCCAGGCACCAGCCGGAGGCCGTACTCCACTTTGCGGCGCTGATTGAAGTCGGCGAATCGGTAAAGCAACCCGTGGCCTTCTACGACAACAACGTCATCGGTTCGCTCAACCTGCTGTCTGCCGCCATCGATGCCGGGGTCACGGCATTTGTTTTCTCCTCCACCTGCGCCACCTACGGTTTGCCGGAACAGGTGCCGATTGACGAGACGCACCGTCAGGCGCCGATCAACCCCTACGGCCGCACCAAATGGGTAGTCGAGCAGGCGCTGAAGGATTACAGCACCTATAAGGGGCTGCGCTCGGTGATGCTGCGCTATTTCAACGCCGCAGGTGCAGATTTCGAAGGCCGCATCGGCGAATGGCACAAGCCGGAAACCCACGCAATCCCGCTCGCCATCGAGGCGGCACTCGGTCGGCGTCAAGGCTTCAAGGTGTTCGGCACGGATTATGACACCCGCGACGGCACCTGCGTGCGTGACTACATCCATATTCTCGATCTTGCCGACGCCCATGTGCGGGCAGTGGACTATCTGCTGGCGGGCGGTGAAACGGTTGAACTCAACCTTGGCACCGGCACCGGCACGACTGTGAAGGAGTTGCTGGCTGCGATTTCGGACGTATCCGGCCGCCCCTTCCCGGTGGAATATACCGACCGCCGCGATGGCGATTCCACCACCCTTGTCGCCAATAACGACAAGGCAAAGGCGGTGTTGGGCTGGGAGCCGCGTTATTCCCTGTCTGATATCATCAAATCCGCCTGGGCTTGGCATTCCTCGCGCAACGCCGGGGACTGAGCGAACGCAATTTAAAACAAAAAGACACCGGCCAATGGCCGGTGTCTCTCGCGGGACGCCTGTTGAGGTCGATCCCGCTCCTGCCTCCCAGGTAAGGGGATCAGGGCTTGGTGGCGGACGTGGTGGTGCTGTCCGGAGCTGCAGGCGTTGCCGCGCTCTTTTCGCTGGCCTGCTGTTCCAGCGTCTTGAATTCCGGAGCAGCCTTCAGCGTTTCCGCCGTTTCGGTCGTCGTCAGGCGAATGGTGCCGTCCTGCGTGTTGCGGGTCATCGTTACCTTGTCCATAGGCACCGCGACATCCTTGGCACCTATACCGAGGAAACCGCCGACACCAATCACGGCTGCGACGAGACCGCCGTCTTTTTCCATGATGAGGTTGGTGACGTTACCGATGCTCTCGTCGGCTGCGGTATAAACCGACTTGCCGATGTAATCATTGGCACTGATCTGCGTTTCGCCCTGCTGGGTGATGTAAGCACCGCCCGTCGTCGCGGCCGCGCTATCATTGGCCAGAGGAGCCGCCGGCGCCATCGGGGTGGCGGGAGGCGTTGCCGGTTCGGTCTGAGCACTCGGATTTGCCGGTGCTGGCTGGGTTGTACCCTGAGCGATGGCAAGCGGCGCGAAAGCCGTCGTGCCCATCAGGGCGGCGGTGACGAGTATCGTAAGTTTCTTTGCCATTTTCGTACCTTCCTTTCATCGTTTTCGACTGGCCGGGCGGTGACGAGTTTCGCTTTCCACTCCATGACCGGTTCGCTTTGCAAACGGGCTGACCATTGAAATGGTTCCGATTTTTTCAGTCGCATAGACGCGATTGCGACATTTTGCGGCTCCCGAACGAAAAAATCAGGCATTGCTAAAGGAAGATGGCGCGGTATTATCCGTGACGTAACAATGCCGTAACTGCCGGAGTTTTTGCATGCCTCAACCCGGCAAAAAACTGAAAAACACGTTCTCGGCTTTACGTCGACGCAGTGCGAATTTTTTTCCGACGGCCTCCATCGGCACCTATCTGGTGGTGATGGCAACCGTCATCACCCTGCCGCTTATCCTTTTCGGCGGCTACTTGATGCTGCGCCTTGAAAGCGAAAAGCGCGACGACCTGCAACGGGAGACGATCGAGGATGTCAGGGTCGTCAGCCGCAACATCGATCGGCGCCTGCAGGAAATCGCCACCTCCCTCAATCTGCTGTCGCAATTCCCGGAACTCGAGAATGGCAATCTTGCCGCTTTTCAGGGACGTGTTGCCGAAAGCCTGAAACGGGAGGGCCTGTACGCCATTCTGGCTACCATGGAAGGCGAACAGTATCTCAATACCCGGGTGTCATTTGGCCAGCCTCTCAGCAAGGTGCCGGCCGAGGCCAATCTGGCCAAGGCAATCGAATCCCGTCGGATCACCGTTTCGGACATGTTTTTCGGCGCGACGAGCAAGGAATGGGTGTTCAACGTTACCTTGCCGCTCGACCCCAATCTGGGTTCCGCCGGAGATGCCCTGATCCTGACGCAGAATACAAGTGACCTGAGCCGGCTCATTCCCACGGAAAACCTGCCGCGCAACTGGGCGGTCGCCATTATCGACGGTAACAATCGTGTTGTCGTTTCCAGTGCGCAGAATGGGGTGGAAGTGGGCAAGCCATTTGCCAGCCCCGCCATTCTTTCAGAAATGCAGGCCTTCAGCGGCAATTTCTTCGACGACAAGGGCAACCTCTATGCCTATGCCCAATTGCCGGGCTGGCAATGGCGAACTGTGATGTGGGGGCCACTTGCCGCAAGTCAGGCAGCATTGGTCGACACGTGGCGGCAAATGATGATCGGCAGCACGATGCTCGTGCTCATCGCCATCGGCGGCGCCTATCTGGTCGGCCGGCAGTTGCGCAGTTCCATTCGCGATCTCACGCTCATGGCTGAACGCATCGGTGAAGGCGAGATCGTGGCGCCCGTCGATACCAAGATCAAGGAAGCCAACCAGGTCGCCGTCGCGCTCTCCAATGCTTCCTTCGACAGAAGCCAGTCGGAAGAACGGCTGCAACTTCTGCTGCACGAACTGGTTCACCGCTCCAAGAATATTCTTACGCTGGTTCAGGCGATGATCCGGCAATTGGGGCGGGAAAACAAAAGCATCCCGGACTTCCAGAAAGAGGTGGACCACCGCCTGCGCGGTCTCGGAATGTCGATCCGGGCATTGGCGGAGGTTCAATGGCAAGGCTTGCCGATCCGTAAGCTGATCGAGACCCACCTCGACGTTTTCGGCACCGTTTCGGAACGCTTCGAGCTGTCTGGGGACGATTTCATGCTTTCTCCGGAAGCGGCGCAAAATTTCGGGCTCGTGGTGCATGAGCTGACGACGAACTCCATCAAATACGGCGCCCTGTCGGTTGCGCTCGGAAAAATCACGGTGAGCTGGAAGCCGCTCGAAAAAGATGGACGTCAGATGATTTATATCGTCTGGACCGAAACGGGCGGGCCACCGGCGACGGAACCAAGCCGCAAGGGCTTTGGTACCACGGTCATCAAAAGGCATGCGGAAGGCGCATTCGGCGGACAGGTGGTGACGGAGTATCGCGAAACCGGGTTCGAATGGTCGCTTGAAGCGCCGATGCGCTATTTTATACCCAAGCGACCCGATCAGGCAGGCCCGCTTTGAAAAATGGCGTGCTGGATCCCCGTACCAGCAGACGAAAAGCAGCTAATTTCGCCCTCCACAAAAAAAAGATACGTTTTAGTGGAACCGAATTAGGGCGGATGCATTTTTACTGCAGGCCAAGCAATTCCCCCGTCCCCGCCTGACGCTTGGCTGACAATAAACAGGTTTCACCCCTGAAAACCTGTCATAATAAAAAAGCACGGCTCTTTCATGGGCCGTGCTTTTTTTTGCGTTCTCGCAAAAACGGCCGAAGTGCTGCCTATGAGGCAGGTCTCCAACCGAGGGCCATTATTTCGAAATTTCAATGTCGGTGACGTCCCCGGAAGGAAATTTAAGCCGGTAGACGATCCGCTCCGGCGTGAGGTGATATTCGGCACTCCCGCCCAATGCGGATGGAACGACCTTTTCCAGCACGACGCTGCCGAAACTGCCGCGCCTCGCCTGCGCCGGCTCTTTCGATGGCATGATCGGCTCGATCCACTCAACGATACAAAAATCGCCTTCCTGTCGGCATTGCAGCGAGATTGGCGGATGATAGGCGAGATTGCCGCTATGGCTGACCGTATTGACGACCAGCTCATGGAAAGCCAGACCGATATAAAGCGCGCCATTCGGATTGAGCAGCAGGTTTTCACCTTCCATGTGAATGAGATTAGGATATTCCGGCACATAGAGATCGAATTGCTGGCGAAGAAGCTCGAATATGCGAGCACCTCTCCAGTCGGAATCCGTGATGAGATCCTGACTTTGGGCAAGAGCGTGTAACCGGCCCCGAAACTTGCGCAGAAAATCATCCTTGGTGAGGCTGAAACGGGCCGTCTGGCCCGCAAGGCTCTGGATGATCGCCAGGAGGTTCTTGGAACGGTGGCTGACCTCGCGCAGCAGCGAGCGCAAAAGCTGCTCGCGCCGCCGTTCCGCCGTCACCTCGCGAATAGTGGTTTTCATCACCGCCTGCTTCGCCTGGTTGAAGGTGGAATGGATCTGGAACTGGAAAACCCGGTCATTGCCGGCATTAACTTCCAGCATGCCCCGACTGCCCACCACATTCATATCTTTTTTGAGTTCGGCAAGCCGCTCTGAAAGATCGGTGCCAAACACATTTTCATCCGTGGGATGGCTATCGGTCGGCAGACGCCACACATCCGGCAGATTGGCCACGAATATATACTCCCGGTTCCAGTCTTGTAACATGACTGTCTCGCCCGAATCGAGCAAAGCGAGGACGAGCGAATCGTGTAGCTCGCTCTCGTTCCTCTCCGCGTTATGCCATGCCAGCCGATGCAAATTCATCTCCCTGCAAAAAGCCGTGAGATCACCTCACGACCGTAACCGCGAACGTCCGGGTACCGTAGTTGTTCCCGGACAGTCTACGGTTTCGGCAAATTTCACGCCGCGACGCGAGAGCTTTCGTTGAAAAACAGGGCCTGGCTGATAAGCGCTTTCACCATGTCCGGGTTGAACGGCTTCGTAACGAGGAATGTCGGCTCGGGCCGCTCACCCGTCAAAAGACGCTCAGGGAAGGCTGTAATGAAGATCACCGGCAGAGACGTCATCTGAAGGATCTCCTTCATGGCATCGAGCCCGGAGCTGCCGTCTGCAAGCTGGATGTCGGCAAGGATCATCTTCGGCTGCGTGCGGTTGAAGAGATCGATCGCCTCCGCATGCGTGCGGGCAATACCCGTAACGCGATGGCCGAGATCGGTGACCATCTGCTCGATATCCATGGCGATCAGAGGTTCGTCCTCGATAATCATGATATCGGTGGCAACCTGGCGGGCGATTTCAGAGGCCGCCTCATCGATCAGCTGGCCGATCTGGGCTTCAGTTACCCTCAGAACCTCTGCTGCTTCCGAAGCTGTGAACTCTTCGACCGTGGTCAGAAGGAAAGCCTGGCGGGCGAGCGCTGGTACCGCAGAGAGGTTGGCGGAAGCGCGCTTTTCCCAACCTGACAGGTTTTCATCGGCCTTTATATTGATCGTGACGGAACTAAAAATAGATACGAACAATTGATAAAGCGAAACCCGATCGTTGCTTGTCGGCGGGAAGATGCTGATATCGGCGATCAGAGCTTCAAGTGTTGCTGCAACATAGGCATCGCCAGTGGATTGAGAGCCGCAAACGGCACGCGCGAACCTGCGCAGATATGGCAGGTGCGGTGCGATGCGTGTAGAAACTGACATGGAATTCTCCCCTTTCATGCGGTCTGCAACGCAAACCCACGATAGCAACGTGCGCATCATAAAAAAAGTTCCGGATCGCCGGAACTATTTTTTTCATCGCGCATTCTTGCCACGACACAAAAGGAATACCGGACGTTATGAACATATTTCAATCGGACCAAGATTCTCCGGACAATCCGGCCAACCCTCAGGTCCCGCACTCTGGACGTGCGGTGATTTCCCGCAAGCTTAGGGAACTCTACGATGCTGTTCAGGAAGAAGGCATCCCTGACAAATTCCTCGATCTTCTCGAGAAACTCGATGAAGCCGAAAACAGAGCCAAAGACAAGGCTTCGGGGGAATGATGGCGAAAGAGCCGGAGCAGACAGAATACAATTTCAAACGGGAAATGCTGGCGGCACTGCCAAACCTGCGCGCATTCGCGATCTCACTCATCCGTTCGAGGGATCGCGCTGACGACCTCGTGCAGGATACGATCATGAAGGCCTGGGCGAAACAGGAGAGTTTCCAGCCTGGCACCAACATGCGCGCATGGCTGGTGACGATCCTGCGTAACGAATTCTACAGCCAGATTCGCAAGTCCGGCCGCGAAGTACAGGATACCGACGGGGTTTACACCTCGCGCCTGTCGGTGCCGCCAGAACAGCATGGTTCGGTCGATCTTCAGGATTTTCGTACGGCACTTGCAAAATTGCCCGACGATCAGCGCGAAGCGATCTTGTTGATCGGCGCCTCGGGCTTTGCTTACGAAGAAGCAGCCGAGATTTGCGGGTGCCCGGTTGGCACGATCAAGAGCCGTGTCAGCCGCGCGCGATTGCGCCTGCAGGAACTTCTCGGCATCGAAAACGAAAACGAGTTTGGTCCTGACGCGCAGATGAGCGCCGTTACCGCCGCAGCCACCGCGCGCTGAGCTGGCAGAATTCGCAAAGCATTAGACGGGTAGGCTCATGCCTGCCCGTTTTTCTTCGCCGCGTCGTCAGATACCGGTCTCCTTGACCGACTGCATCACGACGAATGTCGAAGTGTTGGAAACCGATGGAAGGCTGGAGATTTTTTCGCCGAGCACCCTTCGGTATTTGCGGATATCGCTGGTGCGCACCTTCAGTAGATAATCGAAGGCGCCGGCGATCATGTGGCATTCCTCCACCTCCTTGATCTTGCGCACCGCCGTGTTGAATTCCTCAAGCGCCTTTTCGCGTGTGTCGGAAAGCTTGACCTCGGCGAAGGCGATATGGTCGACGCCCAGTTTCTGCGGATTGAGCACCGCACGGAAGCCCAGAATATAACCTTCATCCACCAACCGCTTGAGCCGCGTCTGGCACGGCGTCTTGGAGAGGCCGACCGTTTTCGACAGTTGCAGCACCGACATGCGCCCGTCTTCGCTGAGGGCCTCGAGAATCTTGAGATCGAAGTGGTCCAGATCGTCTGTTTTATGACTATTAGCCATGTGATTTCACGCCAATTTTGAATAATAAAAGTTCATATGGCCTGTTCTATCCTCAAAATAGGACCATAGCAATTTTTACGGCAATGATATTGTACACAGCAGAATGACAAGCGGCGAGCGGAGGACACGCTGCCGCTGACAGTCTGTCTTCAACAGCTTTTTCAGGATTTTCAGAATGGCCGATGGTGCAAGCAAAGCCGATGTAAACCCGCAGCAGACGGTGAACGGTATTTTCCAGAATTTTGCACCGCCCGTGCGCGAGCAGAGCCCGTTGCGCAAAGCAATTACCGCCGCTTACCGCCGCCCAGAGGAAGAGTGCCTGGCGCCTCTGATCGATGCTGCGACCGTCACGCCCGAGCAGGCCGCAGCCATTCGCACCACGGCAACCAAGCTGATCGAGGCGTTGCGCGCCAAGACGAAAGGCACCGGCGTCGAGGGGCTGGTGCAGGAATATTCGCTCTCCAGCCATGAGGGCGTGGCCCTGATGTGCCTTGCCGAAGCACTGCTGCGCATTCCCGACACCGCCACCCGCGACGCGCTGATCCGCGACAAGATCGCCCGCGGCGACTGGAAGTCCCACATCGGCGGCGGGCGCTCGCTGTTCGTCAACGCCGCAACCTGGGGTCTTGTCATCACCGGCAAGCTGACCTCGACGGTCAATGACAGCGGCCTTTCGGCGGCGCTGACCAAGCTGATCGCCAGGGCTGGCGAACCCGTCATTCGCCGCGGCGTCGATATGGCGATGCGCATGATGGGCGAGCAATTCGTGACCGGCGAAACGATTGGGGAAGCGATCAAGCGCTCGAAACCGCTGGAGGAACAGGGTTTCCAATATTCCTACGACATGCTCGGCGAAGCGGCGACCACCGCCAAGGATGCGGAGCGTTATTACAAGGACTACGAAAACGCGATCCACGCCATTGGCAAGGCCTCCGCCGGGCGTGGCATCTATGGTGGCCCCGGAATTTCCATCAAGCTTTCGGCCCTGCATCCGCGTTATGCCCGTGTGCAGGCAGAGCGGGTAATGGCGGAGCTTCTGCCGCGTGTGAAATCCCTGATGCTGCTCAGCAAGAAATACGATATCGGCCTCAACATTGACGCCGAGGAAGCCGACCGGCTGGAACTGTCGCTCGATCTTCTGGAGGAACTGGCGCTCGACAAGGATCTTGCCGGTTGGAACGGCCTAGGCTTCGTTGTGCAGGCCTATGGCCGCCGCTGCCCCTTTGTTCTCGACTACATCATCGATCTCGCCCAACGTGCCGGTCGCCGCATCATGGTGCGTCTTGTCAAGGGCGCCTACTGGGATGCGGAGATCAAGCGCGCACAGGTGGACGGGCTGGAAGACTTCCCGGTCTTCACCCGCAAAGTGCACACGGATGTCTCCTATATCGCCTGCGCCCGCAAGCTGCTTGCCGCGCGTGACGTCGTGTTCCCGCAATTTGCGACCCACAACGCCCAGTCCATGGCTACCATCTACCATCTCGCTGGTCCGGACTTCAAACTCGGTGATTACGAGTTCCAGTGCCTGCACGGCATGGGCGAACCGCTTTACAGCGAAGTCGTCGGCAAGAAAAAGCTCGATCGTCCCTGCCGCTTTTATGCGCCTGTTGGCACCCACGAGACGCTGCTTGCCTATCTCGTCCGCCGTCTGCTGGAAAACGGCGCGAACTCCTCCTTCGTCAACCGCATAGCAGATCCCGCCGTGCCGGTGGCTTCCCTGCTGGAAGATCCGGTCACCGTGGTCAAGGCTTACCCCGTTCCCGGCGCACGGCACGACCGCATTGCTGCACCCGCTGGTCTCTTCGGCCCCGAACGGGCAAATTCCGCCGGCCTCGATCTTTCGAATGAAACGGCACTTGCCGCGCTGGACAACGTCCTTAAGGCAGGTGCGACGACGGAATGGAAAGCCGCAGCACCGCATGCAGGCGGAAAGACACGCCCGGTCCTCAATCCCGGCGACCACAATGATGTCGTCGGCTATGTAACCGAACCGACAGAGGCCGATGTCGAGGCGGCAATGCAACGGGCCGCAGCCTCCAACTGGTCTTCCACGCCGGTCGAGGAGCGCGCCGCCTGCCTGGAGCGCGCTGCCGACCGGATGCAGGCCGAAATGCCGGCCCTGCTTGGCCTCATCATGCGCGAGGCCGGAAAATCCATGCCGAACGCCATTGCCGAGGTGCGCGAAGCGATTGACTTCCTGCGTTATTACGCAGCGGAAGCCCGGAAGACCTTCAAGGCCAACGAGACACCGCTCGGCCCGGTCGTCTGCATCAGCCCGTGGAACTTCCCGCTTGCCATCTTCATCGGCCAGGTAACGGCAGCACTGGTTGCCGGTAATCCGGTACTGGCAAAGCCCGCCGAAGAAACCCCGTTGATCGCCGCGCAGGGGGTACGCCTGCTGCATGAGGCAGGCGTTCCGCAGGACGCCGTGCAGCTTCTGCCAGGTGACGGCAAGACCGGTGCGGCACTAGTCGGCTCAGCGCTCACGGCGGGTGTGATGTTCACCGGATCCACTGAAGTGGCGCGGCTCATCCAGGGTCAACTCGCAGGCCGGGTTCTCGCAAACGGCCAGCCCGTTCCCCTGATTGCCGAGACCGGCGGCCAGAACGCCATGATCGTCGATTCCTCAGCGCTTGCCGAGCAGGTCGTCGCCGACGTCATCGCCTCTGCCTTCGACAGTGCCGGCCAGCGTTGCTCGGCGCTTCGCATTCTCTGCCTGCAGGAAGATGTGGCCGACCGCACCCTGACGATGCTGAAGGGCGCGCTGCACGAATTGCGCATCGGGCGCACCGATAGCCTTTCCGTCGATGTCGGCCCCGTGATCACCGCTGAAGCTAAAGGCATCATCGAAAAACACGTTGACAGCATGCGCGCACTCGGCCACCGGATCGAGCAGATTTCGCTTGCCGGCGAAACCGGCAAGGGCACCTTCGTGCCACCGACAATCATCGAGATGAAATCGCTCGCCGATCTTAAGAAAGAGGTCTTCGGGCCGGTGCTGCACGTCATCCGGTTCAAGCGCGACAATCTCGACCGGCTGATCGACGAGATCAACGCCACCGGCTATGGCCTGACCTTCGGCCTGCATACGCGTCTTGACGATACCATCCAGCATGTCCTGTCGCGCGTCGCGGCCGGTAATCTCTATGTGAACCGCAACATCATCGGCGCCGTGGTCGGCGTCCAGCCCTTTGGCGGGCGAGGCCTCTCCGGCACCGGCCCCAAGGCGGGCGGTCCGCTCTATCTCGGCCGCGTCACACAAACCGCGCCGAAGATCGACCGCGTTGCCAGCCAGCAGGACCAGGCGGCTGTCGATCTCGCCCGCTGGCTGGATGAAAACGGCCAGAGCGTTGCAGCCGAAGCCGCAAGACAGGCCGCAGCCCTATCCGGCCTCGGTTTCGAAACCGAACTGGCAGGCCCAGTCGGCGAACGCAACGTCTATGCGCTGCATCCGCGCGGCAAGGTGCTGCTTATTCCGGCCACGGAGCAAGGGCTCTATCGCCAGCTTGCGGCAGCGCTTGCCACCGGCAACTCGGTCGTTATCGATAATGCGTCGGGGCTGGAAAAGTCGATCTACGGATTGCCGGCAACCGTCACCTCGCGCATCACATGGGCTGACAGCTGGGAAAAATCCGCACCGTTCGCCGGCGCGCTGATCGAGGGCGATGCGGAACGTGTCGTTGCGATCAACAAGAAAATCGCCGCCCTGCCCGGTCCTCTGGTTCTGGTTCAGGCCGCCACGACGGAAGCGCTTGACCGTGAAACCCAGCCCTACAATCTCGACTGGCTGGTGGAAGAAGTCTCCGTCAGCGTCAACACAACGGCTGCCGGCGGCAATGCCAGCCTGATGAGCATCGGCTGATTATCTGGTTCCGGCAGGGTCTCGACCCTGCCGGTCCATCACATCACCCACCGATTTCACCACGACCGAAAAGCTGGTTCAGAACCTGCTCTTCAAGCCGCGCGAATTCCGGGGTGCCGTGTCGGCGCGGACGCGGCAGTTTCACATCGAGATCAAGGGCGATGCGCCCCTCATCAATCACGACGATGCGGTCTGCAAGTGCGACGGCTTCCGAAACATCGTGCGTAACGAGAACGGCGGTGAATTTCTGCTTGCGCCAGATGCGCTCCAGCAGAAGCTGCATTTCGATGCGGGTGAGCGCATCTAGCGCCCCGAGGGGTTCATCCAGCGCCAGAATTTGCGGATGCGCCACCAGCGCGCGTGCCAGCGCCACGCGCTGCTTCTGGCCTCCAGACAGGACATAGGGCCACTCGCCCGCCCGGTCCTTTAGCCCAACCTCTTCGAGAATGGCAAGCGCCTGCTCGTTCGCCGCCTCACCTTTGGCGATGCCGGTCAGGCCCACGGATACATTGTTTGCGATGCGCTCCCATGGCAGAAGGCGCGGCTCCTGAAACATCATGCGAGTGCGGCTCGATGCGTCTTTCGAAACGGTGCCGCTTGTGGGCGCATCAAGACCGGCCAAGATACGCAGAAGCGTGCTCTTGCCGCATCCACTCTTGCCGATAATAGCCAGAAACTCGCCTTCCCGCACATCGAGATCGATGCCGCGCAGAACCGGTTTATCGCCAAAGGTCTTTGTCACATTGCGGAAGCTGAAAGCGACCTTGCTGTCGTTCTGCTTGCCGCGCTGTTCAACCTTGGTCTCTGCCCCGGAAGGGGAGGATGATGGGGCATCGGGGCGTCTCAACGTCGTAACATTGCTGGTCGACATGGGTTACCTCAGACTTTCTTGAAGGCTGGATGCCACTGCAGGAAGATGCTTTCGAGGAAGCGGGCGAAACTGTCCGCCAGCTTGCCAAGAAGCGCGTAAATAAGGATCGACAGCACGACGACATCGATCAGCAGGAACTCGCGCGCCTGCATGGCCATGTAGCCGAGGCCGGAAGAGGAGGAAATTGTTTCCGCCACGATAAGCGTCAGCCACATGATGCCGAGCGCATAACGCAGGCCGGTGAAAATGGACGGCAGCGCGCCGGGCAGGATCACTCGCCGGAACAGGGTGAAGGGCGACATGCCATAGGTACGCCCCATCTCCACCAGTTGCGGATCGACCCCCTGAATGCCGAGCAGCGTGTTGATGTAGATGGGGAAAAACACTCCGAGTGCCACGAGGAAAAGCTTTGCCTCCTCGTCGATGCCGAACCAGAGGATGACGAGCGGAATGAGCGCCAGATGCGGGATGTTGCGGATCATCTGCAGCGTCGTGTCGGTAAAGCTGCGGGAAAACCGCGACAGTCCGTTGGCCAGCCCGAAGATGAAACCAATCGCGCCGCCAACGGCGAAACCGGCCAGAGCGCGAGCGGAGCTGACACCGATATTGGCGATGAGTTCCCCTGAAAGCAAAAGCCGCCAGAAGGCTTCCGCGACGGCAGAGGGAGCCGGCAGGACGTTTGCCGAAATGAGACCGACGCGGGCAGCAAGCTCCCAGCCGGCAAGAATGATGGCAGGAAGCAACCAGCCCGTGATGCTTCCAGCCTCGATACGCCTTCTGATGCTCATCGCGAAGCCCTCCGTATCCGGGATCAGTTGGTGGCGCCTGACCAGACGGCATCCTTGATGCTGATCTGCTTAGGGATCAGGCCCAGGCGATAAAAGCGGTCGGCAGTTTCCTGCTGGCTGGCAATGATCTTGTCATCGATTTTCGAAATACCGAATTCCGAACGGTTCGCAGCCAGCGTCTGCGCTTCCAGCGGTACACCTGTCACCTCATGCAGGGCTGCCGCAACCTTGTCGCGGTTGGCGGCGGACCATTTGGCCGCCTCGCCCAGGGCATCAAGCGTTATATTGATGGTGTCGGCATGGGATTTGGCATAGTCGCGGTTGGCGAGGAAATAGGTACTCACATTGAGAACCTCGCTGGTGCGGGCCAGAGTGACGGGCTTATAGCGCGTCTCGGCAATTGCATAGAACGGATCCCAGACGGCCCAGGCGTCGATCTTGTCGCTGGCAAAGGCTGCCGCCGCGTCAGCCGGGCTGAGATAGACCACGTCGATATCGCTAAATTTCAGGCCGTTCTTCTCAATTGCCGCCACCAGCAGATTGTGGGCGCTTGTGCCCTTGCCGACGCCGACCTTCTTGCCCTTCAGATCGGCAACCGACTTTATACCGCTCTCGGGCTTGGTGAAGATCGCCTCACCTTTACCGTTCGAGGGAAGAGCCGCAACGTAAACGATGGCCGAACCGGCGGCCTGACCGAAGATTGGCGGCGCATCGCCCGTCCAACCGACATTGATGGAGCCAACATTCAAGGCCTCCACCAGCGGCGGGCCTGCGGTGAATTCGACCCACGAAACCTTGACGCCCTTGGCCTCAAGCGCCTTTTCGATGACGCCCTGTTGCCTCGCGATCACCGGCAGGCCGGTTTTCTGATAACCGATCTTCAGCTCTTCCGCCGCCTGCGCCTGCAAGGGCAGAACGGACAATGCAGCGACAACAAGAAAACTGGCGGAGAGGGCACGACGGGTAATGGCTGGCATTTTAGCTCCTTGTCGCCGACCCCTGGGGCCGGTTTGCGATATGGAGCAATGCTAGGGTTTTCGATGAAAACGATAGAGAGAGGATAATTCAATATCAGCGATATTGCGGGAATAAAATTCCGCAGAGACGCCTCTTTCCCGCAAATCATCGCAGGAAGCATTACCAAGCCTGCTTAACAGACGAATGCCGGTGCGGACTGGCCGCACCGGCATGATGGATCAATATCGCTATCGAACGCGCAAACTTGCGAAGCGATTTACTCGATATCGAAGGAAACGCCCTGCGCCAAAGGCAGCGCCTTGGAGTAGTTGATGGTGTTGGTGGCGCGGCGCATATAGGCCTTCCATGCATCCGAACCGGATTCGCGGCCACCGCCGGTTTCCTTTTCACCACCGAATGCGCCGCCGATTTCCGCGCCCGAGGTTCCGATATTGACGTTGGCGATGCCGCAATCCGAGCCTTCCGAAGACAGGAAACGTTCCGATTCCTGAATGTCGCGGGTGAAGATCGACGACGACAGACCAGCGGCAACGGCGTTATGCGCGTCAATCGCCTGATCGAGATCGCTGTACTTCATCACATAAAGGATCGGCGCGAAGGTCTCTTCCAACACCGGCCCCGCCTGTTCAGGCATTTCGACAAGTGCCGGCTTTACATAATAGGCATCCGGCGCACCCGTATCCACTCGCCCGCCGCCATTCACCACGCCGTCATGCGCCTTGGCCGCTTCGAGCGCCTTCTGCATGCCGTCGAAAGCCGCCTTGTCCACCAGCGGTCCGACAAGCGCCGATGTTTCGAGCGGATTGCCGACGGATACGGAGGCGTAGGCCTTTTTCAGACGCGGCACGAGCTGGTCGTAAACACTGTCATGCACGAAGAGACGGCGAAGCGTGGTGCAGCGCTGGCCGGCCGTGCCCATGGCGCCGAAGGCAATGGCGCGCAGCGCCATGTCGAGATCGGCAGACGGGCAGACGATGCCGGCATTGTTGCCGCCCAGTTCCAGAATGGCGCGGGCGAAGCGCTTCGCCAGACGCGGGCCGACATCGCGGCCCATGCGGGTGGAACCGGTTGCAGAAACCAGGGGAACCTTGGGGTTGTCCACCAATGCTTCACCAACGGCGCGGTCGCCGATCAGAAGCTGCGACAGCCCTTCCGGCGCATCGCCAAAACGGGCTACGGCACGTTCGAAGATGCCCTGAACCGCAAGTGCCGTCAGCGGGGTCTTTTCAGATGGCTTCCAGACCACCGAATTGCCGCAGACTAGCGCGAGTGCCGCGTTCCACGACCAGACCGCGACCGGAAAATTGAAAGCGGAGATAACGCCGACAACGCCGAGCGGATGCCAGGTTTCCATCATACGGTGGCCGGGGCGTTCGGTGGCGATGGTGAGGCCGTAAAGCTGGCGGGACAAGCCGACCGCGAAATCGCAGATATCGATCATCTCCTGCACTTCGCCGAGACCTTCGGACGGGACCTTGCCCGCTTCCAGCGAGACGAGCCGACCGAGATCTGCCTTGAAGGAGCGCAGTTCTTCGCCCAGAAGCCGGATCAGTTCGCCACGGCGCGGAGCAGGCACGTTGCGCCAAATCTTGAAGGCGGCATCGGCCTTGTCGACCACGGCTGCGACACCCTCGACCGAAATGGTCTTGAGGCTTGCGATCTGTTCACCCGTTACCGGGCTGAACGACGCCATATCGCCGCCGGTATAAAGATCGCGGGCGACGCCCATTCTGTCGAGCAGGGCCGCGGCTTCCTGTTTCACGTCAAGCTTCGTGGTCGCATCCATGTCAAATTATCCTTTTTGGCTCAAAGGGGAGGAAAGGCCGTTTTTGATACGGCGCTTTCAACTCCCGTCGCTGTTCTTTCCCCGAATTTATCATTTTGTGAAACGGCGCCTCCGTCGAAGCCGGCAAAACACCATTCCATTCTTTCCCGTAATCATATATGGCCATAATGACCCTTTTCCAATGAGGAAAGCGGGTAAGTTGATGCGAGAATGGTATGGATCCGCGCAGAAGACTGGTCCCTGATATCGTAACCCTGCAAGCATTCGAGTGTGCCGCAAGGCATGGGAATTTTACCCGTGCGGCGGAAGAACTCAACCTCACGCAAAGTGCGGTCAGCCGGCAGATCGGCGAACTCGAGGCGCAGACCGGAATGCAGCTTTTCGAACGCATCCGCCGGCGCGTCGTCCTGTCGGAAGCGGGTCGCAAATTCCTGCCAGACGTGCGGCGCCTGTTGCAGCAATCCGAACAGCTGATGGTGCGCGCGGTCTCGGCCGGAACATCTCATGCATCACTTTCCGTCGCCACCCTGCCAACCTTCGGCAGCCGCTGGCTGATGCCGCGTCTGCACCGCTTCATCGACGCCAACCCGGAAATGACCATCACCATCGGCTCGCGCTCGCACCCTTTCGATTTCGATGAGGAAGGTTTCGACCTCGCCATCCATTACGGCCAGCCGGTCTGGGCGCACGGCACCTGCACCTTTTTATGCAACGAAGTGATCGTGCCGGTCGCCAGCCCCGCTCTGCTTCAGCGCGCGGGAATGAGAGAGCCGGAGGATTTTAACCGACAACCGTTGCTGCACGTGACCACACGGCCGAAACTATGGACTGAGTGGCTGGAGATGAATGGGGTAACGGCGGAGAATGCCTATAGAGGCAGCCGTTTCGACCAGTTTTCGATGATCATTGAAGCAGCCATAAGCGGCATTGGCTTTGCCCTTCTGCCGAAATATCTGATCGAGGCGGAACTCGTCTCCGGCCGTCTCGAAATCGTCTTCGACATTCCACTGCAAACCGACAAGAGCTATTATGTTGCCCTGCCGGAAGGGCGGCAGGACAATGTCCTTGCCCGCGCCTTCCAGGCATGGCTTCTCGATCAGGTCGGCAAGCCGGCCTAGATATTCACACAGTGCCGCCGATGGAAACCTCGTCAAGCCCCGGCAGATCGGGGCCGACCGGCACGATCCGGGTCGGATTGAGCGCCTTGATCGAATAATAACCGCGCTTGATGTGGTCGATATTGACCGTGTCACGCACGCCCGGAATGTTTAGCACCCGCATCATATAGGCCTGCAGGGCCCGATAGTCGGCAATGCGGCGAAGGTTGCACTTGAAGAGGCCGTAATAGGCGGCATCGAAACGCACCAGCGTCACGAAAAGCCTGACATCCGTTTCCGTCAGGCGATCGCCGAAGAGGAAGGGACCGCCTGATGCCAGGCGAGTTTCAAGTTCCTGAAGTGTCGCGAAGACGTCGGCAAAGGCTTCCTCATAGGCAAGCTGGGTGGTGGCAAAACCGGTTCTGTAGACACCGTTGTTGAGGCGGGGATAGATATGGTCGTTGAGCGCATCAATCGCGTCCCGCAGATCTTCCGGATAAAGATCGATGCCGTTATCGGCCAGATCGCCGAAACCGGAATTCAGCATGCGGAGAATGTCGGCGGATTCGTTGTTGACGATGGTTTTCGTCTTCTTGTCCCAAAGAACCGGAACGGTGGCACGGCCGGTATAATGCGGATCGGCGCTGGTATAGGCTTCGTGCATATAAGCGAAGCCGTTCAGCCCGTCGCGATCCGAACCTGGATAATCGCCGAATTTCCAACCCTCGTCGGAGAGCGCCGGCTCCACAATTGAGACCGAAATGACATCCTCGAGCTTCTTGAGCTTGCGGCCGATCAGCGTGCGTGAGGCCCATGGACAAATCAGCGCGACATAGAGATGATAGCGCCCAGCCTCGGCCTTGAAACCGCCCTCTCCCGTCGGGCCTGCTGAACCATCAGACGTTACCCAGTTGCGGAAGCCGGATGTCTGGCGAACGAAACCACCCTTCTTGTCGGTCGCCTGCACCGGGTGCCATTCGGCGGTCCACTTTCCATCCACGAGCATTTTGGGCTCTCCATTCATCTATCGATGAAAAGCTTATGGGGCCGTCTGCACCCACCCCACAAGCCGCGCTTCGGTTGACGCACTGTTTCCGATCGATGGATGACTTCAAAGCCGATTGCGGAAAAACGGATTCCAGCGAACTGTGCCGAGCCTGACCCTTTCGCGGATCATCGTCAGAAGTCCCGATGCGGCGATGACACCCAGCCCAAGCACCGCGATCGCATCCGGATATTCGTGGAAGAAAGTCATGCCGATCGCCACGGCCCAGAGGATCTGAGAATAATGCGAGGGTGCAATCTGGCTGGCCGGCGCGATACGTGTTGCGACGAGCAGCGTTATCTGTCCCGTCGCCGTGCAGAGGCCGATGAAGGCAAAGGCGGCGAACTGGTGCAGATTGGGCATGACGAACTCGGGAATCGAGGCAATGCCGTTGAAGGTGAGGCCGTAGACCAAAAGCACGCCCATTATCGAGGTGCGCTTCTCCTTGCCCGCAAGCGAGCGGAGCAGCACGATGGTCATCGCCGCCAGGAATGCGACACCGATGGCTGCGACGTGCCCGAGTTCCAGCGCCTTGAAGCCGGGCCGCACGACGAGCAGAACACCGACGATGCCGGCCAGAACGGCCGCCCAGCGCCATGGCCCTATATCTTCCTTCAATACGACAGCCGACAGCACTGTCACAAACAACGGTGAGAGAAAGATCAGCGCATAGGCTTCGGCCAGCGGAATGGTGGTGAAGGCATAGATACCGAGAATACCGGCGAACAGGCCGGAAATCGCCCGCCCGTGCACCGCAAACGGACGGCTCATGCGCCAGAATTCACGCCACCTTTCCTCACGCGGCTTGCTGAAGAAGATGAAGATGCCGGAAAACAGGATGCTGAAAAAGCCGATCTCGAAAACGCTGATCTGTGATCCAAGCGACTTGATCGTGGCATCGCCCAGGGAAAAGGTCGCATAAGCGAACAGACCGAGCAGAAAACCCTTTTGCATTTGAACTTCCCCGAACAGCGACCGCAACGCAAAGCGCACCCCGGCCGCTTAAAGCAACCCGGACGCCCCTTAAGGGACAGACAGTCTGGCAGATTTGATCCTCACCCTATGGCTAGACCCGGCTACCTATGAGTGCAAGCCGCAAAAGCCGCAAAAACACCCGATCCGACCGCATCGATGCAGATGGCCGCAAGGTGCGGCAAATTTGTCCCGTCGACGCCATCATATCACCGTCACGGAAAGAGGTTAGCCCGTGTTGATCGTGGCGCTTGGCGGCAAGCGTGAAGGCGGCTAAACAATGTGGTGTGATTGCACCCGCTGATTTCGCCTGAAGCTTGCTGCGCGAACATCGCCTCACGAACCGAAAGGAAGAAGAATGCGGATAGTGATGATCGGTGCCGGTTATGTCGGCCTTGTTTCCGGTGCGTGTTTTGCCGATTTCGGCCATGACGTGATCTGCGTGGACAAGATGCCGGAGAAGATCGAAGCGCTGAAAAGCGGCCATATCCCGATCTTCGAACCGGGTCTGGAAGTCATCGTTGCCAACAACGCCAAGGCGGGCCGATTGAGCTTCACCACCGATCTCTCCTCCGCGGTTGCCAATGCCGATGTCGTCTTCATCGCGGTCGGTACGCCCTCGCGTCGCGGCGACGGCCACGCCGATCTCGGTTATGTCTAT
>NZ_WJOK01000036.1 GCF_009649785.1 Agrobacterium tumefaciens | reverse complement strand
GAATTTTTATTTCTAGTTGCTGCAACTCATAATATATCTTCCGCAAACGCAAATAATTCCCATGTATTACGTCACCGGAAAAAATGTTCCGGAAATCGAACGCATGGCTGCGTTGCGCCATTTCGCATTGCAATATCACTTTTCGGCCGTATTATCCGGGCCGTTGACATATTCATGCGCCTTTTCGCCGCCTTTCTCGCGGCAATCCTGCAGCACGTCTTGCGGATAATCTTATCGCCGGATTTTTTCGGCTTTTTCATGCGCCATGTCAGTTCGCCCTTGGCAATCCGGGCTTTGCAGTGCTCCCGCTTTGCCAATTGAAAACACTGCATCAGACTTGGAGGTCTCCCATGAAGAAACTCCTAGCCTCGACCATTCTCGTAACGGGCTTTACCATCGCTGCCGGTGCAGCAAATTCCGCCAACGCCGCAGAAACATGTGGCAGCGTCACCATCGCCGAAATGAACTGGGCATCCGCCGGTGTTGCGGCTTACGTCGACAAGTTCATCATGGAAAACGGCTATGATTGCACGGTCAACGTCATCAGCGGCGACACCACTCCCACATTCACCTCCATGAATGAAAAGGGCCAGCCGGATATGGCGCCCGAAATGTGGGTGAATACCCTTGGCGCCCCCTATGAGGACGCCGTCAAGAAAGGCAACCTGATCCAGGAAAGCAAAATCCTGAGTGAAGGTGGCGTTGAAGGCTGGTGGATTCCCAAATATCTCGCCGACGAACACCCCGATATCAAGACAGTTGAGGACGCACTCAAGCATCCCGAGCTTTTCCCCGCGCCGGAAGACGCCAGCAAGGGTGCCGTGTTTGGCTGCCCGCCGGGCTGGGGCTGCCAGCCAACGACCGCCAACCTGTTCAAGGCACGCAAGGCCGACGAGAAGGGCTTCGCCCTGATCGATACCGGCTCCGCCGCGGGCCTCGATGGCTCGATCTCCAATGCCTATGAGAAAAAGCAGGGCTGGCTCGGCTATTACTGGTCCCCGACGGCCATTCTTGGCAAGTACGACATGGTGAAACTGGACGATGGCGTGGCACTCGACCGCGAGGCCTACGACAATTGCATCGCCAAGCCTGATTGCGCCGATCCCAAGCCAAACGCCTATCCGGTGGCAGAGGTATTCACTGTTGTCACCAAGGACTTTGCCGAGAAGGCCGGTCCTTCCATCGACTATATCCGCAAGCGGCAGTGGGACAACGAGACCGTCGCCAAGGTTCTGGCCTGGATGGATGAAAACCAGGGCACCAACGAAGACGGCGCGGAATATTTCCTCGAGAACAACGAGGATATCTGGACGAAGTGGGTTTCGCCCGAGGTGGCGGAGAAGATCAAGGCTTCGATGTGATTGGTTGATGAGAGTGGGAAGCTTCGGTTTCCATCCGTGGCTTTACCCCCTCTGCCCTGCCGGGCATCTAGATCGGCTGGGCTCACCCTTCTCACAAATCCGCAACCTGTTTGATGGGCGGGACTTTGCCTCGGATCGATCTCCCCCCTTGTGGGGGAGATGTCCGGCAGGACGGAGGGGTGCCCCGCGCTCCAGCCTCGACCACCCATCCCCCAAAACCAAAAGGGAAAACAACAATAATGGCCCTCTGTAACTATCTGCCGGATATGCTGTGCAAGTTTCCGGCCATCGATAACGGCACGATGCGTGTGGCACGCAAGACCATCGATGACGGTTTTCGCGATATCGTGCGCAATTACGGCGATGCGATCGATGTGATCGTGCATCCGCTGCAGCTCTTTCTCAACTCCTCGGAGCGGCTGTTCATCCAGACCCCGTGGATCGTCACCATGCTGGTCATTCTGGCGATCGTGCATCTGGCCGGGCGCAGCTTCAAGATCACCGGTGGCACGGCCATCTCCCTGCTCATGATCGGCGCAGTCGGCCTCTGGCGCGACGCCATGACGACGCTTTCCATCGTCGCCATCGCCACGCTGATCGCCATCGTCATCGGCCTGCCGCTCGGCATTTTGATGGGACGCTCCGAACGGTTGCAGCGTATCATCAATCCCGTGCTCGACGTGATGCAGACCCTGCCAAGCTTCGTTTATCTCATCCCCGTGGTGGTGATTTTCGGCATCGGCAAGGTACCGGGCCTGATCGCAGTGGTGATCTACGCCATTCCACCCGTCATCCGCCTGACCAGCCTCGGCATTCGCCTGGTAGACCGGGAAGTGCTGGAAGCCGCCGATGCTTTCGGCTCCTCCAACGGCCAGAAGCTGTTCAATGTGCAGCTGCCGCTGGCGTTACCCACCATCATGACCGGCATCAACCAGACCATCATGATGGCACTCGCCATGGTCGTCGTCGCCTCCATGGTCGGCGTCGGCGGTCTCGGCAAGAATGTGCTGCAGGCCATCAACAACCAGTTTTTCACGGTGGGCTTCCTGAACGGTTTCGCTCTGGTCGCCATCGCCATCATGTTCGACCGGGCAAGCCAGGCTTTCGGCAAGCGCCTGCAGAAATACCGCGAGGTCTCCCATGGCTAAAAGCATCGAAATCAGGAATCTTTACAAGATCTTCGGCAAGCATCCCGAGAAGTACCTCGAAGCGGTGCGATCAGGCATGGACAAGGTCGAGCTGAACGACAAACACAACCATGTGCTCGGTCTCAACAACATCAACATCACCATGCCGGGCGGCAAGATCACCGTGGTCATGGGACTTTCCGGTTCCGGCAAGTCGACGCTGATCCGCCACATCAACCGGCTGATCGACCCGACCGCAGGTGAGGTTCTCTACGACGGCGAGGACATTTGCGGCATGAGCACTTCGGCGCTGCGGAAATTCCGCCGTCACAAAACGGCGATGGTGTTCCAGAAATTCGGCCTCCTGCCGCATCGCACCGTGCTGGAAAACAGCGTCTACGGCCTCGATATTCAGGGCATGCCACGCAAGGACAGCGAAGAGAAAGGCCGTTACTGGCTGGATCGTGTCGGTCTTGCCGGCTATGAGGATTATTATCCGAACCAGCTTTCCGGCGGCATGCAGCAGCGCGTCGGCCTTGCCCGCGCGCTTGCCAACGATGCCGATATTCTCCTGATGGACGAGGCCTATTCGGCTCTCGATCCGCTGATCCGTGTCGATATGCAGACGATGCTGCTCGACCTTCAGCAGGAGCTGAAAAAGACTGTGGTATTCATCACTCACGATCTGGATGAGGCTTTGCGGCTCGGCGACCACATTGCCATTCTGAAAGACGGCGAAGTGGTGCAGCAGGGCGACGGCCAGAGCATCATCCTTTCCCCTGCGGATGGTTACGTCACCGACTTCGTGCGCGACGTCAACCGCAGCCGTGTGCTTCAGGCGACCACCGTGATGGAACCGCTGACGGCGAAACCCGAGGGCATGTCGGTGCCGGAAAACGCGACACTGGAAACCATCGCCCGCGATATGTCGGAGGCGAACGAAACCAGCGCCCATGTGGTGGATGAAGACGGCAAGCCAGTCGGCGCCATCGGCCTCGACACGCTGGTGGCGGCGATGGTCACGCCGGCACCTCAGGAGGCGGAGGCCGGGGTGGCAGTCGTGGAGGAAGCGGAAAAAATCCCGGAACCGGCGGCGCCTGTGGAGAAGGAAACCGCGTAATCCGGCACCAACAGGATTTGCCTTTCTTTCAGAAGACCGAAAAAGCCCCAGCCCCGCTGCGCAAAAGACATCGGAGCTGCCTGGCCGCGTCCAAACTCTTTCGTCATACCGGCCTAGAGCCGGCATGACGGGAGTTGGGGTGTTTGGCGCCAGAGTTTGAGCTGCACAACAGGGTCGCCATGGCGAGCACGACGCGAAGTGTGGGCAAGGCCGGCAATGCCCGCCTTTCCATCCAACCATGCAAAAACGAAGCACCCCTTTGCCACGTGTCAAGCCGGGAACGACATTGCAATGCAACAAGCGCAAGCTTCGGGCAAGCCGCCGCCGTTAACCATTTGTTAACTTTTGAACGCGGAATCACTGGCATGCAGATCGAAAGCAATATTGGCGGATACAATTATCAGGCTCGTGTCCGCGACATCGAAAAACCCGGCAGCGCGCAGAGCGCGCCTGAGGAACAGGCCGTAAAACGCGGCCCCGGCAACCCTACCGTTTCCAGCACCGTTCTTTCCCGTTCGCTGGCCAACGTGCTGTGGGCCGTCGGCAATGGCAGCGCGCCGGCCCACACGCCGGCTGCGACCTCCGCCGAAGACAAGGCAGAAGCGCAGGCCGAATGGGTGCGCAGCGCCTATTCCGAATACGAATAGATGATTCCGATCAGACCCTTGCCGGGCTGACCTCCACCGTTACATGTGAGAGTTCATGTATGGCTGCAAGCTTCTGCTTGTAGAAAGCCGGCGCCTTCGGCACCTGCGAGTGGATGGCGACAATGGCGGCGTGATGCCCCGGCCCCACCTGCCAGACGTGCAGGTCGGTAATGCGATCTTCTTCCGTCTCCACGCTTTCACGGATTTCCTGCGGCAAGTCCTCCGTCAGCGGAACCGCATCAACCAGCGTCGTTGCCGTGGAGCGAATGAGTCCCCATGACCAGCGGGCAATCACCACACCGCCGACAATACCCATCAACGGATCGAGAAAGGACCAGCCGTTCCACTTGCCGAGCAGCAGCGCGACAATGGCGAGAACGGAAGTCAGCGCATCGGCGAGTACATGCAGATAGGCTGCGCGCAGATTATTGTCCCTGCCGCCCTTCGCACCGTGCTCGCCGTGATGCGCGTGCGAGCCGTGATCGTGATGGGCGTGGCTGCCATGGCCGTGATGGGCATGCGAACCATGTGCGTGACCATGGCCATGGCCGTGATCGTGATCGTGATCATCCTTCAACAGCACGGCGCTGACGAGATTGACGGCAAGACCGATGAGGGCGACGAGGATCGCCTGATTGAAGTCGATCTGAACAGGATTGAAAAGCCGCATCGCACTTTCAACGGCGATGAGCAGCGCCACCACCGCCAGCACGATGGCGCTGGCAAAACCGGCGAGATCACCGAACTTGCCGGTGCCGAAGGTGAAGCGCGGATTGCGCGCCTCACGCCGGGCATAGAGATAGGCCAGCGCCGAGATGAGCATTGCGCCCGCATGGGTGGACATGTGCCAGCCATCCGCCGTCAGCGCCATGGAACCGAACCAGTGGCCGGCGACGATCTCCGCCACCATCATGACTGTGGTCAGCGCAATCACCATCCACACGCGCTTTTCATTGCGCTCATGGTTCCGGCCTAGGAAAACATGGTCGTGGCCGGACGCTGCGGGAAATTCGGATATCGTCGTCATGTCGCTAATCCTGTTCGATCCTGGAATATTCTGTTTCACGCATGTCTTTTCCCAAAGCCGCGGACACTTTTGGGAGAGAGGTTAGCGGATGTAGGTCTTCAGCACCTGGGCCAGCTCTTCCGCCGCACGCGCCCGCTCGTCTTCATTTTCGGCGTGCACGACGTGCTCATGCAGATGTTCCTGCATCACCTCCCCCGTCAGGCCGGAAAGCGCACCGCGCACCGAGGCCAGCAATTGCAGCACCTCGCCGCAGGGCTTGGAATCGTCCAAGGCACGCTCCACCGCCTCCATCTGCCCCTTGAGGCGACGGATGCGAGCGAGAAGCTTCTCCTTGTTGCGGATCGTATGGGACATGAGTACCTCATATACTATAGGGGGGTATACTATATTGCGATGTTTTTTGGTTCAAGCCCTGCGCGACGCAATCTTCGCGAATGTTTCGACCCCTAAAAATACCCCATGAAACTTAGGGGACTCAGTCATGACGACTATCGCAGCAACAACCAGCAGCTATTACGCAACTCCGGTCCGGACCCTTGAGCCGACAAAGACCAGGGAAACAAATGCAACCACCGAGGCCTTGCTGGAACTGACACGGGCGGCACACCGCGCGATTTCCAGCGCCGAGAGCGTTGCCGTTTCCGCCGCACCTGCCGCCGCCAGCGTTTCCGCCGGACTTGCCGCAGCACTTTGGAACCTAGACAGCGGCGCACAGGCCAGAACCGAACCGGCGGTAGATATCGCCGCATCAGCGCAGCCTGACGCCGCCTCCAGCATCGAGACAGAAGTTCTCAAAGCCCTGGCGCAGGCACTCGGCGTGGATGCCGCCGCCTGACACCCATTGAACGGCAGGCTGAAAAGCTATATCTCTAGAGACTAGAGCATCCGGTTCGTTCTTGTCCCGGCTGCTCTTGAGAATATGGAGAAGGCAATGCTGTCCATCGGTGAATTGTCCAAACGTACCGGCGTGAAGGTTCCGACGATCCGCTATTATGAGCAGATGGGCCTCATCCGCGAGGCAGACCGCTCGGAAGGCAACCAGCGCCGTTACGAAAAATCCGATCTCGAAAGGCTGGCTTTCATCCGCCATGCCCGCGATATCGGGCTCAATATCGACGCCATCAGAGAATTGATCGCGCTCAGCCAGCACCGGCAAATGCCGTGCGAGGGTGCGGACCGCATTGCCGCCGAACACCTCGCCCATGTGCGCGAAAAAATCACCAGCCTCAAAAAGCTCGAGCATGAGCTCGAACGTATCGTCTCCCATTGCCATGGTCATTCGATCGAGGATTGTTACGTCATCCGCGCACTTTCCGACCATGGCATGTGCGACGGCGAGCATTGAGGCTGAAGAGCAGGCTTGACAGATTTCAGATTCGAGCGCATTGCATGGACATGATCAACGAACGCGCACCCATCTCCTGCTCGTACTTTTGGGCCTACCTGTAAAGGGCGGCTCGACAGATCATTTTGTCAACAAGCCGCCGTCAGGCGGCTTTGTTGTTTTTCAAGCGTCCTGACGGCACCGATAAAACCGAAGGACCAGAAAAATGACCGAAGATAGTTCCCTTACATTGGAAAGACCGCCCGTCGTCATCATTCGTGGCGCACGCAAGACCGATTTGCCTGAGCTCAATGAGATGATCACCCTGCTTGCCACCTTTCATGGCGATGCGGCGGCGATTACGCCGGCGAAACTGGAACGCGACCTGTTCGGCCCGCTTCCCTGGGTGCATGGGCTGGTTGCGGAAGCCGACGGCGCATTGATCGGTTACGCCCTGATGCTGCCGCTCTACAGGGCGCAGGAAGGCCGCCGCGGGCTTGAGCTGCACCATCTTTTCGTGCGTGACGGTCACCGCGGCCATGGCACCGGCCAGCACCTGGTTTCCCGCGCCCGCGATATCGCCAAGCGCCTCGGTTGCGACTATCTTTCCGTCAGCGCCACGACCGGCAATGTCGCCGCGCATCGTTTCTACGAAAGCATGGATTTCGCGCCGCGCCCGGTCACCGGCATGCGCTACATGCAGTCTATCGCCTGATTGCAACCTTCGGAGACGGTCATGACACGGATTGCCATTGCGCTTGCGCAGGATTTTGCGGACTGGGAACCGGCGCTGCTTGCCGCCGCCGCGCGCGGCTATCTCGGCGTCGAGATCGTTTACGCAACCCCGGACGGCCGGCCCGTGGTTTCAATGGGCGGGCTCAACGTTACGCCCGACACATCCTATGACGCGCTTGATCCTGCTAACATCGATGCGCTCGTCATTCCCGGCGGCCTCAGCTGGGAAAAGGGAACGGCTGTCGATCTTGGCGGGCTGGCACAGCGGTTTCGCGAGAAGGGCCGGCTGGTTGCCGGCATCTGCGCGGCTGCCAGCGCGCTTGCAGGCACGGGCGCCCTTGATGACGTCGCCCATACCGGCAATTCGCTCGCCTCTCACAAGGCCTATCCGTCCTATCGCGGCGAAGCGCTCTATCGCGACCAGCCGAAGGCGGTCAGCGATGGCGGCATCGTAACCGCAGCCGGCAGTGCACCCGTCAGTTTCGCAGTGGAAATTCTGAAACACCTCGGCCTCTTTGGTCCGGAAGCCGAGGCGGAACTTCAGGTTTTTGCGGCGGAGCACCGGTGAGGCTCACCTTGGCATCGAGAGTTTTGCGGATCCTCCCACCCTCATTCCTGTGCTTGTCACAGGAATGAGGGTGGTGGGGAAGTTAAGCCGCGATACCATCACAAATCACCCCTGATCAAGCACCCGGCAGACACGGGGCGCGACATCCCCGCCCTCCCCCGCAATCGCACGGCGGATATCGCGGCTGTTGAGATGCAGACTGCGACCGGCCGGCAAAGCCGAGCGTTTTATCTTGGCAAGGGCTGCGACCGTAAAGGCAGCCTCATTCTCATGAAAATAGGCGAGCGCCGCTTCCCGTTCCGGGCTGACGCCAAGGACTGCCTTGAAAGCAAGGCGATGCACGGCGCAGAAAGCGCCGTGACCGGGAACGGCAAAACGCAGCGCGTCGAGTTCCTCACTCCATTCGGCTGCGTCCTGCATGGATTTAAGCCTGCTGGAAGCGCTTCAGGAAAAACGCGCTCAATGTTCCGAGCAAGGCCCAGAAGACAAAGCTGGTCACGGTGGCGGCGACGATGAACTGTCGTTCCAGCGGCAGCGGTGCCAGCGCATGTTCACCTTCCGGCGGCAGGGGCGCGCCCACCACATGTGGAGCAACGATCAACACCAGTGCGAGCACGATTGCCCAGGGTTCGCGCCGGAATGCGATCAGCGCAATGCCGCCTGCGGTCGCGGCAACCGTCGAAAGCCACCAGATTTGACGCGCCTCAAGCGCGGCCGCCGGGCTGCCCGGCAGTTCCGGCGGCAGGCCGATCATCGGCGCAAGCATGACGGCGGCAAAACCGGCCACACCCCACAAAAGGCCTTCGCGCCAGCCGGCATCGGTGCCACGCAGCGAGATGAGGCCGGTCAGCACCAGCGCATAACCGATGGCGGTCAGCACGTTGGCGGCGACCGTATAGGCGGTGCGCTCGAAGCCGTCGGCCGGAGACCAGGCTTCCTCATTATGTTCGTGCGCGGGAACGGCAGCGCCGGTCGTGGCCGGAGCATCATGGCTGTGGGGCGCTTCGCCACCGGCATTTTCATAGGTTTCCGCCTTCAGGATCAGCGGCGTGGTGCCGAAAGCCTGCATGGCCGAAACGGCGAAGCCGCCAACGATGCCGACGAGGACGGCGGTAAAAACGATATTGCGAAAGAACGACATGCTTTCCCCCTCAATGGCAAGGGAAAGCATTGGCATGACGTGTGTCATGCGCGGCGTTGTGAACGGCTTCCACATGCGAAAAGCCGACAAAACCGACGACGAACAGACCAAGCACGATCGCCGTCAGCGATTGCGCGAAGCTGCCCGTTTTTGCCGAAACGGCGGCATTTGCCGTATTCTGGTTGATGGACATGGTGACCCCTCTTACGGCGCGACCCCGCGCCTTTAGACGCGGCGGAACGGCAAAACGCCGTGCAGCCGCATGCGATACACTTCACCACGGGGATACGAGACTGACACAGGGCGGCACGTTCAAGCACCACCACCCTGAAATTCCGCTCTTCCGGACACCCCGCCGGCATGGACATTTCCGTGATGGCAGGTCTCCTGGCTTACGGGTCAAAACCTGAAACACCTTCCCGGCATTGCCCTCGTCCATATCCGGCGAGATGCTTACCAGTGGCATTTCGTTTCAGGCTCTCCGCTCACAGTTGCGGGGGCAGCCACGAATGAGGATGTCTCCCTATCGTGTTCCCTTTTCACCTTCCGGAACGCCCGGAAGGAACCATCACAGGATCGTTATCCGATGGGTGTGGGTGGGAGTCAATGGCAGGCCGGCGTGAGAATTGCGCGCCGCGGCTGGATGCCGGATCAAGTCCGGCATGACGGCAAAGGGCTACCGTGCCGGGATGGCCTTCAGATAGGCGGCGATCGCATTGCGGTCTTCGGCCGTCAGATGCGCCATATTCTGCTGCACCTTGACCATGGAGCCGCCGACGCTGTCGAATTCCGGGGTGAAGCCGGTTTCCAGATAGTTGGCAATATCGGCCGCCTCCCAGCTTCCGACGCTCTGCGAGCCGGGGGTGATATCGGGAATCCGGCCCTCGCCTTCGGGATTTGGACCACCGGCCAGCCATTTGCCATCGAGAAAACCGCCAAGCGCATTGCGCGGCGTGTGACATTCGCCGCAATGGCCCGGGCCTTCCACCAGATATTGGCCGCGCAGCAATTCGGCATTGGCATCGGCAAGCTCGACGCGGGGTGGCGCGGATGTATCGAAATAGAGGAATTTCCAGCCGCCCAATGCCATGCGCATGTTGAAGGGGAACGGCAGTTCATGATCCGGCGCGTCATTCTGGCTGGCGGGCAGAACCCGCAAATAACCGAAGAGGTCGTTGATGTCCTTCTGCGTCATGCGGGCATAGGAGGCGTAAGGGAAGGACGGATAGAGATGTTCGCCGTTCTTGCCGACGCCGCGCGTCATCGCATCGCCGAATTCCGAAAGCGTCCAGCCGCCAATGCCATGCTGCGGATCGGAGGAAATATTGGGCACATGGAAGGTGCCGAAGGGGCTTTTCAACGCTTGCCCGCCCGAAAGCGTCAAAAGCGCATCGCCCTTGGCATCTGGTGCCGCATGGCAACTTGCGCAGCCGCCCGCCCAGAACAGCGTTTCGCCATTGGCAAGGTCCGGCTCGCCAAGGCTCACCCAGTGGCTGGGTGCCTGACGCACAGGCGCGGTGACCCAGGCGAAAATGCCGAAACCGGCAATGGCCGCCACCGCGATCCCGCCCGCGAGCTTCGTCCAAATGGAGGCCATGACCCCTCTCCCCATTATCACCTGATGAGATCAGGCATCATTCCCGCTGAAAAAAACGCCGCCGGGAAGCGGCGTTCTTAATAGGATCACTTCTTCAGACGGTAGGTCTGGTGGCACGCACCACAATCGGCACCGAGGGTCTGCATGGCGGCGGTGACGCCTGCCTGATCGGCGGGAAGGCTGGCGAGGACCTTGTCCGCATCGGCACCGAGCTTGGCGGCCTTGGACTTGAAGTCATCGAAATTTTCCCAGATCGCGGGTGCCGCAGCACTGCCGGTCTCGCTGCCCGGGGGAAACTGGTCGGGGAAAGCCTTGGCGTTGGTGCTGATGGTCGTCACGGCAGCCTTTACGGCTTCGGCGTCATAAGGCTTCTGGCCCTTGGAGATGGCAGCAAGCGCCCCCATGGAGCCGCCGATCTGCTTCATCATGCCTTCACGTTTTTCGACTTCGCCGGCAGCGTAGACCGCTCCGGCGCAAAGACAGCCGAAAAGCATGGCCGCCGCGATGGTTTTCAGTTTCATACACTCTCTCCTTGATTCCGGCAGATGCCGAACGCGCGATAACGGCGCGAGGATGCCCTTTCCGCATGGCGAAAAGAAGTCACATTGCAGTGAATTTCCCCAAGAAAACAGAAGTCTAGGAGAGTGCTTCCCAAAGCGTAACCAGGGCTGCGGCAATCAGCATGAAACCGGCGGCGCGGCCGATGAAAATCGTCGCGGCAGGCGAGGAAACGAGCCATGCCCGGCTTTTATCCGCCGTCAGCGCCAGAGCGCCATAGACCGTGAACTGCGTGATGGCCACCATCGCGCCCATTACCAGACCCTGCATCCAGATTGGACCATAGTCGGGTTTGAGGAATTGCGGATAGATCGCCATCATGAAGAGATAGGCTTTCGGATTGGAAAGGCAGGTGAGAACGGCCCGCCAGAACGCCTTTCTGACAGAGGCGCTCGCCTGCGCCTCATCGCCATTGACGGTGATGGCGCTGCGCATCAGGCCGACGCCGATCCAGACCATGTAAGCGGCGCCGGCGACCAGCAGCGGCAGGAACAGCGACGGCATCCAGGCGGCAAGCATGCCGACGCCCAACGCACCGTAAAGTGAATGCACCATGCCGCCGGCGCTCATGCCGCTTGCGGCGGAAAGCCCGGTTCTTTTGCCACCCGTCAACGCACTTGCCAGCACGAACAGCATATCCATGCCCGGCAGGATGATGATGCCGAACAGGACCAGAAAGAAAAGCCAGCGATTTTCGGCGTAACTCATGTCAGTATCTCCCGGGAAAACTCATGTTTCTCAATGTGTTTTGCTGCTTATAGGAAAAGCCAACTGACAGCGTTGTGTCAGTTGCGTTGAGAAACCACCGGGAAAAACGGCAATGCGCAAGGCATCGAGACTGTTCGAGATCATCCAGATCCTGCGGGTGGCGCGCAGGCCGATCACCGCGCAGACCATTGCCGAGGCACTGGAAGTCACGGTGCGCTCGGTCTATCGCGATATTTCGGCCCTTCAGACCATGCGCGTGCCGATCGAAGGCGAACGCGGCGTCGGTTACATCCTGCGTCCCGGCTTCAACCTGCCGCCGCTGATGTTTTCCATCGAGGAGACGGAGGCGATCGTGCTTGCGCTCGCCATGGTCGCGCGCACGGGCGATACTGAATTGCGGCAGGCGGCCAAAAAGGTCAGCGACAAGATTGCCGCATCCCTGCCCGAACCCCTGTCGAAAACCCTGTCGGCCAATGCCCTGCACGCCTGGGGCAGCATCGCGCCCTCACCCGCCGGCGTCGATCTTGCCATGGTCAGGCGGGCGGTGCGCGACGAGGAGCGGTTGGACATAACCTATGGCGATGAAACCGGCACCGAGACCCGGCGACAGATCCGGCCCATCGCCATGATCTATTATTCGGAGACGACCAACATCGTCGCCTGGTGCGAGCTAAGGCAAGCGATCCGCAATTTCCGCTCCGACCGCGTTCTGACCTGCAAGACAACCGGCAGCTTTTTCAAGATGGAAGGCGAAAGGTTGCGGCAATTGTGGATGAGCGGCTGGCAGAGCAATCAGCTTGGGACTTCGGAACGAACGACGAATCAAGCCGGCGCGTAAAAGCAACTGATTTAGCGCGTCTTTCAACCTTCGTTGTGTGTCGGGGCCCCCGTCTCAACCGTCATTCCTGTGACAGGGACAGGAATGACGGTTGAGAGGGTGGTGCTGACTTCAAAGCAAGGCAGCGTTATGCTGCAAGTGCTCCAGCACCCTATCGTCCTCCCGCCCGAAACCGCGGATGACGATTCGGTCGGCAAACACATCGGCAATGGCGAAGGTGTTCTGGTCGGGCGTATCCACCATGCCCTTGAAGTTGACGAAGTGAGTGTTGCCCTGCACCCCGTAATTGCCCTCATGATTATGGCCGCTGAACCATGCGACGACCGAAGGGTGTACATCCAGAAGATCAACGATGCGGGGCGCGTCCCACATATTATGGGCGTTGTTCGGATAGACCGGATAGTGGCAGAGAATGACCACTTTTTCACCCGCCGCATCCGCCTTTTGCAGAACGGTCCGCAGCCATTCGAACTGTTCGTCGCTGAGCGACGCATTCCAGTCCTGCGCATTGATCGCACCCACCTCTTTCAGGCGCTTCAGACGCTCTTGCGCCAGCGTGCGGCGCGGATCGCCCGGCGGCGGGGCAAACAAGCTGACCTCGCTGCCGTCAAGCACCACGAAACGTATCTCACCGATAGTGAAATCGTGCCATGGCGACGCCATGCCGAGGCGGGCATGGATGGCGGAGAGGTGTTCGGCGGCAACGGCGAAATCGTGATTTCCCGGCAGCATCACCGAAGGGTGGCGAAGCTGCTCGTAGACGCCAAGGATCGCATCGAAATTTTCAAAACCGCGATCGATGATATCGCCCAGCGTTACCACGAAGGCCAGTTCCTCGCGATTGAAGGCGTCGATCGCTTCGCCAAGCTTTTTCGGGCTTTCGGCATAATACCGGCCCATATCCGGGCGGGGTTCGGCATCGGCATATTGGGGATCGGCAACAATGCCGAATGAGAAGAGCGGTGTGGTTTTTTCAGTCATGATGCGCCGCGATAAACCGGGCGGATGACAGGCTTGTGACAAATGGAAGCGACACGCTGGATTGTCGACCTCAAAAGCAGAACACCCGGCCTTTGGGGGGCCGGGTGCTCAAAAAATTACAATCCGCAAAACTTACTTGGAAGCGGCTTCGTAACGCTCCAGGACATAGTCCCAGTTGATGAGGTTGTCGACGAAGGCTTCGAGGTACTTCGGACGCAGGTTGCGGTAGTCGATGTAGTAGGAGTGTTCCCATACGTCGACGCCGAGGATCGGTTCTGCGCCATGAACCAGCGGATTTTCGCCGTTCGGGGTCTTGGAGATTTCGAGCTTGCCGTTCTTGACGGAAACCCATGCCCAGCCCGAGCCGAACTGCGTGGTGCCGGCAGCGATGAAATCAGCCTTGAACTTGTCGTAACCGCCGAGATCGGAGGCGAACGCCTGTTCCAGCTTGCCCGGCAGCTTGTTGCCGCCGCCGTCCTTCTTCAGCCACTTCCAGAAATGGACGTGGTTGTAATGCTGGGCAGCATTGTTGAAGAGACCAGCATTGGTGCCAAAGGACTTCTTCACGACTTCCTCAAGCGAAAGGTCGGAAAGACCGGCTTCCGCCGCCAGCTTGTTGCCGTTGTCGACATATGCCTTGTGGTGCTTGTCGTGATGGAACTCGAGCGTCTCGCGCGACATGTATGGTGCAAGCGCGTCGTAGTCGTAGGGGAGTTCAGGAAGTTCGAAGGCCATGGTTTTTACTCCTTTTTGCAGCGGGTTACCGCTCCTAGAAACCGTGTGAGCGGACCATAGGAGCGAACCTCTGTTTGGGCAACCTGTGAAATATCAAAATGTTCCGACAAAAGAGAAAATTCCTCTCAAGCCAGCCGCCACCACATTTGTTTCACAACCCTGGCGTACTGTTTTCCACCCTATCGGTTCGCTTTTGATGAAATTGCAGGAAGGAAATTCCATGACCCGCCCCATGATCCATCGCGCGCTGCTTTTCGCCGTCTTCTCCTCGCTGGCGCTACCCGCCGTCGCATCGTCTGACGATGCCTGGAAGGAATTCGTGGCGGATGTGCAGACGGCGTGCCTTGGCGCCGGCAAAGACATGATCGAGGACGCCAAGGTGGTGGTCGATCCGGTGGGCAGCGAGAATTATGGCCTCGCCGTCCTCACCGGCAAGGCCAAGGGCGCGGATGCGACGATCAGCCATATCTGCGTTTACGACAAGAAGACCAAGGCCGTCGAACTCGGCAGCGAGCTTGCCGGCGATACGCTGAAGGTTGAAATCCCCGGCTCCACCAAGCCCTGAGGTTTCAGAAACGGGGCGTGGTGTCGCCATCGCCCAGCGCGCGCTGCATCAGCACCGTGTCCAGCCACTGGCCGTGTTTCCATCCGATGGACTTGAATGTGCCGACATGCTCGAAACCGGCGGCGCGGTGAACCCCGATGGAGGCGGCGTTGGCGCTATCGCCGATGACCGCAATCATCTGCCGAAAGCCGCGCGAAGTCGCATCCTCGATCAGCGCATCGAGCAGCTTGCGGCCAATTCCCATGCCCTTCATGGCCGGATCGATATAAACGGAATTCTCCACAGCAGCACCATAGGCCGGGCGCGGACGATAGGCGCCGGCATAGGCATATCCGGCTACCTTTCCGTCGATTTCGGCGACGAGATAGGAGTAGTTGCCTTCCACCAGCAATCGGCGGCGCTCAAGCATCATATCCACGCTTGGCGGATCGATCTCGAAGCTGGCGCGGCCATGCAGCACGGCATCCCGGTAGATTTCGGTAATGGCTGGAATATCCGCCTCCTCGCAGGGGCGGATGGTAAGGCTGGAAATTGTGGGAAGGGTCATTCTCGTGTCCTGTGGTCATTCACGGCATTATTGTGCATTGCGGCTCAGTCAAAATAAAGATTATCTGTCTTATACAAACGATAAGGTTTTCTTTGATGATGGACCTCGATCTGCGGCAGGTGCGCAGCTTCATGGATGTCGCCGAACTCGGCAGCTTTTCCGCCGCAGCCGATAAGGCGGGGCTGACGCAGCCGGCCATCAGCCTGCACATCCGGCTGCTGGAAAAGCAGCTCGGTGTGCGGCTGATCGAACGGGTCGGCAGGCGCGCGCAGCCGACGGCGGCGGGCCGGGACTTTCTCATCCATGCAAGACGGATTGCGGAAGAAGTGGCGCATGCCATCGATACCGTAGCCCCTCATCGCAGCGGCGTGACGGGACGCCTGCGCATCGGCACGGGCGCCACCGCCTGCATCTATCTTCTGCCGCCAGTGCTGGGCAAAATCCGCCAGGTGATGCCGGGGATAGACATCGTCGTGCAGACCGGCAATACCCACGATATACTGAGGCTTCTCGAAGCCAATACGATCGATGCGGCGGTGGTGGCCCTGCCGGCCAGCGGCCGCAGCCTCGATATCAGCGACATCCATCTCGATGAACTGGTTGCGGTTTTCCCGCTTGGCACCATCAGCGATGCAACAATCCTGAATGCCGAGACGCTTTCGACACAGCCATTGCTGCTTTACGAGGGCGGCAATACGCGCAAGCTCGTGGATCAATGGTTTTCGGCAAGCGGCCGCACCGTGCAACCCGCCATGGAACTGGGCAGCGTCGAGGCCATCAAGAAACTGGCCGGCGCGGGCCTTGGCCTTGCCATCGTGCCACGCATGGCGATGGAGCATGAAGGTGCTGCATCGGGGCTTGAATGGCGCTCGCTCGAGCCGCCGCTCGAACGGCGGATCGCCCTTGCCCTCAGACGCGACAAGCACATGACCGCGCCACTAAGGGCGCTCGCTGCTGCATTGCCAAACCTGCAGAAACGATGAAGCCCGCGTCGATTTCGGACGCGGGCTTCGATCTGTTGATGCTTGCGACTTTTTTCTTTCGCCATGCCGGATTGGATCCGGCATCCAGCCACGGCGCGTCTGCGCCGTGAGAAGAGTCGTGCGCGATCAGAGACTTGACCGCGCTGGACCCCGGAGCCAAAGGCAATCTCGTCCTCAGAACTCGGTCCAGTCATCACCCTTCACGGCCAGCGCGGCATTGCCACGCGAAGCAGTGACCGGGCGGGATCTGGACGGCTGGGAGACAGGTGCACGTGCGGGGCTTGCCTCTCGCATGTGCCTTGCCGTCTCGCGCAATGCGGAAGTCTGCTGACCGAGCTGGAATTGCGCCAACAAAGCCTGGAGGTTGGCACATTCCTGCGCAAGACCAGCACCGGCCGCATTCATTTCCTCAACCATCGCGGCGTTCTGCTGCGTAGCCTGATCCATGTGGTTGACGGCGGTGTTGACCTCGGAGAGACCGGCGGACTGTTCCTGCGCCGCGGTGGCGATGGCGTCCATATGCGTGTTGACGGACAGTACGAGCTGCTCGATCTCGGAAAGCCCGACGCCAGTATCGGCGACAAGCTTCACGCCTTCACCCACCGCAACGGCTGACGTGTTGATGAGCTGCTTGATTTCCTTGGCGGCCTTGGCGGAACGCTGGGCCAGTTCGCGCACTTCCTGTGCAACGACTGCAAAACCCTTGCCCGCATCGCCCGCCCGCGCCGCCTCGACGCCCGCATTCAGCGCCAGAAGGTTGGTCTGGAAGGCGATTTCGTCAATAACACCGATGATCTGGCCGATCTGGCGCGAGGAATGCTCGATGCGTTCCATGGCGGAAACGGCATCGCGCACCACCTTGCCGGAAAGATCGGCCTTTGCCCTTGCCTCACGCACCGTGTCACGCGCATCGCCTGCCCGCTTGGAGGTGGCCGAAACATTGGCGGTGATCTCTTCCAGCGCGGCAGCGGTCTCTTCCAGAGAGGCAGCCTGCTGCTCCGTGCGGCGGGAAAGATCGTCGGATGCCGACGAAACCTCGTGAGCGCCGCCATTTACCGTCTGCACGGACTGGCCGACACTTGTCAGCGCTTCGCGCAGTTGAACGACGGAGCTGTTGAAATCGTGCCGCAGCGCCTCGAATTGCGGTGCGAACGGCGTGGCGATCTCGCAGACCATATCGCCGGAAGCGAGACGGCGAAGACCGCCCGCCAGCGAACCCGTGGCCTGATTGAGCCGTTCTTCGGCCTCGGCCTCGGCGCGCTGCTGCAACTCGATACGGTCCCGCTCGGCCCGCTCGCGGTTGGCCAGGGCTTCGGATTCCAGCTGCCTGTTGCGGATTGCCGCCTCGCGGAAGATTTCCACCGCGCGGGCCATCTCGCCGATCTCGTCGCCGCGTTTTGCGCCGGCGACATCGATCGAAAGATTGCCGCCCGAAAGCTCCATCATCGCGTTGGTCAGGCGGCTGATCGGGCGGGTGACGCGGCCGACGATGACGGCAAGCGAGAGGATACAGAGCGCCAGTGTCGCGATGAAGACGACGAGATAGATCATCGCATCGATGAAGGCGTCCTGTTTGGCCTGTGCGGCATTTGCGTCCAGAACATCCATGGCGGCAGAAGCGATTTTCGCAATCGTGCCGAGGTTTTCGGTGACGGTGGTGCGCCAGCTGTCCATGGTGAAGGCAGGCGTGCGACCATTCATGAGATCGTCGATGAGCTTGGCGCGCTGCGTGCTGAAATCGCCCTTGAAGTAAGTCTTGTCCGCCGTGGCGTAGATATCCTTGAGCGATTGCGGCGTCGATTCATGCGTAACCAGATCGCCGGTCGCTTTCCAGGCGAAAGCCGCACCCGCATCGAATGCGCCGAGCTGCTGCATCTCCTGCGCCGTCAGTGGACGGTTCTGGGCAACGGCAGCGTTGAGAATGACGGTGGCGCTGCCGCCAAGGGCACGGGCAGACCAGCCGTAAGAGCGCAACTGGATCAAACCGGTCTGACCCTGATCGAGAGAGCGAACAGTGCCTTCAAGCGCCGTCGAGCCCGCCTCGAGCGAGGCGAGGAAATCGCCGCCGAGCGCCATTACCGTCTTGTCGAGCCCGCCTTCGCGCCGGTCGAGCGGCAGCGAAACGTTGGCGTCAACCTTCTTTCGCAATTCGACGAACTGCGCGTAGACATCTTTAACGCGCTTCAGCGGTGCCTGAAGCTGCGTGTCTTCAAGCGACGAAGACTGCGTGAGGAATGCCGTCATGGCAGCATCCACCTTCTGGCGTGCGGCCTGCACGCTGGCGACGCTGCCGGTCGATTTCGACGGATCGAGCGTCAGTGCCGTGGCGCTGTCGCCGCGTTCACTGCGGAAATTCAAAAGAGCGTTGAAAAGAAGCTTGTCGAGCGAGACGAGTTGCGCAACCTCTGAAAAGGTGCCGGCGCGATTGGCCGACCGCCACAACTCGTTTCCGACCAAACCGGCCAGCGCGAGGCTGATGGTAAGAAAAAATCCTACAAGTACATTACGAATGCTGAAAGACATCTGGCGGCCCTCGTTAGCCGGAAGGGAAGATGCTGCAAACTACGTGTGGTTTGTCTAAAATTGGATTAAATTCCCCTCAGTTTTCGCGGGAAAATACTGCACTGCAAAAACAAAAGGCCACGGCAAGCCGAACGCCTGCCATGGCCCTGATCGAAATACCTGTCAGCCTTGCCCACCAGACAGAAAATCACATTCGATTTTCGTCCGTAACGATGCGCAGATTAAAGAGAGTCAGAGCGTCCGGCAGGACGCACGGCGCTCTAGACGTCTGCGCCGAGACGTGCCCAATCCATGTAAAGATCGAGCGCCTTTCGGGCGACCGGACCTGCCTGCAATGCGCGGTCATCGAGTTTCACAACAGGGGAAACCTTGGAATAATTGCCCGAGCAGAAGATTTCATCCGCCCCGCGGAAATCCTCGACCGACAGGGTCGCTTCGCGCACTTCGAAACCGGCCTGGCGCAGAAGGCTCATCACCCGCGAACGGGTGATGCCGGCAAGGAAGGTGCGGTTCGGAACCGGGGTGAAGACGACGCCGTCCTTGACCATGAAGACGTTGGACGATGCCGATTCAGCGACATTGCCGTTCATGTCGCACATCAGGGCGTTGTCGAAACCGCGTGCACGGGCTTCCAGAATGGCGCGGCCGCTATTGGGGTAAAGGCTACCGGCCTTGGCATCCGTCATCGCGGTTTCCGGTGAAGGACGGCGCAGCGGCGAGACGGTGAGTGTCAGCGATGCGCCGGCATTCATCGGCGCTTCGAAAAGGCACAGCGCAAAACGGGTGGAATTGGCATCGGGCGCGACGACGCTGCCCGGCGAACCGTGTTCTGCCCAATACATCGGCTTGATGTAGATTTCGGTCTTGCCGTCGAATCTATTGACGCCTTCCAGCGCCAATGCCTCGATCTCTTCCGCCGTCATGGTCGGCTTCATGCCCATGTTGGTGGCCGAGCGGTTGACGCGCTGGCAATGCAGATCGAGATCGGGAGCCACGCCATCGAACCAGCGCGCGCCGTCAAACACCGTGGAGGCCAGCCACATGGCATGCGAGGTCGGGCCGATGAGCGGCGGATTGCCGGGCAGCCATTGACCATCAACATAGGTCCAGGTGGTTGATCGGGGTGCGGTATCGACGGTCATGACTGTCTCCTGTCTTGAGCATCTCCGCCTTTCTGCAAAAAGCGAAAGAGCTCTATCTTTTTCGTCCTGCCACATTGCCGCACGCAAAACCGCTTCGCACTTTCGGTGGCAATGCTCTGAAATCGGCGGGAGTGAATGCCTCTGACCGGGTGAGGTCAAGTTTTAATTGCCGCCATGTCTTATTTTGATGGAAAATAACAAATGCATGCCCTGACAAAGACGTTTTGTGAGGCGAAACAAAAGGTTGATGAATAGATCCATCACAATAATTCATGCATTGGATGATGGCGGGGGGATTTCGCCCATGCGATGCTGTCAGTCTGACGGCGCTTGCAACGCCCTTTACCATTCTTGTTCGCCGATCCGAATGCAACACGTCAGCAGGAGAAAATCATGGCATGGTCCGCCCAGCAATATCTGAAATTTGAAGACGAGCGGACACGCCCGGCAAGGGATCTTCTGGCGCAGGTGCCGCTGGAGCGCGTGCTGAACGGTTACGATCTGGGCTGCGGCCCGGGCAATTCCACCGAGCTTTTGACCGATCGTTACGGCGTCAACGTCATCACCGGCATCGACAGCGACGACGACATGCTGGAAAAGGCGGCGGACCGGCTGCCCAACACCCGTTTCGGCAAGGCCGATCTCGGCAACTGGCGGCCCAGCCAGAAGGCGGACCTGCTTTATGCCAATGCGGTGTTCCAATGGGTGCCGGATCATCTTGCCGTTCTTTCGCAGCTGATGGACCAGCTGGAAAGCGGCGGCGTGCTTGCCGTGCAGATGCCTGACAATCTGCAGGAGCCGACACATCGCGCCATGGAGGAAACGGGAGCAGACGGCCCCTGGAAGGACAAGTTTGCGGATGGCAGATTACGCCGCAAACCCCTGCCCGCGCCATCAGCCTATTTCGATGCGCTGACACCGAAATCCGCGCGGGTGGATGTGTGGCACACCATCTACAACCACCCCATGAAGGATGCGGAAAGCATTGTGGAATGGGTGAAGGGCACGGGTCTGCGCCCCTATCTTGCCGCCGCCGGCGAGGAACACCGCGAGGCCTTCCTCAACGACTATACCAGGCGCATCGCAGCCGCCTATCCGCCCATGGCAGACGGCCGGCTGCTGTTGCGTTTTCCGCGCCTGTTCGTGGTGGCGGTGAAGAAGTAGCGTAGTTTTCGCCTCCCCTCATTCCTGTGACCAGCACAGGGATGAGGAGAGCTTAGAGTACGACATGGCTACGGAACTATTTAGCCAATCGGCCTCAACGCATTATCTCTAACCCGCGAAGGCGTAGACCCTCAGACGATGGCCGTCGGGGTCGGCCGCAGTGAATGTGTAGCCGAAGTCCATCGTGCCGGGCTGCTGCAAAATGGCGATGCCCTTTGTCTTCCAGTCGGCGAAGGCTTCATCCACCTGCGCACCGCTTTCGACGCGGAAGGCAAGCTCGCCGCCACCGCCCGCGACCGATGCCTTCGGCTCCACCGTATGCCTCGACCAGAGGCCGAGCTTCATGCCGTTTTGAAGCACGAACAGGGAGAATGTCGGAGAGGCTTCGACCGGCTCTGCGCCGAGCAGGGCTTTATAAAATTCCGTGCTGGCCGGCGGGTTGTCGACGTAGAGAATGGTGAAATCGGGATGGGTCATGGCTGTTCTCCTTGAGTTGCGGATGAACAGGTTCTAGACCCCCGGTGCTGTCAGTTTTTGTCAGCATGATTTTGTTGCCGTCGCTTTTTTTCCCGCTCGCGCCAGTCCTTCAGCAGGGAATGGCGGCGGCGGGGATAACGCTTGTCCAGAGGATTGAAGCTCTCGATGCGGTCGGCCCGGAAACTGCGGAAATCCTGCCGCGTCTCGCACCATGCCAGCACCACCCGCACCAGATCGAAAAAAGCGAGCGCGAAGGGCCAGATCACCCGCTCCGTCAATTCTCCCTTCTCGTCGCGATAGGTCATCACGACCTTACTCTCCTTGCGAATAATATCGCGAATGGCGGCGAGATCGACGTGGATGGTGGCCATGGCCTGCCCGGGGCCGACAAGCAGGGTGGAATTATCGAGCTCCTCACGCAGGGCATCGGGCAAAACGGCGGCGATCTTGACGAGTGCGGCGCGGGCGGCCTGCGCCAAGCCCTCATCGGCACGGCCCGCGACCCATCGCGACCCGAGCACAAGCGCCTCGATCTCCTGCTGCGAAAACATCAGCGGCGGCAGCAAAAAACCGGGACGCAGCACGTAACCCACACCCGCCTCGCCCTCGATGTCAGCACCCTGCGCCTGAAGCGTTGCTATATCGCGGTAAAGCGTGCGCAGGCTGACGCCGGTTTGCGCGGCCAGCGCCGTACCGCTGACCGGCATGCGGTGGGCGCGCAGGATCTGCAACAGATCAAGAAGCCGTTGTGAGCGCGACACGCGTGGTTCCTCCACATTCCGATCATGCCATCTACGACGTTTCACCATCGACTGGTAGCCTCGCGCACAGTGCCTCGCAATGGCGAGACGCTTGAAACCAATGGCGCGGACACCAGTTAATAAAAGACCGCTTCCCCATCCGGCATTCCTTGCCGGCCATGTTTGCAATAAACAGGAGAGACATGCATGTATGACGTCAACGCGAATGGCGCGAACATTCCCGCCCTCGGTTTCGGCACCTTCCGCATTCCGGAAGAGGATATCAGGCGCATTTTGCCGGAGGCGCTGAAACTCGGTTTCCGCCATGTCGATACGGCGCAGATCTACAAGAATGAAGGTGCGGTTGGCGAAGTGATCGCGAAGTCCGGCATTTCCCGGCACGATATTTTCCTGACCACCAAGGTCTGGGTGGACCGCTACCGCCACGCTGATTTTCTCGCCTCCGTCGATGAAAGCCTGCAAAAGCTGAAGACGGATTATGTCGATCTCCTGCTGCTGCACTGGCCGAAAAGCGATGTGCCGCTGGCGGAAAGGATCGGCGCGCTGAACGACGTGCGCAAGGCCGGAAAGGTGCGCAATATCGGCATTTCCAACTTCAACGTGGCGCTGACGGAAGAGGCGGTCAAACTCTCCGACACGCCGCTTGCCACCAACCAGATCGAATACCATCCCTATCTGGACCAGACGAAGGTGATTGCGGCCGCGCGCAAACACGGGCTTTCGGTCACTGCCTATTATCTGATGGCGGATGGCAAGGTGCCTGATGATTCGGTTCTGAAGGATATTGGTGCGAGGCACGGCAAGACGGCCGCACAGGTGGCGCTGCGCTGGGCGGTGCAGCAGCCGGATGTCGTGGCGCTTTCCAAGACCGCAACCGAAAGCCGCCTCAAGGAGAATTTCGACATTTTCGATTTTGCGCTCTCGGAAGAGGAAATGCAGGCGATCCACGCGCTTGCCAAACCCGATGGCCGCATCGTCAACCCCGGTCACCTCGCGCCCGACTGGGACGATTGACTGCGTTGAACCCCGTCCGGTCTCACCGCTGCGTCAACGCCAGTTTCGCCCCGAGCGCCACAAACGCGGCGGCGAAACTGCGTCTCAGCCAGGTGAGCACGGCCGGGCGTGCCACAACCTGCCGCCTGACCGAGGCGGCAAAACAGCCGTAGAGCGCAAAGACCAGAAACGTCATGGCCATGAAGATCAGCCCGAGATCGACCATGCGCCACCTCGGAGAAACCTCCTCCGGCGCGATGAATTGCGGCAGGAAAGCAAAAAAGAAGATCGACAGTTTCGGGTTCAGGAGATTGATGAGGATAGCCTCACCGATGACCCGCCCTGCCTTGCGGTGCTCCTGCTTGTCGTCGATCTTCAGCGCCCCATCTTCCCGAAGCGTGTTCCACGCCATGTAGAGCAGGTAGGCGACACCCAGATATTTGATCACGCCGAAGGCAAGGGCGCTCGCGTGCAGAATGGCGGCAAGTCCGGTGATGGCGGCCAGCAGATGCGGCACGATGCCGAGCGTGCAGCCGAAAGCCGCGACGACGCTCGCCTTCGACCCTTGGGACAGGCCGGCGGCCAGCGTGTAAACCACACCCGTTCCGGGAGAAGCGGCAATGATCAGGGATGTGACGAGGAATTCGGGCGTCATGGATTCTGCAAGTCCCGTTGAATGGAGAACAGGAGCGTGACTGTGTCCGACGCGGGGGTCTTGGATGAAATTGCAGCGTTGAGGCTTGGAGGCTCGCGTCTGTAGCCCTATTACCCCAACCTGCCCTACGAAACGGCTGCCCTATACGCCGCAGGCGTCACCCCGAACTGCCGTACGAAAAACCTGTTCAAATGGCTCTGGTCGGAGAAACCGGCGAAAAACGCCACATCTGCGGGTGGAGCACCCTTGGCCAGCGCACCCCGTGCCAGATGCAGGCGTCGCTGCAAAAGGTAGCTGTGCGGCGTCAGCCCCGTGGTCTTGCTGAAGGATCGCAGGAAGCGGAACTGGCTCATGCCGGCCTCCTGGGCCAGATCGGCAAGACGGAACGGCCGGGCAGGATCGTCGTCGATCCTGCTTTTCGCGCGTCTTATGCTATCGGGCGCTGCCGTCTCGCGTGGTGTTGCCACCGTTTCCATTGCACCCACGAGCAGCATAAGCAGGGTCTCGTCGCAGCGAAGGGTGTCACCCGGGCGATCAGTTGCCGTCACGGCTGAAAAAAGCGCGCGGAACCGGTCTGCCAGAGGCCTGATGTCGACCGGATAGGCGAATTCGAAAAAGCCGTGATCCTTTTCGATGATATCGGCAATGGCGGCCTGCACGATATCGATGTCGAGATAGATCATCCGCCAGGCGCGCCCGCCCTCTCCCAGCGGAATGCCGTCATGAACCTCACCCGGATTGACGGTGATGACATGGCCGGCTTCAGCCTCCACCATGCCGCGCCCGCTCAGCGATTTCTGCGCGCCGCGCTCCACAAGGCCGATGCCGAACTGGTCGTGCATGTGACGTGGAAAAGAGCGGTCGCTATCCGCAACCACGGCAGCAATACCGGGCATGGCGGTTTTCGGCATCAGGAATTGACGGCTGCCCATGAAAAGCTGGCGCTCCCTTTAAAGAGCGCCACGCTATCACAGGCGATGCGTGCGAGACAGGGCCGGGCCTTTACGGATGCATGCCGTTGACCATCGAAAACACCTGATCGAAATTGCCGTTCTGCGCGGCGAAACGCAGCGGCTTGCAGCGTTCCACAACCACTTCCTTCTCATCCGGGCGACCGCCGAGAATGTCCATCACTTCCGAAATGAAGGCCTCGAGCGGCATGGCTCTTTCGTCGCTTGCCTGGCCTTCCCCCATCAGCGTCGTCTGCACATAGGGCGGCACGATTTCGATGACCTCAACCGAGGTTTCTTTCAGTTGTTCGCGAAGTGCGACCGAGTAGGCATGGATGGCCGATTTGGTGGCGCTGTAGGTTGGGGTGACCACCATGGGCACGAAGGCCAAGCCGGAGGATACCGTGAGCACTGTCGCTTCAGGCTGCTTGAGGAAATGCGGCAGCAGCGCCGCCGTCAGGCGAATGGGCGCCAGAAGGTTGGTGGCGATGGTTTCCTCCGCCGTATCCAGATAGTCCGGGGCCGAGGAGATGTCCTCCGGCCGCATGATGCCGGCATTGTTGATGACGGCGTTGAGCGTCGGATGTGTCTTGATGAGATTGTCGGCGAAAGAGCGGATGCCTTCGGCGTCGGTCGCGTCCATGACCATCGCGGCCATGCCGGGATTGGCGGCCGTTACCTCATCCAGCACATTCTGGCGGCGGCCGGAAATGACGACCTTGTTGCCCAGCCGGTGAAACGCTTCCGCCAGCGCCCGGCCGATGCCGGAGCCGCCACCGGTGATGAGAATGGTGTTGCCTGTCGTTTTCATCGAAAAATCCTTTGCCTGTTGGATGACGGGAAATTAGCGGCTATACTCTCCATTCGTAAGTAGGCACCCAAAAGAATTATACTTACCCAAAGGAGAGTGTGAGATGAAACGGTATGCCGCCGATCCCATGATCGAGAACAGGCGCAAGTCTCCGCCGCCCACGGAAACCGATCCGGTCATCGAGGCGCTGGTTGAGGATATCATCGCGAAAGTGGCAGACAAATGGACGATGCTGATCCTTGAGGTGCTGGAAGAGCATGGCACGCTTCGCTTTACGCAGATCGGCAGGCTGGTCGGCACCATCAGCCAGAAGATGCTGACGAAAACGCTGAGGCAGATGGAAAGCGACGGACTGGTGCGCCGCACCGTGCACCCCGTCATTCCACCGCATGTGGATTATGGCCTCACGTCTCTCGGAGAGACCCTTGGCAGCGCCTTTTGCGGCGTGTGGATATGGGCGGAAACCCACCATGCGGAAATAGAAGAGGCGCGGCGCCGGTTCAATGAACAGCCGCCGCGCCCCGCTATTGAATAAAATGTCGCCTTACGCGAACTGGCTGAGGCCCGGAACCGAAGCGATCACCTGATCGACAGTCTCATCGCCCGCGTGCTGGCGAGCAACGGCGATGGTTTCCTTGGCGAGCGTGGTGATTTCGCTCATGCCGATGCCCTGGCTCATCAGTTGCTGGCCGAGACCCATGATGCCGCCGCCGCCGATCGCGCTCATCAATCCGCCCAGCAGACCGCCGCCAGCAGCGCCCTCGCCATTATACTGTGCCACGAGATCGCTGGCACCCGGAATGGCTTCGATCATGCGGGCGATCGGACCATCTGCCGCCTCGCGCTGGAGAAAACCCAGAATCATGCCAACAGCCTTTTCGGCCAGCGCAGGGTCTATGCCCGCCTTTGCGGCGATCTGGTCAACGACTTCGTTCATTCTTGCCTCCTGTTGAAAAACGACGCCAACACCGAATAACTGACGTTAACGTCAACGTAAAACAATCTCATGCCGCATTCAAGCGGGCGGCGGGCGGGTGCGACAACTTTCATGAAGCGGTTTTTCTTCATCGCCATCAAGCAGTTGTTGCGCCTTGAAACTGTCCTTATAAGATCATCACAACCATACTATGAAAAGGCCGCTTTGGCAGTAGCGGCCAGAGGGTGCCGTAAAAGTTCAATTCGGACATGACCATCTTCAAATCGATCGCGATTTAAGGGGCATGCATCAGTCGCAGGAGAAAATGGTCGATGTTGCAGGACGGACAGATCTATATCGGGACCAGCCGCAATCCGGACGACAGCCTGAACAAGGGTGAATATCTGGAGCTGAAATTCGGCAACCGCCACGGCCTGATCACCGGCGCAACGGGCACGGGCAAGACCGTGACCCTGCAGGTTCTTGCCGAAGGTTTCTCGCAAGCCGGCGTTCCCGTTTTCTGCGCCGATATCAAGGGCGACCTTTCCGGCATCGCCGCCCAGGGCGAAACCAAGGACTGGGTGCAGAAACGTGCCGAACAGATCGGTTTCACGGATTTTTCCTATGGCAAATCGCCGGTGATCTTCTGGGATCTCTACGGTGAAAAAGGCCATCGCGTGCGCGCCACCATTGCCGAAATGGGCCCGCTGCTGCTGGCGCGACTGATGGATGCTTCGGAAGCCCAGGAAGGCGTGCTCAACATCGCCTTCAAGATCGCCGATCAGGGCGGGTTGCCGCTGCTCGATCTCAAAGACCTGCAATCGCTGCTCAACTACATGGGCGAGAATGCTAGTGCGCTGTCCAGCCAGTTCGGCCTGATTTCCAAGACCTCTGTCGGTTCGCTGCAACGCGGGCTGCTGGTTCTCGAACAGCAGGGTGCCGCAAACTTCTTCGGCGAGCCGGCGCTGAATATTGCCGACATCATGCGCGTCGGCACGGACGGGCGTGGCACGGTTTCGGTTCTCGCCGCCGACAAGCTGATGATGAACCCGCGCCTTTACGCCACCTTCCTGTTGTGGATGCTCTCCGAACTCTTCGAGGAACTGCCGGAAGTGGGCGACCCGGAAAAGCCGCGTCTAGTGTTCTTTTTCGATGAGGCGCATCTGCTGTTTAACGACGCGCCAAGGGTGCTCGTCGAGCGCGTGGAGCAGGTGGTGCGGCTTATCCGCTCCAAGGGTGTGGGCGTCTACTTCGTGACGCAGAACCCGCTGGACGTGCCGGAAACCGTTCTTGCCCAGCTGGGCAACCGCGTGCAGCATGCGCTTCGCGCCTATACGCCGCGCGAGCAGAAGGCTGTGCGCACCGCAGCCGATACGTTCCGCCAGAACCCCGCCTTCAACACAGCCGACATCATCACCACGCTCGGTACGGGCGAGGCTCTGATTTCGACCCTGCATGACAAGGGCGCGCCCTCCATCGTCGAGCGCACCCTTGTGCGGCCGCCCTCGGGCCGCGTCGGGCCGCTCACCGACGCCGAGCGCAAATTGCTGATGGATACCGGCCCGCTTGCCGGTCAATACGACAGGGACGTGGACCGGGAATCGGCCTTTGAAATCCTCAACGCACGCGCCCAGAAGGCTGCGGAAGCCGAAGCCGCCAAGCGCGCGGAAGAGGAAAATGCCTCCAGCCAGTCCGACAGTGCCTCGGGACGCTGGCGCCTGCCCGGTTTCGGCGACGAGGAACCCACAAAGGCCTCCACCACCGGCGCCCGCAAGACGAGCGGTTATCAGCGCGAAACCGTGATCGAGGCGGCAATGAAAAGCGCCGCCCGCTCGGTTGCCACATCCGTGGGCCGCGCCATCGTGCGCGGGATACTGGGAAGCCTGAAGCGTTAAAACAGATAAACCGCCCGGCCTTGATCAGCCGGGCGGTTTTTATCCTGTTAGCGTGACGGTTGGTTCACGGCTCGCGATAGAAAATCATGCCGCCGTGGTAGAGCACATCGTCGATGAACTCGCCATCGGCGGTAAAGCCGGTATCATCCCAATAGTCGATATGGTTGCCCCTCACCTCGTAACGCCCCTGATAGGCGCTTTTGCGTTGGCCGCGCGCCTCGTCGTAGCGGCCATCAGGCAAAAGCTCCTGACGGATATGGCCGTCGCCGGTGACCCACATGCCGATATAGGGGTGGCTTTCGGTCTGGGCCATCTTGTCCATATTCCCTTTCACGGCACGATCCTCCTGATGGTGGCCGGTATCGGCGGCGGCCGTTGCGAGTACAAGGGCAAGCGATGTCGAAACAATCTTCATTGGCCCGATCCTCCCTATACGGCGGTCGGGCGGACGACGATTTCATTGACGTCCACATCGTCGGGTTGTTCGATGGCATAGCGGACTGCGCGGCCAATGGCGTCAGGCTTCAATGCTATGGCCCGGTAGCTTTGCATCAACTCCGCGGCGGCCGGATCGGTGATGGTGTGGGCAAGTTCGCTTTCCACCACGCCGGGGTGAATGCAGGTAACCCGCAGGTCGCGGTTTTCCTGTCGCAGCCCGTCGGAAATCGCCCGCACCGCAAATTTCGTCGCGCAATAAACGGCAGCCGTGGGCGAAACGGCCAGTGCACCGATGGAAGCGATGTTGACGATGTGGCCGGAAGCACGCGCGGTCATCTCAGGCAGAACGGCGGCGACGCCATAAAGTACGCCCTTGATGTTGACGTCGATCATGCGGTCCCATTCATCGACCTTGAGGGACGACATCAACGATAGCGGCATGATGCCGGCATTGTTGACGATGACGTCGATCCGTCCGAACGCCTTGCGTCCCGCCTCGGCAAAATCCTCGACACTCTGCCTTTCCGTGACGTTAAGGGGATGCACGACAACCTCAGCGCCCGTTTGGCGCAGTTCGTCGGCCAAAGCCTGCAAACGGTCCATGCGGCGCGCACCCAGAACCAGTTTCGCGCCTGCAGCGGCAAGTTCTCTGGCGATACCCTCACCTATCCCGCTCGATGCACCTGTTATGAGAATAACTTTGTTCAATGTCATGGCTTTCTCCTTGGCTTTACGGCCCGCTTTTTCGAGAGGAGACCGTTGCAGGAAAGATAAAGCTTTGCCATTGTCGTGATAATTACCTCAATGATAACCTCCATGGATAGATTTACTAACCAATGAATGTTGATCTCAACGCGCTTTCCACCTTCTGCATGGTTGCCAAGGAACGCAATTTTCGGGCTACGGCGGACAGGCTCGGCGTAACACGGTCAGCTGTCAGCCAGACCATCCGCAGGCTTGAAGAAACGATGGGGATAGCGCTCGTTCAGCGCACAACGCGCAGCGTTAGCCTGACGGAAGCGGGGCAACAGCTTTACGCCGATGTTTCGCCATCCATCGGCAACCTCATGCAAGCGACACAGGCCGCCTCTTCCCTGAGTGGAATGCCTCGGGGGCAATTGCGGCTTGCCGTTTCCTCGATAGCGGAGCGCTTCTTGTCCGGGCCATTGCTGGCGCGCTTTGCTGAAATCCATCCGGAAGTGCAACTCGATATTGTCGTGACGGATGAGGAATTCGATATCGTCGCCGAACACTACGATGCCGGCGTGCGTCTGGGGGAGCTGATCGCGCAGGATATGATTGCCGTTCCGGTTTCCGGGCCGCAGCGGCAGCTCGCCGTCTGTTCGCCGCAATATCGAGATCGCGTCACCTTACCGACGCAGCCGCGCGAACTGATCCATCACAAATGTATCGGCTGGCGGCCTCGTCCGGACGTGGCGCCATATCGGTGGGAATTTGCCGAAAACGGCCGGGAATTCGCGGTCGCCGTCCAGCCGGACTTCACCACCAACGACATGCAGTTGATGATAAAGCTGGCCTGTGCCGGCGCCGGCATCACATTCGGCATGGAAGAGACCTTCCGTCCCTACCTGGAGAGCGGCCAGCTTGTTTCCATGCTGGAGGACCATTCTCCGACTTTTGCGGGTTTTTATCTCTATTATCCGAATCGACGTCATCTTGCGCCGAAGCTCCGCGCCTTTATCGATCACGTTCGGCTACCGAGAAACCGGTAATCTGCCGGAGTAACCTCCGGCAGATCGGTATGTCAGCCCAGAAGGGTTACTTCTTCTGCGACAGCAGCGAGAAGAATGCGCCCTGCGGGTCCTGGCAATTGACGATCCAGCTCTCGCCGGGAACCTCCATCGGGCCGTTGACGACCTTGCCGCCACCGGTGCTGACCCGGGTGATGGCGTCATCGATGCCGTCGACGTTGAAATAATAACCCCAATAACAGGTGGGCGCACCCGCCATACATTTCATCATGCCGCCGACGACCTTGCCGTTATGGGCGAAGATGCGATACGGGCCCATTTCTGCGCCCATGTCAAAATCATGGTCCTTGGTCCAGCCGAAGACCTCACCGTAAAAGGCTATGGCGTCGTCGACATTGTTGGTGGCAAGTTCGTACCAGCCGACGTGACCCGGCAGGTTCTGCGTCTCCTGCGGAAAACCGCCGGTTTCCATCGGCAGCGGCGTCATGATGCACAGAACCGCACCGGAAGGATCAGCCACCACGGCGAAACGACCGATCTCCGGGATATCCTGCGGCGGGCGCCTGACCGAACCGCCCTTTTCCGCGAAAAGTTTTGCCGTGGCGTCCACATCGTCAACGCCGACATAACCGGTCCAGTTGGGAGGAATGCCCTGGCTCTTGTGTTCTTCGGTCAGTTCCATGATGCCGCCCATGCCTTTACCATCGGCCTCCAGCACCAGATAGGGCATTTCCGGCGAACCGAAATCCTTGGTCTGCCAGCCGGCGACATGACCATAGAAGCGGGCACCCTGCTCCATGTCAGGCGTCATCAGTTCAACCCATATGAATTTTCCGTGTGTATCGGACATTGAATCTCTCCGGGGTTATGGCGTCATTTTTCTGGCGATCGGCCGCCGCAGGACGCGGCAGCGCATTATTCGGCGCGATCGGGCAAATTCCGGCGGGGCGTCACGCCTTGCGCTGGAACTCCGATGTCATGAAGGTCTTGAAACTGCCATCCGGCTGCCGGACGCTGCCGGAAAAGCTGCGGTTATTGTCGTCGTGCAGCACCAGCACGTCGCGATAGGTATCGATGCGGCCGGAACCGTCAAAGGCCGGTCCTTCCGCTTCGAGTGTCAGGGTCTTGCCGTCGTCTTCCAGCCAGCCCTTGTAGACCCAGAGATTGGTCATCATCGACCCCACCCAGGTGCCGACGAAATGGCCCTTGGCAGGGTCGAAACCCACGGTGATGACAGCCGTCATCTCCGTCCCGTCAGGCATCTTGCCGGTGCCGTGCCCGATGATCCACAGCCCCCCGATGGAGCTGACGGTTTCGGTGAACCGCTGGGCGGGATCATCGGGATCGTATCCCTCATGCCCGGAACTGGCGGTCATGACCCAGTCGCCGACGATCCTGCCCAGGAACGCGTGTTCCTTCTGCGGCTTGGCATTTTCCATTGTCGTCTCCTCCTCCTCGTCCTATTTCAGTGGCAGCAAGACGCGGCCTTGGGCTCGTCCTCGTACTGGTCGTGCCGGCGCACCCAATCCATTACACCGTCTTCATTACGGCCTTTTGGCACCAGATCGAGCAGCATCAGTGTACCGAGCGTCTCTTCCATGCCGCGGGCATAGGCGGAATAGCTATGGTAAATCCTGCCGTCCTCGCCCTTGGCGAAAATGCTGACGCCGTGCAGGTCCTTCAGGTCGCCCATCGGCTCGATCTCACGGTAATTGTAGGTGATCGCCCCGCTCTCGATATCCTCATCACGGAAGGAGGCCTGATAATCATAGTTGAAGTCGCTGCCGTTGGCCGAGACCCAAGGGAATTTCCAGCCCATGCGTTTTTTATAGGCCTCGATCTTTTCGAGCGGTGCGCGCGAGACCGCAACGAAACCCGCATCGCCGTGCTTCAGGTGAACCATCGCACCATCGACATGGTCGGCGAAAAAGGAACAGCCGGTGCAGCCCTCCTCCCAGTCGGGTGCCAGCATGAAGTGGTATACGATGAGCTGGCTGCAATTGCCGAAGAGTTCCTTCAGCGATTTCGGGCCTGAAGGCGCGTCGAAAATATAATCTTTCGTCACCTCTTCCCATGGCAATGCGCGGCGCGCCTCGTTCAGCCTGTCGCGCGCGCGGGTCAATTCCTTTTCCTTCACCAGCAGATCGCGGCGGGCCGCAAGCCACTCCTCATTAGAAACGACGGGATGAGACATGATCTTTCCTCCTTGGATCCGTCTTTCACCATGGCACGCTCCGCCTCCATGGTGGGCGCCGCCTGTGTCTGCATTGACAGCCAGGAAAACCGTCAGCAAGGCTACAGGTTCCGCTTGACTAATTACGTTGATATCAACATATATAGTCCATGTCAAACACCAGTGTGATTCCTTTTTCGGCAACTCTTTTAGTGCGGGACTCCTGTCTTTGCCTGCATGCGCAACGTGCGGCGCGGGCGCTGGCGCGGCTGTTCGATAACGCATTGAAGCCCGTGGGCATCAACAACGGCCAATTTTCCCTGCTGATGTCGCTCAACCGGCCGGAGCCGCCGCCGATGGGGCCGGTCGCCAATCTTCTGGCGATGGACCGCACGACGCTGACGGCAGCGCTGAAGCCACTGGAGCGGCGTGGGCTGGTCAGTATCGAGCAAGACCCAAAGGACAAGCGCGGCAAGCGGCTGCGGCTGACGGTGGAAGGCATGGCCGTACTCACCGCCGCCTTCCCCATCTGGCAACAGACCCACGCCGAAATCGAGGCCCGCATCGGCAGCGGCGACCCCGACCGGCTGCGCCGCGACCTCATTGATCTCGGCTGACGGGAAAAGCGGCATATTGCCACTTTTACCCGTGAAAATGTCATCTACCCGTCGCGCCGGACGGCGAAACTAACGAGGAAGACGCAACAAGGGAGGAAACCATGCGTGTTATCGTTTTCGTAAAGGCCACCCGCAGCAGCGAGGATGGCATAATGCCGACCACCGAACTGATGGAAGCCATGGGCAAGTTCAACGAGGAACTGGTCAATGCCGGCATCATGCTTTCCGGTGATGGCCTCCACCCCTCCTCCAAAGGCAAGAGAGTTGTTTTCGATGGTGACAGCCGCAGCGTGATCGACGGCCCCTTCCCGCACACCAACGAGCTGGTTGCCGGCTTCTGGCTCTGGAAGGTGAAGGACATGGATGAGGCCGTGGAGTGGGTAAAGCGTTGCCCCAACCCGATGCTGGAGCGCAGCGAGATCGAAATCCGCCCGATGTTCGAAATGGAGGATTTCGGCGACGCGGTGACACCTGAAATCGCCGAACATGTGGAAAAACTGCGCGAGCGCGTGGCAAAACAGTAAGGGCGCCGCGCTTGAGGGCTGGAGAATGCGGGTCGCCGTATTCTCCGGCACCACCCGCCTCTTCAAAAGCCATTGCCTCGAACCCCTGCCGCTGTTAATTGTTGGACGGTTGAACACGTATCAAGAAAGGAGGCTTCGCATGGATATTTCCTGCTTCTGGCGCAACCGCCAGATCTGCCACCTTTTTGCCCTGCAGACGCGTTTGCAGGGCTGACCGGAACACCAAAACTCTGGTTTGCCCGAAAGGCCGCGCAGAATGCAGCTTGTCTGCCGTTGCGCATGTTTTCACGACGGATCACCTCGAACCGATATCCCGTACTGCATTGTCGCAGACCACGGTTCGTCACAGATCCGTTTTGCCAGAGACAATTTCATGACCCTTATCACGCTTCGAAACCTCGGAATCATTCTGGGAAAGCCGCTTTTCTCCAATCTTGGCCTCACCGTGAATGCCGGAGACCGCATCGGCATCGTCGCTGCGAATGGCCACGGCAAATCCACCCTGCTGAATTGCCTTGCCGGTGAACTGGACGCTACCAGCGGTGATATCACCCGGTTGCGGGGGCTGACGCAGTCCATCGTCCACCAGCACCTGCCCTCCCCACTTCTGGAAAAGACGATGCGGGACGCCGTGCTTTCCGCCCTGCCGGTGGATGAGATCGACAATGAGAGCTGGCGCGCCGACATTATTTTTGATGCCATGCTGGTGCCGGAACCCTATCGTCATCGCCATTTGAAAGAGCTGAGCGGTGGCTGGCAGCGACTTGCCATGCTGGCGCGGGCGTGGATCACCGAGCCTGACGTTCTCCTGCTCGATGAGCCGACCAACCATCTCGACCTCGAAAAAATCAACGTGCTGGAAAGCTGGCTCGGTCAATTGCCGCGCGACACGGCGGTCGTCATCGTCAGCCATGACCGCGCCTTTCTCGACAATGTCACGAAGACCACGCTGTTCCTGCGGCCGGAAAATTCGGCGCTGTTCCGGCTGCCTTACGGCCATGCGCGTGCGGCACTCGAAGAGGAGGATGCCGCCGATGAGCGGCGTTTCCAGCGCGACATGAAAACCGCGCAGCAATTGCGCCGGCAGGCCGCCAAGCTCAACAATATCGGCATCAATTCGGGCAGCGATCTTCTGACTGTCAAGACCAAGCAATTGCGCCAGCGTGCCGAGAAACTGGAGGAGAATGCGCGCCCAGCACATAGCGAGCGCTCCGCCGGCAAGATCCAGCTCGCCAATCGCGGTACCCATGCCAAGGTTCTGGTCACTCTGGAGGATGTGCCGGTCTCGACGCCGGACGGGACATTGCTGTTTCGCACCGGCCAGCAATTTGTCCACCAAGGCGACCGCATCGTCATTCTCGGCCGCAACGGCGTCGGCAAGACGCGGCTGATCTCGCTTCTGAAAGCGGCGGTGATGGATGAAGGCCAAATACAGGACGGCATAAAGACCACGCCTTCGCTGGTGGCCGGATATGTCGATCAGTCGCTTGCCGAAATCGACGACGACAGCACGCCATTTGCGCTCATGACGCGCCGATTCGACATTGGCGACCAGCGCATACACGGCCTGCTTGCGGGTGCCGGTATCGACATGGAAATGCAGAAACGTCGCATCGCAACGCTTTCCGGCGGCCAGAAGGCGCGGCTCGCCATGCTGGCGCTGCGGTTGGCGGAACCGAATTTCTACCTGCTGGACGAGCCCACCAACCATCTTGATATAGATGGGCAGGAAGCGCTTGAGGCGGAAATCATCAACCGTTCGGCCAGTTGCGTCTTCGTCTCGCATGACAGGAGTTTCGTGCGGGCGGTCGGAACACGTTTCTGGCTGATCGACAAGCGCAGGCTGGTGGAAGTCGACGATCCCGAAGCGTTTTTCGCGTCGGCATGAGGCCCGTCAAACGGGCTGAGAGTAAAAACAAGCGAAACGCCCGTCAGCCCAACAGGCTGGCGAGGCGTGGATCACCGGAAAAATCCGCGACCGCAAACCCTGTTCTGCGCATCGGAAATTCGCACAGTGCCTGCACCCCGGTCTTCGACAGGCGGATGCGCCAGCTCATCCGTTCCACCGGCATTTTTTCGGCAAAGGCTTTCGGCGACAGCACCGCGATATTGAGGCCACCTGCGGGATCGCGCACCGAGCGGTAGAGGATCGCCTCGATCTTCGCCAGACGCGCCTGCTCGGCCAACGCCTGGCATGGCTCGTAATTCTGCAGGTCGGTCCACAGCGCCTCGTCCCGGTTCAATTCCGGTTGCGTCAGGTCCAGCGCCGCATCGGTGGCGATACGGGCGGCAAAGGCGGAATAGTCGGCGGGATTGGCAGGCAGCGGTGTGCCGGGAGATTCCGCATAAAACAGCAGTCGGTAGAATGCCATTTCGGCAAGCGCGGTTTCCACCTTGGCTGCGGCGTAATAAACGCCTTCGGTAAAGCCAGCCCGGCGGAAACGCGAGCCATGTGGATAGGCCGCACCATACCGGAAGGGCGTGGCAAGAAGATAATCGAGCCCGGCGCATTCCGGCGGAAATGGCCGCTTGCTCGCCTCCAGAATATCTTCCAGCAGCGATTGCTCCTCCACCGTATCAACCAGCTTCATGGTGGAAACCTGATGCTGCGCTTCCACCAGCCGCCAGTATTTTCCCGATGCGGCGCGCTTTTCAGACAGGAGCGCGTCGGGCGTCCAGATAGGAGAGGACATCGATCAATCCGGTAATGGTGGTGAGCCTCTCGGCAGGCACGGCGTTGAGCGCCGTATTGTGATTGCGCAGCCAGTTTTTGGCTACCGCCTCGTCGCCGCCGGCGATTGCATCCAGCGAACGGAAAACCCGGATCAGCAGCACCGCAAGCTCGAAAGACTTGGCGCCCGGCTCCAGCAGGAAATCGAGCCGCTTCATGCGCGACACCGTCGGGGCGGAAACACCGAGAATATCCGCGGTGCGGGCCGCGTTAAGGCCCAGCCGCTCGGCAGCGGTCATAACGGCCTTGGTGACGACCCTGCCCTGCGAAGCAGGATCCATGGCGGTCTTGGCGTGAATATTCATGGCATATATCCTTTCCCTAGAAAGAATATAGCACTTTTCTTTCCATAAACAAGAAGGCCGGGGATTAACCCGGCCTTGCTGCTGGAACTTGCTGGATCAGGCCACAGAGACCGGCACTTCCGTAGAGGTGCGCATGGCGTGGCTGTAAGGGCACACGATGTGGGCGGCGGCTACCAGTTCTTCTGCCTTTTCGCGCTCAAGACCGGGAATGTTGACCTTCAGCGACACTTCGATGCCGAAGCCGGTGCCGTCTTCGCGCGGACCGATGCCAACGGTTGCCGTCACAGTCGTGTCTTCAGGAATCTTTACCTTCTGCTTGCCGGCGACAGCCTTCAAGGCGCCGAGGAAGCAGGCGGAATAACCGGCTGCGAAAAGCTGCTCCGGATTGGTGCCGCGGGCGCCATCGCCGCCGAGTTCCTTCGGAACGGTCAGCGTTACGTCGAGCACGCCGTCTTCCGACTTGGCGTTGCCGGCGCGGCCACCGGTGGCGGATGCTTTGGTCGTGTAGAGAATAGGCATGGCATTTACTCCCGTTGGGTTGGTGTTGGGTTTCTTATAATGCGCAATTCAATTGTGCGCAATATAATTTTGCACATTGAATAAAAAATTGTTTTTTGCGATAATTTCACGAAATTTCGCCGCGCATCCATGTGGCAGGAACCGAAAGGCAGGGCTGATTGTTCCCTTCCCGGTTGATTTTTGGAGCAGAACAATGGGCGCACAGAGCGACGACACCAATTTGGAAAGCCTGCTGAGGCTGGACCAGCAGATATGCTTTGCCCTTTACGGCGCGGCGCACGCTTTCACCCGCGCCTATAAGCCGCTGCTGGACCCGATCGGCCTGACCTATCCGCAATATCTGGTCATGATGGCCCTGTGGGAAAAGGAAACCTCCACCGTGAAGGCACTCGGTGAAATGCTGGGCCTCGATTCGGGCACGCTTTCGCCGTTGCTGAAAAGGCTGGAACATGCCGGGCTGATCACCCGCAAACGCGGAACTGTTGACGAGCGGCAGGTGCTGGTGGCCGTAACGCCCAAGGGCGCCGATCTCAAAAAGGAGGGCGTGAAGATCATGGCGGCAATCGGCGACGCCACGGGCTGCGGGCTGGAGGAACTGGTGCAGCTGCGCGACCAGGTGAATGCGCTTAAAGATGGGCTTGCGAGGAGTTAACCCCTGAAAAACCAGGGGTCATAAAGCATCTGTTAACCACTTCCCGATAAAGTTGCATTTATATTTTATGCAGCTAAAATGACTTATGGCTGTGTTCCAGCCCCAGAAGCCGATGAAGGCATTTTGCGGCAGATTTCAAAAGGCATGGCGATGGCTTTTATCTCTGCAAATTCAACGGCGCTGACCATTCTCAATCAAACTTTTTCAGTGACAAAAATATCGGACAAAGATGCCGCAAGCTCGATACTCGCGATGGTATCCGGAGGCCAGCAAAGAACTTCGCAGGCCATTGAGACGATTTCGACGCTCGCTTCGCAGGCTACCAAAGCAAAGCTGGAAACCGTCGCAAAAAAAGAAACCGTCTCCGCCGCCATTCCGCAGGCGACGATGAGCGCCATGAACGCCGCCGCCACGAATATGATGTCGTCCTATTACGTCAATCCGATTGAGCGCACCGCGGAAAATGCGGAGTTCATCGTAACGAACCTGATCATCCAAGCATCAAGAGCCAGTCCACGCTATGATCCCGAAATCATAGTACCGCCGCGTGAAGAATATAATGCTCAGTATGCTGAATGGGGTGCAAAACGCATCGCGAATGGCGAAGATGAAACTGTTGTTAAAAAGCAGGTCGAGCATTTCACCAGTGATCGCGCCTATGAGGCTCGCGTCGAATTGGCAGCACTCAGAAAAGCAAACAATGGCTATTACTGCGCAGTATCACGCCAAGATATGTATTATAGCGAAAGAGCTTTGAAGGAATTTTTCGGTTCCGCTATGGCTCTTAAACTTGGAGAAAACGGCCAAGTATCCGTGACACCAGGCGTTATATACTATGATAA
>NZ_WJOK01000035.1 GCF_009649785.1 Agrobacterium tumefaciens | reverse complement strand
CATATAAATTAATTTCCTTGTTTCAAAATAACTTTTCAGGGCTTCATATTATGCTGGGTACTAAAAGCTCATCGCATGCCGTGTTTTACGGCGCCCCTTATCCTGCGGCTGTCACTTTCGACGCGGCGGAAACACAACCTTCCATTTCAGAAACCAACACGTCGGTGTTCCTGCGCAGCCAGTTTGTGCTTAAAAGAACGATCGACATTGCAGGGGCGTCCATCGCCCTTGTCGCACTCGCGCCCGTGTTGCTGACCGTCGCGGCGCTGGTCAAACTCGATAGCAAAGGGCCGGTCCTGTTCTCACAAGTCCGTTGGGGCATGAACGGGCGAAAGATAAGGGTCTATAAATTTCGCTCGATGCGGACCGAACTGGGCGATGCCACCGGCGTGGCGCAAACGGTAAAGAACGATCCGAGGATAACCCGGATCGGCGCCGTGCTTCGCCGCACAAATGTCGACGAGCTGCCACAGCTCATCAACGTCTTGAAAGGCGACATGTCGCTGGTGGGTCCGCGCTGCCATGCGATCGGCATGCTGGCCGCCGGCCGTCTTTATGAGGAACTTGTTCCCCACTACCACCTGCGGCACCGGATGCGGCCAGGCATTACCGGTCTTGCCCAGATGCGGGGTTTGCGCGGCCCGACGGATCGCAGTGACAAGGCGCGTGCCCGCATCGTGTCCGATCTTTATTACGTCGACAATTTTTCCGTCTGGCTGGATATCAAGATCATGATCGGAACGGTCATTTCCGAATTGCGCGGCGGCAAGGGTTTCTGATCTTTCAGAAATCAGACAGATAGAATCAAAAAAGCCCGGCAGCGATGCCGGGCTTTTCTTATGAAATCACCATATTCCGTCAGTTTATCGGCACGGGAGCCGCAGCCGGATCCGGCAGCGGCGCCGGGTTTGCCGACAGCGTGCGCAGATAAGCGATGAGATCGGCGCGTTCCGTCTCCTTCTTCACACCCGCAAAGCCCATGGCCGTGCCGGGAACGTGTTTCTTGGGAGCTTCGATGAAGTAGCTGAGATGATCGTAATCCCAGTGCACGGAACCGCCCTTGGAGAAATCCTTCATTGCTGCGGAGTAGCTGAAACCCGCATGGCTGGCGATCGGCCGGTTGACGATATCGAAGAGATTGGGGCCGACCTTGTTTGCACCACCACTCTCTCCGGTATGACAGCTCGTACACTTCTTGAAGACCGCCTCACCCTTGGCAGCATCCGCGCTGGCGAGCAATTTCGCGATCGGGGTTGCCGCTGCAGCGGGTTCGCCTGCAGCCTCACCGCCGCTCGCTTCCGCGACGATGGCGTAACCTTCCTTTTCCGGGGTGGGCGCATGAAAAATGCCCTCAGACGCAATTGACACCGACATCAGAACGAAAACCGTGCCCAGCAACGCCCCAACGCCCATATTTACATAAGAATTCATCTATATGCGCTCCCTCGCATCCGCTCCATATAACCGGGCATCTTGAAATTATTCAAAAGCTATGGCTTTTGCACAGCCTGCGCAACTTGAATAATATTCCCCACTCCGTGACGTTTTGACACTTTTCGGTTGGGATTTGAAGGGTGTCGGATGAAGAATCGGGAATTCGAGAAAGCTGTCGTCCTTATACCGGCGCGGATGGCATCGACACGGCTTCCGGGCAAGCCTCTCGCGGATATTGGCGGCAAACCGATGATTGTGCAGGTTGCACTCAGGGCGCGTGAAGCTGGCGCGACGCGCATCGTCGTTGCAGTCGATGACGAACAGGTATTTTCAGCCGTAAAAAATGCCGGTTTCGACGTAATGATGACGCGAGATGATCACCAATCCGGTTCGGACCGCATTTTCGAGGCGCTGCAGAAGGCCGACCCCTATGGCAACGCCGAATATGTCATCAATGTTCAGGGCGACCTTCCGACCATCGAAGCGGAAACGATCCGCGCCTCGTTGCGCCCGTTGGAAAATGCCGCCGTCGACATTGCCACGCTGACGGTTGAGATCACCGACGAGGAAGAAAAGACCAATCCGAACGTGGTGAAAGTGGTTGGCAGCCCGCTTTCCGAGACGCGATTGCGCGCGCTTTATTTTACCCGCGCGACTGCGCCCTATGGCGACGGACCGCTTTATCATCACATCGGCCTTTATACCTATCGCCGCGCCGCCCTTGAAACGTTCGTGAGGCTTCAGCCTTCGCCACTCGAGAAGCGCGAAAGGCTGGAACAATTGCGCGCGCTGGAAGCGGGCATGCGTATTGATGCCGAAATGGTTCACTCCGTGCCGCTTGGCGTTGATACGCCGCACGATCTCGAAAAAGCCCGCACTATTCTCGCAAACCGAACCCTCTGATGGATAATTCCATGACCTTGAGCACAAACCGCATTGCCTTTCAGGGCGAATTTGGCGCGAATTCCGACATGGCATGCCGCGACATGTTCCCGGATATGGAGCCTTTGCCGTGCCCGACATTCGAGGATGCTTTCAATGCCGTCGAAAACGGCGAAGCCGATCTCGGCATGATCCCGATCGAGAACACGCTGGCCGGTCGCGTTGCAGATATCCATCATCTGCTGCCGGAATCACGCCTTCACATCATCGGTGAATATTTCATGCCGATCCGCTTCCAGCTGATGGTTATACCGGGCGTGAAGAAAGACGAGATCCGCACCGTTCACAGCCACATCCACGCGCTTGGCCAGTGCCGCAAGATCATCCGTTCCAACGGCTGGAAGCCAGTCGTTGCCGGCGATACGGCCGGAGCGGCGAGACTGGTTTCTGAAAAGGGTGATCGCAGCATGGCAGCGCTTGCACCGCGTCTTGCCGCCGGTCTCTACGGCCTTGATATCATGGCTGAAAATGTCGAGGATTCAGAAAACAACATCACCCGTTTCGTAATTCTTTCGCGCGATGAGAACTGGGCCAAACGCCAGTCCCAAGGCGAAGCACCAGATGAAACCATCGTCACGACCTTCGTGTTCAATGTCCGCAACATTCCGGCGGCGCTTTATAAGGCAATGGGCGGTTTCGCGACGAATGGCATCAACATGACGAAGCTGGAAAGCTACCAGCTCGGCGGAAGGTTCGTGGCAACGCAGTTCTATGCCGATATCGAAGGCCATCCGGATGACGAGCCGGTGCGGCACGCGCTGGACGAGCTGCGCTTCTTTTCCGAGAAGGTCCGAATTCTCGGCGTCTACAAGGGCCATGCGATGCGCGGCAAGCTCAACCAGAGCTGAGCCTGCCGCAAATCTTCATTTCGTCCATTCCACCCAGTCGCGCATCAGCCGGTGCGCGATGGCACCGCCCGGAGGCGCGGAAAAGCCCTCGCCCGCAGCAGCCTCCAGCATCGTGGCAACCTCCGCCCGCGTGAACCAGCGGCAATCCTCCAGCTCGATCTCATCGCGGGAAATATCGAACGAGAGAGCCTCGGCATAACAGCCGATCATCAGCGTGTGCGGCATCGGCCAGGGCTGGGAAGCGTGATAGCGCACGCGGCCGATTTCGACGCCGGATTCTTCATGCGTCTCGCGGCGCACGGCCTGCTCGATCGTTTCGCCCGGCTCCACGAAACCGGCGAGGCAGGAATACATGCCCGGCGCAAAATGCGCGCCGCGTCCGAGCAGGCAAAGATCGCGCTCGATATCGATCGTCATCATGATGACAACGGGATCGGTTCGGGGAAAAATGGTGTGATTGCAGGCGGCGCAGATGCGCTTGTAGCCGCCGATACGCAATTCCATCGTGCCGCCGCACCGTCCGCAGAAGCGGTTATCCGCATTCCAGTGCGTAAGGCTGACGGCCTGGGCAACCTCGCTCAGCAATTCCTCATCGAGAAGATGGTCGCGATAAAGGGTGCGGGCATCGGCCAGCTTATAGTGGCTCGCTAGCGTGTCTTCCGTGACGGCCACCGGCACCGCAATTCTCGGTTCGCCGGTTTCGCGGTATCCAAGCAGAACGGCATTGTCGAAATCCGGCTGCAATTCCGCCAGCTCATAGGCGGAAAACAGGGGATCTATGACCTGTTCGTCATGTTTCAGGACAAGCCGGTTGCCGGAGAAGGCAAAAATATGGGTGCCATCGACTTTCAGCGCATCGGCAACGCAGTCTTCCGTCCGCTTCTCGGCGAATCGGTTGAGGGCGTTCTTGGAAAAGGCTGTCAGCAGGCTTGCTTCGGGATGGGGAGCAGTGGTTTCGAAAATAGTCATTGATATCATCAGAGCGCGCCGGATATTTTTTTCATCAAGGATTCCTTTTCGCCCGGGCCATAGGGCACTGGCGTCCCGTGACCCCAGATTGGGCCGGGCCAGCAGGTGTCGCCTTCGTTGCGGGCGATAATATGGACGTGAAGTTGCCGAACGATATTGCCCAGCGCGCCGACATTGATCTTGGTGGCCCCGGTAACGTCCTTCAGCGCGGAGGCGACGAGATTGGTCTCGAACGTCAGCACGGCCTGATCGAGCGGAGTAAGATCGAACAGCTCGCTGGCGCCGCCTCTCTGTGGCACCAGCACCAGCCAGGGCCAGCGGCTGTCGTTCTGCAAACGCAGCTCGCATAGTCCCAAACGCATTACAAGCGCACTGTCGCGCGCCAGCCTGTCGTCCAGCCGGAATGTCTCCAAGGCGTCCTCCATGTTTGTTTTCATTGTGATAGCAGTTTTTTGAAGGCTTGGCTTGCATTTGCTTTCGATATTGCCGATATGTGGCCCCGGGAGGTTGGTGGTGGACGAGCCACTCGCCAACCGGGTCAGGTCCGGAAGGAAGCAGCCCTAACGAGCCAGGCACGGGTCGCCGTGCCAGCCTCCCACCCTTTTTAAATTCCGCTCAGCTTTCGCCGGGCCGGTTCAGCCTGAAAGCGGCCCCTGCGTATCGGCATGATGTGCAGACTTTAGAGGAATAGAGCGTGCCTGATGCGTCCAATGGGACGCACGGCGCTCTAGGACAAACTGGCAAAATAAACTGGCGAGGCGATGAGCGACACCTTACCCACCACATCAAGCGAATCCCAGGGCGGGACCGGCTACCGGGTACTGGCACGCAAATATCGTCCGAAGGATTTTTCCGATCTGATGGTCGGCCAGGAGCCGATGGTCCGCACGCTGACGAATGCGTTCGAGACCGGCCGCATCGCGCAGGCCTATATGCTGACCGGCGTTCGCGGTGTGGGGAAGACGACCACCGCGCGTATTCTTGCCCGTGCGCTGAACTACAAGACCGACACCATCGACAAACCGACCATCGACCTGCGTATCCCCGGCGAACATTGTCAGGCGATCATGGAAGGCCGTCATGTCGACGTGATCGAGATGGACGCCGCCTCCCATACCGGTATTGACGACATTCGCGAGATCATCGAGCAGGTGCGTTACCGCCCGGTTTCGGCGCGCTATAAAGTCTATATCATCGACGAAGTGCACATGCTCTCGACGCAGGCCTTCAACGGTCTTCTGAAGACGTTGGAAGAGCCGCCGGAGCATGTGAAATTCATCTTCGCAACCACTGAAATCCGCAAGGTTCCGATCACCGTGCTGTCGCGGTGCCAGCGCTTCGACCTGCGCCGCATCAGCGCCGCCGATCTCGTCGGCCTGTTCACTGCCATTGCCGGCAAGGAAGGTTTCGAGGCCGAACCGCAGGCGCTCTCAATGATTGCCCGCGCGGCTGAGGGTTCCGCCCGTGACGGTCTTTCCCTGCTCGATCAGGCGATCGCCCATGGCGGCGGACGCGTGGAAGCCGAGGCGGTGCGCGGCATGCTGGGTCTTGCCGACCGGGCGCGCATCGTCGATCTTTTCCAGCACATCATCAAAGGCGATGTCGCGGCGGCACTTTCGGAATTCAACGGTCAATACGAGGCAGGCGCCAACCCCGTCGTCGTGCTGAACGACCTTGCCGATTTCACTCACCTCGTCACCCGCATGAAATATGTGCCGGATGCGGCGGAAGATCCCTCGCTGTCCGAGATCGAACGCGTGCGTGGCGCGGAATTTGCCGAGACAATCGCCGTGACTGCGCTGTCGCGTATCTGGCAGATGCTGCTCAAGGGTATTCCGGAAACTGAAAATGCCTCACGTCCTGCGGGTGCGGCCGAAATGGTGTTGATCCGCCTTTCGCACGCCGCCAATCTTCCGGCACCGGAAGACGCGGCGCGACGCCTGCTCGAACTTTCCAACAGCGATGGCGGCTATTCCAATGGCGCGCCTTCGGGTGGCGGCAATGGCGGAGGTGCGCGCGCCTATTCCTCAGGACAGACAGTGGCCGCAGGAAGACCTGTGGAGCTTTCCGCCCAGAGGCCGGCAAGCTCGCAGCCTTCGACCATGCTGCGCGCCGTGCCTGACAGCCGCCCGCAGGAAATGCAGGTCGCGGCACCGAAAACCGAAGAACGGCCGGAGCCGAAGGTTCCCGTCAACTCTCTTCAGGACATTGCCGACCTGTGCCAGAAAAATCGCGATCCCGTCATGCGGGCGAAGGTTCGCAACTTCGTGCGGCTGGTGCGGCTGGAGCCGGGCCGGCTCGACATGCGCCTCGGCGATGGCGCACCCGGATCGCTCCCCGGCGAGCTTGGTGTGAAGCTGAAAGAGTGGACCGGTATCCACTGGATCGTCAGCCTTAGCAAGGAACAGGGTCAGCCGACGCTGGTTGAAGCCGAGGGGAGTGCGCGCGACGCCCGCCTCGTGGATGCGAGGCAGGACCCTGACGTGGCAGCCATTCTTCAACAGTTTCCAGGTGCAAAAATCACCGACGTGCGCATTCGCATCACCCAGCAGGACGAGCCGGACGAGATCGCCCCGCCGCCTTCGGTTGCCGAATCGAGCGAGGGCGACATCCTTCCCGGCGACGATATCGAATTTTAATACATAACAAAAACAGGAGTTTGGCACATGCGCGACATCATGGGCATGATGGGCAAGGTCAAGGAAATGCAGGCCAAGATGGAAAAGATGCAGGCGGATATCGCCGCGCTTGAAGTCGAAGGCAAGTCCGGCGGCGGTCTCGTCACCGTGAAGCTGAATGGCAAGGGCAGCCTGCTGGGCCTGAAGATCGATCCGTCTCTCTTCAAGGAAGACGACGTCGAAATTCTCGAAGACCTGATCGTCGCCGCCCACAATGACGCCAAGGAGCGCGCCGAGGCCATCACCGCTGAAAAGACCAAGGAAATCACGGCTGGCCTGCCGATCCCGCCTGGCATGAAGCTGCCGTTCTGATATTCTTACGAATTCAGACTTCCAGCATGGCGCGGAACCGGCTCGCAAGCGGGGTGCCGAGATATGCGGCACGTTCGTCCCTGGTAAGCTGCATGGGGCGGAAGCGCTTGAGAATGACCGGTATGGGCAGCTTCGTTCCCTTATAGGGCTCGAAAGCAATGCCTTCACCGGCGCTGAGCATTCCACCTTTCAGAACCCGGCAATAAAAGCCCGGCTGACCCGCCTGCCGAAAACGCGGCGCGAAGCCGGGATCGCCGAGCCGGGTTGACAGGGTGGCGCAGGGAATGCGGGCGGCGGTCACTTCCAGCACCACTTCCTCGGCTGAAAACCTGTCGCCGACATGCAGTTTTGCGCTGTCGACACCTTCCAGAACCAGATTTTCGCCGAAAAATCCTGGCTCAACCGCAAAACCCAGCGTACGCGACCAGAAATCGAGATCGACGGAGCCCATGGCGTAGATCGCCTGATCCGGCCCGCCGTGATGTTTACGATTGCAGACAGCGTCGCTGACGATGCCTTGCGCATCCACCATCACCGCGCCCTGCACGGCATGTTTGAAAATACCCGTCTTCGCCGTCTTTCCCGGCAAGGCCTTCGCCTCGCCCCGGCACACTGCCCGTATTTTCATGGACTGCCCTTCGCGCTTCATGATTCCCGTTTCCCGATTTATGCAGTAGAAAGCGCTCATGGCAAAACGAGTCACCGGTCCCGAAATCGAAAAACTGATCCAGCTGCTTGCAAAAGTGCCGGGGCTTGGGCCTCGCTCGGCGCGGCGGGCGGCGCTGCATCTCATCAAGAAGAAGGAACAGCTTCTTGGACCGCTGGGCCACGCGATGGGTGAAGCCTATGACAAGGTGAAGATCTGCTCGTGCTGCGGCAATGTCGATACCATCGATCCCTGCACGGTCTGCGCCGATGATAGACGCGACCAGTCGGTCATCATCGTGGTGGAAGACGTGTCGGATCTGTGGGCGCTGGAGCGAGCAGGCGCCATGAATACCGCCTATCATGTGCTTGGAGGCACGCTGTCGCCGCTCGATGGCGTCGGGCCGGAAGATCTGAACATCAAGGGACTGATCGATCGCGTCAGCGCCGGCGGTATTCGCGAGCTCATCATCGCCGTCAATGCGACGGTGGAGGGACAGGCAACAGCCCATTACATCACCGACCGCCTGGCCGATCTCGGCATCAAGATCACCCGGCTTGCGCATGGCGTGCCTGTTGGCGGCGAGCTGGACTATCTCGACGAGGGCACATTGACGGCGGCGCTGCGCGCTCGCACAACGATCTGACGCCTTCTTTCCCTGTCCGTCACTCGAAGAGGAGACCGAATGCGAAACCGATTTGATTCTTTGTTTTGGCGCATTTCCAGACGGAAAACCGGCCTCCACTTTTCCTGGAAAAGCCTCAAGGCATTGGCCGCCATTCTTTCCGTTTTTTCAGCAACGGACGCTCTGGCGCAATCCACGCCGACAGGTGCCGCTGCTGCCCGGTACGATGCCGATTTCAATGCATGGCTGAAAAAGGAAATCTGGCCGGAAGCGCGCAAGGCGGGAATTTCGCAAAAGACGCTGGAGGCTGCGCTGAGCGGCCTTTCCATCAACTGGAGTCTGCCTGATCTCGTCATCCCCGGCCAGAAGCCGCCGAAGGAACAGAGCCAGAGCCAGGCCGAATTTTCATCGCCCGGCGCTTATTTCTCCGAAAAACGATTGCAGGGGCTTGCCGCCACCGGCCGCTCTCTGGCCGCGACGCATGCCGCCACCCTTCGCAGGATCGAAGCCAAATATGGCGTGCCCGGCGATGTCGTCGTGGCGATCTGGGGCCGCGAATCCGGTTTCGGCCGTGCGAAACTGCCGCATTCGGTTGTCGATGTGCTGGCGACGAAAGCCTATATGTCGACCCGCAAGGAGATGTTCCGCACTGAGCTGATCGATGCGCTGAAGATCGTCGAAAGCGGCGATATTGCGGCCTCGCGCATGATGGGGTCCTGGGCAGGCGCGCTCGGTCAGCCGCAATTCATGCCGTCGAGCTATCTCAAATATGCCGTTGATTTCGATGGCGACGGCCACCGCGATATCTGGAACTCCGTGCCGGACGCATTGGCATCCATAGCGAACTATCTTTCTCAGCGCGGCTGGCAGAGGGATCGCGACTGGGGCTTCGAAGTGTCTATACCCGGCAACGTCTCCTGCGCCCAAGAAGGCCCGGATCTTGCCCGGCCGATGAGTGCGTGGGCGAAGATGGGGATCACCCGCATTTCCGGAAAGGCCTTTCCATCCAATGACCTCTCCGCCGACGGCATGATGCTTGTGCCGGCCGGGCGGCACGGGCCGGAATTCGTGGTGACGCCGAATTTCTACGTCATCAAGGAATACAATAATTCCGATCTCTACGCGCTGTTCATCGGCAATCTCGCCGACCGCATCTCCCATGGGGCTGGGCCGTTCAAGGGCGAATGGGGCAATGTCGGATCGATGTTGCGCTCCGACGTTCTTGCCATGCAGAAGGCACTGGTCGCCAAGGGCTATGATGTCGGCAAGGCGGACGGGCTGGCCGGCTTCAAGACACGCCGGTCACTGGGCGACTGGCAGGCGAAAAACGGTCTGTCACCGACCTGCTTTCCCGATGCTACGCTGAAAGCGAAGCTGAAATAGCAGCTTACTGGCGACGTGTGAAAACCTCTCCTCCGTCATGCACGGGCTTGTCCCGAGCATGACATCGCCACTACTTAGCCTTATCGTCTCTCAATGCTGGTCCGTATGCGGCTTGTGGAAGATATCGTCGGTCGGCGGAATGGTCTGCCGCTCGATCATCCGGTGCACGCGGGGCCGTGTCTTGCCGCGATGAAGGGCCAGCAGCCGGTCCCAGGCTTCCGCATCCGCCTGGGTGCGGCGGTGGTTGTGGCGGACATATTCCACCCAGGTCAGTACATGGTAGCTTTCCGTCCAGATATCTGGATTTTCCAGATCACGCATCAGGTTCCAGTTGCGCGCGCCGTCGCGCAGACGGATGCGGCGACGCTCGGCCATCAACGGCAGGAATTCGCCGAGATCCTCGTCATGAATTTCATAGTCTATGAGAATGGCAATCGGCCCGCTGCGCGGCTTGATATCGAGCCTTAGCGGCGGCTCGACGAAACGGTTGAGCGGATCGAGATTGAGTGAAGCAAAAGCGGGCATGGCGAGTTTGAGGCCGACGACGACGCCCAGCAGCATCAGCACGCACGAACCGAGAAGCGAATAGGAAATACCGTAATCTTCCGCCAGCTCGCCCCACAGCCAACTGCCGACGGCAATGCCGCCGAAGGTCAGCGTCTGGTAAAGCGACAGCGCCCGGCCCACCACCCAGCGCGGGGCAGAAAGCTGGACGATGGTGTTGAACAGGGAAAGCGCCAGAACCCAGCAGGCACCGGCAATAGTCAAAACAAGCGAGGTTACGATCGCGTTCGTGCTGACCGCCGTCACGCCGGAACTGAAAGCGAAGCCCAAAAAGGCGACACGCACGATCCATTCGCTGGACAGAACCTCGCGAAGTCTGGCGCTGACGAGCGCGCCGCCGATAGCGCCGACACCGAACGCACCCAGCATGACGCCGTAGGTCAGCGGGCCACCCTCGACCAGATCGCGGGCAACGATCGGCATCAGCGCCAGGATGGCGCTGGCGGAAAGGCCGAAGAGAAAGCCACGCACCAGAACCTTGCCGATATTCGGCGACATCGCCACATAACGCATCCCGGCCGATATGGCGGCAAGAAGCTGCTCACGCGGCAAGGTCGAGGCATATTTGGGCGGCTGCCAGCGAACCAGCGCGTAGATGAGGGCAAAATAGCTGAGCGCGTTCACGAAAAACGCGGCCGCGGCGCCGGCGGCAGCGACGATGATGCCGCCGATGGCAGGACCGACGCTGCGGGTGATGTTGAAGCCCACGCTGTTCAGCGTCACGGCGGCGGGCAAATCCTCACGCGGCACCATTTCGCCGACGGACGCCTGCCAGGACGGATTGTTGAGCGCCGTGCCACAGCCGATCATGAAGGTGAAGAAGAGCAGCAACCACGGAGTGAGCCAGCCGGACCAGGCAAAAACCGTCAGCAGCACGGAAGCCGTCAGCATCAGGATCTGAGCGGAAATCATGATGCGGCGGCGGTCGAAACTATCGGCCAATGCGCCTGAAATCAGCGAAAACATCATGATCGGCAGCGAGGTGGAGGCCTGTACCAGCGCGATCATGTTTTCGGAACTCGACAGCGAGGTCATCATCCACGCGGCGCCAACCGCCTGGATCAGACCGCCGAAATTCGAGGCAAGGCTCGCGATCCAGATTCGTCTGTAAGTCAAATGCCTTAAAGGCGCGAGTGGCGATTTACGGTCAGGCACGATCAGTCCACTTGATGCAACTGCGATTTGTCAAACGGCAACTATAGACAGTGCCGGAAATCATGCCACCCTTTCCGACACGGTGAAGGTGAAAATGTGGCCGCAGCCGTGACTGAAGCGCCCTGCCCGCGAAAACCTTGCAATCCTGCCCTGATGGGTCTATATGACCTTTGAAATTCTTGATCGCTTGATGAAGAGTGGGGCCGCAAGGCTCCGCTCTTTTTCGTTAGGCGAACCGGAAACCACGGGCTGAGCGCCCGGTGAAAATCTAAAGACCGGAAGGCCAGATGGCAGACACCGTACATGAACCGCGACTGATAACCGAAACGGGAATCGACCAGCGCATCGCCGAAATCATCGAGCCTGTTTTGACGGGCATGGGATATCTTCTGGTGCGCGTGCGGCTCTCCAACCAGAACGGCATGACCCTGCAGGTGATGGCCGAGCGGGAAGACGGCACCATGACCGTCGAGGGCTGCGAAGCCGTGTCAATGGCGATTTCACCGGTTCTTGATGTGGAAGATCCGGTCGATAAGGCGTATCATCTCGAAGTTTCCTCGCCCGGCATCGACCGGCCGATGGTTCGCAAGTCGGATTTCACCCGTTGGCAGGGCCATCTGGTGAAGGCCGAAACCTCCATTCTGGTCGAAAACCGCAAGCGGTTTCGCGGCAAGATCGTCGAGGTGGATGCGGACGGCTTCAAGCTGGAACGCGACCAGATCGCCTATGGCGACGAACCGACAGTCACCATTCCGTTCAGCGCGCTTTCCGATGCGAAGCTCATTCTGACGGACGACCTTATTCGTGATGCGCTGCGGGCAGACAAGGCGGCAAAGGCCGCCGCCGCAAACCAGAACGACGAAAACGAAGCAGACGAAGACTAATTCCAACGTAAAAGCCCGGAAAACGGGTGATCCCCGCAATTATGCGACTTACGGAGACAAAAAAATGGCAGTGAGTGCTAACCGGCTTGAGCTTCTGCAGATCGCCGATGCTGTGGCGCGCGAAAAGGTCATCGACCGCGAAATCGTGCTTGCCGCAATGGCCGACGCTATCCAGAAAGCCGCCCGCTCGCGCTATGGTTCGGAAACCAACATTCGCGCCGACATCAACTCCAAGACCGGCGAAATCCGCCTGCAGCGTCTTCTGGAAGTGGTAGAGACGGCCGAAGACTATTCGACCCAGATTCCGCTCGAACTTGCCCGCGACCGCAACCCGGACGCCAAGCTCGGCGATTTCATCGCCGATCCGCTGCCGCCGATGGATTTCGGCCGTATCGCTGCACAGTCCGCCAAGCAGGTCATCGTTCAGAAGGTGCGCGAAGCAGAACGCGACCGTCAGTATGACGAGTTCAAGGATCGCATCGGCGAAATCGTCAACGGCACCGTCAAGCGCGTCGAATACGGCAATGTCATCGTCGATCTGGGCCGTGGCGAAGGCATCATCCGTCGCGACGAGATGATTCCGCGGGAAAACATGCGTTATGGCGACCGTGTACGCGCTTACGTCTACGACGTTCGCCGCGAGCAGCGTGGCCCGCAGATTTTCCTGTCGCGTACACATCCGCAGTTCATGGTGAAGCTGTTCACCATGGAAGTTCCTGAAATCTACGACGGCATCATCCAGATCAAGTCGGTTGCCCGTGACCCCGGTTCCCGCGCCAAGATCGCCGTCATCTCGAACGACTCGTCGATCGATCCGGTCGGCGCCTGCGTCGGTATGCGCGGTTCGCGCGTTCAGGCCGTTGTCGGCGAATTGCAGGGCGAAAAGATCGACATCATTCCGTGGAGCCAGGAGCCGGCATCCTTCATCGTCAATGCCCTGCAGCCCGCTGAAGTGGCCAAGGTCGTTCTGGACGAAGAATCCGAGCGCATCGAGGTTGTGGTTCCCGACGAGCAGCTTTCGCTCGCCATCGGCCGCCGCGGCCAGAACGTACGTCTGGCATCGCAGCTGACCGGCTGGGATATCGACATCATGACCGAGCAGGAAGAATCCGAGCGTCGCCAGAAGGAATTCAACGAGCGCACGGCACTCTTCATGGACGCCCTCGACGTTGACGAGATGGTTGGTCAGGTTCTGGCTTCCGAAGGCTTCGCGCAGGTTGAAGAACTTGCGTATGTCGATCTCGGAGAAATTTCCTCGATCGACGGCTTCGACGATGACACCGCCGATGAAATCCAGACCCGCGCCCGCGAATATCTGGAACGCCTGGAAGCCGAAATGGACGCCAAGCGCAAGGAACTCGGCGTTGCCGACGAGCTGCGCCAGATCGAAGGCCTGACCTCGCAGATGATGGTCGCCCTTGGTGAAGACGGTATCAAGACCATCGAGGACTTTGCCGGTTGCGCCGCAGACGATCTGGTCGGCTGGAGCGAACGCAAGGACGGCGAGACGAAGAAGTTCGAAGGCATCTTCTCCAAGCTCGACGTATCGCGCGTCGAAGCTGAGAACATGGTTGTGCAGGCCCGTCTTCTGGCAGGCTGGATCACGGCCGAGGATCTGGCTTCCGAAGAAGAAGTCGATGCGGAAGCTACTGAGGAGGCGGATACCGCCGAACAGGAATGACATCGCAGGTGCATGAGCCGGACGAGCTGCCCGAAACCGATGAGGACGGGCGGCTGGAAGGCAACGTCAATGGACGTATGTGCATTGTGACAAGGCAGAGCGGATCTCCAGACGAGTTGATCCGCTTCGTCGCAGGGCCGGACGGCAACGTCGTTCCGGACCTGAAACGCCAATTGCCGGGGCGCGGATGCTGGGTAAAACCGGAGCGCGCCCTGATAGAGAAAGCCATCGCGAAGAAGATCTTCGCACGGGCACTCAAACGCGACGTCAAGGCCGGGCCGGAGCTTCTCGCTCTTCTCGACCGGCTGATGTCGCAGCAGCTTGCCGGAATGATGAACATGGCGCGCAAGGCGGGTCAGTTCATCAGCGGCGCGACGAAAGTCGATGCCGCCGTCCGTTCGGGGAATGCGATTGCCGTGTTCCACGCAACCGATGCCGCGGCAGACGGCGTGCGAAAACTGGACCAGGCCCGCAAGGCCTGGGAGCTCGGCAGCGATGCCGGCAATGAAATTCCGTCCTTCCGGCTCTTTAGCGAAGCCGAAATGGACGAGTTGATGGGCCAGAATGCTTTTATCCATGCTTGCGCGCTTGCGGGGCAGGCGGGTGAGGGTGTAGTGAAGCGCGCAAAGATGCTTAAGCAGTACCGCCTTGGCGGTCAGCCTGAGGCGGAACGCGACGCTGCCCGGACAGTACAATGACGCGGTTGCCAAACATGAACGGCCGCCGCGTTCCGATGCAGCAATTGAACGACGAGACCTGATGGATGTCATCCGGTTCTCGTCCGTAGGAACGGGAACGGAATGACCGACAACAACGACGACAAGACACTCAATGCGCCGGCCAAGAAGACTCTTACCCTGAAACCGGGCGGGATGAATCAGGGCACCGTGCGGCAGGACATGGGTCGAGGTCGCACCAACGCGGTTGTCGTGGAAACACGCAAGCGCCGCCCCCTGCGTCCCGAAGACGAGAAGCCGGTTCAGCCTGTCGTGGCGGCAGCTCCGGCGCCGAAGCCGGCAGCGCCTGCCCCTTCGGCACCGCGTCCGCAGGCCCCACAGCAACGCATTCAACAGCCGAGCAACCAACAGCAGCGTCCGGGTTCTTCCCATTCGCAGCAGCGCCCCGGCTCGTCCGCACCGCAGCAGCGCCAGCCTGACCGTCCGCGTGGCAACGTTCTGCACGACCTGTCCGCAGGCGAGATGGAAGCCCGCCGCCGTGCGCTGATAGAAGCGCAGGCTCGCGATGTTATCGAAGCCAAGCAGCGCGCCGAAGACGAAGCCCGCCGCAAGGTGGAAGAAGAACAACGCATCGCCGCTGAAAAGATCGAAGCCGAAAACCGCGCTGCCGAAGAGGCTGCTGCGGCAAAGATCGCTGCGAGCCAGCCTGTTACGGAAGCGAAATCCGATCTGTCCGGCGAAAAGCCGGCTGCGGCCGCTGCGCCGGCGCCACGCGCTGACGCCCGTCCCCAGCCTGTTGCTCCCCGTTCCGCTCCCGCCACGCCCGATGCCGCCGCTCCCCGTGGACGCCGCACCGGTGGCGACGACGAGGACGATCGCGGCGCAGTCCGTCGTGGCAGCAGCCTTCCGGCTCGTGGCAAGGTCGTGGCTCCGGTTCCGGCCAAGCCTGCAGCCCGCCTGAAGACCGAAGAAGAGCGCCGTCGTGGCAAGCTGACCGTGACCGCCGCCAATCTGGAAGAAGATGGTACGCCGCGTGGCCGCTCCATGGCATCCATGCGCCGCCGCCAGGAGAAATTCCGTCGCAGCCAGATGCAGGAAACCCGCGAAAAGGTTCTGCGCGAAGTCATCCTGCCGGAAACCATCACCATTCAGGAACTGTCGCAGCGTATGTCCGAGCGCGCCGTTGACGTCATCAAGTTCCTGATGAAGGAAGGCCAGATGCTGAAGCCGGGCGACGTGATCGACGCCGATCTGGCGGAACTGATCGCGGTCGAATTCGGCCATACGGTCAAGCGCGTTTCCGAATCCGACGTTGAAGAGGGTCTCTTCAACAAGGCTGACGATGAAGGCGAGATGGTTTCCCGTCCGCCGGTCGTGACCATCATGGGCCACGTCGACCACGGCAAGACCTCGCTGCTCGACGCTATCCGTCAGGCGAATGTCGTTGCTGGCGAGGCCGGTGGCATCACCCAGCATATCGGCGCCTATCAGGTCGAAAAGAACGGTCAGAAGATCACCTTCATCGACACCCCCGGCCACGCCGCCTTTACGGCAATGCGTGCCCGTGGTGCGCAGGCAACCGACATCGCCGTGCTGGTTGTTGCAGCCGACGACAGCGTGATGCCGCAGACGATCGAGTCAATCAACCATGCGAAGGCGGCCGGTGTTCCGATCGTCGTTGCGATCAACAAGATCGACAAGCACGAGGCAAACCCTGAAAAGGTTCGCCAGCAGCTGCTGCAGCACGAAGTGTTCGTGGAATCGATGGGTGGTGAAGTTCTTGATGTCGAAGTGTCGGCCAAGAACAAGCTCAACCTCGACAAGCTGCTCGAAGCGATCCTGCTTCAGGCAGAAATCCTCGATCTCAAGGCGGATCCAAGCCGCACTGCGGAAGGCACGGTCATCGAAGCCGAGCTGGACCGTGGACGTGGTGCCGTCGCGACCGTTCTCGTGCAGAAGGGTACACTGAAGCCCGGCCAGATCATCGTTGCCGGCGATCAGTGGGGCCGTGTGCGCGCGCTCGTCAACGACAAGGGCGACCATGTCAAGGAAGCCGGTCCGGCCATGCCGGTCGAAATCCTCGGCCTTTCCGGTACGCCGTCGGCCGGTGACCGTTTTGCGGTTGTCGAAAACGAAGGTCGTGCTCGCGAGATCTCCGAATACCGCCAGCGTCTGGCTCGCGACAAGGCTGTCGCCCGTCAAACCGGTCAGCGCGGCTCGCTGGAACAGATGATGAGCCAGTTGCAGACTTCGGGATTGAAGGAATTCCCGCTGGTCATCAAGGCGGACGTGCAAGGTTCGGTCGAAGCCATTATCGCTTCGCTCGACAAGCTCGGCACAGACGAAGTCCGCGCTCGTGTCGTTCACTCTGGTGCTGGTGCCATCACGGAATCGGATATCTCGCTTGCCGAGGCATCGAACGCCGCGATCATCGGCTTCAACGTTCGCGCCAACGCACAGGCACGTACGGCGTCCGAACGCGCCGGTATCGAAATCCGCTACTACAACATCATCTACGATCTGGTGGATGACGTGAAGGCGGCGATGTCGGGTCTGCTTTCGCCGGAACGTCGCGAGACCTTCCTCGGCAATGCCGAAATCCTCGAGGTGTTCAACATCACCAAGGTCGGTAAGGTCGCGGGTTGCCGCGTCGTCGAGGGCAAGGTGGAACGTGGTGCGGGTGTGCGTCTGGTGCGCGACAACGTCGTTATCCACGAAGGCAAGCTCAAGACCCTCAAGCGCTTCAAGGACGAAGTCAACGAAGTGCCTGTTGGTCAGGAGTGCGGTATGGCCTTCGAGAATTACGAAGACATTCGCGCCGGCGACACCATCGAGTGCTTCCGCGTCGAACACATCACGAGAACGCTCTAAGCGTCTCGCCGCAAAACAGGACTTTTCTGTCGGGCGCCGGCTTCACCGGCGCTCGCTCCGTTTGAGGCATTACCCATGGCAAAAGCAACATCATCGGCCCCTTCGCAACGCATGCTGCGTGTTGGCGAACAGGTGCGCGCCGCACTGACCCAAATTCTCCAGCGCGGTGAAGTCCGCGACGATCTGATCGAAGGCACCGTCATTTCCATTTCGGAAGTGCGCATGTCACCCGATCTCAAGATCGCGACCGCCTATGTGACGCCGCTTGGCGTTGCGGATCATACCGACATCATCACGGCGCTCAACCGCCATGCCAAGTTCATGCGCGGCCGCCTCGGCCCGCAGCTGCGGCAGATGAAGTACATGCCGGAACTGCGTTTCCGCGACGATACGAGTTTCGACAACTATCAGAAGATCGACGCACTCCTGCGGTCACCGGAGGTGCAGCGCGATCTGGGACCTTCGAACGAAAAAGACGACGAACAGAACTGAAGCATGTCCAAACCACGCAAACAGCAGAACCGCAAACCCAAGGGCCGCCCGATTTCGGGCTGGCTCATTCTCGACAAGCCGCTCGATTTCGGCTCAACCGAAGCCGTTTCCAAGATCAAATGGCTGTTCAACGCCCAGAAGGCAGGTCACGCCGGAACACTCGACCCCTTGGCGTCCGGCATGCTGCCGATTGCCCTCGGTGACGCCACAAAGACCGTTCCTTACGTCATGGACGGCCGGAAAATCTACGAGTTTACCGTCACCTGGGGTGAAGAACGCGCAACCGACGATCTGGAAGGCGAGGTAGTCAACTCCTCCGACCAGCGCCCGGACGAACAGGCGATCCGCGATATTCTGCCCAATTATACCGGCGTGATCATGCAGACGCCGCCGCAGTTTTCCGCCATCAAGATTGCCGGTGAGCGGGCCTATGATCTGGCGCGTGAAGGCGAAACGGTGGAGATTCCCGCGCGCGAGGTGGAAATTCACCGCCTGACGCTGCTCGCCTGCCCCGACGCTGACACCGCTCATTTCGAAGTGGAATGTGGCAAGGGTACCTATGTGCGGGCGCTTGCGCGCGACATGGGCCGGGATCTCGGTTGTTTCGGTCATATTTCGCAATTGCGCCGTACCATGGTCGCGCCATTCGGCGAGGACATGATGGTACCGCTCGAAACCTTGACGGCGCTCGAAGCCATCGAAGACCGCGACGAGCGGCTTGAAGCGCTCGATGCTTTTCTGATCAACACGGCGGAAGCGCTTTCATCCCTTCCCCACCTCATCATCAATGATGATCAGGCACACCGGCTGAAGATGGGCAATCCGATCCTGCTGCGCGGGCGTGATGCGCCGGCCAATCACCCGGAGGCCTATGCCACTGCGCATGGCAAGCTCATTGCCATCGGCGAGATCGGCGAGGGCGAATTCCGGCCGAAGCGCGTTTTCGGTTGAGACGAGCCTTGAGGGGCGGCGTCAATCGCCTCTTTCAATTGTACCCGGAATAGTTTATAGGCAGCGCCAGCTTGGGCTTTGCCTATGCTGCCGAATGGCCAGAGCTGGACGACATCCCGGCTCTAGGCGTCCCATTTTTCCTTAAAATAGAAAGGATCGTCCGATGTCGATTACTGCAGAGCGCAAAGCCGCCCTCATCAAGGAATATGCAACGAACGAAGGCGACACCGGTTCTCCGGAAGTTCAGGTCGCTATTCTGACCGAGCGGATCAACAACCTGACCGGTCACTTCAAGGACCACAAGAAGGACAACCACTCCCGTCGTGGCCTTCTGACGCTGGTTTCGAGCCGCCGTTCGCTTCTCGACTATCTGAAGAAGAAGGACGAAGCCCGTTACAGCAAGCTGATCGGTGCTCTCGGCATTCGCCGCTAAAACCTTATCCGGCGGGTTTCGCAACGATACCCGCCGGTTTTTATATCTGGCCTTTTGAAGGTCATCTTCAATTTCCGGGCGTTCGCCATAGATGTGGCCCCCGGACGATAAGGCAGCCCCGGATGGGCCGGTGCAGCCTTTTCAACCGCAGACCTGTCATGGGGCAGGATTGCCGGATGCTTGCACCTTGAAAGCCTCCGGCTGTCTTGCCCGTGATTGCGTCGTTCGTTGCCCCCTCGCAAGGCGGGCATACACAAACAAGGACAAGATATGTTCAATAAACACTCCGTGGAAATCGAATGGGCTGGCCGCCCGCTGAAGCTCGAGACAGGCAAGGTTGCCCGTCAGGCTGACGGCGCCGTCATCGCAACCTACGGCGAGACGATGGTTCTTGCGACGGTGGTTTCCGCAAAGTCTCCGAAGCCTGGACAGGACTTCTTCCCGCTCACCGTGAACTACCAGGAAAAGACCTACGCAGCCGGCAAGATCCCCGGCGGCTATTTCAAGCGCGAAGGCCGTCCGTCGGAAAAGGAAACGCTGGTTTCCCGCCTGATCGACCGTCCGATCCGCCCGCTGTTTCCTGAAGGCTACAAGAACGACACGCAGGTTGTCGTAACGGTCATTCAGCACGACCTCGAAAATGACCCGGACGTTCTGTCGATGGTTGCCGCATCCGCTGCGCTCACACTGTCTGGCATTCCTTTCATGGGCCCGGTCGGCGGCGCGCGCGTTGGTTACATCAACGGCGAATATGTTCTGAACCCGCATCTTGATGAGATGGATGAATCGGTTCTGGATCTGGTTGTTGCCGGCACGCAGGACGCCGTCCTGATGGTGGAGTCGGAAGCCAAGGAACTCAACGAAGACGTCATGCTCGGCGCCGTCATGTTCGGCCATCGCGGCTTCCAGCCGGTTATCGACGCGATCATCAAGCTCGCTGAAGTTGCCGCCAAGGAACCGCGCGAATTCGAACCGGAAGATTTCTCCGCACTCGAAAACGAAATGCTCGGCCTTGCCGAAACCGAACTGCGCACCGCCTACAAGATCACCGAAAAGGCTGCCCGTTACGCCGCCGTCGACGCCGTAAAGGCGAAGGTCAAGGCTCACTTCCTGCCGGAAGAAGGCGAAGCGAAGTATAGCCCTGAAGAAATCGGCGCTGTCTTCAAGCACCTTCAGGCGAAGATCGTTCGCTGGAACGTTCTCGACACCAAGAGCCGCATCGATGGCCGCGACCTGTCGACCGTTCGTCCGATCGTTTCGGAAGTTGGCATCCTGCCGCGTACGCACGGCTCGGCGCTGTTCACCCGTGGTGAAACCCAGGCGATCGTTGTTGCGACGCTCGGCACCGGCGAAGACGAACAGTATGTCGACAGCCTGACCGGCATGTACAAGGAACGTTTCCTTCTGCATTACAACTTCCCGCCCTACTCGGTCGGTGAAACGGGCCGTATGGGTTCCCCGGGCCGTCGCGAAATCGGTCACGGCAAGCTCGCATGGCGCGCTATCCGTCCGATGCTGCCGACTGCGGAACAGTTCCCCTACACGCTGCGCGTCGTTTCCGAAATCACCGAGTCCAACGGCTCTTCGTCGATGGCAACGGTTTGCGGCACCTCGCTTGCACTGATGGACGCTGGCGTACCGCTGGCCAAGCCAGTTGCCGGTATCGCCATGGGCCTTATCCTTGAAGGCGAGCGCTTTGCGGTTCTCTCCGACATTCTGGGTGACGAAGATCACCTCGGCGATATGGACTTCAAGGTTGCAGGTACTGCCGACGGCATCACCTCGCTGCAGATGGACATCAAGATCGCCGGTATCACCGAAGAGATCATGAAGATCGCTCTGGAGCAGGCACAGGGTGGCCGCAAGCACATCCTCGGCGAGATGGCGAATGCCATCACCGAGAGCCGCGGCCAGCTTGGCGAATTCGCACCGCGCATCGAAGTGATGAACATTCCGGTCGACAAGATCCGTGAAGTCATCGGTTCGGGCGGCAAGGTCATCCGCGAAATCGTCGAAAAGACCGGCGCCAAGATCAACATCGAAGACGATGGCACCGTCAAGATCGCTTCTGCTTCCGGCAAGGAAATCGAAGCGGCCCGCAAGTGGATCCATTCGATCGTTGCAGAACCGGAAGTCGGCCAGATCTACGAAGGTACGGTCGTCAAAACCGCTGACTTCGGCGCTTTCGTCAACTTCTTCGGCGCCCGCGACGGCCTCGTTCACATCTCGCAGCTCGCTTCCGAGCGTGTCGCCAAGACCTCCGACGTCGTCAAGGAAGGCGACAAGGTCTGGGTCAAGCTGATGGGCTTCGACGAGCGTGGCAAGGTTCGCCTGTCCATGAAGGTTGTCGACCAGGCAACCGGCAAGGAAGTTGCCGCAGACAAGAAGAAGGAAGATGGCGAAGCCGCTGCCGAATAAGGCAGCCTCGCCAGACCCTATCGAGGCGCGGGTTTTGCCCGCGCCTTTTTTCTATTCCATCTTGAGGACGCTCCAATGAGCCGTGATGCTGTTAAAACCCTTTTCCATCCCTTTGCCGCAGAGATGCTCGACTTGCCGAAAGAGGGCGAGCGCGTTCTGTTTCTGGGAGCGGAAGCCGGCCCGCGGCTAGACGGTTTTAACGCTGACATCGTCTCGGTTCAGAATTTTCGACCGCTTTACCGGGCTCTTCAGGCGCAGAACGCAGAGGTCACGCCGGATATTTCCGGCGAGGACTACGATGCGGCGTTGCTGCTTTGCGGCAAACATCGCGGCGAGAACGAAAACCGCGTCGCTGAAGCGCTCTCTCGCGTCAAGGCGGGTGGGTTGATCGTGGCGGCGGGATCGAAAGAAGACGGCATTCTGACGCTGCGCAAGACGCTGGCAAAGCTTGGCATCGAGGCGGAATCGACGCCGAAGTACCACGGCGTCGCCCTCTGGTTCAAACGGCCGGAAGACGTTGCATCTGCCGTGTCGAAACTCGCGCAACATTCCGTTACGGTTGCTGGCCGTTTCACCGCCATGCCCGGGATGTTCTCGCATGACCGCGTGGACGATGGTTCGGAGCTGCTCGCGTCGCGCCTGCCGACCGACTTCGACGGCAACGCCGCCGATTTCGGCGCAGGCTGGGGTTATCTCTCGGTCATGCTGGCGGAAAAATCGCCGCGCACGGCGCGTATCGATCTTTTCGAAGCGGACTGGAACGCGCTCGAATTCGCCAAGACCAATCTTCTTGAAAACAATCCGCGACTGACGGCGCGCTTCTTCTGGCAGGACCTTGCAAACGAGCCGCCGAAAGAAAAATACGACCTCATCATCATGAACCCGCCTTTCCACGCGGCAGGACAGGCGGCAGAACCCGCTCTCGGTCAGGCCTTTATCAAGACGGCTGCCGGCGCGCTTCGCAACGGTGGAAAGCTGCTGATGGTCGCCAATCGCGGCATGCCCTATGAGCCGGTTCTGGCGGCGGAATTCCGCACCAGCGCCGAGGTATGCCGCAACGCGCGCTTCAAGATCCTGAGCGCCCAGAAGTAAGCAATTCGAGCATCATCAGCTCAACAGCCATGCCCACAGCGACACGGAAAGAACACCGGTCGCCGTGGAAATGCTGATTGTGGAAGCCGCAACGCTATGGCCGATGCCGAAGCGGTTGGCGATCAGCCATGCATTCACCCCTGTCGGCACCGACGAGGTGAGCACGAGGGCAGCTGTCCATTCCCGGCTGAGGCCGAGAGCATGGCCCATGGCCCACACGCAGGCGGGCAGAAGCAGCAGTTTGAAAACCGTCATGGTGACGGCAATCCCCAGATTACCGCGAATGGTGTATTTCGTCAGCGCCATACCGAGCGAGATGAGCGCTGCCGGTCCCGCCATGGACGCGATCTGATCAACCACGGTCTTGAGGATGGGCGTGAGCGTCACGCCTGAAACATTGGTCGAAAGCCCGATGAAAAGTCCGATCACCAGCGGATTTGTGATGAGGTTGCGGCCGACCTGCCTGAAGACAGAAGCCATGCTGCGCTTTTCGCCGCCCACCGCCTTATGAGTGGCGTTCTCCATCAGGATGGTACCGGCAATCATCATGACCGGCAGATGGATGGCCAGCAGAATGGAGAGGGCGACCAGCCCCTCATCCCCGATGGACCGCCCTACGAGCGGCAGGCCGATGAAGATATTGTTGGCGAAGGCCGAGGATATGCCGGCTATGACGGCGATGCGACTATCCTGCTTGAAGATGTACCGCGTGACGATATGCCCAACCGTCCAGGTTACGGCCACGCCGGCGAAATAGGTCAGCCACAGCCGGAAGGGCGATGCGCCATGAAAATTCGCCTCCGCAAGAGTGCGGAAGATCAAAGTCGGCACGGCGATCTTGAACACGAAATCGCTGAGAATCTCACCGGCATCAGCTCTGAACAAGCCGGCCTTGACGGTGAGCCAGCCGATCAGGATAAGAATGAAAATCGGAGCGACGTTCGCGGCAACGGCAGACATGGAGGGAGAGCTTTCGCGGCTTTTGCGGGAGATACTCCGCTTTAGAGCCTTTTCCAAGGGAATGGAATCGCGAAAACGCTGCACCCGGATGTTTCATTCAATATGCGACGTAGCTCCGTCAGGTATTTTTGCAGAAAGCCACTCAAAACCGTTCACTGGATCAAGTGGCGCTGCGGTCGGTTTTTCGAGTACCGTCTACAATGAAAACCCGCTTGCGGCACTCTAGAAAGAGGCGCAGCAAAGGGGGACCAAAAGAAAAAGCGGGGTTTCCCCCGCCTTTTGTCATATCCGTTATACGCCGTCAGTACATCCGTGACGGAGATAACGGGTGAGCCAGAAGACCTCATGTCTTCCATTCTGGTCCGTATTCACGCACCGTTTGCTCTGATCGGAGTGATAGCTTAACCACATTACAGGCACATGACGCGTTTCTGTCTCTGGTGGAGAACCGCATATTTTCCCTTTGGGCTTTTCTTGCCGCCAGAATTGTTTAAGACCGTTCAAAAATGTGCACCCTGCAAACCGGATAGGGCCTATGACGAAATTCGACGTACTGACTGTCGGCAATGCCATCGTCGACATCATTTCCCGTTGTGATGATCGCTTCCTCAATGATAACGCCATCACCAAGGGCGCGATGAACCTCATCGACGCGGAGCGGGCCGAACTGCTTTATTCGCTGATGGGACCCGCTCTCGAGGCCTCCGGCGGAAGTGCGGGCAACACGGCGGCGGGCGTGGCGAATTTCGGTGGCAGGGCGGCTTATTTCGGCAAGGTGGCCGAAGATCAGCTCGGCGAAATCTTCCAGCACGATATCCGCGCGCAGGGCGTCTATTTCGAAACGAAGCCGGAAGGCACGTTTCCGCCGACTGCCCGCTCGATGATCTTCGTCACGGAAGACGGTGAGCGCTCGATGAACACCTATCTCGGCGCCTGCGTCGATCTCGGTCCGGAAGATGTAGAAGAAGACGTCGTGGCGAACACGAAGGTCACCTATTTCGAAGGTTACCTGTGGGATCCGCCGCGCGCCAAGGATGCCATTCGCGATTGCGCCCGCATTGCGCATGAGAACGGCCGTGAAGTCTCCATGACGCTTTCAGACAGTTTCTGCGTAGGCCGATACCGCGAAGAATTTCTCGACCTGATGCGTTCCGGCACCGTGGACATCGTTTTCGCCAACAAGCAGGAAGCTCTCTCGCTCTATGAAACCGACGATTTCGAGCTGGCGCTGACGAAAATCGCTGCCGATTGCAAGATCGCAGCGGTAACGATGAGCGAAGAAGGTGCCGTTATCCTGCGCGGCACGGAACGCGTGAAGGTAGAAGCCTATCCAGTATATGACGTGGTCGACACAACGGGTGCCGGCGATCTTTTCGCCGCCGGCTTCCTGTTCGGTTACACGCAGGATCGGTCTCTGGAAGACTGCGGCAAACTCGGCTGCCTTGCTGCTGCTGCCGTCATTCAGCAGGTCGGGCCGCGTCCGATGTCATCGCTCAAGGCGCTGGGCGAGAAAAACGGCCTTATTTAAAGGCCTCGCCGGGATAAGCACCCCAGATTTCACCCTGCGATACCCAGCCTGAGGCCTGACCGGCCTCGGCGCGGCACCAGTCGCCGTTGCATTCACCGATCCTGAAGACGACACCCGGCTCCAGCCGGGCGATGACGGAGGCGCCCGACTGTGCGTCGCGGCGCATGTTCACGTAGACATCCTTGCCCTTGCCGCGCATCCACGGCGCGGCGACGGCCGTGCGCTCGCCGGAGAGCAGCGCCTGGTTAACCCAGCCTTCCGTGCCATCGGCATCGCGGATGCGCCGCCAGTTCTCATATTCCTGAATGATTTCAACCGGCATTCCCGATTTCATATACATCCAGGAAACGGCATAATCCGTGCTGGGTCCGATGCGCATGTTGACGCGCTTGGATTTCAGGCTGACAAAACGCGGCAAAGGCAGGCCGCTTGCGCCTTTGGCAGCGCCTTGCGCCATGGCCTCGTTCGCCACACCAAAGAGGCCCAGAGACAATGCAATGCAAACCATAGAAACCACACTGCGCATGCCCATTTCCGTTTCCTGCCTTCTGCAAACCGGATTAAATTCGAGGAGGCTCGTTTCCACACGCCTCAAGCTTCGGCGAGTTTTATTTGTCTTCGCCGGTGGGTCTGGTAGAAACGCCCTGATTGAAAGAAATTATCGCTCTTTCTGGTTAATGACTTCTGAACAAGGCAGCGGCAAACGATGACCCACAAGAAGAGACCGACAGTCTATATCACCCGCAAATTGCCTGACGTCGTCGAAACCAGAATGCGAGAACTCTTCGATGCCGAACTGAATATCGACGATACGCAGCGCCGCGAGGAGGAGCTTGTGGCCGCCATGCAGCGGGTCGACGTTCTGGTGCCGACGGTCACGGACCGCATCACCGCTGCCATGATCGAGAAAGCAGGGCCGCAACTGAAGCTGATCGCAAGCTTTTCCAACGGCATAGACCATGTGGATGTGGACGCGGCCGCCCGAAAGGGCATCACAGTGACCAACACGCCCAATGTGCTGACCGAAGACAGCGCCGATATCACCATGGCGCTGGTGCTGGCCGTGCCGCGCCGCCTGATCGAAGGCACGCGCGTGCTTGCCAATGGCGCCGACGAATGGCTGGGCTGGTCGCCGACCTGGATGCTGGGACGGCGCATTTCCGGCAAACGCATCGGCATTGTCGGCATGGGCCGCATCGGTACGGCAGTTGCGCGGCGCGCCAAGGCTTTCGGCCTCTCCATACACTATCACAACCGCAAACGCGTCAACCCGGCGACGGAAGCGGAGCTTGAGGCAACCTATTGGGACAGCCTCGACCAGATGCTGGCGCGGGTGGATATTGTTTCCGTCAATTGCCCCTCCACACCTGCGACCTATCACCTGATCTCGGCACGACGGCTCGCTCTGATGCAGCCGACAAGCTACATCGTCAACACGGCGCGCGGCGATATCATCGATGAGGCGGCAATGATCCAGTGCCTGCGCGACGGAAAGATCGCCGGAGCCGGTCTCGATGTCTACGAGAACGAGCCCGCAATCAATCCCAAGCTCATCAAGCTCGCGAGAGAAGGCAAGGTCGTGCTGCTTCCGCATATGGGCTCGGCGACGATCGAGGGACGCATCGAGATGGGTGACAAGGTCATCATCAACATCCGCACGCTTTTCGACGGACATCGACCGCCGAACCGGGTGCTGCCGGGGCGGAACTGAACCGGTTCAGACAAGCCGTGTCTGCTCGTGACATGGGACGGAGAAGCAGGCCTTTAAGCGGATCAAAAATTGTGCCGTCTCAGCCGAGGAATTTCGTCATTTCAATCGAAGTCGTGCGGTCGTAACCCGGATGGGCGTTTTCAGCGGTTTTGATGAAACCCCAGGCGGCGAATTTCGCGTGATTGCCGACAAGCTCGATGCGCGTTTCCAGCCGCAGCGCCGGTAACGCCGATTCGCGGGCCAATGCTTCGGCCCGTTCCAGAAGCATTTTGCCGATGCCTTTGCCCTGCGCTTTCAGGGAGACGCACAGCTTGCCGACGTAAAGGCAGGCCGGTGGTTCCTGCCGGCAAAACAGGCAGCCAACAATCTCATCACCATCCAGCGCCACGAAAGCGGTCTCCGCTCTCGCCTTCTCCGCGAGATTTTCGAGCGTCAAACGGTGAGCGGACGATGGTGGGTCGATGACACCGTCCATATAGGCGAAGGACGACATGATAAGGGCAAGCAGCTCCTGCCAGCGCTCGAATTCTTCGCCAATCCTTGTGATCTCGGTCATGTTTTTTTTCCAGCAGGGCGGCGCTTGTAACGCACGGTTTCGAAGCGGGCCGACAGGGCGTCATAGAGAAGCAGGCGGCCGACCAATGGCTCGCCGGCAGCGGTGATCACCTTGATGGCCTCCATGGCCATGATCGTGCCGATCACGCCGGTCAAAGCGCCGACGATGCCCGTTTCCGCGCAATTCGGAATAAGCCCCTGCGGCGGTGGCTCGGGAAACAGATCGCGATACCCCGGCAGCAGATTACCATCGGCACCCGCCTCATAGGGTTTGAGCACCGTTACCGAACCATCGAAACGGCCGACAGCGCCCGTTACCAGCGGCCTTTTAGCAGCCTCTGCGGCATCGGCAGCGGCATAACGTGTGTCGAAATTATCAGAACCGTCGATAAGGAGATCGAAGGATGGCAGATGGGTGTGCGCCCAGACCTGCGAAAAACGCTCCTCAAAAACAAGGGTACGCACATGCGGGTTGAGCCGGGCGATGGCTGCGCGGGCGCTTGCCGTTTTCAGCTCACCGATCGTGCCGGTATCGTGGATCACCTGCCGCTGGAGATTGGAAAGGGAGACCACGTCGTCATCGATCAGGCCAAGCGTGCCAACACCGGCTGCAGCAAGATAATGAAGGACAGGCGCGCCGAGGCCACCAGCCCCGATTACCAGCACCCGCGCGGCCTTCAGACGCTGCTGCCCGGCACCGCCGATTTCCGGCAAGAGAATATGGCGCTTGTAGCGTTCGATTTCGTCCGGGCTCAGCGGGTCCATGTCGCACTCCATTTTTTCGCCGTCATGCCGTGATGCCCCCGTGGGAGACATTGAAGAATTGCGCCCTGTCGCCAAGGGCGGAGAACATTGCCGCATCCGTTCCGGTCATGAAACTCTGACCACCGAGCGCGTGAATGAGATCGAACAGAGCCGCCCGCCTGCCCTCATCCAGATGCGCGGCAATTTCGTCGAGCAGCAGAACCGGCGCATGGCCGGTCATGTTGGCGGTGAGCTGGGCATGCGCAAGCACCAATCCCACCAGCAGCGCCTTCTGTTCTCCAGTCGAGCAACGCTCTGCCTCCATGTTCTTTTCCGCATGGCGCACGAACAGATCGACACGGTGCGGTCCATCAAGCGTGCGGCCTGCCGCCGCGTCTCGATACCGGCCTTCGCGCAGCGTAAGCCTATACTCGTCTTCCAGATCGACAGCCGGCCGGTTGAGCGTGTCGTCCATGAAACCCGAGAGCGCCAGCGCTGCAGAGGGGAAGGCAGCATTGCCGGAACGGCCTTCGATGAGGCTCTTCAAAAGACCCAACATTTCATAGCGCGCGAGCGCCATCGAAATGCCGAGTTCCGCCATCTGCTTCTCAATACCGTCCAGCCAGACCGGATCGAAACGGCCTTCCGAAAGCAGACGGTTGCGGCCGCGCATGGCCTTTTCGAAGTCGCTTGCCCGCCGCCCATGCGCGGGATCGAGCGAGAGCACCAACCGATCGAGAAAACGCCGGCGATCCGAGGATGAACCGGTAAAAAGCCCATCCATGGCAGGCGTCAGCCACAGCACCCGCAGATGATCCGTCAATTCATCGACAGACTTCACCGATGTCCCGTTCAGCCTCAGGCGGCGCGACACTACCTCGCCGTCACCCTCGATCCCGGTTCCGATGGCGACCTCGCCGTCCATGCCGTCGACATCCGCAAAAATCGAAAAACCGGCGGCCTCCGCCCCCACTCGCGTGACATCGGACAGGGTGGCGCGGCGCAGGCCCCTTCCGGGCGACAAAAACGAAACGGCCTCCAGGAGATTGGTCTTGCCGGAACCGTTGTCACCCGTCAGCACCACGTGGCGGTCATCCAGCGCAAGCGACGCCGCCGCATAGTTGCGGAAGTCCGTGAGTTTCAGCCGTAAAAGCGACACCTTATTCGTCATCTGTACGGCCTAAAACGAACATAGCTGGATAGCAAGGTGGGGAATGCGTCGTCCGCATTGAACATAATGCAACCACACCGCAATCCAGTCTCCAGTAGCAACTTTTTGAGCGGCCGGTTATTTATGCGTGGTCCCTCATTATCGGTAACCCCATCCATGCGCCTGATTTTTTCGCTCCTCCTCGCTCTCAGCCTTCTTTCATCCTGCGCGGGCAGGCCGGGGGCGGATGTGTTGCAGGCCATAAACACCAAGACCACCGATACGAAAATCGTGACAGCCTATGTGGCGAGCACGCGGGAGAAAAACAACGAGGCCAAAAAGGGCTTTAGCGCTGGGCGGGCGGCTGAGCTGAATTATGCGCGCTTCGACATTTCCATTCCTCCCAGCCATAAAAGCGGAAATATCGAATGGTCCAAAGGTAAGCCGAACCCGAGCAAGGATTTTGTCGTCACCAAAGCCGATATGCTGACGAAAACGCGTTTCAATTCCGATCTTGGCGACGTCACCCGCTCCGGCAAGCAGATTGCGCTTTTTGTGCATGGCTATAATTACAGCTATCAGGAAGCCTTGTTCCGTGCGGCACAAATGGCAGCCGATGCCAATATGGATGGTGTGCCGCTGGTCTTTTCCTGGCCGTCCCAGGCGAGCGTCACCGGTTACGTGGCCGACAAGGAATCAGCGACCTATTCGCGAGACGCGCTGGCCACGGTGCTGACCGACCTTACCAGGCAAACACCGAAAAAAAGCATTGTCGTGTTCGGTCACAGCATGGGCGGCTGGCTGGTCATGGAAGCGCTGCGACAATTGCGCTTCGAAGGCAGGAACGATGTGCTCTCCAAACTACAGGTAGTGCTGGCCGCGCCGGATATCGACGCCGATGTTTTCCGCAAGCAGATCGAGGTGGTGGGAAGGCTCAATCCGCCGCTCACCATTCTCGTCTCCAAGGACGACCGCGCCCTGAAGGCTTCCTCCATCCTGGGGGCCGACGTCACCCGCATAGGCGCGCTGGATGTGACCGATCCTCAAGTGCAGGAAGCCGCCCTGAAAGAGGGCGTTCAGTTCGTTGACATCTCCAAGCTCAAGGCATCGGATCCGCTCAACCACGACCGCTATGCGGCACTCGCGTCGCTGGTGCCACAACTGGAGGCGAGCCGGAACGGCAACGGCGAAAACGGCATAGGCCGCGCGGGTGCCTTTGTGTTCGATGCTATCGGGGCAACAGTATCCAGCCCCTTCCGGCTTGCGAGCCAGGTCGTGAACCCGCAATAACTTTTGCGGGTTCTTGGCGACAACCGGTTCAGAAATCCCAGTCTTCGTCTTCTGTGGCGACCGCCTTGCCGATGACATAAGAAGAGCCGGAGCCGGAGAAGAAGTCGTGGTTCTCGTCGGCATTGGGAGACAGCGCCGAGAGGATCGCAGGATTGACCCGGCAAGCCTCGGGCGGAAACAGCGCCTCGTAACCCAGATTCATCAAGGCCTTGTTGGCGTTGTAATGCAGGAACTGCTTGACGTCCTCCGTCAGGCCAACGCCGTCATAGAGGTCTTGGGTATATTTGGCCTCGTTGTCGTAAAGCTCGAGCAAAAGATCGAAGGCGAAATCCTTGATCTCCTGTTTTTCCGCTTCGCCCAGACGTTCGAGCGCGCGCTGGAACTTGTAGCCGATGTAATAGCCATGCACGGCCTCATCGCGAATGATGAGACGGATCAAATCGGCCGTGTTGGTAAGCTTGGCGCGACTTGACCAGAACATTGGCAGGTAGAAGCCGGAATAGAACAGGAAGCTCTCCAGAAACACGCTGGCGACCTTCATTTTCAACGGATTTCCGCTATCATATTCGCGCATGATGAGCGCGGATTTGCGTTGCAGGAATTCGTTCTCCTCCGACCAGCGATAGGCGTCATCGACGTCAGGCGTGGAGCAGAGCGTCGAGAAGATCGAGGAATAGGAGCGGGCGTGGACCGCCTCCATGAAGGAGATGTTGGAAAGCACCGCCTCCTCGTGCGGCGTCGCCGAATCCGCCATCAGGCGCACGGAACCGACGCCGTTCTGGATCGTGTCCAGCAATGTCAGCCCGGTGAAGACGCGGATCGTCAGGGTCTGCTCTTCCGGCTTCAGCGTTCCCCAGGACGGGATATCGTTGGAGAGCGGCACCTTTTCCGGTAGCCAGAAATTCGATGTCAGGCGATTCCAGACTTCGAGATCCTTGTCATCCTCGATGCGGTTCCAGTTGACCGCGCGAATACGGGACGCGGGTTTTACGGCAATGTTCATTGTCTTGTCCCTCAATTCAGAGCGTGCAGGATACGCAGCCCTGAACCTGCGTGCCTTCCAGCGCCATCTGGCGCAAACGGATGTAGTAGATGGTCTTGATGCCTTTTTTCCAGGCGTAGATCTGCGCCCGGTTGATATCGCGCGTCGTTGCCGTATCGCGGAAGAACAGTGTCAGCGACAGGCCCTGATCGACATGCTGGGTGGCCGCCGCATAGGTATCTATGATCTTTTCCGGACCGATTTCGTAGGCATCCTGATAATATTCGAGATTGTCGTTCGAAAGGTAGGAAGCTGGATAATAAACACGGCCGATCTTGCCTTCCTTGCGAATTTCAATCTTCGAGACGATGGGATGGATCGAGGAGGTCGAGTGGTTGATATAGGAGATCGAGCCTGTGGGCGGCACGGCCTGAAGGTTCTGGTTATAGAGGCCGGTCTCCATGACGGCCTGCTTCAACGCTTTCCAGTCCTCCTGTGTCGGAATGGAAATGCCAGCTTTCTCAAAAAGGTCGCGGACCTTTTCCGTCGCGGGCAGCCATTCCCGGTCGGTATATTTATCGAAGTAGTCGCCCGAGGCATATTTGGAGTTTTCAAAGCCCTTGAAGCTCTGGCCCCTTTCAGTGGCAAGGCGATTGCTGGCGCGGATGGCGTGATAGGTCACCGTGTAGAAATAGATATTGGTGAAATCGATGCCCTCTTCGGAGCCGTAGAAGATGCGCTCGCGCGCCAGATAGCCATGCAGGTTCATCTGACCAAGCCCGATGGCGTGGCTCGCATCATTGCCCTTTTCCACGGAAGGGACAGACGAGATGTGGCTCATGTCAGAAACGGCCGTCAGCGCCCGGATGGAGGTTTCGATCGTCTTGCCGAAATCAGCCGAATCCATTGCTGAAGCAATGTTGAGCGAGCCGAGATTGCAGGAAATATCCTTGCCCATATGGCTGTAAGAGAGATCGTCGTTGAACTCGCTCGCCTCGCTGACCTGTAGGATTTCCGAGCAAAGATTGCTCATGCTGATACGGCCGGCGATCGGATTGGCGCGGTTCACCGTATCCTCGAACATGATATAGGGATAACCGCTTTCGAACTGGATTTCTGCGATGACTTGGAAGAACTCGCGTGCCTTTATCTTCTTCTTGCGGATGCGGCTGTCGGCGACCATTTCCTGATATTTTTCGCTGACGGAAATCTCGGTAAACGGCACGCCATAGACCCGCTCAACATCATACGGCGAGAACAGGTACATATCCTCGTTGTTTCTCGCGAGTTCGAAGGTGATATCAGGGATCACCACGCCGAGCGAAAGGGTTTTGATGCGGATTTTTTCGTCGGCGTTTTCGCGCTTGGTATCGAGGAAACGCATGATGTCCGGGTGATGGGCATGCAGATAGACCGCGCCAGCGCCCTGGCGCGCGCCAAGCTGGTTGGCGTAGGAGAACGAATCTTCCAGCAGCTTCATGACAGGAATGACGCCAGAGGACTGGTTTTCGATCTGTTTGATCGGCGCGCCGGCTTCGCGAATATTGGTCAGGGACAGTGCTACGCCACCGCCACGCTTGGAAAGCTGCAATGCTGAATTGATGGACCGGCCGATGCTTTCCATATTGTCTTCCACACGCAGCAGAAAACACGAAACCAGCTCACCGCGGCTTTTCTTGCCAGCGTTGAGAAAGGTCGGGGTTGCCGGCTGGAAGCGGCCGGAAATGATTTCATCCATCAGATCGCGGGCAAGCTGCTCGTCGCCACGCGCCAGAGCCAACGCCACCATGCAGACGCGGTCCTCATAACGCTCCAGGTAACGCTTTCCGTCGAAGGTCTTCAGCGTATAGGACGTATAATATTTGAAGGCGCCGAGAAATGTCGGAAAACGGAACTTTCTGGCATAGGCCTCGTCGTAGAGGTCACGGACGAAATTGAAGGAATACTGGTCCAGCACCTCCTGTTCGTAATATCCCTCGGTCACGAGATAATCGAGCTTTTCCCTGAGATTATGGAAAAACACCGTGTTCTGGTTGACGTGCTGAAGGAAATATTGCCGTGCCGCAAGGCGGTCCTTGTCGAGCTGAATCTTCCCGTTTTCATCGTAGAGGTTCAGCATCGCGTTCAGCGCGTGATAGTCCAGTCCCGCGTCCAGGTGTTTCTGCGCAGCGGTTACTTGTTGTTTGGCATCCGTGTTGCGCACCGCGCTCGAGGTCAGCGTGTCCAAAATCGTTCCAATCCATGATTGACGTTGGCGACATCTTCCTCCGTGCCGAGAAGCTCGAAGCGGTAGAGAAACGGCACCGCGCATTTACGCGACACGATATCTCCGGCGGATGCGAAAGCTGCGCCAAAATTCGTATTTCCCGCCGCGATGACGCCGCGAATGAGATTTCGGTTTGAGGGCTCGTTCAAAAACCGGATAACCGGTTTCGGTACCGCTCCTTTCATGCCGCCGCCCCCATAGGTGGGGGTGACGAGAACATAGGGCTCCGACACGTGAGGAACGTCTTCCTCGGCGCCGAGCGGCAGGCGAAGCAATCGTCGCCCCAGTTTTTGAAGGAAGCGATGAGTATTCTCAGACCGGCTGGAATAATAGACGATCAGCCCCATCGCATCGCCTCCTCAGCTGATCGAGCCAATCATGTCCGGACGGAAACCCGCCCAATGGCGTTCGCCGGCAACGACCACGGGAACCTGCATGTAACCAAGGCCGCGAACGCGATCGAGGGCATCCGCGTCTTCTGAGATATCGACGATCTCGTAGCTGACACCGATGCGGTCAAGCGCACGATAGGTGGCAGTGCACTGAACGCAGGCGGGTTTGCTGTAAACGGTGACGGTCATTGTTTCCTCTTTCGAAGCCGCCTTTACGCACGGCTCAACATTGCCCGCCTGCAATCACAAGCGGGTGGCGATGGTTCTGTCATTCTGGCGAGGCGCGGCTCAGGCCGCGTAAGATCGCTGTCTACGCCGACGAGCGTAGAAACTCATAAAAATGCACTGGCATGACTTCACCCCGAAGCTTGTTCTGGAGGGGGCAGAAAAGGGCGCACGCAATTCATTTGCGTCATACACCTTCCTTCCGGACACCCCGCCCGTGGACGTTTTCGCTCAAGGCAGGTCTCCTGACTTGCGGGTCAAAACATCCATTCCCACCTTCCCGGAGCTTTTAGCGCCAGTGGCTCAAATCGGAACGATGCTCACCGCTTACAGTTGCGGGGGCAGTTTCGGCATTGCTTCACCATAATGGTGTTGCGCACCGAATTCCCGTCTTAGCTCCCGACGCTTGCGAATCGAAAGAACCTTGAACACCACATATAGTATATGATGAATTTTTTTCGTCAATAATTAGACATGCGAAAGCCCCACCCTGTGGATCAAAAAGATTCAACACATGGTCAACAAAGGCTTAACGGTGAATGCTCGATGCCGCCTACGGACGGAAGCGGCGGGTTATTCCCAGATATCGATGCGAATATCGGCGGGGCGGGAGTTCTCAATCACCCGCTTTCCGTTGGGAAGATCATTTTCGAACAGTTTGGCGTGAATCTCGGTCGCATCGAGACCATAGCCCTGCCATCTATCCCGCAGGCGTTCCTCGAGCACCGCAACGGATGGGCCTACGAAGACGGTAAGATCGAAGCTGCCGGAAAGCTTCGTCCACGGCGCCTCGTTCAACAGCAGATAGTTGCCTTCGGCAAGAATGAAGCGTGTTTCTGGCGCGATGGCGCGAGCGGAGGCAATGGCAATTTCGCGGGAGCGGTCAAAAACCGGGACAAGAACTTCCTGCCCGCCCTGACGAACTGCGGAGACGATATCAAGAAAGCCGCGCACGTCGAAGGTCTCCGGTGCGCCTTTTCGCGGCAAGAGCCCCCGTTCTTCGAGAATACCGTTATCCATATGGAAGCCGTCCATGGGCAGGACAGCCGCAGCCTCGCCGCGCGCCACGAGGGCACCGCACAGGGCATCCGCCAGCGTGGATTTGCCGGCCCCAGGGGGACCGGCAATGGCGATGATAAAACGAGATTTATCCTCAGCCCGCCGAAGAACGTCTTCGACGATCGTTTCAAGCTTCAACGTCATGCGGCCAGCGTTTCCTTTGGCGCTTCCTTGGCGCCCGTCATGAAGGCGACGGCGTCGGACATGGTATAGTCCTTCGGATTGATGACGCACAAACGCTTGCCCAGCCGATGAATATGAATCCGGTCAGCAACCTCGAAAACATGCGGCATGTTGTGCGAGATGAGAACGATCGGTAGCCCTCGCGCGCGTACATCCAGAATAAGCTCGAGAACGCGGCGGCTTTCCTTGACGCCGAGCGCCGCTGTCGGTTCGTCAAGGATGACGACCTTGGAGCCGAAGGCGGCTGCACGCGCCACCGCAACACCCTGGCGCTGGCCGCCGGAGAGGGTTTCCACCGCCTGATTGATGTTCTGGATCGTCATCAGGCCGAGTTCAGAGAGTTTCTCACGGGCAAACTTTTCCATCGCCGGACGGTCCAGTGCCCTGAACAGGCTTCCCTGAATACCGGGTTTGCGGATTTCACGGCCGAGAAACATATTGTCGGCTATGGACAATGCGGGAGACAGCGCAAGGTTCTGATAAACGGTTTCGATACCAGCCTTGCGCGCCTCGATCGGCGAGCGGAACTGTACCGGCTTGCCTTCAAGCCTGATCTCCCCTTCATCGGGTGTCACCGCACCGGAAATCGCCTTGATGAGAGAGGATTTTCCAGCACCGTTATCACCGATGACGGCGAGGATTTCGCCCGGATAAAGGTCAAAATCGGCATTGTCGAGCGCAGTCACACGACCGTAGCGTTTAACGAGATTGCGTGCTGTGAGGATAGGTTCTTTTGCCATCAGCCTGCTACCTTTCTGATCCACTGGTCGATTGCGACAGCCAAGATGATAAGGACGCCGATCAACAGATAGGTCCATTGTGGGTCTGTTCCGATAAGTCGCAGGCCGAGAGAGAAGACACCGACGATCAGCGCGCCGAAGATCATGCCCATGATCGAGCCGCGTCCGCCAAACAGCGATATGCCGCCGATGACCACTGCGGTGATGGATTCGATGTTGGCGAACTGACCGGCGGTCGGCGATACCGAGCCGATGCGGCCGATGAGAGCCCAGCCCGCGAAGGCGCAGATAAGCCCGGAAAGTGTGTAGACGGTCGTCAGCATGCGCTTGACGTTAACGCCGGCAAGTTCGGCTGCGTCAGGATCATCACCCACTGCATAGAGATGTCGACCCCAGGCGGTGCGGTTCAGCACATACCAGAGCAGGGCAACCAGCAGAACCATCGCAATGACGCCATAGGTGAAGACGGCGCTGCCGATGCGGATATTGTTGCCGAAAAACTGGAGAATGGGCGCCTGTTGGACGATATCCTGTGAGCGGATCGTTTCGTTGGCCGAATAGAGGAAATTGGTGGCCAGCACGATCTGCCACATGCCCAGTGTAACGATGAAGGGCGGAAGCCGCATGCGCGAAACCAGCACGCCATTGATAAAGCCACAAAATGCGCCGACTGCGAGACCGCAGACAATCGAGAGTTCGGCAGGCAAACCATAGCGGAACGTAAACTGTCCCATGACGACGGAGGACAGAACCATGATCGCACCGACCGAAAGATCGATACCTGCTGTCAGAATGACCAGCGACTGTGCCGCGCCGACGATGCCGACGATTGCCACCTGCTGAAGGATAAGGGTCAGCGAAAAGGCCGAGAAAAACTTACCGCCCAGGGTCATGCCGAAGACAGCCAGCGACAACACCAGAACGATCAGCGGTACGGCCGCCGGGCTGGAATGCAGAAAGTGCTGGAATTTTTCAAGCAAACTCTTGTTGTGCGTATCGAAAGCAGCGACCTGGGTCGAACTTCCCGACAGCACTTTTTCAAATTCATTATGCGGTTGAGCCCGCACTGGCTGATCGCTCATGGATTTTCCTCCCGATCGCTCCATCGCATCAGCCCCGAACCCGGGATTATTTTCCAGAGGGGACAATGCGTAGATTCAAACTGTTGAGAAGCGTGCCTCAGTTACGTCCACGGACGTCGAGCGCGCTCGTTTGTTCCTGTCCGATCACCCAGATCGTTCTTTTTAACCATTCCGGTTCAAGGGCGGGGGCAAATTGCCCCCGCTGATTTCAACGGTAAAGTATTAGCCCCAGCACTTCTTCAGGCCTTCCTTGGTGTCGATCGAATCGAGACCCTTGACCGGCTTGTCGGTTACCAGCGTTACGCCGGTGTCGAAGAAGTTCTTGCCTGCGGTCGGCTTCGGCTTTTCACCGGTGTCGGCAAACTTCTTGACGGCTTCCACGCCGAGTGCCGCCATCAGCAGCGGGTATTGCTGAGACGTTGCGCCGATCACGCCTTCCGCAACGTTCTTGACACCAGGGCAACCGCCGTCGACGGAAACGATCAGAACATCCTTTTCGCGGCCAACGGCTTTCAGCGCTTCGTAAGCACCGGCAGCTGCAGGTTCGTTGATGGTGTGAACGACGTTGATGGTCGGATCCTTCTGCAGCAGATTTTCCATCGCAGAGCGGCCGCCTTCTTCGTTACCGTTGGTAACATCATGACCAACGATACGCTTGTCGTCTTCATCACCAATCTTGTTGATGTCCTTCACGTCGATGCCGAAGCCCTTCATGAAGCCTTGGTTGCGCAAAACATCAACGGTTGGCTGGGAAGGCGTGAGGTTGAGGAAGGCGATTTTCGCGTCCTTGGCCTTGTCGCCGAGGGTGCCGGCAGCCCATTTGCCGATCAGCTCGCCGGCCAGAAGATTGTCGGTAGCGAAAGTGGAGTCAGCGGCATCAACGGGTTCGAGAGGTGTATCGAGGGCAATGACCAGAAGACCGGCATCGCGCGCCTTCTGCACGGCCGGAACGATGCCCTTGGTGTCCGATGCGGTAATCAGGATACCCTTGGAGCCATCGGCAATGCATGTCTCGATCGCGGCAACCTGGCTTTCGGAATCGCCATCGATCTTGCCGGCATAGGACTTCAGCGTCACGCCAAGTTCTTTAGCCTTGGCGGTTGCGCCTTCCTTCATCTTGACGAAAAAGGGATTGGTGTCGGTTTTGGTAATCAGGCAAACCGAAGTATCGGCGGCGGACGCGACGGACGCGAAAGAAACGCCGAGCGCAAGCGCGCCCAGAAGAGCGGAAACAGTCGTCTTCATTGTAATCCTCCCATTGAATGTTTGAGTACCGTGACGGTTACCCGACGATCTCGTCTCCTCCGAGAACAGCGACCGTTGACACAGATGGAACCACCAAAGGAAACGGCTGTCAATAAATAAATCCGATTGAATTATTAATTCCGTATGGCATTCTAACAAGCGGCAGGGAGGAATATCGCGGCGTCGTTTAACGTTGCGATAGCAAGATTGCCATAAAGCCTGCATGTATTGGTCGCGGCGGATATGGCGGGCGGGAGGATGAAACTATGAGACAATCTGTCGAGACGGCGCCGCCCGCGCCGTCCACCAACATGGATATGAGCGGCGGCGCCAACCAGATCGGGGTGCGTGCCTATAACGAGCGGCTTGTGCTGTCGCTGGTTCGCCGCCACGGCGGCTTGTCGAAAGCCGAAATATCCAGGCTTTGCGGTCTCTCGGCGCAGACCGTCTCGGTCATCATGCGCTCGCTCGAAAGTGACGGTCTTCTTATTCGTGGCGAAAGACTGCGCGGCAAAGTCGGGCAGCCTTCGACGCCGATGCGCCTCAATCCCGATGCCGTCTTCTCGTTTGGCGTGAAAATCGGCCGTCGCAGCGTCGATCTGGTGCTGATGGATTTCGTCGGCCGGATCAAGCTGAAGCTCCGCAGAACTTACCCTTATCCTATGCCGGAATGGATTTTGCCATTCGTCATCGAGGGTATCACGGAACTCGAGTCCAAGCTCTCTCCGGCCGAACGGCAAAAAATTGCCGGTGTCGGCATTGCCGCACCGTTCGAATTGTGGAACTGGGCGCAGGAGGTGGGCGCCCCGCAGAATGAGATGGAGCGCTGGCGCGACGTCGATATCCGTGCCGAAATTGCGGATGGCGTCAGCTATCCGGTTTTCCTGCAGAACGATGCGACCAGTGCCTGCGGTGCAGAACTGGTTTTTGGTGCAGGCCAGAACTACCCCGATTTTCTCTATATCTTCATCGGATCCTTCATCGGTGGCGGTGTCGTTTTAAATTCCGCACTGTTTTCCGGAAAGACGGGCACCGCCGGTGCAATCGGGCCCCTTCCGGTTCAGGGGCAGGACGGCAACACGGTCCAGCTTCTGAAAATCGCCTCCATCTTCGTTCTGGAAAACATGTTGCGCGAACGCGGCATCGATCCACGTCCCCTGTGGTTCTCGCCGGATGAATGGATCGATTTCGGCGAGCCGCTGGAAAGCTGGATCGGAAAAACGGCCGCGGCCCTTGCGCAAGCCGTCATCGCTGCAGCCTCCATCATCGATTTTTCCAGCGTCATCATCGATGGCGGTTTTCCGGATTGGGTCAGAGCAAGAATAGTCTCCGCCACCCGCCTTGCCCTCAAACATCACGATCTTCAGGGTGTTACGCTGCCGGAGATCATCGAGGGAGCGGTCGGCAGCCAGGCCCGGGCTATCGGGGGAGCGAGCCTGCCCCTGTTTTCCCGTTATCTCATCGACCAGAATGTTCTGTTCAAGGACACCACAGGCTGAGGTTTCAGGCCCTGCCGAAATTTCCTGGTGGGACTCTTTGCCGGATTCAAATGGTCACTCGCTGGCGGCATGTTCCACGATCGCTGCCAGAAAAGCAGGGCCGTATCGTTCCAGCTTTGTGTCTCCCACTCCAGGTATCTGCGCCATTTCTCCCACAGAGGCCGGTCTTGCTGCCGCAAGCTCAATGAGTGTCTTGTCGTGGAAAATCACATAGGGCGGAACGTTCTGCGCGCGGGCAATTTCCATGCGCTTCGCACGCAGCGCCTCAAAGAGACTGCGATCGGCATCCGGTAGAACAATGGCGGTGGGCTTGCGATTCGTCTGTTGTCGCGCCGAACGGGGAGCGGACGGTATCCTCAACATCAGGGACGGCTTTTCGCGCAGGAACCGCCTCCCTTCTTCGGAAATGGACAATCCCCCGTGACCGGCCAGATCAACCTCGATCAGGCGCAGCGCAACCATCTGGCGCAGGATGGCCCGCCAGGTGCGATTGTCGTGCTCTTTGCCGATGCCGTAGGTGGTGATCCGATCGTGACCAAAGCTCGATATCCGTTCATCTTCCATGCCCAGCAATACGCGGATGACATAGGCCTGGCCGAAACGTTCTCCCGTGCGGTAAATGCAGGACAGCAACTTCTGCGCGGCAGTGGCACCATCAAACAGGTCCGGCGGTTCCGCACAGGTGTCGCAATTGCCGCAGGGCTCGCAATGATCGCCGAAATAAGACAAAAGCACCCGCCGACGGCAACCGGCTGTTTCCGCGAGGCCAAGCAACGCATCGAGCTTCCGGCGCTCCATGTTTTTGCGCTGGTCGCCCGCATCCGACTCTTCGATAAAGCGGTTGCGCAATGCGATGTCTTCATAACCGTAAAGCATAAGCACGTCGGACGGCAGACCATCACGGCCAGCACGGCCGGTTTCCTGATAATAGGCTTCGATGCTGCTGGGCAGATCGATATGCACGACGAAGCGCAAATCCGGTTTGTCGATGCCCATGCCGAAAGCCACGGTTGCAACCATGATGACCGCTTCACCATGCTGGAAGTGGGTCTGGTTCGCCTCGCGGGCGCCCTTGTCCATGCCGGCGTGATAGGGCAGCGCATCGCGCCCCTCCTCACGCAGCCAGGCTGCCGTCTCATCGACCTTGCGTTTGGAAAGGCAATAGACGATGCCGCTTTCGTCTTCGCGACCCGTCAGGAAGCGCTTCAGCTGCGTACGTGGATTATCCTTTTCCATGATCGCATAGCGGATATTTGGCCGATCGAATCCGGCTATGAAGGCGTCGCTTCCGTTGATCCCGAGATGACCCAGAATTTCGGCGCGGGTTGGCTCGTCAGCAGTCGCCGTCAGCGCCATACGTGGCGTCTCCGGAAAGCGCTCGATCAACGTGTCTAGCTGGCGGTAAGGGGGACGGAAATCGTGCCCCCACTGCGACAGGCAATGAGCTTCGTCGATCGCGATCAGCGACAGGCTGATAGGTTGAAGCGCATCCAGAACATCCGGCTTAAGAAGGGTCTCCGGCGCGGCATAGAGAATATCGACCTTGCCAGCCCGCATATCCTGCCAGAGTAGCCGCCGCTCTTCTGGGGAAAGATCGGAGTTGAGAGCTTCTGCCCGCACACCTGCCTGACGCAAGGCGGCGACCTGATCAACCATCAGCGCGATCAGGGGCGAAACAACCAGCCCCATTCCCTTACGGGCGAGCGCCGGAATCTGGTAACAAAGCGACTTACCGCCCCCTGTTGGCATCAATACAAAAGCATTGTTGCCTGCCATCACATGCCGGATGATTTCGGCCTGCTGTCCACGAAACGTATCGTAGCCATAGACGGTCTTGAGAATCTGCAAGGGGTCGGTGATCACGTTGGCTTTCTTATGAGCTGGACGGTTTACGCATCATGGCAAAATCAGGGGCTATCGCAACGCAGAAAAGCTGAATCAGTCGCAAAGAAAAGAGCGCCAATTGTGGACGATGCGAACTTATATAGGTTTGGATGTTATTTGAGGTATTTCGCAAAAGAAAACCCCGCAGCTTAAGCTACGGGGTTTTTGGAATATTGGTTGCGGGGGCAGGATTTGAACCTGCGGCCTTCAGGTTATGAGCCTGACGAGCTACCGGGCTGCTCCACCCCGCGTTACCAGCGTAAATCCCTATTGGATTTATCGCGACCAGCGTAAATCCCTATTGGATTTATCGCGACCAGCGTAAATCCCTATGGGATTTATCGCGACTGCATCACAGGGACGCTGTGATGTATAGTTCCGGAGCAAATTGCCGAAGGCGATTTGTCTCCTTTAAGGGACGCACGTTGCGTTTTCCTTATGTTTTCATGTTACGCAATGCAAAAAGGCCGCTTTGAGCGGCCCTTTGTATCGGCTGGGCCGAAGAGTTTGCTTGAGAAGATATTTGTTGCGTTTTGCAGACCTGGCAGCGACCTACTCTCCCGCGTCTTGAGACGGAGTACC
>NZ_WJOK01000034.1 GCF_009649785.1 Agrobacterium tumefaciens | reverse complement strand
GAAGCGCAAGCTTCCCAGCTTCTCGAAACAACACTCATGTGAAAACATGAACTGTGTTGCGTTTTGCCGACCTGGTGGTTATCGCGGGGCGGCTGCACCCGTTCCCATTCCGAACACGGCCGTGAAACGCCCCAGCGCCAATGGTACTCCGTCTCAAGACGCGGGAGAGTAGGTCGCTGCCAGGTCTGCAAAACGCAACAAATATCTTCTCAAGCAAACTCTTCGGCCCAGCCGATACAAAGGGCCGCTCAAAGCGGCCTTTTTGCATTGCGGAACATGAAAACATAAGGAAAACGCAGCGTGCGTCCCTTAAAGGAGACAAATCGCCTTCGGCAATTTGCTCCGGAACTATACATCACAGCGTCCCTGTGATGCAGTCGCGATAAATCCCATAGGGATTTACGCTGGTCGCGATAAATCCAATAGGGATTTACGCTGGTCGCGATAAATCCAATAGGGATTTACGCTGGTCGCGATAAATCCAATAGGGATTTACGCTGGTAACGCGGGGTGGAGCAGCCCGGTAGCTCGTCAGGCTCATAACCTGAAGGCCGCAGGTTCAAATCCTGCCCCCGCAACCAATATCTTCAAGACTATCAACAACAAAGCCCTCCCATCCCGGAGGGCACCTTGCGTTTAGGGCCTTGGATACCGCAAATGACTTGCTGGCGGTATAGCCACGTGGGGCTCTGGTAGCGTGCAGCTAGGCCTGTATCCTGCTCCCGGAGCACTCTGCAACTATCTAACGATTGGTTCTGAAGATCACGTTCTGTTTTGGCGTATCCCAGTGAAAAACGAGGGCGCAAATCCAGAGTTGCTCGCGCCAATTCAAACCCCCTTAGTTTAGCTTTTCTAAACAAAAACGCATCTGTGGCGGGATTGTCTCTCTTTGTTGACGCGCAAATAATGAGATTTGTCAGAGGGATAAATTGAGGTGGGGCCTTGGGGCTGCAAATTGGTGAAGACCAAATTGCCAGCGAGTTTTTGAGGAAGTTCTGCCTCCCGCGAAACCCTTTGATCGTCTGCAGGTTGACGCAAGCCTTGAGCGATCTCACGGGGAGAGCTCTCGAGGCGATCTGCGGATTTCCGGATATTGCAATCATCAGGACAAGCAAATCATGACGACCCGCCTGGATCCACGTTTTCGCCCGTTCGAGGTAAAGCGCAAGGTGCGCGAGAGTGCCACGATCACGTCATTTTACCTCACGCCTCTCGATCCTGCGGATTGGTGTACTTTTGAGGCGGGCCAGTTTCTGACGATCCAGATACCGCATCCCGAAGGCAAAGAACCGCTTGTCCGGAATTACACGGTTTCGTCAGGACCAAATGAGATCGGGGTCTATCGTATTACCGTGAAACGGGAGGCCGCTTTAGCGCCCGATATGGCCGATGGTCTTGTTTCGTGCTGGCTCCATGACGCCGTAGAAGAGGGTGCGGTCATCCATATTGACAGGCCGCGTGGTGCCTTCAAACTCGACAAGGCCAGTCAGCGACCGGTTATTCTCTTGTCCGGTGGCGTCGGGCTGACACCTACGATATCCATGTTGAAGGTCTTGGTTGCGGAAAGCGATCGGCCCGTCTGGTTCGTCCATGCCTGCGACGGGGCTGCTACCCATGCGCTGCGTGAAGAAGTACGGGTGCTCGCTGAACAGCGCAGCAACGTCCATATTCATTACTGTTATCGTTTTCCGACCGACGAGGATGCTAAAGCCGGGCTGTTCCATTCCGCCGGTTTCATCACGCGGGAGACCTTGCAGTCGTTTCTGCCGCTGGACGATTACGAAGTCTATATGTGCGGACCACCGCCGTTCATGCAGGCGATGTATGACCTGCTCCTCTCCCTCGGCTTGGAGAAAAGCAAGATTGCCTACGAGTTTTTCGGGCCTGCCTCCCTGCTTTCGCCATCGCAGCCGAAGAAGGAAGCAAACCTCAGCCTCACTGTTGCTCCGGTGGCGTCAGAGCCTGAGTACTCAGGCATCGAGATCGTTCTTGGAAAGTCAAATGCCAGATTCGAGTGGGATTCAGCCTCGAAATCCATCCTGAGCTTTCTGGAGAGCCGGGGTATTGAGCCAGCATTCTCCTGTCGCGCGGGTGTCTGCGGCAGCTGTGTCCAGGACCTTGTGTCCGGCGACGTGGAATATGTGGAAGAGCCGCTGGATGACGTGCCATCCGGGCAGGTTCTCCTCTGTTGTTCCAAGCCCGTGAGTTCAGTCGTACTCGACCTCTGAAACCAGATTCCAGCGTTTATCCAAATCAGCGAGATCAACCCCATGGCCGATACACTCAGACTCAACCCGCACGTTGCTGAACTCCCGCCTTATAATGCTGGAATGAATATCGCCGTTGCGCGAAGCAAGACGGGTTTGACCGATATTGCGGCCCTTGCCAGCAATGAGAATCCATATGGTTGCTCGCCGAAGGTAACCGCTGCGCTGGCCAGTCTCGACCCTTCACGCTATGCGGATCCTGCCTGTGTGATCTTGCGTGATGCGCTTAGTCGAAAGATCGGCGTTGCCGGAAACCGGATTGTGATTGGAAACGGCTCGGAAGAGATGATTGCTGCCGTTTGTCGCGCGGTCCTGCGTCCGGATGCTACCGTGGTCGCGATGCTACCTGGTTTCGGCCTTCACGAAATCGAACCCAAAGCAAATGGTGCGAAAATCATCAAGATACCGATGACGAAGGATCTTCGGTTCGATCTTGAGGCGATGACGACCGCATTGCGCGAAAAGCCATCGATATTCTTCATCTCCTCGCCTTCCAATCCCGTGGGCCCGGCGTTGCGACTGGATCAGCTCTCAGCCCTCATTGCAGCTGTCCCGAAAGAGACGTTGCTTGTTTTCGACGAAGCCTATTTCGAATTCTGCGACGGGAATACGCCAGATGGGCTTAAGACACTGGCTGACAGCGCTATCTCCTGGGTCGTGCTCAGAACCTTCTCGAAGGCCTACGGGCTGGCTGGGTTGCGCGTCGGATATGCCGTGGCTTCCGATGAGCGGCTGGCACAGGCCATGTCATCTGCAAAGACACCGTTCAACGTCAATGCAGCCGCGCAATTGGCCGCAGTTGCCGCGCTCGATGACGAAAACTGGATGCGGGTTTCAGTCGAAAGCGTCATCAAGGAGCGCAGGCGCATGGCTGCGGCAATCGCCTCGCTTGATCTTTTCGTTCCGGACTCTCAGACGAATTTTCTCTTCATCGATGTTGGTTGCGACAGTTCGATCGCTTTCGATCATTTCCTGTCCCATGGCGTCATCGTCAAACCCTGGAAAGAACCGGAGTTCGCCAGCTTCATTCGTGTGACCGTCGGGCTTCCTGCGGAAAACGACCGTTTTCTCGAAGCGTTACGCTCACTCAAAGATAAGCTTCCTGAGGCAAAAGTCGCGTCATGATCGAACACAATACCGCCTCAACACGGGATTTGTCCGCCGCGTTTCTTAATGAAATCGACCAGATTATCGGCCTGTCGAACCTGAAACGCGGTGATGCCGTTGCCAATCTCGATTATGGCGTAACGCCTGCGAATTTCGGTGCGGATGCGGTTGCTTTCCCTTCATCTCCGCACGAGGTTGCGTCGATCATAAAAACTGCGGTTGCCCATGGTATATCGGTTGTACCGCAGGGTGGCCGAACCGGGCTTGTTGGCGGGGGTGTGTCCGTCCCCGGTCAAATCGTGGTGTCCACCGCCCGGCTGAACCGGATCGTGGAAATCTATCCAGATGAGCGGGTTGCCGTTGTGGAGGCGGGCGTTACGCTTCAAGCGTTGCAGGCGGCCGCATCGGAGCATCGTCTCGAGCCAGGCATCGACTTGCCATCGCGTGGTTCTGCCACGATTGGCGGAATGGTCTCGACCAATGCCGGCGGGATTTCTGCCTTTCGATATGGGGTGATGCGACATTGCGTGCTCGGGCTGGAAGTCGTATTGCCTGATGGCTCGATATATTCCGACCTGACACGCGTGGTGAAGAACGCCGCAGGATACGATCTCAAGCATCTCTTCATCGGGGCCGAGGGTACGCTTGGTATTGTGACCAGGGTTGCCATCAAGCTAGAGCCGGTTCCCGCAGCAACCGCAACCGCACTTTTTGGGCTTCCCTCCGTTGAAGCGGCTCTTGATGCAACCAGGCTGGGATTGACCGTGAGGTATGGCCACATGCGTGCGGCGGAAGCGATCTGGAATTCGTTTTTCTCCCTGACGGCGGGCGAGCACCTTTGGTCGGCGCCAGATTATGCCCCTGACTATCCTGTCAACCTCATCATGTCTCTGGGCGGCGGTGACGAGGAACAGCTTCAGATGGAGCTCGGCCGGATTTACGAGGAGCTGTATGAAACCTATCCGAACATGTCCGCTGTCGTCGCAACATCGAAGGCGCAGGAAGCAGAGTTGTGGCGTCTGAGGGAGGACACGGACCTTATCTATCGCAGATACCCGGCTGCGCCGTCCTTTGACGTCTCCGTCCCCTTGTCGCAGATCGGAGAATATGTGGCTCGCTGCGTACCGGAGCTTCGGTCAATCGATCCTCTCCTCGATCCCTACCTCTTCGGCCACATTGCCGATGGCAATCTTCACATTGTTCTCAATGCAGCCGGGGCAGCTCTGACGCCCGCCAAGATTGCTGCCATCGAATCCGTTCTCTACCGCGACCTGACGCAATCGGGTGGTTCGTTCTCGGCGGAACATGGGATAGGCTCCAAACGCATTCATGCGTTGCGGAAGACAGCGAACCCGGTAAAATTTGCCTTGATGACGCGGATCAAGGCCGCAATCGATGGCGGATGCACTCTTAACCCCGGCAAAGTCACCGGCTGACATGACAACGCCGCGCTCTTTAGGCGCGCGGCGCGGACACGACATAGGCGGCTACGGTTCAGTTCGCCAGAACGCCATTTTTTTGGCTGTCCAGGCGGCGATATAGTCCATAAATTCGCGTGACAGGCAGTCGTAAGGTTCGAGACTACTGGCCTTCAGCGCGCTTCGTGACGCATCAGATGTGCCTCAAGCATGCGGATGAGCATGACGAGGGTGAGGTTGATGACGAGGTAGATGGCACCCGCCAAGGCGAAAACCTCGAAAATCGCGAATGTCTGGCTCATCAGGCGCTTTGCATATCCCGTGATCTCGAGAACCGTGATTGTCGAGGCAAGGCTCGTACCCTTGACGACGAGGATCAGCTCATTGCCGTAAGCCGGCAGAGCCTGGCGAATGGCGAGCGGGAATTCGATCCGGCGGAAACGCATAAATGGTGACATTCCCGTGGCTTTGGCCGCTTCCTTGAGACCCGCGGGAACCGATAATAATCCGCCTCGCAGAATCTCCGATGTATAGGCGGCCGTGTTGAGCGCCATCGCCATGACCGCGCAGCGCGCACCATCACTAATCACCCACCACGTTATGGCATTGCCTTTGATAAAGCCAATTTGGCCAAGCCCGTAGTAAAACAGGAACAGCTGTACAAGCAGCGGTGTACCGCGAAAGACCATGCTGTAATATTTTGCAAACCCGGCAAGGAAACGGTTTTCGGACAGCCGCATGAGCGCAAGACCAAGGCCGAGATTGAAACCGATCGCGACAGATATCGCGGTTATGGTCGCCGTTGTGGAAAGCCCTTTCAAGAGGAAAGGCATCGATGTTTTCAGGAATTCGATATCCATCGCGTTACTTCCTCGCCCTTAGTCTCACCAGGCGTTCGACCCTGTCGAATCCAGCCTGGCTTATGATGGTGATCGCGAAATACACGACGGCTGCGATAAGAAAGAAAATCAGGGGATTGCGGGTGCTACCGGCGCCAACCGAGGCGGCGCGCATCAGTTCCTGTAGCCCGACAACCGATACCAGTGCCGTGTCCTTGATGGTTGTCTGCCAGACATTGTTCATACCGGGGATGGCAATGCGTAGCATTTGCGGGATGATGATGCGCCTGAAGATGCGGCGCCCGGGAATCCCCAGTGCGCGCGCAGCTTCTATGTGTCCCGTCGGGATGGAAGCCAATGCTCCCCTGATAACCTCGGTCGAGTAGGCGCCTGAAATCGTACCGATGGCAATGATGGCAATGATGAAGGCATATCCGCTGTCCGCAAGGGCAGCATATCCGAAAGCTGTGGCAACCTGTGTCACGAATTGCACGGAAGAAAAGAACAGCAGATAGATGATAAGCAGTTCAGGCACCCCCCGCACGAGAGAGGTATAGGCGTCTACCACAAGTGTCAGCGGGAATATCCGCGCCCACTTGGTGACCCCGCACAAGGTTCCGATCAACGCACCGACAAGCATGCTGACCGTACCGACGGCAATCGTTATTGCGGCCCCCTGCAGAATGGCTCTTATCCAACCACCCTGCCAAACTAGGATCAGACTAGACTCCATTGGATTTGCCTTGGTTTTGCTGCGCACTCCCTTGCCTTTTTGGCAGCAGGCATCGTCAGCGTCTTCGACCGTGCGCACCCTGTCAGGTTGCGATTGAGTGGTTGCCCCGCACTTTTGGGAAGAGCGGGGCAGGCGTCTTAGTTGCAGGGTCTGGAGATATCCATCTTGAACCACTTCTGGCTCGCTTTGCCGATCGAACCATCCGCGACGAGCTCGCACAGTGCCTTGTCGATCTTCGTCTTCAGCTCGGTGTTCTCCTTGGCAATACCGACGCCGATCCCTTCGCCGAGGGTGGAATCGAATTTGCTCTGAACTTTCACGTCGACAAACTGAAAGTCCTTGCCTTCGGGCTTGGCGAGAAAATCCTGAAGTGCAGAGGCGTCTGCAAATGCTGCCTCAACGCGGCCGCTTGCGAGATCGATCTGCATATTGTCGAGCGTGTCGTAGGTTTTGAGATTGGCATTCGGCACCCGCTTTTCGATGAAATGGGCGTGCGTCGTGCCGGTTTGAACGCCGATCGTCTTGCCGTCCAAGCCCTTCAACAAAGTGTCGATATCCTTGATGCCGGCGAGATCGGACGTCTTGGGAACGAGGAACATGTTTGCCAGCTCAGCATATCCGACCGAAAAATTGATTTCCTTTTTTCGATCCTGGGTAATCGACATCCCGGAGATGATGACGTCGAAGCGCTTCGCCTTGAGGGCAGGGATCAGGCCATCAAAGGCCTGCACGACGAACCGGCACTTCACGGCGAGCTTCGTGCAGAGCAGGTTGCCGACATCGGCGTCGAAGCCGGTTACATTGCCGGCAGCATCGGCCATGCTCCATGGTGGATAGGCACCTTCGGTGCCGATCGACAATTCGCCTTCGGCAGCGTGCGCCGTGCTGACGCCTGCAAGAAGCAGGGCGAGTGACAGGACTTTCAGATTCATATGCGAATTCCCCTATTTGGTTATTTGTTGGGTTTGATTTGCCGGACACAGCGCCGGCACAGCGGATCACGTCATAACGTTCGCGACAGAAACTGACGCAGGCGTTCCGATCGCGGATTGGTGAACAATTCCGCCGGGGTACTCTCTTCCTCCACCTTTCCTTTGTGTAAGAAGAGAATCTTGTGAGATACCTCGCGCGCGAACTGCATTTCATGCGTCACGAGGATCATGGTATTGCCCTCTTCTGCCAGCTGACGGATCACGCGCAGGACCTCTCCCACAAGTTCGGGGTCGAGAGCGGATGTCGGTTCGTCACAGAGGATGACTTTTGGCCGCATGGCCAGTGTTCTTGCGATGGCCGCACGTTGCTGCTGGCCGCCGGAGAGCTGCCCGGGATATTGGGCATGCTTTTCCGACAGTCCCACTTTCTTCAACAACTGATGGGCATGGTCGATTGCATCCTGGCGACGCTCGCCAAGAACATGGACGGGAGCCTCGATGATGTTCTCAAGCACGGACATGTGGGGCCAGAGATTGAAGTTCTGGAATACCATTCCCACGCGGGCGCGAATTCTTTCGACCTGGCGCATGTCTGCTGGCTGCGAACGGCCATTCGCTCCGCCCTTCATTCGTATTTCCTCGCCATCAACGACGATCGTTCCACTGCTGGGCTGTTCGAGCAGGTTTATACAGCGCAAAAACGTGCTCTTGCCGGAACCTGACGAGCCGATCATCGAAACGACTTCACCGGGATCGGCACTCAGCCCCACGCCCGACAGGACTTCGTGCGTGCCGAAGCTTTTGTGGAGATCATGAACTTCAACGGCTGGCCGTTCATGGCGTTTGGTATTGAGAGGCACGGCCGGTGGCCAGTCGCTCACCAAAGCCGGAGCGGGTGCGCCCTTTGAAGCCGGGGGAGTAACCGAGGCAAGTGCGGTCAGCGCGCGGTCGAAATATCGCAAGCTTGTCCCAAGACAGTTCTGCTGCCATTCGGGATCGTCAGGAATGAACGCCGTTCTCAGCGTCTTCTTGATTTTCTGCCCAAGCGGAGATTCGATATTCCCGAAAAGATGCAGCCAGTTATCCGCCTGCACGGCGTCCATCACCACCGGGCCTTCAAGGGTTCCGCATTCGATTACCAGCGGCAATACGCGGCTCTCCGGCAAGGATTTGCAGACCGCTGCTGAAACGTAGCCCGTGGCCGTTGCCGCAATGCCGGTATCGGTCGTTACGCCATTGCCGGTCATCACGACCGCAAGTGCGTGCCCATAGGTTTTCCTGCCCCATTCCAGACCGGCATGGTCCTCTTCCGCCACGGATAGCAGTGCGGGATATCCGTAAGGGCCTGCACCGGTGTGAAGATCGAAGACGACGACATCCGACGCGCCACTGACGAAAGTGCTCAAGATATCGTTGAGGGTGCGGTTCGACCATGTCGGGCCGTTGCCGCCATAAAACAGTCCGTCTGGAAAGTCGTATTGGCCTGCTTCGATAATCGCGGCGATCCCGGCGTGACCATTTAAAGCGGCCTTGGCATCTCTCAGCAGTTGATCGGCACGGTCACGATCGGGCCCATCCCACTCGGCGCAGACAAATGCATTATGGAGTGGGGCGTATCGTTCGTTTCGTGGAACGGCTCTCTTCCAGTCAACGAAGTTTCGGTTGAGATCGACATTGTCCTCGTTGACCCGTCGGCTCCATGCTGTTCCCCACGGGTTGATCAGATGGATCATCACCACAGCCGTATCGGGAGGAAGCGGTAAAGGGTTATTTGCGGCAAGCCATTCAGCCTGGCAAGCCGATCCGAATTGCCCCTCAACTCCGTGCGTGCCGGACAGGATGACGAGTTTTTTTGACGCGTTGCGTTCGCCCAGATATGCAACATCCGTGAAAAGGTGCTCTCCACCTGGGCCATGCAATGGATGCTTATATTCGAACAACGCAGCATTCGACCGGCGCGCGGCGGAAAGAAAACGTTGCCGCAGCACATTATAGTCCACTGAATAGAGCTCAGGCTGCCTGATGTGGCGCATCAAGGATACTCCCGATTTGTGGCGGGCGTCGGCTTTTGCCGATCACCAGCTATGTTCCCGGTTATTATTTTTTTGCCATCTCCGCCTGACCCATTTGAGCAGGCGAAGACCATATCGTTAGTCATTCTGGCGCAGGCGCTTACTCCGCGGCAGCGACGACATTCATGGTCTCGCTATCGATCATCTGTGAAAGCTTGCGTCTGAACCGCAGCGGTCCGACATCGATCTTCAGATCGAGGTTTGGAGTCTTCTTGTTCGCGATCCCGTGGTGGACCGCCTCTAGCACGACACGGTCTTCCTCGAATGCGCCGCGTACGGATGTTGCGAAGCGCGCTGAAACTTCCGGGTCGTCGGGCGCGAAATTTCGCATCTGAAACCAGTAATACTTCGTGCGGTTCTCATCGACTGGCGTCATGAAATTGTAGCTGTCCATCAAGAACGTATTGGCCGGCAATTCGCGGCCTTCGCCACCGGAGCCTGATGGTGCAAAGATGGCCTTGATGATGGCATTGCTGGGGTAGCGAACCTCGTAATGCTGTTTTCGATCGCATTTCCCCTCAAATTGCAGGAACGGTGCGTAGAAGGGGGCCGGATCTGAATCCAGCATCCAGCGCCAGACGACGACGCCATCGCTTTTCACCGTTGTTTCCAATGGCGTTTCTTCGCAGGCGGAACTGGCGAACGAGCTCTGATGTACCCATGCGACGTGGGATGGGTCCAGCAGATTGTCCGTCATGTAGAGGTAATTGCAGTTGATCGTCATCGACTCGCCGCGATTGACGCCCCAGGACGGATCACCGAAATGTTCGACATGGAAAATCTCTGCAGGATCGGCTTTCGCGGCCTCACCCATCCAGACCCAGACGAGCCCGTAACGTTCCTCCACCGGGTAGGAGCGGACGCAGGCCACATGTGGAATACGCTCTGCACCCGGCACGCGGGTGCAGGCGCCGGAACAGTCGAAGGTCAGTCCGTGATAGCCGCATTCGACGTCGTCGCCCTTGATACGCCCCATGGACAAGGGGAGCTTGCGATGGGGACAGGCATCTTCGAGCGCTGCAAGCTTGCCATTCTGAAGACGATAAAGAACGATATTTTCGCCGAGCATCGTTACGGGTGTCAGGTCTCGTCCGATTTCGTGATCCCAGGTGGCGACGTACCAAGCATTCTTGAGAAACATTTTCTTCCCCCGTTCTCGCTTTAATCGGAACAGTATTTTCCTTGTTGCGATGCGGGACAAGCGGATTTTCGTTGCGTTTTTGTTTAGAAAAACTTAACAAAAAGCAGAACTGGAGATACTCTATTGGCTATGCCCCCACTCCATGCCCTGCAAGCTTTCGAAGCCGTAGGAAGGTGCGGTACGATGAGCACGGCTGCCAAAGAACTGGGCGTAACACCCAGTGCCATCAGCCAACAGGTGCGCAAGCTTGAGAACCATCTCGGCGTTACGCTCCTCGAACGTATCGGACGCCGTGTGGAACTGACGTCGTGGGGTGTTCTTCTTCACAAGGAAGTCGCCAAAGGCTTCAGCCAGCTCAATCATTCCGTCGATGTTCTCGAACGGGCGCGGAGCCAGACCGGCATCGTGCTGACTGCGCTCAGCTCGGTGGTGAACAAGTGGATCGGCCGCAAGATCTTCGAGTGGCAGGCTCTCTATCCGGAAGCCAATGTCCGTATCATCGGCAAGGATGACGAACCCAGCCTGTCGGGCGGCCAGAGCGATTTCCGCATAACCTATGGAAAGCGGGCAGAGGTGCACGCGCATTTCGTGCCGCTTTATACGGATTGGGTGGTTCCCGCATGTTCGCCGCGTTTGCTCGGGGGACGGACATTATCGGCGCCCGCCGACCTTCTCAAATTCCCTTTGCTCAATATCGAGTGGGAAGCCCATTACAGCCGTCCGCCACAATGGAGCGAGTGGGCGCAGCTGGTTGGCGCGACCGTGAATGAAAAACTCTCGAGCCTGTTTTTCGCGCTGTCGAGCAACGCAATCGACGCTGCGGTCAACGGACACGGCTTCGTGCTGGCTCAGGTCTCGATGATCGAGGACGAGTTGCAGGCCGGTACTCTTGTTGTTCCTTTCGACATCCGCCTTCCGCTTCCCGAGAGCTACTATCTGGCATGGGATCGTTCCGTTTTCGATAAGCCCTACGGAAGAGAATTTCACATGTGGGTGATGGGGATCGCGAAAAAGCAGTCTGTCGCATCGTCTCCGAACCGCAGTGCGTGACTAAGGGCCTACCGCTCGGGATATCACCTTCTGATGTGTTGATATTCTCCGCGCCAGTACAGAAGTGGCCGGGCATCGTCATGTGTCGTTATCGACCGGACGAGGCCGACCAGGATCACATGGGATCGATGGATGATCGCGTCTTCGAGTTCGCAGTCCAGACTTGCCAGAGCGCCATCCAGCGCAAGGCCGCCTGACGCCATCGTGTGCCAGACGGCGCCATCGTAGCGGCTGGCACCCTTAAGGCCATTAAAGCCCGAGAATGAGTGGGCGACGTTTTCCTGACCTTCAGCGACGACGTTGACGCAAAACCGTCTGGCTTTCTCGACGATTTCCCAGGACGAGGATCCGCGATTGAGTGCGACCATCACAGTCGGGCCATCCGCAGAAAGTGCTGTGACGGATGTTGCGGTGAAGCCGGTTCGTGTTTCACCCGTGCCTGTCGTGATGACGCAAACGGCACCCGCCAGATTCCGCATGGAGGATTTGAAGAGGTCAGCTCCCGGAGACGGCACCTGCATTTTTATCTGGTCCACCATGATCGGCTCCTTCAGATGCGCTCTTTATCGCCTTTGGCGGCCGTGTAACGGTTGGCAGGCATCGAAAGCCCCAGGTTCTCGCGCAGCGTCGATCCTTCATATTCCTCACGAAACAGTCCGCGCCGCCGCAACTCCGGCAAGACAAGGCGGACGAAATCTTCCAGGCTTGCGGGAAGTGTCGGGAACATAAGAATAAAACCGTCGGCGGCACGGGTTTCGAACCACTCTTCCATGTAGTCTGCGATCTGTTTTGGTGTCCCGGTTATTCCGTTTCCGGTGTGGCGTTCTGCGTAGTGGCGGATCAATTGTCCCACTGTCTGTCCTTGCTTGACGAACTCGACGAGCTGGTCAAACATCTTGCGCGAGCCTTTCGGCTCGGCGGGCAGCCGGTCCATCGGAAATGGTTGATCGAGGGGGACGCCACGAAGGTCGGCTTCGAGGAACTCCGAAAGCATCAACCGACCCACGTCCGGATGAAGGCTGTCGATGAGAAAATCGACTTTTGCCTTTGCCTCCGCCTCGGTCTCCCCGACATTGACGACAATTCCCGGCATGACCTTGAGATCTTCGAGATCGCGACCGAATGCCGGCATACGTCCTTTGACGTTCTGGTAGAAAGCCCTGTTGCTCTCGATGTTGGATGCTAGGCTGAAGACGATTTCAGACGTCCGTGCAGCAAGGTTCATTCCGGCCTCGGAGCCGCCGGCCTGAGCAATAACAGGCCGCCCCTGCTCGGAAGGCGCAATGTTGAGGGGGCCGCGCACCTGAAAATGCTTGCCGACATGATTGAGGGTATGGTGCTTGGCCTTGTCATAATAAACGCCGCTTTCGCGATCAAGCAGCAAGGCATCGCGTTCAAAGCTGTCCCATAGGCCGAACACTACGTCGATGAATTCCTGCGCGCGCTCGTAACGGACGGCGTGAGGATCGAGACCCTGACGATTGAAGTTGTAGCCGGTCTCGTCATGATCGGAGGTGACGACATTCCAGCAGGCGCGTCCCCGGCTCAGCTGATCGATAGACGCGAAAATCCGGGCGACATTGAAGGGTTCATAATAGCTCGTCGATACCGTCGAGACCAGGCCCAGTCTTTCCGTCATCACCGAAAGTGCCGAGATGAGAGAAAGCGGTTCGAACCGGTTCTGCTTGGTCGGGCTGCGCGCCAGGGCGTCGGGGTCACCAACGGCAGCCGCAGCGGAATCGGCGAGGAACATGAAATCGAATTTGGCAGCTTCAGAAATTCTGGCCACATTCAACATGTGGCTGAAGTCGGTTGCTGCCGTTACCTTGCTTGCCGGGTGCCGCCATGCGGCTGCATGGAAGCCGAACGTGTAAACAAAGGTTCCGAGCTTGATCTTGTCCTGCCGTTTCAACATCGTTCCCTCTTTTGCCTGATACCAATTCTCGTCTCAGGCTATTCGAGGATCAACGCTGCAACAATCGGCCGAAATCTTCTCCGTAGGTTAGAAATACTAACAAGGATTAGTGGCGCGTCTGCGCATCAGCCCGAGAGGCTGCGGCGCCACGCAACAGGATCACATTCCCGTTGGAAGGCCTGATGATGGCGCTTCACTATAAGTATTCATAAGTCACACTTAAGTCGCTGTTAACCAACATCTGGTCAATTTATTCATATAAGAAGTTGTCTTCGCAGGCGAATTTCGCGCAGGCGCTTCATTTTTATGACCACATGACGCGGTCGTCTTTTCCCAAAAAAATGTTTCCAGATCCGTTGAATTCGCTCGGTGAAAGCCGAGGAGTTCGCGCGTCTATTCGCCCGCAATCCAATGATAGCGAGGACAAGTGCAAATCGTATTGGTCGATGACAGCAAGTCGATTCTTGTTGCCCTGAAAGCGACGGTCCGCGGGCTTCCGGATGTCGGCACCATCGTGGGCTTCACCGATCCCACGGAGGCGTTGGAATTCTGCCGCAACAATGCGGTCGATCTGCTTGTGGTGGATTATACGATGCCGAAATATAACGGCATACAGCTCCTCAAGGCACTGAATACGTATGAGCATTTTGCTCATGTGCCTGTCATCATGATCACATCGGAAAGAGGCCGGCCTGTCCTTATCGAAGCGATAGAGAGCGGTGTCACGGAATTCATCCACAAGCCCTTTGACCCGGTGGAGCTGAAGGCGCGGGTGCGCAACCTTCTCGCCTTGCGCAAGGCGCAGCGCGATCTTGCCGGACAGGCGCGCAGCCTTGTGGATGAGGTGCGCAAGGCCACCCGGCAACTCGCGGCCCGCGAAGAGGAAATCATCTGGCGCCTGGCGCGGGCCATCGAATTCCGCGACGGCCACACCGGCGACCATATTTCCCGCGTCGCGCAAATCAGCATGCTGATGGCAAAGGATATCGGCCTCGATGACGAGCATTGCCGCATGATCTATCTCGCGGCACCCTTGCACGATGTCGGCAAGATCGGAATTTCCGACAGCGTGCTGCTGAAGCCGGGTCGCCTGACGCCTGATGAGATTACCGAAATGCGAAAACATGTCGGTATCGGTGTGCAGATTCTCGAAAACGGTTCATCCGACCTGCTGCGCATAGCCGAGGCGATTGCAGGTGGCCATCACGAAAAATGGGATGGAACGGGATATCCGCACGGCTTGTCGGGCGACGGCATTCCGCTGGAAGCCCGTATCGTCGCCATTGCGGACGTCTTTGAGGCTCTCTGCTCCGAGCGTCCTTACAAGAAGGCGTGGTCGACCGAAGAGGCCTATGCGCATGTTGTCGCGCAGAGCGGCAGCCATTTCGATCCCGCCTGCGTCGCGGCGTTCCAGCGCCAATGGACGCTGATTGAGAGGCTCATGACGGGTCACGACGTTCTGGAGATCGAAGTGCCGAGCCTCGAAACACCGGAAGAACAACCGATCAGGGCGGATGGCGGCATGCACACCGAAGCCGTTCGGGAGACTCCCCATGTTTGATGAAACCACGAACGACACACTGAAGATGCCGCAAGCGCTTTCCATACGGTCGATTGCGTCGGCACACGGTCTTCTTCTCGACCGTCTCAAAGACACCGACAGGCTGGTGGTCGAGGTGCCCAAGGATGCGGATGCGGATTTGAGCTTCGTGCAGCTGATGGAAGCCTCGCGCAATTTCGCGGCGCAGAACAACAAGACGATAACATTGAAAGAGCCGGCTGACGGTCAGGTTTTGCAGACATTGCGGCGGGGCGGTTTCCTGTCGCGGATGGATGAAGCCTCCCGCCAGTTCTGGTTGCATGGAAAGGACATATCATGAGCGCACATATTTTAACGGTCGACGATTCCGCCAGCATTCGCATGACGACTAAGATCGCCCTCACAGGCGCGGGCTACCAGATTACCGAGGCCGTTGATGGGCAGGACGGTCTTGCCAAGGCGAAGGCCGCGAATTTTGACCTCATCGTCACTGATCTCAACATGCCGAACATGAATGGTCTCGAGATGATTGAGGCGCTTCGGCAATCTCCGGCTCATACCGGCATTCCGATCATCTTTTTGACGACGGAATCCGATGCGGACATGAAGGCGCGCGCCAAGGCCGCCGGTGCCACCGGCTGGCTGACCAAGCCCTTCGATGCCGAACATCTGGTCAAGATCGTCAGAAAGGTCCTCGGAAAATGACGACGCTGGACCCTATTCAGGTTTTCAGAACGGAGGCTGCGGAGCTTTTCGAGCAAATCGAGGGGGGCCTTCTCGATCTGCTTCACGATTTGACCGATCAGGATCAGATCGACGCCGTTTTCCGCGGACTGCATACATTGAAGGGGTCCGGGGCAATGTTCGGGTTCGAGGCGCTTGCCGCTTTCACCCACCATTGCGAAACCGCCTTTGACCGGGTGCGCAAGGGCGAGGTTCCGGCAACCAGCGAACTGGTCGCAGCCGTTCTTGAAGCGCAGGATCATATGCAGGCGCTGGTCGACAATCCGCACGGTGTGCAGGGTGATGTTGGAGAGCAGCTGCTCGCCAAGCTTCGTGCGGCAGTCGGCACTCGTGGCGATGGCGGTGTCCTGACACATGTTCCGGCGCAGAATCTCGCCAGGAAGCCGGCAAAGGCAAAAGCCGCCACCTGGGAAATCCGGTTCCGGTTGCCCGTCAATGCCATGGCAAACGGAACCAATCCCCTTGGTCTTCTCGATGAGCTGGCCGAACTCGGCGATTGTGAAATCGTTGCCGACACCTCGACGGTGCCGTCTCTCGACGCCCTCAATCCGAGCGATCTCCATCTAGGCTGGACAGTCCGGCTGACGACCGAGCAGCCGCAATCGGCAATCGACGACGTTTTCATCTTCGTGATGGATGACATGGAGATCGATATCCGCGCAATCGAAGCGGTTGTCGAAGAAGAGCTCCCCGTTTCCGAGATCCTGCCGGAAGCCAGAAAGGTCGCCGCCGATCCGAAGGGCGGCAAGGCGGCCGAAAACGTACGGGTGCCTGCTGAAAGACTTGACGAGTTGATGGATCGGGTCGGTGAACTCGTCATTGCCCAGTCCCGCCTTTCGCAGCTGGCGGGTAGCAGCGTCGATATTCTTTTGCGCTCTGTTTCGGAGGATGTCGAACGTCTTTCCGGAGAACTTCGCGATACGATGATGGTCCTGCGAATGGTGCCGATCGCCCAGCTTTTTGGTCGGTTCCGCCGTCTGATCCATGACCTGGCGCGGGAAACGGGCAAACAGATCGAGCTGGAGACCGAGGGCGAAGGCACAGAGGTCGACAAGGCGGTGATCGAACGCCTGGCTGATCCACTTGTGCACCTTGTCCGTAACTCCTGCGACCATGGACTCGAAAAAAGCGATGAGCGTGTGGCGGCCGGCAAACCGGCGACGGGGCGGATCACCCTCATTGCCCGCCAGTCGGGCGGTGATGTGACGATCACCATCCGTGACGATGGCCGTGGCATTGATCGCCAGCGCGTCCGGGCAAAAGCTGAGGCTTCCGGCCTTTTGGCTCCGAACGCGCAGGTCAGCGATCAGGAACTGCTGCAGATGATCTTCCAGCCGGGCTTTTCGACAGCCTCTGAAGTTACCAGTCTTTCCGGCCGTGGTGTCGGCATGGATGTGGTGAAAAAGAGTGTCGAGGCCCTTCGCGGCACGATCAGCGTTACCAGCACGCCGGGCGCGGGTTCGGAAGTTTCGCTGGCGATCCCGTTGACTCTGGCCATCATCGACGGCCTGCTGGTGCGGGTCGGCAATGGTTGCTACGTCATTCCGCTGCCGGCGGTGGAGGAATGCCTCGAACTGTCGCCTGACGACGATATTCGTTCGCGGGGCCGGTCCTTCATTTCACTGCGCGAGAGCCTCGTTCCCTTCATTCGCCTGCGCGAATTGTTCAACACCGGAACCAAGCCGGATCAGTTCCAGAAGATCGTCGTCATTTCCACCGGCTCCGAGCGGGTCGGGCTTGTGGTTGACCAGATCATCGGTGACCACCAGACGGTCATCAAGGCCATGTCGAAACTGCACCATGACGTCGCGACATTCTCAGGCGCGACCATCCTCGGTGACGGCAATGTCGCCCTTATCCTCGATGTCGCACATTTGGTGATGGCGGGGCAACAGCAGGAGGCGCGATTGCGGGCCGCGGGATGAACCAGTCTCTCTTGAAGCAGACGGACGAATTTTGGGGCGTGTCCGACGCCGTGGAAGTTCTGACCTTCAACATCGCGGGCGAGACCTTCGCCATAGAGGCGGTGAAGGTTCGGGAAATTCTGGATCTTCTGCCCGAAACCGCCGTTCCCGGTGCTAAAGCCTTCGTGGCGAGTGTTATCAACTTCCGGGGCAAGGTCATCCCTCTGGCTGATATCCGTCTTGCATTCGGCATGGAAGCCACCGAGCGAACCATTGATAGCCGTATCGTCGTCATAGAACTGCCGTTCGATGGCGAGCCAGCATTGATCGGCATCAGGACCGATAAGGTCAACGAGGTGACCACGTTCAGCCGGGCAGCCAGCGAACCGCCGCCGAGCGTCGGCATGCGGTGGCGGGCGGATTACATCCATTGCCTCATCAAACGCGGCAGCGAGTTCGTCATTCTTCCAAATCTGACAGCAATTTTCACGGGGCATCGCGAGTCCGGACCGGTTTCGTCCAGCGCGCGTGGCAACGTCATCGAACTTTCCAAGGAGCATTGAGATGCGATTTACAATCAAGATGAAGCTGGCGGTTGCCTTCGGCTTTCTGATCCTGATGCTTGCCGGAACGGCCGGCTACGGCATCTACAGCCTCGGTATCGCCAAGAATGCCATGGACGATGTGGTCGACGGTACTGTCGTGCGCCTCGACAAGGTTCACCAGATGAACGCACTGGCGCTGGCAACCGTCCGGTCGCAGAAGAATATCATCCTTGCTGCTTCGCCGGAGGAAACCCAGCTTTTCAAGGCGGCCGGTAACGAAACTCGCGACCAGTTGACGGCCATGCTGAATGATATGGCAGCCACCGCCAGCGCCGAGACGCGTGCGTTCTGGACGGATCTGCAGGCCATCACCAAGGCTTTCGAGGCCAGTGATGATCACGTCCGGGAACTGGTTGCGCAGGGCAATACGTCGCTCGCCGCGTCGTACTCGTCCGGCAAGGGCCGTGACGCTGCCAATGCCCTGACAGGGAAACTGGGCGAGGGCGTCAAGATGAACCGCGACCGTCTTGAAGAATCGAAGCAATTGGCGGCTGATGACTATGAGCAGACCCGCACCCTGCTGGTCAGTGCATCGGTCGTTGCCGTACTAATCGCCATCGCGACAGCATTCTGGATCGCGCTCGGCATCAGCAGCGGATTGCGCAAGATCATGACCGTGGCGGAGGCGGTTGCGATCGGCGATCTCGATCAGAATGTCGAGATCAAGACCAATGACGAGATCAAGGATCTCGTTGCGCGCATCAACACGATGACGGGCAATCTGCGCAATACCGCAGGCATTGCCGACCGGATTGCCGATGGCGATCTTACCGTCATGCCGAAACCCCTGTCCGACAGGGATACTCTCGGCCTTGCGCTGGAACGGATGGTTGAGCGCCTGCGTGGCATTGTCGCCGATGCGCTTTCCGCTTCCGACAATGTGTCCTCCGGCAGCCAGGAACTGTCGGCCAGCTCCGAACAGCTGAGCCAGGGCGCGACCGAGCAGGCATCGTCTGCCGAAGAGGCTTCGGCCTCGATGGAAGAGATGGCTGCCAACATCAAGCAGAATGCCGACAATGCCGCGCAGACGGAAAAGATCGCGCGTCAGTCGTCCAAGGACGCCGAAGCCAGCGGTGAAGCCGTCAACCGCGCCGTGGTCGCCATGCGCACCATCGCCGAGAAGATTTCCATCGTGCAGGAAATTGCCCGCCAGACCGATCTTTTGGCGCTGAACGCCGCCGTTGAGGCGGCGCGCGCTGGAGAACACGGCAAGGGTTTTGCTGTCGTGGCATCGGAAGTGCGCAAGCTCGCCGAACGCAGCCAGGCTGCTGCCAGCGAGATCAGCTCGCTTTCCGGCGAGACCGTGCAGGTGGCAACCGAAGCGGGCGACATGCTTAACCGTCTGGTGCCGGACATTCGCAAGACCGCCGAGCTGGTCGCCGAAATCTCCGCCGCCTGCCGTGAGCAGGATATCGGCGCCTCCCAGATCAACGAGGCAATCCAGCAGCTTGACAAGGTGACGCAGCAGAACTCCGGCGCTTCGGAGGAAATGTCTGCGACTTCGGAAGAGCTGGCCGCACAGGCCGAAGAGTTGCAGAGCAGTATCGCCTTCTTCAAGGTGGATGCCTCAAGCGTCTCGTCGCGCCCCGCACAGGCTGCACATCGGCCTGCCGCAAAGCCTGCTGCGACGCGTTCGGCGATGAAGCCGGCCCCCGTTCGCAAACCGCAGACGGGCAACACCGTCAGCGCCCAGCAAGCCCGCGTCAAAGGTTTCGCACTGGATATGTCCATGGGCGGTCCCGATGCTGACGACGCGGATTTCCGCGAAAGCGCCTGACCATGACCAGCACATCTTCAGAAGGCCAGTTCGTGACATTCAGCCTCGGTGAGGAGGTCTTTGCGGTATCCGTCGCGGTCGTCCGTGAAATCCTCGACTATGAGGACACGTTCAAGATTCCGCATAGTCCTGAATATCTGCTGGGTCTGAGAGATGTGCGCGGGCAGGGTGTGCCCATCATCGATCTGCGGCTGCGGCTCGGAATGAGCCGCAGCGTGCGGACACCCCATACCCGCGTGCTGGTGCTGGATATTCCGTTCCCATCCCGCACGCTGGCGATAGGTCTTGTGGCGGACAAGGTGTTCGAGGTGACGCCGTTCCGTCGCGACCAGATGGAAACCGCACCCGATATCGGCGTTCACTGGAACTCCGACTACATTGCAGGTGTGGTTCGCCGCGAAGGTGATTTCGTCGTCATCATCGATCTTGCAAAGCTTTTCTCGAACGAAGAAAACGCCATTGCCCGGCAGGGCGGCACACCGGTTCAGGCGGCATGAGGAGAGCCCTTTCCGTGGATGCCTCCATTGCTGCCAGCTCCGCGCATGATGGCCTGAGTCAGCGGGATTTCCGGCTGCTCGCCGAATACATCTACAATTACAGCGGCATAAAGATGCCGGACAGCAAGCGCACCATGCTGGAAGGGCGTCTGCGAAAGCGCCTTCGCGCCACGGGGCATGCCACCTTCGCTCAATATTGCAATTTCCTCTTCCGCGAAGACGGGCTGGAAGAGGAAGCGATCTACCTGATTGACGTGGTGACGACCAACAAGACGGATTTTTTCCGTGAGCCGAACCATTTCGACTACATGGAGAAATTCGCTTTGCCTGCACTTGCGGGTGAAGGCCATGGGCGCATCCGTGCCTGGAGTTCCGCCTGTTCGACGGGTGCGGAACCCTATACCATGGCGATGGTGCTGGCCGAAGCGGCCGAGAAACAGGTCATCAACAATTTCAGCATCCTTGCGACCGACCTTTCCACTGATGTGCTCAGGAAAGCCCATAGCGGTATCTATGCCCGTGAACTGCTCGAACCGGTTCCGGCCGACATGATGCGCAAATATGTCATGCGGTCGGTCGATGCCGGACGACGGGAGGTTCGTATCGTGCCGCGGCTGCGTTCCAAGATCGGTTTTGCCCGCCTCAACCTCATGGACCCGACCTACCAGATCGGCGATGCGGTGCACCTTCTCTTCTGCCGTAACGTTCTCATCTACTTTGATAAAAAAACGCAGGTGCACGTCTTGACCCAATTGTGCAAGCGCCTGGTGCCGGGCGGTTACCTTTTCATCGGTCATTCCGAAACGATAACCGGTATCGACCTGCCCCTGCGGCAGGTCGCCAATACCGTTTTCAAGAAGCAATAGCGGCAGAGAGCCATGTCGAAAAAAATCCGCGTTCTCATCGTCGACGATTCCGCCAGCGTCCGGCAGACCCTAACGGAGGTTCTCGAAAGCGATCCCGGCATTGAGGTGATCGGGGCCGCTGCCGATCCGTTTGTTGCGGCCAAGCGCATTCAGGAAGAAATTCCCGATGTCCTCACGCTTGATGTGGAAATGCCGCGCATGGACGGCATCACCTTCCTGCGCAAGATCATGTCGCAGAAACCGATCCCTGTAGTCATGTGCTCGTCGCTGACCGAGGCCGGATCGGAAACCCTGCTTCAGGCACTGGAGGCGGGGGCGGTCGACATCATCCTCAAGCCGAGGATAGGCGCTGCGGATCATCTGGCGGAGCAGGCCACGCGTATCTGCGAGGTCGTCAAAAGTGCGGCGCACGCCCGCGTCGGCAATGCGCGGGCGGTGCTGCGTTCGGCTGCCGCAAGCGGTCCGCAGGCCAAGCTGACCGCCGATGCCGTGCTGCCGCCGCCTTCGGGCAAGGCCATGGCGCGCACCACTGAAATGGTGGTCTGTGTCGGTGCATCCACCGGCGGCACGGAAGCGTTGCGCGCAATGCTGATGAAGCTGCCGGCCAATTCACCCGGCATCGTGATCGTTCAGCATATGCCGGAAAAATTTACCGCCGCATTTGCAAAACGCCTGAACAGTCTCTGCGATGTCGAGATCAAGGAGGCCGAGGACGGCGATCCGGTGCTGCGCGGCCATGTGCTGATTGCGCCGGGCGACAGGCATATGCTGCTGGAGCGGCAGGGTGCACGTTATCGCGTTTCGGTCCGCACCGGGCCACTGGTTTCGCGACACCGGCCTTCGGTGGACGTTCTGTTTCGTTCTTCCGCGCGTGCCGCCGGTGCCAACGCCATGGGCATCATCATGACAGGCATGGGTGATGATGGCGCACGCGGCATGCTGGAAATGCATCAGGCCGGCGCCTTCACGGTGGCGCAGGACGAAGCATCCTCTGTTGTCTTCGGCATGCCGAAGGAAGCGATCGCCCATGGCGGTGTCGACAAGGTTCTGCCACTCGACAGGATCGCGCTGGAAATTCAGGCAGAAGACCGCCGCCGCTGATGGCGCGACCCTTTTTTACCCGGCATTAACCAAACTCGCCAATGATGGCGGTAACACCATGCGACAGGTGCGTTCCGCGAGGCATGACCGTCTCCGCCCAGTTTTCCGGATCATGCCATGCCAGTTATCACCTTCGCGAATACCAAGGGCGGCGCCGGGAAAACCACGGCGGTTCTTCTCCTGGCGTCCGAACTGGCGCGGCGCGGATCACGGGTTTGCGTCATCGATACCGATCCACAGCGCTGGATTTCCCGCTGGCGTGAAAAGGCCGATGCGCGTGTCGATTTTTCAGTCATCACCTATGTGACGGCGGCGACGTTACAGCAGCATGTCATCGACAGCCGCCGTGCGTTCGATCAGGTGATCATCGACCTGCCCGGTGCGCAATCGCCCCTGCTCGCGACTGCGATCGGTCTCTCCAACCATGTGCTGATACCCGTTCAGGGCAGCACCATGGATGCGCAGGGCGGGGCGCAGGTGCTGGAGCTGCTGCGTTATCTCGATGAAAAGGCGAATATCCGGATCGACCATTCCGTCGTGCTGACCCGCGTCAATCCGCTGGTCACGACCCGCGCGCTTCTGGCTGCACGGGAACTGCTGGCGCAAAGGAATGTACGTGTTCTCGATACGCCGATTTTCGAACGTTCTGCGTTTCGCGATATGTTCGAATTCGATGGATGCCTGCATATGATGAAAGCCGGCCATGTCAGCAATCTCGACAAGGCTCTGCAGAATGCGGAAGCTTTTGCCGCCGAGGTTCTCCGTCTCCTTGAGGCCTCCAACAAGAAAAGCCCTGGCAAACTGATGCAGGCGGCCTGACGCCGGGAACCCGGCGCAGTAAAAGCGCCCCATCGATCCCGTTTAGATCGAATACGCTCTAGAAAAGCGCGTCGGCAAAGAGATCGTCGTCATCTTCGACGGTGGCGGGTGCTTTCTGCCCGGGCGCAAGATCGACCGGCAAGTAGCGAAGATGCACGTCGCGCTCCTGCGCCATCGTGTAGATCTTGTAGATGCGTGCCGAAAACGGCTGGATTTTCTCTGCGAAGCCGGAAATGTCTCCGGCGCCGCCGGCGGCCAGCCCGCTTGCCACGTGATGGCATTCTTTCAGGACATCGCCGAGTTCGCTTTCGAAATCGAGCTTGATCACGGCGGCACTGATGCGGCTGAAAACGGCCTGACCTTCCGTGGCGAGATCCTGAAGACCGGTTTCCATCTGACCCTTGGCGTGGCTTATGGCTTCCAGTGCTTCGTTCAATGGTTCCCGCAGATCACCGGCGCTCCGGTTCTCAGCCTTCTTCAGATTTGTAATGACGCTTTCGATCCGGTGGAGATCGGCAACGATCGAATCCGCCGGGCTTTCCAGCTTGTCGGCAAAGACCCGCAGCTCGCCGCTGACGACATTGACCGACCGGCCTTCGTCGCCCAGTTTCGAGCAGCGCAGGTTTGAGTTCAGCGCCATATAATGGATTTCAGTCTTGATCGAGCGCAGCACTTCAATGCCGTGCAACAGGTCCTGTGCGGTACCGGTAACGGAAGCGACGACCGCATTGGCATCCGCCATGCCTTCCTGAACGCGCCCGGCCAGATCGCACGCCTTTGCTATGTCCTTCTCAAGCAGCTGCAACGCGCTGCCGCCATCATTGGCAGCATCTTCCACCAGGGTGTCGCGCAGTGAAAGAATGGTTGCGGCATCGTCGGCGAAACTTGAGATGCCTGCAAAAATCTTGCGGCAATCCTGCTGGAAGGTGGTTGCCATCTCGTCGATCTGGGCGCTGACCATCTCGAAAACGGTGTCGTAAAGAGCGTCCATTTCGGCGGAATTTAACGCCAGCGCCTCTTCGGAATTCAGATAATCGCTGAACAGGGCGAGTGTCGTCTGCACATGTTCGACACGTTGGCGGGTAATGTCGCCGATCTGGAGGGAGGACAGCGTTGCCGCTATCTTGCCCTGCACGCCCTGCGCGACGGATTTCACCTTGGCCGCCATGGCCGTCATGGCGCGATGCTGTTCGCCGATGCGACCGGAATTTGTCTTCAAACCTCCGACGATGCCGGGGATCGTTGCTTCGAAATCGGCGCCGATGACGGATGAGACGTCGCGCGCTCTGGCAAGCTGCTTGTCCATGAGATCGAGATATTGCGCGAATTTGCCGACTTCAGTACCGCCGAAATGGATGCGTTCGCGGATTTCCTCGGCAAAGGAGGAAAATTCGGCGATGCCTGCGCCGGTGATCTTTACCGTGACCGCAAAGGTTTTCAGGTAACGGATCGTCTCGCGGATATCATCGACATGGCCGTTTGCAGACTTGCAAAGGGAACTCATTTCAACGAAGGCGGCCTGTCGCAACTGTTCGGTTTCCGGCAGGCGGACCATATCCTCAATGGTCTTTTGCATGTTGGCCATTGCCGCATCCGCGGTATCGCCGTCCATCGAACCCGTCATGCGGTCCAATATGGTGATGAGCTGGTTCAGGATGTCCATGACTGAAACGAGCACGGAGCCGCCTTCGAGAAAGGTCTTCTCGATACGAGACTGTGCGGTTGCAAGGCGCGCGGTCAGGTACGCTTGCGGATCACTGGCTTCAGCTTTTGGTTGATTTTTCACGACGGTACTGTTTCCCATACTCGGATGGCGTGATCCTAGAGAGCAGGAAGAAACGGACAGTGAATATTCTGAGTTGATCGGGAGTTAACAACTCAATTGGTTGACGAATTCCTCTCCCCCTGGAAGGCCTTCTCGGGGCTTATCGAATCTGGCCGTGGTCGGCGCCTACTGGAAAAGTCAGTTGTACCCTTGCGCCATCGCCCGGCATTGAGCTGATATGCGCCTCGCCGCCGCTCTGCCGGACGAAGCCGTAGACCATTGCAAGGCCGAGGCCTGCCCCGCCGTGTTCCTGCCGAGTGGTGAAATAGGGCTCGAAGGCCTTGTCCACCGCCTCGGGCGTCATGCCCATCCCCTCGTCGGTGACGGCGATCACAAGTGCATCCTTCTCGGAAGCGGCGCTGATCGAGATCAGGCCACCATCGGGCATGGCCGCTGCCGCATTCAGGCAAAGGTTGAGGATGGACTGCTCGAGGAGGGCAGGGTCTAGCGCAATCGAGGGAAGATCCTCGTCAATCTCCAGCGCAATCCGGCATTTCGGGCCGACTGCAATCTCAAGGATATCGGCCATGCCGCGCAGCAGGTTTGCGACGTTGATGCAGCTCGGATGAATGGGCTGCTGGCTGCCGATGGTCAGCATGCTGCTGGCCAGAGAACGGCCGCGATCCGCCGCCTTGCGGATACGGGCGATGTGGCGTTTCTGGCGATCGTTGAAACCAGTTTCGCGCTCCAGCAGGCCGAGGCTGCCGGTGATGATGCCGATCATGTTGCCCACTTCATGACTGACCTGATGGGTCATGCGCATGATGCCATCAAGCCTCTGGGCTTTTGCGGCCTCCGCCTCCTGACGATCGAGAGAAGTTACATCCCGGGCGAGCAGCACGATACCGCCATCCGGCTGGCGTGACATCGATACTTCGATCACTCGTTGATCTCCAGTGCGATGGCGCACGACTGCCCGGTCCATCAACTCGCCTCGGCCGCTCTCGAAAGGGAACAGTGCGGGATCGATCTCCGGTATCGGTTCGACAAAACGGCGAAGCGGCAGCTTACGCGACGAGCCAGAACGACCGACAAGTTCTATGATCCGGCGGTTCATGGTGATCGGCCGACCGGTCGGATCGAACAGCGCTATTCCCTCATTCATGTTGCGGAAGGTCGAGCGGATGGTTCGGGCCGCCGCTTCCGCCGTGCGCCGCAGGCGGGAGACACGATCGACGCTGTCATGGAAAGCCCGGAAAGCATCGAGCAGGCGGATCAGTTCCGTCTCCGATCCGGTATAGGATGGCGGGCCGACATCCTTTTCACCCTTGGCGAGCGCGTTCATGCCGTTGGAAAGCGTCGCGATCCCGCGTGAGACACGCATCACCGATCGAATCGAGAATGTTGCCATGACCAGAACCAGAAGCGAAGCGACTGCGACGATGACCAATAGGCGGCTCAGAGCGTCCGAGGTCGAGATCAGGTCCTCGTTGAGGCTGCGGGCAACCGCATCGCTCTGGGTTTCGGTGACATGGGACAGATCGCGCGACACAATGTGAAGCCGCGACACCGAGGCGCGGATCGCAAACATTTCCAAGAGGTAACGGCTCTGCGCTTCAAAGACCCGCTCATAGGGTTGCAGCTCGGCCACGGGGAGCCGCTCTCCGGGATAACCTTCCTGGCGCGCGGTGGTTTCGGCAACATAGCGGCGGCGCAGTTCACCAAGCTGGAAGAGGCTGTCGGATGCGGATGCGGCCTGCACGATGCCGTTCATCCGCCGGCGCAGTTCGGGATCGGTGATGCCGCGACCCGTGGCAATTTCGCCAAGCGCGGCTGCCGCTTCCGCCTTGTGGCCCTGCGCCGCATCGGCATCCTTTGCCAGATCCAGCGTCTGTGTTCTGATCAATTCAAGGAGTTCGACGATGCGCTCGTTGGCAAAGCCGCGGGCGACCCGATCACCGTTGCCTGGCCCTGTCATCTCCAGCAGGATATCGACCTGCTGGACCACGGACCGGCTTTCGCTGGAGACGCGATAGGGCGAGGCGGCATTCATCAGGAAAGGTGCGCTCGAGACGAGGTCGGAGACCTGCCGCGAAACCAGCGATGCCTTGGCAAGGCTGGAAAAGGCCTGCAGGCCGTAGGCGGCCATTTCATCGCGGGCGCGTTGCAGGCCGTAGATGGCGATGGCGGATAGGCTGAAGACGAGGATGCAGATGAAGACGATCGCAAAGGGCAGGCGAAAGGCGATCGAGGAAAGGAAGGAGCGGCTGATCACGGAGAAAGCTCGCCCTCGTCGGTGTGGAGCACATAACCCCTGCCGCGCCGCGTCTTGATGTGACGCGGCAGATCGGGGTTTCGCTCGATCTTGCGCCTCAGCCGCAGCACCAGCACATCGACGTTTCTATCGATATAGCGGTCGCTTTCCGAGCCCAGCCTGTCGAGGATCTGGGAGCGACTGACGGGCTGGTTGGGCGTTTCGGCCAGAATTTCCAGAAGTGCGAATTCGGCACTTGTCAGCGTTCTGCTGCGATCGGTCAGGCAGACCGCCTGTCGGGCATTGAGATCAATCGCCCAGTCGCTGAGGAGCAATGCTGCCCGGCCGTGGTCGCGCTCGCTGTCCTTTTCCTGCTTTAAGGAGGGGATCGTCCGGCGCAGAACGGCCTTGATCCGTGCCGTGAGTTCGATCGGTTCGAAGGGTTTGACGACATAATCGTCGGCCGCTGTTTCCAGGCCGAGAACCCGGTCGGCGGCGCTGCCGGCAGCCGTTACCATGACGATGCCGATATCGACCTTGCTGCGTAGTCTCTGGGCAAAGGTGCGGCCGGAGGTGCCGGGCAAGTTGTGGTCCACGAGCACCAGCTGCATCACGTCCTTCGCCAATATCTCGTCCGCTTCCTCGGCGGAGCGCGCGCAGGTGGGCAGCCAGCCCTCGGCCTCGACGAGGTCCGAGATAAGCTCTGCCATATCCGGATCGTCCTCGACGATCAGAATGCGAACCTTCTGATTAAGCACTGCGTATTCCTCCCGCCATCATCATAGGCGCGGCAGACGCGATCTTCAAAGCCTAGCTGGTTATCCGCCCTGTCATATTTGTAATATCTGTAATCTTGTTCGGAAAGATTGGTAACCATTCTTCGATTGCGGTGCGGTCAGGATGTGACATGCTAATGGCGGAGATTGGAACGGGGAGGTTCCAAGCAGGGAGGCTCAGTTGAGAGCATTGACCGCACTTGCGGCGAGCATGGCCTTCGGCGCAGGGCATGGCATGGCCGCGACGAAGTTGAACGTCCTGTGCGGCGTCGACGAGGCTTGGTGCGTGACCATGCAGCGGGCTTTCGAAGCGCGGATGGGGGTCGAGATTTCGATGGTTCGCAAGAGCACCGGCGAAATCCTCGATCAGATTCGTGCCGAACGCGCCCATCCGACTGTCGACGTCTGGTGGGGCGGTACAGGCGACACTCATTTGCAGGCGGGTTCGGAAGGCCTTCTGGAAGAGTATCAGCCCGCCCATCAGCAGGATCTGCTGCCATGGGCGCAGAATTTCAATGCGATGTCGGGATCGAAATCGGCCGGAATCTATGCCGGTGCGCTCGGTTTTGCCTATAATTCGGAACTGCTTGCCAAGAACAATCTGCCGGCCCCGACATGCTGGAAGGATCTGGCGAAGGAGATTTATCGCGGCCATATCCAGACCGGCAACCCGAACTATTCGGGCACGGCCTTCACCATGCTTGCCACGCTTGTCCAGCTCTTTGGCGAGGAGGAGGCTTTCAGTTTCATGGGCAAGCTTAACCAGAATGTGGTGAGTTACACCAAGGTCGGCTCGGCGCCCGTAAAGGCGGCGGCGCGGGGGGAGGTTCTAATCGGGATTTCCTTCATGCATGACGCCGTGACACAGAAGATCGAAGGCTTTCCGCTGGTGATCGTCGCCCCTTGCGAGGGAACCGGTTACGAGATCGGTGCGGTCAGCATAGTCAAGGGCAACCACAACGATGCGCTGGCGCAGGCCTTCGTTGAATTCGCGCTGACCCCGGAAGGACAGGCGACCGGGGCAAAGGCGGGGCAGAACCAGGTGCCATCCAACGCCCGGGCGACATTGCCGCTGACGGCGCCCGATATATCGATGATCAAGATGGTGGATTACGACTTCGCCACCTTTGGCCAACCCGAAGAGCGAAGTCGATTGTTAAGCCGCTTCGACAACGAAATTCACCCGAGCCAGTAGGGGTCAGCAATCCAAGACCGAAAATACAGACAGCGTGGCAGCACAAGATGCCGCGACCGGCAGCGCCATGTTTGTGGACTGCCGAACCATTCAGACGCAAGCTACAGGAGGATAACCATGCGACTGACGATACTTTCCACATTGCTTTTTGCCGGTACGGCACTCGGCACCACATCGGTGCAGGCGGCAGGCGAGCTTAACCTGATATGCTCTGCCGATGTCGTCATCTGCGAACAGATGAAGGGCGATTTCGAAAAGTCGCATGACATCAAGGTCAATATGGTTCGCCTGTCTTCCGGCGAAACTTATGCCAAGGTGCGTGCGGAAGCCCGCAACCCGAAGACCGATATCTGGTGGGCCGGCACCGGCGATCCGCACATGCAGGCGGCCTCCGAAAACCTGACGCTCGAATACAAGTCGCCGATGCTGGATCAGCTGCAGGACTGGGCCGTCAAACAGGCGGAAAGCACCGGTTACAGAACCGTCGGCGTTTATGCCGGCGCGCTGGGCTGGGGTTACAACACCGAAATCTTCAAATCCAAGGGTTACAAGGAGCCGAAGTGCTGGGCCGATCTGCTGGCACCGGAACTGAAGGGCGAAATCCAGATCGCCAATCCCAACTCTTCGGGCACAGCCTATACGGCGCTTGCCTCGCTCGTGCAGATCATGGGCGAAGACCAGGCGATCGATTATCTGAAGAAGCTCAACGCCAACATCTCGCAATATACCAAGTCCGGCTCCGCGCCGGTGAAGGCGGCAGCGCGTGGCGAGACGGCACTCGGCATCGTCTTCATGCATGATGCCGTGGCGCAGACAGCGGAAGGTTTCCCCGTCAAGTCCATCGCACCCTGCGAAGGTACCGGCTACGAAATTGGCTCCATGTCGATCATCAAGGGTGCCCGCAACCTCGAAAATGCCAAGACCTGGTACGACTGGGCGCTGAAGCCAGAGGTCCAGTCACGCATGAAGGACGCCAAGTCCTTCCAGCTTCCATCCAACAAGACCGCGGAAGTGCCGAAGGAAGCGCCGAAGTTCGAGGACATCAAGCTCATCGACTACGACTTCAAGACCTATGGCGACCCGGCCAAGCGCAAGGCGCTGCTGGAACGCTGGGACCGCGAGGTCGGTGCAGTCGCAAACTGATCTGAACTCCGGCGATCGGCATCCCGGCTTTTGAAAGCCGGGATGCCCGCCGTTCTTTCATCGGCATGAAATAAGCGAGGTCGGCCATGACACGTGGCAATCGCAGGCTGAACATTGTCCTGGCGCTCGGGGCTTTTGCCCTGGTTTTTCTTCCCTGGTATCGCATTGAAGGCGGCTTCTTCAGCTTCCGCTGGCTGTCTGAGTTTCTCTCTTCCCCCAGCAATGCGCCCGGTGTGCTGCAAATATTGGTTTATGGAAAACCCTGGCTTGCCGGTGCCGGCCTGTTTTTCCTCGCCGGATGCCTTGTCCGCCCGATCGGCGATCCGATGCTGCGGGGCAAGCTGCTTGCGTGGATTGGTGCTGCCGGTCTCGTGGTTCTGATTTTGCAGGGATTGGCGATCGGCTTTACCGGCTGGACATGGAGTGTCAGTGAAAACCTGTTCGGCGTGCTTTCCGATGGCCAGCCCGCCATGGGCGCCGGTGCCGTCGTCATGTCGCTGGTCTTTGTGCTTTTCTTTGCCTTCGGGCTTGCCGAACGCGGCGTGATGAAGGGCGATGCCTTTGTCGTCGGCTCGATTTCCATTCTGGCCTTCCTCGTTACCGTTTTCGTGTTCTATCCGATCGGCAGCATGCTGATCGCATCCGTTCAGGATTTCGATGGCTCTTTCAATGCCGATGGCTTCATCCGCAATATCAAGGATCCCGGAATCTGGAGCCTTGGCTGTGTCACGGGTGAAGAGCGCTGCGGCGTTGCCTGGCGAACGCTCTTCCTCGCCTTGATGACCGCCTTCGGCTCCACAGTGCTTGGGTTGGGTTTCGCGCTCGTCGCCACCCGCACCCGTTTTCCGTTCAAGAAGGGCCTGCGCCTTCTGACGGTTCTGCCGATCATAACGCCGCCTTTCGTCATCGGTCTTGCCCTGACGCTGCTCTTTGGCCGCGCCGGTGTCGTCACCGAATGGCTTTCCTATCTCTTCGGCATCGAACCCGGCCGCTGGCTTTACGGCATGACCGGCATATGGATCGCGCAGGTTCTCTCCTTCACGCCGATATCCTTCCTGGTGCTGATCGGTGTCGTCGAAGGTGTCAGCCCGTCGATGGAGGAGGCGTCGCAAACGCTTCGCGCCGACCGCTGGCGCACCTTCTGGCGGGTGTCGCTGCCGCTGATGAAGCCGGGTCTCGCCAATGCGTTTCTCATCGGCTTCATCGAAAGCATGGCGGATTTCGGCAATCCGCTGGTGCTTGGTGGCACGCATGGGGTGCTGTCGACGGAAATCTTCTTTGCCGTTGTCGGTTCGCAGAACGACCCTTCACGCGCCGCTGTTCTCGCCATTATCCTCCTGTGCTTCACGCTTTCGGCCTTCCTCGCCCAGCGTTTCTGGCTGGCCGGCAAGAACTTCGCCACGGTTACCGGCAAGGGCGACAGCGGCGCGCATATCGCGCTGCCACGCGGCCTGTCCATTGGTGTCCATGCCGTCGTCGTGCCGTGGATGGTCTTCACCATCGTCGTGTACGGCATGATCCTCGTCGGCGGTTTCGTGAAGACCTGGGGTCTGGACAATTCGCTGACGCTCGACCACTACATCCGCGCGTTCTCCGTCGGCTTCTCCAACGGCTCGATCGCCTGGACCGGTGTTGCCTGGAACTCGTTCTGGACGACCATGGAGATCGCGCTGGTGTCGGCGCCGCTGACCGCTGCCGTCGGTCTGCTGACGGCCTATATCATAGTGCGGCAGAAGTTTGCCGGTCGGAACATCTTCGAATTTGCCCTGATGATGAGCTTTGCCATTCCCGGAACAGTCATCGGCGTCAGCTACATCATGGCCTTCAACCTGCCGCCGGTGGAAATGACGGGATCGGCGCTGATCCTGATCGCCTGCTTCGTCTTCCGCAACATGCCGGTCGGCGTGCGCGGCGGCATTGCGGCAATGAGCCAACTCGACAAAAGCCTCGATGAGGCCTCGCTGACGCTGCGCGCCGACAGTTTCCGCACGATCAGGAAAGTGATCCTGCCACTGCTGCGCCCGGCGATCACGGCGGCTCTGGTCTACTCCTTCGTCCGAGCGATTACCTCGATCAGCGCCGTCATCTTCCTCGTCAGCGCCCAGTACAACATGGCGACCTCCTACATCGTCGGTCTCGTCGAAAACGGTGAATACGGTGTGGCCATTGCCTATTCCTCCATGCTGATCGTGGTGATGATCACTGTTATCACCGGCTTCCAGCTCATTGTAGGCGAGCGTCGCCTGCGCCGCGAAAACCGCGTCGCGGGACTGCCGTCCGCGTCCTCCGTTCCTCTCGCTCAGGAGAAAACCGCATGATTTCCGTAAAGCCCGGCTCCGTCACCTTTCAGAATGTCCGCAAGACATTCGGCGCCTTCACCGCCATCCCCGACCTTTCGCTCACCATCGAACCCGGCACGCTGGTGACACTTCTCGGTCCCTCCGGTTGCGGCAAGACGACGACGCTGCGCATGCTGGCGGGGCTCGAACATCCGACGGCCGGTCGCATTCTGATCGGCGACAAGGATGTGACCATGCTGCCGGCCAATGAGCGCGATGTCTCGATGGTTTTCCAGTCCTACGCGCTTTTCCCGCATATGACGGCGCTCGACAATGTCGCTTATGGCCTGCAATCCTCCGGACTGCGCAAGGCGGAAGCACGGGAGAAGGCCGAGGAAGGTCTGAAGCTCGTGGGGCTGGCCGGCATGGGGCATCGTCTGCCTGCCGAGCTTTCCGGTGGTCAGCAGCAGCGCGTGGCGGTTGCCCGCGCTCTGGTGCTGGAGCCGCAGGTGCTGCTGCTCGATGAACCCCTTTCCAACCTCGATGCGCGTCTTCGCCGCCGGGTTCGTACCGAAATCCGGGAATTGCAGCAGCGGCTTGGTTTTACCGCCGTTTATGTGACGCATGATCAGGACGAGGCGCTGGCCGTTTCCGACCGGATCATCGTGATGAAGGAAGGCGAGATCGCCCAGTCAGGCGCGCCGCGGGAACTCTACGAGGCGCCGGCTTCTTCCTTCATCGCCGACTTCATGGGCGAGGCGAATGTCGTCGGCTGCGAGGTGGTCAGCCTTGAAGGCGCCGATGCGTTGATCCGCGTTGGGGGGATCGATCATCGTGTTGCGGCACGCAACGCTAAACCCGGCCCGGCAAAGCTCGCGGTTCGTCCGGGTTCGATTTCCATCGCCCAATCGGGCGGGCAGGGACTTGCCGGGCGGGTGCTGCACAGTGCCTATCTCGGCGGTCACGTCGAATATGAAGTCGAGACCGATATCGGCACGCTCTTCATCATCGACCATGCGGTCGAGACCAGTCTGCCGCCCGAAAGCGATGTCACACTCGGGTTCAAGAACCGTGGCATTGCCTTGATCCAGGCCTGAGTTTCAAAGCGTATCGCGGCGGCCCTCTCAAATATCCTTTGCGAGACGCAGCGCATCGTAGATCGCCGCATGTGTATTGCGTGCGGCGACCGCGTCGCCGATGCGGAAGAGCCGGTAGGCACCGCCAGGGTTGCGCTCGACGGTTTGGGCGGAGCCCTCCAGCAAGGCGTCGTAGGATATTTCGCCGAGGTTCCTGGAGCCGGGCTTGAGGTCGAAATAGAGATCGTCCAGCGGCACCGTGCCGTGATTGACGACGATCTGGTCCACGGTCCTTGATTTCGTCACGCCGCCATAATCGCTGCCGACGTGGGCGACGAGCTGGTTGCCGTTTCTTTCCGCCGCTTCCAGCCGATAGGTGACGGTGAAGGTGACGTCGAGTTTTTGCAGTGAGCGCATGTAAGGAACCAGGTTCATCGCCATGACTTCGGGCGCGAAAGCGCGATCCGGGGTCATGATCTCCACTTTTGCGCCCGCCTTTGCGAGAAATTCTGCTGCCTGCAGGCCCGCATGGTCGCCGGCATCGTCGAAAACCAGCACATTCGTTCCCGGCTTGACGTCGCCGGAAATGATATCCCACGAGGAAACGACCAGATCATTGCCGTTTGAAAGCACATCGGTATGCGGCAATCCGCCGGTGGCGATGATGACGACATCTGGGCTCTCCGAGAGAACCGTGTCCGCTTCCGCCCAGCTGTTGAAGTGAAAGGTAACGCCGAGCCTTTCGCACTGGCTCATGCGCCAGTCGATAATGCTGATCATTTCGCGGCGGCGTTCGCTTTGCGCGGTCAGGCGGATCTGGCCGCCCGGATCGTTTGCGGCCTCGAAGACGACGACCTCATGGCCGCGTTCGGCACAGACACGCGCGGCCTCCAGCCCGGCCGGACCGGCGCCGACGATCACGACCTTCAGGCTTTCCTTCGCCTTGGTGATCTCGTGCGGCATCGTTTCTTCGCGGCCTGTCGCCGGATTGTGAATGCAGAATGCGAGGCCGCCCTGATAGATGCGGTCGAGACAGTAGTTGGCGCCAACGCAAGGCCTGATATCGTCCTCCCGCTTTTCCATGATCTTGCGCACGATATGCGGGTCCGTCATGTGAGCGCGGGTCATGCCGACCATATCGACCTTGCCGGAAGCGATGGCGAATCTGGCGGTGGCGACATCCTGGATCTTGGCGGCGTGGAAGGTGGGGAAACTGGTTGCCGCGCGGATTTCGCCCGCGAAGTCCAGATGCGGCGCGTTCGCCATGCCCTGAATGGGAATGACGTCGGTCAGGCCGGGATCGGTGTCGATATGGCCCCTGATAACGTTGAGATAGTCGATCAGGCCGCTATCCCGCAACCGGCGCGAGATTTCGAGGCCTTCCGCCTTTCCGGTGCCGCCTTCAAGACATTCGTCGGCGGTATAGCGAACCCCGAGGATGAAATCGTCGCCGACACGTTCGCGCATCGCCCTGAAGACGTCGAAACAGAAACGCATGCGGTTGTCCAGCGAGCCGCCATAGGGGCCATCCAGCTCGTTGGTCAGCGGCGAGACGAACTGGTCGATGAGATGGCCATAGGCTTCAAGCTCCACCCCGTCCATGCCGCCCGCCTTCATGCGTTCCGCAGCGTCGGCGAAGTCCTTGATGATGCGCTCGATATCCCAATCCTCGATCTTCTTCGGGAAAGCGCGATGCGCGGCTTCCCGCTGGTGGGATGGTGCCAGCACCGGCAGCCAGTCGCCCTTGTCCCAGCGCGTGCGGCGGCCGAGATGCGTCAGCTGGATCATGATCGCTGCACCCTCTTCATGCACGGCGTCGGTCATTTCCCTGATCCACGGAACGATTTCATCCTTGTAGGCCAAGAGGTTGTTGAAGACGGGCGGGCTGTCTTTCGAGACGGCTGCGGAGCCTGCCGTCATCGTCATGGCGACGCCGCCCTTTGCCCGCTCGAGCGTATAGGCGCGGTAGCGCCCTTTCGGCATGCCGTCCTCCGGATAGGCGGGTTCATGCGAGGTAACGATGATGCGGTTTCGCAGGGTGAGATGCTTTAGCTGGTAGGGCTGAAGAAGGGGGTCATTCGACATGGCGACCGTGCTCCGAGAACGTTTATCGGAGAAGGCTAAGCGGGAATGTACATAGGTGTCAATTAATAAAACACTTGTGTTTATGCATTCGACATGAGTGGACATTCGCCTTGTCGCGACCAGACCGATTTGCTAGGAAATCATCATGGAAGCGACATTGAACGAGACCGGTTGGCGCGGATCGCAGGAGGGCTGGCTTGAGGCCGCCTACCAGGCACTTCTCGAATCCGGCGTGGATTCCGTGAAAATCCTGCCGTTGGCGAAAAAACTCGGTCTGTCGCGCACGAGTTTCTACTGGTTCTTCCGGGATAGGGAGGAGTTGCTGGCCGCACTCGTCTCCCGCTGGCGCGAAAAGAATACCGGCAGCATCGTCAGGCAGTCGGAGGCCTATGCGGAGACCCTGGCCGAAGCGATGCTGAATGTCTTCGATTGCTGGCTGGATGCCGGCCTCTTCGACAATAGGTTCGAATTTGCGGTTCGCAGTTGGGCTCTTCAGTCCGATGATATTCTTGCCGAGGTGCGTAAGGCTGATCAGACGAGAATGGATGCACTTTCGCGCATGTTCATGCGTTTTGGCCATTCCGAAAATATGGCGGATGTGCGTGCCCGCACCACCTATCTCGTGCAGATCGGCTATATCTCCATGCAGTCGGAGGAAGATATGGCCGTGCGCATGAAAAGGATCCCGGACTATATTGCGATCTACACCGGTGAGGTGCCGCAGCAGCGCGAGCTTGACCGGTTTTATGCAAGACATGGGTACAGGCCGGGATAAGGCATCCAAGGTGTGACGGTCGATTTGCGTCTGGCAGGAGGGTGAGAGAAGGATAGTCCGGCTCCTTGCCTGCAATGTAGCTGTAACATTCACCGACCAGTGGTGAGGACGGCAAGAGTTCACCTTTGGGGAAAAGTCATTGCGAATCCTGCTTCTCGAGGATGAACCGGAAATGGCGCGGGTCCTGCTCGAAGCCCTGCGACGGCGTGATGTGCTTGCGGATCATGTCAGCACGATTGCCGATGCCGACGCGCTGGCGCGTGACGGCTCTTACGATGTGCTGGTTCTGGATCGTCGCCTTCCGGATGGTGAAGGGTTGAACCTTGTGTCTTCGCTTCGCAAAGCCAGGCATTCGGTGCCGATCCTCGTTCTGACGGCGCTCGGAAGTGTCGATCACCGCGTTGACGGTCTTGACGCCGGCGCGGATGATTACCTCGCCAAGCCTTTTGCGATCGAGGAATTGCTTGCCCGCCTTCGGGCGCTGCACAGGCGCGGCCCTTCGCTCTCCAGCCAATATGTGAGCTTCGGAAATCTGAGCATTGATCCGAAGAGCAATGAAGTCACGGTTGCCGGTGCCATCATCGAGTTTCGGCGGCGGGAATATCTGGCGCTCGAGGCTCTGATGCGACGCCCGAACCGCATCGTGACGCGTTCCAATCTGGTCGAGGCGGTTTACAACCTGGATGATGAGATCGAATCCAACGCTCTCGACGCCCATATCTCCCGCATCAGGAAGAAGCTCGCGCAGGCCGAAGCCACGGTCGAGATAAGAGCCGTGCGAAACATCGGCTATCTCATCCGGGCGAATACATGAAGCAGGAGCGCAACCGATCCCTGCGGTGGGCGCTGATGAAGCGTCTTTTCGCCTTGCAGGCGTTCTTGCTCGTTCTGTTTGTCATCCTCCTCGTCGGCTGGATCTGGATCATTGATCCACGGCTGGAGGGCGCCAATGAAGAGGCTGTCCGCATCGTTGCGGAAAGCGTGACAAAGGATGGGCAGGGCCGGGCGCAAGTTTTGCCCACGCCCGGATTGGTCGAGCTGAAACAGCGCTATCCGAATCTTTGGTTCTTGGTGCGGGACGCCGATGAAATCGTCCTGCGATATGGAGAAATCCCAGTACCGGCTTTGGCGGCAGTTTTTCCGTCAAGCATCGAAAGGGCGCGTCTGGAAGCGGGGGAAACAGTCCGGGCCACCATGGAAAACCGCGATACACCTGCCGGGCGGCTGCAATTCATTGCCGGGACGGAAAAAGGCATCCCGAATGACGGCCTCAGCCTATGGATCAGTATGCAGTTAGATCTGGAAAAGGATGCCAACGGCGAGATCCGCTGGCTTACAGTCTTGCCGGGTGTGGGCTTCGTCATTCTTATCGCCGTCGTGCCCATGCTGATCCTGACTGGTATCGCGACATTGATCGTGACCCCGTGGGCGGTCGGCCGTTCACTTGGCGGCCTGATGGAAACGGTCAGCCAGGCGCAATCCATCAATTTCGAGAACCGGTCTGCCCGTATCAATCGTTCCAAGGTGCCCAGCGAAATCATTCCCCTGGTAAATGCCTTCAACGTCGCGCTTTCCAAGCTGGATGAGGGATATAATCGCCGTAACCGCTTTCTTGCCGATGCCGCGCATGAGTTGAGAACGCCGATTGCAATCGCGCGGATCAGGGCCGATCTTTTGCCCGATGACGCGCTGAGCCTACAACTCCGGGCCGATATCGATCGCCTCACACGCGTTGCGCACCAGTTGCTGGAGATGCAGGCGGTCGGCGTGGTGGAATTACCCGCCGAGCGGCAGGACCTGAACATCCTTGTCGAGCGCATCGCGACCGATGTCGCGCCGATTGCGATGGATGCCGGTTACGAGTTCGATTTCGAGCCAAGTGAAGGAGAGGCCGTGTTCACGGTCCAGACTTCGATCATCGAGATGGCGGTCGTCAATCTCGTTCGCAACGCAATCGATCATGGCGGCGGCGAGGGTTCTATCACGATCCGGGTCGGTGCTGCGGGCTTCATTGACGTTTGCGATGAAGGGCCGGGCATCCCCGTCTCGGAGCGCGAGCAGGTATTCGAGCCGTTTCACCGCGTCAATACGAACTCGCCAGGAGCCGGCCTCGGATTGAACCTAGTCCAGAAGGCGGCAGAGATTCATGGCGGACGCGTTGTCTTCCTCGACCTCAATCCCGGTTTTTGCGTCCGGCTGGAAATTCGCTCGGTGGCTTTGAAAGGTGCTGCGGCTGACACTGTCTAGCTGACGGGATTTTAAGCGATCAGGCACGTTTCCCCGGCCTTACCGCCAAAAAGCTCAAGGATGGAAACGGCGTCACGGGTGCCGACTGCTGGAACCAGGGCTATCGGGTTGGCGCCGGCGTCGAACAGAGCTTCGGCGGCGGCCTGTCGGCCAAGTTTGGCGAGCGGCAGGTCGAAGTCCGATCCAAATGATCACGTCATCAAGGCCGGCCTGAACTACTGCTTCTGACCGGCCCATCCGATGAGAAATCCCAGGGAGAACGTTCCAACGAAAACCGCCGCTTCAAGCATCAAAGCGGCGGTCAAAAATCTGGGAGGGCGGAGTTTGAAATCCGGAAACGATCACTCGCATTCGAGCGCCGGTTGCCGGAAGCTCGTGACATACCATTCGCCGCCGGAATTGCGTGTGTAGAAAGTGTAGAAGCAGTCTATGCGCTCGACATAACCCGGCGTCTCGGACACTTCGTAACGCTCTCCGCGCCGTGTTGTCCGCACTTCGCCACTCGATGATCCGGCGACAACCTGTGTCTTGTTCTTCCGCCACTGGTAGGCCTGCTGTCCACCGCCAAGGCTATAGATATTGTCCGGCGACCCATAGTCCAGCATCACGCTGGTGATGGGCGCGCCGATATAGCTTTTCATGACTGTCGAGGCGCAGGCCGAAACCAGGATCGATGCTGTGACAAGGGCGAGCGTTGTCAGGTAGGCGGGTGACAATCTCTCGGACATGGGCAAATTTCCTCCGCTGTGGTGAGTTGCCACAGGGATAGGAACCAGCCATTACAAGTACATTGCACGCGAAGGTCGTGACGGGTCAGCGGATCCTTGGGGGATCAGAGACCCGCAATGTTGCGGCCGATGTGGCGCAGGATGCTTTTGAAAAGTTTCACTTCGGCCGGGTCGAGGCCTTCGATCGCGGTCTTTTCGAACATGGCGGCGATGGGCATCAGTTCCTCGGCAAGTTCTTCACCCTTTGGCGTCAGCGTGATGCGCACGATCCGCGCATTGTCGACCGGTCGCTCGCGGCTGACGAGGTTGCGTCTGACGAGCAGGCCAACAAGCCGGGAGAGCGTGGAAATCTCCACCGACACGAGGTCTGAAAGCTCGGTCAGTGTTTTGCTTTCCTGTTGTCTCAGCGTTGCCAGCACACGATACATCGGCAGGGTGATGTCATAGGATGCCAGCCTCAGGGAGAAGCGCTCTCCAAGCCGAACACCTACCCAGTTGAGCAGGTAGGGTACCGAGTCAGTGAACTGATAAGACACAAGCAAAACCCCGTTTTGAGAAACACGTGCGCGGATGACGTGGCGCACCCATCGGCTGTACCGGCATAATCTATCAGTTTCAATAGTTTCGCTCCAGAAGACCGGGGACGGCGAGGCCATATCGCAGCTTCCTCCGCCATAAAACATTTGCATTGACAAATGTTGCAAATGAAAATATTTAAGAATGCAGGATTTGGGAGGATCTCATGACATCAGCACTGTTTGGCCTGAACAATCTTGCGCCTGAAGGCGTCGGCCAGAATTTCCGCACGACGATGCGCCGTTTTCCGGCGACCGTGACGGTCATCACTGCCTGTGCGACGGGTGATCAGCGCGATCACGGCATGACGGTTACCGCCGTCACCTCGGTTTCGATGGAGCCGCCCTCTCTTCTGGTTTGCCTGAACAACCGCACGCTTCTGCACGAATTGCTGCTCTGCCGGCCCGATTTCATCGTGAATGTGCTGACGCAGGACCAGATTACCTTGTCTGATGCTTTCAGCGGCAAGGTTTCGCCGGAGGAGCGTTTCCGCAACGGCGAGTGGCAGCGTCATGACAACGGTGTTCTTTATCTGCCCACGGCCCATGCCGCCATCGCCTGCCGCCGTGTCGCGGCAATGCCATATGGAACGCATACGGTGTTTATCGGACAGGTGGTGTCGGCCGATGTAAGCGAGACGACACGACCGCTGCTTTACGAAAATGCCCAATATTGCGCCGCAAGCCCGGCAGGCCTGTCCGCCTGATATTTCCCGGCTAGACTATTCTCGGAGGAGACAATCATGAACGATATGAGCCATGCGCCGCAGCCGGCGCAAACGAACCCGCATGTCCGCCTCGTCGGTCGCGTTGCCGGTGTAGCGGATCTTTTCCGCTCCAGCGCCCGACAAACAGAGGAGGCGCGCCGCGTTCCCGCCAGTCATATCGCGGCGCTGCGCGGTATCGGCTATTTCGATGTCGTCAAACCGCGGGCTTTCGGTGGGCAGGGCGGTGAATTTGCCGAGCTTGTCGAAGCCAATATCGAGCTTTCGGCGGCCTGCGCGTCGACCGGCTGGGTTGCCGGCCTGCTTTCCGCCCATCAATGGCTGCTGGCGATGTTTCCAGAGGAGGCGCAGGCGGATGTCTGGGGCGAAAACCCTGACGCGCTTCTGTGTGGTTCCTATGCGCCGGTAAAGATGGCGGAGGCCGCTGACGGCGGTTACCGCCTGAGCGGCAAATGGGCCTTTGCCTCGGGCTGCGAGAATGCCCAATGGTCTCTCTGCGCCGCCATCCTGCCGCCGCAGGGCGAAGGCAGGCCGGTTCCGGCCTTCCTTCTCGTGCCTGCGAGCCAATATGCCATTGAAGACACGTGGCATGTGGTCGGACTGGCCGGCACGGGTTCCAAGACGCTGGTTCTCGATGATGTCTTTGTTCCCAAACATCGGGTTCTGACCTTTCCGGACGCGACCAGCGGCCACACGCCGGGCGGGCGGTTTTATGCGCAGGAAGGTCTCTTCAACATGCCGCTTCTTACCGGCATTCCTTCCTGTCTCGCCTCGGCTGGCGTCGGCGCAGCCAAGGGTGCCCTGGCAGCCTATGTCGATCATGTCGGTGGCCGGGTGACCCGAGGTGCGGTGGCGGGCGGCAATAACCGCATGGCGGAATTTCCAACCATCCAGCTGCGTGTCGCGGAAGCCGCTGCGAGCGTGGATGCCGCTTGTGAAATCCTGTTGCGCGACGTTGCCCGGGCTCAGGCACTCTCACAGGCAAGGCTTGAAGGACGGGCGGAATTTTCGGTGGACGACCGGCTATTGAGCCGTCGCGGCCAGTCCTTTTCGGTCTCTCTGGCGCTGCGCGCCGTGCAGGCACTCAACGATTCCACCGGCGGTGTCGGGCTCGATCTTTCCAATCCGGTCCAGCGGGCCTGGCGGGATGCGAATGCGGTGGGCCGCCATATCAGCATGAACTGGGATGCCGTGGGCACCATGATCGGCCAGAGCATGCTCGGCCTGGAACCCAAGGGCCAATATTGACCGCACGCGTGGCGGCAACTGAACAGCGATTTTCGGAGGAAATAACATGCAAGGCAAGGTCGCTCTCGAAGAGCATTTCGCAATCCCGGAAACACTTCAGGATTCGGCCGGGTTCGTGCCCGGTGATTACTGGAAGGAACTGCAGCATCGCCTGCTCGACATTCAGGATACGCGCCTGAAGCTGATGGATGCGCATGGCATCGAAACCATGATCCTGTCGTTGAATGCGCCGGCGGTGCAGGCTATTCCCGACAAGAAGAAGGCGATCGAGATTGCGCGCCGCGCCAATGACGTCCTGGCTGAAGAATGCGCCAAGCGGCCGGACCGCTTCCTCGCCTTCGCAGCCCTGCCGTTGCAGGACCCGGATGCGGCGACCGAGGAGCTTCAGCGCTGCGTCAACGATCTCGGTTTCGTCGGCGCACTCGTCAACGGCTTCAGCCAGGAGGGCGATGGCCAGACACCGCTTTATTACGACCTGCCGCAATATCGTCCATTCTGGGGCGAGGTGGAAAAGCTTGATGTGCCTTTCTATCTGCATCCGCGCAATCCGCTGCCGCAGGATTCCCGCATCTATGACGGCCACCCCTGGCTGCTTGGCCCCACCTGGGCGTTTGCGCAGGAAACGGCGGTTCACGCGCTGCGCCTCATGGCATCAGGCCTGTTCGATGAGCATCCGCGCCTCAACATCATTCTTGGCCATATGGGCGAGGGCCTGCCCTACATGATGTGGCGCATCGACCACCGCAATGCCTGGGTGAAGCTGCCGCCGCGCTATCCGGCCAAGCGCCGTTTCATGGATTATTTCAACGAGAATTTTCACATCACCACCTCTGGCAATTTCCGCACCCAGACCCTGATCGATGCCATTCTGGAAATCGGTGCCGACCGCATCCTGTTCTCCACCGACTGGCCCTTCGAGAACATCGATCATGCCTCCGACTGGTTCAATGCGACGAGCATTGCCGAGGCCGACCGGGTAAAGATCGGCCGCACCAATGCGCGCCGCCTGTTCAAGCTCGACGGAGCCTGAGCCATGCAGCCGTTCGTCTATACGACGGCCCCGGCCCGCATCGTCTTTGGCACGGGTAGCTCCGTGGGGGTAGCGGAGGAAATCCGTCGCCTCGGGCTGTCACGGGCGTTGGTGCTTTCCACACCCCACCAGAAGGGCGATGCGGAGGCTTTGGCCGCCCAGCTTGGCCAATTGGCTGCCGGTGTTTTTTACGATGCGGCCATGCACACGCCGGTCGAGGTGACGAAAAGGGCGGTCGAGGCCTATCGCGCTGCCGGTGCCGATTGCGTCGTATCGCTCGGCGGCGGCTCTACCACCGGTCTTGGCAAGGCCATTGCCTTGCGCACCGATGCGCCGCAGATCGTCATTCCAACGACCTATGCCGGCTCTGAGGTGACGCCCATTCTTGGCCAGACGGAAAATGGCGTGAAGACCACCCTGCGCGGTCCGGAAATCCTGCCGGAAGTGGTGATTTACGATGCCGAGCTGACACTTGGATTACCTGTTGGCATCAGCATGACCAGCGGGCTAAACGCCATGGCCCACGCGGCAGAGGCGCTTTATGCTCGGGATCGCAATCCCATCGCCAGTATGATGGCGGTGGAAGGGTTGCGGGCGATGATCGAGGCGCTTCCCGGTGTGAGGATGGAGCCGCAAGATACCAAGGCGCGCGAAACGGCACTTTACGGCGCGTGGCTGTGTGGCACGGTGCTTGGCGCTGTTGGCATGTCGCTGCATCACAAGCTTTGTCATACGCTGGGCGGCAGTCTGGATTTGCCGCATGCAGAAACCCATGCGGTGCTTCTGCCGCATACCATCGCTTATGTGGAACAGGCGGTGCCGGATCAGCTTGCGCCGCTGGCCGCACTTGTCGGTGGCAGGGCAGGGACGGGTCTTTACGATTTTGCCGCCCGGCTCGGCGCGCCGGCAAGCCTTGCAGCACTCGGTGTTGGCGGGGAAGATCTCGACGCTATGGCCGAGCTTGCGACCGCCAATCCTTACTGGTGCCCGCGGCCAGTTGAAAAAACCGCGATCCGCGCCCTGTTGCAACGCGCCTTCGAGGGCGCAAGGCCGGAGTGATCCGGCAAGCAGGGAGCGGCAATGATGGGAGGAGGACATTATGGACATGAAAACAACCGGTGACGACGGCTATTTCGTCGAGGAACGTTCGGCCGAAACCGTGATTGCCCGTATGCGCGATTGTGACGATCCGCGTCTCAAGGAGATCATGGCGGTCGTCACCCGCAAGCTTCACGAGGCGGTGAAAGAGATTGAGCCGACTGAAGAGGAATGGATGAAGGCGATCCATTTTCTGACCGAGGTCGGCCAGATCTGTAATGAATGGCGGCAGGAGTGGATCCTTTTTTCCGATATTCTCGGCGTTTCCATGCTGGTCGATGCGATCAACCACCGCAAGCCGAGCGGCGCGTCGGAATCCACCGTTCTCGGGCCTTTTCATGTGGCCGATGCGCCTGAGATGCCGATGGGCGCCAATATCTGCCTCGACGGCAAGGGCGAGGACATGCTGGTAACCGGCCGCATTCTCGACACCAATGGAGTGCCGGTCGCAGGCGCCCGCATCGACGTCTGGCAGGCCAATGACGAAGGTTTCTACGACGTGCAGCAGAAGGGCATTCAGCCCGATTTCAACCTGCGTGGCGTATTCGTCACCGGTGAGGACGGACGCTACTGGTTCCGGGCGACGAAGCCGAAATATTACCCGATACCGGATGATGGCCCCGTGGGGCAGCTTCTGCGGGCCATGGGGCGCCATCCCTACCGACCAGCGCATCTGCACTACATCGTTTCGGCAGAAGGCTTCACCACGCTCGTCACGCATATTTTCGACCCTGATGATCCCTATATTCGTTCGGATGCGGTTTTCGGTGTGAAGGAAAGCCTGCTGGCCGATTTTCAGCGGGTGGAGGATGCGCAGAGGGCGCAGGAGCTGGGGTTCGCCAACGGCTGGTTCTGGTCGGTGGACCACGATTTTGTGCTCGCCCGATGACCGGCGGTAGCGACCGTCCCCGGCTCTATGTGCGTTTTGCGGAAAGTGATCCCGCTGCCGCTGAGCAAAGGTTGGCGCAGATGAGTGCCCACAAGGCTCATTTACGCAACGAAGATGGCGTTCCGGAAGGATTCAGAATTCTCGCATCCGGCCCGATGCAGGCGGAAAGCGGAGGGTCTGCCGCGGCCCTCATCATTGCTGAAGCCCGCTGCATCGAGGACGTCATGGCTTTTAGCGACGCCGACCCTTTTGTCATTCACGGCGTCTATAACCGCATTCGTATTTTGAACTGGACGCCGACTTTGTCGAGGATTTCGGAGCTGGAAGGCGACTGAAATCCACGCCTGCAATGGCTGTTGACGATTGTTAATATTTCAATTGCAATTTTTGCAAACGCAACATTTAATCGAAGGCGGGTGATGCTGGCGATATGTGTCTTGACAGGAGCGAGACGCACATCAGGGTGGAGCAAGCCGGGCACCCAGGGAGCAATCGCAGGAACGGGAAGACGTCGATCCATTCCGGGTGGCGCGTTCATGCGTGAAAGGGAGGAATATGTCCACGAACTATATGAGCGCCGCCTCGGTGCGGACGAAGAACCCGGCTGGCGTCATCGCGACATGCGGCCTGATGATCATGTTCGACGGTTACGATCTTGTCGTTTACGGCGCGGTTGCACCGGCGTTGCTGAAAGAAGGTGCATGGGCGCTCAATCCGGCCATGGTCGGGCGGGCTGCCGCCTTGACGCTGGTGGGCATGCTGCTCGGCGCGCTGTTTGCCGGCACCATGGCGGACCGTATCGGCCGCCGGAAGGTCGTTCTCATCAGCCTTGCCGGATTTTCAGCGATGATGATTGCCTCGGCCATGACGCCGAACTTTCTTGCTTTCGAAATCACGCGCTTCTTCGCCGGTCTCGGCCTTGGCGCGCTCCTGCCGACGGTTACCGCGCTCGTGCTGGAATTCTCGCCGCCCAAGCGCAGGGCACAGGCAAACTCCCTGTCGTTCCTCGGTTATCTTATCGGCGGCATCATTTCCGGCCTCATGGGTATTTTGCTTCTGGAGAGCTATGGCTGGAGGCCACTGATGCTGATCGGCGGCCTGCCGCTTATTCTTCTGCCGATCTTCATGCGGTTCCTGCCGGAATCGCCGGAATGGCTGGCAAGCAAGGGCCGGCAGGCAGAGGCAGACGGGATTTGCGACACTTACGCCCTGCAACGCATTACGCCGCATGCCAAGATCCAAAAGGGCGGCGTGGGCGCCCTGTTCTCGGAAGGCCGGCTGCTTTCGACGCTGAATGCCTGGGGCATCCACTTTTGCTCGCTTCTGCTGACCTTCGGCATGGTCAACTGGCTGCCCACCATCATGAACAAGATGGGCTACGACATCAGTTCGGCGCTCAGCTTTTCCATCATGCTCAATGTCGGAGCCGCAATTGGCATTCTCATCGGCGGGCGTTTCGCCGACAAGGGTAACGTCAAGGTGGTTGTGGCCGTCCTATTTGCCATTGGTGCGGCCTCGATCTGGGCGTTGACGGTAAACAAGGGGCCGTTGCTCTATCTCTTCGTTGCCCTTGCGGGTGCGGGAACGATTGGAACCCAGATTCTTGCCAACGTTCTGGTCGGGCGGCTTTATCCTGTCCATATTCGCGGTACGGGTCTTGGCTTTTCCCTGGCCGTCGGGCGGCTGGGCGGCATCGCCGGTCCGATGATCGGCGGTCTCGTGCTGCAAAGGGGCCTGGCTCCGGAGTGGAACTTCTACATTTTCGGCTCGGTCGCGCTGGTCGGGCTGGCTTTGACCGTACTGACCCTGCTCTACCGCACTTCAGGCGACGGGCGGGTTTGACTAAGATGATGTTGGCCGCAGGGCAAAACCTGCGGCCAGCACTTATGGATGGTCTAACCTCTGCGGCGGCTGCGGAGTTGCCCCAACGTCGCGAGTGTATTGCCGCTGATGGACGTGCTGCCGCTGCCGAATAGAGCGAGACGCGGATCCGACGTTGCGTTGTTCGCTTCGAATGTCAGCAAAAAGCGATTGACCAGTTTTTCGACCTTCTTGGGGTCCTGCAGGTCCTTCATCTTCAACTTCTTCTCGATCATCTTTGCCTGCGCATCCACCTTGGAGTTTGCGGTTTCTGCGGGAATTCCAAGGGCGGTGCGGGTGAACTCCGCAAGCGCATTATCGGCGAGTATGTCGTAGGGATTGGAAATGCTGGCAGCCATGCGCTTGAAATAGAGCGCAAGGCGAACGCCGGAATTTTCTTCGCCGACCCGCTGTTCCAGCGTCTGCCGAACATATTTGTCGCGTGTTTCCATGAGGCTGCGGGTGTTCTGCACGCTCTGGCCGGCTTTCGCGACGATATTCCCCTTGGCGTCGAAATTGAAGGAGCCGGCAAGTGCGCGGAAGCGGGCATCTTTTTCGGTATTGGCGAAACTTTTGGGGTTCTTGAGGTCGGACTTGAAGATCTTCTTGAGGTAGTCGGTGGTGACCGTTTTGGGGTCGATACGCTGCGCAATCAGCATGAAATCGAGAAGGCGGCGGTCGGAGAGCAATTGATCGACGGTTTCAATCGTTTCCATTTTCTGGCGATAGTAGGTGACCTCCTTTTCGCCTTTCTCCCTGACCTTTTTGTCCTTGTCCCAACGGGTAACTTCCTTCAGATAATTTCGCGATATTCGAGTGATCTCGTTTTCCGACTGGGCGAGCCGGGGTGAGCCGATCTTGCCCTCGGCATCAAAGTTGAAAGCCTTGGCCAGCCGCACGAAACGCTCGTCTTTCAAAGTATAAACGTAACTTTTCGTGTCTGACAGATCGCTGGTAAATACCCGTTTCAGCGTGAAGGACGAGGCTTCTTCAGCGGTAATATCGAAGGCCTTCAGGGCGAAGTTTCGAATGATGACCGCGCCCTGCGCGTTCGACAGAAAATCCTCGAGATTTTTCGTCAGGCCGATGTAGCGCTGGTAGTTCTTGATTGCCTTTTCGTCCGCTGCTTCGTCCTTGTCATCGTAACGGCTGAAGTAGAGGTTCATCATGGTGTTGAGCTGTTCGGCGGTCTGCGCGACCTTGCCGGTCTTGATCTTGCCATCCGCACCGAAATTGAAGGCGCGTGCCAGATCGACAAGACCTTTGTCCTTCTCCTTGTGGATAGGGCTTTGCGGATCATTCGGATCCTGCAAGACGGCCCAGCCGATTTTCTTGTCCGTCTCATCATTGTCGGTCAGATTGAAGCTGACGATGAGCATCGTTCTCAGGCGCGCAAACTGCGTCATCTGGCTGGCCTCGGTGATGGTTTTCATCTTGTCGGCGAAATACTCGCGGTTGAGAACAGCTCCGGCCTGCGTCAGGCGGGGATTTGAAAGAACGTAGGTTTCGTTAATCAGTCGCCTCTGCGCAGTCGTCTGCGCCGGCATGCCGTCATCTACGCGGCCGTCGTCCCGGAAATTAAACGCGGCCGCCATCTCGAACAGTTTGTTGGCATCGTTGATACGCTTGTTATATTGGCTGATCAGGTAGTCGATCTTTGCGAGCGCCGGTTTGTCGGTGGACGCGACGCCTGCACGTTCTATGCGCAGATCGGCCGCCTTTGCCTTCCACTCCGGTATCAATGACTTGTAGGTCTTGTTGATGTAGCTATCGGCATTGCTGATATCGCTCGTCAGAACGTTTTTGACGTGCTTGTAGCTGAAGGTCTCGGGGTCGATGCCGAAGGATTTGAAGATATAATCCCGAAGCCGCGTGTTCTTGAAGATATCGTCGACATGCCCGACCTTCTCGATGGCAATGTTATAAAAACGGGTCTCTTCCTTTAATTCGGTGCCTTCCTGTTCGATCGTAGCGTGATAGGTGGCAATCAACCGGTCCTGCTGGGATTTTGTCTGAACCGATTTTTCCGCTTTGATCGTGCCGAAATCGAAAGAGGCAGCGAAGTCGCGGTATCGCGTATCCTTCAGTTTGTTTGCGAAGCTGTTCGGATCGTTGAGATTGCTTTCCAGCACCTTCTTCATGAAGGCGGTGGCATAGATCATTTCCTCCAGTCCATGTGCCTTCATGGCGTAGGAATAGAGCCGGAAGTCCTTCAGGAACGCGTCGAGGTTTTTAACCTTGCCGATATTATCCGTATAATATTTGGCGTCGCGCGATACGACGGGGTCGTTCGCGACGCGTTTCAGTGACAATTCCATATCACGATTGTAAAGAGCGTAAGTCGTATATGCGGGCAGCACCATGTGTCTCCGAAAAAACTATGGCAAAATCTGTGCGTGAACCAGTTATGAAGCGGATAATTGCAGTATAGTCTTGCGCGTAGCTGTATAATTA
>NZ_WJOK01000033.1 GCF_009649785.1 Agrobacterium tumefaciens | reverse complement strand
CTAATAATACATAATTGTTTCTTAAATTTGTAAGTATAATCATCACCGGAAAAGCGCATGATGCCGAAATATGACCCATGAAGGGCTCGATTTTCTTGTGGGAGCCATAACGATGAGAAATATTCCCGTTGTCGGAAAGTTTTTGACGGTATTTGCGCTATTCGGCGTATGTGTAATCCTGATTGCGGCCTACTCCGCCATACAGATCAAATCGATCGATGGAAGTTATAGTGACCTTATTGCGCGTGACAGCGCAGCGGCCTTGAATTTGGCACTCGCGAACCAAGAACTGCTGAACGGGCGTGCGGCTTTGGCCGATATGATGATCGCCTTTACGGAACAGGGTAATGCCGCTGCCGAAGCTGAGGTGAAGGCCACACGCGACAAGTTCATGGTATCGATGGATGGAGCCATCGCCAATATCCCCGAAGACAACCGCCTGCGCGTACTCAAGGACGACGTGACGACGCTCTATAACGTGACGTGCAAGAACGCCTGGCACCTGGGCCGAACCGCATCAACCGTGGATGAGGCACTTGCGTCGCAAAAAGCGTTTGGCACCGAGTGCCAGCCAGTCTTTGCCAAGATCGGCGCGAAACTTACACAGATAGCCACTGATATTTCGAACCGTAGCGCCCAGCAGAGCGATGATCTGAGCGACATAAGCCAACGGACTGCACTGATTACCGTCGCGGCGGTCGTCCTCGGCTTCATCACCGTCGTCGTCATCGGATATTTCGCGATCAGCAGCTGGCTTGTCACGCCGATCCGGGGTCTTGTCGGCACGATGCAAACGCTTGCGGAGGGTAACCTGTCCGTCAATGTCGAGGGAACGGACCGGCGCGACGAGGTCGGCACGATGGCAAAGGCCGTTGAGGTCTTCAAGGATAACGAATTGAAGGCCCGCCGGCTGGAAGCGGATGCGGCGCAGGTGCGTAACCAGTCCGAGGCAGAGCGTCAAAGAACCGCCGATATTGATCGCAGGCGCGCCGCCGAAATGGCGGAAGCGACCAGCGGCCTTGCCGAAGGTCTGAAGCATATGGCCAATGGCGACCTGTCCTACCAGCTGAAAACGCCTTTCTCCGCAGAATTCGAAAGCCTGCGTGCGGACTTCAATATCGCCGTAAACCAGCTTAGCAAAACACTGCTGTCCGTTGCCGATGTCACGGCCACGATCGACAACGGCTCTCGCGAGTTGGGTTCGAGTGCGAGCGACCTGTCGCAACGCACGGAAACCCAAGCCGCATCGCTGGAAGAAACAGCCGCAGCGCTCGACCAGATAACCAGCAACGTCAGCAATTCGACCAGACGGACTGAGGAGGCGCGGATCGTGGCGGTCGAGGCCAACAGATCCGCGCAGACATCCGGTCAGGTCGTGGCAACTGCGGTCGATGCCATGAAGCGCATAGAAAGCTCTTCAAGCCAGATTTCCAACATCATAGGCGTCATCGACGAGATTGCCTTCCAGACCAATCTTCTGGCACTCAACGCCGGCGTCGAGGCGGCCCGTGCGGGCGAGGCAGGCAAGGGCTTTGCGGTTGTGGCACAGGAAGTGCGTGAATTGGCCCAGCGCTCGGCGCAAGCGGCCAAGGAAATCAAGGAGCTTATCCGCAATTCCGCCGACGAAGTGCAGAACGGCGTGAAACTCGTGACCGCAACCGGCGACGCCCTGAAGATCATTGAAAGTCACGTCATCGCCATCAATACACAACTCGACGCCATCGCGACATCCGCAAGGGAACAGTCGGTCGGGTTGGCCGAGGTCAACAGCGCGGTGAACCAGATGGACCAGGTCACGCAGCACAATGCCGCGATGGTCGAAAGGGCGACGGCCTCCAGCGCATCGCTTGCCGGTGATGCCGAAAAACTCCGCCAGATCGTCGGCCAGTTCAAGCTGGATGGCGCAATGGCCAGCACCAGCACGGCTAGAACCGCATATAAGCCTTCAGCGCCGGTGCGCGTTGCGGACAACGCACAGCCGAGACCATCCCCGGCGCGTCGCATGATCGGCCAGGTGGCCGCAGCGCTCGGCGTATCCACGGCCTCGAAAGATCAGACTTGGGGCGAATTCTGATCCACTCTCTCAGAAGACACCCGGATAGCTTATCCGGGTGTCTTAAGGTTATCTATATCAGTGAAAACCGCTCCTCCGTCATGCCGGCTAGACCCGCGTGACGGCACCAGGAGGAATTCCACCCACACCCATTGGCAACTGTCAGGCAGCCGCGTCCCATACCGGTGCAAGCCCGTCCGGCGAGACGATACGGCCATCCGGTCGAGCAAGAGCGCGGATCGCATCCGTCTCAGCGACCGACAGCGTGAAATCGAAGATCGCAAGGTTTTCATCAACACGGGCTTCGCTCACCGTCTTCGAAAGCGCAATCACACCCTGCTGCTGCACGAGCCAGCGCAGCACCACCTGCGCCACCGACTTGCCCCGGCTTGCGGCGATGTCCTTTAGAACCGGATCGGCAAAAACCTTGCCGTCGGCCATACCGTAATAACCCGTCACCGACATGCCGGCAGCCTTGGCCGCCGCGATCACCACATCCTGATCGATATAGGGATGGTATTCGATCTGATTGGTGACGATCGGTGCCTTTGACAAACTGACCGCCTCAGCCATCAGCGCCGTATTGAAATTGGACACGCCGATATGGCGAACCTTGCCGGCGTCGCGAACCGCGTTCAGCGCGCCGATCTGCTCGGCCAGCGTTACCGCCTCGTTCGGCCAGTGCAGAAGCAGGAGATCGACATAATCGGTCTTCAGTTTTTTCAGGCTCTCATCGACGGAGGCAAGAAAGGCATCGTGCCTGTAGTTCTCCACCCAGACCTTGGTGGTCAGGAAGATATCGCTGCGTGCCACGCCGGAACCGGCAATGGCTTCGCCGACTTCGGCCTCATTACCGTAAATCTGTGCGGTATCGATATGGCGAAAGCCGGCCTTCAGGGCATGCGGAACGATCCGAAGAACATCGGGGCCGGGAATACGGAAGGTACCGAAGCCAAGCACCGGGATCGATGCGCCTTTGGCGGTGACATCAAACATATATTTTCTCCTTTTAGGGTACACCCGGCCAGCCCTTAGGCAGTGGCCGGGATTTATATGAAAAACTCAGGCGGTCTTCAGCGAGAGCGAGGCGCGACGGTCGAGTGCACTGCTCCAGAGGGTGAGAATGAGGGCAATGGCGACAAGGATGGCGCCGACCCATGGGGTTGCGGCAAGGCCCATCGGCGATTCCACCACCAGACCGCCAAGCCACGCACCAATCGCGATGCCGAGATTGAAGGCGGCGATATTGAGCGCCGAGGCGACATCGACAGCGCCGGGGCGGTGTTCCTTGGCCAGCTGCACCACATAAAGCTGCAGGCCGGGAACGTTGGCGAAGGACAGGAAGCCGAGCGCCACCAGCGTGATCAGGGTCAGAACCGGCGAGACGGCGGTGAAGGAAAAGACCAGAAGCACGATGGCTTGTGCCAGAAAGAGGCCGATCAACGCCTTGACCGGATTGTGGTTGGCGATTTTGCCGCCACCGATGTTACCGGCGGCAATGGCGATGCCGTAGAGCACAAGGATCAGGCCGACGCTCTTTTCGGAGAAGCCTGTGACATCCTGAAGGATCGGCGCCAGAAAGGTGAAGGCGACGAAGGTGCCGCCGTAACCAAGTGCGGTCATGGCGAAAACGATGAGCAGTCGGCCGGAACCCAGCACACGCACCTGATCGAGAAGGCTGGCGGGCGGCGCTTTCTTCAGCGTGCCCGGCAACAGGGCCGCGATACCGGCAAAGGCGATGACACCAAGACCTGCAACCGCCCAGAAGGTGGCGCGCCAGCCGAAAATCTGCCCGATATAGGTACCGATCGGCACGCCGGTGACGATGGCGACGGTCAAACCCATGAACATCATGGCAATCGCCGAGCCACGGCGGTTTTCCGGCACGAGATCGGCGGCGATGGTGGCGCCAACGGAGAAGAACACGCCATGGGCGAAGGCGGAAAGCACCCGCGCGACCAGAAGCGTCTCATAGCTTGGCGACACGGCGGCTGCGACATTACCGACGACGAACAGCGCCATCAGACCCAGCAGCAGCGGCTTTCTTTCGATCTTGCCGGTCAGCGCAGTCAGGATCGGCGCACCGAAAGTGACACCCAGCGCGTAAACGCTGACGATAAGGCCGGCAAGCGGCAGGGTAATGTGGAGATCTGCGGCGACCGTCGGCAAAAGACCGACGATGACAAACTCCGTGGTTCCGATCGCGTAAGCCGCGATCGTCAAGGCAAATATGGCCAATGGCATGACGAGTACCTCTTCGCCCGGAGCGGGATCGCGGGCGTTATGGACAGCGGGTGCTGTCCGGTTGGATCAACTGTGTGATTGCAATATGGGCGAAGGGGACTTGCATGATAATCAGCAAGATTGGATAAAAGCCTTTGAATTAATTTCACAAGTGGTGCAGCGATGGACAACAGGGCCGGAGAAATGGAAGTCTTCGTGGCGGCAGCCGAGCTGGGGAGTTTTTCCGCAGCCGGGCGCAGGCTCAAGCTTTCACCCTCGGCGGTGAGCAAACTTGTCACCCGCATTGAAGACCGCCTCGGCACCCGCCTTCTCGCTCGCTCCACCCGCGTGGTGACGCTGACGCCGGAGGGGGAAATCTATCTTTCCCGGGCAAGGCGCATTCTGGCCGACATCGCCGATACGGAGCAGATCGTAGCAGGCGGCGGCAAGGTGGTGCCGCGGGGGCTACTGCGTGTCAACGCCACGCTGGGCTTCGGCGAAAGGTATCTTCTGCCGCTCGCACCGGAGTTTTTATCTCTTTATCCGGAAATCGAACTGGATATCTCGCTAACCGACGGCGTCATCAGCCTGATCGAGGAGCGCACCGATATTGCGATACGATCCGGCGGGATGGCGGATTCGTCCCTCAAGGCAAGAAAGCTGAAAGAGGTCCGCCGGATCATCGTCGCCTCCCCTGCCTATATAGAAAAACATGGCATGCCGGAAAAGCCGCAGGATCTGGCCCAACACAATTGCATCAGCTTCAATTTCAGTCGCAGCCTCAACGAATGGCCTTTTCGTGATCCCGGCACGACAGAGGTCTACCGCCTTCCCGTGACCGGCAACGCCTCGGTCAACAGCGGCATGGCAATGCGTAGGCTGTGCCTGACGGGCCTTGGGCTGGGAAGGGTCGGAGAGTTTCATGTCGAGCCGGATATCGAGGCCGGTCTGCTCGTGCCGGTGCTCGAGGATTACAATCCGGGCGACATGGAGGTGATCCACGCCGTTTATGCCGGACATGATCACCTGGCCGCCCGCGTACGCGCCTTTATCGATTTTATCGCGGCAAAGGTCGGGCGGTGACTAGCCGCCTCAGACCAGGCTGTGAACCATCTTCGCCAGCCAGTCCACGAAGACACGGACCTTGTTGGTGACGTGCCTCGTCTGTGGGTAGACCACATAGATCGGCATCGGTTCGCGCCGCCATTCCGGCAGAACCGGCACAAGCTCACCACGCGCAAGCGCATCCTTGACCATGAAAACGGGCAGCTGCACCATGCCCATGCCCGCCAGCGCGGCGTTGAGATAGGTGCGGCTGTCATTGACCGACACGACATAGTTGGGCGTAATCTCGACGCTGCGAAGCCCGTTGTCGAATGAGATCGGCATGATCTGGCCCGTGGTGGCATTGAAATATCCCACGGAATGATGTCCGTTTTCGAGATCTTCAGGCTGTTGCGGCATGCCGAAACTCTCTATGTACAGGGGAGAGGCGAAGGTTTCGAATTTCAGCTCGCCGACCTTGCGCGCAATAAGGGATTGATCCCGCAAGGTGCCGACCCGCAGCGCGCAATCGACATTCTCCGCGATATAATCGACCAGACGGTCGCCGACGCCGAGATCGAGCCGGATTTGCGGATAGCGCTGGTAAAATTCGCAAAGATGTGGAATAACCACGAGGTCCGCGAAGACACCGGCCATTTCCACCCGCAACCGGCCAGACGGCTGCACCTGCGCGCTGGACATGCTGCCATCAAGCTCTTCGATTTCCGACAGAATCTGCGAGGCCCGCTCATAATAGAGAGCGCCGTCCGTCGTCAGCATCACCCGCCGCGTTGTGCGGTTGAGAAGCGTGGTATGTAAATGCGCCTCCAGCGCCTGGACCATGTTGGTGACGGTGGTTTTGGGCATGTTAAGCGCGGTCGCGGCGCGGCTGAAATTGCCGGTTTCGACGACGCGAGTGAATACCCGCATGGCGGAAAGCTGATCCATGTCGCTATTATCCGTTTTTTTGGAATAGTGTTTTCATTTTGACGTACTTGATCGTTTTCTCCCGAACAATAATATGAATTTCAGATTTTGCAAATATGGTGAGCTGCTGATGGCGGCGCACGGGACCGGATCAGATGAAAGCGCACTGGGAAAATATAGAAGGCTGTGGGGGCTCGGCGTCCCAGCTTTCCGTGCGCCGATATGAAAGTGCCGGCCTGTGCACCAACCCGCCTGTGGTCCTTTATTTGCGCGGCGGCTCGTTTCTTGAAAAGGGCGGCAATTGCCCGGAGCTTCCGGTGGCACGCGCGCTCGCCGAAAGCGGCGCGATCGTCGTCGAGGCCGACTATAGCAAGTCGTCCGGCAACGAGTTTCCGATGGTGATCGATTGTGCCTTCGAAGCGCTGGATCACCTGAGCCGGGACCGCAAGCATTATGGCGGCGCGAAATCGCTGCTGTTTGTGGCCGGCGAAGAGGCTGGTGGCAATGTGGCGGCTGGGCTTGCGCTGAAGGCGCGGGACCGCATGCCGGGCAAGCTTGCCGGTCAAATACTTCTGTCGCCCATGATCGACCCGATGATGACGACGGAATCCTTCCGCGATGCGGACAGGATCGGCATGCGCCAGCGCTGGGCGGATGGCTGGAGCCATTACCTTGCCAAGGCCTGCGGGTTTTTTCACCCCTATGCCGCGCCCTGCCAGTGTACGCGACTGAACCGGGTGGCGCCGGCGCTGATCTTTACCGCCGAGGACGACCCTCTGCGCGACGAAACGGTCGGTTATGCCGACAGGCTCATCGCCTCCGGTGTCAGCGTCCGGCAGCATGTTTTCCCCGCCGGTATTGGCTGGACGGGGCTTTATCAAGGAAAGGGCGGCGGATGGGTCCCATCCGTCTGTTCGGAGTTCAAGACCTTCGTTGACCACATAAAACACTGAAATCGCATTTTGAGCATGTCCAGTAAAAGTGCGTAGCGGTTTTACGCTCGGACCATGCGACAAAACACACAGATAGAGAAACTGATCGGCTCCTGATCCGAGCCAAGGAGAAACCCATGACGCTGACCACAAAGCGCCGGGCCCTGACGGGCGCCGGTATCGGGCTTGCTATGTCCGTTGCAGCCGCGGCACTCATTTTCGACCTGCCCACCAGCCGTGATGCGACGGCAGCTTCCACCCCGGCCGAAACGCCGGCTATTCCCGTCACCGTCGCCAAGGTGGAAAGCCGCGATGTGATGCGCTGGGAAGAATTTTCCGGCCGTCTCGAAGCCGTCGACCGCGTGCAGATCCGCTCCCGCGTCGCTGGCCAGATCAAGGCCGTGCATTTCCGCGAAGGCGCGCTGGTGAAGGAAGGCGACCCCCTCTTCACCATCGATCCGGCCCCCTATCAGGCAGCCGTTGCAGGTGCTGAAGCCCAGGTCGCCTCCGCCGAAGCCAAGGTCAGCCTTGCCAAGACGGAACTCGACCGTGGCCGCAGGCTTTCCGACAATCGCACGATCTCCCAGAGCGATCTCGACCAGCGGCAAAGCTCGTTTGCGGATGCCGAAGCCCAGCTTCGCGCCGCCCGCTCGACGCTGACGACGGCTCAGCTCGATCTTGGTTACACCGAAATCGTTGCACCGGTTTCCGGCAGGGTCGGCCGCATCGAAATCACCGCCGGCAACCTCGTTGCCGCCGGCTCGACATCGCCTGCCCTGACGACGCTGGTTTCGGTCAACCCGATCTATGCCAGCTTCAACGCCAGCGAAGGAACGGTAGCGAAAGCGCTGTCCGAGCTGCCGAAGACAACCGACGCCCTGCCCGCGCTCGAACAGATCCCGGTAGAAATCGGCACGCTTTCGGATGAAGGCACGCCGATCAAGGGCACCCTGCACCTCATCGACAACCAGGTCGATTCCGCCAGCGGCACCATTGGTGTGCGTGCGGTCTTCGAAAATCCTGATGGCAGGCTCATTCCCGGCCAGTTCGTGCGGGTGCGCATGGGTGAACCGAAGCCGGAAAACCGGATAGTCATCAGCGACCGCGCCATCGGCACGGATCAGGACAAGCGGTTCGTCTTTGTCGTCGATGCCGAAAACAAGGTGAGCTACCGCCAGATCAAGCCCGGCGCACCGGCTGACGGCCAGCGCATCATCGACAGCGGCCTTGCCGCCGGCGATACGATCGTCGTCAACGGCCTGCAGCGCATTCGCCCCGGTGCAACCATCGCACCGCAGGCGGAAGACAAGGTCGCCGCCTCGCAATAACGCCGTCCCGCCTCCGGCGAGACGCATTTCACAAAGAACCGGCCCTCACCGGCGGCCATGATGCCGCCGGAACGGTCCTTGCATTTCCAAATCTACCCGGAGAGGGGACTGGATATGAATATTTCCAGATTTTTTGTCGACAGGCCGGTCTTCGCCGGCGTGCTGTCGATCCTGATCGTGGTCGCAGGCCTTCTCGGCATGCGCGCCCTGCCGATTTCCGAATATCCGGAAGTCGTGCCGCCATCCGTCGTCGTCCGCGCCACCTATCCCGGTGCGAACCCTGCCGTCATCGCTGAAACAGTCGCCACGCCGCTTGAAGAACAGATCAACGGCGTCGAGGACATGCTCTATATGGGCAGCCAGGCGACATCGGACGGCGTGCTGACGCTGACCGTCACGTTCAAGCTGGGCACCGACCCGGACAAGGCGCAGCAGCTGGTGCAGAACCGCGTGTCGCAGGCCGAACCGCGCCTGCCCGCGGAAGTGCGCGCACTCGGCATCACCACCGTCAAAAGCTCGCCCGACTTCATCATGGTCGTCAATCTCGTGTCGAAGACCGATGCCTATGACATCACCTATCTGCGCAACTATGCGACGCTGAACGTCAAGGATCGCCTCGCCCGTATCGAAGGCGTGGGTCAGGTGCAGGTCTTCGGCGCGGGTGACTATTCCATGCGCGTCTGGCTGGATCCGCAAAAGGTGGCCGAACACGATCTCGCCGCCAGCGACGTATCCGACGCCATCCGTCAGCAGAACGTCCAGGCCGCAGCCGGCGTTATCGGCGCATCGCCAAGCCCCAACGGCGTCGACCTGCAGCTCAACGTCAATGCCCAGGGCCGTCTGACGACTCCGGAGGAATTCGGCAACATCATCGTCAAGAGCGGCGCGAACGGCCAGATCACCCGTCTTCGCGACGTCGCCCGCATCGAACTCGGCGCTGCCGACTATACGCTGCGCTCGCTGCTCGACGGCGAACCCGCCGTGGCGATCGCCGTATTGCAGGCTCCCGGCTCCAACTCCATCGAAATCGCCGACAATGTCCGCGCGACAATGGACAATCTGCAACTGGCGATGCCTGATGGCGTGAAATATGAAATCGTCTACGACACGACGAAGTTCGTTCGCTCGTCCATCGAAAAGGTCGTTGATACGCTCCTCGAGGCCGTTGGCCTCGTGGTACTGGTGGTCATCCTGTTCCTCCAGACCTGGCGCGCCTCGATCATTCCGCTGATCGCCGTTCCGGTGTCGATCATCGGCACCTTCGCCGTCATGTATGCCTTCGGTTTCTCCATTAACGCGTTGACCCTGTTCGGCCTCGTGCTGGCCATCGGCATCGTGGTGGATGACGCCATCGTGGTGGTGGAAAACGTCGAGCGAAACATCGAAAACGGGCTTTCTCCGCGTGATGCCACCTACAAGGCGATGCGCGAAGTCTCCGGGCCGATCATAGCAATCGCGCTTGTGCTGGTCGCCGTTTTCGTCCCACTAGCCTTTATCTCCGGCCTTTCTGGCCAGTTCTACCGGCAGTTTGCGCTGACGATCGCGATTTCCACCGTCATTTCGGCGATCAATTCTCTGACGCTGTCACCCGCTCTTGCGGCCCTGCTGCTGAAAGAGCACGACGCACCGAAAGACTGGCTGACCCGCTTCATGGACCGGATTTTCGGCTGGTTCTTCCGTGGCTTCAACCGCGCCTTCGGGGCCGCCTCCAACGGTTACGGCAAAACCGTAGGCGGTCTGGTAACGCGCAAAAGCCTCGTCATGATCGTCTATATGGCGCTGGTGGCTGCCACCTACGGCATGTTCAGCGCGGTCCCAAGCGGGTTCGTACCGGCGCAGGACAAGCAATATCTCATCGGCTTCGCCCAGCTTCCGGACGGCGCAACGCTTGACCGCACGGAAAGCGTCATCAAGCGGATGAGCGATATCGCCATGCAACAGCCGGGCGTCAGCCACGCCATCGCTTTCCCCGGCCTGTCGATCAACGGCTTCACCATCGGCTCCAATTCGGGCATCGTCTTTGCAGTTCTCGACGACTTCGAAAACCGCAAGACGCCGGAACTGTCAGGCGGCGCCATCGCCATGCAGCTGAACCAGAAGTTTGCCGGCATTCAGGATGCCTTCATCGCCATGTTCCCGCCGCCGCCGGTTAACGGTCTCGGCCAGACGGGCGGCTTCAAGCTGCAGATCGAGGACCGTGCCGGTTACGGCTACCAGACGCTTGACGAAGCGGCCAAGGCGGTCATCGCCAAGGCATACCAGACACCGGAACTGGCAGGCATCTTCTCCAGCTTCCAGATCAACGTGCCGCAGCTCTTCGCCGATCTCGACCGCGCCAAGGCCGAGCAGCTGGGTGTTTCGGTCAGCGACGTCTTCCAGACGCTGCAGATCTATCTGGGCTCGCTTTATGTCAACGACTTCAACGCCTTCGGGCGGACATACAGCGTGCGTGTGCAGGCAGATGCGCAATTCCGCGCCCATGCCGAAGATATCGGCCGCCTGAAGGTCCGCTCGTCCACCGGTCAGATGATCCCGCTTTCCACGCTGTTGAAGGTAGATGCAACGACAGGACCGGAGCGCACAAACCGTTATAACGGCTTCCTTGCAGCCGATATCAACGGCGGTCCGGCACCGGGCTTCTCCTCTGGACAGGCGCAGGCGGCGATCGAGAAAATCCTTGCCGAAAACCTGCCGGCCGGGATCGAATACGAATGGACGGACCTGACTTACCAGCAGATCCTTGCCGGTAATTCCAGCCTCGTGGTCTTCCCGCTGGCGCTGCTGCTCGTCTATCTCGTATTGGCTGCGCAATATGAAAGCCTAACCCTGCCGATCGCGATCATTCTGATCGTTCCGCTCGGCGTTCTCGCCGCATTGACAGGCGTCTGGCTGACGGGAGGGGACAACAACATCTTTACGCAGATCGGCCTTGTCGTCCTTGTCGGGCTATCGGCGAAGAACGCGATCCTGATCGTGGAATTCGCCCGCGAGCTGGAATTCGAAGGACGAACGCCGCTTCAGGCCGCAGTCGAGGCAAGTCGCCTGCGCCTCCGCCCGATCCTGATGACCTCACTCGCCTTCATCATGGGCGTGGTGCCTCTGGTCATCTCCACCGGTGCGGGTGCGGAAATGCGCGCGGCCATGGGTGTCGCAGTGTTCTCCGGCATGATCGGGGTGACGTTCTTCGGCATCTTCATGACACCGGTATTCTACGTGCTGGTGCGCAAGCTGTCGGGTAACCGTCCTCTCATCCAGCACAAACAGGAAGAACCTGCCAATTCGGACTACAAGCTCGAAAAGGCCGGCTGAGACCTGATCCAATCCACCGCAAACTTCGACGAAAGCCCGCCGCGCATCTCACGATGCGCGGCGTTTTTGTTGGTGGGAACGTCCATGTGCATCGCCTGAAACAGAATCTGTTTCAATGACTTAAGCAGCAAGCACATACATGCTGCGCCGCAATAAAGAAATAACGAATACACTATATTCGCATAAGGCAGCAGATACGTAAAGGAACAATGCTATTTTATGCTTTCCATTTTGTGGTAATTTCAAGAACAGGGTGATTCGGGCTAAATGATTTAGTTCAGGGGTGACATGATGGAGCAGGAATACGAGAACTGGGCGACAACCATTGCCTATTCGATAGTAATGCATGAAGGTCTGGATCTAGCGCTTGCCGCGCAGAATCTGGACAGAGGCAAGACCAGAAACAACCGTGAACGGCTGATGGAAGCCATCCGCAAATCTCTGCTGGAGGCCCGTTCGCGCAGCCATCTGACGGTAGCGCAGCGGCTCTGAAGTCTGTCGCCGTATCCGATGCTGCCACAGGATCAGGTTGGAAGCAGATCGGTCCTTATCGCGGCTTTCAGCGGCAGGTGGTCCGAGGCAATGCGCGCCAGCGCACTGTCATGCGCCTCCACCTGCTCGATCAGCCCTTCGCGGTTGGCGATGATCCTGTCGAGCGCAAGCACCGGCAGGTTGGATGGAAAACTGGGCACTGCGGGCGGCAGGGCGCCGAATGCATCCCTCAGAGTATTGAGCGACGAGCCATTGCCGAGACGCCATTCGTTCAGGTCTCCCATGAGGATGGTCGCGCATTCGTTTCGCGCTTCCAGAAGACCGATAAGCGCCTTTGCCTGCTGGGCACGGGAATGCCTCAAAAGACCGAAATGCGCGGCGATTATTCGCAGTGCGCCACCGCTTTTCAAATCCAGTTCCACCACCAGCGCGCCGCGCGGCTCCAGCCCCGGCAATTTCAGCGTATGAACATCCCGCACCGCACCTTCCTTGAACAACAGGACATTACCGTGCCATCCATGCGCCTTCACACCCGCCAGAACAGGCACGGGGACAAGCCCGCTTTCCCGCTCCAGCCGGGCAAGATCGAGCAGGCCCGTGCGCTCGCCGAAACGGCTGTCCGCCTCCTGTAGCGCGATGATATCCGCGCCGATTTCCTGAATGACGCGGCTGGTGCGATCAGGATCGAACCTGCGGTCGCGGCCGACGCATTTGTGGACGTTGTAGGACGCGATGACCGGGAAGGAGTGATCTCTCTCCACCTGCCCGGCATTCTTCCGTTGGTGGCGGTCGCGCAGCGACTGCATGACGAAGGCGGGCAGGCTGCTGTTTTTCGCCAGTGCCGTTTTTCCACGCTCCAGCAAACTGTTTTTCTTCACGCTGCGACGCCTCCGATGCGCAAATTAAAAGTTTTAGAGCGTTTCCGACGCATAGCGCTCTAAAGATACGGCGAAGCGAGCCACAGGACGCGCTCCACAAAACGGACAACGAATGGCCGCGAATTCAGTTCGCTCAGTCGCACGGGTAAAGCGGTTGCCCGTGCTTCCCGGATGCGGTTTCCGATGGTCGCGGCGAATTCCTCATCCATAACTTCCAGATCGACTTCGAAGTTCAGCCGCAATGAACGAGGGTCCAGGTTGGAAGAACCGATGTAGCTCCAGCGCTCGTCGATCACCAGAAGCTTGGAATGATTGAAGGGCCCTGTCGCCCGCCAGATGCGGCAGTAATTCTTCAACATCTGGTCGAATTGCGCCGTCATCGCCCTGTCCACAAGCACCAGATTGTTGCTTTGCGGCACGATGATATCCACCACGACTCCCCGCCTCGCTGCGGTAATGAGCGCTGAAATAAGCTCCCGATCGGGGAGAAAATAGGGCGACATGACGAGAATGGAGGAGCGGGCGACGGAAAACGCCCCCATCAGCATCTTGTGATTGGTCTCTATGCTCTTATCCGGCCCCGAGGAGGAAACGCGGGCGACGATCTGTGAACCCGGCACACCATCGGGAATGGCGATATCCCAGACCGGCGTGTGCAGAAGCTCCCCCGTCGTGAACCTCCAGTCCTCCGCCGCAATGGAGAAAAAATCAGAGACAACCGGTCCGCTGATCTTGAAATGTGTGTCGTGCGCCTGTTTTTCGCCGCCGAATTCAAGGGTGAACCCTTCGCGGATATTCATGCCGCCGCTAAAGGCGAGGCGCCCGTCCACCACCAGGATCTTGCGGTGGGTGCGCAGATTGGCATAGGGCAGCCGCAGCCCCATGATGACATTGCCGTTGAACACATCGGCAACGATCCCTTTTTCCCTGAGCGTTGGCAGGATGCTCGGCACGGAATAGCGCGCGCCCACGGCATCCACCAGCACCCGCACCTCCACGCCCCGGAACTTCGCCCTTTCCAGCGCGGCGACAAAACGGGCGCCGATCCTGTCATTGTCGAAAATATATGTTTCGAGGATGATCGACCGCTTCGCCTCGCCTATCGCTTCAAGCATGGCGGCATAGGCCGCGTCGCCGGTGACAAGCGGCTCGATGCGGTTACCGGTCGTCAGTGCGTGGCGCGTCACCCGGTCGCCGAGCGTCTTCATCGCCTCGAAACGGCGTCCGAACCGCGCGGCAATCACCTCGCCGCTCGCATCCAGGCGCGCCACGCGATCCATGATCTCGTCCTGCATGAAAGACCGCTGCTGCCTGATACTGGACCGGCGAATCCGGTTGATGCCGGCAATCGCATAAATGACTGCACCGACGATCGGCGACAGAACGATGACGCCCACCCAGCCAAGCGCGGAGCGGACCTCTTCCTTCGTCATCGTGGCATGTACGGCCGCCACGGTTCCCATCAAAATGGAAAGAGCGGCAAGGATATGAGGCCAATAGGCGATGACGAGATCGAGCATGATGCAACTATAGGGCATCGTGTCGAAAAGTGTACCGCGGTTTTGGGAAAACCCGATGCGTAAACAAAAAGGTAGGGCAGTTCGCCGATACCGCAATACCGGACCGGCACCGGAAAGGCCAAGAAGACCGGACGCCCATCGTTTTACGGGATAGACCCTTGCGGGATTAACGGTGGAAAGTGACGATGCGATATGTCATGAGAGCGCATCTTGATCTGTGAGCAGGGGCACTTGCGGGCTTCTGTGGCGTTTGAAAGCAAGAAGGCCGTGATGCAGGAAAATACCCAGGGCGCCGTCATCGTCATTTCCAGCCACGTCATGCGTGGATCGGTCGGCAACCGTGCCGCAGTCTTCGCGCTGGAGACCCTTGGCTATCCGGTATGGGCGGTGCCCACAATCGTTTTGCCCTGGCACCCCGGCCATGGCCCGTCCACCCGGATGCGCTTTCAGGACGATGATTTCGACAAGGCCATGACCGACCTCGAAAACGCCAAATGGATCGGCGAGGTCAAGGCTGTCCTGACCGGTTATTTCGGCAGCGCGGCGCAGGTGCGCTCCGTCGCAAGGCTGATCCGCAATCTCAAGGAAAAGAACCCGTCGCTGATTTATGCCTGTGACCCGGTCATGGGCGATCTGGGCGGACTATACATTCCCCTTGAGACTGCCGAAGCCATCCGCGATCACCTCATTCCGCTTGCCACCGTCGCCACGCCAAACCGTTATGAACTGGCCTGGATGAGCGGCGCCGAGCTTGAGACCAACAATGCCATCATGGATGCCGCGCTCGCACTCGGCCCGCCGAAAATGCTGGTCACCTCAGCCGTGTCGATGATGGCGGGCGGCACGGGAAATCTCTATTTGAGCGGCCGGCACGCGCTGATGGCGGAACACCGCGCCATAGAAGACGCACCGAACGGTCTCGGAGACCTGATGGCGGCGCTGTTCCTTGCCCGGCTGCTGGAAGGCATGGACGACGAGAAGGCGCTGCAACTGGCCACCGCCAGCGTGTTCGAAATTCTGGCGCGAACCAAAAAACGCGACATGAACGAATTGACGCTGGAGACGGATTCTTCAAGTCTCTCCACACCCATGGCGATGGTGCAGATGCGCCATCTCTTGCATCCTTCGCGCAGCAAGCGCAAATAGCGGCTAAAGGATTGGTCTTCAACGCACCGAGTTCTTCTCTTGATCTTGGTCCAAGCACAACGGTACTGCGATAGATGAAAGATTTTCCGGAAAACCTTCTCAACGGCTACAAGAACTTCATGAGCGGCCGCTATGCCGACGAGCGCGAAAGATACCGCGTTCTGGCTGATACCGGACAGAAACCGCAGACCCTGTTCATTGCCTGTTGTGACTCCCGTTCGGCGCCGGAAACGATTTTCGACTGCGGACCGGGAGAACTTTTCGTCGTGCGGAACGTCGCCAACATGGTGCCGCCCTTTGAGCCTGACGGTCAGTACCACGCCACATCAGCCGCCATCGAATATGCCGTGCAGGTTCTGAAGGTGAAGGACATCGTCGTCATGGGCCATGGCCGCTGCGGCGGCATTCAGGCCGCACTCGACCCCAATCTTGAACCTCTGTCACCCGGCGACTTCATCGGCAAATGGATGAACATGGTGAAATCCGCCGCCGAGCAGATCCAGAGCAACGACGTCATGACCGCTTCCGAGCGCCAGACGGCGCTGGAGCGCGTTTCCATTCGCAACTCCATCGCCAACCTGCGCGGCTTCCCCTTCGTCAAGGCGCAGGAAACCGCCGGCAAGGTGAAGCTGCATGGCGCCTGGTTCGATATCTCCACCGGCGAATTGTGGGTGATGGACGGCAAAACGGGCGACTTTCGCCGCCCGGACCTGTGATTGTCGAAACCTTCTCAAAGCTTCGTCACCCCGGACGTGATCCGGGGCCAAGTGCGATCAAGTCTTTGATTGCTTAGGATTGTTTTCACGGCGCAGACGCGCCGTGACTGGATGCCGGAACTAGTCCGGCATCACGGAAGTGGACGTTCCAATTGGGAGAAAGCGGCCTTATTGGCCGTCAATCGCCTTGCCGATAAACGCAATCGCCTGCTGATAAACGCTTGCAGCGTTCCAGCCCTGAATGGCCGCGTAATTCGTCTGCCCCTGCTGATAACCCGCACCGCGCTGCCAGCCGTGGCCGACAAGGAAGTTGGCGGTGGAGGCCAGCGCATCGGCGCGCGAACCGACGAGATCGATGCGTCCGTCGCGGTCGAAATCCACGCCGTAGCGCACAACGTTCAACGGCAGGAACTGCGTCTGGCCGATTTCGCCATGGGCAGCACCCTTGGCGTTAACGTTCAGCGATCCGCTGCCGACGAGCTTCAGGGCCGCATAAAGCTGCTCGGTAAAATAATCCGAACGGCGGCAGTCGAAAGAAAGCGTCGCCACGGCGGACAGCGTGTGCTGGTTGCCCATGAAGCCGCCAAATCCGGTTTCCATGCCCCAGATGGCGAGCAGCGGGCCGGCCGGCACACCATAGGCCTTTTCAATCGAGGCGAAGAGAGCCGCATTGTTCTTCTTCATGGTCTTGCCGCGCGAGATGATCGTCTGGCCGCCACGCTTCTGCATGAACTGGTCGAAGGACAGCTTGAAGCTGTGCTGGCCGCGATCGGCGCGGATGGTCGGCTGATTGTAGGAGACGCCGGAGAAGGCACGATCAAGCACCGAGGCGCTGACACCGCGGCTCGCCGCTTCCTGCTTGAAGGCACCGACCCAGGCGTCGAACCCTGCCGAAGTGTTGCCGCATTGCGCAGCCACAACCGGCGTCGCCGCCAAAACCGAGACCATGGCCACACCAGCCAGAATTGCCTTCATTGCCCGCATCAAAATCTGCCTTCGATATCCTTTGGGGAATTTATCCCGAGAACCAAAACGTCGCTGCTGTATGGGCTCGGGTGCCAAATTGCTTTTTGGCCGCCTAAATTGCCTTTTGGCAGCAAGGCCTGCAAATAAACTGGCCGTGATGATAGCCAATTGGAAAACCCGCCTGCCCCACACAGAACAGACGGGTTATACTTAACGAACCTTAAAAAATCGTATCAAGCCGCCGCCTTGCGGGGCTTGATGAGACCACGATTGACCAGGAGTTCGGCGATCTGGATGGCATTGAGGGCAGCGCCCTTGCGCAGATTGTCCGAAACAACCCAGATGTTGAGGCCGTTTTCAACCGTCGCATCCTCACGGATACGCGAAATATAGGTCGCATCCTCGCCGGCGGATTCAACCGGGGTGATGTAGCCGCCATCTTCATGCTTGTCGATCACGAGGCAACCCGGCGCTTCGCGCAGGATATCACGCGCCTGATCGGCGGTGATCTCGTTTTCGAACTCGATGTTGACCGATTCCGAATGACCGATGAAAACAGGAACGCGCACGGCCGTGCAGGTTACCTTGATCTTCGGATCGAGCATCTTCTTGGTTTCGGCCAGAACCTTCCATTCTTCCTTGGTATAGCCGTCTTCCATGAAGACGTCGATATGCGGGATGACGTTGAAGGCGATGCGCTTGGTGAACTTCTTCGTTTCGACCGGATCGGCCACGAAGACGGCGCGTGTCTGCTGGAACAGCTCGTCCATGCCTTCCTTGCCAGCGCCGGAAACGGACTGGTAGGTGGAGACAACGACGCGCTTGATCTTGGCAAAGTCATGCAGCGGCTTCAGCGCGACAACGAGCTGGGCCGTGGAGCAATTCGGATTGGCGATGATGTTCTTGCGGGTGAAGCCCGAGATCGCGTCGGCATTGACTTCCGGAACGATCAGCGGAACGTCCTGGTCGTAGCGCCATGCAGACGAGTTATCGATGACGACGCAACCCTGCTGGCCGATCTTCGGCGACCACTTCTTGGAAATCTCGCCGCCGGCCGACATCAGGCAAATATCCGTGTCGGAAAAATCGTAGTTTTCGAGGTTGGAAACCTTCAGCGTGCGGTCGCCATAGGAAACTTCCGTACCCTGCGAGCGGGAGGAAGCGAGCGGCACGACTTCATCTGCCGGAAAACCACGTTCGGCCAGGATGTTGAGCATTTCGCGACCGACATTGCCGGTGGCGCCTACAATTGCAACTTTGAAACCCATGATCAAGCTCTCTTTCTGTCTCTCCTCTTTTGGGTGAGGTGGGGAACCCGCATCGCATTGCGGCTTCCTCGATCCCCAGCCAAACCGGGGAGAGAGCGGTGGCCAGAGACGTCAGACGGTTTTAATCGTCGTTTTGGCCGTAATTCGGATAGAATAAGAAAGACGCGGATCATCGCCGGCGGATTGTGCCGGTCCTTCCATGACAATCATGTCTGCAACATGCCTGCGCAAGGTGATGCTCCTTCTTCGCGAGAAGCTATTAGAAGGTTTGGTGTTCGTGTCAAGAAAAAAGGCACGTTGCGAGCGACCCGGCGCACAAGCGCAAATGCCACCTCGCGACATTTTTGCACGTTATGCATTAGACTAAAGTCATAATCCGAAAGCATCGCTCTCATTGGGGTTAATTTTCTGTCACTCTAACATTACGCGCATTGCACCCTTACGGGGGAGTCCGGAGGAGAGACAGGGCTCTGCAATGCGCTCATTTGACATCTGTGGAGGACAGACAATGGCAAACGTAGCAGCCGTGAGCGGCGCCGCCCGTCCCATGACGGGTGAGGAGAAGAAGGTGATTTTCGCCTCTTCTCTCGGAACAGTCTTCGAATGGTACGATTTTTATCTGTACGGCTCGCTCGCGATCTATATCGGCGCGAACTTCTTCAGCCAATATCCGGAAACGACACGTAACATCTTCGCGCTTCTGGCATTTGCCGCCGGCTTCCTCGTGCGCCCCTTCGGCGCCCTGGTGTTCGGCCGTCTCGGCGACATTGTCGGCCGTAAATACACCTTCCTGATCACCATTCTCATCATGGGCGTTTCGACATTCCTCGTCGGCGTCCTGCCCGGTGCATCGCAGATCGGCATCGCAGCCCCGATCATCCTGATCATCCTGCGCATGCTTCAGGGTCTGGCACTTGGCGGCGAATATGGCGGTGCTGCAACTTATGTGGCCGAACACGCGCCCAACGGTCGCAGAGGCTATTACACCTCATGGATCCAGACGACGGCGACGCTCGGCCTCTTCCTGTCGCTGATGGTCATTCTCGGCGTGCAGTTCGCACTCGGCAAGGAAGCCTTCGCCGCCTGGGGCTGGCGTATTCCCTTCCTCGTTTCGGTTCTGCTGCTTGGCGTATCGGTCTGGATTCGTCTGAAAATGAACGAATCTCCTGCCTTCAAGAAGATGAAGGAAGAAGGCAAGACCTCCAAGGCACCACTCAGCGAAGCCTTCGGCCAGTGGAAAAACGCAAAGATCGCCCTGCTTGCCCTCGTCGGCGCCGTCATCGGTCAGGCCGTCGTCTGGTATACGGGCCAGTTCTATGCGCTCTTCTTCCTGCAGAGCATTCTGAAGGTGGACGGCCAGTCGGCCAACATCATGGTCGCGGCGGCCCTCATCCTCGGCACGGGCTTCTTCGTGCTCTTCGGCTGGCTTTCCGACAAGATCGGCCGCAAGCCGATCATCATGGCGGGTCTCGTTCTCGCGATGCTGACCTACTTCCCGCTGTTCAAGGCGCTCACATGGGCGGGCAACCCGGCACTGGCGCAAGCGCAAGCCAGCGTTCGCGCCACCGTGACCGCTGCTCCGGGCGACTGCAAATTCCAGTTCAACCCGACAGGTACGGCGAAATTCACCACATCCTGCGATATCGCCACCTCGTTCCTGACACGCAACTCCGTTCCCTATGACGTCGTTGCTGGAGCGGCTGGAACGCCGGCAAGCGTCAAGATCGGCGACGCCACCATTGCGAGCTACGACGCCATCGCAGCCGGTGCGGATGCTGCCGCAAAAGACAGGGCCTTCCAGAAACAGGTCAACATCGCGCTGCATGACGGCGGCTACCCGCTGGTGCGCGGCGTAGCACAGGTGCCGGACGCAAAACTGGATGCCTTCATTGCCGCCAACCCGGAACTCAACCTCAATGCGGAAGCCGTTCGCGCAGCCGACAAGAAGATGGTGGCGACCGACAAGCTGGTGGCCGACAAGTTGCTGACGCCGGCCGAGACCGCCGGAGCGGCGGAAATGGCCGTCTACAGCATTGCCGGTGGCGGCACCTTCGCCATGGTCGCCGATCCGGCTGCCGTGAACTGGGTCGTCATCATCGCGGTCCTGACCGTCCTCGTGATCTACGTGACGATGGTCTACGGCCCGATTGCGGCCCTGCTGGTCGAACTGTTCCCGACCCGCATCCGCTACTCCGGCATGTCGCTGCCCTACCATATCGGCAACGGCTGGTTCGGCGGCCTGCTGCCCGCCACCGCTTTTGCGATGAGCGCGGCGAAGGGCGATATCTATTACGGCCTCTGGTACCCGATCGTTTTCGCAGGCATCACGCTGGTCATCGGCCTGCTGTTCCTGCCGGAAACCAAGGATCGCGACATCCACACCATGGAGTGAGCGGTTTCGCTCCCGACGACAGAGACCCGGCGCTGACGCGCCGGGTTTTTTATTGCCGCAGTACCGCCAGTGCCCGAACTGGCCTTTCGCATGCTGTCAATCCGCCGCAGGTAGAAACCGCCAAAAACAAGACAAAAACGCTCGAAATAGGCTATGACGCCCTATCGTGCGGAAAAGGGAGAGCCATTTTGAAAATCGGGACGCCTAAGGAATTATATGATGGCGAGGCGCGCGTCGGCATGACGCCCGACAGCGCGCAAGGCCTGCAGAAACTCGGATATGATTGCATCCTCGAAACAGGCGCGGGCAAGGCGGCGGGATTTTCCGACGACGCCTATCGCGCAGCCGGTGTCACCATCGTCGATAGCGCCGATGCGCTTTATACAGTTGCCGACATCATCGCCAAGGTTCGTCCGCCGGAAACGTCGGAGATTGATCGCCTGTCTTCGGACAAGACGCTGATCTCGTTCTTCTATCCCGCACAGAACAAGGACCTTCTGGAGCAGGCGAAGGAAAAGGGCGCAAATGTCATCGCCATGGACATGGTGCCGCGCATTTCCCGCGCCCAGAAAATGGACGCGCTGTCCTCCATGGCCAACATCGCCGGTTATCGCGCCGTCATCGAGGCCGGCAATAATTTCGGCCGCTTCTTCACCGGTCAGGTAACTGCCGCCGGCAAGGTGCCGCCCGCCAAGGTGCTGGTCATCGGTGCCGGGGTTGCCGGTCTTGCCGCCATCGGCACGGCAACCTCGCTCGGCGCCATTACCTATGCCTTCGACGTGCGCCCGGAAGTGGCCGAACAGATCGAATCCATGGGCGCCGAATTCGTCTATCTCGATTTCGCCGACCAGAGCCAGGATGGCGCAGCGACCGGCGGTTACGCCGCCCCCTCCTCGCCGGAATTCCGCGAAAAGCAGCTTGAGAAATTCCGCGAGCTGGCGCCGCAGATCGATATCGTCATCACCACGGCGCTGATCCCCGGCCGTGACGCCCCGAAGCTGTGGCTGGCCGACATGGTGGCGGCAATGAAGCCGGGTTCGGTCATCATCGATCTCGCCGCCGAGCGCGGCGGCAATTGCGATCTCACGGTGCCCGACCAGCGCGTCGTCTCGGACAATGGCGTCATCGTCATCGGCTATACGGATTTCCCGAGCCGCATGGCCACTCAGGCCTCGACGCTCTATTCCACCAACATCCGTCACATGATGACCGATCTGACGCCCGCAAAGGACGGTAAGGTCGTTCACAACATGGAAGACGACGTCATCCGCGGCGCGACCGTCACCTATCAGGGCGACATCACCTTTCCGCCACCGCCACCGAAGATCCAGGCCATCGCCGCGCAGAAACCGAAGGAACGAGCAAAAGAGCTTACGCCTGAGGAAAAGCACGCCAAGGAACGGGCCGAGTTCAAGGCGCAGACGAAAAGCCAGGTCGGTCTGCTCGTCATCGGTACGGCGGCCCTGCTTCTCGTCGGCCTTTACGCGCCGGCAAGCTTCATGAGCCATTTCATCGTCTTCGTGCTCGCCTGCTTTATCGGCTTCTCCGTCATCTGGAATGTCAGCCACTCGCTGCACACGCCGCTGATGGCGGTGACGAACGCGATTTCCGGCATCGTCATTATCGGCGCGCTGCTGCAGATCGGTTCCGGCAACTGGCTGGTGGTGCTCCTCGCCTCACTTTCCGTCCTGATCGCGACGATCAACATCGTCGGCGGTTTCCTTGTGACACGGCGCATGCTCGCCATGTTCCAGAAGTCCTGAGCCGTGTAGGGGACACATAATGACCATTGGTATCGTTTCCGCGGCCTATGTTGCCGCAGCCGTTCTATTCATCCTCTCTCTCGGTGGTCTTTCCGGGCAGGAAAGCGCCAAGCGCGCCGTCTGGTACGGCATAACAGGCATGGGTCTTGCCATTGTCGCCACGGTCTTCGGACCTGATGTCGGCAACTGGTTCATCGTACTTCTAATGCTGGCGGGTGGCGCCGTTCTCGGCTACTTCGTCGCAAACCGCGTGCAGATGACCGAGATGCCGCAGCTTGTTGCAGCACTTCACTCCTTTGTCGGTCTGGCCGCCGTCTTCATCGGCTTCAACGCCCATATCGAGGAAGCGCATGTCGCCTCGCTCGATGAGACGGCGCGCTCCCTGTTGACAGGCTTTTCCGCCCTCCTCGCCCACAAGACGCCGGTAGAACTGGCAATCATGAAGGTCGAGGTCTTCCTCGGCGTCTTCATCGGCGCCGTCACCTTCACCGGTTCCGTCGTCGCCTTCGGCAAGCTTGCCGGCAAGGTGGACGGCAAGGCGAAGAAGCTTCCGGGCGGACACGTCCTCAATGCCGGTGCCGCGATCCTGTCGCTCGTCCTGCTCATCATGTATTGCAACGGTGCTGGCGCATGGACGCTGGTGCTGATGACGCTTGCCGCCTTCTTCATCGGCTATCACCTGATCATGGGTATCGGCGGCGCAGACATGCCTGTCGTCGTCTCGATGCTGAACAGCTATTCCGGCTGGGCGGCGGCGGCCATCGGCTTCACGCTCGGCAACGATCTCCTGATCGTTACCGGTGCGCTTGTCGGCTCCTCGGGTGCGATCCTGTCCTACATCATGTGCAAGGCCATGAACCGCTCCTTCATCTCGGTCATCCTCGGCGGCTTCGGCGGCACGACGGGTCCGGCGATGGAAATCGAGGGCGAGCAGGTGGCAATCGATGCCGAAGGCGTGGCATCAGCGCTGAACGACGCTGACAGCGTCATCATCGTGCCCGGTTACGGCATGGCGGTGGCACAGGCACAACAGGCCGTTTCCGAACTGACCCGCAAGCTGCGCGCCGACGGCAAGACCGTGCGTTTCGCCATCCACCCGGTTGCGGGTCGTCTTCCCGGTCACATGAACGTGCTGCTCGCCGAAGCAAAGGTGCCCTATGACATCGTGCTGGAAATGGACGAGATCAACGACGATTTCCCCAATACCGACGTCGTCATCGTTATCGGCTCCAACGACATCGTCAACCCGGCGGCACAGGACGATCCCAACTCGCCCATCGCCGGCATGCCGGTTCTGGAAGTATGGAAATCCAAACTGGTCATCGTTTCCAAGCGCGGCCAGGGCACGGGCTATTCCGGCATCGAGAACCCGCTGTTCTACAAGGACAACACCCGCATGTTCTACGGCGATGCGAAGAAGTCGATCAACGATCTTTTGCCGCTGATCAAGTGATGAAAAAGGGCGTTTCCGGTAGACCGGAAACGCCCTTCTTACTGACGTTAAAAGAAAGCTCCGCCGTCATCCTCGGGCTTGTCCCGGTTGCAGATCCTCGGGACAAGCCCGAGGATGACGGCGCGCAAATAGCTGATCGTGAGTTAAGGGTATCAACCGGCCCCAGAGACCGCTCTCAAAGCACCCGGTAACGCCGGTTGAAATACATCAGTGCTTCGTCGCCCTCATTGATCTTCATATCGACGACATCGCAGATCAGGATATCGTGCGTGCCGCCATCATGTGCCTCGCGAATACGGCAATCGAAGGAGACCAGTGCGTCTTCCAGAACAGGCGCGCCGGTTTCGAGCACGCCCCAGCTTCCGGCAGCGAAACGTTCTTCCGCCGGTGTCTTGCCGCCGAACAGGGTGCTTAGTACCTCGTGCTTGGAAGCAAGCGTGTTGACGCAGATGACGCCATTGCCCTTCACCACATTATAAGCGGAAGAGCCGCGGTTGAGGCAGACGAGAAGCGTGGGCGGATTGTCGGAAACACTGCAAACGGCCGTCGCAGCAAATCCCGCACGGCCTGCCGCACCGTCCGTGGTGACGATGTTGACTGCCGCACCGAGCCGCGCCATGGCGTTTCTATAATCGAGGCTGCGTTCCTGTGCAGTCTTCGTCTCCATTTCCGCTTCCTTTTCAAGAGACATCATCCGCATCTAAACCATCCTTCCTTAACAGGCCCTCAAGCCAGAACACAGGCGTCTTCGAACGCAAGTCGCGGCAGGCGGCCGAACAGCTTCGACGGATCGCCGTAACCAAGATTGATGAGGAAATTGGATTTCCATGTCGTACCCGCAAAAAATGCGGCATCCACCTTGCCCTTGTCGAAACCGGACATGGCTCCGGTATCAAGCCCGAGCGCGCGGGCGGCAAGGATGAGATAACCGGCTTGCAGCGTGGCATTGCGGAATGCCGTTTCCTCGGCCATCGCCGCACTGGAGGTGAACCAGGAACGCGCATCGGCATGGGGAAACAGCACCGGTAGCTTCTCGTAAAATTCGCTGTCGATGGCAGCGATGACCGTGACGGGTGCTGCCATGGTCTTTTCCAGATTGCCCGAAGAAAGCGCCGGCCTCAATTTTTCCTTGGCTTCCGGGCTGCGCACGAAAACGAAACGCGCCGGCGAGCAATTGGCCGAGGTCGGCCCCATCTTCGTCAGGTCATAAAGCGCTGTCAGCGTCTCATCCCCGATCGGCTTGTCCGTCCAGCCATTGTGGGTGCGTGCCTCGGTGAAAAGTGTTGCCAATGCAGCGTCGTCCAATGCTCTCGTCATTTTACTCTCAAATCCCGTCAGAATGTTTGTGTTGCCGGTAGCAGAAACTGCAAAAGCCGCGCGTTGAAAAGGTCAGAATCGGTGATATTGACCGCATGCGCTCCGAAATCGAGAAGGCAAAGCTCGCTTTGCGGCAAACCTTCCGCAAGACGCAGCGACCGGGTATAGGGCACCAGAAGATCGTCCTTGGTTGCCACTACCAGAACCGGATTGCCGATCTCGCCGAGGCGCGCGTCGATATCAAAGGCCCGGAGCGCCGCGATGCGCCGAAGCACATTCGCCCTGCCCTGAAAATGCGCGACGCCATGCGCATCGTCACGTGCCAGCCGCTCCTGATGCTCTGACATCCAGGCCGCCGGATAAAGAAACAGCGGCTGGGCTTTCACGAAAGCCTCGACACCGGATTTTTCCAGAAGCTCGATCCGCACATCGAAGCAGCGCCCGGAATGCGGATCGGCCTTACTCCAGGCATTGATAAGAACAAGCCCTTCGATGAGGCCGGGCTTGCGAAGCGCGATATCGAGTCCGATCAGACCGCCAAGCGCATGGCCCATGAAGTGAAATTTTTCGAGGTTCAGCGCCGAGACGATCTCCAGCACATCATCGGCCATCGCCGATATGCCGCCATCTGCCGGCACCTCGCCGCCGGTCCGGCCAGTTCCGCGATGGTCATAGGTAACGATCCGGAAATGGCTGGAAAGGGCCTCGATCTGCGGCGCCCAATAGGCGCCCGATCCACCCAGTCCCGATGACAGCAGGATAGTGGGCGCCTCAGGCTCGGCCCGGCCATGAACCTCGAAATGCATCATTTTGCCGTTTCGCCTTACTTGCCGATATGTGCGACGGTGGCGATTTCCACCAGTGCATCAGGCTTTACGAGGCCGCACTGGATGCAATAACGCGCGGGCTTGTCGCCGGGGAAATATTCGGCATAGACCGTGTTCACGGCTTGGTAATTCGCCCAGTCGGTGATGAAGATGTGGTTCATCGTCACGTCCTCCATGGTGCCGCCGGCGGTCTCAATAACAGATTTGATGGTTTCCAGAACATGGCGTGTCTGGGCGCTGGCATCGCCCACATGCACGACATTATTGTCCTTGTCGAATGGCAGCGTACCGGAAACGTAAACCACGCCATCGGCAAGGGTTCCCGGCGAAAAAGGGGCGATGGGTTTGCTTGTACCGGCAGGCACGACGATCTTCTTCGGCATTTCATTCTCCTCTTTGTGTTTGGGGATCAATCCCTGACGGGTGCGGCCTGCGAGATGACGCCGCAGAAATCATTGACGGTCGCCACCCAGCCGAAAAATTTCTCGACATTGTAGACAGTCGCCTGCTGGATATAGTCCGGGCCCAGATGGTGCGTAGCATCCTCCAGCATCACCCCGAAATATTCGAGATGGAAAGCGTCGCGCAGCGAGCTTTCGACGCAGACATTCGTGGCGATGCCGACGAACACCAGATTGCGGATGCCGCGGGCACGCAGGACGCTGTCCATATTGGTGTTAAAGAAACCGCTGTAACGCGTCTTCGGCACCAAGATATCGCCGGGCTGGGGCTGCAACTCATCAACGATGGCATAGTCCCATGTGCCCTTGGCCAACAGCTGGCCCTGCAATTCAGGCCTTTTGCGCATTGTTTTCAGCGCGTTGGACTTGTGCCAGTTGGGCGAACCCGGCCCACCGGCCTCGACATAATCCTTGTCCCAGCCATTCTGGAAATAGATGACCTGAACACCTGCCACCCGCGCTGCATCCAGCGTCTTCTTGATGTTGGCGATGGTGCCCTTGGCGCCGGAAATATCGAACCCGGCAAGATCGACATAACCGCCCTCGGTCGAATAGGCGTTCTGCATGTCGACCACGACAACGGCGGTCTCGCTGGGCTTGAGGGTAATCGGCTCCGGCCTTGCGGGAAGTGTGACACTTTCCGAACGGCTTTCCGGCCCCTTGTAACCCGCCACGACGGCTTCACTCATTCCGCTGCCTCCAGTTCGGCCAGCACATGCTGGCGGCTCTTCATCAGCGGCTGTACATATTTGCCGAATTTTTCAACGCCTTCGAGAAAATCGTCAAAGGTCAGCATCACGCCACCCGTTCCCGGCACGTCGCTCATTTCATCCAGCATCGCCGCCACTTCCTCATAGGAGCCAATCAGCGTTCCCATGTTGATGTTGACGGCCGAGACGGGATTGGACATGTGCCGGACATTGGTATCAGAGCCGGACTTGGTGTCGACAGAACTCTGCAGGCCGAGCCACTTGATCGCGTCCTCATCCGCGCCCGCCTTGTAATGCTCCCACTTCGCCCAGGCATCCTCGGATTTTTCTTCCGCAAGGATCATGGTCAGCACGACGGATTTAACCTCGCGACCCGACTTTTCCGTTGCCGCCAGAAGTCGCTCATTGGTGGGTGCAAAAGCCTTTGGCGTATTGACGCCGACGCCGAAGCAGAAGCTGTAATCGGCGAACTTGGCAGAAAACGCCATGCCGGAATTGGAGGAACCGGCGCAGATGAGCTTCACATCCCCCTGCGGCACCGGCTTCATGCGGCAATCATCCATCTGGAAGAACTTGCCCTTGAAGTCCGACTGTCCTTCCGTCAGCAACTCTTTCAGCACGGAGGTATATTCGCCGAGATATTCATAGCGATCACCGAAATAATCGTCGCCCGGCCAAAGGCCCATCTGGCTGTATTCAGGACGCTGCCAGCCGGTAATCAGGTTGATGCCGAAACGCCCGCCGGAAATGGAATCGATCGTCGTCGCCATGCGCGCAACGATGGCCGGCGGCATGACAAGCGTGGCGGCGGTGCCGAACAGCTTGATCTTGGAGGTCACGGCGGCGAGGCCCGCCATCAGGGTGAAGGATTCCAGATTATAATCCCAGAACTCGGTCTTGCCGCCAAAGCCGCGCAGCTTGATCATCGACAGCGCGAAATCGAAGCCGTACTTTTCCGCCTTCAGCGTGATTTCCTTGTTCAGGTCGAAGCTTGGCTTGTATTGCGGCGCGTTCTCGGAAAGGAGCCACCCATTATTCCCGATCGGTATAAAAACACCAACTTCCATCTTGCTGTTCCCTTTTTTTGGCATCAGGCGTTTTCCTGATTTGAAGAAAGAGTAGCAGGTTCCGTGCCAGACGAAAAAAAATAATTTTATCAATTGGATAATTTTTTGGAGGCGAATTTCTTTTTACCAAAAGATAAAAATTTTATCATTTGGTAAATTAATATGCCTGTTTATTCGGCAAATATCGAACGCAATGTGCGGGACATGAGCGGCTCTCACAATGGTTCTGAAGCGTTGCACGACAGCCGAAAACCACTCCTCCGTCATGCCGGACTTGATCCTGTATCCAGCCGCGGCCCGTCCGCGCCGCGAATAGAGCTCCACGCGATCAAGCACTTGATCGCACTAGACCCCGGACCAAGCCCGGGGTGACGGCCTGAGGATGCTAAGACGAGGTCAGCACGAATGTGCAACGAGGCATTTCAAGCGCTGTGAAGACAACCAGCGACAAGCTATGCCAAAACCTCAACCGAGGCGTTGCTGCGCGTAGGCATGCACGGCCCGGAAGGCGGCTTCGGCGCCGGCGACGACCCGCTCCTCTTCGTCGATGGTCAGCGAAATTTCATCGAGCGCGGCCGTAAAGGTACGCCAATGCAGGCCGCGCCCTTCCGGAGCGCCGGCCAGATGGCGCGCGCCGAATTCTTCGGTGAGGCCAAGCTTGGCTGCATCTTTAAGAAGGAAAGCCGCGCCGAGATTCGAGCCTTCGACCACATAAAGCCAGCCCATGGCCTCAGGTAGATCGAACGGCGTTTCGCTGGTAAAGCGCGGCTCGTTTGTTTCAGGAATGGCGTGTCCCAGATCGGCAAGGTCCTGCTCTATCATGGAGAGACGGCGACGACCCTTAAGATCAGGCAGCAGGCCATCAAGCGTTTCATTGGAGAAAAACGCATCGAGGTCGCGATGGAAAAGATATTGCGTTTCCACGAATTTGCCGAAGTTCTCCCGGCTCTCGAACGGCTTCGCTGCCATGATGAAGGTATCGAGACCACCATGCGCGCCACGCGTGGCAGCCCTCAGGCGCTTCACCCGGCTCTGCTCGATCTCTTCCACAGGCGCTGATGGCTCCACAATGGTCATGACGCTTCCCTTTATCCCATATTCAGATTGCCTGATAAAAATCTTTACTTAAACAGTCAAATTTATTTTAGCATTTTTCCTGTGCATCGCTAAAAAATGGCATTCGCGTAAACCGGTGTAAACATTCCATGCCCCACCGGGCGCAACACCGATCCTGAGGCAGCTTTAGAAGCCAATTCCCCCCATTCCAGCCTCCCGAACAATCATTCTGTAATTACCGCTTTACAACTAACATGTCAGTGTGCCATCAATCTGCAGCCATCTTGGAGGAGCATCTTAATTGACCCAGAAATTCGGCCTTTCGGCAGCACTGACGACCCCTTTCAAAACTGACGGAACCGTCGATACAGACGCCATGATCGCGCATGCCCGCCGTTGCCTTGCAAATGGTTGCGACAGCGTGACACTCTTCGGCACCACCGGCGAGGGATGCTCCGTCGGCAGCCGCGAACGGCAGGTCATTCTCTCCCGCTTCATTGAGGCAGGCATTGCGCCTTCCCGTCTGGTCACCGGCGTTCTCGTGGATTCCATCGAGGATGCGGCCGACCAATCCGCCGAGGCCCTGAACGCAGGTGCCCGCAATATTCTTCTCGCCCCACCATCCTATTTTAAGAATGTCAGCGATGACGGCCTGTTTGCCTGGTTCTCGGCAGTTTTCGAAAAGATCGGCAAGGGCGCGCGCGACATTCTCGTCTATAACATCCCTTCCGTGACCATGGTAACACTGTCGGTCGAACTGGTGGGGCGGCTGAGACAAGCGTTTCCGGGCATCGTCACCGGCGTGAAGGACTCCTCAGGCAACTGGAGCCACACAGAGCGCCTGCTGAAAGAACACGGCGATCTCGCCATTCTGATCGGCGATGAGCGTGATCTGGCCAAGGGCGTTCGCCTGGGCGGTCAGGGAGCCATCTCCGGCGTTGCCAATTTCCTGACGCAGGAAGTCCGCGCCATGGCCGTTGACGGCAAGGACGATTCGCGCATCGTCGATCTTGTTGTGGAACTTCTGAAATTTCCGGTTACGCCTGCCGTCAAGGTGCTGGTATCACACACGACTGGGGAAAATATCTGGTCTGATGTGCGCGCGCCGCTCGTTGCCATTTCACCGGAGGGCCGGCGGCAGATCGAAGGCGCTTTCGACGCGCTGTTTCGCAAACAGGCCGCCTGAACAGACCTTGAAAGGTTGAGCATGGACGATACCGGCGAACAGACATTGCGGGAACGGGCGTATGAAAGCTTTACGCATCACCTTCTCTCGCGCGACGTTCGCCCTGGGCAATTCATCTCGCAACGCCGCCTCGTGGAATTGACGGGTCTGCCGCTGGGCGCCATCCGGGAAGCAATTCCACGGCTGGAGGCGGAAGGTCTGATCAAGACCGTGCCGCAGCGGGGATTGCAGGTCGCCCATATCGACATCAACCTCATCCGCGAGGCGTTCCAGTTCCGGATCTTTCTCGAGAAGGAGGCCGTGGCGCTCTTTACGCGTTCGGCCTCGGACGAGACCATCGCCAAGCTGTTGAAACAGCACCGCGATATCGTCGAGGCGACGGAAAACGGTGGGGAATCGCCGGAGCTGGACCAGCACGCGCAGCAGGTGGACTGGGGCATGCACGACGCCTTCATCGATAGTCTCGGCAATTCGATCATCTCGAACGCCTACAGGGTCAATTCCATAAAGATGCGCCTTATCAATCAGGAGCGCTTTCGCATCGCAGGCCATGTCAAATCGGTGATGAAAGAACACCTCGCCATTCTCGAAGCCATTGAGAAGCGATCCGTCGAAGACGCCGTGGAGCGGCTGACCGCCCATATCCGCAACGCAAGGGACAGGGCGCTGGCAGTATAGGGCAATTCCGGTAGGGCAGAAGAAAGGTCCTGCCCGGAATTGCATGAAAATAAGCAACAAGCCGGAGGTGAGGAGAATTTCCGGCTAACTGGAGGAGAACTGACATGACGCATTCATTGCTCAACCCCACGCGTCGCGCCTTTCTGGCAGGCACGGCAGCGATCGGTGGCAGCGCGGTGCTCGGCATCCGCCCCGCATCGGCGGCGGTGAACTGGAAAAAACACGCCGGCACCACGCTTGAAGTCAACCTGGTCAAAAGCCCGCGCAGCGAAACGCTGATCAAATATCTGGGCGAATTCGAGGAACTGACCGGCATCAAGGTCAATGCCGAAGCAACGCCTGAACAGCAGCAGCGCCAGAAGGTGGTAATCGAGCTTTCCTCCGGCAAGCCGAGCTTCGACGTCGTTCATCTGAGCTACCACGTGCAGAAGAGACAGTTCGAAAAAGGCAAGTGGCTGGCCGATATCAGCGGCTTCCTGAAGGACCCGTCGCTGACCGATCCGTCCCTCGTCGAAAAGGATTTCGCCGAAGCCGGCATGCTGTTTGCCAAGGATAGCGACGGCGTGCTGCGCTCGCTGCCTTTTTCGGTGGATTACTGGATCGTCTACTGGAACAAGGAACTCTTCGAAGCCAAGGGCCTGAAATACCCTGAGACCTTCGAGGAACTGGTGACGGCAGCGGAAAAGATCACCGATCCCGCAACCAACACCTACGGTTTCGTCGCCCGCGGCCTGAAGAACGCCAACACCCCGGTCTGGACTTCGTTGATGCTGGGTTACGGCGCAAAGCCGATCGGCGCGGACGGAAAGGTCGACACCGAATCCAAGGAAGCGGTCGAGGCAGCGAAACTCTATCAACGCTTGATGACCAAAGCCGCCCCTCCCGGCGTTTCCGGCTTCAACTGGGCCGAAGCGCAGTCTGCCTTCCTTCAGGGCAAGATCGGCATGTGGTTCGATGGCGTCGGTTTTGCACCGCCGATCGAAAACCCGGAAAAATCCCGCGTTGTCGGCAAGGTCGGTTACGGTGTCATGCCGAAGGGCCCGGCAGTACAGGCGGCCGGCACCTTCGGCGATGGCCTCGGTGTCGTCGAAGCCAGCAGCAAGAAGGAAGCGGCCTACCTCTTCTGCCAATGGGCGATTTCGCACGACATGGGCGCGCGCCTGTTGCAGGCGGGTGCAGGCGTTCCGTTCCGCCAGTCCATCCTCGAAGACCAGAAGGTGCGTGAGGGCGTGAAGATGCCGGCCGCTTGGCTGGATGCGGTCGTCGGTTCCGGCAAGGTCTCGCAGCTTGCCCTGCCGGTCATCATTCCGGTCACAGAATTCCGCGACATCTACGGCGTCGGCCTCACCAACATGATCGGCGGCGCCGACCCGGCAGCTGAGCTGAAAAAAGCGACGGAACAGTTCGCACCCGTTCTGGCGCGTAGCGAGGGATAATGGCCTCCGTGAGCATCGAAAACACCAAAACAGGCGTCAGCCGGAAAGAAGGGAGCAGGCCCGCAAGGCTTGCTCCCAACTACTGGCCTTTCGTCATACCGGCACTTGTCGTCATCTCGGCGGTGATCGTTTTTCCGTGGGTCTTCACCCTGTGGATGAGCGTGCATCGCTGGACGCTCGGACAGGAGCAGAGCTTTATCGGTTTCGATAACTATATAAGGCTCGCAAGCGACGTGAGGTTCTGGGAATCGCTCTGGCACACCCTCATCTATACCGTGCTGTCGGTCGTCGCTCCGCTGTTTCTGGGAACATTGGCGGCGCTGGTTTTCGATGCGCAGTTTCCGCTGCGCGGTTTTCTGCGCGGCGTGTTCGTGATGCCGATGATGGCGACCCCGGTCGCCATCGCGCTCGTCTGGACCATGATGTTCCACCCGCAGCTCGGCGTTCTGAACTATCTCTTGTCCTTCATCCATATCGGACCGCTGGAATGGATCTACAACCAGTCCACCGTCATCCCCTCGCTGGTGCTGGTGGAAACCTGGCAATGGACGCCGCTCGTCATGCTGATCGTGCTCGGCGGACTGGCTGCAGTACCCCGCGAACCCTATGAGAGCGCCGAAATCGATGGTGCCAACGCCTGGCAGAAGTTTCGTTACCTGACCATGCCGATGATCGCGCCGTTCCTGATGATCGCCGTCATCATCCGTTCCATCGATGCCGTCAAAAGCTTCGACATCATCTACGCGATGACGCAGGGCGGCCCTGGCACGGCCTCGGAAACCATCAACATCTACCTCTATAACACGGCGTTTTCCTACTACGACATCGGTTACGGCTCGGCCATGGCCGTCGTCTTCTTCATCATCATCGTGGCGCTGTCCTTTGTGCTTTTGATGGTGCGCCAGCGTGCGCAATGGAACGAGATGGAGGATCGCTGATGGCTCGCCAATTGCTCAAACGTAAAAACCTCGACCGCATCGGCCTGTTTTTCGTGGCGCTGGTGATGATTTCGCCTGTCATCCTGTTCTTCATCTGGATGATTTCGCTATCGCTGAAATATGAAATCGACAACGGCGCCTATCCGCCGATCCTCATCCCCGAGCGTTTCGCATGGTCGAACTATGTGAAGGTGTTCGAGGAGAATAATTTCTTCCTCTATTTCTGGAATTCGGTGCTCGTCACCGGTGCGGCCACCATTCTGGCGCTGGTGATCGGCGTGCCTGCCGGTTACGGCATCGCCCGGCTGAAGGCGGAAAAGTCGGCTGTCGTCATCATGATCGCTCGCATGACGCCCGGCCTCTCCTTCCTCATTCCGCTATTCCTGCTGTTCCAATGGCTGAACCTGCTCGGCACACTCTGGCCGCAGATCATCATCCATCTCGTGGTGACGGTTCCGATCGTGGTCTGGATCATGATCGGTTATTTCGAAACCACGCCGAAGGAACTGGAAGAAGCGGCAAGCATCGATGGCGCATCCTCCTGGCAGGTGTTCCGGCTGGTGGCGTTGCCGATTGCCAAGCCCGGCATCGTCGTCTCCTTTATCCTCGCGGTCATCTTCTCGTGGAACAACTTCGTCTTCGGCATCGTGCTGGCCAGCCGTGAAACGCGCACCCTGCCGGTGGCGGTCTACAACATGCTGTCCTTCGAACAGGTGAGCTGGGGACCGCTTGCCGCAGCCGCGCTGATCGTGACGCTGCCGGTGCTGCTGCTGACCATGTTCGCGCAGAAACAGATCGTGGCGGGCCTGACCGCCGGCGCCGTCAAGGGCGGCTGAATCAACCAATTAAAAATACGGGAACCAAAAACATGGCACCGGTCAATATTCTAAACGTCCAGAAGCGCTTCGGCGCAGTCAACATCATCCACGGCATCGATATCGATATCAAGGATGGCGAATTCGTCGTGCTGGTCGGCCCTTCCGGCTGCGGCAAATCCACCCTGCTGCGCATGATTGCGGGGCTTGAGGAAGTCAGCGACGGCGAAATCCACATCGGCGCGCGTGAGGTGAGCAACCTGCCTGCCCGCGACCGCGATATCGCCATGGTCTTCCAGAACTACGCCCTTTATCCGCACATGACGGTGAAGGATAATATGGGCTTCGCGCTGAAGCTGAAGAAGGTGAGCGCCGACGAAACCAAGGCCAAGGTCGACAAGGCTGCCGCCATTCTGGGACTGGACAAGCTGCTCGACCGTTATCCGCGCCAGCTTTCCGGCGGCCAGCGCCAGCGTGTAGCCATGGGACGCGCGCTGGTGCGCGATCCGCAGGTCTTCCTGTTCGATGAGCCGCTTTCCAACCTCGATGCCAAGCTGCGCGTGCAGATGCGCGGCGAGATAAAGGCCATGCACCAGCGCATCGGCACCACCACCATCTACGTCACGCACGACCAGGTGGAAGCCATGACCATGGCCGACAAGATCGTGGTGCTGCATGACGGCGTGATCGAGCAGATCGGCGCACCGCTCGAGCTTTACGACCGTCCGGCCAACCTCTTCGTTGCCGGTTTCATTGGTTCGCCTGCGATGAATTTCATTCGTGGACGCGTCGAAGAAGGCGTGTTCCGCACTGTGAAGGGCTTAAGCCTTCCCCTGCCCGCCAACAGCGACATCGCCGCACTGGGCGGCCGCGACCTCGTCTACGGCGTGCGCCCGGAACATATCCGTGCAGCAAGCGGCGGTATCGAAGGCCGGGTCGAACTGGTCGAAGGCACCGGCTCGGAAATCTATGCCAAGCTGAACTGCAAGGGCGACGAGATCGCCTGCCTGTTCCGTGAGCGGCTGGACGTGCGGTTCGGCGATACGATCCATATCGCCATCGACCCGGAAATGGTTCACCTTTTCGACAAGGCAACCGGCAAGCGCATCTAAGGCGCATGCCGAGTAAAATTGCGTAAGACAAAGACATAGGGTGACGGGCATGGACAGCCAACACGAGAGCCGCAAACATGTGCTGTGCGTGGGTGCAGCCGTGCTCGACACCCTGTTTCGCGTCCATGACATGCCAAAGGGCGAAGGCAAGGTCCTGCCCTACGAAATGTTGCAGATCGCCGAGGGCATGGCATCCAGCGCAGCCTATGCGGTGCACCGCATGGGCGGGCGCGCCAGCCTTTGGGGTGCGGTGGGCGACGACGAGACCGGAACCCGCATCCTGCGCGATCTCGCCGAAAGCGGCATCGACACCACAGGCATGACAGTCGCCGCCGGCGCACGCTCCGCACTCTCCACGATCATTATCGATGATCGCGGTGAAAGGCTGATCGTGCCTTTTTATGATCACAGGCTGCATGAGAAGAAGCGCTCCTGCACACCAGCGGACCTCGCCGCTTACGACGCCGTGCTGGTGGATGTGCGCTGGCCGGAACTGGCGCTCGATGTTCTTGATGTGGCACGCGCACTCGGCAAACACGCCATTCTCGACGGCGACGTCGCGCCGGTCGAAACCCTCGAAAAGCTCGCACCCGCCGCAACCCACATCGTTTTTTCCGAACCCGCCGCCGCCCGGCTGACGGGGCTTGAGACGGTAGAGGACATGCTGCCGGTGCTGCACGCCCGCTACCCGCAAACCTTCATCGCCGTCACCGCCGGACCGGCAGGCTGCTGGTGCACGGAAGCTGGCGATCCAACTGTCTATTTTCAGGAAACGATGCAGGTCAAGGCGGTGGATACGCTGGCGGCAGGCGACATTTTCCACGGCACCTTTGCGCTTGCCATAGCCGAAGGCATGGAAAGCCGCGCCGCCATCCGGCTCTCCTCCGTTGCCGCTGCGCTCAAATGCACGGTCTTCGGCGGCCGGATCGGCGCACCCACACGCGAAGAGACCGAAGACGCGATGCGGCAATGGCTGGAGCGTGAACGGGGACCGGCGCTACGCGCCTTCTGAGCGCATCCATTGCCCGCATAAAACTATTCCATTTTTGCGATGCCGTTTCCCGGCGAACTAGGCTAACGTCAAGTCAGAGCAAAGCTTTTCGCAAGCCGCGCTTGTTCCACCTTGAGCCTGTATTCCGCAAAAGTGATCGCCCGATGCATCAGACGACCCGCCCGAGACTGCGCGATATCGGCTTGCCGCCCGGCCATTTCGAGACCGGCCCGCTCAATGCCATCACCGATGTCGAAGGCGTGACGATCGGCCATTCGACCGTCATCGAAGGCGACACGATCCGCACCGGCGCAACAGCGATCCTGCCGCATGGCGGCAATCTTTTTCAGGACAAGGTGCCTGCGGGTTTTGCGGTCTATAACGGCTTTGGCAAATTTGCCGGCTCGACCCAGATCGAGGAACTGGGCGAACTCGAAACGCCTGTCATCCTCACCAATACGCTTGCAACCGGCCGGGCAATCGAGACGATCAACCGCCACACACTGGCGCAGCCGGGTAACGAAAAAGTGGTGTCGATCAATGCGGTCGTCGGAGAGACCAACGATTCCCGCCTCAACGACATCCGCGCCGGTCGCCCGACCATCGAGGAAATCTCCACCGCGCTGAAAAACGCTGCCACAGGCCCGGTGGCCGAGGGCGGCGTTGGAGCCGGGACCGGCACGGTGGCTTTCGGCATGAAGGGCGGCATCGGAACCGCATCCCGCATCGTCACCGTCGCGGGGGAGGCGTATACGCTCGGCGTTCTCGTGCAGTCCAATTATGGCGGCCATCTTCTCGTCTGTGGCAAACCCTATGTGAGCCCGGAGCACAAGGACAAGGACGGCTCGATTGTCATCATCATCGCAACCGATGCGCCGCTGTCGTCGCGCAATTTGAAGCGCTTGGCCGCTAGGAGCTTCGGCGGCCTCTCGCGCACCGGTGCCGCACTGAGCAATGGTTCCGGCGATTACGCGCTGGCATTTTCGACCAACGAGCGCCTTCGCCGCACGCCCGCACGCCGTAAGGCAGTTACAGACTATCCTGAGCTCTCCAACGATGCGATCTCGCCGCTCTTCGAAGCCGCAATAGAGGCAACCGAGGAGGCGATCCTCAATTCGCTCTGCGCGGCAACAACAACATCAGGCTTCAACGCTGGAACCGGCAAGGCCGCAACGGTTGAGGCCATTTGCATCGATACCCTTAAAACCCTTCTTTCAGCCTGACTTTTCCAGACGGAGTTTTCATGACTAGCCAATCCGGTCGCATCGTTTATCTCAACGGCGAATTCCTGCCCGAGGCGGAAGCCCGCCTTTCCATCTTCGACCGCGGCTTCCTGTTCGGCGACGGCATTTATGAAGTCACCTCCGTTCTCGAAGGCAAGCTGATCGACAGCGACCTGCACATGGCGCGGCTGGAACGCAGCGCCCGCGAAATCGACGTGCCGCTGCCGGTCACAACAAAGGAAATCGTCGAGGCCGAACGTCGCCTGATTGCCGACAACAACCTTGTCGAAGGCATGATCTACCTGCAACTGACGCGCGGCGCGGAAGACCGCAACTTCCTGTTTTCCGCCGATTTGAAGCCGACGCTGGTGATGTTCACGCAGGCCAAAAAACTCGTCGGCACCGCCGTGGAAGAGGCCGGCATTGCGGTCAAATCCGTTCCCGACCAGCGCTGGGCGCGCCGTGATATCAAGACCGTCTGCCTGCTGCCGCAAGTGATGGCAAAACGCATCGCCAAGGCTGAAGGCTGCGATGAGGCGTGGATGATCGAGGATGGTTTCGTCACCGAAGGCGCATCATCCACCGCCTATATCATCACCGGCGACAGGAAGATCATCACCCGCGGCAACAGCAACAAGACCCTGCCCGGCTGCACCCGCCTTGCCGCCCTGCAACTGGCCAAGGAGGCCGGTTTCACGCTGGAAGAACGGCCTTTCACGTTGGAAGAGGCGATGAACGCAGACGAAGCCTGCCTGACCAGCGCCTCCAACTTCGTGGTTTCGGTGACGAAGATCGATGGCAAGCCGGTGGGTGATGGCAAACCAGGCGCGATGGTGAAACGCCTGCGCGCGCTCTATCTCGAAAACGCCCACCGCACCGCGATCTGACCAGGATCAATCTTCGAGAACCGCCCATATGCGCTCGACAACGGGACGGCGGTTCTCCTTGGAACGATAAAGCCGGATATCCACGGCAATATCGAAACTTTGATCGGCGGCACGCACCAGCGCGCCGCTATCCAGCTCGTGCCGCATCAGGCTTTCCGGCACCCAGGCAACACCCCATCCCGCCATCGCCATGGCTTTCAGCCCCACCGACATGCTGCCCTCATGCACCCGCTCGAATTTCGGCAGGCGCGCACTCAGGAGATCGCGCAACAGCGGCCCGAAGAACGATGCTTTTTCGTAATCCAGATAGGCAAAGGGTTTTTTCGCGCTTTCCGTAAGGCTGTGCAGCGGTGCGCCGTCCTCCGCGGGCGCGGAAACGGGAATGATGTTTTCCGCGCCAAGCACGCGGAATTCGAAGGTCTGCGCATCGAGCAGCATCGGCACTTCGGGGTGGGCGTAGGTCAGAAGGAAATCGCTCTGCCCGTCCACCAGCGAATTGAGGTTCTCCTCCATGCTGCCGGAATCAGGCCGCAGAACCGAAAACAGCGGTCCCGCCTTCTCGTTCACCCGTTTCAGCCAGTCGGGGAAGAAGGTGAAAGACAGCGTGTGCAGCGCCGTCAGCCGCACTGTTCTGGCATCCTCGCCGTCTTCCTGCAACAGGGTGCGACGGGCGTGGTAAAGCTGCTTCAGGGTTTCCTGCGCCACCGGAACGAACTTCACCCCGGCCTCGGTCAGTCGTGAGGGATAGGAAGCGCGATCGACCAGCGTCGCGCCCACCCAGGCTTCCAGCTGCTTGATCCTTCGGCTGAAAGCGGATTGCGTCACATGCCGCTCTTCCGCCGCCTTCGAAAAATTGAGCGTTCCGGCCAGCGCCAGGAAATCCTCGAGCCATTTGACTTCCAAGGGCCTGTTCTCCCACAAAGATGTTGAACCGGCCTTTAGCTGGAACAAGGGTCTTTATTAGGAGCAATAGCAGCTGATTGAAACCCTCTTAAAGGCTTCTTGAATATTCGATCATTCGCGCCCGGCTCGCCACAAGCTCTATCCGGCTGTCGCTCAATTGATTGAGACAGATGCGCTTCGTCCACGGCCCGTCCGAGAGCGTGAAGAGGAAGCGACCATTGCCGAGCGCCGTTAAAGGCATGGAGCGGCGCGTGGGACCGATACCCATGGTTAGCGACGAACCGGAAATCGTAAATTCCGCCCCTTCGGTAGAGCGCCAAGATCCGGAAAGCTCATCGGGCACCGCATGGTCGCCAACCGGCAGGAACCGACGAGCGGCGTGGCCTGCCTCGCCGACGATCGCGTCGCCCTCGAGCCTCAGAAGCATCGGAGAGGATGCGGAGCGCGATGACACCCAGCCATCGGCATCTTCATAAAGCGTGTCGTCGCCATCGATGAAGGTCGAGGTACTGCCCTTGATCTCCAGCCACCACGGTCCGCTTTCGGTGACATAGAGGCCTTCCGGCAGGCTGGCGGCGGGTTTGGGTAAAGGCAGACCGGTCAGGGCCGCCATGCTTTCCAGCGCAATCTTGAAGCCGTTGGTATCCTCGCGGTTCGATACCACGACGAAACCCGTGCCGTTTTCCGGATCGAGAAGGAAGTACGTCTTGTAGCCGGGATGCGAACCGCCATGACCGACGAAACGTCTGTGGCCGAGATGTGACCAGCGCAGGCCGAGACCATATTCGCTCATCCGTCCATCGGCGAGCCGCCGCTCGGTTGAAAGCCCGTCCAGAACGCCGGCAAAGCTGCCCTCTCCCCGCATCAGCCCCTGCAGCCAGCGGGTCAGCGCTTCGGCACTGCCGGCAAGACTGCCCGAAGCAGAAATATGCAGCCCCGCCGCCGAAAGTTGCCAGTTGCTCTCAGCCTTCCAGTAACCCGGCACCAATCCGTCGACCGGATCGTTCCAGACGTCCGGCGCCTTCAGGAAAACACCGAACGGTCCGGCAATTTGCGTCTGCACGAAATCGTCAAAACGGAAGCCATGGCGCTCCAGCGCCGCCTCGACCAGACGATAACCGGTATTCGAATAGGAAACCTCGCTGCCGGCCGGAAAGTTCAGCCGGGTCAGCCGCGACAGATAGTCTAGAAGCGGGCCGGCCTTCGTTTCGGTGTAGACGGAAAGACCAAGCAGCGAGAGGCATTCGCGCGTGTCCGGCAACCCGCCGCTCATATCCAGCGCCTGCCCGACAGTGACGTCGCGGAGTGGCGATTGCAACTCCGGCAGATGCTTTCCGAGCGGATCGTCAAGCCCGATCAGATCGGAATGGGCAAGCACCATGGCACAGAAGGCATGTTTGGTGACGGAAGCGTAACGCACCACGCTTTTTGGCGTGAACGGCGCAAAGGTCGAAAGGCTTTCGACACCGCCGGAATGGGCAAAACGGATGCCATCTAGATCAAAACCGATCACCGCTCCGCCTGGCTCGTTGCCGGCCCATTGCGAGACGAAACTCTCGGCAAGCGTCGAAGCGGCGTTCCAGTCGAATTGCTGTGACATTGTTCGGTCTCGTGTCTTCGTGGGTCTTGTGGGAAGCCTCATACCGCTGCCGCGACCTTCTCCCCGGTGGGAAGAAGAAGCGAGCAGCAACCGCTCGATCTATGTGCGACGGGGGCTCAAGCCGGCTCTTCCAGCCGGATACTCAGGCTGCGCAACTCTTCTGTATGCGGGTGTTTTGTGCGGCCTTCGCGTAGATCGCCTGCATTCAGCTGCTCGACCATTTCACCATTCAGCATCACGCCCACCTGTGGGCACAGATGCGCGATAACAGCCAGATTGTGGCTGACGAGGATATAGGTGAGGTTGCGCGCCGCCCGCAGATCCTGCAACAGGTTCAGGATTTCCGCCTGCACTGAAACATCGAGCGCCGAAGTCGGCTCATCGAGCAGCAGAACCTGCGGATCGGCAATCAACGCACGCGCAATCGCCACGCGCTGACGCTGACCGCCGGAGAGCTGGTGCGGGTAACGGAAGCGCACTGCCTGCGGCAGGGCCACATCCGATAGCGCCTGCTGGATGCGTTTTTCGATATTGTCCATGCCGTGCACCAACGGCAATTCGCTGAGAATGCGGTCGATGGTCTGGCGCGGATGCAGCGAACCATAGGGGTCCTGAAACACCATCTGCACCTGCCGGAAGAATTCCGGCGTGCGCTTCAGCGGCGCATCCTTGCCGGCAAAGGCGATGCGGCCTTCCCAGCTTTCATTAAGGCCGGCCATGGCGCGCAGGATGGTGGACTTGCCCGAGCCGCTTTCGCCAACGATGCCGAAGCTGCCGCCCTTTTCGACCGAAAAGGACACGCCCTTCACCACTTCACGGTCGCCGAACTTGATACGGAGATTTTCGACGTCGATCATAGGCTGGACCACGCTGCATCACGGTTGAGAACGGGAAGACGCTCGCGCGGATGCGTCAGCGAGGGAATGCAGTTCAAGAGACCCTGCGTGTAAGGATGCTGGGCTTTCAGGAGTTCGGAAGCCTTCAGTTCCTCCATCACCCGGCCGGAATACATGACAGCCACGCGGTCGCAGAAATGCGAGACAAGCGGTAGGTCGTGGCTGATGAGGATGAGACCCATGCCGCGTTCCGATACCAGCTCCTCGATCAGCCGCAGGATTTCCGCCTGCACCGTGGCATCGAGAGCACTCGTCGGTTCGTCGGCGATCAGAAGCTCGGGATCGGGCGCCAGCATCATGGCGATCATGACACGCTGGCCCATGCCGCCGGAAACCTCGTGAGCGTAGGACGAAGCGACCTGGCGCGGATTGCGGATCTTCACCTGATCGAGCAGAGCGATTGCCGCCTCCATGGCCGCACGCTTGCTGCCGCCCTTGTGGGCGCGCCAGGCTTCCGCGATCTGTGCACCCATGGTCTTGACCGGGTTCAGCGAATATTTTGGATCCTGAAGGATGAAACCTGCCCGTTTTCCTCGAATCTGGCGCATCTGCTTTTCACTGGCGGAAAGCACGTCGATACCGTCAAAGGAGAGCTTGTCGGCCCTGATATCGGCATTGGAGGGCAGAAGCTTCATCAGCGCGCGCGCCGTGAGGCTCTTGCCCGAACCGGATTCACCGACGATGCCGAGCTTTTCTGTTCCGAGCTTCATGGAAACACCGCGCACCGCCTCGAAGCGGCTGGTGCGGGTCTGGAACGCGATCTTCAGATTTTCGATTTCGACCAGCATGGCTCAATGTCCCTTCGGGTCGAGCACGTCGCGCAGACCATCGCCAAGGAAGTTGAAGGCGAGCGAGACGAGGAAGATGGCGATGCCCGGAATGGTGGCGACCCACCATTGTTCGAAGATGAAGCGCTTGGCCGTCGCAATCATCGCACCCCATTCCGGCGAAGGCGGCTGCGCGCCCATGCCGAGGAAGCCGAGGCTTGCGGCGGTGATGATGATCGAGCTCATGTCGAGCGTGATGCGCACGATGAGGCTCGGCACGCAGAGCGGCGCGATGTGACGGGCGATGATGCGCCAGGCGGAAGCGCCTGTCAGCCGGTAGGCCGCAACGAAATCGCTGCCGCGAACCGTCATGGTTTCGGCGCGAGCGAGACGCGCATAGGGCGGCCAGGCGGTGAGCGCAATGGCGAGAATGGCGCTTTCGACGCCAGGCTTCAGCGCCGCGACGAAGGCAAGCGCCAGGATGAGGCGCGGGAAGGCCAGGAACACATCGGTCACCCGCATCAGCACCGTATCGACGATACCGCCGAAATAACCGGCGATGCAGCCGATGGCGAGACCGATCGGCGCAACGAGAACGACGACGGCAATGACCATGCCGAGCGTGACGCGACCACCATAGAGAATGCGGGAAAGAATGTCGCGACCCAGCTCATCCGTGCCGAACCAGTGCTCGGCACTCGGGAAGGCAAGGCGGTTGCCGAGGTTCTGCGCGGCCGGATCATAAGGCGCGATGAACGGCGCCAGCAGCGACAGCGCAATGAAGACGATGATGATCGTGAGACCGACCACCGCCAGCGGATTGGACTTGAGGTTCAGCCAGATGCGGTACCGGTTTCCCCAGGCAGCTTGCCTGCGGGAATGCGGCGTCTCATCCAGAGCCCAGTTTCTGAAAGTTGCTAACATCATCGAACGCGGGGATCCATTACTCGGTAAAGTACGTCTGCGAGCAGGTTGAGGCCGACATAGATCAGGCCGATCAACAGGGTCGCTCCGACGACAGGGTTCATGTCCGCGTTCATGAGCGAGACGGTGAGATATTGGCCAAGGCCCGGCCAGCTGAAGACGGTTTCTGTCACCACGGCACCTTCCAGAAGGCCGGCATAGGTGAGTGCGAGAACCGTGACGAGCTGTACGGCAACCGTCGGGAAGGCGTGCCCCCAGATAACGGTCATTGCCGAAAGCCCCTTGGCACGGGCGGTAATGACATATTCGCCCTTCAGCGCATCGATCATGAAGGCGCGTGTCATGCGGGTGATATAGGCCATGCTGAAATAGGCAAGGATGCAGACGGGCTGCACCATGTGGGCGATGGCGTCGTAAAACGCGTCCCAGTCGCCGGCAAGCAGCGTATCGACCGTCATCAGGCCCGTGACCGGCGAGATCATGCCGTCATAGATGATGTCCTGCCTGCCCGGTCCGGGTGCGACGCCAAGCGTGGCGTAAAATACCAGCAGCGAAATCAGCGCCAGCATGAAGACGGGCACGGAATGGCCGGCAAGGCAGACGACGCGGATGATCTGATCCGTCAACTTACCCTGCTTCACGGCGGCCCAGACGCCGAGCGGAATGCCGATCAGCGCAGCGAGAATGAGTGCTGCCGTAGCAAGCTCGAAGGTGGCGGGGAAAACGCGCTTGATATCGATCCAAACCGGGTTGCGGGTCAGGATGGAATTGCCGAAATCACCGTGCAGCACCTGCGACACATAGTGGAAAAACTGAACGACCAGTGGCTGGTCCAGGCCCATTTCGGCCCGAACCCGCACAATGACGTCTTCAGGCGCGTTGTCGCCAACTGCCGCAATGACGGGATCGACAGGCATGACGCGCCCGATCAGGAAGGTGATGACCATCAACCCGAACAGCGTCAGAATGACGCTGCTCAGTGTCGACGATATGCTTTTGACGCGCTTGTTCAATGTTACGCTTTCTTAGCATCGTGGTAGGAATTGCCCTCGGAGAGAACGCCTAGTTCAAAGCCGGAAACGCCCTTGCGGAACGCGGCCGTCTTCGTCGTCTGGAACATGAAGACGAAGGGGCTGTTTTCCATGTGCTCGCGCTGCAGCGCTTCATAAAGCTCGATGCGCTTTGCCGGGTCCTTCTCGTCACGGGCGGCTTCTGCCTTCGCGGCAAAGTCGTCGTTCTTGAAGCGCGAACGCCACAGGAAGGGCTTGGACTTGGCGTCGTCGCCATTGTCCTTGTTGATGTTGAAGACATCGGCATTGGAATGCGGATCGAAATAATCCGTGCCCCAGGCGGAAAGCGCCATCTGGTGTTCGCGGCCGCGCATCTTGGTCAGAACCTGACGGTTCTCGGCAGATTGCAGACGCACCTTGATGCCGATATCGGCAAGATTTGCCTGGATGGCCTGCGCCAGATCCGGGTAAGGCTGGGCGGAATAGTGATCCATGGTGATTTCGAAACCGTCGGCAAGACCGGCTTCCGCCATCAGCGCCTTGGCCTTTTCGACATCGCGCTGGTACGGCGTGTCGTTGACGGCGCCGGGGAAACCTTCCGGCTCAAAGCTCTGGTGAACCTTGTGCGTCAGCGGCACGATGTTTTCCTGCATGCCCTTGTAGTCCAGCGCCCATTTGATGGCCTGCCAGACCTGTGGCTTGGCAAGGTTCTCATTGCCCTGATTAAGCGAGATCAGCACCAGCGAGGCGATGCTCTTGCGCTGCAACTCGATGTTGGCGTCGTTCTGGACGGTACGCAGCTGTTCCGAGGTCAGGTCGCGGGCAATGTCGATATCGCCCTTCTGCAACATCAGAAGCTGGGAAGACGGATCGGTGACATGGCGCAGGATGACGCGCTTGATGTTACCCTTGTAGGGGCCATTCGGGTTGACGGTGAGCGCTACGCTCTCGCTCGGCTTCCAGGCCTGCAACATGAAATCGCCGGAACCGGCGCTGTTTTTCTGCAGCCAGCCATTGCCGAGGTCTTCGCCCGAGGCATTTGCCAGCACGGCCTTCTTTTCAACGATCGCGCCGATATTGGCGGAGAGGCAATAGAGCAGGAACGAGATTGCGGTCGGCTTTGCCGTCGTCAGCTTCACTGTCTTTTCGTCGGCGGCAACGATGGTGGTTTCGGCATTGTCAGGCGTGAAGCCGAACTGGCCGATGATGAAGGCCGGGCTCTTGTTCATCTTGATGGCGCGCTGCAGAGAAAAGGCCACGTCTTCCGCGGTCACTTTCGCACCGCTCGAGAAGGTCGCATCGTCACCAATCACAAAGGTGAAAACCTTGCTTTCCGCATCGGCTTCCCAGGACTTCGCGATGACCGGATCGACCTTGGTGGAATCTTCACGGTTCGCCCGCACCAGCTTCTGGTACATGTTGGACATGATTTCACCGCCGACGGCTTCGAAACCCTCATGCGGATCAAGGCTCGTCATGTTGTCCAGCTGCTGCGCGACCACCAGAATATCCTTGGGCGTCGCAGCAAATGCCGGAATGTGCGCATAGGACAGGAACGGTACGGCAGCGCCGGCAATCAGCAGGTTGCGTCTTGAAATCATCGAAAATCCCCTTTCGGACCTTATTTTTCGGAAACGGTATGGGTTCGCCCCAATCCAGTCATTTTTTTTATGTTTTCCCGCGATTACCACGAGCAAACGAGGCGCGACCAATTCCAAATTTGGCAGAGCCTATGCACGGATTGCATTTGCTCCGACCTTGACCTTTCCTCTACCAATTCTCAAAAGTCTGACGACCGCGCGCCCGCGCCCCGCCCGTATCCAAAGGTGAATGACCATGACCGATGAAAAAACCGTACCCGTCTTCGACGGCCACAACGACGTGCTTCTGCGGTTATGGCGATCGGGCAATGCCTCTCCCGAAACGCTTCTCATCGAGGGTGATACGGTCGGCCACATCGACCTGCCGCGCGCCAGGAAGGGCGGGTTGGCCGGTGGCCTCTGCGCCATCTACGTCCCCTCGCCCAGCATGGAGAAGGACGCGAACGGCGACTTCACGACACCGGCTGAAGCGGACGCGCTGAAGGCGACGCTTGGCATGGCAGCCCTGCTGTTCCGCGCCGAGAAACAATCAGGCGGTGCGCTGAAAGTCTGCCGCACGGCCGCCGAGATCCGCAGCGCGATGGCAGAGGGCGCCTTTGCCTCCGTCTTCCATATCGAGGGCGCAGAAGCGATCGGCGCCGATCTGGATGTGCTGCATGTTCTCCACGAGGCTGGCCTTCGCACGCTCGGCCCGGTCTGGAGCCGCCCGAACATCTTCGCCTACGGCGTTCCCTTCCGCTTCCCGTCGACACCGGATATCGGCCCCGGCCTCACCGATGCCGGAAAACGGCTGGTAAAGACCTGCAACGAACTGAAGATCATGGTCGACCTGTCGCACATGAACGAACAGGGTTTCTGGGACATCGCGAAGATTTCGGACGCACCGCTGGTGGCGTCCCATTCCAACACCTATGCGCTGTGCAACCACAGCCGCAACCTGACGGACCGCCAGCTGGACGCGATCCGCGACACAGGCGGTCTTGCCGGCATCAATTTCGGCGTTCTGTTCCTGCGCCAGGACGGCGTGAAGAACCCGGCTACCGATCTTGGCGAACTGGTCCGCCATGTCGACTATATCGTCAACCGCATCGGAATCGATCACGTCGCACTCGGTTCGGATTTCGACGGCACCACCATTCCAGCAGCCATGAAGGATGCGGCCGATCTGCAATTGCTGGTCACAGCCCTGCGCAACGGCGGTTATGACGACGCCGCACTCGCCAAGATCTGCCATGGCAACTGGGTTCGCGTGCTGGAGAAAACGTGGGGCGCGTAACGCGCCCCGACTTTGGCATTCTCCCCGGACTTCCGTGCCGGAGACATGAAGCGGCAGGCCTCAGGCCTTTGCCGCTTTCTTTTTGCCCGTGGACCGAAACGCCAGCAGGCCTGCGACCAGACCAGCAATGGCCCATTTGATCGGCAGTACATCCGCCGTCTCGCTACGGATCGGCAGAACGGTCACTGTTCCCGGACGCGATTCATATCCGGCCTGCCCGCCGGCCTTCGCATCAGCGATCTGCTGCGGCGAAACAACCCATTCGGCGCCCCGCATCTTGTCATAAGCCATGTAGCCGCCGCCCACCAAAAGGGCTGCGATCAGCGAAATTACTATTCTTGTAGGCAGGTTCATTTTGCATTTCCTTCAATTGAAAGAAGCGTTTAATCACATCAAACATCGCCTCCAAGCAATCGGAACGATTAATTCACGGAGTTTTTGATCTAAAATTTGAACATCGCTCTTTTTGGTTGCATTTTTCATTTTAACGGCGAAAATCTCGTTGGTTTGTCGCCAAACTTCACATCGACACGTCACGCATTTCTGCTAAGCAAATTTCCTCAACCGAAACGAATTAGCGACACAATCCTGTGGTTCGCCAACCAAGGGACTGGCGCTGGAAAAAGCAAATGGCAGACAAGAGCGAAATTATACAGACCGATATTACCGAATCCCCGGTTGAAAGCTTCTTTGCCAGAAACCGGCCCTATCTGACGGCCATCGCCATTACGCTCATCTTCGTGATGATGACGTTTGCGATTTACCGCCTCACATCCGAAGTGCGGTACGATGATGTGATCGCAGCTCTTCTGGACACTTCGCTTCCGGCCATTCTTCTTGCAATGGTCTTTACGGCGCTGAGCTTCCTGTCGCTGATTTTCTACGACGCCAACGCGATCGAATATGTCGGCAAAAAGGTGCGCTTCCCGTCCATGGCGGCCACCGCTTTTGCCGCTTACGCCATCGGCAACACTGCTGGATTTGGCCCCTTGAGCGGCGGCGCAATACGCTTTCGCGCCTATTCCAGGCTGGGACTTTCGCCGGGTGACATCGCCCGTGTCATCGCCTTCGTCACGCTGTCCTTCGGGCTGGGCCTTTTGTCGGTCAGCGCCCTTTCGACCTTCATCGTCGCACCACGCATCGCCGCCATCATCGGTCTCGACCCGACTGTTCTAAGGGGCGGAGCGCTCGCCGTCATTGCCGTTCTCGTTACCACCGCCTATATCGGCCGCAACGGCAAGGCGATCCGGCTCGGCAAATGGCGACTGCGCCTTCCCGACAGCCGCACCTCCTCGCGCCAGTTCCTCGTCTCCGCCTTTGATATCGCCGCCTCCGCCTCCGTGCTTTACGTGCTCCTGCCCGAGACGCATCTCGGCTGGCCGACATTCTTCGCGATCTATGCCACCGCCGTTGGCCTTGGCGTTCTCAGCCACGTTCCCGCCGGTCTCGGTGTGTTCGAAACGGTCATGGTAGCCGGGCTCGGCAACGCGATCAGCGTCGATCAGCTGCTCGGAAGCCTCGTTCTTTATCGCGTCATCTATCACGTCCTGCCGCTGGTTGTTGCCATTCTGGTGATGATCGTTTCCGAAATGAAGCAGTTCGCGGCCAAGCCGGTGGTCTCCGATATCAGCCAGCTTGCCGTGCGGCTGGCGCCGCCGCTGCTCTCGACCTTCGCGATCATTCTCGGCACCATGCTGATCTTTTCGAGCGTGACGCCGACGCCCGGCAGCAATCTGGATTTCCTGTCGAATTTCGTGCCACTGCCGATCATCGAGGCGGCGCACTTTCTGACGAGTATTCTCGGCCTTGGCCTCGTTGTCGCCTCCCGCGGCCTCGGGCAGCGGCTGGATGGGGCGTGGTGGATTGCCCTTGTCGCCGCATCGCTGGCGCTCATCCTGTCGCTGGTGAAGGCGATCGCCGTTTTCGAGGCAATCTTCCTCGGCATCTTCATCGCGGCGCTCGCCCTCAATATGCGCAGCTTCAACCGTCATGCCTCGCTGGTCAAACAGGCGCTGGGACCGAGCTGGCTCGCCGCTATGGCCGTCATCATCGCCGGCGCGGCAACGATCCTTCTGTTCGTCTACCGCGACACCGATTACAGCCACACATTGTGGTGGGAATTCGAGTTCTCCGAAGAAGCACCGCGCGGTCTGCGCGCCCTTCTCGGCCTGGTGCTCGCTTCCTCCACCATTGCAATTTTCAGCCTGATGCGGCCGGTCACTTTCAAGCCGGATTCCATCCAGCCGGAAGACGTTGAACGTGCAACCGACATCGTCATGCAGCAGGATTCGGCCGATGCCAATCTGGTGCGCATGGGCGACAAGCATGTGATGTTCTCCGAAAGCGGCAGCGCCTTCATCATGTACGGCATTCAGGGCCGATCATGGATAGCCTTCGCCGACCCCGTCGGCAACGAGGAGGATTTTCCCGATCTGGTCTGGCAATTCGTGGAATCCGCCCGTTCGGCGGGTGCGCGCGCCGCCTTCTACCAGATTTCGCCCTTCCTCCTGTCCCATTGCGCCGATGCGGGCCTGCGTGCCTTCAAGCTTGGCGAACTGGCGCTGGTCGATCTTACCGCATTCGAATTGAAGGGCGGCAAGCTCGCAACCCTTCGCCAGTCACTGAGCCGCGGCGCCCGCGACGGGCTGACCTTCGAAGTTGTCGAGCAATCGCATGTTGCCGATATTCTGGATGATCTCAAGCAGGTCTCGGATGGCTGGCTCACCCACCATAATACAAGGGAAAAGCGATTTTCTCTCGGTGCGTTCGAGCCCAACTACATTCTCTCCCAGCCCGTCGCCGTGCTGCGCAAGGATGGCAAGATCACCGCCTTCGCCAATCTGATGGTGACGGACACGAAAAAGGAAGCCACCGTCGATCTCATGCGCTTTTCACCGGATGCACCGCGCGGCTCGATGGATTTCCTCTTCGTCAGCATCATGCAGCATCTACGCGAGGCGGGATATGAAAGCTTCAATCTCGGCATGGCACCCATGTCCGGCATGTCGAAGCGCGATGCGGCACCGGTCTGGGACCGCATTGGCAGCACGCTTTTCGAACATGGCGAACGTTTTTACAACTTTAAGGGCCTTCGTGCGTTCAAGACGAAGTTCCACCCGAAATGGGAACCGCGTTACCTCGCCGTACAGAATGGCGCAGACGCCGCTCTGGCGCTGATGGACGCGACGGTTCTGATCAGTGGCGGTGTCAGAGGAGTGATCGGAAAATGAGAAAATACAGCATGCTGAAGGCAGCCCTTGCCGCCTCCGCCCTGTTCCTCTCCCCATTGTTTGCTTCCAGCGCCGCCTTTTCGCAGGACAAGCCAGCCTATGACACTGGCATGATCCCCGCCGAGCACATCATGGTGCCGGATGGTGAAATTCTCGCCAGCGTCTTCCTGATTTCCGATGCGGAAGGATGGACCGGCACCGACGAAGAACGCGCCAAAGCACTGGTAGAAAAGGGTGCCGCGGTGGTCGGCATCGATTTCAAGGAATATCTGAAGGCACTCGAGGCCGATGATGACGAGTGTATCTATATGATCTCGGACATCGAGTCGCTGTCGCAGCAGATCCAGCGCACCGCCGGGACCGCCAGCTATCGCCAGCCTATCCTCACCGGCATCGGCAAGGGCGGAACGCTGGCGCTCGCCATGATCGCGCAAAGCCCGGTCTCCACCGTTCAGGAAGCCATCGCGGTTGACCCCAAGGCTGGCCTGCCGCTTGAGAAGATACTCTGCACCCCCGCCACCAAGGACAAGGTGGACGGTGAAACGGTTTATGGCCTGACCGATGGCCCGCTGCCAGCTCCTGTCAGCGTGCTGTTCACGCCCGATGCGGATCAGAAGGGCCGCGACCACGTTAACGCCCTGGTGAAGCTTCATCCCGATATCGAAGTGACTGATGTGACAGGCAAGGCGGATGAGATTTTGTCCCAGACCCTGTCCGACAAGGTCGATGCGGCGGGCGACACCAGCAGCCCGCTAGGCCTGCCGATCACGGTTCTCGAAACGAGCCCGGCGATGGACACCATGGCGGTGATCTATTCCGGTGACGGCGGCTGGCGCGATCTGGACGAGGAAGTCGGCGGCGCGCTGCAAAAGCAGGGGATACCTGTGATCGGCGTCGATGCCCTGCGTTACTTCTGGAAAGAAAAACAACCGCAGGAAGTGGCCAATGACCTTGCACGCATCATCGACACCTACCGCAAGGAATGGAAGGTTCGGAACGTCGTGCTGATCGGCTATTCCTTTGGCGCCGATATCATTCCCGCCACCTATAATCTCCTGCCCGAACGCGCGAAATCGCATGTCGTGCAGCTGACGCTGCTTGGACTTTCGACCGAAGTCGATTTCGAGATTTCCGTCCAGGGCTGGCTCGGCGTTGCCGGCGAAGGCAAGGGCGGCAAGACCATCGATGACATCGTCAAGATCGATCCGAAGCTGGTGCAATGCGTCTATGGCACGGAGGAAGAGGATGAAGACCCCTGCCCCGGCCTGAAGGCAAAGGGCGTGGAGACGGTCGGCATCGAAGGTGGCCACCATTTCGATGAGGACTATGAGGGGCTTGCCAAGCGCATCGTGACCTCCCTGAAAACCCGGCTACCGAAATAGGCTGTCGCAACCTCTGCGGCTTCGGGAGAATTCCCGAAGCCCATACTTCCATCAGAATTCAATCACCCGAAGCGCCGCCGGCAGGATGCCGGCTCCCCGACTTACCGATCTCGGCTCGCAAACCTTCCTTGAAGGTTCCACGCATCACGGCCATACTTGCGGAATCGATTAAACTATTATTCAAAAGAAATATGCTGGCGGCGGATATCCATGGCATTTCCGCAACCATGCTTCTGTTGATTGCCAATCATAGATTTTATATTTCCCGACCGGTTCAGGGGCCGCCGCATGCTCGCACGAAAGACCAAAACTCCAGTTCTCGTGGAACGCATCGACCAGTTCGTCGGTCGGGTCAGGGAGGCGATGAAAAGCAGCGAGGCGTTGCGAAACAAAAAAATCCGCGATCTTTGGGACGCAGAGGTCCGCTACCATTTCGACAATGGCCGCACGGAAAAGACGCTCGAACTTTACATCATGAAATATCGCTATGCCCTGAAGGCCGAATTTGGAGCAAAGAGCACCCCGCTTGCCATCTGCAACATGAAAAAGCTGCGGGAGCGGCTGAAGACCTATATAGAGCGGGCCGACTATCCGAAAACCGGCGTGGCGACCTCCATTGTCGAAAAGATCGAACGGGCGGAGTTCAACACCGCCGGCCGCAAGCCGACAGTGCTTTTGCGGATCGCGGATTTTATTGCAGCGATGAACGGCCTGGGCTCGAAAGAAGAGATGCAGGCCTTGTGGGACGCCGAAATCGCCGTCATGAAGGGCCGCGCCCAGACGACGATCATTTCCTACATCACCAAATATCGTAACGCCATCCGCGAAGCCTTCGGTGACGACCATCCGATGCTGAAGATCGCCACCGGCGATGCAGCGATGTACGACGATGCGCGCCGGGTCAAGATGGAGAAGATCGCCAATAAGCATGGTGCGCTGATCACGTTCGAAAATTACCGGCAGGTTCTGAAGATTTGCACCGATTGCCTCCAGTCCAACGATCCGCTGATGATCGGCATCGGCCTGATCGGCATGACGGGGCGACGCCCCTACGAGGTCTTTACGCAGGCCGAGTTTTCACCCGCTCCCTATGGCAAGGGCGTTTCCAAATGGAGCATCCTGTTTAACGGCCAGGCCAAGACGAAGCAGGGCGAAGGAACGAAATTCGGGATTACCTACGAGATCCCGGTCCTTGCACGCTCCGCAACCATCCTGTCCGCCTACCAGCGCCTGCGCGAAAGCGGGCAGGGAAAACTGTGGCACGGCATGTCGATCGACGATTTTTCATCGGAAACCCGCCTGCTGCTTCGGGACACGGTTTTTAATCTGTTCGAGGATTTCTGGCCGAAGGAAGAACTGCCCAAGCCCTATGGCTTGCGGCACCTTTATGCGGAGGTGGCGTATCACAATTTCGCGCCGCCCCATGTCACCAAGAACAGCTATTTCGCGGCCATCCTCGGACACAATAATAACGACCTCGAAACCTCGCTGTCCTACATGACCTACACGCTGCCGGAAGACCGCGACGATGCATTGGCGCGAGCCAAACGCACGAATGAGCGCACTTTGTTGCAGATGGCGACCATCGCCCCCGTCTCCCGCAAGAACCCGTAGCGGTACCCGGAACTGCCCTAGAAAAAGCCTCTAATACGGCCTTGCCTCAGGATAGCGCTGAACACGCTGCCAGCGGTATTTCCGCATGTCTGTCCCAACAGCCCGGACAAATGTGCCGCCCTCAGCTTTTGCCAAGTCTTTCCCCTTTGTCTGCCGGCGTGGTGTTGGCGTTGGCGCTTGGGGCCGCTTCTGCCTGCACGCGATCTGAACGCAGCCACGCACCAAACAATCAATATAAATCTCAACTAATTTAATAATACAAAATATTTACTCTAAATATTAC
>NZ_WJOK01000032.1 GCF_009649785.1 Agrobacterium tumefaciens | reverse complement strand
CTGGTAACGTCCGCCGGCGGTAATTTAACCGATAGCTGATGACTTTTGCCGCTGGTCTTGCTAAGTCCGCGACACTCTTTTGCAACAGATTAAAGTCCTTATCCCATGCCCGATCTTCTGCTTGAACTTCGCTCCGAGGAAATCCCCGCACGCATGCAGCGTAAGGCGGCGGGCGATCTGAAGAAACTCGTCACTGACGCCTTGGTGGAGAGAGGGCTGACCTATGAGGGTGCGCGCGAATATTGGACGCCGCGCCGCCTGACGCTGGATATTCGGGGCCTCAACGCCCGCTCCGCCGATGTGCGTGAGGAAAAGAAGGGTCCGCGCACCGATGCCAACGAAAAGGCGATTGAGGGCTTTCTGCGCGGCGCTGGCCTTAATGATGTCTCCGAGGCTCAGGTCGTTTCCGATCCGAAGAAAGGCGATTTCTACATCGCCATCATCAACAAGCCCGGCCGCCCGGCGGAAGAGATTATCGCCGAGGTGATGCCCGGCATCATCCGCTCCTTCCCCTGGCCGAAATCCATGCGCTCCGGCCCGGCCTCCATGCCGAAGGGTTCCAGCTATGCCGGCATCGAAGGCAAGGGCTCGGAGAGCCTGCGCTGGGTGCGCCCGCTGCAATCCATCGTCTGCCTGTTCGGCCCCGAACATGACGAAACCCAGGTCATTCCCTTTGTCATCGACGGCATCGTCGCTGGCAACGTCACCTATGGCCACCGTTTCCATGCGCCGGGTCCGATCACCGTGCGCCGTTTCGAGGATTATGTCTCCAGCCTTGAAAAGGCGAAGGTCATTCTCGATGCCGACCGCCGCAAGGATATCATCCTGCACGATGCCAAGGATCTGGCATTTGCCAACGGCCTTGAGCTGGTGGAAGACGAAGGCCTGCTGGAAGAAGTCTCCGGCCTTGTTGAATGGCCGCAGGTGCTGATGGGCACTTTCGAGGAGGATTACCTGCAAATCCCGGCGGAAATCATCCGGCTGACCATCAAGACCAACCAGAAGTGTTTCGTCACCCGCAATCAGGGTGCGGAAGAGGGTCTTTCCAACCGCTTCATCCTGATCTCGAACATCGAGGCAAGCGACGGCGGCAAGGAAATCATCCATGGCAACGGCAAGGTCGTCCGCGCCCGCCTGTCGGATGCCCGCCATTTCTGGAACCGTGACCAGGGCGATCTGCCCGATCTGGAGACGCTCAAGGATTCGGCTGCGAAATTTGGCCTCGATCTCAAGAAGCCGCTCGACCAGCGCATGGCCAAGCTCGATGCGCTGAACGTTACCTTCCATGCCAAGCTCGGCACTCAAGGGCAGCGTGTGGCCCGCATTCGCGAACTGGCCAAGGCTCTGGCCCCCGTCGTCGGTGCCGATGCTGCTCTGGTGGACCGCGCCGTGGTGCTGGCGAAAGCCGACCTGCGCACCGAAGCTGTCGGCGAATTCCCCGAGCTTCAGGGCCTGATGGGCCGAAAATACGCAACCTTGCAGGGCGAAAACGAAAGTGTCGCCGCGGCGATCGAGGATCACTACAAGCCGCAGGGTCCCTCCGACCGCCTGCCCGCCGACAAGGTGGCGATCACGGTTGCTCTCGCCGACAAACTCGACACGCTCGTCGGCTTCTGGGCCATCGATGAAAAGCCTACCGGTTCGAAGGACCCCTTCGCGCTTCGCCGTGCGGCGCTGGGCGTGGTTCGCATTCTGCTTGAAAAGAACGTGCGCCTGTCGCTCTTGAGCGTCGCGAAGGATACTGACCTCCTCTCCTTCTTCCACGACCGCCTGAAAGTCTATCTGCGCGACCTCGGCGCCCGTTACGATCTGATCGACGCCGTCCTGACGCCGGAATCCGACGACCTGCTGATGATCGCCCGCCGTGTCGAGGCGCTGACCGCCTTCATCACCGGCGAAGATGGCCGGAACCTGCTGGCCGGTGCAAAGCGCGCCACCCAGCTTCTGGCCGCAGAGGAAAAGAAGGGCACCGTGGTTGCGAACAGCGTTTCAGAAGAACTGCTGAAGCTCGACGCCGAAAAGGCGCTTTACGCGGCGATCAAGACCGCTTCCGCCGATGCCGCAAAGGCCGTCGAGACGGAAGATTTCCGCTCCGCCATGCAGGCGCTCTCGACGCTTCGCGCGCCCGTCGACAAGTTTTTCGAGGATGTTCTCGTCAACGATGAGGACGCGGCCATCCGCGCAAACCGTCTGGCGCTGTTGAAGGCCATTCGTGAAGCCACCGGAACGGTTGCGGATTTCTCGAAGATTACCGGCTGAGACAGGCTTGCCAATGGTAATGTTTATGTTACCATTGGCCCATGAAGGTCGTTGAATATCTGGACCCGAACGGATCGAGCCCATTTGGGCGATGGTTCGTAAAGATCGAGGCGCTTGCCGCGTCGAAGGTAACGATTGCCGTGACCCGGATGGGGCAGGGCAATCTCTCCAACGTAAAATCCGTTGGCTCCGGTGTTCTCGAATACCGGATCGATTATGGTCCCGGATATCGTGTCTATTTCGGTCGTGACGGCGATGAGCTGGTGATCCTGCTGATTGGCGGAACCAAGGCCCGGCAGCAGAACGACATCGAAGCGGCCAAGGCCTTCTGGCAGGATTATAAATCCAGAAAGGGCGCCCGAAAGGGTGCCGGGACGGGTGAGTGACATGGCGCTAACGCGGGAATTCAAACAGACAGTCAAGGCGAGGGCGGAAAAAGACCCAGCCTTCCGGGCGGCTCTCTTGTCGGATGCTGTGGAACTGTTGCTGGAGGGAGATGTCGAAACCGGCAAGTCGGTATTGCGAGATTTCATCAACGCCACGATCGGTTTCGAGACTTTATCCAAACACGTGGATGTGCCTGCGAAAAGCCTGATGCGCATGTTCGGCCCGAAGGGAAATCCCCGGGCCGATAATCTGTTTAGTGTCATTCAAGCGCTTCAGAAGAACTCGGGTATACATCTCGCTGTCGCAGCGGCCTGATGATCACCAAAATCCTAATCAGCGCCTGCCTTCTCGGCCACCCGGTCAGATATGACGGCAAGGGCAAACCTCTCGTACACCCGGCGATAGACCGCTGGCGGGATGAAGGCAGGCTGGTGGCGATCTGTCCGGAAATGGCGGGCGGCATGTCCGTGCCGCGCCCGCCGGCGGAAATTGAGAATAGCGCTTCCGGTCTCGATGTGCTGGAAGGCCGCGCCCGGGTGCTGGAAGTAACCGGCGGCGATGTCACGGCGGAATTTATTGCCGGTGCGGAAAAGGCGTTGGCCCTTGCTAAAGCCAATGGCTGCACGCACGCGCTGTTGATCGACGGCAGCCCGTCCTGCGGATCGGTCGCGATCTATGACGGCTCGTTCTCCGGCATCAAACATGCGGGCAATGGCGTGACGGCGGCACTGCTTGAAAGAGCGGGAATTACGGTCTTTTCGCCTGCCGATATCGACCGGCTGGATACTCTGACACGTTGAAACAAAAAACGCCGGAGTTTCCTCCGGCGTTTTCGTTTATCCATCACCTCAGCGTCTATCACCCCGCCATGCGCATCTGCTCTGCCATGCCGTGGAATTGGTTGCCGGAGGAGACGCGGAAGCCGCGGATGAGGTTCAGCAGCTCTTCGGTATCGACGGCCAGCGCTTCCGCCGAAGCCGTAGTCTCTTCCGCCATCGCCGCATTGTGCTGGGTGGCGACGTCGAGCTGGTTGAGCGATGTGGAGATAGAGCGCAGCGTCGTGTCCTGTTCGGCCGCCGAATGGGCGATCTTGCCGACGATCTCGTTGGCGGATTTGATCTGGTCCGAGATGCGTTTCAGCGCGTCACCGGCTTCGCCGACAAGACGCACGCCGTTTTCCACCTGGTTGGAAGAGCGGGCGATCTGGTCCTTGATCTCCTTGGCGGCGGCGGCAGATTTCTGCGCCAGTTCGCGCACTTCCTGTGCCACCACGGCAAAGCCCTTGCCCGCTTCCCCGGCACGCGCCGCTTCCACGCCCGCATTCAGTGCCAGAAGATTGGTCTGGAAAGCGATATCGTCGATCACGCCGATGATGTTCGAAATCTGATCGGAAGATTGTTCGATGCCGCTCATCGCCGCAATCGCTTCTTCCACCACCCGGTCGCTGCGCATCGCTTCGGAACTGACTGTCGTGACGCGCTTGGCGGCGTCGGCTGCACCTTCAGCCGTCTGGCGTACCGCAACCGTCAACTCGTCGAGCGCGGCAGAGGTTTCCTCTAGATTTGCCGCCTGTCGTTCGGTGCGCTGCGAAAGCTCGTTGGAGGCCTTGCGGATTTCTTCCTTCGAGCCGCCGATATCGATGCTCTTGGAATTCACCTTGGCCATGGCGGCGTCGAGATGGGTCAATGCCTCGTTGAAATTGTCGCGCAGCGCGGCGTAACGGTTGCCGAGATCGGCGCAACGCACGGTCAGATCACCGCCGGCGAGTTTTTCCAGCGCCTCGCCAATGGTGGTGACGACACGCGCCTGCAATGCGGCCTCGTCGCGCTGCATGTCGAGGTTGTTCTGGCGCTCGGCGTTGAGCTGCTGCTGCTGTTCTTCCTCCCGGCGCTGCATGGCGTGGCGCTCCCGCACCTTGTCCTGAAGCGAGGCCGTGGCCTTCGCCATCATGCCCACCTCGTTGGTCAGCCCGGTATGGGGTATGGTGAGCGAGACGTTCTCATTGGCGACTTCACCCAGCGCCCTGTGAATGTCGCCGAGCGGCTTCGAGATCCCCCGGATAACGTAGAAGGCGGCGGCAAGTGCCAGCACGAAGATGGCGGCACCGATGGACAGCGCCCTCATCACCTCGCCACGAACCTGGGCATTCAGATCATCGATGTAAACGCCGGTCACGACCACCACCTGCCAGGGCTCAAAAGCAAGGGCGTAGGAGCTTTTGGCGTAGTCATTGCCTTCCATGCCGGGCTTCGGACCGTAGAAATCCGTCTGGCCGCCGCCGTTGCGGCCAAGCCGTACGAGCTCGTCACGATACTGGAAGCCCTTGCTGTCCGGCTTGCCCTTGTAGTTCTCGCCGACACGCTTCGCGTCGGGATGGAATTTCATCGTCACGTCGTAGTCGTAACCGAACAGATAGCCATCCGGAGTGAATCGCATGGCGCTGACGGTGGCGAAGGCCTGCCTCATGGCGTCTTCGCGTGAAAGCGCCCCGGCCTTTTCCTTGTCGTGGAAGGATTGCAGGATGGAAATGGCGGATTGCACCTGTGTCCGCAGCATGCCGTAGCGTTCTTCATAGATCGCGTCGGTGGCAGATTTCAGCTGGTAAAACGTTGCTGCTGCGAAGGCGGCCATAAGGGCCACCACGAGCACGATCAGCTGACGGGAAATGGAAAGATTCTTCATGGGCGCTCACAAGCTTTTGCGTCGCGAGCCGGAAAAAGCCGCGCGCTGCCGAAGTTTCGAAAATGGGAAGGCGCCTGATGCGCTGTGATCAGCCTGAAAGCGAAAGTCCGCTCCAAGTCCTCATGTCGTGCTGCATCGCACTATGAGGTCACTTAGCGGCAAAAAATTTGAATAAATATTTAATTAGCAAAAGCTTTATGAGCGTGCTTGGCAGAATAATGGATGCATAATTTATTATTCACCGGATGGTTGCCGTGCACTTCGAAAAATGCAGCGATGACGCGATTATTTGACTTTTGTCATCAAAGACGCCGCCGACACTGTCGGTCAATTGCCGCGCAATTTGAAATCCTGGAAATCGGGTGTCGCTATTACTGATGCGCTTGACGGTGCCGTGGCATTGGCCGCCGAAATTGTCTTCGTCGCTGCCGTGGTCGCGGTCATGTCTATGCCTGCTGGCGTGGCTGCCGTTTCCTCGGCGGGAGTGCCAGCTTCACCCTCATCATACGTGGCAATTGCGGTGCCAGGGGTTTCCTGCGGCATCCAAGCGGGATTGGTGCTGACGAAGGTGACGGGCGCGCCGCCAAGCCAGGCCTCGGTGCGCACCAGCGTGCGCTTACCCTCGATTTCACGCATTTCCGTGTGCTGCGTGCCCGGCTCGATGGAGGGGATGGCAAAGCCCTCGGGGGCAGGGTTGTCCTTCACGGGCTGGCAGCGGGCGCAGTCGAGGCGAACGAAGCTGCCATTGCTGGTGTGGGTGCCGTTTACATATTCGATGGAAGACGCCATCGCAGACCCGCCGGTCAGCGCGACAACCGCTGTCAAAAGAAGACGACGCATCGAAAAACCCCCGAAATGACGGCGCAGCCTCACGATCGAGACAGAATGCGCCTTTCAATGTTCGGCAGATATTATCGGTCTTTCGTTTCCATCAGGTCAGCAAACTTGGTAAAAATTGAGCGAAATCTGCGCCCCGGCCGCTGTATGCCTTGAATGGTCAGACTTTTTCGCGCGCCACGGCCTGCCAGCCGATATCGCGACGGCAGAAGCCGTTTTCCCATTCCACCTTGGCCGCCAGCGCATAGGCGCGGGCCTGCGCTTCCGTCACGTTCTTGCCAAAGGCGGTGACATTCAGCACGCGTCCGCCCGTCGCCACCAGTCTGCCGTCCTTCAGCGCCGTCCCGGCATGGAACACCTTTGCCTCTTCGCTGGCATCGGGAATATGGGCGATGGGCGTGTTCTTGTCGTAGGCACCGGGGTAACCCTTGGAAGCTAGAACAACCGTCAGCGCCGCATCGTCGCGCCATTCCGCTTTTACCTTGTCCAGCGTGCCGGTAGCAGTGGCGTAGAGGATCGGCAGCAGGTCGCTCTTGAGGCGCATCATCAGCACCTGACATTCCGGATCGCCGAAACGCACATTGTATTCGATCAGCTCGGGGCCTTTGGCGGTGATCATCAGACCGGCGAAAAATACGCCGGAGAAGGGATTGCCGTCTTTCGCCATGCCAGAAATCGTCGGTTCGATGATTTCTTTCATGGTGCGCTCCACCATGGCTGGTGTCATCACCGGGGCGGGGGAATAGGCGCCCATGCCGCCGGTGTTGGGGCCGGTGTCGCCATCACCCACGCGCTTGTGGTCCTGGGCTGTTGCCAACGCCAGCGCGGTTTTGCCATCGGAAAGGCAGAAGAAACTGGCTTCCTCACCGTCGAGGAAAGCTTCCACCACAACCTCGGCGCCGGCAGCGCCAAAAGCGCCGTCGAAACAGTCGTCGATGGCGGCAAGCGCTTCCGCCTCGCTCATGGCAACCGTTACGCCCTTGCCGGCGGCAAGCCCGTCGGCCTTGATGACGATGGGTGCGCCCTGTTCACGGACATATTGCTTTGCGGGTTCGGCGGTCTTGAAACGCTGATAAGCCCCGGTTGGAATATCGTAACGGGCGCATAGATCCTTCGTGAACCCCTTGGAACCCTCAAGCTGAGCGGCTGCTTTCGAAGGCCCGAAGGTGGCAATACCAGCCGCACGCAGATCATCTGCCAGACCGGCAACCAGCGGCGCTTCCGGTCCGACGACGACGAAGTCAATCGCCTTTTCCCTGGCAAAGGCGATAACGGCGGCGTGGTCTTCCACGTCAAGCGAAACGAGTGTCGCATGGTCGGCGATGCCGGGATTGCCGGGAGCGGCATAAAGTTCATCGAGCAGGGGAGACTGGGCGATTTTCCACGCCAGCGCATGTTCGCGTCCGCCGGAACCGATCAACAGAACTTTCATGGTCAACACCCCTGCAAATTCGCCTGTAACCTTGTTTGAGGGGCGTTAAGGGCAGGGGGGCGAAAGGTCAAGGAGAAAGCGCCTCAAATGCCCGTCTTTCCCTCGAACTCAGCCTTTCCTGTGGAATCGTTGCCGCCTCTTGTTGTCACGCCACAATCAGACATTATGTTCGCCGCTCCAGATGTGACATCAGAGAACCCCATGACCGCAGATAATGCCCGCCTCGCCACGCTCATCGCCTCCGAAATCAACGCCCGCGCCGATCAGGTGAAGGCGGCAGTGGCGTTGCTGGACGAGGGAGCGACCGTGCCCTTCATCGCCCGTTACCGCAAGGAAGCGACGGGAGGGCTGGATGATACCCAGCTTCGAACGCTTGCCGAACGCCTCGTCTATCTGCGTGAACTCAATGCGCGCCGCGCCTCCATTGTGGATACCATCAACAGTCAGGGCAAGATGACGGACGCCCTGATGGTCAAGATCATGCAGGCGGGCACCAAGGCGGAGCTGGAAGACCTTTATCTGCCCTACAAGCCGAAGCGCCGCACCCGCGCCGAAATCGCCCGCGAGCGCGGTCTCGGTCCGCTGGCCGAAGCGATCTGGGCAAACCGCGCAGCCGATCCGGCAAAGCTTGGCGAAGCCTATGTGCAGGGCGAGGTGGCGGATGTGAAGGCAGCGCTTGAAGGCGCGCGCGACATCGTGGCGGAAACCATGACGGAAAACGCCGATCTTCTTGGACGCCTGCGCGACTATATGCGCCAGAACGCCATTTTCCGCGCCAAGGTGGTCGATGGCAAGCAGGCGGCAGGCGAAAAATTCTCCGATTATTTCGATCATTTCGAGCGCTGGGCGACGGTGCCGGGACACCGCGCGCTGGCCATGCTGCGCGGCTGGAACGAGGAGATTCTGACGCTGACCATCGATGTCGATGCGGATGATCCCTCTCCGGTCAAACCCGCGCAGCGTACCGTCGCGGCCGCCTTCGATATCCGCAATGCCGGCCCCGCCGATCAATGGTTGAAGGAAGTGGCAGGCTGGACCTGGCGGGTGAAGCTCTCCATGTCGCTTTCGCTCGATCTCATGCGCGAATTGCGCGAACGTGCGGAAGAAGAGGCGATCAATGTTTTCGCCCGCAATCTCAAGGATTTGCTGCTGGCCGCACCGGCGGGCTCACGCGCCACCATGGGGCTCGATCCGGGCATCCGCACCGGCGTCAAGGTGGCCGTGGTGGATGGCACCGGCAAGCTGCTCGACACCACGACGGTCTATCCCTTCCAGCCGAGGAACGACGTGCGCGGCGCGCAGGCGGAACTCGCCATGCTCATCCGCAAGCACAATGTCGAGCTGATCGCCATCGGCAACGGCACGGGCAGCCGTGAGACGGAAAAGCTGGTCGCCGATCTGCTGACACAGATGCCGGCTTCGGCTTCCGGCGCAAAGCCCACCAAGGTCATCGTTTCGGAGGCGGGCGCATCTGTCTATTCCGCGTCGGAACGGGCGGCGGCGGAATTCCCCAATCTCGACGTGTCCCTGCGTGGCGCGGTGTCCATCGCCCGCCGCCTTCAGGACCCGCTGGCCGAACTGGTGAAGATCGAGCCGAAATCCATAGGCGTCGGGCAGTATCAGCACGATGTCGATCAGGGCCGTCTCAGCCGTTCACTCGACGCGGTCGTGGAAGATGCGGTGAATGCCGTCGGTGTCGATCTCAATACCGCCTCCTCGCCGCTTCTGGCGCGGGTTTCCGGCCTCGGTGCTTCGATTGCCGATGCCATCGTCGCACACCGCGACCAGACCGGCCCCTTTGCCAGCCGCAAGGAGCTGTTGAAGGTGCCGCGCCTTGGCCAGCGCACCTTCGAGCAATGCGCCGGCTTTCTGCGTATTCCCAACGGCAAGGAACCGCTGGATTCGTCCTCCGTGCACCCCGAAGCCTATGGCGTTGCGAAAAAGATCGTTGCCGCCTGCGGTCGCGACCTGCGCACGCTGATGGGTGACAGCGCCACGCTGAAGGGGCTGGATCCGAAGCGCTTCATCGACGAGCAATTCGGCCTGCCCACCGTCAAGGACATCATCGCCGAACTGGAAAAGCCCGGCCGAGACCCGCGCCCAAGCTTCAAGACGGCGACCTTTGCTGACGGCGTGGACGAGATCACCGATCTGAAACCGGGCATGTTGCTGGAAGGTACCGTCACCAATGTCGCCGCCTTCGGCGCTTTCGTGGATATCGGTGTGCATCAGGACGGGCTCGTGCATGTCTCGCAGCTGGCCGACCGTTTCGTGAAAGACCCGCATGAGGTCGTGAAAGCGGGTGATGTCGTCAAGGTCCGTGTCGTGGAAGTGGATGTGAAGCGCAAGCGTATTGCCCTCACCATGCGCAAGGACGGCGGCGAGGCGGCACCCCAGCCAATGCGCGAAAAGGGCAATGCGGGCGCCATGCGCCACGCGAATTCCAAACCGCAGGGACACAACGAAGGGTCGCAATCCGGTGGTGCTCTTGCTGCGGCTCTGGCCGAAGCGATGAAGCGACGCTGACCTCCGGTTGAAATGATTTCTATGGAAAAGCCCTGCCAGAAACACCGGTGGGGCTTTTTGCTTGATGAAATCGTTCAATTTTTTTGAAATAAGACTATCTTGAAACTTGTGCTGAAAGGAATACGGTCAGAAAAATTGATAAGTGAGACTTAGCAATTGGGGGTGCCATGGCGTCGTCTCTGCATGTTCTTCTCGAAAAGATAATCAAGAACGGTAATCTTGTCGTCAATAGCCCGGGTGGTAGCCGTACATTTGGTAACGGTACCGGAACAAGGGTGGTTCTGAATTTCACCGACGAAGCTGCCATGCAGGAGATCGCTGCCGATCCTGCGCTGAAACTCGCCGAAATTTATATGGAAGGCCGTATGCAGGTCGTCGAGGGCGACATCTACGACTTTCTGGCGCTGGTTAAAAGCAACACGCTAAGCGAGGCGCTGTCCTTCGGCATGGTGTGGCGTGGTATGGCCCGCATCATCGCCGCCCGCATCAGGATGCATCTGCCGGTAAACCACAACAAGAGCAACGTCGCCCATCACTATGATCTGAGCGCCAAGCTGTTCGACATCTTCCTTGATGAGGACTGGCAATATTCCTGCGCCTATTTCAATCCGCCGGGCATCAGCCTTTATGAGGCGCAGGTCGCCAAGAAGCGGCACATCGCCGCCAAGCTGATGACGGAGCCGGGCCAGAGCGTACTGGAGATCGGATCCGGCTGGGGCGGCATGGCGATGTATATTGCCGAAAGTGCAGGTGCCGATGTGACCGGGATCACGCTCAGCGAGGAGCAACTGCGCGTTTCCCGCGACCGTGCAGCAAAACGTGGGCTTGCCGGCAATGTTCGTTTCGAATTGCAGGACTACCGTTACCTGCCTGCCTCGAAGAAATTCGACCGTATCGTCTCGGTCGGCATGTTCGAACATGTCGGGCCGACCCATTACCGCGATTATTTCGACAAGGTGGCGGAGGTTCTGGACGACAAGGGCGTAATGGTGCTGCATTCCATCGGCCAGCCCAGTCCGGCACTTGCAACCAATCCCTTCATCGAAAAATATATTTTCCCCGGTGGTTACATCCCCTCGCTTGCCGAGGTGCTGCCGGCCATCCAGAAGTCTGGGCTGCTGGTGAAGGATATCGAAATCCTGCCCATGCATTATGCGCATACGCTGCGGCACTGGCGCGAACGTTTCGTGGCGCGCAAGGCCGAGGCGGTAGCACTTTATGACGAACGTTTCTTCCGCATGTGGGAATTTTATCTGGCGGGGTCCGAAATGGCCTTTACCCACGAAAATTTCCATATTTTCCAGATCCAGCTCGCCAAGGATCGCGACGCCGTTCCGCATAATCGCGATTACATTGCCCGCAACGAGGAAAAGCTGCTGGAGTTCGAAAAGACGCGGCCGCCGCTTGAGAAGGTTATGTTCTAAGGCTTGTCCATTCGCCATCGTCAAGCCGGACCTGATCTGGCATCCAGCCAGCCCAAGTCCTTGGGCTGAAAGAAGGCTTCCTGCCGCGCAGACGCGCGACGTCTGAATTCCGGCTCAGGGCCGGAATGACGGAAGAGCTAATCGCCGCCTTCTCGCGCTGGTTAATGGAATGGAAACGGAATCCCTCTAATTCTACGCTTACCTGTTTGTATTGCGTTTCCTGGGGTTATTTTCATGTTCAAGCCATCAGCGGCCGTCGCCGCTTGTGTTTTATCGCTTTTTGCCGTCGGTAACGCCCATGCCGATGGCTGGTTTTCCGGCGACTGGTATTTGAAGCTCGGCGGTTCGGGTTTTTCTGCGCCGAAATATCAGGGCGACAACAAGAACGAATTCGGCTTTTCGCCCATCATTTCTCTCGGCCGTCAGGGTCAGGGCGCGCGTTTCACGTCGCGCAACGACAGCGCCTCGATCTCGCTGCTGGACAATGGCCCGATCAGCATGGGTCTTGCGGGAAAGCTGGTGTCTCCGCGTGACCAGAAGGATTCGGCCGATCTGAAAGGCATGACCCGCATCAAGCGCGGCGGCGAGCTTGGCGGTTTCGCCGAGGCTTATCCCACCGACTGGCTGCGTATTCGCGGCGAAGCCCGTCAGGGCATCCGCAGCCATAGCGGCGTGGTCGCCGACCTCTCGGCCGACGTCTTCACCGATATCGCCCCCGGTATCCAGATTTCCGCCGGTCCGCGCGCCACATGGGTCAGCAGCAAATACAATGAACGCTATTACGGCGTAAGCGCCGCGCAAACAGCGGCCGGCGCGCCATCGCCCTACAGCCCCGGCGGCGGCCTGCATTCCGCCGGCGTCGGCGCCGCCATCACCTGGAAGGTCACGGAAGCCGCTGAAGTTGGTTCCTTCGCCGAATATCGCCGCCTGACGGGCGATGCCGCCGACAGCTCGCTCGTGCGTGAGCGCGGCTCCAAGAACCAGTTCGTCGTCGGCGTCCAGGCAAGCTACAAATTCGGCTTCACGCTGCCCTGAGGCGGGCGAGTATGCCCACCCCAAGCCCCGCCGCGAAAGCGTTGCGGGGCTTTTTTGTGTCTGCGGCCAAGTGCTGAAATCGATTCCGATTCGCCTGCCGATGCTGTAGAACCATCGCCATGGTTCACCACAGCGATTTGTCAGACCGCGTCTCCGACGCACCATCCAACAACTGGGTCTATCGGATTTTGCCGAGACCCCTCTGGCCCTATGCGCAGCTGGCAAGATGGGACCGCCCCATCGGCTGGCAATTGCTGATGTGGCCGTGTTTCTGGTCCGCAGCACTCGCGGCCAATGCCGCGGTAGCAAGCGGCGGTTTTTCCTGGGGCACGCTGATCTGGCATTTGGCGCTGTTTTTCATCGGATCGGTGGCGATGCGCGGTGCAGGCTGCACCTATAACGATCTTGCGGACCACAAGATCGACATGGCCGTTGCGCGCACGCGCTCGCGGCCGCTGCCATCTGGTCGCGTGAGCAGGGCGCAGGCGAAGGTCTTCATCGTGTTGCAGGCGCTCGCCGGACTCGTGGTGCTGTTGCAGTTCAACGGATTTGCGATTGCCACCGGCATATTCTCGCTGGTCTTCGTGGCAATCTATCCCTTCGCCAAGCGCTTCACCAACTGGCCGCAATTTTTTCTCGGCCTTGCCTTTTCCTGGGGTGCGCTGATGGGCTGGGCCGGGCAGTTCGGGTCCATCGCCTGGCCAGCTGTCCTGCTTTATGTCGGCTCCATCGCCTGGACGATCGGTTATGATACAATCTACGCCCATCAGGACAAGGAAGACGACACGGCTGTGGGCATCGGTTCAACTGCCCTGCTGTTTGGAGACAACACACATCGCTGGCTGGTTTTTCTTTATGGCACAGCCCTTGTCATGATCGCCCTGTCCTTCTGGGGAGCGGGCGTTAACCTGATCGCCTATAGCGGCCTTGCCGCCGCCGCCATCATGCTTTTCCGGCAGGTCTGGGTGCTCGATATCGACGACGTGGCGCAATGCCTTGTGCTGTTTAAATCCAACAACCGCGTCGGCGTGCTGATTTTCGCCGGTCTCATTCTGCCGCTTCTGTTGGCGTGAGGTTGTTGAAAGGCAAGATGCAAAAAAGCCCGGGCGCGATATCCGCGCCGGGCTTTTTATTGTTTTGTCTGAAGATTATCAGCTGCGAGCGATGATTTCCTTGCCCTCGATCTTCATGCTCATGCCGAGAGAACCGGTGGAGCGGCGCACGAGGAAGCGCGGGCGACGATCCGCGAAATAGGAGTGCCGGCGACGGGGGCGGCTGTTCTTGGTGCGCACCTTGCCGAGATGTTCTTCCAGCGGACGGGCGACGCCATCGGCCTCCACCATCAGCATCGGAATACGATAGGCCTCGGACCAGCTGCGCCAGTCGGCGGCGATGTCGCAAAGATCATGGGCGACGAGAAGCGGAACGCAAAGTTCCGGATCGTCGTGGTGAAGCTCCAGCGTCACCGTCACCTGTCCATCACCATGGTCGATGGCGCGGGCGGCAACGCCCTTGAAAGCGCGGGCTGGCAGGGCGAAGGACAAAGGCAGGCCGGAAGAGGACAGGACCTTTCGCAGAACGGCGCCCCGTTCATCGAGCGTGACGGCAACATCGGTTGCGCCATTGCCCCTGCCATAGGTGACCTGTTGCGGAAAACGTGCCGGGTCGAGTCTGAGTGTGGCGACGGCCCAGTCGGGCTTCAGAACGGTCTTGGTCATGTTTATTCTACCCTTGTTTTACCTGAGAGCCGGTTTCCGGTCTTCTCATCGGGACTTTTCGTCCTCTGATGTCAGGAGAATATCCGCCGCATGTTCGAGACTGCTTAAAAATCGCGGTTAAGAAAACTTTGCATTCCCAAATGGTTAGCAAAACCCACCGTGGCATGGTTTCGCTGAGGTAAAGCCGATTGAGACAATGCGATTTTTCTCAGTCCCGAAACTGTGCTCTTTCAAGCTCCGGGCAAGGCGCGTCATGCACAGTCGCGCCAAGGCCTGCCGTGCGTCCGGATGGAGGTGTGGTGGGCGAATTCAAAACCGGAGCCGGCCGTATCCAGCGTGATGCGCGGTGCTCCATGGGGCATTCGCATGGTATCGACTTTTCTGAGCTACGACCTCATCAACCGCGATATGAAGGCAAGCATTTCACGCGTGTCGCAGCAGGGGGTCGTCGAGCGGCAGACGAAATATTACAAGGAAAACATCGGCAATGTAAAAAGCGTCGACGAGTTCCTCAATAACTACCAGCTCTATTCCTATGCCATGGATGCCTTCGGTCTCGGCGAGATGACCTACGCCAAGGCCTTCATGAAGAAGGTGCTGGAAAGCGACCTGAACGACCAGAACAGCTTTGCCAACAAGCTTACCGATGAACGTTATCGCGAATTTGCCGCATCCTTCAACTTCACGCAGTCCACCACCACGGTGCAGACGGAGGCGCAGCTCGATAAGATGATCGGGCTTTACGACACCTCGATCACCAACCTCGATGACAGCCTGTCCGAAGAAACCCGTTATTATAAGGCGATCATCGGAACGGTCACGAACGTGGACCAGCTGCTTCAGAACGATAGAACCCGCGCCTACATCTTCGAGGTCTTCAGCATTGATGAGAAGACCTACAGCTATTCCCACATCAAGGGATTGATGACGAGCGATATCGATGACCCGAACAGCTATCTGAACCAGAAGTTCGGCGCGGCCTATTCCGCTGCCGTGGAAAAGCTTACGACCAAGGGCAATATCGAGTTGCATGGGGATGTGACGGATCGGATAACGGCCATCGATACCGCGCTGGCTGATGCCACGCTGACCGCCGAACAGCGAACCGCCCTTGAAACAGAGAAAACCACCCGGCAGGATCAGCTCACCCAGCTTGAAGCCGTGCTGCCGCCGAAGGACCAGTGGGCGGCGACCCTTGCCTCCATCACGGCGGAGCAGACCCAGCTATCGAATACCGTCTCGCAATATAATACGATGGCGCAGATGGCCCAGGCTTTCGAATTTGCCAATGACGGTAGCGTTGCGGCCGGCCAGGCGCAGACGGCCGACAACGTCAAGATCCTGACCCAGGCCTATGTCGGCAGTGCCCCGCGTGTGACCCCGACCGTTGCCACCTTGAACAGGGATTATTTCGAATCGAAGATCGGTTCGATCAAGACCGTCGATGAGTTAATGGCAGACCCGCGTCTGGTGAATTACATCAAGGTCGCATTCGACCTGAATGACTTGACCATAGTCAATGCGACGATCGAGAACATTTTGACCAGCGATCTCAGCGATCCCAACAACTATATCGCCAAGTTCGGCAATGGCGACAAACGTTACATCGCATTGCGTGAAGCGTTCAATTTCAAGGCGGATGGAACGCTGCCGGACGGTACGGCACCACAGACGACGACCCAGACCGTTACCACGACCAACGGGTACATGAACCATTATAACGACAAGGACGAAGCCGCTGACGAAAACGCTTTGAAGCTGTTCAAGAGCGATATTGCCAACGTCAAATCCGTTGCGGACTTCCTGGAAAGCAGCGCGGTCTACACCTATGCGCTCAAGGCGGTCGGCCTAGATCCGGCGAAGGTGAATATTGCGGACGTTCGTAGAGCCTTGACCAGCGACCTGCTGGACAAGAAGAGCTACGTTTATGCGCTGAAAGACGACCGTTACGTCAAACTCGCTGAACTCTTCAACTTCAAGTCTGACGGATCGCCAGGCTCTCCGGTTCTTGCGCAGTCCGAACTTGAAATTCAGAGCATGTCGGTCGACTACATCAAGAAGAAATCAGCCTTCGGAACAGACCAGGAAAAGGAAGCCGCCAAGAAGGAGGCGGAATTTTTCCGTTCGGAGCTACAGAAGGTCAAGACGCTCAGCGATTTTCTGGGGAATGATCGCCTGACGAAATTCGCGATGGAATCGCTTGGCATCGACCCGACGAAGGTCACCAAGGACCAGCTGCAAAAAATGTTCACGTCCAATCTGGATGACAAGGACAGCTATCTAAACAAGGAGATGGACCCGGCTTTTCGCCGTCTCGTCACCGCGTTCAATTTCGACACGGACGGTAATATCCTGCGCGAGGATCGAAGCTCCATCCAGACTCGTCGCGGCCTCTACGAGACGCTGGACAATTATCTGACGCAGACGCTGGAGACGCAGGCAGGTGAAGAAAATGCGGGCGTGCGTCTGGCGCTCTATTTCAAGCGAATGGCGGCGGGAACAACGTCCTATTACTCCATTCTCGCCGACACCGCGATCCAGAACTTCATCACGACCACCTTTGGCATTCCCGATGAACTCGGCAATGCCGGGGTCGATACGCAGGTGGCGATGATGAAGAAATATTTCGACATCGAGGACTTTCAGGACCCCGATAAGGTCAAGAAGCTGATCGCCCGTTTTACCATCATGTATGACGACAAGCAGAACACCACCAACCCGATCATGATGCTGTTCAACGGCAGCGGCTCGGTGGGCATCAGCGGCGACACGCTGCTGGCTGTCGCATCGCTGCGTGCGCGGTAGGCTGGAAAGCGAGGACGGACGATGGAAAGGCCGAGCTTACCCGGTTAAGGTGTCTCACACGACCGCATTTGCGGACCCATTCACCAGCCCGGCAGCATGTGCCCGGCGCGCAGGCGCGGCATCTTCGGGTAGGTCTTCACATCGTTATCCAGCTCATCGGCGACGTTCATCGGAGAGATGTTGTCGAGGCAGGCGGTGATGTGGTCTGTAATGGCGTTCACCAGCGAGGGCGATAGGCCCGGCCGTTTCATCAGGCCGATCTGGACCGGCGGCAGCGGTGGGAAACCGTCCGAGGCGGTCAAAACCTTCATGCCGGTACGCAGCGCCGATTCCGGCAGCACGGAAACCGCCATGCCTGCCAGCACGGCGGCGGCAACCACGGTGGAAGACCAGCTGGTGAACAGCACCTGATAATCCCGCCCGTCGGCATCGAGCGCCGAGCAGGCAAGTTGGCGCCAGTGACAGTCGCGCCGGCCGACAGCCAGCGGCACTGGCGCATCATCCTTCAGCGGATGGTTCGCGGAGGTGACCCAGCAGAGTGGCTCGGTGCGCACGACATCGGAGGAGCGGGCGCGGGGATTGTGGGTGACGAGTGCTATATCCAGCTCGCCGCGCGCCATTTTTTCGGCAAGGCTCACCGAAGGTTCGCAGACGATGTAAAGCTCGACATTCGGATGCGTCTTGGCGAAACGCCCGATGATCTCTGGCATGTAGCGGTCGGCATAGTCGTCCGGGGTGCCGATACGCAACGTGCCCTCTAGCCTGTTGTCATCGAAGGCCGCAATCGCCTCGTTGTTAAGGCGAATGATGCGGCGGGCATAATTCATCAGTTTCTCGCCCTCGGCCGTCAGGCGGTTGCCGCGCCCGTCCTTTGCAAAGAGCTGTTTGCCGATCCGCTCCTCAAGCCGCCGCATCTGCATGGATACGGCGGATTGCGTCTTGAAAACGCGCTCAGCGGCCTTGGTAAAGCTGCCGGTATCGACAATGGCGATGAAGGTGTGCAGCTGGTCTATGTCGAGAGGTGCGGACATTGATACTCATCCATCAGAATGATTGATGTCTCACATTAGAAACATTCGTTGGACTGATCAATAGTCTTGCGACATTTTGACACCCAGCAAATCAATCTCAACCCCGGGGCGGGCACATCGTCAGGCCCCCAACCCAAGGCAGCTTCCCGCGCACGGTGCGTCGGGAGCGGTGCCGCATCGTGCCGTTACGGAAGGATCATTGTTATGCGCACGGCAGAACGGAAAATGGAACTGGAATTCGCAACCGGCCAGCAGAGCGACACCCTGCGTCGCATCGCTTTCGGTGTTGCTTCCACCGTGAAAACGTTTGTGCAGCGCATCTACAATCGTATCGTCGCAAATGGTCTCACGGAGCTTGACGATCGCCTGCTCGCCGATATCGGGCTGGCGCGCTCGGATGTGACCAACGCGCTCAATACCGGCTTGCTCGAAGATCCGACCGCCCATCTGACCCGCGCCGCACGCACGCGCTCAGTCACGCGGTTCAAGACGCTCTAGGCTTGTGTTCGTGCAATTCCGGCGTACCTCCAGACGCCGGGATTGCTTGCGAACCGATAAGGTTTTCCCCGCAGGGTGATTTGCCAATAACCCTGCCTTTGCCCGGTGTCAGGCCCCTCGGCCGCACCGGGTTTTTTTATGGCAACGCCTTGCCTGTCTTGCGCATTGTCCAGACATAAAGCCGCTGCGCAGTTTCAGCGAAATGCTTTAATACTGATATTCATCGAATACTGGCAGCACCGATCCACCCCAGCGGCCGTTATAGAGCGCAAGCAGGTCTTCGGCGAGCGTGGTCTTCTTGGCAAGGACCTCGTCCAGCGAGGACAGGAACACGGTTTCGTCCTGGCCTTCGCCGTTCAGCCGGTTGCGGTTCTTGAGGCCGGTGCGGGAAATGTCGAGCACCTCGCGGGCGAAACCGAGAAGCGGCTTGCCGGCGATCTCCGCGGCCAGCCCCTTGGCCGGCACGGTATTACGAAGGGCGATGACCTCATCGAAACTCCAGTCGGCTGTCAGCGCATCGGCTGCGTCAAGCGCTTCCTGATTATAGAGAAGGCCGACCCAGAAAGCGGGCAGGGCACAGATGCGTCTCCATGGGCCGCCATCGGCACCACGCATTTCCAGAAAGCGCTTCAGGCGCACATCGGGGAACAGCGTGGAGAGATGGTTCGTCCAGTCACCCATGGTCGGTTCCCATTCGGCGATTTCACCCTTCAGAGCCCCGTTCATGAACTGGCGGAAGGTGACATGGGTGCAATCGTGATACTTGCCGTCGCGCACGATGAAATACATCGGCACATCCAGCGCCCATTCGACATAATCCTTGAAGCCGAAATCGTCATTGAAGGTGAAGGGCAGCACGCCGGAGCGGCGATTGTCGGTATCGCGCCAGATATCGCCACGCCAGGAAAGCAGGCCGTTCGGCTTGCCTTCGGTAAAGGGCGAGGATGCAAACAGTGCGGTGGCCAGCGACTGGAGCTTCATGGAAACGCGCATCTTCTGGCGCATATCCGCTTCGGAAGAGAAGTCGAGGTTAACCTGAATGGTGCAGGTACGGTACATCATGTCGAGACCCTTGGTCCCGACCTTCGGCATGTAGCGCGTCATGATCGCGTAGCGCGATTTCGGCATGCGCGGTGTTTCGTCATAGCTCCACAGCGGGCTGCCGCCAATGCCGAGAAAACGGATACCCATCGGCTCCGCCACTTCGCGCAGGGTCGCCAGATGCTGGTTGGATTCCTTGCAGGTCTGATGCAGGTTCTCGAGCGGGGCACCTGACAGTTCGAACTGGCCGCCCGGCTCGATCGATATGGCGCCCATGCCGTGCTGTTCGCCAAGTCCGATGATGTTTTCACCATCCATGATCGGCTCCCAGCCGAGCTTTTCCTGCATGCCCTTCAGCAGAGCGGAAATGCTGGCCTCGCCGAAATAGGGAACCGGCCGGTTGCCCTCGCGGAAAAAGGCGAATTTCTCGTGCTCGGTGCCAATGCGGAAGTCGGCTTCAGCTCTGCAACCGCCGGCCAGATAATCTGTAAGCTCCGTGACGGAGGAGAGGGGTGTCTGGTCGGTCGTATCGCGTGCCATGGCTTACCTTGTTATGACGTCTCTGTTGCGGCGAGGCATATGTGTGGCAGATAGAGCCGGATCGTATCCGGAGGCAAATGAATTTCTTTTAAAGATGCATGAAGCGCAATGGTTCAGCGCATGTCGCGTAAAACTGTGCAGCGGTTTTGCGATAAAGACATGTGCCAGATAGGTCAATTCCAGTCGCCGATCGATGCCTGAATGACCGCAAGGGCTGCGACCGCAGCCGTATCGGCCCTGAGGATACGCGGCCCGAGCGGAATGGGGGTGACGAAGGCAAGGCTGCGCAGCAACTCTCTTTCCTCTTCGGAAAACCCGCCTTCCGGGCCGACCAGAAGAGCGATTTTGCGTTCCTTGATGGATTGCAGGACAGGCAGCGGATTTTGCCCCGCGTCGCCCTCGTCGCAATAGATGATCCGTCGATCCTGGGGCCAGGTCTCGAGCATGTCTTTCAGTTTCACCGGCTCGGCCACGCCAGGCAACGACAGGATGCCGCATTGCTCGGCGGCCTCGATGGCATTGGCGCGCAGCTTTTCGGTATTGTGGATCTTGCCCTGCACATGCTGGGTCATCACCGGCTGAAAAAGACCGGCCCCCATTTCGACCGCCTTCTGCACCAGATAATCCATGCGTCCGACTTTCAGCGGCGCAAACAGGTAGTGCAGATCTGATGCCGACGGCTGGGGCCGTGTCTGTTCCAGAGGGATGAGGGTGATCTTCTTGCGGCTTGGAAAGGAGAGTCTCGCCTTCCATTCCCCGTCGCGGCCGTTGAACAGCAGGATTTCCGCGCCATCGGTCATGCGCAGCACATTGGCGAGATAATTGAACTGTTCAGTCGTCGCTTCCTGCGCCGCGCCCGCGACAAGCGGGGTTTTGACGAACAGGCGTTGCATCCGGAAATTTGCGCGCATGGGACTTTTCTGTTTCAGCGTCAGAGAAAGAGGAAGGACATAAGCCAATATAACAGTGCTGCAAGCGTAGCACTTGCGGGAACGGTTACCAGCCAGGCGGCGATGATGGTCATGAAGTGGGATCGCCGGACGAGATAACGGCGGCGTATCTCGGAAGGATTGTCCAGATATCGATCGGCCCGGCGGATTTGACTGGTGCCGGCCTGGACGAGTTCCTGTCGCCGTCGAGACGCCTGCGTGTACCATTCGCGGAAGAAGCCGACGCCGAACACGGCGCCGATCGCCGTATGGGTGGTGCTGACCGGCAGGCCGAAGCGTGAGGCGACGAGAACCGTCAGAGCCGTAGCCACGGAAACGCAGAAAGCGCGCATCGGGTTGAGCTTGGTGATCTGTTCACCGACAAGGCGGATGAGGCGCGGGCCATAGAGAAGAATACCGCAGGAAAGCCCGAATGCGCCGACCAGCATCACCCAGAGCGGCGCGCGGGCGGACGTCTCCACTGCCTCGTCGTGCAGTGCCCGCACGATTGCCACCACCGGGCCGATGGCGTTCGAAACGTCATTTGCCCCATGCGCAAAGGACATGAGGCCAGCCGCAAGAACGAGCGGCCACTGGAACAGGGTTCGAAGCGACTGGTTGCGGTTTTCCAATCCCACGGATTGTTTGCGGATGATCGGCACGCACAGCCGCCAGGCGACGAGGCCGGTCAAAAGCCCGATGCCGCTTGCATGGCCAAGCGAGACATGCACGATCTGCCTCAGCCCCACCCAGATGAGATAAGCGGTGAAGACCCCGGTCATGATGCCGATCAGAACAGGAACCCAACGCTTCGCGGCGTCGATCTTGTCCTCCCGGTAGATGATAAATTCCTTGATGAAGGCAAGGAGGGCGATGGCGATGGCCGCGCTTATAAAGGGCGCTAGAACCCAGGCAAAGGCGATGCTGCCAAGCGACAGCCAGTCGACTGCCCGGATGCCATAGGCCGCCATTCCAGCCCCCGCAACGCCGCCAACCACCGTGTGGGTGGTGGAAATCGGCGCTTTCGTCCAGGTCGAGATATTGACGAGAAGGCCGGCGGCGAGAAGGGCCGACAACATAGCCCAGGAAAACACGGTGCGGTCGGGAATGGTCTGGATGTTGATGATGCCGCTGGAAATGGTCTCGACGACGTTGCCGCCGGTGATCAAGGCACCCGCGATCTCGCAGATGGCGGCGATGATGAGTGCCGCTGCAAGCGGCATCGCCTTGGCGCCGACCGCCGGGCCGACATTGTTTGTCACATCGTTCGCGCCGATGTTGATTGCCATATAGGCGCCGATGGCAACGGCTGCGATGATGATGACGGCGCCCGCCGTGCCCGTGACGAAGGCGCCGGCAAATATCGCCGCCAGAACAACAAACATCACCCCCGCACCAAGGCCGGCAAGCTGCTGCGTGACGTGCAGCGTCGCCTCTTCGACACGGGTGATCTTCTCGAGATCCTTGTCGAGCGTCGGCTTCATGTTCGGTGGCGGCTTCATTGCCATTCAGACCTCGTTCGCCAGCATTCCCATTCGTCCGGCAATGTCGCGGGCTGAAGGCAATTTACAGAAAGACTGTTACATCTCGCACATCTTTCCAAAATGAAAGACAGTAAAAGCCATGTTGGAAAAACAAACTGCAGATTGCCACTATTCGGGCGAGGACGCTATTTCGAAAGCGCCATCCGCTTGTCGAAAGTAAGCATGAGCGCTTTCAGTTCCGGCTCGTTAACCCGTTTGGCGGCCTCTTCGGGAGTAACCCATTCAAGCCGTCTGGAATCCTTCTCGGGAAAGCTGTCCTGCAGCTCCGCCACTTCGAGCAGATGTACCTGAACCTTGCACAGCACATTGATGCCGCTGTTCAGCTTTTTCTCATACTCATAAAAGCCGAACGGGGCCTTATCCACCCTGCCTTTGACACCGGCTTCCTCGTAGGCTTCCTGTTCGGCAACGGCATGCGCCTTCTTGTTGGCCATGGGCCAGCCTTTGGGAATGACCCAGCGCCCCGTATCCCTGCTTGTCAGCAACAGGACTTCCGGCTCACGATGTTTTTTGGACGATCGATAGCACAGCGCTGCGTATTGCTGTCGCGGCGGTCTGCGCAACATCAAGCCTACATCTGTCGCCAATCGATTCAAAATCTTCAATCCGTGTGGATCCTTCTTCGCCTGTTAGTCGTAACTGCTAATATAGATATCCTTTATGTCCCGCCAATCCCCTCTCACGCATAACCCACGATTGTCTTCATGCGGTTGAAGATCGTAGGCAGCAGGGGATGTGGCAGGGGTGCGAACGAAGGCTTTGCCCGGTACGTAACCGTCAGCGACCGATCGCGGAAATACTGCATTTTTTCTGTTTTACGCTATTCAGAACGCAAAACCGCTATGAATTATTGCCGGAACTGCGTTGGCCAGCGTGCAATCCCCAATTCTGGAGACCTTCGATCACACCGTCAGCTTCGGTCGCGCGCGAGAGGAAAAAACGGCTGTCATGGTTCGCCAGCGAAAGAAGCTCCGGCAAGGCATTGCCAACGATCACACCGCGAATACCATTCAACTCGAACATCGCCCGATCATTGCCAGTATCGCCCGCAACCACTGATTCGTCGAGACCAATGTGCAGTTGTCCACATAACCACGCCAATGCCGCACCCTTGTCCGCGGCCTTGGGTAATATGTCGAGGTCGCGGTTGCTGGAATAGACGATCCGGGCATCGATATCCGCCGCAACGAGCGTGTCTTCGATATCACTGAGCGTCTTCTCATCCGCACCATGCAGGAACCAGCTGGATTTGAGTCCATGCTGATAGCGTTCCGCCTGCATGGTCACACCCGGCAAGCCGGCCATGACATCGGCGATCTTTTGCCGGTCGAAACCCGTACCGAGCGAATGCGTATAGGCGCTTTCAAGCTCGCCCCGCTCTCTTGCGTGCAGCATGGTGCCGACCCCGCCGATAATGTAGTCGGGCCTCGGCAAGGGAACGTCTTCCAAGAGGGCGAGCTGGTCATCGACCAGCCTGCCGCTATTGAAGACCAGAACCGGGCGAAGATCGTCCGGCAGCGAATGCCAGAAATCGCGGAACCGGCGCGTAGCGGCGTTATCGCCGACGACGGTTCCGTCGAGATCGGTGGAAAACAGGCGAAGCGGTTTCAATCGCCGTCGTTCCATGGCTCTGCCCAATCGGATTCTTCCAGAACCGGCATCAGCGGCCTGCCTTCCACCAGCGCCAGCAATTGCTGCGCGATTCCCGTCCAGGTGAAAAGGCTACGCGCCTTGTGGGCCCCCATGCGGGAAAGCCGCCCATACAGCCGCTCGTGCTTGAACGGCTTCATCATGGTGATGCCGAGGTCTTCCTTATCGAAAGGATCGGCAAACAGCGCGTGGCGGCCGTAGCTGACGGCGCGGAACAGCCCGCCGTGGATGGTTACCACGGTCGGAGTTCCGCTCGCCATCGCCTCGATTGCGGTCATGCCGAATGGCTCGTAACGGCTCGACAGAACGAAAAGATCGGCTGCCCGGTAGATATCAGGCAAATCCTCGTCCTCGACATAGCCGGAAAACGCCACCTTGTCCTCCAGCCCGAGCGATTTGACCCGCTCTTTCAGCTGATTGAGAATGGTGGTCTCCTGCTCGTCCATATTCTCGCCGCCGACGGCCAGATGAAGGCGGGCTTCCGGTTCGCGCGCCGCGAGAACCGAGAAGCCGTCGATCAAAAGGTCGTAACCCTTGTTGGTGGCAAGGCGTCCAAGCGCCAGCACCACCTTGCCCTCGAAACCGAAACGCTGCCGGATCATTTGCCGCGTTGCATCCGAGACGGGGAAGAATCGGTTGTCGTCATAACCCGGCGGGATCATGTGGATGTGCTTGCGCTTCAGACCGTAATCTTCGATCAGGACGTCGAGCTGCACCGGCGTCGTCGCAATCACCATGTCGCAACTGCGATAGATGATGAGTTCGTGCTGGATACGTTCCTTGAAATTGAACTCAAGTTCGAAGGTATCGGCCTTTTCCGGGTAATCGGTTTCCATCTGGCGTTTTTTCCAGAGGCCGAGCGAGTGCGGCGTGTGCAAATGCGGGACTTTCAGCGCCTCGGAAAGCCGCTGCCCGGCAACACCCGCATCCCAGTAATGGCTGTTGATGAAAGAGTAGTTGAGGTTGTTTTTCTTGATGAAGCGCAACGCGTTTTCGCACCATTCCATCAGGTGGCGGTGCAGATATTCCTTGGGAATGAAATCGCGCCCGCCGCAGGGAATGCGCACCACACGCACGCGCTCGTCAACCTCGTCGAATTCCGGCTGGTCTTCGAAGCGGCGGGTATAGAGATCAACGGTGTAACCGAGCTGGCCGAGTTTGCGTGCAAGCTCAAGCACATAAACCACTTGTCCCCCGGTGTCCGCTGCGCCGAGTGGCGGGTGCGCGGCGACATAGCCATGCGTCGATATGAGAGCTATCCTTGGATAGCGTTCAGTTTCGCTCGTGGTCGTCATGGGTCCCATCTTGGTAAATTTTTCCAATTAACCCCAGAAAAAGACCAAAGAGGACAAAAGGTTCCATAAAAGCTGAAGAAAAGCGATGCCGCATTTCGTCTAAAGCTGTTTTCAGGCGTTGCGCTGCTGTTGTCGCAGGCGTGAAATCCGGTCCCATTCCCTTGCCTGATGCGCCTTTGATGTGGTGTCCACGATGAAATCGATATGGGTTTCCGCCGCAGCCCTTGCCCCTGCCGCATTACCGCCCGCAATGGCCTCGTGGATGGCGATATGCTGTCTCAGCACCTCGTCATGCGCACCTGCCACACTGAATATGAGATGGCGGTTATAGAAGATGTCGTCGCTCAGGAGCCGGTAGCAGGACCGCAATGTGTGCATCAGCACGATATTATGTGCCGCCTCGCCGATGGCGTTGTGAAATTCCACATCGCTTGCAAGTTCTTCTTCGAAGCGGCCAGCCTCATGGGCCTCCCGCATTTTTTCGACGATAGCCGCAAGGTTGCGCCTGTCCGGCTCCGTCGCCCGCTGTGCCGCAAGTTCGGCGGTCATGCCTTCGATATATCGGCGATATTCCAGAAAATCCCGCGTTGCGCGGCTGTGGCGTGTGATCAGCGCGCTCAAGGGATCGGAAAAGACCGGCCCGACAATATCGGCCACATAAGTCCCACCGCCGTGCCGGCTGGTGAGAAGGCCGCGCGTTTCGAGTTCCTTCAGCGCTTCCCGCAGGATTGGCCGCGATACATCGAGCTTCTGCGCCAGTTCACGCTCGCCGGGCAGCCGGTCGCCATCCCGCAATATGCCGTCGAGGATGAGCTCCTCGAAACGTAAGATCACCTCCTGCGATGTGCGGCTGTGCTCTATTCGGGCGAACAGTGTTTCGTCCATCGCAACATTCTCCGGCGAAGTCCCGCCCCGTATTCGATGAGGCAAATTATCAGCGAAGCATCGCACTGGTCAAATATTCTGTCCAGTTCCGCCCTAAGCTCTGCGCCATGCCTGCGGCAACACGGCACCTGCCTTTTTAAACTGGCTTTTGTTAAAGCACCCGCACAGGGTGGTAATGGCGGTTTTCTCCGTCAGGTGCATCAAAACAATTACATATGCTTCGATTGCGGTGTCGTCATCGCGATGGATGTTCTAGAAAACCGGCGAAACAGGCGGGGACGATATCGCTATGGCCAAGGGTAGATTTGCTTTCGCAAGCGCGCCGGAAAGATCGCTGGCTCTCGGCGAGGTTCATGCGCGGCCGACCGTGCTTCTTGCGCCGTCGCGCATCATCGTCCAGCTTGCCTTCATGATGGATGGCGGTTCTGCCGTGCATCACTCGGTCATTGCGGAAATGTCGCGCAGCCGGGGTGTCGCGCCGCCGGAACGCGATGCCCGCCACCATGCCATGCCCTGGGGGCAGGGTACGCTGCGCTGGGAGCGGCATACCGAATTCTCGACATGGTTCTGGGATGGCCCCGCGCCGGAAAAATTCGGCGGCGATATTGTCGGCGATCCGTTCGGCGACGGTTTTTCACCACCCGGCTCCCTGATATCAGGCATACGGCTGGAAATCCGTCCAGAGGGCGCAACGGCCCCCAATGCGGAGACCATGTTCGAGCCGACGAGCCTCTGTTACAGCGACGTGCGCGACGGGCAGGCGGCGATCCTCACCGATTTCCGTCAGGATCGCGACGGGTTGACGCAGATATTGGTGATCGACCGTGGCTTGAGCGATTACAGCCGCGGTGCGCTGGTGCAGCGGTTGCTGGATATCGAGACCTATCGCACGCTCGCCATGCTCGGACTGCCGATGGCGCAGACGCTGTCGCCGGAAATCCGTCGCATCGAAGATGGCCTGACGGGAATCACCCAGCGCATGAAAAACGGCGCGCGCGACGAGGCCGATGCGCTGCTGGCGGAGATGACCCGGCTTGCGGCGGAACTGGAAGCCAATGCCGCGCTCAGCCTCTATCGTTTTGGCGCCAGCCGCGCCTATGACGGCATCGTGCATGAACGTATTCGCGCGCTTGCCGAAACGCCGGTTCAGGGGCACGAGACCATGGGCAGCTTTCTGGAAAGGCGTCTGGCGCCCGCCATGCGCACCTGCCAGTCGGTCGAGGAGCGGCAGGCCAACCTGTCGCGCAAGCTCTATCGCGCCACGGCACTCGTCAGAAGCTGGATCGACGTGGAACTGGAACGGCAGAACACGGTGCTCCTGAACACCATGAACAAGCGCGCCGCCATGCAGCTTCGCCTGCAGCAGACGGTGGAAGGCCTGTCGGTCGCCGCCATCTCCTATTACGTCGTCGGATTGATCGGTTATCTCACCAAGGCGATCAGCCACGACGTGCTGCCGGTTGATCCAGCCGTGGTCACCGGTCTTTCCGTTCCCTTTGCCGTGCTCGGCGTCTGGTGGGTGGTGCGCCGCATTCGCCGCTCCCATGTCGAGGGCGGGCACTGAATACCGGCGTCAATCATGCTCCCAATAGGGTGAGGGGCCGTAAAGTCCGGCGAGATAGTCGATGAACAGCCGCACCTTCGCGGGCAGGAACTGGCGGCTTGGATAGACCGCCGACAGCGTGACGTTTCGCGATCCCTCATAGCTGGGTAGAACCTGCACCAGCCGGCCGGCGCGCAATTCGTGGCCGATATCCCAGGTGGAGCGCAACGCAATTCCCAGTCCCGATATCACCGCCTCGCGGATCACTTCGCTGGAATTGGTGACCAGCATGCCTTCCGGGCGGATGCTGAGCGCCCCGCCCGGTCCTTCCAATCGCCAGATATCGTTGTTGTGGGCTGGCAGGCAGCGGTGCTTCTTAAGGTCCTCGATCGTCGCCGGCATGCCGTGGGCAGTGACATATTCCGCCGAGGCGCATAGCACGCGGCGCACCGGCGCCAGCCGGCGGGCGACGAGGCTGGAGGAATTGAGATCGGCGATGCGGATCGCCAGATCGTAACCGCCTTCGATGATATCGATGAATTCGTCGCTGAGCACCAGATTGACCGACAGGTCCGGGTGGCGCTCCATGAACCTCTTCAGATGCGGCGCAATATGCATGCGACCGAAGGAGGTGGGAGCTGAGATTTTCAGCGTGCCGTTGACGGTGTTGGCGCGCCCAGACACGAAATCCTCGGCATCCTCCAGCCCTTCCAGCACCGCAAGTACCCGTTCGTAAAAGCCCTGGCCCGCTTCGGTCAGTGAGATCTGCCTTGTCGTGCGCTGGAACAGCCGTGCGCCGAGCTTTTCTTCCAGCCGCTTGATGCGCTTGGAAATAACAGCGGGCGAATAACCAAGCTCCTTGGCGGCAAGCGACATGCTGCCGGAGGCGGCAACGGTTGCGAAGACCTCCAGGTCGCCCAGATTTGTCACAGTTGCCTCCCGATTATTTCCAGAACGGAAAAAATCCTTAGCATTTGATTGCGCTCCTTCAAAGTGGTAAAGAAACAATACCACTTGGCAAGACGTGCATGGAGGAGGGGGCGGTGACGCAGCCGATCAAGTTTCTGGAGCCGCGTGCGGCGGTTTTATCGGGCCGTGACCGCATCATATCCGATCTGAAGGATATCCTGGCCGAGGACTGTCTCGTGCACGAGCCGCGTGAGCTCGTGCCTTTCGAGACCGACGCTTTCGTCTCCTACCGCCGCCTGCCGCTGGCCGTCGCCTTGCCGAAGACCACCGAAGAGGTCGCAGCGGTACTGAAATATTGTCACCGTTACGGCATTCCTGTCGTGCCGCGCGGCGCGGGTACCTCGCTTTCCGGCGGCGCCATTCCGCAGGAAGATGCGGTGGTGATCGGCCTTTCGAAGATGTCCGCGATCCTCGAACTCGATTTTTACAATCGCACGGCAAGGGTACAGGCGGGCGTCACCAATCTCTCCATTTCCGATGCGGCCGGTGCGGAAGGCTTCTTTTATGCGCCGGACCCAAGCTCGCAGCTTGCCTGCACCATCGGCGGCAATGTCGGCATGAATTCCGGCGGTGCGCACTGCCTGAAATACGGTGTCACCACCAATAATCTGCTCGGCGTAAAAATGGTGCTTGTCGATGGCACGGTGCTGGAGCTGGGCGGCAAGCATCTTGACGCTGCCGGTTACGATCTTCTCGCCCTCGTTTGTGGTTCGGAAGGCCAGCTCGGCATCGTCACCGAGGCGACGGTGCGGCTGATTGCCAAGCCGGAGGGCGCGCGCCCGGTGCTGTTTGGTTTCGAAACTTCCGAAGAAGCTGGCTCCTGCGTGGCCGATATCATCGGCGCGGGCATCATTCCTGTCGCCATCGAATTCATGGACAAGCCGGCAATCGAGATTTGCGAGGCCTTCGCCAAGGCCGCATATCCGCTGGATGTCGGCGCGCTGCTGATCGTCGAGGTCGAAGGCTCGGAGGCGGAAATGGACGCCATGCTGGCCGATATTGTCGCCATTGCGAAAAAACACGGCGTGAAGACGGTCAGGGAATGCCAGTCGGCCATGGAGGCCGCGGCGATCTGGAAGGGCCGGAAATCCGCTTTCGGCGCAACGGGCCGCATCGCGGACTATATCTGCATGGATGGCACGGTGCCGCTTTCCCAGCTTTCCTATGTGCTGAAAAAAACAAGCGAAATCACCGACCGCCTCGGCCTTCGCGTCGCCAATGTCTTTCATGCGGGCGATGGCAACATGCATCCGCTGATCCTGTTCAACGCCAACGATCCGGAAGACGCCGCCAGGGCCGAAGAGGCGGGCAATGAAATCCTGAAGCTCTGCGTCGATGCGGGCGGTTGCCTCACCGGCGAACACGGTGTCGGCATCGAAAAACGCGACCTGATGCGGCACCAATATGCCGAGGCTGATCTTGCCCAGCAGATGGCGGTTCGCGCTGCTTTTGACGAGGGTTGGTTGATGAACCCTTCCAAGGTGTTTCCGCTGGAGGGGAGGGGATGATGCACTTTAGCTTTGTAGCCTTGGTGGGTGCGGCTCACCCCTCCGTGCCCGGCAGGGCAGAGGAGGGTATCTCTTGCTCGGAGCGCACCCCATGCTGACCCCTTATGCAGAAACCCAGGTCGCCGACATCATCCGCGACCACACAACCCGAAAAACCCCGCTGAAAATCATCGGCGGCAACACCCGCTCCGGTTTCGGCAATGCGGTCGAGGCAGATGAAACGCTTTCCTCCCGCGCAATGTCTGGCATCATCGCCTACAACCCCGCCGAAATGGTCATGACGGTCAAAGCAGGCACACCTCTCGCCACCGTCGAGGCCGCCCTTGCCGAAAACCGGCAGATGATGGCCTTCGAGCCGATGGACCACCGCCCGATCATGGGAACCACAGGCGAGCCGACCATCGGCGGCGTCTTTGCTGCCAATGTTTCCGGCCCGCGCCGTTATGTGGCTGGTGCGGCGCGTGACAGCCTGCTCGGCATCCGTTTCGTCAATGGAAAGGCGGAAGTCATCAAGGCGGGTGGCCGGGTGATGAAGAATGTCACCGGGCTAGATCTCTCGAAGCTTCTGGCGGGTTCACACGGCACGCTCGGTTTTCTCACGGAAGTAACCTTCCGCGTGTTGCCGAAACCGCCAGCGGAAAAAACCGTGGTTGTCTGCGGTCTGGACGACGAGGCCGCGACGCGGATCATGGCGGCGGCGATGGCGATGAGCGTCGAGGTTTCCGGTGCGGCCCATCTGCCGGAAAGCGTTCGCTCCCATTTCATCGCAGGCGCGCTGCCGGAAGGTCCGGCGACAATCCTGCGGTTGGAAGGGCTCGGGGCTTCCGTCGAGGCGCGCGCGGCGAAACTCCTTTCCGTCATGGATCGGGTTGGCCCATGGGCGCTGCTGGAAGGCGAGGAGAGTGCTGTTTTATGGCGGCAGGTGCGGAATGTCGCGCCCTATGCCGGGCAAGATGCCAAACCGCTCTGGAAAGTCTCGGTCGCGCCGAGCGAAGGCCACAGGCTGGTTGCTGCCTTGCGCATGGAAGCGGGTATCGATGCCTTTTACGACTGGCAGGGTGGTCTCATCTGGATGCAGATGGAGGCGGACCCCGAAGCGGAATTGCTGCGCGGTGCCATCCGCGCGCTCGGCGGCGGGCACGCCACCTTGATGCGGGCGAGCGACGCGGTGCGCGCCACCGTGCCGGCATTCGAACCGCGCCCGACGGCGGAGGCCATATTGTCTGCGCGCATCAGGGAAAAGCTCGATCCGGCGGGCATCTTCAATCCTGGCAAGATGGGAAGGGCCGTCTGAACCATGCAAACATCCTTCACGCCCGAGCAACTGGCTGATCCGCATGTGGCGGAATCCGAAAAAATCCTGCGCAAATGTGTGCATTGCGGCTTCTGCACCGCCACCTGTCCCACCTATGTCACGCTTGGCAATGAGCTGGACAGTCCGCGCGGCCGCATCTACCTCATCAAGGACATGCTGGAAAATAGCCGCCCGGCGGACCGCGAAGTCGTCACCCATATCGACCGCTGCCTGTCCTGCCTTGCCTGCACCACCACCTGTCCGTCCGGCGTCGACTACATGCATCTGGTCGATCACGCCCGCGCCCATATCGAACAAACCTATAAACGTCCCTTCATGGACCGCCTGACCCGCAATCTTCTGGCTGCGGTTCTGCCTTATCCCGGTCGCTTCCGGCTGGCCTTGCATCTGGCACGGATCACGCGACCCTTCGCCGGTGTGCTCGCGAAGTTTCCCGCGCTGAAACCGCTGCAATCCATGCTCGCTCTCGCCCCGGCTTCCGTGCCCGCCGTTTCAGCTTCTGCCCGTCCGGGTGAACGGTCAGCCGAAGGTGAAAAGCGTGGACGTGTCGCCATTCTTACCGGCTGCGCCCAGCCGGTGCTTGACCCTGGTATCAACGAGGCGACGCTGCGTCTTCTGGCGCGGCTTGGCGTGGAGGTTGTCGTGCCTAAGGGGGAAGGCTGCTGCGGATCGCTGGTGCATCATATGGGGCGCGAGGCTGAGGCGCTCGCCGCCGCCCGCCGCAATGTCGATGTATGGATGCGTGAAATGGAAAATGGCGGCCTCGATGCCGTCATCATCACCGCATCCGGCTGCGGCACGACCATCAAGGACTACGGCCATATGCTGCGGCTTGATCCGGCCTATGCGGACAAAGCCGCACGGGTATCGGCACTCGCGAAGGACATCACCGAATATCTTGCCACGCTCGACCTGCCACAAAAGGAAAGCCAGGGCCTGACGGTTGCCTATCATTCGGCCTGCTCCATGCAGCATGGCCAGAAGATCACCATGGCGCCGAAGCAATTGCTGAAAGCGGCTGGTTTTACCGTCCGCGATCCGGCGGAAGGGCACCTCTGCTGCGGGTCGGCCGGAACCTACAACATCATGCAGCCGGAGATCTCAGGAAAGCTGAAGGCGCGCAAGGTGAGGAACATCGAGGCCACACGCGCGGATGTCATTGCCACCGGCAATATCGGCTGCATCACGCAGATCGCGACTGGCACGGAAATGCCGATCCTGCACACGGTCGAGCTGCTGGACTGGGCTTATGGCGGACCGAAACCCGCGAGGCTTTTGGCTTAGAGCGCCGTTCGCTTGTAAGGGCCATGGGACCCGACACAAGGTTCGGGCCGGTGCGTCGTTCGCTCTGCTCATCCTGTGACAAGCACAGGAGTGGGGTTTGAGGGTAGCTTGGCACCCTGTCGGAAAGCGCCCTCTATTTCCATCCCAGCTTTAGAACTTGTAGGCCACGCCGAAGTTCACCGCATTGGTCATGATATCGGTTTTCAGCTTGCCGCCATTGTCGATATCCACGTCGATAAAGGAGTAGGTGCCTTTATATTCCACGAAGGTCGACCAGTTGTCGGTTATGCGGTAGCTAAGGCCGGCCTGCGCCTGCAGGGTTGCGCCACCGAACTGGTATTCGAAGGTTTTGCCGGAAGCCCGGGTAACCTCCACATGCGGCACGTTGATGCCAACGCCCGCGCCCACGTAAGGCGTCAGGCGCCAGGTCTCCAGCGGGAAACGATAGAGCGCGTTCAGCGTCAAAAGGTTCAGGCCGTCGGTGAACTCGAAATGCGACCAGCCGGAACGCGCCAGCGTCTGGTCGTCGGCATAGACCTTGTCATGGGTGTAATCGAGCGAGATGCCGAGATTGTTGAGCTGGCCTTCCTCGAACCAGTAGGTGCCGCGCACCCCCCAATAGGCAGGGCTCGAAAATGACTTGCCTTCCCACCCCGCCCGGAAGTCCGTTCCGTCCGAAACCGTGACATCGCTGTGCGGGGCGCTTTGCCAGCCGCCGTAACCGGAAAATTCAAATTCCCCCGCGATTGCGGAAGAGAAGGAAACGCCGCTGAGCAGCAGGGCGCAAAGAATGGAAACGCGGCGCAGCATGGGGAGAATCCAGTTTGGTGTTGAGGACACACCAAACCGCTTTTTAGTAACATTTAAATGACAGAAACGAAAAACGGGCGGTCAGTTGACCACCCGTTTCAAGGCCGTTCCATCATCCCCCTGAGAGAGGTCCGGCGCCTGGCGTCCCCCGCCAAGTCTCCTTCAATCAATCTAGTAGCGATTGTACCGCTGCGGGGCATCAATTCAAGCGCGATCTGCCGTGGTGTCGGCTGCAAGTCCGCGTATTAGCGGCACCGTTGCCGTCATATCACAATGACTGTTGTTCCGACGTTCACACGCTCGTAAAGATCGGTGACATCCTCGTTGCGCATGCGGATGCAGCCTGAGGAATTGTTGCTGCCGATCGTCCAGGGCTGGTTGGTACCGTGGATGCGGTAAAGCGTGGAGCCGAGATACATGGCGCGCGCGCCCATCGGATTGGCAGGGCCGCCTTCCATGAAAGCCGGAAGGTAGTGTCCCTTCGTCGCTTCGCGGCTGATCATTTCTTTCGGTGGCGTCCAGCTCGGCCATTCCGCCTTGCGCGTCACCTTGTGCGTTCCGGCCCATTCGAAACCGGGCTTGCCGACGCCGACGCCATAACGGCGGGCCTTGCCATCCGCCATGACGAGATAGAGGAAGCGGTTCGGCGTATCGATGACGATGGTGCCGGGCTTCTGGGTGGTCTGGTAGCTCACGATCTGGGGCAGGAATTGCGGGGCGATCTGCGTGCGCACCGGCGCATTCGGGCGAACGGCGGCGTTCTGTACCCGGGCCGGGCGCTGCGAGGTGACGCCGGAGCTTGGGCGCTGTGGCATGGTGGCCTGGCGCTGTTGGAAGAAAGGCTGGCGGGCTGCTGGCGCGCGCGGGTAAACCACGGGCCGCACATTGCCGCCACCAAGCTGCGTTACCCAGGGGGCGGAAAGGTCTGGACTGACGACGACAGGCGGGCGCTCCCGGTAACGCTCACCGGCTGCGGCGGCCGGGGCGGCGAAGGTGGAAACGAGGCTCAGCGCCAGAAAAACGGACTTCATCGTCATCGGGTGGACTCTCTCTGCGGTATGTCGCAACAATAGCAATTGCGGGATCATTCGCCCGCCTTGCCGGCTACGTTCGCACCTTGACGCCAGCGAATCGTAAATGGCTGTTCATTAAAAAGCGCTTGATTAGAAAAAGCTGGATTTAAGGTTAGCGACCCGTTTTGAAACGTGGTGAATGAGTGGTAAGTGCGCGCATCACGCCGGTCACGGGCGGGAGCGAAAAAGGGTGGTTGCGGGATGAACGAGGCGGGACTTGAAACGGGCGCGGATGGCCGCGTGCGGTGTTTCTGGCAGCAGGGACTTGAGGATTACAGCCGCTACCATGACGGAGAATGGGGTTATCCCGTCACCGACGATCGCCGCCTGTTCGAGAAGATATGTCTCGAGGGCTTCCAGTCCGGGCTCTCTTGGCTGACGGTGTTGCGCAAGCGCGAGGCTTTCCGTCTTGCCTTTGCCAATTTCGAATTCGAAAAAGTGGCGCAGTTCGGTGAAGCCGACATTGAGCGCTGTGTTGCGGACAAGGGCATCATCCGCCATCGAGGCAAGATCGTGTCGACCATCAACAATGCCCGTCGCGCCATAGCGCTCCGGGACGAATTCGGTTCGCTTGCCCATTATTTCTGGGGGTTCGAGCCTTCCGCCGCAGAAAGGCCGCAAAGGCTGGACTATGCGACGTTAAGGGCCAACCCCACCAGCGACGCGTCCATTCGTCTTTCCAGGGATTTGAAAAAGCGCGGCTGGACCTTCGTCGGCCCGACGACCGTCTATGCATTCATGCAGGCCATGGGTATGGTCAACGATCATATCGAAGGCTGTCATTGCCGTGAGCCGATCGAGGCCATGCGGCGGGAGTTTGTACGTCCATGAAAGCAAAGTCCCTTCTTCTGGCTTTTGCCATGGCCGTGGCGGCCGTACCGCATCCATCCCTTGCGGAAAGCCGCAACGTCGACGGCATCTGGCTGGACGACGGCGAAAGGCTCAAGGAGGTTGCCCTGCCGCCCACCGGGCCGTTGAAACTAGATGGCTGGACACGGCGCGGCCGTGGCGATGTCTACCGCCTGAAGGTCAAGGCCGGGCAGACGATGAAGGTCGAGCTTACCTCTTCCAGCGAATTTGTCCTGATGGCGATCTTTGATTTTTCGACGCCGGATCAGGACGCGATCTTTTTCAGCGACTCCGAAGGTAAAATCGCCACGTTGACGCCGAAGGCGGATACCGAATGGCTGATCCGCCCGACGCTTATCCTGGGATCACCGCGTCGCGGGCTCGGCGCGCATTATATCCTGACGGTCAGCACTCAGAAATAACGGCCCGCCGCACCTTCAGGCCGTTTGCGTCAGCGCGATCAGGCCGAAGCTCAAGATTCCAAGCAGCACGAGCGAGAGGCTGGCGGCGACGATGACCTTGCCCCCGGCATGGCGAAGGCTGCGAATGTCGACCGACAGCCCAAGCGCCGCCATCGACATGATGGTGAGGATGTTGGAGAGCGAGGCGAGGGGGCCGAGCAGAACCTCGGGAATAAGGCCGAAGGAACGGGCCATGATCATCAGCACGAAGCAGATGATGAACCACGGAACCATCTGCTGCAACTTCAGCCGGCCCTTGCCGGACTGGCCGTGGATGACGGAGAGGGCAGCAATGACCGGCCCCAGCATCAGGACGCGTATGAGCTTGACGATTGTCCCGGTCTGCACCGCAACGGCGCCGAGCGGGGCGGTGGCAGCTAGCACCTGCGGTACGGCATAGACCGTCAGGCCCGCGAAGATGCCATATTGGGTGGCATCAAGACCGAGAAGCTGCGGCAGAAACGGCATCAGCAGAACGGCGGCGACACCGAGAACGGCTGTAAAAGCAATCGATGCGGCGACATCTTCTGGCTTGGCGCCAATGGCGGGCGCTGCCGCCGCAATGGCCGAATTGCCGCAGATGGAATTGCCGCAGGCGATAAGGGTTGCGAGTTTGGGTGGCAGCCCCAGCATCCGCCCGGCGGCATAGCTGAAGATCAGCGACAGGGCGACGATGACAGCGATGCCGCCGATCAGCAAACCGCCGGCGCCTTTTAGAATGGCAAGGCTCAAGGATGCGCCAAGAAGCGCCACCGCAATCTCGAGCAGGGTCTTGGCACTGAACTTGATGCCGGCCGAAGCAACCGCTGGCAGCGACACGAGCGAACGCAAAAGCGTACCGATCAGAATAGCCAGCACCAGATCGCCGAGCCATGCGTGTCCGGCAAGCCGCACCTGAAAGCGTTCCGCCAGAATGGCAGCGCAACTGACCGCCGCGCAAAGCAGAATGCCCGGCAGAAGCGGGTTCAGCGAGCGAAAAGAAGACTGGAAGGGATGAGTGAGGGTGCGATGCTGTGCCATGGCCAGACAATGCCGGAATGGCCTGTTTTATTCTATCAAATAATATGGCATATATTATTCGATAAAATCGAATGAAAAAGCCATGACCTTCGAACAACTCCGCATTTTCATCGCCGTCGCCGAACGCGAGCACCTGACAAGGGCCGCACAGGCGATCGGTCTGACCGCCTCGGCCGTCAGTTCCGCTATCAAGAACCTCGAGGCATTTTACAATGTCGAGCTGTTCCATCGCGTCGGCCGCAATATCGAATTGACCGAAAGCGGACGGGTGTTTCTGGGTGAGGCCAGGGCGACGCTGGCGCGTGTGCGCAGCGCCGAACTGATTCTCTCCGAAATGGGCGGTCTGACGCGCGGCGAAATCACTGTCTGCGCCAGCCAGACCATTGCCAGCTACTGGCTGCCGCCGATCCTCATGCAATTCAAGAAGCTTTATCCGGGTGTTACGCTGAAACTCGATATCGGCAATACGAAAACGGTAACGCAGGCCGTGCTCGATGGGCTGGCTGAGGTCGGCTTCATCGAGGGCAAGATCGACGAGCCGGCGCTGATGGTGCAGCCCGTGGTATCCGACAAGCTTCTGGTCGTCACCGGCTCCGCCCACCCCTTCGCCGACGGCCGTTATCTCACCGCCCTCGATATTCTATACGGAACGTCCTGGGTGTTGCGCGAACAGGGTTCCGGCACCCGCTCCGCCTTCGAGGCGGCGGTGCGGCAGATGGGTGTCGACCCGGCAGATCTTTCCGTGATGCTGGAACTGCCCTCCAACGAGGCCGTGGTGATGGCGGCACGCTCCGGCGGCGCGGCGACGGCGGTTTCCGCCTCCGTCGCCTCCCTCTTCTTACGCCAGGGATTGTTGGTCCGCGCCGGCATCGATCTGCCCGCCCGCAATTTTGCTCTGTTGCGCCACAAGGAACGTCACACCAGCCGTGCCGCCATGGAACTGGAACGCCTCAGCCGTGCCGCCTCGGAGGACTACAAGGCCGGTCTTGCCGGTTTGTAGGTCGAAAGGCCGCGCGGCATTATCGGGATCGCGGTGCGCGGGCAGAGCCTATCACGTCAGCTCATGCGCAACGACGTGATGAACGATTCGATAGTCCCTGCTTTCCTCTCCCAACGGAGCGAGTGGCCATTCCCATGCGGCGGCCGGCGCGGACAGATCAACGCCATGCAGCAAGTCCTCGTGCTGGTGCAGGCTGCCGTCTTTGCCGATAACGTCAAAGGATGTGTCCGTTACCAGGCACACCTTGCAGGGAAGGGCGGCCAGCGCATCCAGATGCGTCTGCATGAGCCTCGGCAAAAGGTCATCAGGCGCGCCGGCAATCTTCTCCCGCTCCAGCCGATGCCGCGCGCCGGTGCCGATCTGTGACAGGAGGTTGGCCGAGACGACGAAATCCAGATAGGGCACCCGCCGCAGGAACTCGAGCGGTTCCGGTTCTTTACCTGCAACGATATCGTCAAAACCGGAAAGATCGCGGTTGACGATGCGCACATTCTTTTTGGAATTGAAGCGTAGCTTCGCCTGCACGCTGGCAAGATGCACCAGATCGACCAGAACCACGGTATCGAACATCGCCACCAGCGCATCGTATGGCACGTCGCGCAGCAGACCCGACCCGAGCACCACCGCCGTCCGTCTCTGTTTGAGTTTTCTCACCGATTGCAGCACAAATTGCTGGCTGTTGTTTTCATGCTCCGCCCATGCTGTTGCGCAGCGATTGGCGCGCGCCCATAGATTGACGGAATAGCGGATATGCGGCCGGAATGGTTTCGGCGTGGCCGCACGCGTGGCGGCATATTGCAGGGCTTCGAGGATCATTGATGCCTAACGGTAAATTTCGCGGCGATGGCCAATTTCCACCACCAGCACGACAAGCTTGTGGTCCTGTATATCGCAGATGATACGGTAATCGCCTACCCGGTAACGCCAGAAGCTGCCGAGTTCTGAGCCTTGCAGGGCGGCACCTGTCTGGCGGGGATTGTCGAGCGCCGCTACTCGGATACGCTGACGCGTCTGCGGATCGATTTTCCGCATCTCTTTCTGGACAAGAACATCGTATTCAATTGTCCAGATCACGCCAGAACTCCTCGGCGCTTACCACCTTTGATTCACCGCGCTGGATGCGCCGCGTCGCCTCTTCGGCTAGATAGAGATCTTCCATATCCTCAATATGTTTCTCAATCGCCTCGCGGATATAGTATGCGGACGTACGGCCCGTGCGCTCGGAAAGCGCTTTCAGCCGTTCATAGGTCTCGTCCGGCAGGCGGATGGCAGTCTGTTTGCTCATTGCTTGCGCCCTTTTCGACTAAAATGGGATACATGCATCCCATATAGCATTGTTTGCCCCGTGCGGCCAGTAGAACCAGAGGCTTTGCGGCTTGCCGCACCGGGCTTCATCATCTAATACACCGGCATAATTTCAGGAAAATATCGGATCGGCATCATGAGCGAAAAAGCAAAAAAGCCTCAGAAACTGAAAGCCCGCCTGCCGCGTGGCTTCGTGGACCGTTCTGCTGCCGATATCCATGCCACCAATGAAATGATCGACAAGATCCGCAAGGTCTACGAGCTTTACGGCTTCGATCCGGTGGAAACACCGCTGTTTGAATATACCGATGCGCTCGGCAAATTCCTGCCTGATAGCGACCGTCCGAACGAGGGCGTATTTTCGCTGCAGGATGACGACGACCAGTGGATGAGCCTGCGTTACGATCTCACTGCACCGCTTGCCCGCCATGTCGCGGAAAATTTTAACGAAATCCAGCTGCCCTACCGTACCTATCGCGCCGGTTATGTGTTTCGCAATGAAAAGCCCGGCCCCGGCCGCTTCCGCCAGTTCATGCAGTTCGATGCCGATACGGTCGGTGCTGCCGGTGTGCAGGCCGATGCCGAAATGTGCATGATGATGGCCGATACGCTGGAAGCGCTTGGCATTGCGCGCGGTGACTATGTCATCCGCGTCAACAACCGCAAGGTGCTGGACGGCGTCATGGAGGCCATCGGCCTTGGCGGCGAGGAAAATGCCGGTCGTCGCCTGAACGTTCTGCGCGCCATCGACAAGCTCGACAAGTTCGGCCCGGAAGGCGTGAGACTACTGCTCGGCCCCGGCCGCAAGGATGAATCCGGCGATTTCACCAAGGGTGCGGGTCTTGATGACTATGCGCGTGAAAAAATCATGTTGCTTTTTACCCACAACGGCGACCAGTCCGCGGACTATTTTGCTGCTATGCAACCGTCCGATGTTTTGCCCTCTGACGCATTGCTGACAGGAGGACAAAGCTCACTGCCTTTGGTTATAGCGAATCCAAGTTTTCTCGATGTATTTGAGCAACATTTCCCAGACGCTGATTTGTTTAGAGAAGGTCTTGATGAACTACGTAAGATCAGTTCTCTCGTTCGTGCGGCAGGTTATGGCACTCAACAAATTCGCATCACTCCTTCCGTAGTGCGTGGCTTGGAATATTATACAGGTCCTGTATTCGAGGCAGAACTTACTAAAGCCATTCCGAATGAAAAAGGTGAGATCGTGCGCTTTGGCTCGGTTGGCGGCGGCGGGCGTTATGACGGTCTCGTCTCGCGCTTCATGGGGCAGCCGGTTCCGGCCACGGGTTTCTCCATCGGCGTGTCGCGACTGATGACGGCCTTGAAGAACCTCGGCAAACTCGGTCAGGTCAAGCCGCTCGCCCCGGTTCTCATCACCGTCATGGATGGCGATGTGGACAGCATGGGACGTTACCAGCGCTTCACACAGGCGCTGCGTGCCGAGGGCATCCGCGCCGAAATGTACCAGGGCAACTGGAAGAAATTCGGCAATCAGCTGAAATATGCCGACCGTCTCGGCTCCCCCATCGCCATCATCCAGGGCGGTGACGAGCGCGCCGAAGGCGTCGTGCAGATCAAGGACCTGATCGAAGGCAAGCGCCTGTCAGGTGAAATCGAGGACAATGCCAGCTGGCGCGAAGCGCGGGTGGCACAGATCACCGCGCCAGAAGCCGAACTGGTGGCGAAGGTTCGCGAGATTCTGGAGCATCATGCAGAGGACGTTCGCCGCGCCGCTGAAGGGCACTGAGGCGATGGCGATCCTCGCGCTCGATCACCTTCAACTGGCGATGCCCGTCGGCCGGGAAGACGAGGCGCGCGCATTTTATGGCGACCTGCTCGGCTTTGCGGAGCAGGCAAAACCCGCCAATCTGGCGGCGCGCGGCGGATGTTGGTTCTCATCTGGACCGATAAAACTCCACCTCGGCATCGATCAGGATTTCAGACCTGCCAGGAAAGCCCATCCTGCCTTTCTGGTAGACGATCTCAGTATCTTGCGAAAAACACTTGAAACTGCAGGCTACCATGTGGTTGAGGATGAGCCGCTCGAAGGATATCACCGGTTTTATGTCCTTGATCCCTTCGGAAACCGCATCGAAATGATGCAGCCGCTCGAACCGTGACGAAAAGTACCGTTCCATGCCCCTGATCGACATGCCGGAATTTTCCGGAGAGCTACTGGAAGAATTCGCCGCGCGCCGCACAAGTCGTGTGAACACGCCTGTCATCCAGCCTGCCGAACCGTTTCTGGATATGGCGGGCGAGGATTTGCGCCGGCGTATTTTCATGACGGAGAGCGAGACAGGCGAAAGCCTGTGCCTGCGCCCCGAATTCACTATTCCCGTCTGCCTGCGCCATATCGAGACAGCGACGGGTACGCCGAAGCGTTACTCCTATCTGGGTGAGGTCTTCCGCCAGCGCCGGGAGGGTGCGAACGAGTTTTATCAGGCCGGCATCGAGGATCTTGGCGATACCGATATCGCCGCCGCCGATGCCCGCGCCGTGATTGATGCAACCGCCATCCTGAAACGCCTTCTGCCTGGCCGTTCGCTCGCCGTCACGCTGGGCGACCAGCAGGTGTTCGAGGCGGTCGTTGCAGCGCTCGGCCTGCCGCTCGGTTGGCAGAAACGGCTGGTGCAGGCTTTCGGCGATATGGCGCAGCTCGACGCGCTGCTGGAAAGCCTCGTGCACCCCAAGCCCATGACCGGCCTTGACGCGCGGGTCGCTGGACTTCTGGCAACGGGCGAAGAGGCGGTGCTGGTCGATTATCTCGACACGGTAATGCAGGAAACCGGCTATTCCACCAATGCCAGCCGCTCGCCGCAGGAAATCGCCCGCCGTCTGCGGGAAAAGCTGGCGCTTGCCGCCACGCGTCTGCCGGATGAGAGTTTCGAACTGCTCAAGCAGTTCCTGGCCTTGCAGGCGCCCTTGCCGCAGGCCTCGCAAGTTCTGGCCGATTTTGCCGCAAAGGCTAAGCTGAAACTGGACGGTGCGCTTTCCGCTTTCGATAAGCGTGTCGCGGCCCTTGCGAATGCCGGGGTCGATCTCGAAACAGTCAGCTACGGCGCGGCCTTCGGCCGTCCGCTCGATTATTATACTGGCCTCGTTTTCGAGGTGATGGAAGAAGGTAGCGATAGCGTTTTGGCCGGTGGTGGCCGTTTTGACCGGCTGCTGACGCTGCTTGGCGCGCAGGAAAAAATACCGGCCGTGGGCTTTTCCCTCTGGCTGGATCGCATCGAAACGGTGCGCGGGAGCGATAAGCCATGATCACCATTGCCTTGCCCTCCAAGGGCCGGATGAAGGAAGACGCCTCCGCCGTTCTCGAACGCGCCGGGCTGAAGGTCGCCGCTGTCGGTAACGACCGGTCCTATCGCGGCCGCATCGAAGGGCGCGACGATATCGAGATTGCCTATCTCTCAGCCTCCGAGATCGCCCGCGAAATTGGTGCTGGCAGCGTGGATTTCGGCGTGACGGGTGAAGACCTGGTGCGAGAGGGGCTGACCAACGCCGATGCGCAGGTGGAATTCTGCGCCCGCCTCGGTTTCGGCCATGCCGATGTCGTTGTCGCCGTGCCGGAAATCTGGCTGGATGTGGACAGCATGGCCGATCTCGGCGATGTGGCCTCGGAATTCCGTGCCCGTCATGGTCGCCGTTTGGCAATCGCAACCAAATACTGGCGGCTGACGCAGCAGTTCTTTTCGCGCCAGCACGGCATTCAGCTTTACCGTATTGTCGAAAGCCTTGGCGCCACCGAAGGTGCGCCGGCGGCAGGGCAGGCGGATATCATCGTCGATATCACCTCCACCGGCTCGACGCTGAAAGCTAACCACCTGAAAATCCTCTCCGACGGCATCATCGTCCGCTCGGAAGCCTGTTTCGTGCGCGCCCGCAAGCCGGAGCACGAAGGTGATCCGGCGGTTCAGGAGATCGCGGCGCGAATAAAAGCGGCTGTCTGAAAGCATAAAAGAAAAAAGCCGCCGGATCGCTCCGGCGGCTTTTTTCTTGGTCAGCCTATGGGCTCAGGCGCGGGCGGCAACGAAGCCGCGCTTTGCGTCGACGGAGTAGGCGCCTGCACCGAAGGTTGCGAGCAGGATATAGGCGCCGGCAAGGGTGATGTTCTTCATCAGCATGATGCCGTTCAGCGTGTTGATCCAGCCGAGAGCAGGCTCAGGCCAGCCGGGAACGGCAACGGTGCCGCTGTGGAATACGAGGCCGGTGAACACGCAGAACGCTGCAAGCGCCCATGCGGCGATCTTCGTCTGGAAACCGGCGAGAATGGCAAGACCGGCAACGAGTTCGAACAGGCCGGCAAGATAGGCAAGCGCGGTTGCGCCAGGCATGCCGGCGCCCGAGATCATGCCGGCAGTGCCAGCCGGATCAGTGAGTTTGCCGAAGCCGGAATAGATGAAGATGAAGGAAAGCAGAATGCGGGCGATGAGAACGAGAGCGTTCTGGCTGCTGGACATGGAGTATCTCCGGTAAGTGATCGGCGTGTCGCCGGTTAAACTGCAAGGTGATGTCTGGAGATATCAATGACCGAAAATCATGCATCTATAAAGATGAACAATAGAAGACAAATTGTCTTCATTTTGTGAACGACCAACAATGTCGTTCAATGACATAGAGCGCGCATCCCGTTTGAACGGGACCATTCGACTCGATCTATCTAATTGTTTTAACAAATTTTCCTGACATAAAGCCGCTGCGTAGTTTTACCGGAAACGCTCTAGGCGGCGAAGCGCATATCCTCGAAACGCGGAAACAGGAAGAGCCCCGAAATGCGCCCTTGCTGGCCGATCTCGAAACCCGAGGATTCGCCCATGCAAATAAGCGGCTGCCGCATTGCCGGCAGGGTAAACAGGCCGGTGGAAAAGCAGAAGCGTGAGGGTGCGGCGGAAGCCTGTTCGAAAATTTCGAGCACGCGGTCGTGGTGACCCCGATCATAACAGCGGATCAGGCTGAGCAGGCCGCACTCACCCTGCGGCAGCCCATGCATGAAAGATGCATGTTCGCCAAGCTTGATGACGCCGCTCGAAAGATCGCCGCTCCATTCCTCCGAAATAAAGAAATGCGACAGGGTCTGAGTATCCGGCATGGTTGTCGCGGCCGCAGGCAGAGCATCGTTGCGTCTTGATATTTCGAACAAATCGCGCCCCCGCATGAACATCGTACCAGCGCTGCAATCTCAAGCGTCGCTGCCAAGTTGATTTTTCATCGCCATCCGCATTCGAGCGTGCCTGCCAAGCATCGAACCCCTTCAATGCTTGCATCCCGCCGCTGCACCCTCACGGGCGCTGACTTATAGTTTATTTTCTTCTACCCACAACAACCTGTCAGAGAGAAAATCAAAAATAATATGTATTCCTTCATCGTAATCGCGAAATATATGAAAAAAAGACAACTAGATGTCGTGCTTATAAACTGGAGAGGGCGAAAATCCGCCCCATCGGCAATTGTGATTCGCCTCTATCGGCACCCGATTATTGCACGCGCTGCCAAAAACAAGCTGACTAAAGTTATCGCTGTTTCAAAAAGAGACAATATTTTTTAAGCCCGATCCCGGCAAGTGAAGATATCGCGCCAGCTCTCACAAGGGGCATGGGCGCCAACGAAAAAAGGGCGATCCGAAGACCGCCCTTTCGTATTCCAGTGACAGGACTGATTAGAAGTCCATGCCGCCCATGCCGCCGCCAGGCATCTGGGGCATTGCCGATTCCTTCTTAGGAAGTTCGGCGATCATGGCTTCGGTGGTGATCAGCAGCGAAGCAACCGAAGCTGCGTTCTGCAGAGCCGTGCGAACAACCTTGACCGGGTCGACGATGCCGAGCTGGATCAGGTCGCCATATTCGCCGGTCTGTGCGTTGTAGCCGTAGTTGTCTTCGTTCCGGTCGAGGATCTTGCCAACAACGATGGAAGCTTCGTCACCTGCGTTTTCTGCAATCTGGCGAACCAGAGACTGCAGAGCCTTGCGGACGATGTTGATGCCGGCTTCCTGGTCGTCGTTCTCACCCTTGACGGTGATCTTCGTGGAAGAACGCAGCAGGGCAACGCCGCCGCCCGGTACGATGCCTTCCTGAACAGCAGCGCGCGTCGCGTTGAGAGCGTCGTCGATGCGGTCCTTCTTTTCCTTCACTTCAACTTCCGTCGAACCGCCAACGCGGATCACGGCAACGCCGCCAGCGAGCTTGGCAAGACGTTCCTGCAGCTTTTCGCGGTCGTAGTCGGAAGTGGTTTCTTCGATCTGCGCCTTGATCTGGGCAACACGGCCTTCGATGTCGGACTTCTGGCCAGCACCGTCAACGATCGTGGTGTTTTCCTTGGAGATCGAAACCTTCTTCGACTTGCCGAGCATGTCGAGGGTAACGCTTTCGAGCTTGATGCCGAGATCTTCGGAAATGACGGTACCACCGGTCAGGATGGCGATGTCTTCCAGCATGGCCTTGCGGCGGTCGCCGAAGCCAGGAGCCTTGACGGCAGCGATCTTGAGGCCGCCACGCAGCTTGTTGACGACGAGCGTTGCAAGGGCTTCGCCTTCTACGTCTTCAGCGATGATGACGAGCGGCTTGCCGGTCTGAACGACAGCTTCGAGAACAGGCAGCATGGCCTGGAGGTTCGAGAGCTTCTTTTCGTGCAGAAGGATGTATGCGTCTTCGAGGTCCGCAACCATCTTTTCCGGGTTGGTCACGAAGTAAGGCGACAGGTAGCCGCGGTCGAACTGCATGCCTTCGACGACTTCGAGTTCGGTTTCAGCGGTCTTGGCTTCTTCAACGGTGATGACGCCTTCGTTGCCGACGCGCTGCATTGCTTCAGCAATGTCGAGACCGATCTGACGCTCGCCGTTTGCAGAGATCGTGCCGACCTGTGCAACTTCTTCCGAAGTGTTGATCTTCTTGGCCTTGGCCTGAAGGTCCTTGACGACTTCTGCAACGGCCAGATCGATACCGCGCTTGAGGTCCATCGGGTTCATGCCGGCAGCAACTGCCTTTGCACCTTCGCGAACGATGGCCTGGGCCAGAACCGTTGCGGTGGTGGTGCCGTCACCGGCGATGTCGTTGGTCTTGGAGGCAACTTCGCGAACGAGCTGTGCGCCCATGTTCTCGAACTTGTCTTCGAGTTCGATTTCCTTGGCGACAGAAACGCCGTCCTTGGTGATGCGCGGTGCGCCGAAGGACTTGTCGATAACGACGTTACGACCCTTCGGGCCGAGGGTGACCTTCACTGCATCAGCGAGAATGTCGACGCCCTTGAGCATCTTTTCGCGCGCTGTGCGGCCGAATTTGACTTCTTTGGCTGCCATTTTCAAAACTCCTGGTTTCGAATGGCCGGACGGGGTCCGGCTTGAAATTTAAGGAAACGATGGGTGCGGCGAAATCAGCCGATGATACCCATGATGTCGGCTTCCTTCATGATCAGAAGGTCTTCGCCGTCGAGCTTGACTTCGGTGCCCGACCACTTGCCGAACAGGACGCGATCGCCAACCTTGACGTCGAGAGCGACGACCTTGCCGGCCTCATCGCGAGCGCCGGAACCGACGGCGACGATTTCGCCTTCCTGCGGCTTTTCCTTGGCGGTATCGGGAATGATGATGCCGCCCTTGGTCTTTGCTTCGGACTCAACGCGACGAACGACGACGCGATCATGAAGCGGGCGGAAATTGGTGCTTGTCATTGCCTAATCCCTCGATCAAATGACTTCAGGAACCTTTTGCAGGTTCACGTGATGGGTGTTAGCACTCCTCTTGTTGGAGTGCCAGCAAAGCCGAGATAAGGAGGCGTCCCCCCGGAGTCAAGAACGCACTGCCGGAAAAATTTCACGGCCTATGGTTACCAGCGTTCCATGACAGAAAATTTCCACGCTCTGACGGGCGAGGACAGATCGCTCTTTTTCAGGCAACCTTCGTTTTTGGCGTAGAGGGGTTTTATGTTCGGATGGTGGCCGGTGGGCCGGAGGCAGGTCTGGCACCGCTTTTTTCCTTGCCATCGGCGTCCTGCTTTGCCATGTGACGCACACCCTTTTTTCGCACCCGGAAAGCATATCATGGCCCATCGCATTCTCACCCTCGGCGAAATCACTGATGGGTTCGACGTTGTTCTTTCGGATGTCTGGGGCGTGCTGCATAATGGCGTTAGCGCTTTCCCGGATGCGGCGGTTGCGCTGCACGACGCGCGCAAGGCCGGCAAGACCGTGGTGCTCATCACCAATTCGCCGCGTCCGGCCCCCGGTGTCATCGCCCAGCTTCGCGTTCTCGGCGTGCCGGATGAGGCCTATGACCGCATCATCACATCGGGAGACGTCACCCGGGGCCTGATCGCGGAAGGCCCAAGAAAAGTCTTTCTGCTCGGCCCCGAGCGTGACATGCCGCTGCTGGAAGGTCTCGATGTCGAACGGGTCGGCGAGGCGGAAGCGGAATCCGTCGTCTGCACCGGTTTCTTCGATGACGAGACGGAAACGCCGGAAGACTATACGGAAATGTTGAAAGGCTTCATCGCCCGCAAGGCGCCGATGATCTGCGCCAACCCCGATCTGGTGGTAGAGCGCGGCGAGCGCATCATTCCCTGCGCCGGCGCCATGGCCGCATATTACGAACAGCTTGGCGGCGAAGTCCGTATTGCCGGCAAACCGCACGCGCCGATCTATGAAGCCTGCCTCGCGGCGGCGAAAGAAGTGCGCGGCGATTTCCCGAAGGATCGCGTGCTCGCCATCGGCGATGGCATGCCGACGGATGTGAAGGGCGCAATTGCGAGCGGCCTCAACCTTCTTTATATCAGCGGCGGCATTCACGCCGCCGAATATACGCTGAATGGCCAGACGGACGAGGCGCTTCTGAACGCCTATCTGAAGGGGCAGGGCGCGGCTCCCGGCTGGTGGATGCCCCGCCTTGCCTAGGAAACGTCTGGCGTAAGCCGGCGTAAACAATGGATCGACTGCAATGACCGTCTTTCATCGCAATGAAAAAAAGGAGCCGCTGCCTGAAGGCTTGCGCGGCGGCGTCATCGCGATCGGCAATTTCGATGGTGTGCATCGCGGCCACCGTGCCGTTCTGGACCGTGCGCTGGAACTGGCCGAGGCGCGTGGCGTACCGGCCCTGGTGCTGACCTTCGAACCGCATCCCCGTTCCGTCTTCCGCCCCGAAACGCCGGTCTTCCGCCTGACGCCTGCGCCGTTGAAGGCACGTATTCTCGAGGCCATCGGTTTCCGCTCGGTCATCGAATACCCCTTCGACCGCGAGTTTTCGCAGCGCTCGGCGGAAGAGTTCGTCAATTCCATTCTGGTCGACTGGCTGGGCGCCAGCGCAGTCGTCACCGGCTTTGATTTTCATTTCGGCAAGGGCCGCGAAGGTGGCCCGGCATTTCTGATGGCGGCCGGCAAGCGCAACGGCTTCGACGTGACGCTCGTGGATGCCTTTCGCGACGAGGGCGCGGATGTCGTCTCCTCGAGCCGTATCCGCTCGCTTCTGTGCGAAGGAGATGTGGCAGGTGCCGCCGGACAACTCGGGTATCGTTTCACGGTGGAAAGTGAAGTCATCGGCGGCCAGAAGCTGGGGCGAACTCTGGGTTACCCAACGGCCAACATGGCGCTTTCACCCGAAACGGAGCTGAAAGCCGGCATCTATGCCGTGCGGTTCCGCCGCCCCGACGGGGCGATTTACGATGGCGTTGCAAGCTTCGGTTACCGCCCGACGGTCACCGATAACGGTGCGGCACTTCTGGAAACCTACGTCTTCGATTTTTCCGGTGATCTCTACGGTGAGGTGTGTTCGGTATCCTTCTTCGGGCACCTGCGTAACGAGCTGAAATTTGACGGCTTGGACCCGCTGGTCGCGCAGATCAGGCGGGATGAGGAAGAGGCGCGGGCGATGCTGTCAGGCGTGCGGCCGCTCAGTGAATTGGATGCGAAGATAGCATTTTGAGCGGGCAGATAATCCTGTCCCGGATTGTCGTCGCTTTTCACTTCCTTTTTGCCGGAAAACCGCATAAACAACCGGCCATGTCCCAATACCGGTTGCTGTTTAAAGTTCAGATAGGCCGAATTATTGGCCCGGCCTTCCGCCCGCTCTGAAGAGCCGGAAGGTCCGGGATTTTGGCGCTCGTCATGGCATTTGACATGGCGCTTTCCGTATTTGCCCTCTTTGAAATTGAGACGGCGCGACCGACACGGCGCGCAACAACGGTACAATTATGAGCGACACCGCAGAAAAATTCGACTATTCCTCGACCCTCTATTTGCCGCAGACGGATTTCCCGATGCGTGCCGGCCTGCCGCAGAAAGAACCGGAAACGGTGAAGCGCTGGCAGGAAATGGGCCTGTATAAAAAGCTCCGCGCATCCGCCGCCGGTCGCGAGAAATTCGTGCTGCATGATGGCCCGCCCTATGCCAACGGCAACATCCACATCGGCCATGCGCTGAACAAGATCCTGAAAGACGTCATCACCCGCTCGTTCCAGATGCGCGGTTTCGACGCCAATTACGTGCCTGGCTGGGATTGCCACGGCCTGCCGATCGAATGGAAGATCGAGGAAGCCTACCGCGCCAAGGGCAAGAACAAGGACGAGGTTCCGGTCAACGAATTCCGCAAGGAGTGCCGCGAGTTCGCTGCTGGCTGGATCAAGGTTCAGTCGGAAGAGTTCAAGCGCCTCGGCATCGAGGGTGACTTCGAAAACCCCTACACAACCATGAACTTCCACGCGGAAGCCCGCATCGCCGGCGAACTGCTGAAGATCGCCAAGAGCGGCCAGCTCTATCGCGGTTCCAAGCCGATCATGTGGTCGGTTGTCGAGCGCACGGCGCTGGCGGAAGCCGAGGTCGAGTATCACGACGTTGAAAGCGACATGATCTGGGTGAAGTTCCCGGTGAAGGACGCTGCGCCAGCTCTTTCCGGCGTCTCTGTCGTCATCTGGACAACCACGCCGTGGACCATCCCCGGCAACCGCGCCATCGCCTTCTCCTCGAGGGTCGAATATGGCCTGTTCGAAGTCGAAAGCGCGCAGAACGATTTCGGTCCGCAGCCGGGTGAAAAGCTGATCTTCGCCAGAAAGCTTGCCGATGAGGCTGCTGCCAAGGCGAAGGTGACCTTCAAGTTCGTGCGCGATGTGAAAGCTGAAGAACTGGCCGCCATCACCTGCGCCCATCCTTTGGCGTCGCTTGGCTACGATTTCCCGGTTCCGCTTCTCGATGGCGACCATGTCACCGACGATGCAGGCACGGGCTTCGTGCACACCGCGCCGAGCCATGGCCGCGAGGACTTTGACGTCTGGACCGCGCATCAGCGTGAGCTGGAAGCGCGCGGCGTTTCGCCGGCCATCCCGTTCCCCGTTGGCGATGACGGTTTCTATACCGAGGACGCACCCGGTTTCGGCCCGTCTGCCGAAGGCGGTGCGGCCCGCGTCATGGATGATAACGGCAAGAAGGGCGATGCCAACGAGCGCGTCATCAAGGCGCTGATCGCGGCCAACAACCTGTTCGCGCGCGGCCGTCTGAAGCACAGCTATCCGCATAGCTGGCGCTCCAAGAAGCCGGTGATCTTCCGCAACACGCCGCAGTGGTTTGTCTATATGGACAAGGAACTGGGCGACGGGACGACGCTGCGCTCGCGTTCGCTTGATGCCATCGACCAGACCCGTTTCGTTCCGGCATCCGGCCAGAACCGCCTGCGCGCCATGATCGAAGGTCGGCCCGACTGGGTTCTGTCGCGCCAGCGCAGCTGGGGCGTGCCGATCGCGGTCTTCGCCGACGAGCAGGGTGAGGTTCTGGTCGACGAGGCTGTCAACGCCCGCATCCTCGAGGCCTTCGAGGCTGAAGGTGCGGATGCCTGGTTCGCCGAAGGCGCCAAGGAACGTTTCCTCGGCAATGACCATGACCACGCCAGATGGCAGCAGGTCATGGACATCCTCGATGTGTGGTTCGATAGCGGCTGCACCCATACCTTCACGCTGGAAGACCGCCCGGACATGAAGTGGCCGGCGGATGTCTATCTCGAAGGCTCGGACCAGCATCGCGGCTGGTTCCATTCGTCGCTGCTGGAAAGCTGCGCGACGCGTGGCCGCGCGCCTTATAACGCCGTCGTCACCCATGGCTTCACCATGGACGAGCAGGGCCGCAAGCAGTCCAAGTCTCTCGGCAACGTTGTTGCACCACAGGACGTGATGAAAGAGTCCGGCGCGGATATCCTGCGCCTGTGGGTCATGACGACCGATTACTGGGAAGACCAGCGTCTGGGCAAGGCCATCATCCAGACCAATATCGACGCGTATCGCAAGCTGCGCAACACCGTGCGCTGGATGCTCGGCACGCTTGCCCACGACAAGGGCGAGGAGATCGCCTATGCCGATCTGCCGGAACTGGAAAAGCTGGTGCTGCACCGCCTGTCCGAGCTGGATAAGGTCGTGCGCGACGGGTACGACGCCTTCGACTTCAAGAAGATCGCCCGCGCCCTGATCGATTTCGCAAATGTGGAGCTGTCGGCTTTCTACTTCGACATCCGCAAGGACACGCTTTATTGTGACGCGCCGTCGTCGCTGAAGCGCCGTGCATCGCTGTCGGTCATCGCCAAGCTGTTCGATTGCCTCGTCACATGGCTTGCGCCCATGCTGCCCTTCACCACTGAAGAAGCATGGCTTTCGCGCTATCCGGATGTGGAATCGGTGCATCTCGCCCAGTTCCCGGAAATTCCGGCGGAGTGGAACAACGACGCGCTGGAAGCGAAGTGGGAGAAAATCCGCAAGGTCCGCACGGTCGTCACCGGTGCGCTCGAAGTGGAACGTCGTGAAAAGCGTATCGGCTCCTCGCTTGAGGCAGCGCCCATCGTGCACATTGCCGACGCCGATCTTCTGGCGGCTCTCTCCGGGCAGGATTTTGCCGAAATCTGCATCACCTCGGCCATTTCGGTGGTCGGCGATGAAGGCCCTGCCGATGGCTTCCGCTTGCCGGAGGTCGCAAAGGTCGTGGTCGAGCAGAAGCTGGCGGAAGGCGCAAAATGCGCACGCTCCTGGCGTATCACCACCGATGTCGGTTCCGATCCGGACTATCCGGAGGTTTCGGCCCGTGATGCGGCGGCACTGCGCGAGCTTGCCGCGCTGGGATGATTTAAAGCTGCTGCGCATCGTTCCTGTCGAAAAATCGATTTCGAGTTTCGGGCCGATGCGCGAGGAAAATGGCCGGATGAATTGCGCTTTAGCTCTTCATCCGGTACACCTGCCTGAAAATGGCCGGATTTGCACGGCAATGCGGGCTACCGCCTGCCGAAAGACGATGTCTGGCGCAATGGGACGGACGGCTGGAAGGGTTTTTATGAAGACGATGAAGGCTTTTGGGCAGGATAACGCGCAGGGTTTGAGCATGTTCCGCACGGTTGCAGGTATCACGGCGATAGGCGTGCTGCTCAGCGCCTGCACGAGCCCGACCTATGGTACGGGCAAGACTGCGGCAGAACAGCTTGTAGACGACCTCGGCAACGCGACTTCGATCACCGGCAACGATCAGGAAAAACGCAACCTGAAATACAGCCCGCGTCCGGGTCTGGTTGTCCCCGCCCAGTCCCGCGCCGAGCAATTGACGACGCCGCAGCAGAACATGGCCAGCCGCGAAAACAACCCGCAATGGGTCGAATCGCCGGAAGAGACCCGTGAACGCCTGCGCGACGAGGCGGATGCCAATAAGAACAATCCGCATTACCGCTCACCGCTGCTTGCCGGCAACGGCACGGCCGGCCAGATGACCGAAAGCCAGAAATGGGAAGCCTTCCGCAAGGCCAAGGCAGATGCCCAGGGTGGCTCTGTCGTCAACGCCCAGCGCAAGTTCCTGACTGATCCGCCGCAGGAATATCGTAGCGTTCCGCAGGATCAGCTGACTGACCTCGGTGAGCCGGAGCAGAAGAAGGAAAAGCGCCGTAAGAAAGAAGCGGCGATGGCAAACACCGGCAAACCCTGGTGGAACCCCTTCTGATAAAATGAAGGGCTTATGGCCTGCGGGAAAGATTGCATCTCCCGCCGGCTGCTTATTCGTCGAGACGTTTCTCGCGAAAGAATTTCCGCAGAATTTCAGCACTTTCGCTTTCCGCCAGCCCCGAATACACATCAGGCGCGTGGTGGCATGTCGGCTGGCTGAAGAAGCGCACGCCACTATGCACCGCGCCGCCCTTCGGGTCTTCCGCACCGTAATAGAGACGACGGATGCGGGCAAACGAGATCGCCGCCGCGCACATGGTGCAGGGTTCCAGCGTTACATAGAGATCGGCACCGGGCAGGCGTTCTTGTTCCAGCGCCTCGCAGGCCATGCGGATTACGGCGATTTCGGCATGTGCCGTCACATCGTTCAATTCACGGGTGCGATTGCCGGAACGGGCGATGACGCGACCGTCCATAACCAGGACTGCGCCGATCGGAACCTCCTGCCGCTCACCGGCGGCACGGGCTTCCGCCAGCGCCAGTTCCATGAAATGCGTCCTTTCGGCCATTGCGTTTCAATTTCCTCTTAACCCTTGTGCTTGGACCTGATAGGACAGCCCAAACAACAGGCAAACAGCAAATGACTTTTAAAGACAAGCCGAAGCGTGACGGTGGCAAGACTTTTAGCCGCGACAAGAAGCCGAAAGGCCCCGGCAAGCCCGCCGCAGAGCGTGAAAAGAAACCGGTAGAAGCCAAGGCGGCTCCGGTGCAGGAAGCCGTTATGGGCACCAAGCCAGAGCGCATTTCCAAGATCATGGCGCGCGCCGGCGTTGCCTCGCGCCGCGATATCGAGCGCATGATCATGGAAGGCCGCGTGTCGCTGAACGGCGTCAAGCTGGACACCCCGGTGATGAACGCGACTCTTTCCGACAAGATCGAAGTGGATGGCATGCCCATCCGCGGGGCTGAGCGCACGCGCCTGTGGCTTTACCACAAGCCCGCTGGCCTGGTGACGACCAATTCCGACCCGGAAGGCCGCCCGACCGTTTTCGACAATCTGCCGGGTGAATTGCCGCGTGTGCTCTCTATCGGCCGCCTCGACATCAATACCGAAGGCCTGCTGCTGTTGACCAATGATGGCGGTCTCTCCCGCGTGCTGGAACTGCCGACGACCGGCTGGCTGCGCCGCTACCGCGTGCGCGCCCATGGCGAGGTCGATCAGGCAGCGCTCGACAAGCTGAAGGAAGGCATTGCCGTCGACGGCGTGCTTTATGGCGCTATCGACGCGACGCTCGACCGCACCCAGGGTCACAACGTCTGGATCACCATGGGTCTGCGCGAAGGCAAGAACCGCGAGATCAAGAACGTGCTCGGCGCGCTCGGCCTTGAGGTCAACCGCCTGATCCGTATCTCCTACGGCCCGTTCCAGCTTGGCGATCTGCCTGAAGGCAAGGTGCTTGAAGTGCGTGGCCGCATGCTGCGTGACCAGCTTGGTCCGCGCCTCATCGAACAATCCGGCGCCAATTTCGACGCGCCGATCTACGATGCGCCTGTCGCCGACGATGAAGAAGAAAATACGCCCAAGCGCGCGCCCCGGTCCGAATGGGCAAAGAGCGATGCGCCGGAAGGCAAGCCGCGTTTCGACAGGGCTGCCGGCAAACCGGAAGATCGCCGCGAAAAGGCGCTCGGCCGTCTCGACACCAAGCGCGGTGACAAGCCAGCCGGCAAGTTCGGTGGCAAACCTGCCGGGAAATTCGGCGCGAAAACCCGTGGCGAAGAGGATGGCGAAGAACGCCGCCCCGCCCGCC
>NZ_WJOK01000031.1 GCF_009649785.1 Agrobacterium tumefaciens | reverse complement strand
GTTGTATTTGGTAAGCAAATAAAAGAATATTATAAAGTACTGTTCCTTGATCTTCTTCCTGTTGCGGCCAGTCTTTTCCGTCTGTCGCGTAGCCGCCGGATTCCCGGAACAGGTGCTTGCATAAATTTCAGGGCAGGCATCCCCCTGCGGGCCAGATGCATGATGCAGTTTTCGACAAGGCCGATGATCCGGCTGATGGGGCCTTGATGATGAAGGCTTTAGACGTGCAATGTCATTTTTGCCGAACACCTCCGGCACGGGAAAGGAGCGGCATCCATTTCAGGAGCTTCCCGTGTCCTTTCTTCAAAATGCCCGTATCCGCACCAAAATCCTGTCACTCATTTTGCCACTCTGCATCGTCGGTCTCGGTGCCACCGCGTTCATGGCAACGCGTTACAAGGAAGCCGACACGCTTTATTCCGAATTCATCGCCAGCGATAATGCTGCGCTTGTGGAGCTTGCGCGGGCAAACCGTAATCTCGTCGCCCTGGCATATGGCGCCTATCAGGTCATGGCTTACGATGCGAATGCTGCGGAAATCAACGTTGCCAAGCAGGCTTATATTGACAGCAAACGCGAGCTTCTGGAGCGGCTGGGCAATGTCAAGACAGTGTTTCCGGAAGAGAGCGCTGCTGTCGATACCTTGATCGCACAATCCCAGTCCATCGCGCAAATTACCGACAAGGCCGTTGAGCTGGGAATGGCGAACAGAAATGCGGAATCCGCCGTGCAACTCGCCCACGCAGACGTCTCCATCCAACGAACGTCAGCCATCATAACGGCATTGCTGGACAAGCTTGCCAAGGGTGTTGCGACAGGCAGCGACGATCTGAGTGGCCAGACGAATTCCACGATCCTGACCTCGCTTGTTGTGGTTGGCATCAGCTTTGCAGCCGGCATCATTCTCGCACTTTTCGTGGCCTCGCGTGGCATCACAACGCCGATTGCCCGGCTGCGGGAGCGTATGGTGTCGCTGGCAGGCGGCGATACGGCAGCCGAGATCGATGGCATGGACCGCAAGGACGAAGTTGGCCAGATGGCGGTTGCCGTTCAGGTGTTCCGCGAGAGTGCGATCGAGCGCATCCGCCTTGAACAGGAGACCGAAGCCAATCGCAGCCTTTCGGAAAAGGAACGCATCGCGCGCGAGCAGCAGAAGGCCAAGGAAGCTGCCGACGTCAAATTTGCCGTCGACAATCTTGCAACCGGTCTTTCGAAGCTTTCGGATGGCGATGTGTCCTACCGCATCGGCCAGCCGTTCACGGCGACACTCGACGGCGTTCGTAACGACTTCAACATGTCCGCCGAAAAGCTGCAATCGGCATTGACCCGGGTTGCGCAGAATGCCGGTGGCATCGGCGCGGGCGCAAACGAGATCAAATCGGCCGCCGACGATCTGGCCAAGCGTACCGAACAGCAGGCAGCAGCCGTTGAGGAAACCGCTGCCGCTCTGGAAGAGATCACCACGACAGTGAAGGATTCCACCAAGCGCGCGCAGGAGGCCGGCCTGATCGTCAGCCGCGCCAAGGCAGGTGCCGAACAATCCGGCGAAGTGGTACGCCGCGCCGTCGTCGCCATGGAGCAGATCTCCAAATCCGCCAACGAGATCAGCAACATCATCGGCGTGATCGACGAAATCGCCTTCCAGACCAATCTTCTGGCGCTCAATGCTGGCGTAGAAGCCGCGCGTGCGGGCGAGGCGGGCAAGGGCTTTGCCGTTGTCGCGCAGGAAGTGCGCGAACTGGCGCAACGCTCCGCCAATGCGGCCAAGGAAATCAAGGCGCTGATCACCACCTCGAACGATCAGGTGCAGCAGGGCGTTCAGCTGGTGGGCGACACCGGCAAGGCACTGGCGACGATCGTATCGGAAGTGCAGGAAATCAACCGGCACGTCGTTTCCATCGTGGAATCCGCGCAGGAGCAATCCTCCGGCCTCCAGCAGATCAATACCGCGGTCAACCAGATGGACCAGGACACGCAGAAAAATGCTGCCATGGTGGAAGAGACCAACGCCGCCAGCCACAATCTGGCCAAGGAGGTAGCTTCGCTCAACCAGCTTCTCGCGCAGTTCAAGCTCGCCGATACCGCCTATCAGCAGAAGAGCCAGCCCGCTCCGGTTCGCAATGCCGGCGGCAACGACAGATACGTGGCATCCCCCGTACGCGCGCTTGGCCGCAAGATTGCATCCGCATTCTCCGGTAACGCTGCTGTCGATACGTCAAAGGACGACTGGCAGGAGTTTTGATCGCCATACGATTGGCATCATGCCGATCCACGCCCGGAGATGACGCAAGGCTTGCGGGCCTGACATCCGGGCCGTGATTTAAAAACATGCCGCGCAGGGTCCGATTGCTTGCGCGGCATGGCTGAAGGAGGCGCGTGCCACCGCGTCGGTAAATCAGTCTGGCATCAAATCGGAAATCTGCCCATGTGAGACCAGCAGGCGCGGGTTTGTCATGCTGCCGCTTTCCTCGTCGACGGTAACAGCATAAGCCGCAACGCCGATGTGGCGCGATGCCATGGCGCTCGCTATCTTTTCGGCGGACGCCGCATTGGAAGCCTGCCGCATTTCGCCCGGCACAATGCCCCCGCGTCCCTTTTTGAACTGCACTACAATAATCTTTTCAGCGTCTGACATATCTCGTGCACTCTCGTTTGTTCTTTAAATGTTCTAGTTATATAAGAGATTCAACATGGTGTTACGCCCCGTTTTTGGGGCCGCCAAAGTTCTACAGTACTATTGGAAGCATTGGGTGAATTTCGACGCGAACGGGAGAGTTTTACACGTAACAGGTTGAAGTCGTTACGATGGGCCGAGCTTCCCAATTACATGCTTACGAACTCAACATTTTCTAACGCTGAGCGTCCGTTATATTCGGCTCAGTGTTTTCGAGGTCGTTCTTTATTCCGTACTCTGCAATAAAATGGCGCACCCGACAGGATTCGAACCTGTGACCTTTGGAATCGGAATCCAACACTCTATCCAGCTGAGCTACGGGTGCAGCGGTCACGCTTGAATCGCGTGCAGCGGTTGGTTCATACCCCAGCTTTCTTTCCGCATCAATGTCTAAAAATCAAAGATTTACGAAATGGGGCCTGTTTTCCGGTGTGGGGGAGAGCGTGGGTTGCTGCGAGGGCTGCTGTCTGCATGTTTGCGATAGCAGGGCGGTATGTTGTTTGCGGTATTGCGTTTCTTCCTGATAAGACGTTTCCCTTTTAAGTAGTATTTTACGTCTGCATCCAGCGGCTGTCCTGGCACTTTTGTACACAGGCGGGTTGATTGTCGTATTGCCTTTCAAACTAGGCGGGGGAGGCGGTTTCTGACCCTAAAAATCGGTGGGTAAATAATCATACTTTTCTTTTGCGCCCGATGGTGATTACGAGACAGGGGTTGTCGCAATGGGTATTAACTGTCAAATTATTATACAATATTAGTATCATCTACATTTATTTGGGATACAGTTTAGTCCTGTTGTCGGTTATCATTCCGGCAGGGTTAAGGAACGAATCAGGCGGGGGATCGGATGGCTTTGCAATTGGCACATAGCAACGGGCCACGGGCGGAAAAGGCCGAAAGCGGCGGCACGCAGGCGGAACATTTAAACGCTATCGACTATGGATTGTTGACGACCGCGATCGGTTATCATTTGAGGCACTCGCAACTTGCCGTGGCAAACGGCTTTTCCGACGTGCTGGCGGAGATGGGATTGCGGCCGGCCGATTTTTCCGTTCTCGTCATAGTCGGCGGCAATCCGGGCCTCAAGCAGAGCGATGTGGCCGAGGCACTTGGCATACAGCGTGCCAATTTCGTCGCGATCGTCGATAGCATGGAAAGCAAGGGATTGCTTGTCCGCCGCAGGTCGGAAGAGGACAGGCGCGTTCATTTCCTCGACATGACGGATGAGGGCAGCAGCCTTCTTGAGCGCCTTTCCGATGCATGGCGTGACCGCGAGGAAAAGCTGATCGACCGGATCGGCGGCAAAAAAGCCCGTGACCAGCTGCTGGCCCTGCTTGGACGCCTGCGGGACTGAGCGGTATCGGTCAAGCCGGTCGGCAATCCCCCTGCCTCTCCCTTTCACAAGGGTCTGATTGTTAGCGGGTCGATTTGCGTTGCAATTTTCCTGCGAAACGGCCAAGACGCCTTGGACGTGCCAACGCCTTTCGCGCGCGTCATGCCGCAACTGCGCAATGTTCTGGAGAGGCCCGAAACGGGAACGCCATGCTGATTATCGACACGAGCCATCCGCTTTATCGCCGCTTGTGGGTCAGATTGCTCATCGTCGGCTTTTGCGCCGCCTGGTCCGTCATCGAATTCGTCAATCGCGAATTTTTCTGGGGAACGGTTGTCGGCGGCGTGGCGGTCTATGCGGCCTATGAGTTGTTGCTGAAGTTCAAGCCCGCCAGCGAGGAGAACGCTGGAGGCAAGGCTGACGCGGCCAGGGACGATTCAGACGAGCCAGTGGAAAGCGCACCCACGGATAGAAACGACGCCGGCTGAGGCGAGCTTTCCGGGCGTAAAACCGCTACCTGCCTCTATTGGAAATGTTCACGGGTTCGCAGCATCCGGATCGCCTGGTCAATCAGGAGATTTGCCGCTGTCATGCGCAGCGTCGCATTGTGCCGGAATTCCGGTCTCACTCCGTCGGGATGATTGAGCCTTGCGAAGGCGCGGCGCTTTTCCGCAAGCGTTACGGCGGTGTCGGTTTCATGGATGGCCAGCTCTGCTGAAACATCCGCGAGCGAGGTCTTTTCGAGATGGGCCGGCATAGGTTCGGGTTGGGGTTCCGGCTGGGGCTCGGCAAGCGCAACGGGCTCCGGCAGAAAGGCCAGATAGGCGTCGAGACTGGCGTTACCCGGTTGCGGTGCATCCGGATAGGTATCCACGACGAAGCCAGAACTGAAACCCACAATACGATGACCGGTGGGCGGCGTCGGCTCGGCGCTTTCGTCTTCTTTTTCCTGTCTCAGTCTTTCAACGACCGACTCGAAGACGGATTGTCCGAAAAGCATGCGGCTATTCCCTGGGCAGGTCCCGATAAATCCGGCCTCTATATACAATGAAGTTGGCGTCTGGCTTGCCTTCCTCAAAAGCCCGTCAGTTTGCGGCTTTCATCCAGAACCAGATCGTAGAGCAGCCGGGCGCTGGGCGGCAAAACGCGGCCTTTGGTGGTGATGATGCTGTATGGCTTGACGACAAGCTCGAAATCCGTCGGCAGGATGCGGGTGCGGCCGATATCGGCCTGCTGGCCGGCCACGAACTCGGCCATGTCCTGCGCGATTGGCGCAATTGCATCCGTGTTGCAGATAAGGGCAAGCGTCAGCACCACGGATGGCGTGTTGATGACGTTGCGCGGCATGGCGACGCCGTGAGTGAGGAACACGTCTTCCATCGTTCTGCGCAAAAGCGCGCCGGGCGGCTGGAAGACCCAGTCGTAACCGGACAGATCCTGCAATGTCACGGGCTCGCCGTGGAGCAGGGGATGGCCCTCGCGAACCACCAGACAGGCGCGCTCGATGCCAATTTCATGGATGGAGAACAGGCCGGGGTCGAAATCATCGGGGATGCGGCCGATGATGAAATCGTGACGTGCGGCCAGAAGTTCCCGCGCCAGCACGTTGCTACTTTCCACCTGCACGTTGATCTCGATACCGGGATAGGTGTCCATCGCCCGTCTTATGGCGGGCACGACCAGGCTGATGGCCGGTGCGGTGACGGCGCCGATATAAACCGATCCGCCGCTGCCGGATTTCATCTGGTTGAGTTCGCGGCTCGCCTCACGCAGCTCCAGCAATATGGTGCGGGCGCGCCGCGCCAGCGCCTCGCCGAACTTGGTCAGCACCACACCACGCGACGCTCTCTGACAGAGCGGGCTTTTGACGATTGCTTCCATTTCCGAGAGCATGCGCGATGCCGCCGGCTGCGTCATGTTCATGGCGGCGGCGGCAGCGCTGACCTGCCCGTGCTCCTCGATCATGACCAGCATGCGCAGGTGGCTCATCTTCAAGCCGGCGCGCAGCAAAGGGTTGTCTTCGAAGACGAAGAGCGCATCCGCTGTTTGCGTCTGCTCATACACTTTTTGGTTGCTCATTCGCCGGTTTATACCCCTCAATGGTTATTGTATCGATTTAATATATCATAATTGATATACGTAAACTGATTTATTCTATTTGACAGTTATATGGATTCAGAACAATTTGCGGAATGCCGGGGAGGAGCGGCATCTGTTCCATTTCGCAGTTGCGAGATCGGAACGGGCGCAATGCGGCTTCTTCCTCTGATGGCATGAATTTTATGGTGCAACGCAACAAGCGGGTACCAAAGAGGGTTCAAGGGAGAGAGTTAATGAAGTCCATTATTTCGCTGATGGCGGCTTGTGCCATCGGTGCTGCTTCCTTTGCAGCGCCGGCTTTTGCGCAGGACAAAGGTTCTGTCGGTATCGCCATGCCGACAAAGTCTTCCGCGCGCTGGATCGATGACGGCAACAATATCGTCAAGCAGCTGCAGGAAGCCGGTTACACGACCGATCTGCAATACGCCGACGACGATATTCCGAATCAGCTTTCCCAGATCGAAAACATGGTCACCAAGGGCGTTAAGGTCCTCGTGATTGCTTCGATCGACGGCACGACCCTGTCGGACGTTCTGAAGCAGGCTGGTCAGCAGGGCATCAAGGTCATCGCTTATGACCGTCTCATCCGCAACAGCGGCGACGTCAGCTACTACGCCACTTTCGACAACTTCCAGGTTGGCGTTCTGCAGGCAACTTCGATCGTCGACAAGCTTGGCCTGAAGGACGGCAAGGGTCCGTTCAACATCGAGCTGTTCGGCGGTTCTCCTGACGACAACAACGCCTTCTTCTTCTACGATGGCGCGATGTCGGTTCTGAAGCCTTACATCGACAGCGGCAAGCTGGTCGTAAAGTCGGGCCAGATGGGCATGGACAAGGTCGGTACGCTGCGTTGGGATCCGGCAACGGCCCAGGCTCGCATGGATAACCTCCTGTCGGCTTATTACACGGACGCGAAGGTTGACGCTGTTCTGTCGCCCTATGACGGTCTGTCCATCGGCATCATCTCCTCGCTGAAGGGCGTTGGTTATGGCACGAAGGACCAGCCGCTGCCGGTCGTTTCCGGTCAGGACGCTGAAGTTCCGTCGGTCAAGTCGATCATTGCTGGCGAACAGTATTCGACCATCTTCAAGGACACTCGCGAACTCGCGAAGGTTACTGTTGGCATGGTCAACGCCGTTCTGCAGGGCAAAGAGCCTGAGGTGAACGACACCAAGACCTATGAAAATGGCGTCAAGGTTGTTCCGTCCTACCTGCTCAAGCCGGTTGCCGTGACCAAAGACAACTACAAGCAGGTTCTCGTCGACGGTGGTTACTACACCGCAGATCAGCTGAAATAAGCCTGCAACACATGCGGGGATGGCTTGGCGCCGTCCCCGTTTTTCCATAAAAATAAAAACGCCTGAATTAATCGGGCGCTGGATTGCGATATGGCCAATACCATTCTCGAAATGCGGAACATCACCAAGACGTTTCCGGGCGTAAAAGCGCTTGAGAACGTCAACCTTAAGGTAAAGGAAGGTGAGATCCACGCGCTCGTTGGCGAGAACGGCGCTGGAAAGTCGACCTTGATGAAGGTCCTTTCCGGTGTTTATCCCGCTGGTACCTATGAGGGCGAGATCCACTATGAAGGTGCTGTGCGAAATTTTCGCGCCATCAACGACAGCGAAGATATTGGTATCATCATCATTCACCAGGAGCTTGCGCTTGTGCCGCTCCTGTCGATTGCCGAAAATATTTTCCTTGGCAACGAGGTCGCTTCGGGCGGCGTGATCAACTGGCAGCAGACCTTCAACCGTACCCGCGAACTTCTGAAGAAGGTGGGCCTGAAGGAATCGCCGGAGACGCTGATTACGGATATCGGCGTCGGCAAGCAGCAGCTGGTCGAAATCGCCAAGGCGTTGTCGAAGAGCGTGAAGCTTCTCATCCTTGATGAGCCGACCGCCTCGCTCAACGAGAGCGATTCCGAGGCTCTGCTCAACCTTTTGATCGAGTTCCGCAAGCAGGGCATGACGTCGATCATCATCACCCACAAGCTCAACGAAGTGCGGAAGGTGGCCGACCAGATCACCGTGCTGCGCGACGGCATGACGGTGAAGACGCTCGACTGTCATCAGGAAGAAATCAGCGAGGACGTCATCATCCGCAACATGGTGGGACGCGATCTAGAAGATCGTTATCCGCCGCGCGACGTGCCGATCGGCGAGACCATTCTCGAAGTGAAGAACTGGAACGCCTATCACCAGCAGCACCGCGACCGGAAGGTCCTGCACGACATCAACGTCACCGTGCGCAAGGGCGAAGTCGTCGGCATTGCCGGGCTGATGGGGGCAGGGCGCACGGAATTCGCCATGAGCGTGTTCGGCAAGTCCTACGGTCACAAGATCACCGGCGACGTTCTGATCGACGGCAAGCCCGTGGATGTCAGCACCGTTCGCAAGGCAATCGATGCCGGTCTTGCCTATGTGACCGAAGACCGCAAACATCTCGGTCTGGTGCTCAACGACAACATTCTGCACAACACCACGCTTGCCAATCTGGCCGGCGTGTCTAAGGCCAGCGTCATCGACGACATCAAGGAAATGAAGGTGGCGAGCGATTTCCGCACACGCCTTCGCATCCGCTCTTCAGGCATCTTTCAGGAAACGGTCAATCTTTCGGGCGGCAACCAGCAGAAGGTCGTGCTTTCCAAGTGGCTCTTCTCCAATCCTGATGTCCTGATCCTCGACGAGCCGACACGCGGTATCGACGTTGGCGCGAAATACGAAATCTACACCATCATCAACCAGCTCGCTGCCGACGGCAAAGGCGTTCTGATGATCTCATCGGAAATGCCTGAATTGCTCGGCAATTGCGACCGCATCTACGTCATGAACGAAGGCCGCATCGTCGCTGAATTGCCGAAGGGAGAGGCGAGCCAGGAAAGCATCATGCGCGCTATCATGCGCTCAGGGGAGAAGAACTCATGAGTTCGGCAAACACCACAAACGAAGAAAGCAACGTCATCTCGGTCGGGTCGTATATTCGCTCCAATATCCGCGAATACGGCATGCTGATCGCGCTCGTCGCTATCATGGTTTTCTTCCAGTTCTATACCGGCGGCATTCTGTTCCGGCCCGTTAACCTGACCAACCTCATCCTGCAGAACTCGTTCATCGTCATCATGGCGCTTGGCATGCTGCTGGTCATCGTTGCCGGACATATCGACCTTTCGGTCGGTTCCATCGTCGCCTTCGTCGGCGCGATTGCGGCCATATTGACCGTGCAGTGGGGCATGAACCCGTTTCTCGCGGCGCTGATTTGTCTTGTCATCGGCGGCATCATCGGTGCTGCCCAGGGTTACTGGATCGCCTATCATCGCATCCCGTCCTTCATCGTGACGCTGGCGGGTATGCTTGTGTTCCGCGGCCTCACGCTTTTTGTGCTCGGCGGCAAGAACATCGGCCCGTTCCCGACGGATTTCCAGATCATCAGCACCGGCTTCCTGCCTGATATCGGTGGCATCGAAGGTCTGAACACGACGTCGATGATCCTGACATTGGTGATTACGGTCGTGCTGTTCTATCTGGCGTGGCGCCGTCGCGTGGTGAACGTGAAGCACGGCATTGACGTGGAGCCGTTCGGTTTCTTCATTGTGCAGAACCTGCTCATCTCAGGCGCTATTCTGTTCCTTGGCTACCAGCTGTCCACCTATCGTGGCCTGCCGAACGTCCTGATCGTGATGCTGGTTCTGATTGCGCTTTACAGCTTCGTGACGCGCCGCACGACCATTGGCCGCCGCGTTTACGCCATGGGCGGCAACGAGAAGGCGACCAAGCTTTCCGGTATCAACACCGAACGCCTGAGCTTCCTAACCTTCGTCAACATGGGTGTACTGGCCGGTCTGGCCGGCATGATCATCGCGACACGCCTCAACTCGGCAACGCCGAAGGCAGGCGTTGGCTTCGAGCTTGATGTGATCGCGGCCTGCTTCATTGGCGGTGCTTCGGCCTCCGGCGGCGTTGGCAAGATCACCGGTGCTGTTATCGGTGCCTTCATCATGGGCGTCATGAACAACGGCATGTCGATCGTCGGCCTCGGCATCGACTTCCAGCAGATGGTCAAGGGCCTCGTGCTGCTCGCTGCCGTATTCTTCGACGTCTACAACAAGAACAAGGGCTGATTGCCCAGCCAATATAGCAAGTCAAAAAAGTGGCCGGTTTCCGGCCACTTTCATAAGGTGAAGGCGCAGCGCGCCGAAGAAGATAAGGCGCGTTGCGCCGCAGGAAGGAAATCCCGTGCTCATTTCACAGATCAAGGATGCCAGTGGCAAAATAACCGTCGCCGTTCGCGAAGAAGGCGGACAGGCGCACGCCGTCAACGGCGCTCAATCGGTTTACGCGCTCGCCATGGAAGCTGCCAATGGTGGCAAGAGCCTTGCCGATGTTGTGTCCGCCCATGGTCTCGGCGATGCCGTCGATCTTGAAAAGGCTTACGCTGAAGGTCGCTTTCTGCCGCCGATCACCCATCCCGATCCGGCGCATCTGCATCTGACAGGCACAGGCCTGACCCATCTCGGCTCTGCCGCTACCCGCGACAGCATGCACAAGAAGACCACGGAAGCCGCCGAGGAAAGCCTGACGGATTCCATGAAGATGTTCCGCATGGGTCTGGAAAATGGCAAGCCGAAGGCTGGCGAAAAGGGCGTTCAACCCGAGTGGTTCTACAAGGGCAACGGCTATGTCGCAGCGGCACCCGGTGCTGCTCTCACCTCTCCGTCCTTCGCGCTTGATGGCGGCGAAGAGCCGGAAATGGCCGGCATCTACGTGATCTCCGACAAGGGCGAACCCGTGCGCATCGGCTTTGCCGTGTCGAACGAATTTTCCGATCACGTCACCGAGCGGATCAACTATCTCTACCTCGCCCATTCGAAGTTGCGCCCGGCAAGCTTCGGCCCGGAAATCCGCGTCGGCGTTGCGCCGTCGGATATTCGCGGCACCTCGCGCATCCGTCGTGGCGACAAGGTCATTTTCGAAAAGCCGTTTGTTTCGGGTGAGGACAACATGTCCCACACTTTCGCGAACCTCGAATATCACCACTTCAAATACGGCCTGTTCCGCGCACCTGGTGACGTCCATGTGCACATGTTCGGCACCGCGACGCTCTCTTTTGCGGAGGGCATCAAGCCGGAAGCGGGTGACGTGTTCGAGATCGAGGCCGCTGGTTTCGGCCTGCCGCTGAGGAACCCGCTTGCGGTTAATGCGGAAGAAGAAATCACGGTTCGGCAGATCTGATCTACCGGGGCTGCACGTTAAACGGTTGAGGGAGGGGGTCGCTCAGCGTCCCCCTCTCGACGTCATCCCCGGCTTGTCTTCAGGTGGGACACATCCGCCAAAGCGATAACGCCGCGGTTTTGCCAGTAATCGTCTTGTCTTAGGTGCGTAATGCTGCCGGAAGACGCCGGAAAGCTGACATAACCGACGCTGTCGATCGGCATTTTGATCCATGCCGCGATGACGAAGGTAAGAGCGAAGCCATGGGTAACGATGATCTGCGTGGGGCAAGGACGCGATATAATCGTGTCCACGGCGCGGTACACTCTTTCGGCCAACTCTCGTCTCGTTTCGCCATCAGCAATTCCGCCACGATGATCCATCCGGTCGTGATGGGGGGCCGGTATCTGACGGGCGTCGAGCCATTGCTGCGGTATACCACCCGCCGAACCGTAGCTGATTTCCCGCAGGCCATCCGTGGTTTCAAAAGGGGACTTGAGGTGTTCAGCAATGATTGCCGCAGTCTGGGAGGCCCGCAGAAGATCGGAACTGAAGATTTCGACTGATGCGTTGCCGATCAAGGCCACAAGTTTCTCGGCCGTCGCCTGCGCATCGGCTTTTCCCTTGGGTGTCAGTTCGGTATCATACCAGCCACCAACCTTGTTCTCGACATGATGGACGGACTGGGTGTGCGTGACGACAAAAATGTTCTTCATAGTGTTCTTCCGGGTATCTGGGGCTTACTCGAACCCCCACAGCCTGCCTTCGCCCACCTCCACGGAATTGCCGGCCGGGTCGCGGATGTAGACGGAATAGCTGTCATTCGGCCAGCGGTGATAGTGTTCGATGGGAATTCCAAGCTCCTCGAAGCGGGCTTTCCAGTCGTCCACTTCCGACTTGTCTTTCGCATAAAAACAGAAATGGCCTTGTCCGGTGGCGCCGTGGCGCGGGATCGGATTGTCGGGGGTGGCCGTGCGCGATTGTTGCGGATCGAAGACCAGCAGCATCTGGCGGCCACATTTGAAGAACACGAACTGGCCCGGCAGCCTGCGCACCACCTCCAGCCCGAAGACATCGCGATAAAAGGCCTCGGCGGCGTCGAGATCGTTGGCGTAGATCGCCGTTTCCATAAGGGCGGTTGGCGGTTTCATGGTTCCTCCCTGATGTCCGGCAACGGATATAGCGGACAGTCTATGTTTTCGTGCTGTAGGTCAGCACCGTCAGGTCGTGCTTGCCAACACCACGTTCCAGAACGGTCCAGCCGCAGTTCGTATAATAGGTTTCGAGACGGCGCTGGCAGCACAGGTAGCTGATGTCGTGACCAAGTTCGGCGGCCCGTTGTGTTGCGGCCTGCATCAGCGCCCGGGCGACACCTGAGCGTCTGCTGTTTTCCTCCACCCAGAGTGCGGCAACCCATGGTAGATATTGTGGCCGCTCCTCCAGATCGCAATGGATAAGAAAGGCGGAGCCGACGTAACCCTTGTCGTCATGGGCGACGAAGCCGGTTGGCAGGGCATGGGGGTTCACCATGTCCTTCAGATGTTCAGCCACATCGCCGACCTGGAGGCCACTATCCTGCCACCATGCCGTCCAGACCCGTTCCGCAATGATGGGTCCATGGGACTGGCAGTCGCGATAGTCGGAAATACTGTACAAAAAGCCCTCTCCCTGATCGGTTGCTGCGGCGATTTAACCGGTCACGGCGGGCTTTCGCAACCCACAGGTTGTTGAAAGCGGATCAGGGTTTCGTTGCCGTCACATGCAGCCAGTCGGTTGGCAGCTTGTCGTAACCGCTGCCGTGCCGTGCTTCTATTTCCACCCCTGCCCAGGCGAAATGCCCGTACAGGTCCTCAAGCCAGGTTTTCGAAGGATAGTTGTAATAGCGGCCGAACGTGTCGCGGCCTTCCGCTTCTCCGGCCTTGAAGCTGGCGTAAAAAACGCCGCCCTGTTTCAGCGCCGTATGGATGCGGCGGATGATGCCGGAAAGAGCGGGGCGGGGGACATGCAACAGGCAGGCATTTGCCCACACGCCGTCATAAGTCTCCACGTCGCAGATATCTTCGAACAGCAATGTTGCGACGGGAATGCCGAGCCGCGTTTCGGCCGCCTTGGCGATTTCGGGTGTGCCGTCCGTCGGGCGCACGTCGAAGCCTGCAGCGAGCATGAATTCACTGTCCTGCCCGCCACCGCACCCCAGTTCGAGGATGGTCGCGCCTTTGGGCAGGCGCGTCAGGAATTTTTCCAGATGGGGAAGGTCCGGCGTCTGCCCTCTCGACGTATAGGCTCCGGCATTATCCGTATAAAAGCCGATCGTTTCGTCGTCTCTGCCGGCCATTGTCTCAGCTTTGCGATTGGCTCTGCGATTGCTGCACGGTCACCGAAACGTTCAGCGTTTCGCCGGCCGGGCCGATCCGCATGCCCGATATCGGCGCGCAGTCGCGGTAGCAGAGGCCAAGGGCAATGCGCACGTAGCGATCGTCAGGGCAGATATTGTTGGCGGCGTCAAAGCCAACCCAGCCGAGGCCCTGCAGATGCACCTCGGCCCAGGCATGGGTTGCCGTCTGCTCCGCCACGTCTTCCATCATCAGATAACCGGAAACATAGCGGGCGGGCAGGCCCATCAGCCGGGCGGCGGAAATGAGGATATGGGCATGGTCCTGGCAGACGCCCTTGCCGGCTTCGAGTGCGAGTTCGGCGGTGGTTTCCGTGTCGGTCGAACCCGGCACATATTCTACCTTGCTGTTGATCTTCTCCATCAGGTCGTGCAGGCGCTCGAGCTCGCTGTTGCCGGTGCTGGCCTTCGCCAGTTCGCGCACGAGTTTGCCGGGCTTCGTCAGCGGCGTCTCGCGCAGGAAGAGCCATAGCGGCGCACTGCCGGTATGGGGGCCGACCATGCCGGCCCTGTCTTCGGTTATGACGAGGCCACCAGCCACGACCTTGACCCTGCGTTGCGGGCCTTCGGTCTCGACCAGTGCGACACGGTTGCCGAAATGGTCGTCATAGCTCACTTCGACGGTGGCGCCGTCGACCGATACATCCCAGTCCTCCACCGTCTGGCACGGGCCGGTCTGTGGCGTCAGGCGCAGCCGCTGCAATGCATAGGGCATCGGCTCGTCATAGACATATTCGGTCGTATGGGTGATTTTCAGACGCATAAGCTGTCCCCGTCCACGCGCTTACAGATAAAAGCGGTAGCCTTCCATGATTTCCTGCCCCAGCTGCCCGTTCCGGTTGACAAATCTCTCCAGAAACTCGTGCAGGCCTTCATCCATGACGCGATCGATCGTTGTCTTGCGCAGACTGTCGCGAATGCTCTCCGCCGTTTCATGCGCCTTGTGCTTTTCACCGTAATCCTCAGCTATGTAATTGAGGTTGCTGGTGATCTTCTCATAGCAATAGGCGAGCGAGCGCGGCATGCGGCCGTTGAGAATGAGGAAGTCGGCGATGTTGGCGGGCTTGTATTCCGCATCGTAGACCCAGCCATAGGAGCGGTGCGCCGAGACGGAGCGGAGGATGGATTCCCATTGGGCATTGTCCAGCGAGGAGCCGACATGCGCCACGGCCGGCAGCAGCACGTAATATTTTACGTCGAGAATGCGGGCGGTGTTGTCGGCGCGCTCGATGAAGGTGCCGATGCGGGAGAAATTATAGAGATCGTTGCGCAGCATCGAGCCGTGGAAGGCGCCGCGCACCAGACCGGCGCGATGCTTGATGACATCGATGGTCTGCGGCAGTTCGGCATGGCTGAGCTTGCGGCCGAGGATGTTCTTCAGCTCGATCCAGAATTCGTTGGTGGCTTCCCATGTCTCGCGCGTCAGCGCGGTGCGCACCATGCGGGCATTGTTGCGGCCTGCCTCGATGCAGGACATGACGCTCGAAGGGTTTGCCTTGTCCCGCAGGAGATAATCGATCGCATTGGCCGCCGTCACTTTCTCGCGCGTTTCGAGAAAGGCTTCGTGCACGCCGGCACTCTGCAACACGCCGTCCCAGTCCTCATCGCCGCTGCCGCTGCGCGTCAGGGAAACGCGCAGGCCAGCATCGATAAGCCGGGCGATGTTTTCAGCGCGCTCAATATACCGGAACATCCAGTAGAGCCCGTTTGCCGTTCTGCCCAGCATGGCTTAGTCCTCCAGTACCCATGTATCCTTGGTGCCGCCGCCCTGGCTGGAATTGACCACCAGCGAGCCCTGCTTGAGGGCAACACGGGTCAGTCCGCCGGGAATGATCTTCACCTTGTCTGAAACCAGCACATAAGGACGCAGATCGACATGGCGCGGCGCGATGCCGTTTTTCACCATGATCGGCACGGTGGAAAGCGACAGCGTGGGCTGCGCGATGTAATTGGAGGGGCGGGCTTTCAGCTTTTCGGCAAAAAGCGCCCGTTCCTTTTTCGACGCGGTGGGGCCGACCAGCATGCCGTAACCGCCCGAACCGTGAACTTCCTTGACAACCAGTTCGGCAAGGTTGTCGAGAACGTATTTCAGGCTGTCCGGCTCCGAACAGCGCCATGTCGGCACGTTTTCCAGAAGCGGCTTGCGGCCGGTGTAGAACTCGACGATCTCAGGCATGTAGGAATAGATTGCCTTGTCGTCGGAAATGCCGGTGCCCGGCGCATTGGCGATGGTGATGTTGCCGGCGCGGTAGACATCCATGATGCCGGGTACGCCGAGCGCCGAATCCGGCCGGAAGGTGAGCGGATCAAGGAAATCGTCGTCGACGCGACGGTAAAGCACGTCGATGGCCTCGTAGCCACGGGTAGTGCGCATCTTGACCTTGCCGTCCATGACGCGCAGGTCGGACCCTTCCACCAGCTCCACGCCCATCATGTCGGCCAGGAAGGAATGTTCGTAATAGGCGGAATTGTAGATGCCGGGGGTCAGCACCGCGACGCGCGGCTTGCCGGTGCAGCCGGGGGGTGCAAGCGAGGCGAGCGATTGGCGCAGCTGATAGGGATAATCCTCCACCCGCTGCACCCGGTTTTCATGGAAGAGTTCCGGGAACATCTGCATCATCGTTTCACGGTTTTCCAGCATGTAGCTGACACCTGAAGGCGTGCGTGCGTTGTCTTCCAGAACATAGAACTGGTCTTCGCCGGTGCGGACGATATCCGTGCCGACAATGTGGGTATAAACGCCGCCGGGTGGCGTGAAACCGATCATTTCCGGTAGGAATGCGACGTTCTTCTCAATGATTTCGCGGGGAATGCGCCCGGCGCGAATGATTTCCTGCTTGTGGTAGATATCGTCGAGGAAAGCGTTGAGAGCGAGAACGCGCTGTTCGATACCCTGGGCCAGTTTGCGCCACTCGCGCCCGGAAATGATGCGCGGAATGATATCGAAGGGGATCAGTTTTTCTGAACTGTCGGCGTGGCCGTAGACTGCGAAAGTAATGCCGGTTTTTCGAAAGATGTTTTCCGCGTCTTTAGACTTCTGGATCAGGTGTGCCCTGTCCTGCCGGCTGTACCACTCGTTATAGTTTTCATATGGGCTTCGCGGCGCGTTGTCCGCATTTATCATTTCGTCAAATGCCAACTTCGATGTCCCCTTTTTTGCCATATGAATACAACGACAAATGCAATGCAAGAACTATGCGGAGGCCTCCGTGAAGATTTTTTACCGCCCTAGAGTTTTAAAAAAGAAGCGTTTTTTCGCTTTCAGCCTATAAATGCGGCATTGGCAAATTGGTTGCAGGGCAAGGTGGGGTGGAACGGGGTGGTGGCACTGTGTGCGCCGTGGGCGAATGCACAAATTTTGTTCGTTCGCTTTCGGTTGATGGGTTTTGGGTGTGGCATCAGAAAATCTGAAAGATGCGATCACCAAAACACTTTTGACCTTTTGCGGGGATGGGGATACCGGCTAGCTTGGACGGCTGTGTTTCGCCAAGGGGTGCGCGCCGAGATCCGGCCGGGTAGTTCACCGGTTGCTTCAAGTCGTAAAAATGTCAATTCGCCGCATGCCTTATGTCCCGGGCCCATGTCCGGTTGCGGGGCATCACGCGGCACAGGGGAATTCCCATGTCGCTCGACCGTCTGGCTCCGGCCATCTTCGTCTTTCTCTGGTCGACCGGCTGGGTCACCGCGAAATATGCCGTTTATTATACTGGTCCGCTGACCTTCCTCTGTCTGCGTTACCTGTTGGCGGGTGCGATATTGTGGGCGATCTGCCGGTTTTCCTCCATTCAATGGCCTGAACGGCGCATCGATGTTTTCCGGGCAATCTTGTCCGGCGTGTTCCTGCACGGCCTTTACCTTGGCATGATCTGGTGGGCGATAGGGCAGGGCGTGCCGGCGGCGATCGGCGGCATTATTGCCGGTTTGCAGCCGTTGATGACGGCGGTTGCCGCCCGTTACATGATCGGCGAAAAGATCTCTCCGGTGCAGCGTGCCGGCTTGCTTCTCGGCTTTGTCGGCATTGCCATCGCCGTGCTGCCGAAGGTCATGGCGTCAGGCGCGCTCGGCCTTTCCGTGCCGCTTTATGCCGTGGCGGTGAATGTGCTGGGCATGACGTCCGTGACCTATGGCACCCTCTACCAGAAGAAATACGTCCATGGCGGAAACATCATGGCGGTCGCCACGCTGCAATATGTCGGCGCCCTCATCGTCACCGTTCCCTTCGCGCTGTTGCTGGAGGATGGTCATGTGGACTGGAGCCTCGGGCTTGCCGCCACGCTCGTCTGGTCGGTAGGCGCGATCTCCATCGGTGCGGTGGCCCTGCTGCTCTATCTCATCCGGCGCGGGCAGGTCTCGCGCGCTGCCTCGCTGATCTATCTCGTGCCGCCGCTTGCCGCCGTGGAAGCGGCCCTGCTTTTCGGGGAAACGCTGACGCCTGCCATGATTGCCGGCACGGTCCTGGCGGTAACGGGGGTGTATCTGGCCAACCGCCGGCCCGCAGCGCCGGTTGAGGCACATTAATTCCTACAACCTCATATTAGAGATTTGTTAACCATAAAATTATACCTCTCGTTAATCTAGAGATTTGGCGGGGGTTACATGTCTATTTCACGTCGTGGTGTTCTGTTCGGATTGCCGCTGTTGCTGGCCGGCTGCGCAAGTTCCGGCATCGGGCAGCAAAGGCTTAATTTTGCGGCGAAGCCGGACGAGAAGTTTCCGCTTCCGGAAATGCATCTCGAAAAGGTGAAGCCCGAGCTGCGCCGGCAGGAAGTGGCATACGATACCGCGCATCCGGCTGGAACGGTGATTGTGGATACGCCCGCGCGGCGTCTTTACTACGTACTTGGCGATGGACGGGCAATGCGTTACGGCGTCGGCGTCGGTCGCCAGGGGCTTGCGCTGAAGGGCGACGCCTATATCGGCCGGAAGTCGGAATGGCCTTCCTGGACGCCGACCGCAAACATGATGCGCCGTGATCCGCGCAATCTGAAATACGCCGGCGGCATGGAGGGGGGGCCTAACAATCCGCTCGGCGCACGGGCGCTCTACCTCTATCGCGGCGGCAACGACACCATGTTCCGTCTGCACGGCACCAACCAGCCGCAATCCATCGGCCACGCCATGTCAAGCGGCTGTATCCGGATGCTGAACCACGACATCATCGATCTTTACAGCCGCGTGCCGGTTGGCTCCAGGGTCGTGGTGCTTCAGGCCTGACGTAGAGGCGGATTTTTCCGCCTTTGCCACTCGAAAAAATGCCTGTATCCTTGGGTTGATTTTTTCCACATGGGCGCAGTTTTATGGTGGAAAATCAACCATGTGTAGAATGACTTCCTTTATGTATTTAAGGGAGTTCTGCTATATCGGAAATGTGATTTTCGGTGTTCGAGACGTGTATCCATAAAGGCATGATTGCGCTGTATCGAGCGTCGCACCACTTCAACGGGGACACATGAACATGGCAATTTTCGACAATCTCTCCCGCTACCGCCCGCAGGCACTCGGGGCGCTGCGCATCATGACGGCGCTGCTTTTCATTTCGCATGGAACGCAGAAGCTGTTCGGTTTCCCGGCATCACAGATGGACGGCTCCCTGCCGACGATGCTGCTGGTGGCGGCGCTTCTGGAAGCCGTTGGCGGCATTCTCGTGCTGGTCGGCCTTTTCACGCGTCCGGTTGCCTTCATCCTGTCCGGCCAGATGGCTGTTGCCTATTTCATTGCGCACGGGCCTAAGAGCTTCTTCCCCGCTCTCAATGGGGGCGACGCCGCGATCCTGTTCTGCTTCATCTTCCTTTACCTCGTGTTTGCCGGTCCGGGCGCTTTCTCGGTGGATGAACGCCGGGCCTGATCGGCCGCTGCAATCACCGGTCTGTCATTGAAGCCCCGCATGGCTGGTACCGTGCGGGGCTTCATGCTTTTGAAGCGGTGGAAACTTCGGCCGTCACCGAAGCATAGATGCTTGTTTTCGGGTTAGGAACGGTTCATCCTGAACGCAGTTGGAAAATTGATCCGTGACCAGTCAAAACCCTATCGCCCGCGAATTGCTGCTGCTTGCCCTGTTGTCCACTCTGTGGGCCGCATCCTACACTTTCATCAAGATCGGGGTGGAAACCATACCACCGCTGACCTTCATTGCCGCAAGAACCCTGATTGCCGGTCTGTTGCTGCTGGCGGTCATTCGCCTGCGCGGGCTGCGGTTGCCGCGGGATTTCGCCACATGGCGGCTCTTCTTCGTTCAGGCCTGCATCAACAGCGTATTGCCTTTCACGCTGATCGCGTGGGCGGAGCAGAGCATCGATGCCGGTCTCGCCGTCATCCTCAATGCGACGACGCCGATCTTCACCTTTCTTCTCACTGCGCTGATCATCCGGCATGAGCAGGTCAGCGGGCGCAAGCTGTTCGGCACTGTTGCGGGCATGACAGGTGTCTGTCTCATCATCGGTCTGGATGCGTTAAACGGGGCGGGTGAGGCGCTGTGGAGCCAGATTGCCGTGCTGACTGCGGCCTTTTCCTACGCCTGTGCCGCCATCTTCAGCAAAAACTTCAGGGGTCTCGATCCCGTTATGCCTGCCGCCGGCTCGCTGATCTGCGGCGCCGTGCTTCTGCTGCCGGTGAGCGTGATCGTTGACCGGCCCTGGACATTGTCGCCATCTCCGGCGTCGCTCACCGCACTTGTGTGCCTCAGCGTCTTTTCAACCGCGCTCGCCTTCATGGTCTATTTCCGGCTGATGCAGACGCTCGGTTCGGTCGGTACCACGTCGCAGGCGTATCTGCGGGTTCCGATAGGTGTCGCCATTGGCATGGTGTTTCTTGGAGAAGTGCCGACGCCTGCCATGTGGGTGGGTCTTGTCTGCGTGATTGCCGGGGTGCTGGCCATGACCCTGCCGTCGCGGCGCCGGTCTTTGGCGCAGGGCGGTTGAGAGCAAAAAGAAAACCCCGCAAGCCTGCGCTTGCGGGGTTTGAAGGTAGACACGCGATACCGGGGAATCGGCTCGCGCAGAGTTAAGTTACTTAGCGGTTACGGCCGCGATTGCCGTTTCCGTTGCCGGAAGCGCGCTTTTCCTGACCGTTGCCGCCAGCAGGAGCGTGACGGTTGCCACCGCTGCCGCCGGGCTTGCGGGCAGGGCGGCGCTGCTTGCGAGGGCCGGCCGGGCGACCTGCGTCACCTTCCGCCGTCTTCACGCGCTTGAAGTCTGACGTGACTTCCAGATCGTTGTCCGCATCACGCGGGGCGTGGTGACGCGAGGGACGGGGCTCGCCATTGTGGCGTCCGCCTTCGCGGGGTCCACGCGGCTGGCCGCCATTGTTGTTGCGACCACGGTTGTTGTTGTTCGGGCGCGTCGGGCTGGCAAGACCGGCCGGACGTTCACCGGATGCAACCGGGATATCGATCTTCATCAGCTTCTCGATATCGTGCAGCAGACGTGTTTCGTCCGGTGCGCAGAACGCGATGGCAATGCCGTCGCGGCCGGCACGGGCGGTACGGCCGATGCGGTGGACATAGGCGTCGGGCACTTCCGGCAGGTCGTAGTTGAAGACGTGCGTCACGGCCGGAATATCGATGCCGCGGGCAGCGACGTCGGTTGCGACCAGAACCTTGATCTCACCGTCCTTGAAGCCCTTCAGTGCCCGCTCGCGCTGTCCCTGGCTCTTGTTGCCGTGGATGGAAGCGACCTTGAAGCCGATATGTTCCAGATGCTTGTAGAGCTTTTCCGCGCCGTGCTTGGTGCGCAGGAAAACGATCGATCGGCCATCCGGGTTTTCGTTGAGCGACTTCTTCAGAAGGTCGGTCTTGTCATTCTTGCCGGCGACGAAATGCACGTACTGCTCGACCTTGTCGGCGGCCTTGCCCGGAGGTGTTACCTCGACCTTGATCGGGTCCGTCAGGAAGTTGCTGGCAAGCTCGGAAATCGCCTTCGGCATCGTTGCCGAAAACAGCAGGGTCTGGCGCTTGGCCGGAACCATCTTGGAAATCTTGCGCAGATCGTGAATGAAGCCCAGATCGAGCATCTGGTCGGCTTCATCAAGCACCAGATAGGTGACCTTGGAAAGCGAGATCGCGTTGCGGGCGATGAGGTCCAGCAGGCGGCCGGGTGTCGCCACCAGGACGTCCGTGCCTTTTTCGAGCTGAAGCTGCTGCTTGTTGATCGACGCGCCGCCGACAACCTGGTTGATGCGCAGCGGCGTCTTCTTCACGAAGGAGCGCAGGTTTTCGCCGATCTGGTTCACCAGTTCGCGGGTCGGTGCAAGGATGAGGGTGCGGGTGGTGCGGTTTGCCGGGCGGTCGGCTTGCTTCATCAGCATTTCGATGATGGGCAGGCCGAATGCTGCTGTCTTGCCCGTGCCGGTCTGTGCGAGGCCGATGAGATCACGGCCTTCAAGCAGCAGCGGAATGGCCTTTGCCTGAATGGGGGTGGGGGTTGTGTAGCCGAGCTGGGTAACGCTGGCCACAATCTTTTCAGAGAGGCCGAGTTCGCTAAAACTGGTCAATAGTAATGCCTTTCGGGGCGCCAAAAACCAATCGTCCGGAGCAGTTGCTGCTGTCCGGCGGTTTCGGCGTCAAGAACCCCGCGTGAATTGGGAACTTGTGGGTTGGAATAACTTTCTGCGCATCAGTGCGGCAAAACGCCGTCTTCTGTATTCGTTGCGCTTTTCCTTCATGCGGGCCAAGTCATCTTGGTCATGTGCTGCAGCTCACGCGGCTGCCGAAGGTGAAAGCTTGACCGGCATGTGGGCGTTTTATGGCGTAAAGTCAAGCAATAGTTTTGTAACGCTGCCGTCCCGCGGCGCATGGCTGCCATGCAGAAGGAAGGCTGGCGATTACCGGCAAGGCGCGGAGGCTCGCGAATAATTATGGTTAAAAAAGGGTAAAGCGACCATTCCGCACATAGCAAATAGCGGTTTTCTCACATAACGTTTTTGCAACGACGTCTGGAAATATTTGATTCGACAAGGATGGAACTGCACGGTGTGGAGTATCGCTTGACCCAAGGATGCGGGTTGCTGGAAAAAGCTTACGGGGCAATCGCCGCCCTGGATTTGCCCGCGTGCATCAAGGACAGCGAGCTTCACTACCTCATGGTCAATGCAGCCTATGGCCGGGTCATGGGGCGTCCGCCCGCCGCGTTCACGGGCCACACCAGCCTTGCCCTTTCCGCCGATATTCGCGATGCCGAGCGCGAGGACAGGGAGCGCCGCTCGCTGGTCTTTGCCACGGACGAAGTGATTTCATGCCATGGTGCAGCATCTTCAGGGCCTTACAAGCTGCGTTGCGAACGTTTCACCGGCGATGACGGCAGTCTGTTCCTGTTTGAGGTGTTCGAAGAGGCGCCCTCTGTCGTGAAGGGTGTTTCGGACGGCGGCAGCGCCGACCTGCTGTTCGACAGCGGCGTTATCGACCTCATCGATGCCGGCATCGTAATTTATGACCGTGAAAACCGGCTCGTCTATTGCAATGCGCGTTTCGTGGAATTCTACAGTGATTTCAACCTCCAGCTAAAGCCCGGCACCCGGCTTGAGACGCTGATGGAGGCGGTCTATTTCTCGAGCGGCTACCGCAGCGTGAAATCGGACGATCCGGATTATCAGGCATGGCTGCAGAAGCAGTTGCGGGATTTTTCCCTGCCCTATCTCGAAAGGGTGGAGCAGTTTGCCGATGGCCGCTGGGTGCGTATGGTCAACAAGCGGCTGGAAAACGGCATGCTGGTGGGGCTTCGCGTCGATGTGACGGAGTTCAAGGCGCATGAGACCCTGCTTAGCAAGCAGATCCGCGAGACTTGGCTGCTGCGCGCCGCGCTTGAGCAATTGCCCGTGGGCGTGTTCCTGCGGGATCAGGACAGGCGGCTGACCTTTGCCAATGCGGCCTTTGAGAAATTCCGGGGCGGCAGCCTCGCCGACTATTTGGGCAAGACCGAATGCGAGATGTTTCCGGAGGAGGGCGCAGAGTTCCAGCGGGAAAACGAGCATATCCTGCAAACCGGAGAGGCGATTGAAAAGACGGGAACCATTCCGCTTTCGGATGGCGGTGCCGTTCCGGTCATAACCCGGCTCGGCCGGGTCACGACGCCCGATGACGAATATTATCTGGTGGGTTCAGTCACCGATGTCAGCCTGCTGAAGGAGCGGGAAAATGCGCTGATCGCGGCGCAGGCGCAGGCCGAAGCGCTGCATCGCCAGTTCGAAACGGTTCTTCATGCCCTGCCGGTTGGCGTACTGCTCCTCAACGCGGATCTCGTCATCGAATATGTCAATCCGTGCTTCGACACGTTATGGGGCGAAATCGGCGGCGAGAAGTCGCTTGTCGGCAAAAGCTATCGCGAATTCATGGAGGCGAATTTCGAAAGCGGCCTTTATGACTATGGCGATATACCCTTCGAGGAGCTCTACAACCAGCGCGCAGAACGGCTGCTCAACGACAAGGTCTTCACGCCGCGCGAGGTGCGCAGCAAAAGCGGCAAGGTCACCGTCATTTCCAAGACCCGCCTCGACGGCGGAAAAATCCTCAGCACCTATGCCGATGTGACCGATGTGCGCATGCGCGACGCCGAGATCAGTGAGGCAAAGGCCGAACTTGAGCGTGTCGGCGAATATATGCAGGGTGCCACGCGCGCCATGGCGCAGGGGCTGGTGCTGGTCGAGCAGGGAACCATCATCATGTCCAACGAGGCTGTGGCGCGAATGTTCGATGTGCCGCCGCAGCTGCTGGAAAAGGGCTGCAACTGGTCGGGGTTCTTTGCCCATTGCGCCGGGCGCGGAGATTTTGGCACCAAAGAGGAGGCGGCCGCGACGCTGACCGCCTGGAGAGAGCACATAGCCGCCAACAGGCCGTTCTCCTGGCTGATCCATATTGCCGGAAAGACGTGGCTCAATCTGGAAGCGACCAACAGTTCCGGCAATTACTGGCTCATCATCGTCACCGACGTCACCGAGATGAAGATGCGCGAGGAGGAGTTGCAGCGGCTGCTTTCCCGCGCGGAAGCGGCAGATCGCGCCAAATCTGAATTCCTTGCCAATATGAGCCATGAAATCCGCACGCCGATGAATGGCGTGCTCGGCATGGCGGAACTTCTGGCCAAATCCAATCTGGATACGCGGCAGAAAACCTTCACCGATATCATCGTCAAATCCGGCAATGCGCTCCTGACGATCATCAACGACATTCTCGACTTCTCCAAGATCGAGGCCGGGCAGATGAAGCTGCGCAGCGTGCCTTTCGATCCGGCGGAAGCGGTGGAGGATGTGGTTTCCCTCCTGTCCTCAGCGGCGCTGGAAAAGAACATAGAACTGGTCGTCCGGATCGATCCGTCGGTTTTCGGCAAGGTCATGGGGGACGCCGGGCGGTTCCGCCAGGTCGTCACCAATCTTGTTGGAAACGCCGTCAAGTTCACGGAAATGGGGCATGTGCTGATCGAACTTTCGGCGCAGTCGGCGGAAGCTTCGGAGACCATTCTGTCGCTGCGCGTCGAAGATAGCGGCATCGGCATTCCCGCAGACAAGCTCGAAACCATCTTCGACAAATTCAGCCAGGTCGACGGCTCAGCGACGCGGCGGCACGAGGGAACGGGATTGGGACTGGCGATCACGGTCGGTCTTGTCGGTCTTTTCGACGGTACGATCAATGTGGTGAGCGAAGTCGGCAAGGGATCGACCTTCGAGGTCAATATTCCGTTTCACGTTACGGAAAAACGGCGCGACGCTCCGCTTCTTGCCATGGCGATCGAGGATATACGCGTACTCGTCATCGACGATAACGACGTCAATCGCCGCATATTGACGGAGCAACTGAAGACTTGGGGTATCGACGGCCATGCTGTGCAGGACGGGCCATCAGGCATTGCCGTGCTGCAGGAGGCTGCGTCCCTCGGTTTTGCCATCGACGCCATCATTCTCGATTATCACATGCCTGTTATGAACGGGCTGGATGTGGTCGAGCGGATCAGGGCGGATAGCCGTTTCGACGATATCGCCATCGTGTTCCTGACGTCTATGGATGTCGTAGGTGACGAGAGCCTTTTCACCGATCTCAGCGTGCAGGCGCATCTGATGAAGCCGGCGCGGGCGCGTCTGTTGCGTTCCACCCTGTTCGATGTGGTGCGGGACGTGCGGCAGAAACGCGCCCGGCAGGATCCGCAGGGGCTGGGGTCAGGCGGCAGCGATGCGCCGGTGCGGCCAGACAATGGCCCCACGGACAAGAAGCGGCGGGTTGTGTCACCTCCGACGACGGTTCCAGACCGGCGCCGACCCTGCCTTGTGGATGTGCTGGTGGCCGAGGACAACGACGTCAACCAGATCGTCTTCACCCAGATATTGCAGCAAGCGGGTTTGCGGTTCCTGATCGTCGGCAATGGCAAGAAGGCCGTTCAGGCGTGGGAGGAGCACAATCCCGCCGTCATCCTTATGGATGTGTCGATGCCGGTGATGAACGGGCATCAGGCGACACTGGCCATCCGCGCTGCCGAACAGGCGGCTGCCGACGGCCGGCATGTTCCGATCATCGGCGTTACCGCGCATACACAGGACGCGGACCGCGAGCTTTGCATCGCAGCAGGCATGGATGATTATCTGTCGAAGCCCATCAGCCCCGAAATTCTCGAGGACAAGATCGCGCAATGGCTGGGAGACGCGATGCCACGCCGCGACGTGCCGACCGCCTGACAGTGAAGGCCGGTTGCTGCTGTGGGAGCCGTCTCAGTGGGATGGCTTGGTGCCGCACAGCATCTCACGCTTTCCGGCAAACCCTTTGCGGCGCTCCAGTTCAAAACCGGCGGCGATGAGGTTGCGGCGGACGAAGCCAGCGGCGGCATAGGTGGCGAATGTGCCCCCCGGTACCGTTTTGCCGAACAGCGTCTGCATGATTTCCAGCGACCACATGTCGGGATTGCGGGCAGGGGCGAAACCGTCCAGAAACCAGGCGTCGAAGCCTTCGCTTCTGCCGGAAATGCCGGTGAGCGCTTCGCCGCACACCACTGTCAGGCGCGTCTGGTCGTCCAGTTCGATATCGACCTCGCCTTTCGGGTCCGCCGGCCAGCGGGCGACCAGTGCCTTGCGTTCGGTATCAACTTCCGGCCAGCGGGAAAGCGCCCGGTCAATCTCGTCCGCCTTCATGGGGTAGAGTTCGAAGGACATGAAATGCAGCTTGGAGTGACCGTTGCGCACCTCTTTCCATTGACGCCAGGTCTCGCAGAGATTGAGACCGGTGCCGAAGCCAAGTTCGCCGATGCGGAAGATGCTCTCTCGCTCAAGCCAGCGCTGCGGCAGGCCGTTTCCGGACAGAAAGACATGGCCGCATTCCAGCCTGCCATCCGTCTGGCAATAAAAATGATCGTCAAAGGCTAGCGAATAGGGCATATCCCCCTCACGCCAGTCGAGCGCGGCGGGCGGATTGTCGGCCGCCGAACCGAGATCTGCGGTGTTTTCCTTGGAATGTGTCATGACTAATGCCGATAGTCCCGCTTTCGAATCTGGTCAATCACCAAGATTGCGGGCGCCAAGATTGCCTGGCTCGGTGCCGCTCCTCATCGTCGGTGGCGGCATTTTGGGACTGTGGGCTGCCGTCAAGGCAGAGAGGATGGGCATAAACGCCCTGCTGCTGGAAGCGGGCTGTCTTGGAGATGGTGCAAGCGGCGGGCTGTTGGGCGCACTGATGCCGCATATGCCGGACCGCTGGTCGGACAAGAAGCAATTCCAGTTCGACGCTCTCGTCGCGCTGGAAAAACAGATCGCCGAGTTGGAAGCCGAGACCGGGCTTTCCGCCGGTTATCGGCGCTGCGGCCGGATCATTCCCCTGCCGAAACCACATTTGCGCAGCATTGCCGAACGGCACGAGCGGGATGCCGGGGAAAACTGGGTTTCAGACGGGCGCCGGTTCCACTGGCATGTCGGTGACAGCCCTTCCGTTGCCGGATGGGTGGACGATGCGGCGGGACAAGCGGGCTTCGTGCTGGATACGCTGGCTGCACGGGTTTCTCCCCGGGCGATGATAACCCTTCTGTCGGCTTTCCTCCGCAACGCCGGGCATGTGCGGGTGGCGGAACAGTGCCGCGTCGTCTCGCTCGATCCGGATAAAGGATGGGCGGTGCTGTCGTCGGGCGACGAGGTCGCCTTCGATCATGTCATCGTCGCCAACGGCCATGGTTCCTTCACGCTGATCCGCGATGCCATAGGTCTGGAACCCGGCATTGTGCTTGGACAGGCGGTGAAGGGGCAGGCCGCCCTTCTGGATGCTGCGGCCGATCCGGCCATGCCGGTCGTTTTTCTGAACGGCCTCTACATCGTGCCGCATGAGGATGGCACCGTCGCCATCGGCAGTACCAGCGAAGATTGTTTTTCCGATCCATTCAGCACCGACGAAAAGCTGGAAAAATTGCTCGCGGATGCATGCGCCGTGGTGCCGTCGCTTGGCCGTGCGCCGGTGATCGAACGCTGGGCCGGGTTGCGGCCGAAGGCGGTTGGACGGGACCCGATGGTGGGTACACTTTCCGAATATCCGCGGCTCGTGGCGTTATCGGGCGGCTTCAAGGTCAGCTTCGGCCTTGCCCACTATCTTGCAGATGCTGCGTTGCAGGCCGTGTGTGGCCACACGCCGGACGTGCCTTCCGGTTTTCGCCTTCAAGAACACGTGAGTATTGCCGTCCGGACTTTAGAAACTTCTGATTAGTTTGGTCCACGTCGTTAATCTGTCACGCAAATCGCTTACTTGCTGGCCTGCAAAGAGCCCCGTTTGGCCGCATTTGCGGCGAGGTGATAGCGCATGCGATACGCCATCCATTTCACGCCTTCCCCCAACGACCCGCTGACGCAGGCGGCTGCCGCGTGGCTGGGACGCGATGCCTATTCAGGCCATGCGGTGGAGCCGCCGGGCACGATCGATCTCGGCATGCAGGAGATTTCCTACCATACTGCCCTGCCGCGCCGTTATGGTTTCCACGGCACCATAAAAGCCCCGTTCCGTCTTGCCGAAGGTCATTCCGAGGCCGCATTGTTGCGCGACCTGATGTATTTTTCCGGCAGGCAGGACCCCTTCATGCTGCCACAACTTATAGTGGCGCGGCATGACAATGTCTTCAGCCTCGTTCCCGAGCGCCCCTGCGAAGTGCTGAATTTTTTCGCAGCCCGTGTGGTGCAGGAATTCGACCGCTACCGCGCGCCGCTCTCCGAGGCGGAAATCGAGCGGGCGGATCCCGACCGGCTTTCGGCTTCGCAGCTGACCAATCTGCATCGCTGGGGCAGTCCGCATGTGATGGACGAGTTCCGTTTTCAGATGTCGCTGACGGGCGGTGTCGAGCCTTCCAGCAGCCAGAGGATCGAGCGTGCCGTGCGCAAGGTTTTCGAGCCGCTGCTCACTCGGCCTCTGTCATTTTCCAGCCTTGCGCTTTTCATCGAGGATGAACCCGGTGCGCCTTTCCGGGTGCACTCGCTGCACCCCATGGGTCGTGTTTCCGCCCGAAAGATCGCCTGAGAAGCGCCCCACAGAAATCGTACACAAAAAAGCATCGGAATGTCGGCAAAATTGCTCTCGACATTCCGAATGCGGATGCTACCGTCCGTGCATCGCATGTCTGAAGCGTGTCGTGTTTACCCGTGTCGGGCAGACACCTTCGGATGGTTGTTTTGCTCATGTCTTCCAGAAGCGGGTTCCGCGTCGGGAGAGGTGTTTTGGGTGGCTGAATGATTTCCGAGAATTACTCCCGCAATCTGGTGGGCTACGGCCGCAATAGTCCCGATCCGAAATGGCCGGGCGGCGCACGCATCGCCGTGCAATTCGTCATCAATTACGAAGAGGGCGGCGAAAGCTGCATTCTCGACAACGACAAGGCGTCGGAATCGCTGCTGTCGGAAATCGTCGGCGCGCAGCCCTGGCCCGGCCAGCGCAACCTGAACATGGAATCGATCTACGAATATGGCTCACGCGCCGGTTTCTGGCGGCTGTGGCGCATGTTCACCGATCTCGGCGTCACCACAACTGTTTATGGCGTGACCGCTGCCATGGCGCGCAACCCGCAAGCCGTTGCGGCAATGAAGGAAGCGGGTTGGGAAATCGCCAGCCACGGTTATCGCTGGCTGGAATACAAGGATTTTTCCGAGGAGGAAGAGCGCAAGCATATTGCCGAAGCCGTGCGCCTGCATACGGAGCTGACGGGCGAGCGCCCCTTTGGCATGTATCAGGGCAAGCCTTCCGACAATACGTTGCGTCTCGTCATGGAAGAGGGCGGTTTTCTCTATTCGTCCGATTCCTATGCCGACGATCTGCCCTATTGGGTGAAGGGATTGCAGGATGAACCCTTCCTGATCATTCCCTACACGCTCGACACCAATGATATGCGTTTCGCCACGCCGCAGGGTTTCAATTCCGGCGACCAGTTCTTCGCCTATCTGAAAGACGCTTTCGACGTTCTTTATCAGGAAGGGCTTGAAGGCGCGCCGAAGATGATGAGCGTCGGCCTGCATTGCCGTCTCGTCGGCCGTCCCGGCCGCGCCGCAGCCCTTCGCCGTTTCATCGAATATGTGCTGGGCCATGAAAAGGTGTGGATCCCGCAGCGTATCGAGATCGCTCGTCACTGGCATGAAAACCACAAGCCGGGAACGCTCTGATGCTGACGCGAGATGAATTTGTCAGCCGTTTCGGCGGTGTGTTCGAACATTCGCCTTTTATCGCCGAACGGGCCTATGATGTCGGAGGCGCAGGTCTGGAGTTAACGGCGAAGGCGGTTCATGGCGGATTATGTGCGCAGTTTCGTGCCGCCTCCGAAGCGGAACGGCTGGGTGTTTTGCGCGCGCATCCTGATCTTGCCGGCAAGCTCGCAATAGCAGGTGGGTTGACCGCCGATAGCCGCAATGAACAGGCAGGCGCAGGGCTTGACCGGCTTTCGCCCGAGGAGCATGCGCGCTTTTCCGAGCTGAACTCCGCCTATACGCAAAAATTCGGCTTTCCGTTCATCATTGCGGTCAAGGGGCTGAACAGGCACGATATTCTCTCCGCCTTCGAGACGCGTATCGGCAATGATGCGGCGACAGAATTTGCGACGGCGACGGCGCAGGTGGAAAAGATCGCCTGGCTACGCCTTTCCTCGATGCTGCCCGAGGGTTGAATTGGCGAGCGGCGGTCGTTCCGCTATACTCGTGCTATCTGGAGATTGAGGCCATGAGACCTTCCGAGGTGCTGGAAAAGAACAGGGAAGCGATCCGCGAAGCAACGAAGCGCTTCAACGCGGCAAACCCGCGCGTGTTCGGTTCCGTCGCCCGTGGCGAGGACAGGCCGGACAGTGATCTGGATATTCTGGTGGATGCGTTGCCGGGGACCACTCTGTTCGATCTTGGCGGATTGCTGGAGGAACTGAAGACTATCCTCGGTGTCGAGGTTGACGTCGTCACCTCAGGCGGCCTGCACTCGGATATCCGGGCGCGTGTTCTGATGGAAGCCAAGGCAGTATGAGTACGGATCGACTTCTGCTCTACCTGAAGGAGATGGATGTTGCCGCCTCCCGAATACGGGATTTCATTCAGGATATGGATGAGGCCACTTTTTCTTCCGATACGCGAACCCAGATGGCGGTGATGATGTGCCTTGCCCTGATTGGCGAGGCGGTCGCAAAACTGGACAAGCATTACCCCGCGTTTTTACAGCAGCACCCGGAAATCCCCTGGATAAAGATGAAGGGTATGCGCAATTTGATCGTGCATGATTATTTCCGGGCGGAACTCTCGGTGGTCTGGAAAACGATAACGCAGAGCATTCCGGATTTGCAGGCGCGTCTCTCACTCCTCCGAAACTGGCATGCCCAAGGTGAATGACATTTGACTGATTTTCTCGAGATCAAGCCTCTCACCAAAGAGGCGTTCGCATCCTTCGGTGATGTGATCGAAATTACACCCTCTTCCATGCGCCACATCAATGGCGGCCAGACCGAGCGGCATCATGCGCTTGCGGCACCCGAGGCCGCGGGCGAGGGTGCGCGCATCATCCTCAATATTTTCCGCGGACAGCCGCGTACCTTTCCCCATACAATCGAGATGATGGAGCGGCATCCGCTCGGCAGCCAGAGTTTCTCGCCGCTGTCCGGCAGGCCTTTCCTTGTCGTCGTTGCCGAGGACGAGGGCGGCAAGCCTGGTCGGCCGCAGGCTTTTCTGGCGGGCGGCGATCAGGGCGTGAACTACCGCCGCAACGTATGGCATTATCCGTTGATGCCGCTGCAGGCGATTTCGGATTTTCTGGTTGCCGATCGCGAGGGGCCGGGCAACAATCTGGAAGAGCATTTTTTCGATGCGCCCTACATGATCGCGGAGCCTAGCCTATGACCGGTTTGACCACCCACGTCCTCGATGCCGCCCATGGCACGCCCGCCGAAGGGCTGACGATCGAGCTTTACCGGCTCTCGGGTGATCGTCGCGAGAAGATTAAGACGGTTAAGACCAATAGCGATGGCCGCGTTGATGGCGGGCCGCTACTTGTGGGCGACAGTTTCAAGGCCGGGGAATACGAGCTGGTTTTCCATGCGGGCGATTATCTGCGTGGCAAGGGCGTCACCCTGGCGGAACCCGCCTTTCTCGACATCATCCCCATCCGTTTCGGCATTGCCGACGAGAGCGGCCATTACCATGTGCCGCTTCTGCTTTCGCCCTATAGTTACTCCACCTATCGAGGAAGCTGACCGCCATGATCTTTGCCGCCATAGCCGATATTCATGGAAACTGCGCCGCACTGGAGGCCGTGCTTGAGGATATCGCGAGGCTTGGCATCAAGGACATCGTCAATCTCGGCGATTGCTTCAGTGGTCCGCTGGAAGCGGGTTTTACCGGCGATGTGCTGGTTGGCAACTGGATACCCAGCGTTCTTGGCAATCATGATCGCGAATTGATCGAGCGCGCGCCGGAAGAGATGGGCAGCTGGGAGAGGCCGGCGCATGCGCAGCTGACCGCCGCGCATCTGGACTGGCTGCACACCCTGCCGTTCAGCATGGTGTTCAAGGACGTCGCCTATTGCTGCCACGGCTCGCCGCGCGGTGATCTGGAGTACTGGCTGGAGACGCTTTCGACGGAAGGGGTGCTGAAATTGCGACCGCTTTCCGAAATCGAGGCCATGGCTGATGGCATCACCCAGCCGCTGATGTTGTGCGGCCACACACATATCGCCCGCACCGTGCAGCTCTCCGATGGCCGCCTGATCGTCAATCCCGGCAGCGTCGGCTGCCCCGGCTGGAAGGATGACACGCCGTTTGACCATCATGTCGAGGTTGGTCATCCGCTTGCCAGCTACGCCGTGCTCGAAGAAACCGCACGCGGCTGGCAGGTCTATTTCCGGCAGATACGCTACGATAATCTTGCCATGGCCGAAATGGCGAAGGTCAACGGCATTCCGTATCTGGCCGATGCGTTGGAAAACGGTTGGCTCAAGCGGTAGAACTCACCCTTCGCTGTTCATGACAACGCAGGCATAAGACTGCGCCTTCAACTCCTTGCAGGCGGAAACCGCCGAAGACTGGTCTTCAAAGCCGGTAAAGCGGGCGCGGTAGAGCGTTGCCGATCCGCTTTGCACCGCTTCGGTATAGGGCGCGATGCCGGAGTAGCTGCCGGCGATGTTGGAGCGGGCATTGGCGAGCAGCGAGCGGGCGGCAGCTTCGCTGTCGGTGGCGGCGATCTGTACTTCCCAGCGGCTGCGTTGGCCGGTCATTTGTGCAGCGGGTGCGGGTTTCGGAATGGCAGAGACCTGGATCATATCCGCCATCTGGCTGTTCGCCGTGGCGATCTGCATGGCGATCGGATCGGCGCGACGCTCGGCAAACATCGGCAATGGTACGGCTGCCGGAGGGACGGCTGCGGGCGGCACATCGAAGGTGCGGCTGACATTGGCGCTTGCCACGAGCTGTTCGGTATTACGGCTTCTCGAGGCCTGCGGCATCGCCTTGTCCAGCAGAGCAGCCATCTGCGCATCGCGGCTGCGCGCGGTCTTGCCGCCCAGCACGACGCCAACGACACGGCGGCCATTGTGATTGATGGCGCTGACGAGGTTAAAGCCCGACGCATTGGTGTAACCGGTCTTGATGCCGTCCATGCCCTGATAGCGATACATCAGATTATTGTGGCCACGGATGCGCTTGCCCCGGAAGCTGAAGGATTCCATGGCAAAGAGGCCGTATTCTTTCGGAAAGTCGCGCTGCAGCGCAAGTCCGAGTTTCGCCATGTCGCGCGCCGTCGTCACCTGCGATTTGCTGGGCAGGCCGGAGGCGTTGCGGAAAACCGTCTTGGTCATGCCAAGCTGGCGGGCCTTACGGGTCATCATCTGCGCAAATTGTGCCTCGGACCCACCGAGATGGTCACCCATGCCTTCCGCCATGTCATTGGCGGATTTGACGATCATGCCGTAGACGGCTTCGCGGACCGTAAACGTCTGGCCCTCACGCACATAAAGCTTCGAGGGGATGACGGCTGCGCCGTTCCTGGACATCCTTATCTTCTGGTCCCAGCGAATTCGGCCGGCGTGCAACGCCTCGAAGGTCATATAGAGCGTCATCATCTTGGTCAGCGATGCCGGGTGGTTCAGCACATCGGCGTTCTGCGCGGCGAGGACCTTGCCGGTATTGGCATCCATGATGAAATGGGCATAACCGGCCTGCGCAGGCGATGCCTGCAATGAGAGGATCGCGCAAAAGAAGGCGAGTGCGAATACCCATGCGCCCGCCATTCCCCGTTTGATCGTTCCCGACATGGTCCACCCCTTTATGTTCGATCGCCGCGATGGGCGAAGTTTTACTGACACTTTCCGGCAACAAAACCGCTAAAACTTTAGAGATCGCTTTCATGCTTAATTAAGTATGAAATTCAAGTCGGCCGTCGCCCTCACAATTTCCTTGCAAAGAAACCAACCATCCGGTATGTTTATCGCCATGACAAATGCACATGAACGCAAAAAGCAGCCTGAGATCGTTCGCCGCAATCTTCTCGATTGCGCGGCGAAACTCGCTGCCGAGCAGGGGGTTGCGGCGCTTTCCGTGCAGGCAGTGGCCGATGCCGCCGGGGTGACGAAGGGTGGGTTGTTTCATCATTTTCCCTCCAAGCAGGTGCTGCTGGAAGCGGTGATGACTGACCTTCTGGCGGCTCTGGACACTGAGATCGACGACCTCATCTCACAGGATTGTGAAGCTTTTGGGAGCTTCACAAGGGCCTATGTGAACGCGGTTTTCTCGGATCGGGGCAGGGATTCGGGCAGGCAATGGGCAGCGATCTCGGTTTCCATGGTCGGTGAACCGTCGCTTCGGCGCATGTGGAACAGCTGGATTGAGGGGCGCCTTGCCCGTCATAAAGAAACGGATGACGGGGTGGTGCTGGAGATGGTGCGGCTTGCGGCTGACGGCATCTGGTTTGCCGATCTACTCGCCGACGACGGGAAAGCGGGTGGCGACAGGGCGGCTCTGAGGGCCCGGATGATCGCCCAGACGAAAAAGGAAGTGGAACGATGAACGCGGCTGTTTTGACTTATGGAGCGCTTGTCGCGGCTATCGTCTGCGAGGTCATCGCAACTTCCTTTCTGCAGCAATCGCAGCAATTCACCAAGCTGTTGCCGACGGTGCTGATGGCGCTGTTTTACGGTGCGGCCTTTTATCTCCTGTCGTTCACGCTCCGGGCGCTGCCGGTCGGCGTTGCCTATGCGATCTGGAGCGGGCTTGGCATCGTGCTCATTTCCGGCATTGGCTATTTCGTGTTCCGCCAGACGCTCGATATTGCTGCGGTGGTTGGTCTTGGGTTCATCGTGACCGGGGTGGTGATCGTCAATGTGTTTTCGAAGACGGTGGGGCATTGAGCGGACTTCTCCACCTTATTCCTGTGCTTGTCACAGGAATCCAGCCACCGCGCGTCTGCGCGACGAAAATAGTCCTTTCAGCCCAAGGGCTTGGGCTGGCTGGATCCCTGTGACAAGCACAGGAATGAGGGAGGCGGCGTAAAGGCGATGTTCTTACCGAAGCATCGGCTTCTATCTTTACGTTGTATGCCGTGTCGTCACCATCACGCCAGAATGCTGCGGTCGACGTCCGTAATCAGCCGCTTCCCGCAAAGCGCCATGCTGATATCCATTTCCTTGCGGATGATCTCGAGCGCCGTCGTCACGCCCTGCTTGCCATCCGCGCCGAGGCCGTAGAGGAACGGGCGGCCGATGTAGGTGCCCTTGGCGCCGAGTGCTACTGCCTTCAGCACGTCCTGGCCGGAGCGAATGCCGCCGTCCATATGCACCTCCACCCTGTCGCCAACGGCATAGACGATCCTCGGCAGCATGGCGATCGAGGAATGCGCGCCGTCGAGCTGGCGACCGCCGTGGTTGGAAACGATGATGGCGTCCGCGCCGGTATCGAGCGAGGCGCGCGCATCTTCCTCGTCAAGGATACCCTTGAGTATGAGCTTGCCACCCCAACGCTCCTTGATCCATTCGACATCCTTCCACGACAGGCGCGGATCGAATTGCTCGGCCGTCCAGGAGGAGAGCGACGAGAGGTCGGAGACGTTCTTGGCGTGGCCGACGATATTGCCGAAGCTGCGGCGCTGGGTGCGCAGCATGTCGAGGCACCATTTCGGCCGTGTGGCCATCTGCCAGATGTGTTTCGGGGTGAATTTCGGCGGGGCGGAGAGGCCGTTGCGCAGGTCCTTATGGCGCTGGCCGAGAATTTGCAGGTCGAGCGTCAGCACCAGCGCCGAGCATCCGGCGGCTTTGGCGCGATCGATGAGATTATTGACGAAGTCGCGGTCCTTCATCACGTAAAGCTGGAACCAGAAAGGTTTGGAGGTGACGGAGGCGACATCCTCGATGGAGCAGATGCTCATGGTGGAAAGCGTGAAAGGCACGCCGAATTCTTCCGCCGCTTTTGCCGCCAGCATCTCGCCATCGGCATGCTGCATGCCGGTGAGGCCAGTGGGGGAGAGCGCCACCGGCATCGAAACCTTCTGGCCGATCATTTCGGTGGCGAGCGACCGGTCGGTCATATCCACCAGCACACGCTGGCGTAGCTTTATCTTGGAAAAATCCTCCTCATTGGCGCGGTAGGTGCCTTCCGTCCAGGCGCCGCTATCGGCATAGTCGAAAAACATCTTCGGCACACGGCGCTGAGCCTGTTTCTTCAGGTCCGCTATGGTGAGGATTTTGCCCATGGATAAAGCCTTCACATTTGAATGATGGCTTCACATAACATGGTAATCGCGTTTACGCGATGGCAATCGTCTTTGCAGCAGTGCTTTTTGCACTCGCAAATGGCTAGGAATTATGCTTGAAATATACTGTATTTCGATAATAATTCAGATGGTTTCTCAAGTAATATCGTATTTTAATATGTTAAATTATTTACTCAGATTATTTATCGCAGTTCTTATTTCGCCCGCGATTGTTTTAGCCGCCGAGTGCCCCTCCGGTAAAAATGATGGAGATGAGTTTGTTCTTGCCCACGGTCAGGTGCGCAGCGAATTCAGGCGATCCGGACCGATCGTCTTGGTGGAGAATGATTTTCAAGGCGCAGGCAAACAGAGGCTTTTTCTCTTTCGGGGGTTAATCGAGCTGGCGCGTTCGGGCGATGACGGCAATTACAGCCAGCACTTTACGTCAAATCTGGAAGCATTCTGGCCTCTGAAAGTTGGCGCTCGACGCACTTTTGAATTTCTGCCCCTCGAAACTACCAAAATCGAGGATAAGTGGTCACTGACCCTTGCAGTTACGAAGCGGCGCGCCTTTCCGATTAAATTCTGCAATTACGAGGTGTTTTATGTGACCTACGACATTCGTAAAAACGGCAAAGAGGAGGAACGATGGACAGCGGTTTATTCGCCGGATCTGCGCGCCACGGTGGCGAAGATTTACGATGAGGGGACGGAAGACGAAGAAATTGTCGCCTATAATTTGATTGCGCCTCTGAAGCGGTGACGGTTCGACTGCGCTTGAATCAGCTCCAGAATGCTCGCAAAAACAGCTCAGCCCCAAGCAATAGCAGGCAGATTAGGAACCAGCGCCTGAATGTCGCGGGAGTGACGATGCGGCGGATATTCTGACCAAGCCACATGCCGAGAAGCGCTGGCAGGACGGCGAGTGCGGAAAGCGACATGTGCTCGACGCGGAAGGCGTCCTGAGAGGCAAGGCCGGCGGCAAGCGCAACGGTGGAAACGGTGAAGGACAGGCCAAGCGCCTGCACGAGATCGTCGCGGCTGAAGCCAAGCGACTGTATATAGGGCACGGCGGGGACCACGAAAATTCCGGTGCCGCCGGTCAGAAGGCCGGTCGCCAGCCCGACGGCCGGGGAGAGTTTCGGTTCCAGCCTTGCGGGAACGGCGAAGGGCTTTGCAAGAAGGCTGTAGGCTGCGTAGGCCGCGAGGCACAATCCGAGCGCCGAGGTGGTCCAGACGCCGGTGCCTGATGTCATCAGCCGGATGCCGAGAAGCGTGCCGACGGCAATGGCGATCATCATCGGCCATAGTCGCGAGACAATCGCCTTGAAATCGGGTCCGGCCAGCAATTGCCAGATATTGGTGATGAAGGAGGGTAGAATGAGCAGGCCAGCTGCAACGACCGGCGGCATGAAAAGGCCGAGAACGCCCATGGCAACGGTCGGCAGGCCCATGCCGGTGACGCCCTTGACGACGCCCGCGACGATGAATGTCGCGACAATCATGAGCGTTGTGGTTGTCTCAAAATCCGGCACGGCGCACTCCAGAGGTCATTCGCATTTCGGCTGACTTGGGCTGTCAGGCAATCATATGAAACGGGCGAGTGCGGCCTGTTTCTTCTCCCCGGCGTGGAGAGAAAAACAGGCGACGCCCGCTCGTTTCAATATGTACTGATATAGATGAGGCCACGACCTGATGTTTCGGCCTAAACCGAACTATGCAAGCGCGCTTTTCATCGCCTTGCCGGCCACGTAGGTTTCGACGACGGTGCGGTCGTCGCCCATGGTCAGCATCAGGAACAGTTCTTCGGTCAGGCTTTTCACCACTTCCATCTTCAGCGCCATGGCGGGCGTGGAAGAGGCGTTGAGTACCGTGATGTCGGCATCCGTGCCGGCGTCCAGCGTGCCGATGCGGTCGACCATGGAAAGCGCTTCGGCGTTGCCGCGCGTCATCAGATACCAGCTTTCCAGCGGGTTCAGGCGTTCGCCCAGCAATTGCTGGATCTTGTAGGCCTCATCCATGGTGCGCAGCATGGAATAGCTCGATCCGCCGCCGATATCGGTAGCAACCGCAATACGCACCGGCTTTTCGCGCCGTTGCAGCTTTTTCATCGGGAAGAGGCCGGAGCCGATGAAGAGGTTCGATGTGGGGCAATGCACGGCGACTGCACCAGTTTCCGACAGCACGTCCGCCTCACGTTCCGAGAGGTGGATGGCGTGGCCGAGCAGGGTCTTGTTGCCCATCAGGCCGTAACGCACATAGATGTCGGTGTAATCGGTCGCTTCCGGGTAGAGCTCGCAGGTATATTTGATCTCGTCCAGATTTTCGGAAAGATGCGTCTGGATGAAGAGATCGGGAAATTCCTGCGCCAGCGCCTGGGCTGCTTCCATCTGTTTCGGCGTAGAAGTGATGGCGAAGCGAGGCGTGATGGCGACGTGGTTGCGGCCCTTGCCGTGCCAGTCGGCGATGACGGCCCGGGTCTCGTCATAGGAGGTTTCCGGCGTGTCCAGCAAGCCCTGCGGGGCGTTGCGGTCCATCATCACCTTGCCGCCCACCATCAGCATGCCGCGGTTCAGGGCCTCAGTGAAAAACGCATCGGCTGAGGTCTTGTGCACGGAGCAATAGGCGACAGCCGTGGTGGTGCCGTGGCGCAGAAGCTCATCGTAAAAATGTGTGGCGATGCGCTGGGCATGCGCGCTTTCGACGAAACGGCATTCTTCCGGGAAAGTATAGGTATTCAGCCATTCCAGAAGGTTGGCGGCATAGGAGCCGATGACCTGCATCTGCGGGAAATGCAGGTGCATGTCGATCAAGCCCGGCACGATGAGATGAGGGCGGTGGTCCTTCTCCTCAATGTCATCAGGTGCCTGCTTGCGAATATCGGCATAGTCGCCAATGGCGGCGATCTTGCCGTTTTCGATAAGCAGGCCGCCATCCTCGATGTAGAGATAGCTTTGCGTATCGTCGATTGCGAGCGGCGCGCGGCGGAAGCTTAACAGGCGGCCACGCAGCAGAACCATGCTCATTCGGTTTTTTCCTTGGCGTCTTTGCCCGCGGAAACGGCGCTTTCGTACCATGCGGTCAGCACTTTGCGCTCCTGCGGGGTGATGGCGGTGATGTTGCCGGGAGGCATGGCATGGCTGCGGCCGGCTTGCAAATAGATTTCGCGGGCGTGTGCGGCGATCTGCGCGTCGGTTTCGAGCTTCACAGATTTCGGCGTGAAGGGCACGCCTTCCCACACCGGCTCGGCGGCGTGGCACATGGAACAGCGGCCCTGAACGACATCGCGGGCGCTCGCGAAATGGGCGTCGCTGACGAATTGCTGCTGCATCGGCGAAAGCGTTGCCGCCTTCTGTTCTTCTTCGCCGGTCAGCACCTTCGGCACGGTGGAAAGCCACATGATGACGATGAAGATGAGCGCGGTCAGCAGCCAGGTCCATGTCGGCTTGCCCTTGCGGGCATGGGTGGTGTTGAACCAGTGGCGGATGGTGACGCCCATCAGGAAGACAAGTGCTGCGATGATCCAGTTGAACTCGGTCGCAAAGGCCAGCGGATAGTGGTTCGACAGCATGAAGAAGATGACGGGCAGCGTCAGGTAGTTGTTGTGCAATGAGCGCTGTTTGGCGATGCGGCCATATTTCGGGTCCGGCGTGCGCCCGGCGATCAGGTCGGCAACGACGATCTTCTGATTGGGAATGATGATGAAGAACACATTCGCCGACATGATGGTGGCGGTAAAAGCGCCGAGATGCAGGAAGGCGGCGCGGCCGGTGAAGACCTGCGTATAGCCCCACGCCATCGCCACCAGCGCGACGTAAAGCACCACCATCAGGCCCCAGGTGTTGTTGCCAAACGGCGATTTGCAGAGGAAATCGTAAAACAGCCAGCCGACGGCAAGCGATGCCAGCGACAGACAGATGGCTTGGAACTGGGTGAGCGCCAGCACCGAATGGTCGATGAGGAAAAGGTCGGCGCCGCCGTAATAAACGATGCACAGCATGGCGAAGCCGGACAGCCAGGTGACGTAGCTTTCCCATTTGAACCATGTCAGGTGTTCGGGCATCTGGGCCGGGGCGACCAGATATTTCTGGATGTGGTAAAAGCCGCCGCCATGCACCTGCCACTCCTCGCCATAGGCCCCCGGCGGCAGATGCGGCCGTTTGACCAGCCCAAGATCGAGCGCGATGAAATAGAAGGACGAGCCGATCCAGGCGATGGCGGTGATGACGTGGAGCCAGCGGACGGCAAAGGCCATCCATTCCCACGCAATGGCATATTCGTACATTCGGTTCCCCTGATCCTTGTGCAGCGCACCTTGCGAGAAATTTGACCGTTAGGAAAGGGAAAAGCAAACACCGCACTATGATTGTTCACAATCCCGTACGCTCGTGTCCACAACTTTGGCGCAGGCGCGGCGACGCCCCGCTTCCGGCCCCGCCCAATCGTCAAGGAGCCGTCCTGCCGCTGAGTTTGTGCTTAGCTGGCTAACGCGACTCAGCTATTATCCGTTGAGCAGTCTGCTGATGTGCAAAACTATTGGGCTGCGGGGCCTTGGAGCGACCTGCGTCCGAAAGGACGCTTCGAAGGGCACTCTGACACATTTATGTTGCGCATGTTCTTTCCGGTTTTCGGTCAGAGGCGCAGGGCTTCAATGACATGTTTTCGCTGGCGGTTCATTCCGAAAGCGGGTGCTGCGAACCCTGGGGGCGGGGGCAGATCAGGGGCAGGTGTTGCAGTTCCCGGTGCCGTTGCGTCCGGGTATGCGTTGATGCTTGGATTTTGAATGAAGTGACGCAATGACCTTCCGGCAGCCGCCGTTGTTTTCAACGGAGACCGTGCCGATGCGCCTTGTTCTGACAGTTCTTTTCCTGCTGATGGCGTTCAACGCCACGGCGCTTGCGCATGAATCCCACAAGGGGTTCAAATATGAAAGCTACTGCTGCAATGGCGACGCCGAAACCGGCGATTGCCAGATGATCCCTACGCGAAGTGTTCGTGTCACGCAGGATGGTTACGAGGTCTCGCTTGCGCCCGGCGATCATCGTCTGGTGACGCGGCGCCATGTCTTCAGCTGGTCGCAGCGTGAGGCAAGACGATCCGAGGATGGAGAATATCATCTCTGTCTGTTCCCGGACGAGGACACGCCGCGCTGCTTTTATGCGCCTGATATGGGGTATTGAGATGTTTGCGGCCGGTTTTCGTCGATCCGCTTCAGTATCCAGTCGCGAAACAGCCTTATCTTGCGAATGTTCCTGCGGTTTTCAGGGTAGACGAGCCAGTAGTTCTTACCTTCGTTGCTGAGGTGCTCGAAGGGCTGATAAAGGCGGCCGAGGGCAATCTCGTCCGCATAAAGTTCAGGGGTGAGCATGGCTACCCCCTGGCTGGCAATTGCCGCTGCGGCTTCGAAAGCCTGCACGCTGAGGCGGCTGCGCGGATAACGGTCGAGGCCCGGATTTTCGATGCCGACTTCCCGGAACCATTGGCTCCACCAGATGTCACCCGGATCGATGATGCGCAGGCGCAGAAGATCCTCCGGCTTTTTCAATCCGCCGATGCTTTCGGCAAGGTTCGGATGCAGCATCGGCGTGTAAACGCCCCGCAGCAACTGATGATAGATCAGTCCTTTGCCATCGTCGCTGCTCCAGCGGATGGCGACATCGCAATCGGACTGCGTAAAATCGATCAATGCGCTTGATGTGTCGAGCCGTACGGCGATCGAGGGATGTTCAAGCTGGAAAGCTCCCAGATGCCGCGAAAGCCAGCGCGATGCGAAAGTCGCGGTGGAGTGAATGGTCAGGGTGGAGTCAGAGGTGTCACGGACATTGTCGACGGCCTCCCGTAAAGTGTTGAAGGCTTCCGCAACTTTCGGCGCCAGTTTCTGCCCGGCCTCGGTCAGCACAACCTGCCGCGCCTTTCTGATGAAAAGCGGCTCGCCAACATTCTCTTCCAGCAGTTTCACCTGATAGCTGACCGCCGTCTGCGTCATACCCAGTTCCTCACCGGCCTTGGTGAAGCTGAGATGCCGGGCGGCGGCTTCGAACACGCGCAGGGCGTTCAGGGGGAACTGGCGGGACATTTTCATGGATAAGTTCTCTTTATGCCAACTGCCAAAGGTTTCATTGGTTTTTATCCGGAAAACAGAGCATTTTTAGCTCAATTCATCAACTGAGCTTCTGACATTTTTTAAATGGAGACGAACATGCGCACAGCACTCTTGCGCGCGTGGTCCCGCCTGCGCGCGGGTCTGCGGACCGCGGAACGGTTTTTCCTTGAAAGCCTTCGACCGGACAATCTGGTAGATGAAAGCCTGCCCGACGGGATCAGGCGTGATCTTGGTCTTGAGGATGGCCGCGCTGATTTTCGGTGCGACGGGTTTCGGCAGCGGAAAATGCTTGCAGCAACTCGGCTGCCACAAGGGCCGCTATGACGGCGGGGCGCTTGTCCCTGACGCTACTTCCACCGATCGGCAGGATGAGTTTTTGAAGGCGGGTAGTGGGTTCTCCCTCCCGCTCCAGCCAATGGGCGAAGGTGGCGCGTTTGGTTTTCGAGCCGATCATGCCTACATAAGCGAGATCGTCGCGGGCAAGCGCTTCCTTTGCAATCAGGAAATCGAGTGCGTGATCGTGGGTGACGATGATCGCAGCGCCGTTTGCGGGAATTTTCGCGATCAGCGCTTCCGGCATGGGGGTCAGCACGGATACGACACCGGCTGAAAGATCGCGCAACTCGTTTTCACGGGTTTCCACCACGGTCAGTGTCAAAGGCAGAAGGGACAGAGCATCTGTCAGCGCCTTGCCGACATGGCCCGCCCCGAAAATGAAGACGGCCTGCTGCTGCTCGGTTTCAGCCTTAAGCCTTGCCTCGAGTGCTGCCGCGATGTCCGGCGTTACCAGCCGGAAGCGGAGCAGGGTGCGGCCGCCGCAGCATTGGCCGATTTCGGGGCCGAGCGGAATATCCATGCCGTCTTCGGTCGTACCGTTCTTCAACATGGCACGGGCATGGTCTATCGCCATATATTCGAACTGCCCGCCGCCGATGGTCTCCCACAGCGCCTTCCGGCTTACCAGCATGAAAGTTCCCGCCTCGCGCGGCGATGACCCTTTCACGGCCTCGATTTCCACGAGGATTGCAGGTCCGGAGCTGGCGAGGAAGCGGGAGAGGGACGTCATTATGTCTCCCCTCACACCTTCTTCAACCGTTCCACCGCCATCAGCACCCGCTCGGGCGTTGCCGGCGCATCGAGGCGTGGGCAGACCTTGTAGTCGGCGATGGACGCGACGGCCATGGAGAGTGCTTCGAGAACCGAGATCGCCAGCATGAAAGGCGGTTCGCCCACGGCCTTGGAGCGGCCGATGGTGGGCTCGGCGTTTTCCGACCATTCCGCCAGTTGAACGTTGAAAATCTTCGGCCGGTCGGAGGCAAGCGGGATCTTGTAGGTGGAGGGAGCGTGGGTGCGCAGCCGCCCCTTGCCGTCCCACCATAATTCCTCCGTCGTCAACCAGCCCATGCCCTGTACGAAGGCGCCTTCCACCTGCCCGATATCGATGGCCGGGTTCAGCGACTTGCCGACATCGTGGAGAATATCGGTGCGTTCCATCATGTATTCGCCGGTCAGTGTATCGATCGACACTTCCGAACAGGCCGCGCCATAGGCGAAATAATAAAACGGCGTGCCGCGGCCTGCGGCACGATCCCAATGGATTTTCGGCGTCTTGTAAAAACCGGCGGCGGAAAGCTGGACGCGGGCGAAATAGGCTCGTTTGATGAAATCGTTGAAGGCGACTTCCTCAAGCCCGATGCGCACCCGGTTTGGCAGGAAGACAACCTCTTCTTCCGGCACGTTCCAGTTCTCGGCGGCGAATTTGATGAGCCTTTCACGGATCTGGCGGGCAGCGTCATAGGCCGCCATGCCATTGAGGTCCGTACCGGACGAGGCGGCCGTGGCCGACGTATTGGGCACCTTGCCCGTGGTCGTGGCGGTGATTTTCACCCGGCCAATATCCACCTGGAAGGCATCGGCCACCACCTGCGCCACCTTGGTGTAGAGGCCCTGGCCCATTTCGGTGCCGCCATGGTTCAGGTGGATCGAACCGTCATTATAGATATGCACCAGCGCGCCCGCCTGATTGAAGGCGGTCATGGTGAAGGAGATGCCGAATTTTACCGGGGTGAGCGCAATGCCCTTGCGGATGATCGGGCTGGTCTTGTTGAACTCGACAATTGCCTGCCTGCGCGCGCGGTATTCACTGGATGCTTCCAGTTCCTCAACGATGCGGGCGATGATGTTGTCCTCGACCTCTTGATGATAGGGGGTCGTGGTGCGGCCCGAACCGGTCTCGCCGTAGAAATTGAGCTTGCGGACATCGAGCGGGTCCTTGCCGACGGCATAGGCGATTTCCTCGATGAAACGCTCAGCCCCGAGCATGCCCTGCGGGCCGCCGAAACCGCGAAAGGCGGTGTTGGAGACGGTATGGGTTTTGAGCGGCCGGGAGGTCAGATGCACATGCGGATAGAAATAGCTGGAATCGGCGTGAAACAGCGCGCGGTCGGTTACCGGGCCGGACAGGTCGGAGGAAAAGCCGCAGCGGGCCGCATAGGTGGCGTCGACGGCGTGGATGCGGCCTTCCTCATCGAAGCCTAGCTCGTAATCGACGCGGAAATCGTGGCGTTTGCCGGTGGCGGTCATGTCTTCGTCGCGGTCGGGGCGGATTTTCACGGCCCGGTTCAGCTTCTTGGCGGCAATGGCGCAAAGGGCTGCGAAATGGTTTCCCTGGGTTTCCTTGCCGCCGAAACCGCCGCCCATGCGCCGCACCTGCACCGTGACGGCATTGGACGGCACCTGAAGGATGTGGCTGACAATGTGCTGGATTTCGCTCGGATGCTGGGTGGAGCTCCACAGCGTCACCTCATCGTCCTCGCCCGGTACGGCCATGGCGATGTGGCTTTCGAGATAAAAATGCTCCTGCCCGCCGATCCGCATCGTACCGGTCAGGCGGCGGGGTGCCACGTCCATTTCGAGCTTCGCATCACCACGCTTCAGCGTCATCGGATCGATGACGAGCGCGCCGCCATTTTCAATCGCCGTGTCGATATCGGTGAAATGCGGCAGGTCCTTGTAGACGATTTTCGCCTTGCGGGCGGCCTTGCGAGCAATATCGCGGCTTTCAGCAAAGACCGCGAAGATCGGCTGGCCGTGAAATTCAACCTTCGTTTCGGCCAGTAGCGGCTCGTCATGACGCCCGCCGGAGGAGACGTCGTTTTCGCCGGGCACGTCTTTACCTGTCATCACCCATAACACGCCCGGCGCAGCTTCCACTTCCGAAAGGTCCATCGAGACGATTTCGGCATGGGCCCGGTCGGAAAGGCCAAGCGCGCCGTGAACGAGGCCGGCGGGTTCGGGAATATCGTCGATATATTCGGCGCTGCCCGTCACATGTTTATGGGCAGAATCGTGCCTGAGCGAGGCGTGTACAGGGCCGTCGATTTCGGTCTTGGTCTTATCGAAGCTTGTCGTGTCCATGGTTCAAGCCTCCTCCAGCGAGAAGCGGGCAAGTTCCTGCTTTTCCCCTGATGTCTCGAGGAAAAACCGTGTCAGCAAATTCTTGGCTGTGAGTTGCCGGTATTCGGCGGTCGCGCGCCAGTCGGTTAGCGGGGTGAAATCATCGTCCAGCGCATCGCGTGCCGCATCGATCGTTTCCTGAGACCAGGGCTTGCCGAGAAGTGCCGCCTCCAGATGTGCGGCGCGTTTCGGCGTGCCGGCCATACCGCCAAAGGCGATGCGGATGTCTTCGACCGTGCCATCGGCCTCGAGCGTCAGATTGAAGGCGGCGCAGAGAGCGGAGATATCCTCGTCCCGGCGCTTGGAAATCTTGTAGACGGCGTAGTGACTTCCCGGCGTCTGGAACGGAATGAAAAGCTTTTCGACGAATTCGCCGCTCAGCCGGTCCTGTTTGCCATAATCGATGAAATAGCTTTCCAGCGGAAAGGTGCGGCTGCCGGAAGACGAGCGCAAGGTGAGCGTGGCGCCGAGCGCGATCAGGGCCGGGGGCGTGTCGCCGATGGGCGAACCGTTGGCGATGTTGCCGCCGATGGTTCCCATATTGCGCACCTGTTCGCCGCCAAGACGATCGAACAGCCGGGCAAGCGGCGGGAAATGTTCTGCAATGGTCTTGAAGGCCTGGCTGTAGGTGACACCTGCACCGAGCGTCACGCCGTTCTCATCCACGGCAATACCCTGCAGATCGCCGAGGTTGTTGATGAAGATGACAGGGTTAAGCGCCCGCATCTGCTTTGTCACCCACAGGCCGACATCAGTGGAACCGGCAACGATGGTAGCCTTCGGCTCGGCGGCATAGATATCGGTCAATTCAGCAAGCGTTGCCGGGATGATGGTCCGATCTTCGCCGCGGGTAACCGTAATGGTTTCATTGGCGCGGATCGCCCAGAGCCTTGCCATGATATCGGTGCGGTCGCGTTGCAGCGGGTCGAACAGCGCACTCGGGCGGGCGGCTGCAATCTTTTCGGCAGCCCGTACAATCGGCTCGTAACCCGTGCATCGACAGAGATTGCCTTGCAGTGCCTTTTCAATATCGGCGCGGGACGGGTTTTCGCTGGCAAGCCACAGGCCGTAGAGCGACATGATGAAGCCCGGCGTGCAGAAACCGCATTGGGAACCGTGGAAATCCACCATTGCCTGCTGCACGGGGTGAAGCGTGCCATCGCGGCCGGCCAGATGCTCTACCGTCACGATATGGGTTGCATGCAGCGAGCCCAAAAAGCGGATGCAGGCATTGACGCTTTCATAACGCAGCGAGCCATCAACAAGCCGCCCGACCAGCACCGTGCAGGCGCCGCAGTCACCTTCAGCACAGCCTTCTTTCGTCCCGGTCAGCCGTCTTTGAAGGCGGAGATAATCGAGAAGCGTGTCTGTTGGTCCGAAACCCTTAAGCGAAATGGTTTCGCTGTTGAAGATGAAGCTGATCGCGTCGTTCATGCACTGCCTTGCTTTTTGTCCGGTTGAGCCGGTTCCCAATCTGCTATCTATGCACGCCCGCGCGCGCATATCGATTTCCGTTTTGGCAATTCATTGTTTCCAAAACGGAAAGAGATGTCATCGATTATTGCGCTGTCCAGCCGCCATCGACGGAAATATGCGTGCCGGTAATGTTGCTGGCGGCATCGCTTGCCAGAAACAGCGCCGCTGCCGCCACGTCATCGATGGTGACGAATTGCTTTGTCGCCTGCAATTCCAGCATCACGTCGTTCTTCACCGCCTCTTCGCTGATGCCGCGCACCTTGGCCATTTCCGGTATCTGCTTTTCGACGAGCGGCGTCAGCACATAACCGGGACAGATGGCGTTGACGGTGACGCCCGTCTGCGCAAGCTCGAGCGCCGCCGTCTTCGTCAGGCCCATGATGCCGTGCTTGGCTGCCACATAGGCCGATTTGAACGGCGAGGCGACGAGACCGTGGGCAGAGGCAATGTTGATGATACGGCCTTTGCCGGCCTTCTTCATCAGGGGTATCGCAACGCGCATCGTATGGAAGGAACTGGTCAGATTGATGGCGATGATCCAATCCCACTTTTCCGTCGGAAACTCCTCGATCGGAGCGATATGCTGAATGCCGGCATTGTTGACGAGCACATCGACCGAACCAAGCTTTTCATGCGCGGAATTGATGAGATCGGCAATCTCGTCCGGTTTCGTCATATCTGCCGGGTGGTAGAGCACACGCCCGCCACTTTCGGCTTCCAGCAAGAGGCGGAGTTTTTCAATTTCGTCTTCGTCGCCGAAGCCATTCAGCACGATATTCGCGCCCTCCCTCGCAAATCTCTGTGCGATGCCAAGGCCGATGCCACTTGTGGAGCCTGTCACGATAACTGTCCGATGCATGCTTTCCCCTTTTTGCATTACTTCGCACATATTTAAGCAGGTTATGCCCAAAGGGGGCGGGCTGGCAATCGCGATTTCGGGCGCGATTTCGGGGGAGGCCGGCATGGGGCATAATGCGCCGGCGCCCATCCACTTTTTCGAAGCTAAGCATCCAGATTTTACGCCAGATTTTGCATTTGTCTGGAGGGCCGTCCGTGCCTATCTCTCAGACAATCAAACAGAGGTATCGTCTATGGAACTCGGTCTTTACACTTTTGCGGATGTCAATCCCAACCCCGCCGATGGCCGTGGGCCGGAAGGTGCGCGCCGGCTGCGCGAACTGCTTGAGGAAATCGAGCTTGCCGATCAGGTCGGACTGGATGTGTTTGGGCTGGGTGAACATCACCGCCCGGACTATGTCGCGTCCTCACCCTCCACCGTGCTTGCGGCGGCGGCGGTCAAGACGAAGAATATCCGCCTGACGAGCGCTGTCTCGGTTCTGAGTTCGGATGATCCGGTCCGGGTCTTCCAGCAATTCTCCACCGTCGATCTCCTGTCGAACGGCCGTGCCGAAATCATGGCCGGGCGCGGTTCCTTCATCGAATCTTACCCCCTGTTCGGTTACGACCTCGAAGACTATGACGTGCTGTTTGCGGAAAAGCTCGACCTGCTCTTGGCGCTGCGCGAGAACGAAATCGTCACCTGGTCCGGCACCAAACATCCGGCCATCAATGGGCGCGGGGTCTATCCGCGTCCTCTTCAGGAGCGTCTGCCGGTCTGGATCGCGGTTGGCGGCACGCCGCAATCGGTGGCGCGGGCCGGCGCCATGGGGCTGCCGGTGGCGCTCGCCATCATCGGCGGCGAATATCGCCGCTTCGCGCCGCTGTTCGATCTCTATCACGAAGCTGCACGCCGGGCGGGGCAGGAAAAGACCAGGCTGCGCACCAGCATCAACGTGCACGGCTTCATTGCCGACACCACCGACAAGGCAGCGGACCAGTTTTACGGACCGCAGGCGGAGGTGATGAACCGCATCGGCCGCGAGCGCGGCTGGGGTCCGACAAACCGCGCGCATTTCGATGCGGCGCGTGGGCCGGAGGGCAACCTCTTCCTTGGAGAACCTGAGCTGGTGGCGGAAAAGATCATCAAGGCGCATGGCGTTTTCAAGAACGACCGTTTCCTGTTGCAGATGGCAATCGGCCTGATGCCGCATGACCAGATCATGCGCGGCATCGAGCTTTATGGTACGAAAGTCGCGCCTGTTGTCAGAAAAGAATTGACGGGGAGTGCCGATCCGGTGAAAGCCACGGCCTGATTATTACCAAGGCGGGCGTCTTCAGACCCGCCATTTAGAACGACGGACAAAAACATGGTCATCTCCACCGACGAAGAACTGGTTTTGCTAAAGGATATCGGTCGCATCTGCGCCGTGGCCATGCAGACCATGGCGGATGCGCTGGAACCCGGTATCACCACGGCCGAACTGGATGCGATCGGCCGAAAGGTACTGGAGGATAACGACGCGCAATCGGCGCCGGAGTTCTGCTACCAGTTTCCCGGCGCGACCTGCATCAGCGTCAACGAAGAGGTTGCGCATGGCATTCCCGGCCCGCGCATCATCAAGGCGGGCGATCTCGTCAATATCGATGTCTCGGCGGTGAAGAGCGGTTTCTTCGGCGATACGGGTTCGTCTTTCGCCGTGCCGCCGGTGAAAAAGGAGATCGAGCGGCTGTGCCGCGATGGCAAGCGCGCCATGTGGACGGGCTTGCAGCAGGTGAAAACCGGTCGGCCCTTTGCCGATATCGGCAATGCCATCGGCTCCTTTGCAAAAAAGAACCGCTACACGCTGATCACCAATCTGGCGAGCCACGGCATCGGCCGCTCCCTGCATGAGGAGCCGAAGGAACTGGCGACCTGGCCGGACAAGGGTGAGCGGCGCATCATGCAGGAGGGCATGGTCTTCACCGTTGAACCCTTCCTGTCGACGGGTGCCTATTGGGCCGAAGATGGCGACGACGATCCGTGGACGCTCTATAGCGATCCGAGCGCGCCGACCGTGCAGTATGAACATACCGTGGTTGCTACGAAGAACGGCCCGCTGGTGCTGACGCTGGTTGAGTGAGTGGTGAAGACCGCCACTTTACGAGACACCAAGTTTCGTAGCTGAGTGCGCCAATTACGACGTTTGCCGCATTCGTTGACCTTTCTCCTCCCTCATCCCTGTGCCTGTCACAGGGATCCAGCCAGCCCAAGTCCTTGGGCTGAAAGGACTTCTCTCGCCGCGCGGACGCGCGTCGGTTGGATTCCTGTGACAAGCACAGGAATGAGGGTGGATAAGGATGCGCAGACAACAAGGTCCTTGCATCTCGTACCAACAAAGACGGCTTATGCTGCCGATCAAAATAACTCGCTTGTTCCGTGGCAGTGCGGTTGCGATAAGCCGTACATGAGCATCGACAAGCCACTTTCCCCCAAACATCTGACTGCACTCGGTTTCGCCGGCGCCTTGATGATGGCGTCCGCCATGGGCTTCGGCCGTTTTTCCTTCACCCCCATTCTTCCCGGCATGATGGCTGATGTTCCGCTATCGGCGGGGGATGCGGGTATCGTCGCGGCTGGAAATTTCGCCGGTTATCTCGCGGGGGCGGTTCTCGCCGCCTATTCATGGGGCTCGGGACGGGAACGGCTGGTCGCCCTTTGCGGCTTGTTTTCCACGGGCGCGTTGCTGCTCGCCATGGCCGCATTCAACTCCGTTGCGGCCTTCACCCTGATCCGGTTTTTCGCCGGCATTGCCAGTGCGATGACCATGATCTTCACGTCGCAGATCGTCATCGGCCACGCCATGAAAGCCGGCAAGGACCATATTCAGGCGCTGCATTATGGCGGCGTCGGTGCCGGCATCGCGATTTCCTCGCTTGTGGTCTATCTCATCGGCGTCGTTTTTGATGGCGGCGGTGCCTCCTGGCGGGAGGAGTGGATTGCCGGTGCCGTCTTTTCCTTCGCTACGTTTCTTCTCGTCTGGCGGGTGCTGCCCGCCGGGCCACCCCGGCATGCCTCTGCGCTGTCGGAGCCGCCGCTCAAATGGACGAAGCCGCTTTTTCTGACGACGCTCGCCTATGGGCTGTTCGGCTTCGGTTACGTCATCACCGCCACCTTCATTGTTGCGATTGCCCGCATGGCTGCTGCCGGCGCTTTCGTGGAGTTTCTGGCCTGGTTCGTGACGGGATGTGCCGCCGCCATTTCGCTTTTCCTCTGGAAGCCGGTCTTGAAATCGCAAGGGCTGAAGCGCGCTTTCGTGATCGTGCTTGCCGTGGAAGCCGTCGGCGTCTTCGCTTCCGTCATGCTGCCACCCGTTCCGGGCGTGCTTGCCGGCGGTCTGCTTCTGGGGCTGACCTTCATGGTCATCACCGCCTATGGCCTTCAGCTCGGCCGGGAATTCGCAGGCCCAAGCCCACGCCGCGCCTTTGCCCTGATGACGGCAGCCTTCGGTACTGGACAGATCGTCGGACCACTCGCCGCCGGCTGGATTGCCGAGGTGACGGGAAGTTTTACTGCACCAAGTATTCTCGCCTCTGGCGTGCTTGTCGCCAGCATTCTCTTGATGCTACCGGTTCTCGCCACGGAGCGGCGGCGCTAAATTCGCCCGGGCATATTGCGCCTCCAAGGGGCGATTTCAGGGGTTCCTTGCGGGATCGATCCGCCTTTTGCGCCTTACATCTTGTTAAGGTCGTCGCTTCTTCGTTGCTGTGCACAAATTTCTGCCCTAGGTTCGGGCCATCTAGTGCTTCGCCAATAATGGCTGACTTCAAACGCGCGTGAGTTCTAAACGTGTTTCATTCTTTCTTTCCCAAACCGAAATTGTTCTTCACCTCCGCCATCGTCTGGGCCTTTGTCGCCATTCTTGGATGGTACTTCATCGTTGAAGGGCTAGGCAGGTCTTGGGGCTACGTGATGCCCGAGCAAGAACCTTACGATCTCAGCTATTTTCTGGTTCCCGCCAATCTGTTCTTCTACGCCTATCTGGCATTGTGCCTGGTGTTGTTCGGGGCTGTCTGGACCGTTCTCGCCAAGGATCACCCCTGGAAGTTCTGGTCCATATGGGGATCGCTGCTGATTATCGCGGTGACCTATTTCGGCGTTCAGATTTCCGTCGTCATCAACAATTTCCGGCGGCCTTTCGGCGATCTCCTGCAAAATGCGCTGTCAAAACAGCCGGGTATCGAAGTCTGGGATTTTTACAGTCTTCAGATTGTCTTCGCCAAGATCGCCTTTCTCAGCATGGCTGTGTCGATCCTCACGGATTTCTTCACCAGCCATTATATCTTCCGCTGGCGCACCGCGATGAACGACTTCTACATGTCAAAATGGGAAAAGCTGCGCCACATCGAAGGTGCCTCGCAGCGCGTTCAGGAAGATACGATGCGGTTCTCCTCCACGCTGGAGGGATTGGGTATTACCCTGATCAATTCGGTCATGACGCTTGTTGTGTTTCTGCCGATCCTGTTTGCGCTGTCGTCGTACGTCTCCGAATTGCCGATCCTTGGCGAAGTGCCGCACGCGCTGTTCTGGCTGGCGATTGTCTGGTCCGTGTTCGGCACCGTGCTTCTGGCGACGGTCGGCATCAAGCTGCCCGGCCTGAATTTCCGCAACCAGCGTGTGGAAGCGGCCTATCGCAAGGAACTGGTCTACGGTGAGGATCACGCCGACCGCGCCCAGCCGCCGACTGTCAAGGAGCTTTACTCCAATGTGCGGAAAAACTATTTCCGCATGTATTGGCACTACCTCTACTTCAACGTCGCGCGGTATTTCTACATTCAGGCCGATGCCGTGTTCTTGCTCCTGATGCTTGTTCCCACCATCGTGGCGGGCAAGATCACCTATGGTATCTACCAGCAGATCGCCACGGCCTTCGGTCAGGTCAGTAATTCGTTCCAGTATCTGGTCAATTCCTGGACCACGATCATCGAGCTGCTGTCCATCCACAAACGTCTTGTGGCTTTCGAGGCCGCGATCGATGACAAGCCACTGCCTGAAATCGACGAGCGTTATCTTCAGCGGGAAGCGGAAGCCGGAGAGCTGGCGGCCAACAAGCCCTGACGGAAAACAAAAAGGGCGGCCGACTGGCCGCCCTTTTGCATTGTATCCGGGGACCTTAGCCCTCGGTCTTCTGCTTCCTGCGCGCCTTGATGATCGGCATGGCCTCGGCGTAACTCACGCAGGCGACATCGTCCCTGCGGCAGACTTCGCGCAGCAGCCGCTCGTAGGCGTTCCAATAGGCGCCGCCATTCATCTTCACGAAATGGAAGCCCATCTGCAGAGGGATGCGTTCGCCATTATACTGCTTGTCGAACGCGGTGCGGAACGCCGCATAGGCGCGGTCCTCGAATTCCTGCGCGCGGTCCGGCGTCTCGATGCCGATGGAGTGGCGGATGAAGAGATTGTAGTCCATGGCGATGATCGGGCGATTGCCGGGGCCTTCCGGAACCAGCGGCAGGCCGAAATGTTCGATGCCGCCGCGCTCCACCGGCCATTCCGGTCCCTTGGTGATGCTGGTGGCGTCATAAACGAAGCCGTGTTTCTTCTGAGCCGCGGTCAGCGCCGGCCCCTGCGAAAGATAGGGCGCGCGGAAACCGTCGATGTTTTTCACCATGTCGCGCCAGCCTTCGGGTTCTTCACCCTTCTTGCCAATCATCTGCCAGGCATTTTCCAGCGTGCTGGTGAAGGTGGTGAACTCGCCGTCCCATTGCTCGGCGGTCCATTGGCCGCCATCGAAATGCCCGCAGGTGTGATTGCCGATCTCGTGACCTTCGCGATAGGCCGACCAGATGTTGCGCAGCCGCGTCTCCACCTCTTCCGGCGACTGGCCAAAGCCGACATTGGAGCGCCCGGCCTTCTGGCCGGGGCCTTGATAGGTCTTGGCGCTGGTCTTGCGGTCCATCACCAGTGTGCAGGCAAGGAAATAGGTGAAATGCGCGCCGACCTCCTTCGCCGTCGCACGACTTCTTTCCCACAGCGAATTGTCGCCCGCACCGTCGAAAGAAACGATGACGAGCTGCTTCGGCTTCTCCGCATTTTCGGCAAAAGCGGGAAGGGCAAGGCAGAGCGACAGGGAAAAAGCAGTCAATGGGCGAAACATCAGGCATCCGTCATGTGAAACACCGCTGCCTTTTGCGGGTGGAATAAGGCGAAGCTTTGAATAAACTGGCTTTTTTACGTCTTTCAGCCTAATTCCTTTTCTGCGTCGCGGTAATGAGGCCGCATTCCGTTCCACCGGGGGACCGTGTTCCATGCTTTTTCTCGTACTCTGTCTTGCCTTGTTTTTCCTGACGCATCTTTTGAAGGTGTTTGCGCCGCGATTTCGCGCGCGGATGATCGCGAAGATGGGAGAAGGACCGTTCAAGGGCGTCTATTCTCTCGCAAGCCTCATAACGCTCGGTCTCGTCATCTATGCGTTTGGCGAGGCGCGACAGGAAACCGGCGTTCTGTGGAACCCGCCGGTCTGGACGAGCCATCTCGCCGTGACCCTGATGCTGCCCGCGATGATCTGTCTTATCGCCAGCCTCATCCCGGCTGGCCACATCGCAACCAGAACCAAACATCCGCTCATTCTGGCGGTCAAGATCTGGGCGCTCGCCCATCTTCTGGCGAATGGAGAGACCTCTTCGATTCTTCTCTTTGCATCGTTCCTCGCCTGGGGTGTGGTGATGCGAATTTCGCTGAAGCGCCGGGAAAGAGCGGGTGAAAAAGTGGTCCGTCCCTTCGTCTCGGGCCGTTACGATCTGGTGGCCATCGTCGGCGGCATCGTTCTCTGGGGCGCTTTCATCCTGAAACTGCACGAATGGTTGATCGGCGTTCAGCCCATCGCCATGTAGGAAATCAACGTTTCCCCCTTACATATCAGGCAAAATAGGCTAGAAGGCCGACCATGACCCGTCGGCCGGACTTTTGCTGACCCGGGTAAGCGGCTTGGTATGTCTGCGAACGGATGGATCGGCGACGATCTCCGCGCGGGTAACGGAGAATTTGATGGCAAACGAAAATGATACCTTTATCCGCGAAGTGAACGAGCAGATCCGTTCCGAGCAGCTTTCCCGTTTCTGGGGCCGCTACGGTATCGTGGTCGTTGGCGCAGCCGTTCTCGTGGTTGTGGGCGCCGCCGGTGCTGGCATCTACGAATACTGGAACACCAGCCGCGCTTCCAATTCCGGCGACCAGTTCATTGCGGCGCTGAAGCTTGCTTCCGACAACAAGACGGACGAAGCGCTGAAGGCCTTTGCCGATCTTGAAACCTCCGGTCATGGCAATTATCCGGTGCTGGCGAAGTTCCGTTCTGCGACGCTGCTTTCGCAGAAGGGCGATGCGGCCGGCGCCATCGCTGCCTTCACCGCGATCGGCAACGACACGTCTGCCCCGCAGGTCTTCCGCGATACGGCGAAGGTGCGCGCGGCGTGGCTGCTGGTTGACAACGGTACGTATGATCAGGTCGTTGCACTTGCGGAGCCGTTGAGCGGCGAAGGCCAGACCATGCGTGCATCGGCTCGCGAAGCCCTTGGTCTTGCCGCCTACAAGGCTGGCGATTTCACCAAGGCCAAACAATGGTTCGAGCAGATCGTCAGCGACGCGCAGGCGCCACGCAATGTGACGAACCGCGCGCAGATCATGCTCGACAATATCACTGCTTCGGGCAAAGCTGTCTAACACGGCTTTCCCACCTCCAAGGATGAACGATCAATGAGCTTCACCGTCGCCATAGTCGGGCGCCCCAATGTCGGCAAGTCCACGCTTTTCAACCGTCTGGTCGGAAAGAAGCTGGCGCTTGTCGACGATACGCCGGGCGTGACCCGTGACCGCCGCCCCGGCGACGCGAAGCTTGTCGACCTTCGTTTCACCATCATCGATACTGCCGGTCTGGAGCAATCCGGACCGGAGACGCTTCAGGGCCGCATGTGGGCGCAGACCGAAGCGGCGATCGACGAAGCCGATGTGACGCTTTTTGTCGTTGACGCCAAGGCAGGCCTGACGCCCGCCGATGAAACGCTGGCCGAAATGCTGCGCCGTCGTGGCAAGCCGGTGGTTCTGGTGGCCAACAAGTCCGAGGCGCGCGGTTCCGATGCGGGCTTCTACGATGCCTTTACGCTTGGTCTTGGCGATCCGTGCGCCATCTCTGCCGAACATGGCCAGGGCATGATCGACCTGCGCGACGCCATCGTCGAGGCGATTGGCGAAGACGTTGCCTTCCCGCCTGAAGTGGATGAGGCGGAGACCGATATCGTTCTTCCGCGCACTGAGCCCGGCAGCGAGGAAGAGGAAGAAGAAGAGCCTGTTTATGACGAGACCAAGCCGCTGCGCGTCGCCATCATCGGCCGACCGAATGCGGGCAAGTCCACCCTCATCAACCGTTTCCTTGGTGAAGACCGCCTGCTAACCGGCCCGGAAGCGGGCATTACCCGCGACAGTATTTCCGTCGAGTGGGATTGGCGCGGCCGCACCATCAAGATGTTCGACACGGCCGGCATGCGCCGCAAGGCCAGGGTAACGGAAAAGCTGGAGAAGCTCTCGGTCGCGGATTCCCTGCGCTCCATTCGTTTCGCCGAAACGGTGGTGATCGTGTTTGACAGCACCATTCCGTTCGAAAAGCAGGACCTGCAGCTGGTCGATCTCGTTATCCGCGAAGGCCGCGCCGCCGTGCTTGCCTTCAACAAATGGGATCTGGTTGAAGATCCGCAGGCGTTTCTGGCCGATCTGCGTGAAAAGACCGAGCGGCTTCTGCCGCAGGCCCGCGGCATTCGCGCCGTGCCGATGTCCGGCCAGACGGGCTATGGCCTTGACCGGTTGATGCAGAACATCATCGATACCGACAAGATCTGGAACCGCCGCATCTCGACCGCCAAGCTCAACCGCTGGCTCGATGCGCAGACCACGCAGCATCCGCCGCCGGCCGTTTCCGGCCGCCGCCTCAAGCTGAAATACATGACGCAGGTAAAGGCGCGACCGCCGGCCTTCATGATTTCCTGCACCCGACCGGAAGCCATTCCGGAGAGCTATACGCGGTATCTGGTGAACGGTCTGCGCAAGGATTTCGACATGCCGGGCGTGCCGATCCGCGTGCATTATCGTGGCTCCGATAATCCGTTCGAGAGCAAGGCGAAGAAGAGGCGGTAATCGGCTGCTGAAAACCTCCCTCCGTTATTCTCGCGCTAGTCCCGAGAATCTGCAAACTTTCGATTTTGCGACTCGGGAGGTAGATCCTCGGGACAAGCCCGAGGATGACGTTGCGTGGGGCAGAGGTCTCACCAATATCGAGATCGACGGTGAACCGGTCTCTCCCGTTGCCTTCCGATAATCATAAAACTGGCGAGTAAAAAACCATGTTGATCAAGCAGACCGACTATCACCGGATTTACCGCGTCATCAACAGCCTGCTCGTCAACGACAATGCCGACCCGGCTACGGCCTGCATGTATTTCAGCACCTTCGGCGCCTTCATCCTTCAGCAGCATTACAAGGTGAAAGCTGTGCCGAAGGGCGGGCTTGCCGCTTATAATCTGGGCGGGACGGTCATGCTTTTTGCGGACCATCGTGACGATGGTTACGTAACGGGCGCTGGCGATAATTTCCATTGCTGGGTCGAAGCGGACGGATGGGCTATCGATTTCATGGCGCCCGCTTTTTCGCAGAGCGCACGCGAACTTTCCGTGCCCCCGAAGATGTTTCAGCGTCCGCTATCGGCCATGGCGGCTTCTATCAACGATCTCGATCATTCCGGCAATTTCTTCTACCGCTCCGAGCCGGAAGCCACCGCGCGGCGTTTTGCCGACTGGCATAAGCAGGCGATGATTGGCGATCTGGCGAGCGTCGCCGCAAACTGGTTCCGCAAGTCGCCGAAACAGATGTCCCCGTCGCTTTCGGTCACGGAGCGGAACGGCAAGGCGCGGACGGTGCCGCTTTCCGGCCAGGCGCTCGTCGGCGCGTGGTGATCTGAGACGGGATAAGTCTTTGTGAAATTAGGACGGCCAGCGTGATCTCGCGGCAGCCGCCTGACGTCAATCAGCAGCCCGACCCCGTTCTAAAGATAACGGCGGTCGCGTCCAGATCGTCTTGTGACACTCCTGCTTTGTTTCGTCCACCGTTCCCCGATAAAATGTCGGGGATCAATGTGTCTCCACGTCAGGCAAGTCGTGAGCGGGACAAAAGCGGCAGGGATTTTCCGGCGGCGTGAATGACGTTGTCGAGGAATTGCCGCGATGCCTTTTCCCAGCTGTAGCTTTTGGAAAGCGCCAGAGCCTCCTGCGATGAACAATGGAGCGCTGCAAGACACGCGTCGCGAAGATTGTCATTCAGCGCGCCTGCCCCGGGATTGCCGCCGAGAATGTCGATCGGCCCGGTAACGGGGAAGGCGGCCACCGGCACACCGCTCGCCAGCGCTTCCAGAATGGTGTTGCCGAATGTGTCGGTCTTGGACGGGAAAACGAAGACATCGGCCTGCGCATAGGCAGCCGCGAGTTCTTCCCCGGTCTTGATGCCGGTAAACAGCACGTCCGGATATTTTTCCTGTAATTCATGGCGGGCCGGGCCATCGCCGATCACGACCTTCGATCCGGGCAGCTCGAGGTCGAGGAATTCAGGCAGGTTCTTTTCCACCGCCACACGACCGACCGTCATGAAGATCGGTCTTGGCAGATCGAAAGGCAGCGACGTTTTTGGACGTGGATGGAACAGTTCGGCATCGATGCCGCGGCTCCAGCGCTTCAAGTTGCGAACCCCGCGGGCCTCAAGCTCGGTCTCGAGGCTTGGCGTCGCCACCATGCAGGTGTTGCCGCCATTGTGAAACCAGCGCACGAAAGCGTAAAGCCAGCTTTCCGGGATGGGGAAGCGCGCCGCGACATATTCGGGAAAGCGGGTGTGATAGCTGGTGGAAAAACGCATCCTGTTCTTCACGCACCAGCGCCGCGCCATGAAACCCAGCGGACCCTCGGTGGCGATGTGGACGAAGGAGGGCTGGCTTTTTTCAATCTCCGCCGCGACACGGCGATAGCCGGCGACTGACAGGCGGATTTCCGGATAGGTCGGGCAGGGGATGCTGTAGAAACTCTGCGGTGTCACCATGTGCACATCCACGCCCAGCCGCGCGAGTTCCGTATTGGTATTTTCGATGGAACGGACCACGCCGTTGACCTGCGGGTGCCAGGCATCTGTGACAATCGTGATTCTCGTCATGAAACACCGATCCTGCTCGACTGCGCACGGGCGATTCCCCACCACCCGGCTTCCGCCCGTATATGCGGCGTGCGTGTTACAGGATCATGTCAGGGCGGATGAGGGTAGAGAAGTGTCCTTTGCACATACAAGCTTGCTCTTGTCCGTAATGCGCTCTCTTGGTCATCCCTGTGACAAGCACAGGTATCAGGAAGCCGGTTCCGTCTGGCATCATCCGACCAGCGGAAGAAGCTCGGGGCTGATCAGCGCGCCGTGATGGCCGATGACGGTTGCCGCTGCCCGTGCGGCAAAGACGGCGGCGTCATGCGGCGAACTGCCGGTTACATATCGGGCGAGAAACGCGCCGTTGAAACTGTCGCCTGCACTTGTCGTATCCACCACATCCACGGCTTCTACCGCCGGAGCGTGGCTGCGTGCGCCGCTGAAATCGAGTGTCGCACCCTTTGCGCCATCCTTGACGACGATGTTGGCGACGCCGAGCGCACGGTAACGCTCGATTGTGGCCTCGACGGATGTGTCACCAAAATGGCTGGCTTCGTCATCGAAACTCGGCATTACCAGCGTTGCGGCGCGTGCGCCGTTGGTAATCGTCTCCAGCATCGTGTCCTTGTCGGACCAGAGGCGCGGGCGGATGTTCGGGTCGAAGACCACGGGCTTGCCCGCTGCCTTGGCGCGGCGCAGTTCCGCAAGGAAAGTATCTACATCGTGGGGCGAAGCGAGAATGGCGAGCGTGATGCCAGAAAAATAGATGACGTCGGCGCTTTCCACCGTCTTGCGCAGGTGGTCCGCATCTGCTGCGAGTTGCCTTGCTGCGGCGGCGTTGCGCCAATAGCTGAAGGTGCGCTCACCATCCTTGAGGTTGATGAGGTAAAGGCCGGGTGTGCCGCCCTTGATGCGGCGGATTTTTTCCGTGCCGATACCGGCATCTGCAATGAAGGCCAGCATGTCCTGCGAAAGAGGATCGTCGCCGAGTGCCGTGAAATAATCGACGGACCAGTCTTCTGGCAGACAGGCACGTGCATACCATGCCGTATTGAAGGTATCACCGGCAAAACCCTTGCGCAGCAGCCCGTTTCCGGCCTGCGACAGTTCCACCATACATTCGCCAATCGACAGAAACCGTCCGCCCACGCCGTCATCCTCCACTTACTTTACCTTCGGGATTACGACGACAGGAGGTGCCTGACAAGCCCGCTTCGAGGTGATTTTGGGCATTTGCGAAGTTCCGGTTTACGCAGGGACAGCTGCTTTATATTCTCGGACCAACCCTCATCAGGAGATCGCTCATGCCGACAACCCATGCCCCGGTCCACAAATCCCAAGCGCAATCGGACTGGTGGAAGGGGGCGGTGATCTATCAGGTATATCCGCGATCCTTTCAGGATACGACCGGGGACGGTTACGGCGATCTTGCCGGGGTGACGAAGCGGCTGTCCTACATCGCCTCGCTCGGCGTCGATGCCATCTGGCTCTCGCCTTTCTTCACCTCCCCCATGGCCGATATGGGCTATGACGTTTCCGATTATTGCAATGTCGATCCGATGTTCGGCACGCTTGCCGATTTCGATGCATTGATGGCCGAGGCGCACCGGCTGGGGCTGAAAGTCATCATCGACCAGGTGATTTCGCATACATCCGATAAGCATCCCTGGTTCGTGGACAGCCGTGCAAGCCGCATCAACAGCAAGGCGGACTGGTATGTCTGGGCCAATCCCAAACCGGATGGCACGGCGCCCACCAACTGGCTTTCCGTGTTCGGCGGGCCGGCATGGGAATGGGATGGCGTGCGCAAGCAATATTACATGCACAGCTTTCTCGCCTCGCAGCCGGATCTCAATTTTCACAATCCGGATGTTCTGGATGCGCTTCTGGAAACCGTACGGTTCTGGCTCGATCGCGGCGTGGACGGTTTTCGTCTCGATACCGTCAATCACTATTTCCACGACAAGCTGTTGCGCGACAACCCGCCGCTTTTGGACGACGAAAGCTTTGGCCTCGATGCGTCCGACGTCAATCCTTACGGCATGCAGGATCATCTCTACGACAAGACGCGGCCAGAAAACGTGGCCTTCCTCCAGCGCTTCCGCGCGCTTCTCGATGAATATGAGGGCCGCGCCACCGTGGGCGAGGTGGGGGACGGCGCACGCTCGCTGAAGACGGTCGCGGCCTACACATCCGGCAATGACAAACTCAACATGTGCTATACCTTCGATCTGCTTGGCCCGGATTTCAGCGCAAAACACCTGCGGGGCTCGGTCGAGACCTTTGGCAAGGTGGTGACGGATGGCTGGGTTTGCTGGGCCTTTTCCAACCACGATGTGGTGCGCCATCTGAGCCGGTTTTCCGAAGGCTCCGAGGAGCAGACGCAGGTTGCGAAGCTCGCCATCTGCGTTCTCGCCAGCCTGCGCGGCTCGATATGTCTGTATCAGGGTGAGGAGCTGGGCCTGACCGAGGCCGAACTGGCCTTCGAGGATTTGCGTGACCCCTACGGCATTCGCTTCTGGCCCGCCTTCAAGGGGCGTGACGGGTGCCGCACGCCGATGGTGTGGGAAACCGGCAAGCCGAATGCGGGTTTTTCAAGCGCGGAAAAGCCGTGGCTGCCGGTGCCCTATGCCCACGCCATGCAGGCGGCGGATGCGCAGGAGCGCAAGCCGGACTCGGTTCTTAACCACTACCGCGCGGTCTTGTCCTTCCGCAAAACCCATGGAGCATTGCGCGACGGCGATATGGACTTCATCAAGACCAATCTCGATGTGCTGGCCTTCACGCGCCACAAGGGTGACGAAAAACTACTTTTCGTTTTCAACCTGACCCGTGAGGCGGTGGAATTTCCTGTCCCGAAGGGTATGGAGGTCACGGATATCCTGCCGATGCCAAGTTTTGAGCCGCTGTTCGACGCCGGGATCGTGAAGCTTGAGGGGTTGGACGTGTTTTGCGGGGTCGTCGCTTGAGCCTGCAATTTTCCATCAGGCACGCCGCAGCATCTCTGGATGACTGGTCCCTTTTGCGCCACCGTTTATGGCCCGATGCCTCTGTTGCCGAACACAGGGCGGAATTGCAGAACCTTTCCGACAACGACGCCGGTTTCATTGCCTATGATCTGGTCGGAATGGCCATCGGTTTTGCCGACGTCAGCCTCCGGCGTGATTATGTCAACGGATGCGATACCTCGCCTATTGCGTTTCTGGAAGGCGTTTATGTGGAAGAAGAATTCCGCGGTCAGGGCGTTGCTGCGGCATTGATCGCCGAGGTCACCCGCTGGGCGATCAGCCGGGGCGTGAGCGAGCTTGCCTCCGATGCCGATATTGCCAATGTCGATTCACACCGCATGCACGCGGCGCTGGGGTTTGAGGAGACCGAACGGGTGGTTTATTTCCGCAAGCTGCTGCCATCGCATTCATGACTTGCCGATGCTGTAAGTCAGCCGATTTAGCAATCCGTCCGTTTCGCCTTGTCTGAGCCGGTGTTTTTTATGCGGACGTCGCTCGGCTCTTTTATGATCATTCCGGGAGCTTGCGCCACGCTGGACTTGGTGACGCGATGCAAATTGCCCATAGGCGATAGTACATATT
>NZ_WJOK01000004.1 GCF_009649785.1 Agrobacterium tumefaciens | reverse complement strand
CTGCAGGGCTGTGAGCAGGATCAGCGTTGCAAAGGGCAGCCATTGCCAGGCGACGATGATGATGATGGAGAGCAGCGGAAACTGCGCGAACCAGTCGACCGGCTGCAGGCCGAAGAAGCGCGACAGATCGGCAAGTACGCCGTAACCGGGATGCATGATCATGTTCTTCCACACCAGCGCCGCGACAGGCGGCATGACGAAGAAGGGCGAGATGATCATGATGCGCACGATGCCCTGACCGAAGATGTCCTGGTCAAGCAGAAGCGCAATCGCAATACCGCCGATGACAGTGATCAGAAGCACGCCGCCGACGATGGCAAGCGTGTTGAAGATCGACTGGAAGAAGGCCGGATCGGTATAGAAATACTGGTAATTGAACAGGCCCGCGAAGCTGACATTGGCAGGGTTGAGGAGATTGTAGTTCTGGAACGAAAACCACAGCGTCATCGCCAGGGGCACGATCATCCACACCAGCAAAAGCAGCACCGAAGGCGCAAGCATAACCCGCGCCAGACCGCTCGTGTTTCGTGTTGCCATTGGTAGTCCCCTCCATGACCGATACCCGCAACGTCTCCGCCGGGGCATCCGAATTTAACTTGACGATTGTCTTAGCAGCGACCTTCGCCCGTCGCCGCATGGTAGGTTGCTAGCACCTGATCCACCGCGGCGATCAGAACCTCCTCCATATCCTTGCCTGCAACCGTGGCGAGCGGCAGCTCGCCGAGGTATTGGCGCAGCAGGGTTTCGGGAATTGTCTTCCCGTCAAGCGCCTTATGCAAGGCGGAAACGGCTGCGAGCGCCTCGGGCCTTGTCCAGTAATAGCGAATGCGGTCGCTGTAGCTGTAGTGACGCTGCAATCTGAGCGTGATGTCATCACCATGGTAGTGACCCTGCCAGTCGCCGGGCGCGCCGAGCATCAGCTGTTCCATGGTCCGCGCCAGCGGCCGGTCGCCATAGCCGCCGACCATCTCGGATGCGATCATATCGAGAGCGTAGAGTGCTTCGCGGTAAGCGAAGGTCAGCCCCGGACCGACTTTCAGGATCGGATATCCATCGCGCACAAGGGCGCCAAGCGCTGCTCTCGTTTGATAATCCGTCGAGTGCGCCTCAAAGACCAGTTGCGGTTCGCCGTCCAGTACGGCGCTGAGCGCCGTGGCCGCATCCGGATTGTAAGCGACGACATTGTCGCTGCCGAATTCCACGCCGGGCTGCACGACAAAGGCAATGACCCGTTCGAACGCATCGGAAAGACCGTGCTGCGCGAATATCTCACGGTGCAGGTCAATGGTCGTGCGCGCCGCCTGCGGCTCGGTGGGCGCCACCGTGTCGAGCACGTGATCGGCGCCGCCCGGCACCGGCACTTCGGTGCCGAGAATGTAAAGCGGTTTTGGCAGGCCCGCCTCCACGGCTGCCTTTTCGGCGACAGCCGCGAGTTTTGCCGCACGATTGGCAATGGTCACGTCATCCAGTGCGGCCGGCTCACCGGCGCAGCCCATCGACGCATCCAGATGAATCTTGCGAAAACCGGCTGTGACATAGGCTTCGACCATGGTGGCTGCTTTTGTCAGCGCGTCCTCGGCTTTCTCCTTGCGCCAGGGATTGGGACCGAGATGATCGCCGCCGAAAATCAGGAGCTCGCCGGGCAGTCCTTCTTCCTGCGCAATGCTGTTGACGAAGGTAACGAAGTCGCGCGGCGTCATGCCGGTATAACCGCCGAGATGATTGACCTGGTTGCAGGTGGCCTCGATCAGCACGGCTGTTTGACCGGCAGCGGCGCGGCGGATTGCGGCGCGCAGGACAACGGGGTGGGCAGAGCAGACCGAAGTGATGCCTGCGGGCTTGCCGGCACGGCGCGCGGCGGCGAGGTTTTCCAGAATGGCGGTCATAGGACTTCCTCCGACAATAGCGCGGTCATGAAGGCGTCAAGTTCGGCAAGGCTGGCAGCGCCCTCCATGGGGCCGCGCTTTATGACGTTGTGCGCGCCGGATGCATTGGCATAGGCGAGCGCTCTTTCGGGATGCATGCCGAGGCGGCGGCAGGTGAGGTAAGTTGCGCCGAAACAGTCGCCGGCGCCGGTCGGATCAATTTCCGAGACCGTCAGTCCGGGGGCGTCGATGCGGCCATAGGCGCGGCTGAAGTGGCTGGCGCCTTGCGCGCCGCGCTTCAGCACGATCTCGCCGATACCGGAGGCGAGGAGCTTTTCTATCGCTGCGTCCTCGTCATCCAGACCGGAGGCAGCTTGAAGTTCTTCGCCGGAAGGCAGCAGAAGGTCGGTGACATCAAGGAGATCGTCGATCAGCTTGCGGCCCTCGTTACCCTGCACCAGTTCCTTGCGGATGTTCGGATCGAAAGACACCGAGCCGCCGCGCGCCTTGACGCTTTTGATCGCCTCGAGAATGATCTCGCCGATACCGGCAATCGCAAATGCCGATCCCATGACGTGCACATGGCCCGCCTGTTCGATGAGAGCCTGCGCCTTATCAGTCATGTGCGTTTCGCGCGCTGCCGAATGGGCGATGTTGAAAACGAAATCCCGTGCGCCGTTTTCCCTGTAGCGGACAAAAGCGCTGCCGGTCGGCCGGTCCGCAATGGTGGCGATGGCCGATATGTCCACGCCGTCACGGCGCAGCCGCTCGATGTTGAGGCGGCCGAAATCGTCATCGCCAACCGCCGCGATAATGCCGGCGCTGCCGCCGCAACGCGCGACCTGATCGATGAAAATGGCGGGCGCGCCGCTTGGAAAGGGGCCGATCAGCGTTTGCGGCTCGAGAAAGCCGTCGCCCACTGTCGTCGCCATGATTTCCACGAGGATTTCACCCGCCGTAATGGTCGGGCCTTTCGCGTGCGGCGCAAGTGCGGATACCTGCCTCATCATCTCCTCCATATACATTCGGCTCCCACCTTTCCGGTGGGTACAAATCCCCGGCGTCCCGGCTCTGTTATTTTCCGGATATCAGCTAAAATTTACGCGCGTCAAGATATTTTTTGATGATGTTTTTGTTGCGATGCAGCAAGTAAAGCGGATCATGTAATTATTTTTGATGACATTATCGAATTTAAAACAGCGAGTTATAGCAATATATCCAAGAGTGCTCACGTCACAGTTTATTTTTGGATGTTGACAAATGGCGCGATTTTGCGAGATAAAAATTTACGCATGTATTGTTATGCGTGGACATCCGTAAAGGAGGAGCGGGTCTCATGAGCAAATTCATTGGAATTCTGTCGTCGTCTGTGGTTGGAGCGGGCCTTTTGGCCGGACTTGCGCAGGCGGAAGAAATCAACATCGCCACCGTCAACAATGGCGACATGATCATCATGCAGAAGCTTTCCAGCGCCTGGGAGAAGGAAACAGGAAACAAGATCAACTGGATCGTGCTGGAGGAGAATGTTCTGCGCGAACGCGTCACCACCGATATCGCCACCAATGGCGGCCAGTTCGACATCATGACCATCGGCGGTTACGAAGCGCCGATCTGGGGCAAGCAGGGCTGGCTGGCTCCGGTCGATGATCTCGGCGACGATTACGATTACGCCGATCTGCTCGATCCGATCAAAAAGGGCCTGACGGTGGACGGCAAGCTTTACGCGGTGCCGTTTTATACCGAAAGCTCGTTCACCCTTTACCGCAAGGACCTGTTCGACGCGGCCGGCCTGAAAATGCCTGATAATCCGAGCTACGACCAGATCAAGGACTTCGCGGCCAAGCTGACGGACAAGTCGAAACAGCAATATGGCATTTGCCTGCGCGGCAAGCCGGGCTGGGGCGAGAACATGGCTTTCCTCGGTACCATGATCAATACCTATGGTGGACGCTGGTTCGACATGGACTGGAAGCCGCAGCTGACGAGCGAGCCGTGGAAAAAGGCGATCTCGGATTATGTTGCGCTGATGACCTCCTACGGCCCGCCCGGTGCGGCGACCAACGGCTTTAACGAGAACCAGACGCTGTTCGCATCCGGCCATTGCGCGATGTGGATCGACGCCACCTCGGCTGCGGGACGTATCTACGATCCCAAACAGAGCCAGGTTGCCGACAAGACCGCTTTCACCCGTGCTCCGGTAGAGGCAACGCCGAACGGATCGAGCTGGTCGTGGTCATGGAACCTTGCAATTCCGAACACAACGAAGAAGCTCGAAACCGCCAAGTCATTCGTTAAATGGGCGACCTCGAAGAACTATGTGAAGACGGTCGGCGAAAGCGAAGGCTGGGTCGCCGTGCCGCCCGGTACGCGCAAATCCACCTATGAGCTGCCAGAATACAAGAAAGCCGCACCCTTTGCGGATACGGTGCTGAAAGCCATCATGTCCGCCGATCCGTCGAAGCCGACAAAGGATCCGGTTCCCTATACCGGCGTGCAGTTCGTCGCCATACCGGAATTCCAGTCGATCGGCACGGTTGTCGGCCAGCAGATTGCGGCAGCACTCTCCGGCCAGCAGACCGTCGATACGGCGCTCGAAGGCGCCCAGAAACAGGTCGAGCGTGATATGACCCGCGCGGGCTACATCAAGTAGCCGCGTCCTCCCGGCGTGCCGCCCGTTCGTCACTTTGGCGGCGGGCGGCATGGGTGGGGCTGGCGCACCCGCCGCCCTCATTCCTGTGCTTGTCACAGAAATCCAGTCAGCCCAAGTCCTTGGGCTGAAAAGGACTCTCTCGCCACGCAGACGCGCGTCAGCTGGATTCCTGTGACAAGCACAGGAATGAGGGGAGTGAGAAAATCGCATCTAACACAAACGCGCATGGCCGAGTTCATCCATTACCCGCCATGCATCACGGAGATCGACATGAGATTGAAGAACAAGGTCGCGCTGATTACCGGCGCCGCCCGCGGCATCGGCCTTGGTTTTGCACAGGCTTTCGCCGATGAGGGTGCAAAGGTCATCATCGCCGATATCGATATTGCCAGGGCAACCGCTTCTGCAGCCGCTATCGGCCCATCCGCCAAGGCCATCCGGCTGGACGTGACTGACCTTGGTCAGATCGATGCGGTTGTAAAGGCGGTCGATGAGGAATTCGGCGGCATCGATATTCTCGTCAACAATGCCGCGATCTTCGATATGGCGCCGATCAACGGCATTACCGAAGAGAGCTATGAGCGGGTTTTCGACATCAATCTCAAGGGGCCGCTTTTCATGATGAAGGCCGTCTCCAATGTCATGATCGCGCGCGCGCGCGGCGGCAAGATCATCAATATGGCGAGCCAGGCCGGTCGGCGGGGCGAGGCGCTCGTCACGCTTTATTGCGCTTCCAAAGCGGCGATCATTTCCGCCACGCAGTCGGCGGCGCTGGCGCTCGTCAAACACGGCATCAACGTCAATGCGATTGCGCCGGGTGTCGTGGATGGCGAGCATTGGGAAGTGGTCGATGCGCATTTCGCCAAATGGGAAGGCTTGAAGCCGGGTGAGAAGAAGGCGGCGGTGGCCAAATCCGTGCCGATCGGCCGTTTCGCCACGCCGGATGACATCAAGGGCCTTGCAGTTTTCCTCGCCTCTTCCGACAGCGACTATATTCTCGCCCAGACATATAATGTCGACGGCGGCAACTGGATGAGCTGAAAAGCCGGAGATGACCATGCATGCGATTCAATTCGTCGAGAAGGGACGTGCCGTGCTTACGGACGTGCCCGTCGCCGATCTGCCACCGGGGCATGCCCTTGTCCGGGTCAAGGCTTCGGGGCTGTGCCATACCGATATCGACGTGCTGCATGCGCGTTACGGTGACGGTGCCTTTCCCGTCATTCCCGGCCATGAATATGCCGGTGAAGTCGCGGCGGTGGCGGCAGACGTCACAGGCATCAAGGTCGGCGACAGGGTTGTCGTCGATCCCAATCTGCCCTGCGGCACCTGCCCCAGTTGCAGGAAAGGGCTTACCAACCTTTGCAGCACGCTGAAGGCCTATGGCGTTTCCCACAATGGCGGTTTTGCGGAATTCAGCGTGGTGCGCGCCGACCAACTGCATGGCATAGGTTCCATGCCCTATCACGTGGCAGCACTTGCCGAACCGCTCGCCTGCGTCGTCAACGGCATGCAGAGCGCGGGTATTGGCGAGAGTGGGTCGGTGCCGGGCAATGCGCTTGTTTTTGGCGCCGGCCCCATCGGCCTGCTGCTCGCCCTGTCGCTGAAATCACGCGGCATCGCGACGGTGACGATTGCTGACATCAACGAAAGCAGGCTGGACTTCGCTGAAAGTCTTGGACTTCAGACGGCGGTTTCCGGGTCTGAGGCGCTGCTGCGGCAACAGAAGGCGTTCGATTTCGTGGCGGATGCGACCGGCATCGCAGCTGTTGCGGAAGCAATGATCCCGCTGGTCGCGGATGGCGGCACGGCGCTGTTTTTCGGTGTCTGCGCGCCGGATGCCCGTATCTCGGTTGCGCCTTTCGAAATCTTCCGGCGGCAGCTGAAGCTTGTCGGCTCACATTCGCTGAACCGCAACATACCGCAGGCGCTTGCCATTCTGGAAACGGATGGCGATGTCATGGCGCGGCTGGTGTCGCACCGGCTGCCGCTTTCGGATATGCTGCCGTTCTTTATGAAAAAGCCGTCCGATCCGGCCACGATGAAAGTGCAATTTGCAGCCGAATGATCGTTTGGCCGTTGATAACCGTATTCGACCGGCTTTTCGTGCGAAGGCCGGTCGATATAGAGTACCACATGTAATATTTCATGGGGGCAAGCACTTTGGCCAAATCTATCAGGACGATGGAAGAGTTCTCGGAATTCGTCGGCCTTTCCCGCCCGACTGTTTCGAAATACTTCAATGATCCGGCCTCGGTCCGCAAGAAGACGCGGGATGCCATCGAGGATGCGCTGAAGAAGTCGGGCTTCCGACCGAATATCTTCGCCGTCAACCTCAACCGCCGCCGCTCCAATATCATCGGCATCATCATTCCCAACTCAACCGACCCGTTCTACATGGCGCTGACGAGCCGTATCGAACTCATCGCCAACGAGGCGGGGTTCCTTGCCTTCGTGCTGTCGTCCGACGGCAAGGCGGAAATCGAGGATCGGGCCATCCGCACCTTCAAGTCGATGAATGTCGCGGGCGCCATCATCGCTCCGCTCGGCGTCAAGTCCCATCGCGCCACGCTAGAGCAGCTGGCGGCCAGCATACCGATCGTCTATGTCGATTCTCCACTCGACGAAACCTCGGCCTTCGTCGGCACCGACAACCGCCAGAGCGTCGGGCTGATGGTGGATTATCTCTGCCGTTCGGGCGAGCCGCCCTGTTTCTTCGACATGCCGCAGGTCAATACCAACGCCGCAACGCGCCGCACGGCCTATGAGGAGGCGATGCAGCGTCTTGGTTTCGAGCCGCATGTCATCGGTGTTCCCGGCACCGTAACCTGGGATTTCGAGCGTTTCGCCTTTGATGAAGCGACCCGGTTACTGGATGGGGCAGGGCATTTGCCCTCCCGCACTATTTTATGCGCCAATGACCGTATCGCCTTCGGCGTCATCGCCGCCGCCTTCCAGAAGGGCATCAGGGTCGGCCATGGCACGGATTACGATCTCAGGGTAGCCGGCCATGACGATCATCCGCTTTCGCGTTATGCCTGCCCGCCGATTACTACGGTGGCGCAAAATTACAACGAGATCGGCAGGCTATCGATCGAACTTCTGCTGCAGAAGTTGAACGAGGAGGCGGATGACACGACACGGATGCGCGAGCGCATTCTCCTCAGTGCCGATCTGATGCTGCGCAAATCGGCTTGATAGTTTGTTAGAAAAATTAAAAGAAAAATCTGTTTTTCTAAATAGAACTAATATTTGAACGCTCCTACTCTGTTCCCAGGGTTGCTTTGGGAGGCGACCGCGGGAGCCGGCGCAAGTGTGTGCCGGGATCCGGGAGGAACGCAGAAACGTCATGTCTTCGGTGCCGCGAGGGTTAACCCTTCGTAGCCTCGGTATCGCATGGCCTTCGCCGGGCTGACTGGGCACTCTCGCCAGCAATTTCCCCAGCGAAGGATGTCAAAACATGAATCTCTATTCTCTTCTGTCGCAGCGCGCAGCCGGTGGCAAGCCCGTCAGGGTGGGTCTCATCGGTGCCGGCAAGTTCGGTTCCATGGTTCTGGCGCAGGCGCAGCGCATCGCCGGTTTCCACATGGTCGCCGTCGCTGATCTCAATGTCGGCAAGGCGCGGGAATCGTTTGACCGCGTCGGCTGGCCGAAGGAGCGTTATGACGCGACGAGCTGCGCCGATGCGCTGAAGAGCGGCAAGACCTATGTGACCGACGATGTGAACGAACTGTTCGCCTGCGGCGAGATTGAATGCGTGATCGAGGCGACCGGCCATCCGCTGGCTGGCGCGCGCCATGCGCTCGGAGCCATCGACCACAACAAACATGTCGTCATGGTCAATGTGGAAGCCGATGTGATGGTCGGGCCGATCCTGGCCGAAAAGGCGAGGGCCAAGGGTCTTATCTACTCCATGGCTTACGGTGACCAGCCGGCCCTGATCTGCGAATTGGTCGATTGGGCACGCGCCACCGGCTTCGAGGTCGTTTCCGCCGGCAAGGGGATGAATTTCGAGCCGCGTTACCGGTATTCGACGCCTGATACGGTCTGGAGCTACTTCGGCTGGACTGACGAGGAAGTGGCCAAGGGCGACTTCAATCCGAAAATGTACAATTCATTTACCGACGGCACCAAGGCGGCCATCGAAATGGCGGCGGTCGCAAACGGCACGGGGCTGGATTGCCCGGATGACGGTCTGGCCTTCCCGCCCGCAGGCCTGCATGATCTCGCCCGCGTCTTTCGCCCTGCTGCCGATGGCGGCCGCATGTCGCGTTCCGGTCTCGTGGATATTGCCGCAAGCCAGGAGCCGGATGGTCGCGAGGTGTTTAATAACATCCGTTACGGCGTTTTCGTCACCTTCAAGGCGCATAACGAATATGCCCGCGCCTGCTTCAAGCAATATGGACTGCTGACCGATCCTTCGGGCTGGTACGCCTCTATGTGGCGTCCGTTCCACATCATCGGTCTCGAAACTTCGATAAGCGTGCTTTCGGCCGTACTGCGCAATGAGGCCACCGGTTGCTCGAAGGAGTTCCGCGGCGATGCGGTCGCGACGGCCAAGAAGGACATGCAGCCCGGCGAAATGCTTGATGGCGAGGGCGGTTACGCGGTTTGGGCCAATGCCATCCCTGCCACCCGCAGCCTCGACATCAAGGCGCTGCCGATCGGCCTTGCCCATAATGTCAAGCTGAAGCGCGCCATCAAGAAGGACCAGATCGTCAGCTTCGACGATGTGGAACTGGTGCGCGACCTGGATGTGGTGAAGCTTCGCCAAGACATGGAAAACCAGTTCCGTCCGCAAAAAGATGCTGCGGCGTGATGGACGGAGAACGGGACATGCCGAATGGAGCTTTCGTGGTAATCGCGGAATTCCGGGTCAAGCCTGATGCGATGGATGCCTTTCTTAACGCAGCGCAAGATGATGCCACCCATTCGGTTCAGGATGAACCGGGTTGCCGGCAATTCGATGTGGTGCGGCCGGAGACGGGAAACAATGTGGTGTTCTACGAGGTCTATGACGACAGACAGGCTTTCGACGATCATCTGAAAACACCCCATCTCGACCGGTTTCGCGAGGCGTTTCCCGCCCTCATCGAAGAAGAGTTGCCGGTGCGTTTCCTCAACCGGCAATGGCTTTGAAGGATGGAAAAAATGCAGGACATCCGCGAAATCGCTGTCATCGGAACGGGCATCATGGGTGCACCCATGGCGGCGCGTCTGGCTGAGGCCGGTTTCCCGGTCAGGGCCTGGAACCGCAGCGCTGAAAAAGTCTCCATTCTGGTTGAAAAAGGTGTTGAGCCGGTTGCGACAGCTGGCGCGGCGGTGGCGCAGGCGGATGTCGTGCTTTGCATGCTGAGTTCAGGCCCGGTCTGCGACGAGGTTCTGCTCGGGGCGTCGGGTGTCATTTCAGCGATGAAACCCGGCGCGTTCCTTCTTGTAATGAGTTCCATTCCCGTCGACAGCGCACGGGAACAGGCGGAGGCGGCAAAGGCTCATGGCGTCGCTTATGTCGACGCACCGGTTTCCGGCGGTGAAAAGGGGGCGACTGAGGGAACGCTCGCCATCATGGCCGGCGGTGAGCAGCGGGATGTGGACGCATTGCGGCCACTCCTCAATTGCCTCGGCCGCGTCACCCATGTCGGTCCGGTGGGCTGCGGTTCATTGGCCAAGCTGGCCAACCAGCTGATCGTCGCCTCGACGATCTGCGCCGTAGCGGAAGCTTTGACGCTGGTTGAAGCGGGGGGAGCCGACCCGGCGCAGGTGCGCCAGGCTTTGCTTGGCGGTTTTGCCGAGTCCACCGTCTTCCGCCAGCACGGCAAACGCATGGTGGAAGGCGATTTCCACCCCGGCGGGCCGGCGAAATATCAGCTGAAGGATACGTCCACGGCGCTGGCTTTCGCCAAGAGCCGTGGCCTGAAATTACCGGTCGGCGAGGAGGTTGACCGGCTGTTCCGCTCCATGGTCGAGCATGGCGCGGGCGAGCTTGATCACAGCGGTGTGATCCTTGAAGTTAAACGCATGAATGCGTTCGGAGGAACGCTCGAAACTGTTTAGAGACAACAACGGGAGGAACACATGAAAATTTCAAAACTTTACGGGCTGGCTCTCGCCGCCACCATGCTGGTTGCATCGATCGCACAGGCGGAAACGCTCACGCTTTCGACGCCGGATCCGGACAATTCCGAAATTACGCTCGCGGCCAACAAGTTCGCCGAGCTGGTGTCCGCCAAGACAAATGGCGAAGTCACCGTCAAGGTCTTCGCGAACGGCTCGCTTTACGGCGGTGATCCATCGGGCGCCGTCAAGCAGCTGGCGGGCGGATCGCTCGACATGCTGCTTCTGGCGACATCGCTTTATGCGAATTTCGACCCGCGTTTTTCGGCGATTTCCATTCCCTATCTTTTTGACGATGAAGAACAGCTTCGCACCTATCTGGAAGGTGAGCAGGGCAAGGAGTTGATTGCCGGACTAGAAAAGATCGGCATCAAGGCGGTGGATCTGTGGCCGCGCCCCTTCCGCCAGATGACCAATTCCAAGCGCCCGATAACCTCGCCGGATGATCTCAAGGGTTTGAAGTTCCGCGTTCCCAACAATCCGCTCTGGGTGGAATTCTTCAAGAAGATGGGCGCCGCACCGACGCCGCTCGCCTTTGCCGAGGTTTATAACGCCTTGCAGTTGAAGGTCGTCGACGGGCAGGAAAACCCTATCAACGTCCCATTGTCGGCGAAATTCTACGAGGTGCAGAAATACGTCTCGATCACCAACCATATGGGTGACGGCTGGGTTCTGGGAATCAGCCCCGCCAAGTTCAACGCCCTGAGCGATGCGCATAAGGCGGCCGTTGAGGAGGCGGCGAAGGAAGCGGAAGTGTGGAAGGTGCAAAACGACGCCTCGAGCGCGGAAGCGACGATCACCGAACTGCAGAAACACGGAATGGAGATCAATCGCCTGACGCTGGAGCAGCAGAGGGCGTTCGTGGAAGTCTCGAAGGGCCTCTATCCCGTCTTTGCCGGACTGGTGAAGGATCAGGCTTTCTTTGACAAGACCATTACCGCCGTCGGCAAGAAGTAAGTCAATCAGGTCTTCCGGGCCGGCGCGCAGTCGGTCCGGTTGGGAGGACAGGTTTATGGACGAAACGTCATCATTTTTCGGCAGGGTCATCAGATTGGCGACCGACGTGCTGGCCGGTCTGGCCGCTATCGGGGTTCTGGCCGTCGTGCTTCTGCAGGTGTCGACCCGAATGTGGGGCACTCCGGTCTCGTGGACCGAGGAAGCTACACGGTATCTTTTCATATGGATGGTGTTCCTGGGGGTGGCGGGTAGCTTCCGTACCGCCGACATGGCGCGGGTAACGGTGTTCATCGCGCTTATGCCGGCCTTTGTCCGCAGCCTCGCGCTGCTCATCTACGTTCTGTCCTCGGTCGTCTTTTTTAGCCTGATGATCTGGACGGGCTGGACGCTGGTGCGCCAGCAATATGTGATGAATGAAGCCGCCGCCACGCTTGCCACGCCGATGTGGATGATCGGCGTCATCATTCCGCTTAGCGCCGCTCTCGGCATTGCCGCCATCGTGGAATCCCTGCGTCAACATCGCGATCGCATTGAACTGCCGCAGGGCTCGCAGCCTCTTGCCGAAGCCGATCTGGTCGTTGGAAATATGGAGAAACGGCCATGAGCCTGACGCTGCTTGGACTTTTCCTGCTGATGAGCGCCTTCGGCGTTCCACTTGCCGTCGCACTTGGACTTGCCAGTGTGGCCTCCATCGCGCTTTATACGTCGATGCCGATGGACCTTCTGGCGCAAACCATGTTTTCCGGCATGAACTCTTTCCTTCTCGTCGCCGTGCCGCTTTTCATTCTCGTCGGCGTTCTGATGGAACGGGGCAAGGTCGCCGAACGACTGTTTGACTTCGCAGAGGCGATTGTCGGCTGGCTTCCCGGCGGTCTCGGCCATGTCAATGTCGCCTCGTCGGTGATTTTCGGCGGTGTCTCCGGTTCGTCCGTCGCCGATATTGCCTCAATCGGCGCGATCGAAATCAAGGCCATGGAGCGTCACGGTTTTCCGAAGGGATATGCCGTCGGGCTGACGCTCTGCACCTCCACGCTTTCCTCGATCATCCCGCCTTCGATCCTCATCGTCATCGCCGGCTCGGTTGCTAACGCCTCCATCGGAACCCTGCTCGTGGCAGGGCTGGTGCCGGGATTGTTCCTCGCATTCGTGTTCATGGTGTATAATCACATCTATGCGGTGCGAAACGGGTTCAATCCGCCCACGCCGTTCAATGTCCGCCGTGTGGTGACGACCGGTCTTGCGGCCATCCTGCCGATGCTTACGCCGGTGATCCTGCTGATTGGAATTGTCGACGGCTATTTCACGCCGACGGAAGCGGCCGGCATTGCCGTTGTATACACGCTGTTTCTGTCGGTCATCCTTTACCGGACGATCCCATTTTCGGCGCTACTCGGCATCTTCATGGACACGGCGCGGACATCCGGTTCGATCCTCTTCATCGCGGCGACGGCGAAACTGGCGGCTTGGGTCTTCACCTTTGACGGCTTGCCGGCACAGGTTGCGGTTTTCCTTGGTCATATCAGCACCGGCCCGACCATGGCGATGGTTCTGATCTTCCTGTTCCTGATCATCGTCGGCATGTTCATGGATGCGATTGCCGCGATGTTCATGATGATCCCGGTGCTTATGCCGCCAGCCGTCTTGCTTGGGGTCGATCCGATCCACTTCCTGATCGTCATGGTCATCACCCTGACGCTTGGGCTTGTCACACCTCCGGTTGGTGTATGCCTATTTGCGGTGGCGCAGGTGGCGAAAATGTCCATCGAGGATGTGATCAAGGGCTCGCTTGCGCCGATGTCCATCCTGGTCGCGGCAATCTTGGCCCTGGTGCTGTTCCCGGCTCTGACGCTTGGGCCCATCAGGCTGATGGGTCTTTACTGACGCAGAAACGTTTAGCCTGAAGCATCAGACAACGCGACGGGCACGCCACTCGTCGCGTTGTTTTCGCATCCACTCCAGAAACAGCGTCACTTTTCTCTGACGCAGGTGGGAATGCGGGCAAACGATCCATTGCGTGACGAGCTTGATGCGGGGCGCATCGGCCACGGCCGGGATCAGCATTCCGCGTTGCAGTTCCTGCTCCATCATCAACGTGCTTTCCAGCGCCACGCCGATGCCCAGAACGGCGGCGTCGATGGCCATGTGGCTACGATCGAACAGAACGCGACGCCAGCGCTTTTCAGCCGTCACGCCGGAAAGCGGGAACCAGTGGTTCCATTGCGCCTGCGCCTTGACCGAGTGGATAAGCCGCTGGTTCTGCAAATCTTCAGGCAGGAATGTACCGGCACCGGGCATGTCCGGTGAACAGACCGGCAGGAACTCCTCCTCCACGAGCCCTTCCACAAACAGGCCCGGCCAGCGGCCATCGCCATGGCGCAGCTCTATGTCGACAAGCTCCTGCGAAAAATCTGTCGGCTCGTTGGTGCCGTCGAGGCGCACTTCCAGTTCGGGATGCTCCTCCAGAAAGGAGCCGAGACGCGGCAGCAGCCATTTGTTGGAAATGGTCGGGGTTGCCCTGATTGTCAGCGTGGTCACCGAGCGGAAGCCGCGAATACTGTCGGTGGCATCGGTGATCTGCTCGATCTGTGCGGTGATCATCGAGAAGTACCGCTCGCCCGCCTCCGTCAGCGTCACCTTGCGGCCGGTCCGCGCCATCAGCGTCGTGCCAAGCTGGCCTTCGAGCAACTGGATCTGCTGGGAAACGGCTGAAGGCGTAACGCTCAGCTCTTCCGCCGCCCGCGAAATGCTGCCCGCCCTTGCCGCAGCATGAAAGACGAGGATCGATTTTATCGGTATCTGCATGTGGCTGGTCTTCGCTCAACGAATTACGGCAGTCACCGTGATTATCACAGGTGACTGCCGTGACGAAACGCTTGAGAGCGAAGGGTCTTTACCGGTGGCTTGGCAACTTTGGCAAAAGCACGGTCAACAGGCCGAGCAGCGGCAGGTAGGAGCAGATGCGATAGACGAACTCGATGCCTTCCTTATCCGCATAGATCCCGAGAACCGCGGCTCCGATGCCACCGAAGCCAAAGGCGAAACCGAAGAACATGCCGGCGATGAGGCCAACGCGCCCTGGTACCAGTTCCTGCGCGAACACGACGATTGCCGAGAAGGCGGAGGAGAAGACGAAGCCGATGACGACGACGAGAACGGTCGTCCAGAACAGGTTCGCATAGGGCAGCATCAGCGCGAAGGGAATGACGCCGAGGATCGAGAACCAGATGACGACGCGCGAGCCGAAGCGGTCGCCGATCGGGCCACCGAAGAAAACGCCCGCCGCAGAAGCGCCAAGGAAGAGAAACAGCAGAACCTGCGCATCCTGCACGCCCAGCCCGAACTTCTCGATGGTGTAGAAGGTGAAATAGCTGGAAAGGCTGGCGAGATAGGCGTTCTTGGTGGCGGTCAAAACCACCAGCACGGCAAGCGTCATCATCACGGTGCCGCGTGCCAGCGGAAGTGCGCGGCTGGCCGGAGCCTTGCCGACATTCGCGCGGCGGTGGCGGGTATACCAGACGCCGACCCAGGACAAGACGGCAAAGCCCATCAGCGCGATCAGTGAGAACCAGCTGAGGCTGGCTTGACCGAACGGGATGACGATGAAGGCGGCCAGCAGCGGGCCGATGGCCGTGCCTGTATTGCCACCAACCTGGAAGAAGGACTGTGCCAGACCGTGGCGACCACCAGATGCCAGACGGGCAACGCGGGACGCCTCCGGATGGAAGATCGCCGAGCCGACACCGATCAGGCAGGCGCCGATTACGAGCACCTCGAAGCTGTGAGCGAATGCGAGCGTGATGAGGCCGGCACAGGTGGAGAGCATGGCGACTGGCAGGGAGAAAGGCATGGGCCAGCGATCGGTCACCATGCCGACGACCGGCTGCAACAGCGATGCCGTGACCTGAAAGGCGAAGGTGAGCAGCCCGATCTGCATGAAGTCGAGCGCATAATTGGCCTTGAGCAGCGGATAAAGCGACGTCAGCAGCGATTGCATGATGTCGTTGAGCATGTGGCAGAAGCTGGCGGCTGCAATGATTGAAAACGCCGTGCGTTGCGGGCTGAACCCGGTGCTGGTGACGGTGGCCATGATGTATCCTCTCCAGATTCCCCGCGAGAGACGGGAAACGTGTCTTTATTTCTTCCCGCTTTTATTCATATTGTTTCTGGCCTGCTTTCGTGTTCTGGACGAGTTTCTTTGTGAATGGGCCAAATGGCAAAAATCAAATCGCTAAAACCCGCCCGTCTGGCGGTTGACGACCATGAACGCAGCCTGAAATTGATCGACGGCACCAACGAGCCGGTGCTGGCGCTTCACCGTGCCTATCCGACAGGACACCGTACCCCTGTCCACAGCCATGGCCGGGTGCAGATATGGTGCGCACGCCAGGGCGTCGTGCTGGTCAGCACCGCCGCCGGGCGCTGGATGATACCGCCCGGTCACGGGCTTATCATTCCAGCCGGGCTGAAACACGAGGCTGAGATCATCTCAACGGTGGAGATGCATTCAATCTACGTTCACCCCGATCTGTTTCAAGCCGAGGCCCCAAGGGTGGTGGAAATTACCGCCCTTGCCTCCAGCCTGATTTCGGAATTGCTGGGCGAGGAGTTGCAACCTGCCGCTTTTCACCGGCAGGGACTGGTGCGGGCGCTTCTGCTTGATGAGGTAAACCGTCTGCCGGAACGCCCGCTCGGATTACCCTTTCCCGATAATTCGCGTCTTGCCGGTCTTTGCCGCGAGTTCCTGAAAAAGCCTGTGGCCAGAGTGGAAATCGATGACTGGGCCGCCGCCATGGGCATGAGCCGGCGCTCCTTTACGCGGTTATTTCGTAAAGAGTTGGGGGTGAGTTTTGTCACCTGGCGTCAGCAGGCCTGCATTTTTGCGTCTCTGCCAAGGCTTGCCGCGGGCGAGGCGGTGACCAATGTGGCGCTGGATGCCGGTTATGAAAATATTCCGGCTTTCACCACCATGTTCCGGCGAATGCTCGGCAATTCGCCCCGCGCCTATCGCAAGGCGGCAGATCAGCGCAGTGCCGGCTACTCCGATTTTGAAGAGGCGGAAAATTAAGCCGCCGTCGCGCGCATGTCGCGGCGGAAATCGGAAGGCGACATGCCGGCGATCTGACGAAACGCCTTGTTGAAGGCGCTGACGGAGCCGAAGCCACTTTCCATGGCAATCTGCAGAATATTGTCCTTGCCGTTCATCAGCATCGCCTGGGCGCGAGAAAGCCTGAGCAAGGTCAGGTATTTGATCAGCGTCATGCCGGTGGATTTGCGAAACAGGTTCATCGCATATTTCGGATGAAGCGAGGCGGCGCGGGCAATTTCGGTCGCGTCGATGTCGTCTAGAAAATTGGCGGCAATGAAATCGCACATGCGCACCACGCCGATTGAGGGCGCCATGCTCTCGTCGTTCTCTTCCCGTTTGCCGCTGACGGCGGAGGATATGACGGTATAGGGTTCGAGGAACATGCGCTCCACCCGCAGCAGCAATTCCTCCACCGCGTGCTGCGCCTTGGCCGGATCACCCGACGTAACGTAACGGAACCAGCGGCCGAAATTTTCCTCGTCGGCCCGGTCCGTCTGCGCACTCACCATCGTTGCGCCGCCCATCAGCAGGCTGGAAACCGCAGCCGGCAGCCGCATGCGGAAAAAATGGACGAGCGGAAGATGCGCGCCCGCATAAATCGAATCATCGGAGGAACGGTCCATCTGGTGCGGCTGGCCGCCCCAGAAAATGCACATCTGGCCGGCATCGAGCGAAAGGTCGTGGTCGCCCATCCGGTAATGTACGGATCCCGACATCACATAGTTCACCTCCACCTGCGCATGCCAGTGCGGCCTGAGCATGATGGGCGGGTGGTTGTAAAAAAGCTGGAGCGTGGTCGGCATGCCTTCGATGCTGCTTGCACCCGGCTGGTAGAAGGCTCTTTCGGCAATCTTACTTTCCGCCAAATCGATGTTCCCTTTGTACGAGACAGATTTCCTGCCGCCGGTAATGTGCCCATGTTCGCTAAAGAACGGCAATTGAAAAAAGGGAGGTTTTCAATGTGCTTTAAATTTCTTGGCGCGTCGACGGCTCTGGTGCTCCTTGCGGCACCGGTAATGGCGCAATCCGAGACCGTAACCATCTGGAGCTGGAATGTCGCCGCATCGGCGCTTAAGTCCACTGTCGAAGGGTTCAATAAGCAAAATCCTGACATCAAGATTGTTGTTGAAGACCTTGGAAACGATCAGGTTTTCGACAAGACGCTGGCGGCTTGCGCAGCGGGTGGCGACGGCCTCCCGGATATTGTAACGGTCGAAAATTTCGAGGCGGAACTGTTCTGGAGCCGGTTCCCGGATTGTTTCACGGATTTGACTGCACTTGGCTATACGCCTGAAAAACAGGCGCTTTTTCCTGACTTCAAGCGCACGGAACTGGAGGTCGATGGCGTAGCTTATGCGGTGCCTTGGGATTCGGGTCCGGTGGCCGTTTTTTACCGGCGCGATTTCTACGAAAAGGCTGCTGTCGATCCGGCCACCATCAAAAGCTGGGATGATTTCATCGCGGCTGGCAAGAAGGTCATGACCGCCAATCCGGGCACCGTGATGGCGCAGGCCGATTTCAACGGCGACAGCGAGTGGTTCCGCATGATCGCCAACGAGCAGGGATGCGGTTACTTTTCGACCGACGGCCAGAACATCACCATCAACAAACCTGCCTGTGTCGCGACGCTTGAAAAGATCAAGCAGATGAAGGATGCCGGCATCATCACGGCTGCAATCTGGGATGAGAAGATTCAGGCCAATACTGCCGGCAAGGCCGCGAGCCAGATGTATGGCGCCTGGTATGAAGGCACGGTTCGCTCCGGCTCTCCCGGTCTTTCGGGCAAGTGGGGTGTCTATATGATGCCGAGCCTTACGCCTGACGGTCCGCATGCAGCCAATCTCGGTGGCTCTTCGCTGGCGATAAGTTCGGCGTCCAAGCAAAAGGAAGCCGCCTGGAAGTACATCGACTACGCGCTGACCACCAATGAGGGGCAGGTGACGATGTTGAAGTCCTTCGGCCTCGTTCCCTCGCTTCTCTCCGCCATCGATGATCCTTTCGTCAAGGAAAAGCAGCCCTATTGGGGTGGGCAGGCGGTCTGGACCGATATTCTGGCGACTCTGCCGAAAATCGTGCCCAGCCGTGGTACCGCGTTCCAGTCGGATGCAGATGCGATCTACAAGGCGACGCAGACCAAATATTTCGCGGGTGGTTATCCCGATGCGAAAGCAGCTCTTGACGATGCCGCAAAGCAGATCGAAACGGCCACGGGGCTGCCGGTCGCGGAATGAAGTTCTCGGATGGCCGGCCTTGCGGTTTAGCAGGACCGGCCTCTCCAAGCTTTCCAACCATCGCATCTGGAGGTCGTCATGCCGTCAAGGAACAGGATCGCTTATGCGTTCCTTGCGCCCTATCTTCTGATTTTCGCGACGTTCTGGGTCTGGCCGATCGTCAGCTCGTTCATGCTGTCGTTTCAGAACACCCGCATCAATCCCTGGCGGTTTGCGCCCTCCATGAACTGGGGGAGGCTGGTCTCCGATCCGGCGTTTTATAACGCGCTCTACAATACGCTGATCATTCTGGTCATTCAGGTGCCTGTCATGATCGCGCTTGCGACCGTCATGGCGGTACTTCTGAACTCGCCACTGTTGAAGGTACGCCCGCTTTACCGTTTTGCCTTCTTCGCACCCGTCGTCGTCGGAGAAGTCGCTTATGCAGCAGTCTTCCGGCTGATGTTCAGTGCCGATTTCGGCATCATCAACAAGCTCATCACTTCCGTTGGCCTTTCGCCCATCTCGTGGTTCGACAATGCCAATGCGGCCATGGCGCTGGTCATCATCGCCGTAACATGGCGCTGGGCGGGGTATAACGCCATCATCATTCTGGCCGGCCTGCAATCCATCCCCGGCGATGTCTATGAGGCGGCGACACTGGACAAGGTGAACAAGCGGCAGCAGTTCTTCCACATCACACTGCCGCTTTTGAAACCCATCATCCTTTTCTGCGTGGTCCTGTCCGTCATCGGCACCATGCAGCTTTTTGCCGAGCCTTTCCTCATCACCAACAGGGGTGGTCCGGGCGGCGGTACGGAAACGCTGGGCCTGTTCCTTTACCGGCAGGGCTTCACTTCGCTCAATTTCGGCTACGCCTCGGCCATCGCCTACACCATGGCGGCGCTCGCCATCGCCATTTCGCTTCTTAATCTCTGGGTCGGGAGGGAGCCGAAATGAGATCGAAATCCAGATCGCTTCTCTGGCAGAAGATCGCGCTGCATGCGACGCTGACGCCGCTTGCCCTCATCTGGCTATTTCCGCTGTGGATGATGCTCGTGTTCTCGACAATGCCTGATTTTGGCATTTTCAGCCCCGACATCGTGCTCGTCCCGTCCACCAATTTCATCGAGAACTTCAAAAACCTTCAGGCGGATACCAACTTCCTGCGGGCGATGTTCATATCGATCACCGTTGCGGTCATCTATACGGTCCTCTCGGTGTTTCTGACCTCTATGGCGGGCTGGGCACTGGCGCGCTATCGTTTTGCGGGACGCTCGGTGGTGATCGCCATCATTCTCGGCACCATCACCTTGCCTTTTGCAGTTGTCGTCATTCCCCAATTCATCATGGTTGCGCGCGAATTCAAGCTCGCCAACACCTGGGTGGCACTCATCGTGCCGCCACTGTTTAACTCGCTCGGCGTGCTGTTCATGCGGCAATCCTTTTCCATGATGCCAACGGAGCTTTTCGATGCGGCAAGGGTCGAGGGCGTCAAGGAATGGCAGATATTCCTGCGCATTGCCCTGCCACTGGCGCGCCCCACCATGGCGGCGCTGTCGATCATCCTCTTCCTCGCTTCCTGGAATAATTATCTCTGGCCGCTGCTGATCAACTCCCGCCCGGAAATGATGACCGCACCCGTTGCACTTGGCACCCTCATCGGGCTCACCAAAGTGTCATGGGGCGGCATCATGGCCGGTGCAGTTCTGCTTACCGCACCCATTCTCATCGTTTTCGTGGCTTTGCAGCGCCACTTCATCGCCGGCATTTCCGCCGGGGCAGTCAAGTAAGGGGAGAGACCGCATGGCGGAACTTTCGCTCAAGAATGTCGTCAAGCGCTACGGTGCGCTGAAAGTCATCCATGGTGCAGATCTCGATATTGCCAATGGCGAGTTCGTGGTCTTCGTCGGCCCGTCCGGCTGTGGCAAATCAACGCTTCTGCGTATGATCGCGGGGCTGGAGGATATATCGGACGGCGATATCAGTATCGGCGGCAGAACGGTCAACGATGCCGATCCGGCCGATCGCGGCATCGCCATGGTGTTTCAATCCTATGCGCTTTATCCGCACATGACGGTTGCCGAAAACCTGTCCTTCGGCCTGAGGATGAACGGTAATCCCAGGGCCGACACGGAAAAGCGTGTCAGCCGCGCCGCCGAAATCCTGCAGATCAACGAGTTGATGGAACGCCGGCCAAAGCAGCTTTCCGGCGGGCAGCGGCAGCGTGTCGCCATCGGCCGCGCCATCGTGCGCGAACCGCAGGTCTTTCTGTTCGACGAGCCCTTGTCGAACCTCGATGCGGAACTTCGGGTGCAGATGAGGGTGGAAATCTCGCGGCTGCACAAGCAGCTTGGCACCACGATGATCTATGTCACCCACGACCAGACCGAGGCGATGACGCTGGCCGACAAGATCGTGGTTTTGAGGGCGGGCAATATCGAACAGGTCGGTGCCCCGCTCGATCTTTATGACGACCCTGCCAACCGTTTCGTTGCCGGTTTCGTCGGTTCGCCGAAGATGAATTTTCTGGAGGCGACCGTCATCGGTACAGGTGGACAAAGCGTTACGCTGTCGCTCGACAGCGATCCTGCCGTGCGGCTGACCCTGCCGATCAAGGACCGGCTCGATGAGGGAAGCAAGGTCTCGCTCGGTATCCGGCCCGAACATTTTGCCGATGTCGGGCAGGGCGATGCCGATCTCACCGTTCACGTCGATGTCGCCGAGCACCTCGGCAATACCAGCTATGTCTATGCCCGTACGGAAGGCGGTGAGCAACTTGTCATCGAGCGGCCGGAATCGCGAGACGTCGCCAATCGTGACCGGCTGACGGTCGGTCTTTCCGCCCGCAAGGCATTTCTTTTCGACAGTCAGGGCAATCGCCTGCGCTGAACCCTTTCCCAAGCACGCAAGTCAAGACGAGGATTTCATGACGACCGACCAACCGATCCGCTGGGGCATTATCGGCCCGGGCACCATCGCCAAGACCTTTGCGGACGGCATTGCCCATTCCCGCACGGGTAAGCTCGAGGCTATCGCCACCCGCAATCCGGACAAGCCCGGCCTTGCTGACGCCTTTCCCGGCGCGCGCATCATCCATGGTTACGATGCGCTGCTTTCCGATCCCCATATCGACGCCGTCTATATCGCCACGCCCCATACCGGCCATGCGGAATGGGCGATCAAGGCGATCCGTGCGGGCAAAAACGTGCTGGTGGAAAAGCCCATCGCGCTTTCCGCCTATGACGCCGATGCCATTTTCCACGAAGCGAAAAAGGCTGATGTCTTTGCGGGCGAGGCCTATATGTACCGCCTTCATCCGCAGACGGCAAAACTGGTGGAGTTGATCACGAACCGTGCCGTTGGCGATATCCGCATCATCCGCTCCAGTTTCGGTTTCAACATGGGGTCTTTCCGTGCCGATCATCGTCTGTTTTCCAATGAGACGGCAGGCGGCGGCATTCTCGATGTCGGCGGTTATCCCGTATCCATGGTGCGGCTGATTGCCGGTGCAGTCGATGCAAAACCCTTTGCTGAACCCGAAAAGATTGTAGGTGCGGCCCATCTCGGCCAGTCGGGCGTCGATGAATGGGCTTCGGCCGTTCTGAAATTTTCGAACGGTATCGTTGCCGAAGTCTCGTGCTCGATCATGGCAAGCCAGGACAATGTGCTGCGCATCATCGGTTCGGAAGGCCGCATCGAAGTCAAGGATTTCTGGTTCGCCGCCGGCCACAAGGGTGGCACCGGCCGGATCGATATTTTCAGGGGCGACAAGGTCGAAACCATCGAATTGCCGGAAGACCGCTGGCTCTATTCCTTCGAAGTCGATGCGGCAGGTGAGGCGATAAGGCAGGGCAAGCAGGAATTCGGCGCGCCCGGCATGGGCTGGGCCGACAGTCTCGGCAATCTACGTGTCATGGACCAGTGGCGTGCCGCCGTTGGCCTGGAATACAGCGTCGAAAAAGCAACTTCTCGCATCACGAATATTGCCGGTGGCAAGGTTGTGGCAGGCAATGCGGTTCCGAAGCGGCAGATACCCGGCCTCACCAAACCCGCTTCGGTGGTTGCGCTCGGTTTCGAGTTCTTCCCCAATTTCGCCTCCGCGTCCCTGACGCTCGATGCCTTTTATGAGGCGGGCGGCAATCTGTTCGATACGGCTTATGTCTATGGCGGCGGCAAGACGGAAGCCATATTCGGTGACTGGCACACCAGCCGCAACGTGCCGCGCGAAGAAATCGTGCTGATCGGCAAAGGCGCGCATTCGCCCCTCTGCTATCCGGACATGATCGCCAAGCAGCTCAACCAGTCGCTGGAGCGGCTGAAGACGGATTATGTCGATGTCTATTTCATGCATCGAGACAATCCCGACGTGCCGGTCGGCGAATTTGTCGATGCGATGGATGCCGAAGTCCGGCGTGGTCGCATTCGGGGCATTTTCGGGGGATCGAACTGGACGCGCGAGCGTATGGACGAGGCCACCGCCTATGCGCAAGAGAACGGCAAACAGGCGCCGGGCGCACTTTCCAACAATTTCTCGCTTGCCGAAATGCTCGATCCCATCTGGGCGGGGTGTGTGGCGGCATCGGACGATGAGTGGAAGGCATGGCTCCAATCGCGCCAGATCCCGAATTTCGCCTGGTCGAGCCAGGGGCGCGGCTTCTTCACCGACCGGGCGGGGCGGGACAAGCGAGATGACGAGGAAATCGTCCGCGTCTGGTATTCCGACCGCAACTTCGACCGCCGCGACCGGGCGATCGAGCTTGCCCGGAAACTCGGCCGCCATCCGATCCACATCGCGCTCGCTTATGTCATCGCCCAGCCTTTCCCGGTCATTCCGCTGATCGGGCCGCGCACCATTGCCGAACTGGAGGACAGCCTTTCTGCGCTGGATATCAAATTGACGGCTGAGCAGGTTAAGTGGCTGGAGGCGTGACGCGACACGAGGCGGCGGGTTTTCCGCGGTCTCCGGATGGACGATTAAGTCGGCTACCTCTCCTGCGTCATGCCGGGCTTGACCCGGCATCCGGCTACGGTGTGTCAGCGCCGTGGCCGGAGCCTTTTGCAATCAAGGGATTGACCGTGCTGGACCCCGGACCTCGTCAGGGTGACGGAATGCGGATGCTGTGGTGGTGCTAAAGCACTGTTCTATAGGAGGACTATCCCCAACCTCCTACCTTATCTTGTTTTCCTGCTTCTTTCTCTCAGCAGCCGCTGATAAATCGGAATCTTGATATAATTGCGCCCGCCTGAAAACACGGCGGGTGAAACAATCTACCGGGGTTCTTATGGGCGATATCGATCGAGGCCGTGCGCAGCAGTTGATGGGTGAGGCGGGCATGGATGCGCTGGTGCTTTTCCAGCCCGAAGCCTTCCGTTATGCGGTTGGAGCACATGCCGGTGTTGCGACGATGTGGGGCAGGGCGGGGTCGGCGATTGCGCTTGTGCCAGCCGATGCTGCGTCCGGGCTTGCCGCCGTCGTCAGCGATCACGCCGCACCTCTTGTCGAGAAGGCCGCGCCTGATGTCGATCTGCGCCGGCATCGCATCTGGATCGATATGGTCGATATGTCGGGTGTCGAAAACGTCTCGCAGGTAGACGGTGCCTATCGCCGAAACAATTCCGGCGGACAGAGGCCGGAGACATTCGATCGCGCCGCCTGCTTTGTTTTGCTAGCCGACCTTCTGCAGGAACGCGGGCTGTCTGCGGCGCGCATCGGTGCCGATCTCGAATTCATGCCGGCCGCCGATTTTTCGGCTCTTCGTGAGGCGACGCCCGCTGTGACCTGGGTTGATGGTTCGACAGTGCTGAAACGTCTGCGTGCGGTGAAATCCGTGCGCGAGATTGAACTTCTCAGGCGGGCCGCAGCGGGCGCTGAGGCCGGGCTGGTCGAGATGGCGGCGGCCGTGCGGCCGGGCGTGGCGCTCAGCCAGCTTTCCAATGCGTGGAAAGCCGGCGCTCAGTCGCATGCCCTGAAGTCGGGTTTTTCGCTGAGCGGTCATTGGGACTATATATCGGTTGGTCCGGTCCTGTCGGATATGACGGCGGTCGTCGCGCCCGGTGCCCTGATCAAGGCCGATGTTGGCACGCTGGTCGATGGTTATTCGTCGGATGGCGCGCGGACGTTTTCATGGGGGCCGGTCTCTCCGCTCGCGGCCAATATTTTCAAGGCGCTGGAGGCAGCTTTTGCCAGCGGGCTGGAAGCGATTCGTCCCGGCAATACATTCGGTGCGGTGCACGCCGCCATGCTGGCTTCGATGCGCAAAGACGGATTCAGCGAATATTATCGCGGTCACTTCGGCCATTCCGTCGGCGGCGGCGTGGGCATCGAGGAATGGCCATTCTTTTCCCATGACAATGAGGAGGTCATTCTTCCGGGCATGGTCGTGGCACTTGAAGCGCCGTTTTACGGCGAAGGTCTGGGCGCGCTAATGATCGAGGACCAGTTCCTCGTTACTACAGCAGGGGCAGAGTGCGTGAACAGCCTGCCACGCACCCTTCGGGATTTGTCCCGGGCCTGAGGCCGGCCAGGTTCAGAGAAAGTCGTCGCGGCGCGGGGTGAAGCAGTCGATCAGCTCGCCCTCTTCCAGGCAGAGGCAGCCGTGCTCGACATGGCCGGGAATGATGAGGCTGTCGCCTTTCTGCAGGTCGTAGGCTTCGCCATCGCGGTAAAAGCGGAAGCTGCCGCTGGCGACATAGGTGGATTGCACATGCGGATGGTTGTGCAGCTTGCCTTCGGCGCCGGTCTTGAAGCGGAACGAAACCACCATCAGCTCCGGCGCTTCGGAAAGCACGGTGCGTTCAACACCATCGTCGGGTGAAACGGTGGGGAATGTCGGAAGCTGCTGCATGTCGTTCTCCTCGGTCATGCGATGTCGTTCAAGCTTGAAATTCAGCGCGGCGCGCGCAGCATGGCGCGGTAACGCGTCTGACTGCTTTTCAGGTGGTGGCGCATGGCGCTTCTTGCCGCCTCTTCGTCGCCGTCCTGTATAGCAATCAGGATCGCTTCGTGCTCACCGACAAGCCGGTTGAGGTCAGCGGGCGAAAGCACGGTTTCCTTGCCGTTTTCGGCAACGGCGCGGCGCGGAATGAGCGTGGGGCCAAGCACCTGTAGAAACTCGCTGAAGCGCGGATTATTGGTCGCGTCGGCAACAGCCAGGTGAAAAGCGAAGTCGGCCTCTGCTGTCGGAATGCCCTTGGCGGCGCTGGCGCGGAAGGCATCGAAGGCTTCGATGATTTTCTCCTCCTGCGCCGGGGAGCGGCGAACGGCCGCAAGACCGGCGGCATCACCTTCCACGGCGGTGCGCAGTTCGAGCATTTCGATCAGGGACGAGACGCGGGCAAGATCGACATTATGGAACGGCCGTCGCTCGACAGGCGCTGGCTCCAGCACGAAGACGCCCGCACCCTGACGCGGCTCGACCAGCCCGTCGGACCTCAGTGAGGCGATGGCCTCGCGCACCACGGTGCGGCTTACGCCGAATTCCTGCGTCATCTGCGCTTCGGAAGGCAGGCGCTCGCCTGTCTTATAACGGCCCTTGGCGATCTGGCTGCGGAGCTCCTCGGAAACCTTCACCACAAGCGTCTTGGCTTGCGGAGCTGCCGGTTCGGAGGTTATCGCTTTTGTCATTGTCATCGCCGTTCTAAAAAAGGGTGCAGGTTAGCGTCCGGTATTCCTCGATACGTCATTCGCGGTCCGGCTTGCAATCCCGCTGCACGCGCAGGAAAGACCGGTTATCATGCCTGTCGGTCCCGAATGGCATTTCACGTCGCCTTGAAGATCGGATTGTCGATGAAAACGCCGCCCTGAAAACGCGCCACCGCATCTTTAGGGTCTGGTTGCGGTGTTGTCTCGGCAATGTGCTGCCGGAAAGTCTCGGCGTTGTCCTTCGGTTTCCAGCCAAGCCAGCCGAGGTGGGAATTGTCCCACCAGCCCGCGTCATTGGCCGATGTGCCCCAGATGACCGGGCAGCCGAGCACCGGCGCGCGGAAAACCGCCTCGATCAGCGATACGAAATCATCCTGCGAAAACCAGGTCGACAACATACGGTGATTTTGCGGTTCCGGCGTGCATGAGCCGATACGGACCAGCGCCGTTTCCTGGCCGAATTTTTCGAAATACATGCGGGCGAGGCTTTCGCCGAAACATTTGGACACGCCGTAAAGACCGTCCGGCCGGAAGGGAACGTTGGGGCCAAGCCGCTCTGTCTGGGAATAATAACCGATCGTGTGATTGGAGCTGGCGAAGACGATTCGCGGCTGCCCATGGGCGCGGGCCGCCTCATAGAGGTTATAAAGCCCGATGATATTACCGTGAAGGATTTGCTCGAAAGGCCGCTCCACCGATATGCCGCCAAGATGGACGATGCCGTCACAATCGGCGACCATCGCATCGACGGCGCTGGCGTCGGCCAGATCGCATTGCACGCATTCCTCGTTCGGCCCGGCAGGATCGAGCGGCGAAAGATCGGCAAGACGCAATATCTCGGCCATGGGTGCGAGGCGCTTGCGCATGACGCGGCCGAGTTGGCCAGCCGCACCGGTAACAAGAAGCCGTTTCATTGCAATTCTCCCTAAACGAATGGACTGCGGATCATCGAGGCTGCGGGAAACCCCATTCAACGTCTCCGGCGTGGTCGAGATACCCAGGTTCCTCTTGACCTTGTCATACAGATCGTACAAAAAGCGGATAACATATATTATGTCCTATACGCAACAATCATGAAGGATGAGTTTGATGCTGACCGTCGAAACAAGGCAGGCCGTCAACCCGGAATATGCAAAAACGCTCGATACCGATGGGCTTCGCAAGCATTTCCTCGCCAACGACATGTTCCGTTCCGGCGAAATCAGGCTGATCTATACCCATTACGACCGTTTCGTCATGGGCGGCGCGGTGCCTGATGGTGCCCCGCTGATGCTGGACAAGGTCGAGGAAACCAAGACGCCGTCGTTCCTTGACAGGCGCGAGATGGGCATCGTCAATATCGGCGACACCGGCACCGTCAACGCTGGTGGCGAGACGTTTACGCTCAATCGTGGCGACGTTCTGTATCTCGGTGCGGGAAGCGGTGCGGTGACCTTCGATGGCGCGGGCCGGTTCTACGTCACTTCATGCCCGGCGCATCGCAGCCTGCCGGCAAAGCTCGTCAGCCTTGCCGACAGCAAGGAGGTCAAGCTTGGTGCGACCGAGACCTCCAACAAGCGCACAATCAACCAGTTCATCCACCCGCTGGTCATGGAAAGCTGCCAGCTGGTGCTCGGCTATACGACGCTCGAGGACGGCTCCGTCTGGAACACCATTCCGTCGCATATTCATGATCGCCGCATGGAGGCCTATCTCTATTTCGGCATGGATGAAAAGTCGCGCGTTCTGCACCTGATGGGTGAGCCGCAGGAAACGCGGCATCTCTTCATTTCCAACGAAGAGGGTGCCATTTCTCCGCCCTGGTCGATCCATTCCGGCGCTGGCATCGGCTCTTACACGTTCATCTGGGCCATGGCTGGGGACAATGTCGATTATACCGACATGGACTTCATTCAGCCGGGGGATCTGAAATGAAAAATCCCTTTTCGCTTCAAGGGCGTAAGGCGCTGGTGACGGGTGCCAATACGGGGCTTGGTCAAGCAATAGCCGTCGGCCTCGCCGCGGCCGGCGCGGAAGTTGTCTGCGCCGCCCGCCGCGCGCCGGACGAGACGCTGGACATGATCGCGACGAACGGCGGCAAGGCCGCCGCATTGTCGATTGATTTTGCCGATCCACTCGCCGCCAGGGACAGCTTTGCCGACGCCGGTTTCGATATTCTCGTCAACAATGCCGGCATCATTCGCCGCGCCGATTCCGTGGAGTTTTCAGAACTCGACTGGGATGAGGTGATGGACGTCAATCTCAAGGCGCTGTTTTTCACCACGCAGGCCTTCGCCAAGGAATTGCTGGCGAAAGGTCGTCCGGGCAAGGTAGTCAATATCGCCTCGCTACTGTCGTTTCAGGGCGGCATCCGCGTGCCGTCTTATACGGCGGCGAAGCATGGCGTTGCCGGTCTGACCAAGCTTCTGGCAAATGAGTGGGCCGCGAAGGGCATCAACGTCAATGCCATTGCGCCCGGTTACATCGAAACCAACAATACCGAGGCGTTGCGGGCGGATGCTGCCCGCAACAAGGCCATTCTGGAGCGCATCCCGGCAGGCCGCTGGGGGCATTCTGAAGACATCGCCGGGGCGGCGGTTTTCCTCGCCTCGCCGGCGGCCGACTACGTGCATGGCGCCATCCTCAATGTCGATGGTGGCTGGCTGGCGCGCTAATGCGCGCCGGTTTTCAAAATTCATCATATAACTTGTATGATGACTTGTTGACAAATATGCGGCAAGCGGTTTAGGTGGCTTCCAGTCAGTGAACTTGCAGAGGAATACGGATTATGAACCCTGAACAAATCAAGGCGGCGCTTGGCTCCGGCCTGCTCTCCTTCCCGGTAACGCATTTTGATTCCGAGGGTCGTTTTGCGGCCGATAGCTACAGGGCGCATGTCGAATGGCTTGCCGGTTACAAGGCGCCGGTGCTGTTTGCCGCCGGCGGTACGGGCGAGTTCTTCTCGCTAAAGCCGGATGAAATCCCTGCTATCGTTTCGGCTGCCAAGGAAGTGGCCGGTGAAACGGCAATCGTTTCCGGCTGCGGCTACGGCACCGAAGTTGCGGTTGATATCGCACGCTCGGTGGAAAAAGTCGGTGCTGATGGCATCCTGCTTCTGCCGCATTACCTCATCGATGCGCCGCAGGAAGGCCTTTACGCGCACATCAAGAAAATATGCCAGTCGGTCGGCATCGGCGTCATGGTTTATAACCGCGACAATTCGGTGCTTCAGGCGGATACGCTGGCGCGTCTCTGCGATGAGTGCCCGAACCTCGTCGGCTTCAAGGACGGCACCGGTGATATCGGTCTCGTTCGCCAGATCACCGCCAAGATGGGTGACCGCCTGATGTATCTCGGCGGCATGCCGACGGCGGAACTGTTTGCCGAAGCCTATCTCGGCGCCGGTTTCACGACCTATTCCTCGGCCGTCTTCAACTTCGTGCCGGGCCTTGCCAACGAGTTCTATGCGGCGCTGCGGGCCGGCGAGCGCGCCACCTGCGAACGCATCCTGACGGAATTCTTCTATCCGTTCATGGCGATCCGCAATCGCGCCAAGGGTTACGCTGTCTCCGCCATCAAGGCTGGCGTTCGCCTGCAGGGCTTTGATGCGGGTCCGGTGCGCGCGCCGCTGAAGGATCTGACGAATGAGGAAATCGGCATGCTCGATGCCCTGATCGGCACGCACAAGCGCAAGGTGTGATCAAGGTATAACGGGAGGGGAACGATGAAGATCACAGCGGTGCGCACGCATCTGCTCGAACATCGGCTGGCCACGCCGTTTGAAAGCGCATCCATGCGCTTTGACCGGCGTGCCCATGTTCTGGTCGAAATCGAATGCGATGACGGGACCGTCGGCTGGGGCGAATGCCTCGGTCCGGCGCGACCGAACGCCGCCGTGGTTCAGGCCTATTCCGGTTGGCTTATTGGCCAGGATCCCCGCCAGACCGAAAAGATCTGGGCTGTGCTTTACAATGCCCTGCGCGACCAGGGCCAGCGCGGCCTCAGCATTACCGCCCTGTCCGGTATCGATATCGCGCTGTGGGATATCAAGGGAAAGCATTACGGCACCTCCATCTCCATGCTGCTCGGCGGGCGCTGGCGCGAAAGCGTGCGCGCCTATGCCACCGGCAGCTTCAAGCGTGATGGGGTCGACCGCATCTCCGACAATGCCAATGAGATGGCGGAGCGCCGTGCAGAGGGTTTTCACGCCTGCAAGATCAAGATCGGTTTCGGCATCGAGGAGGATCTTGCGGTCATTGCCGCCGTGCGCGAAGCGATCGGGCCGGATATGCGGCTGATGATCGACGCCAATCACGGCTATACCGTTACCGAAGCCATCGCGCTCGGCAATCGTGCGGCTGAATACGGCATCGACTGGTTCGAGGAGCCGGTGGTTCCGGAGCAGCTCGATGCCTATGCTCGCGTGCGGGCGGGCCAACCAATCCCGGTTGCGGGAGGCGAGACCTGGCACGGGCGTTACGGCATGTGGCAGGCGCTTTCCGCCGGTGCCGTGGATATTCTCCAGCCCGACCTCTGCGGCTGCGGCGGCTTTTCCGAAACGCAGAAGATTGCCACGCTTGCCACGCTGCACGGCGTACGCATTGTGCCGCATGTGTGGGGCACGGGCGTGCAGATCGCCGCTGCCCTGCAGTTCATGGCCGCGATGGTGCCCGATCCGGTGCGGGTAAACCCCGTCGAGCCGATCATGGAATTCGATCGGACGCATAATCCGTTCCGTCAGGCCGTGCTGCAACAGCCGATAGAGGCGGTGAACGGTGTCGTCGCCATTCCCGATGGTCCCGGTCTCGGCATCGAGATCAACCGCGACGCACTCGTTGAATTCAGGATGCCACAGCCATGAGCGAACTTGTCAGAAAACTAAGCGGGACACCGCCGCAGCCAGCGTTCCCAAAAGGGGCGGTCGATACTCAGATGCATATGTATCTGCCCGGTTATCCAGCCTTGCCGGGTGGGCCGGGCCTGCCGCCGGGTGCGCTGCCGGGGCCTGAGGATTATCGCCAGCTCATGCAATGGCTCGGCATCGACCGCGTCATCATCACCCAGGGCAACGCCCAACAGCGAGATAACGGCAACACGCTAGCCTGCGTGGCAGAAATGGGCGAGGCAGCCCGCGCGGTGGTGATTATCGATGAGAACACGACTGAAAAGGACATGGAACGACTTGCCGCTGCCGGTGCCGTGGGCGCCCGTATCATGGATTTGCCGGGCGGCGCGGTGAACCTATCGGAACTGGAAGTGGTGGATCAGCGTGCCCATGCGGCCGACTGGATGGTGGCGGTTCAGTTCGACGGCAATGGGCTTCTCGATCATCTGCCGCGTCTTGAAAAAATCCGTTCGCGCTGGGTCTTCGACCACCATGGAAAATTCTTCAGGGGTATCGACACGGATGGCCCGGAAATGGCGGCACTTTTGAAGCTCATCGATCGCGGCAATCTCTGGTTCAAGTTTGCCGGTGTTTATGAAAGTTCGCGCGACGCCTGGCCCTACGAAGATGTTGCAGCCTTTTCGCGCCGTATCGCTGCCCATGCGCCGGAGCGGATCGTCTGGGGGACGAACTGGCCGCACAATTCGGTCCGTGAGACGGCTGCCTATCCGGATGATGCCCGCCTTGCGGAGCTCACACTCGGCTGGCTGCCGGACGATGCGGCCCGTCACCGAGCGCTGGTGGAAAATCCAGAAGCCCTGTTCAAGCTGCCGCCACTCAAGGCGGTGTAGTTTCAATTCGGGATAGTTGGGGAAAGGGAGGTCCCCATCATCCTTTGCAGATGAAAGGTCTTTGCATGCCGGCCCGGATGGGCGTGAAAAATTCGGTCCGTTAGCCTTGGAGGGGTGGGGCCGTTGTTACAACGGAGGAGGAAGAAATGAAAAAGATTGCAAGCATGATGTGCATCGCGATGGGGATCGCGCTGTCAGGCGTTTCCGCCAAGGCGCAGGAAATCACCCTGCGCTCGGCCGATATTCATCCCGACGGTTATCCGACGGTTGAAGCCGTGAAATATATGGGCGAACTTCTGTCGGAACGCTCCAATGGCCGCATCAAGGTGCAGGTCATGAACAATTCGGTTCTCGGCGGTGAGAAGGATACCATCGAGCAGACCCGCTTCGGCGTCATCGACATGAACCGCGTCAACGCTGCGCCTTTCAACAATCTCGTCAAGGAAACCACCGTTCTCGGCCTGCCTTTCCTGTTCCGTTCGACGGAACACATGCACAATACCGTAGACGGCCCGATCGGCGATGAGGTTCTGGCAGCTTTCGAACCGCACGGCCTAATCGGTCTTGCCTTTTACGATTCCGGTGCGCGTTCCTTCTACACAACCAAGAAGCCCATCGAAAAACTGGCGGACCTGAAGGGCCTCAAAATCCGCGTGCAGCAATCGGATCTGTGGATATCGATGATGCAGGCGTTTGGCGCCAACCCTACGCCGATGCCGATGGGCGAGGTTTACTCCTCGCTTGAAACAGGCGTTGTCGATGGTGCGGAAAACAACTGGCCGTCCTACGAATCCGCCCGTCACTATGAAGTGGCGAAGAACTATTCGCTGACGGAACATTCCCTCAATCCGGAAATCCTCGTCATCTCCAAGATTTCCTATGACAAGCTGTCGCCGGAAGATCAGAAGCTGCTGCGTCAGGCAGCCAAGGATTCCGTTGGCAAGATGCGTGAATTGTGGAGTGCGCGCGAAAAGGCCTCGGAAGAAAAGGTGCGCGCCGGTGGCGCCAACGTCATCAAGGTCAACAAGGAAGAATTCGCCGCCGCGATGGGGCCGGTCTACGACAAGTTCGTCACCGATCCGAAAATGAAAGACCTTCTTGAGCGGGTAAAAGCCGTCAAGTGACATAGGAAAAACCGGCTCTGGCAACAGGGCCGGTTTTCTTTTGTCGTCATTGGTCTGAGGTTGGAGGAGGAAGGCAAATGCGAAACTTCATGCGGGCGATCCGCCCATTTCTCGGCGCGCTCAGCCGTGCGTCACTTTACATCGCCGGCGTCGGCATGGTCGCCATGACCCTTATCGTCGGCTGGCAGGTGTTTGCCCGTTATATCCTGAATGATTCACCAAGTTGGTCCGAGCCGCTGTCGCTTCACCTTATGTCATGGTTCATCATGCTGGGGGCGGCGGTGGGCGTGCGTGAAAGCGTGCATCTGGGGCTGGATATTCTGCGCTATATGATGCCGCCGCGCATACAGGCGGCAATGGACCTGACCAGTCTGGCACTGATCTTCTTTTTCGGGGTTGGCATGTGCTGGTACGGAACCGTCCTCTCTGCCGGAACATGGACGGCGACGATCCCTGTTCTTGGATGGCCGGGCGGCATGGATTTCTTCCCGCTGATCGGTGGCGGTTTTCTGATCGCGCTGTTTGCAGCCGAACGCTTTATCGATCTCGTCATCGGCGAGGAAATCGCGGCGGATGTGTTTGTGCAGGAGGCCGCGTAAATGGCTTACACAATCCTCTTCGGTGTCTTCACCCTTCTGATGCTGATCGGTACGCCGATTGCGTTCTGCCTCGGCATTGCCTCCTTCGCCACCGTTCTTTATCTCGGCCTGCCGCCCATCGTGGTCTTCCAGCAGATGAACTCCGGCATGAACGTGTTTGCGATGATGGCGATCCCTTTCTTCATCTTCGCGGGTGACCTCATGGTCCGCGGCGGTATAGCCCATCGTCTGATCCGTTTTGCGGCCGGTCTTGTCGGTCATCTGCGCGGCGGTCTGGGGCAGGTCAACATCGTCGCTTCGACATTGTTCGGCGGCATTTCCGGCTCGGCTGTCGCCGACGCCTCGGCCGTTGGTGGCCTGATGATCCCGCAAATGGCCAAGCGCGGTTATGACCGGGATTACGCCGTCAACGTCACTGTCAACGCCGCCATCATCGCGCTGATGATCCCGCCTTCGCACAATATGATCCTTTATTCGATCGCGGCGGGTGGCAATGTTTCGGTGGCAGATCTCTTCACTGCCGGCATCATTCCAGGCCTGCTGCTTGCTGCGGCCCTGATGGTCACCGCCTATATCGTCGCGCGGCGCAAGGGTTACCCGTCCGAGCCGTTTCCCGGCTTTTCGAAGCTGATGTATTATCTTCTGGCGTCCTTTCCCGGCATTCTGTTGATCGGCATCATCTTCGGCGGCGTTCGTTCGGGTATCTTCACCGCGACGGAGAGTTCCTGCATTGCCGTTCTCTACGCTTTCCTTGTTGCCATGCTTGTCTATCGTGAGCTGGACTGGAGCGGTTTCGTGGAAGCGGTGATGGGGGCGGTTCGTACGACAGCGATGGTTCTGCTCGTCATCGGCACGGCTGCGTCGTTCGGCTGGTTGATGGCGTTCCTGCAGGTGCAGACACTGATGATCGCGACAATCAGCGCAATTTCGGACAATCCGATTATCGTGCTTCTGGTCATCAACGTCATTCTGCTCTTGCTCGGCACTTTCATGGATATGGCACCGATGGTCATCATTTCCACGCCGGTGCTTCTGCCTGTCGTGAAGGCCTTCGGCATCGACCCCGTGCATTTCGGTGTCGTGATGATCCTGAACGCCGGTATCGGTCTCAATACGCCGCCGGTCGGAACGGTGCTCTTCGTGGGATGTGCGGTTGGCGGCATAACGATACGGGAAGCGATGCGAACGATCTGGCCGTTCTTCGGCGCCAGCATAGCCGTGCTGCTCGCCGTCACCTACATTCCGTCGCTTTCACTCTGGCTGCCGTCACTTTTCCGGTAGTTCCAAAGCTTTATCGCAAGAAGGCCCCGCTATGCCGGGGCCTTTTCCATTTCGGTGGCAAGCAGCCTCTGCTGTTCGTGCTCGTCAAACGCCATCAGATTGCCGTGCCTGCTGCGGCGTATCCTGTTCATGTGGTCGCGGGGGCTCAACCCCAATGTGCGCTTGAACATCCGCGAAAAATAATAAGGATCTCCATAACCCACTTCTGCCGCCGTAGCCGCAACTGAAAGCCCGGCTTCAAGAAAATGCATGGCACGTTCCATGCGTTTGAATTCCTGATATTTCCTCGGCGTGCGCCCCACCCGTTTCTGGAACTCACGCAGGAAATAGTCGCGATTATAGGGGGCTGCGTCGGTCGCCCTTGCGGCGATTTCAGGGTCGAGCGGATTGGCGGAAATCATCGTGATCGCTTTCATGACAGCCAGATCCAGGGCTTCGGCACCTTCCGGCTGGAAACTTGGACGGTCGACCCATCCGAGAAATGCATCATCGATAAATGCGATCAGCAACACCATGAACAGGTGATGCTGGCCAAGCGTGACAGAGGAGGGCGGAGCGCTCTGCCGATAGTGGCGCACCAGCGGCTCCAGCAGCGGCCAGCGGCTCAGCGAAAGTTTCGGCTTGAGGTCCATCTGCGCGACAAGGTTGTGGCGACCGTAAATATCCAGCGTGAAATGCTGTGCCACTCCCCGATAGGTGACGGCCTGTTCATTCCAGCCGATAAAATGCTGCCCCCTGAAAATCAGCATGGCGTCGCCAGGCTCCAGCACCCGTGCTTCACCGTCCACGAGATAATGCCCGCGACCCTCCAGGCAGATAATGAGATCGTCCACCTGATTGGATTTGTCGATCTGCCAGGTGCGGGAGTGCTCCATCTTGATCGTGGCGCGCGTGAGATTAAGCGTGAGCGCCGCAGGCGGAACGGACGAGAGAATGCCACCTTCGATTTCGTCCATCTTTTTCCTCATCTTTGTTAATTCACCTTGGCTCGGAAATTTGGTTTTGTCACCTCACAAACTGCTAATGCGCGCCGTATCAATGAGGGAGGAGATCGGCTGCGGCGAGAAATCGCGCCATCATGCGCCCGCCGTCAGCCGTTCCGGGAGAATCACTTGCACGAAATTGTATTCTGTTATCCGCGCCTTTCCGGGGTGGGGGAGGAGCGTCATGAAATCTAATCGCTTCCTCGGGCTGGGATATCTGACGCCCTATATCATCGGACTTCTGGTTTTCACGGCGATCCCGTTTCTGGGTTCCCTGTATCTCAGCTTCACCCGCTACGACCTGATGAGTGACCCCACATGGGCGGGACTGGCCAATTACGAGCGGCTCTTCACCCGTGATCGCACGTTCATGAAATCCCTGAACGTCACCCTGTTTTATGTGTTTCTGACGGTGCCGTTGAAGCTTGCCTTCGCGCTGTTCATCGCAGCGATACTCAATTACAAGCTGCAATTCATCAATTTTTTCCGCACCGCCTTTTACGTTCCGTCCATCCTCGGCGGTTCGATCGCGATTGCGGTGCTGTGGCGCTACATCTTCGCCAGCGAAGGGCTCGCCAACATGGCGCTGGCGGCAATCGGCCTGTCGCCGGTGGACTGGTTTGGCGATCCCGCCAATGCGCTTTTTACAATTACGCTGCTGCGCTGCTGGCAGTTCGGTTCGGCCATGGTGATCTTTCTCGCCGCGCTGCAATCCATCGACAAGTCGCTTTATGAGGCAGCGGCAATCGACGGCGCAGGCAAGGTAAAGACGTTCTTTTTCATCACCCTGCCGCTTCTGACGCCGGTCATCTTTTTCAACCTGATCATGCAGATGGTGCAGGCATTCCAGGAGTTTAACGGGCCTTACATCATCACCCAGGGCGGGCCGTTGAAGTCTACCTATCTGCTGCCTCTCTATATTTACGATGAGGCTTTCAAGAAGTTCAACATGGGCTATGCCTCCGCCATCGCCTGGGTTCTTTTCACCATCATCACCGTGCTGACCCTCGTGGCCTTCTGGTCCTCGAAAAAGTGGGTCTATTACGCCGGCGACAAGCGGAATTGATGCCATGACCGATATCGCAACCTTAAACGACATGCAGGCCGCCCGCCGGGCAAGGCTCCGGCTGTTATCGACCTCTGTCCGGTACACGCTGCTGTTCGCGGTCGGCTTCATCATGCTCTACCCGCTGATCTGGCTGGTCGGCGCAAGCTTCAAGACCAATTCCGAGATCTTTTCCGGTGCAGGTTTCATTCCTGAGACGCCAACACTGGACGGTTACATCCGCGGCTGGGAGACCTCCACGCCCTACACCTTCGGCCGGTTTTTCTGGAATTCGTTCCTGATCATCCTGCCGAAGGTCATCGGAACGGCGATTTCCTGCACCATGGCGGCCTATGCCTTCGCGCGCTTCGATTTTCCGCTGAAGAAAATCCTGTTTGGCTCGGTCATCGCCATCCTGCTTTTGCCCAATGTCGTAACCCGCATTCCGCAATATATCCTGTTCCGTGACCTCGGCTGGCTGGATAGTTTCCTGCCGCTATGGGTTCCCTCGGCACTAGCTGGTGATGCCTTTTTCGTCTTTATGCTTGTGCAGTTCCTGCGCTCGCTGCCCTCGGATATGGAGGAAGCCGCCCGTGTGGATGGCGCCAACAGTCTGCAGACGCTGGTCTACATCGTCGTGCCGATGCTGGCGCCGGCGCTGATCTCGGTCTGCCTTTTCCAGTTCATGTGGACGATGAACGACTTTCTGGGACCGCTGATCTACCTGTCCTCGGTCGATAAATATCCGGTGAGCCTGGCGCTCAAACTCTCCATCGACACCACCGAAGCCTTCGAATGGAACCGCATCCTGGCGATGTCGGTGCTGACGATCGCGCCTGCGCTCGTCGTGTTTTTCGCGGCGCAACGGTATTTCATTGAAGGGATCTCGTCTGGCGGGGTCAAGGGCTGAAAATGGCAAGCGTTCAACTTAAAAATCTCGAAAAAGTCTATGGCGGCAGCTTCCAGGCCGTGCACGGCATCAATCTCGAAATCGAGGACGGCGAGTTCATGGTCTTCGTCGGCCCGTCCGGCTGCGCCAAATCCACCACGCTGCGCATGGTGGCGGGGCTGGAGGAAATCACCGGCGGTGAAATCCTCATCGGAGATCAGCGCGTCAACGACCTGCCGCCCGGCAAGCGCTCCATTGCCATGGTGTTCCAGAACTATGCGCTCTATCCGCATATGAAGGTGCGCGGCAATCTTGCTTTCGGCCTCAAGATTGCCGGTGTTGCCAAGCCCGAGATCGAGAAGGCAATCGACAATGTCGCGCGCATTCTCGAAATCGAGCCCTTGCTGGATCGCCTGCCGAAACAGCTTTCCGGCGGGCAGGCGCAACGTGTTGCTTTGGGCCGTGCCCTCATCAAGAAGCCGGGCGTGTTCCTGTTCGATGAGCCCCTTTCGAATCTCGATGCGAAGCTGCGCGCTTCCATGCGTGTGCGCATTACCGATCTGCATCGCCAGCTGAAGGCGGAGGGCCTGTCTTCGACCGTCGTCTACGTGACGCACGATCAGACGGAAGCCATGACCATGGGCGACCGTATCTGCGTCATGCAGGCCGGGCGCATCATGCAGGTCGCCACGCCGAAGGAACTCTACAACCGGCCCGCCAATCTGTTCGTCGCCGGTTTCATTGGCATGCCGGAAATGAACCTTGTGGATGTGGCGATTGACGGGGCGGAGTTCGTCATCGGTGCGCAACGTCTTCCGATAGGCGACCATCTGGAAAAGCGGCTTTCAGCCAGACCGGCGGACGCCGTCATCGGCATCCGTCCGCAGCATCTTTCGCTTGCCGGTGAGGCCGATGGGCCGGCGCTGCAGGCGAAACTGACCAATGCCGAATTCATGGGGCACGAGGTCTATCTGCATGCCGATCTGGGCGGACAGAAGCTCGTGAGCGTGGTGGGAGCAGCCGAATTCGAGGCGCTTGGGCGCGACGGCATTCTGCGACTGAAGCCGGACCCCGAGAAGCTGCATATTTTCGACAAGGCCGATGGCCGAAATGTCTCGCTGTGAGGAGGGGACGAGCGTGCCTGATTTTTCGAGGAGGAGAAGAACAATGAAGAAGACGACGATGACGAGAACAATGGCGATGCTGGCCGGTGCTGCCTATCTGGCCACGGTGGCTGCGCCTGCGGCGGGTGCCGCGGAACTGCGTATGTCGTGGTGGGGCGGCGAAAGCCGTCATGTCGCCACCCAGAAGGCAATTGCCGCCTGCGGTGAAAAATACGGCCACACGGTCAAAGGTGAGTTTACCGGCTTCGATGGATATCTGGAAAAACTGACCACGCAAATGGCAGGCAAGACGGAGGCTGATATCGTTCAGGTGAACTGGCCATGGCTGCCGCTGTTTTCCAAGAATGGTGAAGGTTTTGCTGATCTGCGTCAGCTGAAACCTCTCGATCTTTCGCAATGGGCCGAGACGGATCTGGAAGCGGGTTCTATGAACGGGGTGCTTCAGGGCCTTTCAGTCTCCACCACCGGCCGCGTGTTTTTTTTCAACGCCACCACCTTTGAGAAGGCTGGTGTTGAAATCCCCAAGACATGGGATGAATTCTTCGCGGCAACAAAAACCATCAAGGAAAAGCTCGGCAAGGATCATTACACCTTCAACGCCGTAAAGGAGACTGCCCAGCTTCTCGTGACACTCGCCGTGGTGCAGAAAACCGGCAAGGATCTGGTCGACCCCAAGACCAACCGTGTCGCCTGGACGCCGGAGGAATTGGCGGAAGGTATCTCGTTCGTCGGCAAGCTGGTGGAAACCGGCTCCATTCGCTCCCAGAAAGAGGAAGCGGCCGATGGCAACGTCAATCTTTATGAAAAGCCGTCCTGGTCCGAAGGCCGTATCGCTGGTTCCTATGAATGGGATTCCACCTATTCGAAATATGCCGATCCCCTGAAGGATGGGCAGGTGCTGAAACCCGTGCCGATGCTGAAGCTCGCCGATGCCGTAACGGAAGGCGTTTATCGCAAGCCTTCCATGGTCTTTTCTATCTCGAAAAACTCGAAGAACCCTGAAGCGGCCGCGCAAATCCTGAACTGCCTGCTGAACGAGCCTGAGGGCATCGATGCGCTTGGCACGTCTCGCGGCCTGCCTGCTTCCAAGGCTGCGGCGCAGCGTCTGGGCGACAAGGGTGAGCCGGAAGTGCGCGCCGCCAACGCCATCGTCATGGCGGCATCTGGACCGGTAGTTTCGCCCTTCAACGAACATCCGGAAATCCGCTCCGGCTTCATCGATACGCTCGAGGAATATGCCTATGGCCAGCTGACGGCGGAAGAGGCGGCTGAGCAGATCATCGATACCACCAATGACGTTCTGGCCAAATTCGATTGACGACAATAGCCCGCCGCCCCTGTGGCGGCGGGCTCTTTATCCGGTTGCTGGGTGACATGGGCATTCCCGCCGATTGTTTTCGCGGGACATGCACGAACAACGAGAAACGAGCATGAACGAACCCTCTATCATCGCGCTTTCGGCGCGAACGGCGGCGCTTTGCCTCGCCGTACCCGGTGCGCGATATCACCTGCCGCAGACGGCATGGCGGCTGACTTCGCAAGATGGTGATCTACGAACCGGAAAAACCGCCACCGTGGTGACGCTGCTGCATGATCTGCGTCCGGATACGCGGTATGTGTTCGAAGCGGATGGGTTCGCAAGCCTGGAGTTCAGGACAGCGCCCTGCGCGGGGCTTGTCGAGGCGATGGCATTTTCGCTGACGCCGGATATTGCGCTTGACGACGAAGCCGGCGCACGCGCCAATGCTCGCGCTCTGGAAGAGGCAGTTGCCGCCGTGCCTGCGGGCGGCACATTGCGAATTGCTGCCGGCCTCTGGACAGCGTTTCCCGTGCGGTTGAAAAGCGACATGACGTTTCATCTTGCGGAAGGGGCCGTGCTGCGCGCACCCTCCACCCGCAAGGGTTGGCCGATCCTGCCTGCCCGCGATGAGACGGGCCGCATGCTCGGCAGTTGGGAAGGGCTACCGGATGCATGTTTCGCTGCGCCGGTCCATGCCATCGGCGCAGACAATCTCGTGATCGAAGGCACAGGCGTCCTCGATGGTTCCGGCGACAGAGGCGACTGGTGGAGTTGGCCGAAAGAAACCCGTGACGGCGCGCGCCGACCGCGCGGCCTGCATCTCGTCTCCTGCCGCAATGTCGGGCTTTTCGGTTTCACCATTCGCAATGCACCGTCCTGGACGGTCCATCCACAGGGGTGCGAGACCCTGAAAGCGGCGGGTCTCACAATCAGCGCTCCGCATAACAGCCCCAATACCGATGGTTTCAACCCGGAAAGCTGTCGCAACGTGACGATATCAGGCGTGCGCTTTTCAGTCGGCGACGATTGCATTGCTGTGAAGGCAGGCAAACGCGGGCCGAACGGCGAGGACGACCATCTGGAGGAAACACGCTGCGTCAGCGTGCGCCATTGCCTGATGGAGCGCGGCCATGGCGGGCTGGTGATCGGCTCGGAAATGTCGGGTGGCGTGCATGACGTAACGGTAGAGGACTGCGACATGGTTGGCACGGATCGCGGCTTGCGTCTCAAGACGCGGCGGGGCCGTGGCGGTCCAGTCAGCAATGTCACCATGCGCCGGGTGTTGCTGGATGGCGTGCAGACCGCGCTTTCCGCCAATGCTCATTACCATTGCGATGCCGATGGGCATGACGGCTGGGTGCAGTCGCGAGACCCTGCACCTGTAGACGTCGGGACTCCGTCTATCGACGGAATTACTGTCGAAGATGTGGAAATCCGCCATCTGGCCCATGCCGCCGGCGTATTTCTCGGTTTAGCGGAGTCCCCAATCCGCAATATCGCCATTCGCAATCTCACCATCGTCTCGCGTGATCCTGCAGCCGTGGCCACACCGCCGATCATGGCCGATGGGGTGCGCCCCATGCTGCATGAGGGGATCGTTTTCGAACAGGCTGAAATCATTTGCGACGATCCTGCGCTGCTGAGCGCCTCTGCCGTTTCCCACTCACAGATTTCAATCGAGAAAACCCATGAAAGCCACTGATTATTTTGATCAATTCACCAGCCGATATAGGCACTACAAGGGCGGAAGCTGGTGTTATGAGGATGGCTGTGTCTATCGGGGTTTGCAGCACCTGTTCGAAGCGACCGGCGAGCGTCGCTGGAACGAACATCTGCATCGTCTGGCTGACACCCAGATAGCGGCAGACGGAGTGCTCGCCGGTTACGATCCGCAGGAATACAATATCGATCACATCCTTGCCGGTCGCATTCTGTTTCCTCTGGCAGCGGAAACGGGCGATCCGCGTTATCTCGCTGCGGCGGAACATCTTGCGGGCCAACTCCGCAGCCATCCGCGTACGGGCTCCGGTAATTACTGGCACAAGAAGCGTTATCCGCATCAGGTCTGGCTGGATGGCCTTTATATGGGACTTCCTTTTCAGATCGAATATGCGCAGGCGACTGGTGACGCCGAACTGATCGACGATGCGCTACAGCAATTCTCAACCGCACTCACGCTGACGGCGGATGCCGGTGGGCTCTATGTCCATGGTTATGACGAAAGCCGCAACCAGCGCTGGGCCGATCCCGTGAGCGGCCAATCCCCGGCCGTATGGGCCCGCGCCGTCGGCTGGCTCGCCATGGCGCTGGTCGATGCGTTGGTGATGTTGCCGGCTGATGGCGCAACGATCGAACTTCGGGAACGCGCGGGCTCACTTCTGGCCGGTATTGTTGCCCGGCAGACTGAAACCGGTCTCTGGATGCAGGTGCTGGACAAACAGGATCTTGCCGGAAACTACGAGGAAACCTCCGCTTCGGCGATGTTCGCCTATGCCTTACTGCGGGCTGCGCGGCTGGGGCTTTTGCAAGGCAAGGAGGCAAATGCGGCTCTTTCGGCGGGCCGGTCCGCGCTTGAGGCCCTGCTTGAGAGACAGCTCAAGGTGGACGAAAAGGGTATCGTCCGTCTCACCGGCATCGTGCATGTCGCGGGCCTTGGCGGTTTCGAGGGCAATTATCGCGATGGGTCTCCGGATTATTACCTGACCGAGCCGGTTGTATCCGATGACGCCAAAGGCGTCGGGCCGCTGATGATGGCCTATGCCGAAAGCCTGCTTTTGGCATGACGGCGCGGTCATCTTAACGGGCACAGGGTGTTTTGTGGCATGAGATCATGCCACTTTTGCCAAGATCACCGTCTGGATCAGGCCCTGTTTTTTGTGGTTCGCGATTGTGATCTTGCCACCGAAGCGCTCGATGATTTCTCTGGCGATGGCTAGACCCAACCCCACCCCAGGGATCGACTTTCGCCGCCCGAGATCGACCCGAAAGAAGGGCTCGAAAACCCGGCCGATCAGTTCCTGCGGAATGCCAGGGCCTTCATCGCGGATTGTAACGACGACCTCGCTTTCGTCCTCGGTTAGATCGATCCGTGCCGTTTTGCCATGGGTGACGGCATTGAGGATGAGGTTGCGCAAGGCTCTTTTAAGCGCAAGTGGAGCGGCCTTGATGATCATGGCGGCTTCCGGTTTCATAAAGTCGAGGGCATCAGCGTAACCGAGATCAGAAAGTTCGCTGACGATTTCGCCGAGAAGCCTGCCGATATCGATCATCTTGACGGTATCCTGGCTCACTTCCTCGCGCACAAGCAGAATGGCGCTATCCGCGATGGCGTTCAGTTCCTCGAGGTCCGCCAGCCATTTGCCCCGCTCTTCGTCGTTTTCGATGAATTCTGCCCGCAGGCGCATGCGGGTCATTGGGGTTCTCAAGTCATGGCCAGCGGCTGCGACGAGACGCATTCGGCTTTCCATTGCCGCCTTCAGGCGGCGGGCGAGTTCGTTCAAGGCTCGCGCCGTGGCGCGGATTTCACCCGGACCTGTTTCCGACAAATGGGGTAGCGAACCATCGGGTCCGATGCTTGCAGCGGCGTTTTCCAGCATGTCGAGGGGGCGGGTGATTTTTCTGGCGGCAAAAATGGAAACAGCAGCACTGCCAAGAATGATCAGCCCGATCCACATGCCGAAAATCTTCCAGCCGCCCGGGGGAGGGCCCATATGCGGAATTTCCGCGACCAGCCACCCGCTTTTTTCCAGCGCTATAGCCGCCACCGGGGCATTACTTCCCGGCGCGCGGATCACAATTGCAGTGCGCGGCTCGCCAACCTGTGCAAGGGCCTTTTCTAGAAACTCCGAAAGCATTCCGTCGAGATCACCTTCAGGCGGCTTCTGTTCGATGCGGAAATAGCCGGGTTGTTGCAGCGAGGGATCGCGTTCGGCCATGGTCACGGCAAAGGCAAGGCTGCGGGCAACGGGCTCGATGGTGGCATCTGGCGGCGGCGGCTGCAATGTCTGATCGGCCACCACAGTTGCAAGCGCGATGACCGCGATGATGGAGACGATCAATAGTGCGGCGATACGGTTTCTGAGCGAGCTCATCGATGCACCGGCAGGGTTCTGACCTGAACCGTCATCTGGTAACCGCCATTGCGAACGGTCTTGAAGATCGGAGCCCGGGCATCGGTTTCGAGCTTCTTGCGCAACCGGCTCATCAACACGTCGACGGAGCGGTCGAACGGTCCCCGGTCCTTGCCCTGCGTGAGATCGAGCAGCTGATCGCGGGAAAGAAGCCGGCCGGGCCTGTCGAGGAAGACTTTCAGCAGATCGAACTCCGCCCCCGTCAGCTCGATCCTCTCACCGCCGGCGTGGATGACGGAGCGCTGTTCCGGATCGGCGGTGAAGTCCGCAAAACCATAAGCGGTGGATGAGCCGCGAGGTACTTCCTGAGGTAATGCGCGGCGCAGCACGGCCTTGATCCGCGCCGTTAGTTCTCGCGGATTGAAAGGTTTGCCAAGATAGTCGTCGGCGCCGATTTCCAGCCCGACGATCCGGTCGACATCCTCCTTGAGCGCTGTCAGGAGAATGACGGGCGTGCGCGGCCGGCGGCCTTGCAGATCACGGCAGATATCGAGGCCGGAACCATCCGGCAGCATCACGTCGAGCACGATGAGATCCGGATCGGAGCAGGCGAACTGTTCTTCGAACTCACGCCTGTCGGCTGCCATCGAAACGCGAAACCCCTGCGAGCCGAGATATTTCGCTAGCAATGTGCGTATCTCCGGATCGTCATCCACGATCAAAATATGTGTCACCGAAACTGTCGCCATATCGTCCAACCTTTTGATGCCACTATACATAAGCGGCGCAAAGAAACGGCGGATTTTTGCAACGAAAGCTTGCTGCGGCCGCTCTGGCAACATTCGGTTACAAATAGGCCGCGCGTGGAACAAGACCCGCAACATTCGGACCAAAGCCGGAAACGCTTAGCTCCTATCGTCTTCTCAGGTTGGAAAACGAAAAGGAAGGTAAGATGAGAAACGCTCTAATCGCCACCGCCGTCGTCGTGACAACTGCTCTTGGCGCTTCGGCCACCTCCCGGGCTGCGGAGCAGGGTGAACCAGTGCCGCAGGCATCGGAACAGGCCGTGCCGCCGCTGGCCAGTCCTGACTTCGGTTCGAATAGTGGTCCGGAGCAAAGGCTGCCGCATGGCCGCAAGATGGCCGGGCCTGAGATGCTACGCCCGGATATGATGGGGCCGGATATATTGGGGTTGGCGACGAAACTTTCGGCAGCGGAAATCTATCTCGGCGTCACACCTGAACAGCTTGGTCCGTGGCGCGCCTATGCCACTGCGCTGATCGATCTTGTTTTGCCCACTTCGGAACTCAAGCCATTGCCGCCGAAGGGACCGGGTGCGACGGGGCTAGAGCCGCGTCTTGCCGGTGAGGAACTGGCCGGCATCACAATGAAAAAGGCAGAACAGGCTAAAGCACTTCAGGACGCAGCGGCTACGCTGAAACCGAAACTTTCGCCGCAGCAGGTGCAGAAGCTTGCTCAACTCGAACGCGCATTGATGCCGCCTCCGCCTCCCGTCCCGCATTATGGCCGTGGACGAGACGGTCGTATCGAGCCTCCGCATGGCGACATGATGCCGCCGCTGCCTCAGGCAGAGCGGGGCTGACGCCACTCTTCAAAGTTTCCTCCTTTAATAGCCCCCCAGCAAAGGAGGAAATCAGCCGGAAACGGCTGAAGCCGGGGGATCGCTCGCCTGCGATCCCCCGCGTGATTTTCAAGCGAGAAGATGATGATGAGATATTTCTACCTGATGCTGGCGACGGTTTTTGGTTTGAGCTTCGTCTGGTCGGTCGCTGCGGCCGGTGACAGGCCGGTGCGAGATCCAGCGGCGAAATCCCGGCAGGAAGAACAGTGGCGCCAACCCGTCTGTGCCAAGGAACGGCGCGAAAATGCACACGGCAAACGTCGTCACGACACCTGCCGCAAGGCATCCGCCAGAAAGTCTGTTGCCGCCTATGAATGGATCGAAGCAGACAACGGCTTCATCCTTGTGAAACACGACATGAGGTCGGTTTCTTCTTTTGAGTAGACCGGCCGGACAGGACAGGACGATGAAAATGGTTTGCAAAGCAGGTGTGGCGCTGACGGTTGTCGCGCTCGCCCTGGGTGGCTACTGGTTTTCGTCACAATATACGCGGGCCGCAACGCCCGGTTATATCACCTCGTCTGTGAAGCGCGGTGATATCGAGCAGACTGTTCTGGCGACTGGAACGCTCAAACCCGTTCGTCTGGTGGCCGTCGGCGCGCAGGCCTCCGGTCGCATCACCGCCGTCAAGGTCGCACTTGGAGATACGGTCAAGGCGGGCGATCTCATTGCCGAGATCGATTCCGTTACCCAGAATAACAGCCTGCGCACGGCGCTGGCAGCGCTTGCCAACGTGAAGGCGCAGCGGGTGGAAAAGCAGGCGACACTTGTTCTCAACCGCCAGAGCCTTGTCCGCCAACAGGAAATGGTGTCGAAAAATGTCGCCTCCCGTGCGGATTTCGAAAGCGCCACTGCAGCGCTCGCAGTCACCCAGGCGCAGATCGAAGCGATCGACGCCCAGATCGAGGAGGCACAGGTCGCTGTCGAAACGGCAAAGGCCAATCTCGGCTATACGAGGATCACCGCGCCCATCGAAGGCACTGTTCTGTCTATCGTCAGTCAGGAAGGGCAGACCGTCAACGCCACGCAGTCCGCGCCGACTATCGTGATCCTAGGCCAGCTCGACCGGATGACGGTGCGCACGGAAATCTCCGAAGCAGATGTGACGCGCGTAAAAGCCAGTTTGCCAGTTTACTTCACGGTGCTGGGTGAGCCGCAACAGCGTTACGACGCGACGCTTACGTCCATTGAACCGGCGCCTGAATCAGTGCGCAGCGACTCCAGCTTCAGCTCCTCGACGTCTTCCTCGACCACATCGTCCTCTTCCAGCACCTCGTCGTCGGAGGCGATCTATTATAATGGCGTGTTCGAAGTGCCGAACCCGGACGGCAAGTTGCGCACCTATATGACGGCGGAGGTCCATATCGTCCTTGGTGAAGCCAAGGACGTGCTAACCGTTCCGGCGGCGGCCCTTGGTAGCAAAGGCGCCAACGATGACTATGCCGTGCGTGTGGTAGACACCGATGGCAGAATTTCCGAACGCAGGGTCCAGATCGGTCTGAACGACAAGGTAACGGCGGAAGTGCGGTCCGGCCTTGCCGAGAACGAGCGCGTGGTGACCGGCGAACTTTCCATCGACACCACCAAAAACGCCGTGCCGGGGCCTGGTGGCCCGCCGATGGGTTTTTGAACAATGGCTGATCCTCTGATTTGCCTTAAATCCGTGCGGCGGGATTATCCGTCCGGTGAAGGTACGATTACCGTACTCAAGAATATCGACCTCATCATCGAGGCCGGCGAGATGGTGGCGATCGTCGGCGCTTCCGGATCGGGCAAGTCGACGCTGATGAATATTCTCGGTTGCCTCGACCGGCCGACCTCAGGGAGCTACAGCATCAGGGGCCGGGAGACGGGCAATCTCGATGCAGACCAGCTTTCGGAATTGCGGCGAGAAAACCTCGGTTTTATTTTCCAGCGTTACCATCTGCTTGTCGAACTGACAGCGCTCGGCAATGTCGAAATTCCGGCGATCTACGCCGGAAAGTCACAAAGCGATCGCAGGAGCGATGCCGCCAGGTTGCTCGGTCGCCTTGGCATGGCGGACCGCCTCGATCATCGTCCGGGCCAGCTTTCCGGCGGCCAGCAGCAACGCGTTTCCATCGCGCGCGCCCTTATGAACGATGCCGAAATCATTCTTGCCGACGAGCCGACCGGTGCGCTCGACAGCGCGAGCGGCGACGAGGTGTTGCGCATCCTCGACGAGCTGCATGCCGAAGGGCGCACTGTCGTTATCGTCACGCACGATATGTCAATTGCACGACGTGCCGAACGGATCATCGAAATCAGCGACGGCGCCATCATTTCCGACCGCAGGGCGGATGCCGCGCCGGTTCGGAAGGATGACGCCAAACCCTCTATGGTTTCCGGCGGGGCCTCCAGTCTCGCTGGTCTCGTATCCTCGCTGCGGGAGGCATTGCGCATGGCGCTCCTGTCGATGCAGGCGCACAAGCTGCGCAGCTTTCTCACCATGCTCGGTATCATCATCGGCATCGCCTCGGTCATCAGCGTCGTGGCGCTGGGGCAGGGGTCACAGCAGCGCGTGCTGCAGAATATCTCAAGCCTCGGCACCAACACGCTGGAAATCTTCGCGGGCAAGGATTTTGGCGACATAAGATCTGGCAAGATCACCACGCTGGTCGTCTCCGACGCCGAGGCACTTGCCAAACAATCCTATGTCGCGGCTGTGACGCCCACGGTCTCGACCTCCAGTACGGTGCGTTTTGGCGCGAAGGAGGCGAATGCGCTTGTGAATGGTGTCAGCGAGCGGTATTTCGTCGCCAAGGGCACGAAGCTGTCACAAGGGCGCTTTTTCGATGCCGCAAGCGTCGCGCAGAAAGCCCAGGAGGTGGTGATTGATGAGAACACCCGCAAATCGTTGTTTGCGGATTTCGACGGCAGCCCCATCGGTCAGGTCATCCTCATCGGCAAGGTGCCGGCCCGCATCGTCGGCATCACGCAGGCGCAGCAGGGCGGTTTCGGTTCAAGCCAGAACCTTTCACTTTATCTGCCCTATACTGCCGTCCAGTCACGCTTTCTCGGCAGCCTGTCGCTGCGCAGCATCACGGTGCAGGTGAGTGACGATATTGACGCCGCAATTGCCGAACAGGCGGTGACGGTTCTTCTCACCCAGCGGCATGGAACGCGGGATTTCTACATTCTCAACACTGACGATATTCGCCAGACCATCACCAGTACAACGCAGACCATGACGCTGCTGGTTGCGGCGATCGCGGTGATTTCGCTTCTGGTCGGCGGCATCGGGGTGATGAACATCATGCTCGTTTCCGTTTCCGAACGTGTATCGGAAATCGGCGTGCGCATGGCAGTCGGCGCACGGCGCAGTGACATACTGCGCCAGTTCCTGATCGAGGCAGTGCTCGTCTGCATCATCGGCGGAACGCTGGGAATTTTGGGCAGCTTCGGCTTCGGGGCGCTTTTCTCCGCCTTCAGCAGCAATTTCGCCATGGTCTATTCCACGGTGTCGATCATTGCTGCCTTCGTCTGCTCGACACTGATAGGCGTCGTTTTCGGCTATCTGCCGGCCCGCAACGCATCGAACCTCGATCCTGTTGCGGCCCTGTCGGCGGGTTGATATCCCGCCGCTGCCGGTCAAGCCTTGTTTTTTTCGATGAAGCGGATGGCGTCGCCAACGGTCAGGATTGTGCTTGCGGCCGAATCGGGGATTTCCACTCCGAATTCTTCCTCGATTTCCATGACAACCTGAACCACTTCGAGGGAATCGGCACCGAGATCGTCGACAAAATTGGCGTCATCGACAACCGTGCCGGGATCTGCGCCAAGCTGGTCAACGATGATTTTTTTAATACGGTCGGCGATGGTGGACATGGTGGGACTCCGCGAAAGTTGTTTGCCGCCGAACAACCCGTTTGAATTTGCGCCCAGGACACTTGCTAAAATCGAAACCGGTTTTTGCGAGGCGTGGTACACAGAGTCAGAAGGTCAAAGCATCGATGGCATTCGGACGTAGCATGCCTTTGACGGCTGCGAAAGAGCGTGGCTCATGGGGAAGTGCCCATAAGAATTCGGGGTATGTTTGACGTTGAACAGTTTTTGACTGGATGCGATGAACCGCTGCGCTGTAAACCTCGTTTTCGTGAAGTAATTATAATCCAGTCCTGTCGAGCATCAACGCCCATGGTCCAGTCTTCCCCGGAACGCTTCATATTGCTCGATGGCATAAGGGGCGTAGCTGCGCTCTTCATCGTGCATCGCCATGCCGAACAGTTTTTCGGGAGAGACGACGCTTCGAGCTATCTCGCCGTCGATTTGTTCTTCGCCTTGAGCGGTTTTGTGCTGGCGCATGCCTACAGCATGAAACTGCGCGAAGGGGCGATTACGCCAGGCTTCTTCATGAAGGCGCGCCTCGCGCGACTTTATCCACTGTATGGGCTGGGGCTGGCGTTGATGGCGTCCTATTTCATCTGCCTCTACCTGTTGGGCCTGCCGACGCCGATCGATGATCTTCATCGCCACATCAATCCGGGCGAACTCGCGATCGCGTTGTTGACCGGGCTTCTTTTTGTTCCGGCACCCTTCACGCTCACATTGAACGGCGCATTGTTTCTGGTGAGCCCGGCATGGTCGCTTTTCAACGAGCTGGTGGTGAATGCGGTTTATGGCCGGTGGGGTGTGCGGGCGACTACGAAACAGACAATCGTGGTGCTGGCTGTCAGCGCCTGCGTCCTTGTCGTGGCGGCTGCTGAGTTTGGGAAGTTGCATGCGGGGTTTCGATGGCACGAAATGTATGCCGGCATGGGAAGGGTGTTTTTCTCGTTTTTCGCAGGCGTGCTGGTTTACCGCTTCCGCAATCGCATAACCGAGCTGAAGCCCATCCAGGCGGCCCTCTGTCTTATGCTGGTCTGCGTCATCCTCGCCGTGCCAATTTCGCGTGAGCTTCGGCCCTTCTTTGATCTCGCGGTGGTTCTGCTCGTCTGGCCGACGGTATTGTTCGTAGCCAGCAGGATAGTGCCGGGTCGCAGGGTGGGAATCTTGTCGACGTTTCTCGGCACAGCTTCCTACGCCGTCTATGTGCTGCATATTCCGCTGCTGGCCTGGACGGATTTTCTGATGCCTGCCGTTGATAGGGAAAACATCGCTTTGCCGGTCGGTGTCGCTTTCCTGATAGGGACGACGTGTCTGTCATGGTACCTGACGGTCCATTTTGATCAGCCAGTGCAGACATGGCTCAAAGGTCGCCTGAGAAAGCGGGCAGGGGTGGGGCAACCGGTGTGATCGCGTCTTGTCGCTGCAGGCTTCAGTAATGCGCGAAGATTGGAGCCGTGATAACAAAGGCCGCGACGAGACTGATGATCGTCAGTTTCGCGGCACGCATGCGGCGCATTCTGCGGCCGCTCCAGTCATACGTCATACTCACCCTCCACGCAGACGCAAACTCTCGGACTGATGTCCGACTAAGTCAGTTTCTCCTGATATATCTCATTTGCCAAGTCATTATTGTTACCAGTGATTTTGGCGAACACCGTCCGCTTCGGGAGGCGCTTCAGGGGAAAAGCCGGATAAGTTGATTGTCTTTGAGTTTCAGGCGGCTTGCCTCATCGGAAGAAATGCAATGCTCTATGTTCTTTCGCAAGTCGTCGGGAACTATCGGCCCGCCTGCCTTCAAAAGCTTTTCGGTCATCGAAAAAAGAATGCCGAACTGGGTCTCGCATTCGGCCGATGTCAGCAGCAGCGGTAGTGACGGAACGGTGTTCGCCGTAAAGACGCTATCTGCCGTATCGTACATGGTGACGAGGTACCAGGTCAGAAATAGCCCCAGCCACAGGCCGGTGCTGACCATGATATATTCGCGCATCTGCTCTCTCCCCTCAATGGCGGTGGTAAAGCAGTGGCAGGCCCTGGATTGCATATCGGGGGAGCGGCTTCCACGGCTTGATGCGGTCGTGTTTCTGCACGCCGAACAGGAAGCGCATTTCGTCGGTGAGGTCTGCCGGATCGGTCAAACCATCCTGATATAATTCAATGACCTTGCGGGCGGCTCTGTTATGGAGCTTTTTGTCATCATCGTCGGAGAGGTGATTAAAACCGATGCTCTCGAGGACCAATTGGAGCATTTCGAGATCTTGAGAGGAGATCAGGCAGTTACGGGGCGCAGAAGACATGATGGCCTCTTTTCTTACTGGTTCAGAAAGCCGAAGCCTCGCGCGCGCCCTTAAAAGGCTGCACGGGACGCTCCAACGCTTTGAAACGATACGCCGGTGCGGTCGATGACCGTTGCCGGTTTTCGGGGGGCATGTGCCTCAACGCGCCCTGGGAAATTCCGCACGGGGCGCTGTAGAAGGGAGGCATGTGCAAATGGGGCTTGAGACGGCAAGGATGCCTGACGGCGGTAACGCCCTTTAAGTACCGATGGGGAAGGGTGCGCTCTTTGCGCGCAATAGGCAAGTTAATTCCACAGCCCTTGACGAGTATGTGACCGGTGCGGCGACATTCTTTATCTCACCAGGGCAGACAACAAAAAAGGCCGGGGCAATATTGCACCGACCTTCCTCATATCGCCATTAACACCAGTGCCAGTACATCCGTGGTCAAAAGTCTAAAGCGACGGAAACAACTGCGAACGACATATCTTGCGCTCACCAGCAGTTGCTGTATGAACCTTATAGAAGAGCAATGTGGCCAAAACAAGTCCGCATTTCCATTACATGTTTTATTTGTCGCGACCCTTTGCGTATCGGGTCGCGGTTTGGCAATTCGTGCCGGGACGTCGCGCTGTTATGAGCGGGATGTCCGGAACAATCCTACTTCTTCTTGCCATCCGCAGTTGTGGAGTTTGCGAACTTGACCTGCGTGCCGGCAGCTGGTGCCGCAGCCGGAGCCTTCGTCTTGTCCTTCTTCGGTTTGCGGACTTCTTTGTTGCTGCGTACTTGACCCTTGGCCATGGTGTCCTCCTGGTATTGAACTGATATTGGATATTGTGTGGTCCGGGGCATGATCGCGCGCCGCAGGCAGGCTGCGGGGCGGTTTCATCGTCAGGGGAAAGGCAGTCCGTTAAGCGGAAGTTTCCCGAAGGGAAGGGTCGGTTTGGAGAGGCGGATACGCCCTGCGTAGAAGGTTCTCCGCACCATGTCGGGCTGGAGGCCAAAATCAGGAAACGCCGCAAAGCCGGAGGATGCGCCGCGATCCTGATCTAGGCGCATGGCTGTTTCTTCGGCGGCACTGAGAAGCAGGCGAAGCGATGCGTTTTCCCGGTAACCCAAACCGCCGGTGCGGACGAGGTTCCGTGAAAGGCTTGATGAATAAAACTCGGAAGACATCTCGTCCTCCTTTCGTTTGGGGGCGAGGACACTCTGCCCTCAAACACCAGCACTCTTCAGCGGATTGCTGACAGGCGAAGCGTGCGCCTGTTGCGTGTCAGGTTCAAGAAGTTTTTCGGAAAGGCGACGTCAAAAAGTGCAACCGGGTTATTTCTTGCCGGATGACTTTTTGGTGCGGGTGGGTGGAGGGGCGGCGATTGCCGCCTCCTGAGCTTCGCGAAGTTGGCGAAGCCGTTCCGTCTTCTTGGCGCGCTGGTCGGATTCGGCGGTTATGATCTGTTTCGCCGCCTTGTCCGTTATGGATGCCTTGTCCTGCGAGGACAGCTTTCCGGGTTTGAAAACAGCCTCTTTAGTCGCGGTCATGGCATTCTCCTTTGCGGAGCGAATTGACAGTTATCGAGCGCGGGCAACCTTTTTGGGAGCAGGAAGCAATCCCTCGCGCTGCAATTTTTTCTTCGCCATCTTGCGGTGGCGGCGCACAGCTTCGGCTTCTTCGCGGATACGCTTTTCCGACGGCTTTTCGTAAGATTCCCGTGCGCGCATCTCACGGAAGATACCCTCGCGCTGCATCCTCTTTTTCAAGACGCGGAGGGCTTGCTCTACATTGTTATCCCTGACGAGTACCTGCAACTTATCTCCTTAACGCAGCCATCGCTGCTATTTTTTGATTCTGATCGTATTCGAATTGATCCAGCTCGATCCCGCAACGCGCGAAGACGAGCCTTCGATTTCCACGGGCCGCGATGAAGACGCAGCCACATCGATTTCATCGAGCGCTATATTACGTTCGAAGTTCTCGTGCTGGAAACGCACCCTGTAGCGAACCGCACCTTGTTGTGTCTCTGGCAGAGCCGTTACGACCCGGCCTGGACCTTTGGGCTGGTTGGCCCCAAGTACGCCCGCCTTCAGAAAGATAGCATCGCCGGAACGATAAGGATTTTTGCGCATGAGAGCCTCCCCATGGCCAAAAAAACAAAAGGCCGGGATTTAACCCGACCTCTCACAATCACTCAGCGCCACTGCTGGTACATGCGTAGCCAGCGGGGCCGATGACAAATCAAGCTGCGCGAAGGTTGTCAGCGGAGCTCTTGCCGGACTTGCGGTCCTGCACGATGTCGTAGGTGATCTTCTGGCCGTCGTTCAGCGAACGCAGACCTGCGCGCTCAACAGCCGAAATGTGAACGAAAACGTCCGTGCCGCCGTTGTCAGGCTGAATGAAGCCGAAGCCCTTGGTGGCGTTGAACCACTTTACAGTACCAGTGTTCATAACGATTTCCTTTCGTAGTAATCGTTGTTGGTTTCCGCGATACCTTGCGGAATTAGATCGATTATTTGAGAGGAAATCCGACGGGAACGTAGAGTCCCAGGAGCGACGTCACAAGCAATTGTCGATTTGCCGAATATAGCCTCAATTTTTGATTTTGCAATGGGCCGATGCGGAAAAATGCGCCATCTGGCGATTGCACTTGTCGGTTCCGATGTCTCTTCCTGCGTCAGCGGCGCGATTTCGGTTTTTTCTCTTCCCTGTTCATATCACGCCCCACCCATTTGAAAAAAAGGATCAGGCTGGTGCCGATGATGATGAGCGGAATGAAGGATTCGAAACTGGACATGATTAACTCTTTCTTCCCCCGATCGTCGTTTTACCGGTATGGAGGAAGCGCGTAATCTGCAGAATGTTATCTGTTCTTTTTTGGCAATTGCGGCCTGCGGACCGACGTTGAAAGCACCGCAGGCCGAAAATATCTAGATGGGCAGGGATTTCACCGCCGCTGCACCACCCTCGCGGGCGCTTTTCAATGCGGCTACGCCGCAGAGCACGGATATGGCGCCGGCGCGCGAACCCGCCCGCTGCCGCAGCCGGTCGTTCGAACCGGGCTTGAAGATCATGTCGCGCATGCGATTGTCGCCGCCATAATGGCCGCCCGGCTCATGCGGCACCCAGATACGCTCGACACCGCCACCGAAACTTTTCACCAGCAGGATTTCGTCGGCGGGGGGCTCAGTCCACGGCTGCTTTTCATATTGGCGCATCTCGATGCGTCCTTTATGGCCGTTAAACGCGATGTGGTGTCCCTCGATCGGCATATAGGTATTGAGCGAATAGGAGACCTGCACGCCGTTCGCATAGCGAATCGAGGCACTCATCGTGTCAGGAATGTCGATCTCCTCGCGAAAGACGCAGGCGTCACGCATATAGCCATCCAAAGTCGACGGGTCCTCGTAAAGCGCGTCCAGGAACGGGTCGGCCCCGAGATCCATGAAATAGTCGCATTCGCCCTTGTGCGGACAGGTACGACAGCGCGTTCCCCGGAACGGTCCGTTCTTACCATAATGCAGCAATTGCCCAAAGCCCTTCACTTCCACCGGGTCGGAATCGAGATACCAGTTCAGAAGATCGAAGTGGTGCGTCGCCTTGTGGACGAACAGGCTGCCTGAATGTTCGGTGAAAGCGTGCCACCGGCGGAAATAATCCGCACCGTGCTGGTTATCGAGATACCAGTGGAAATCTACCGAGGTAACGGTGCCGATCGCGCCGTCGTCGATCAGCTCCTTGATGCGCGCCGCCGTCGGTGAAAAGCGATAATTGAAGGAAACGTCGACACGGCGGCCGCTTTTGGCCTCCGCCGCGCGGATGCGGTCAATCTTTTCCGGGGTGGTGGTCATGGGTTTTTCGCTGATGACATCGGCACCGCCCTCGAGCGCGCGGATAATGATGTCGTCATGAGTATCGTCGGGCGTGCAGACGATTACCAGTTCCGGGCGTTGCTCGGCCATCATCCGGTCGAAGTCGTCATAAAGCGGAGCCGCCGACCCCATCATGGCGCGGGCCCGTTCTGCGCGCATCAGGTTCAGGTCGCAAATGCCGACCAGTTCGACATAGTCGCTCCACCCGGCCAGAAGTTCGCGCCCCCACATGGTGGTGCCACGATTGCCGGTGCCGACCAGTGCATAACGTTTGCGTTTCACCCTTTCAGGCATTTCCTTACTCCCGAACCCAATCAACAAACGGTTTTAAAACGCTCGACGACGGTGGACAGAACCTCGTCCACCGGGCGTGCCTGCCAACGATGCGAAAAAATCTCGACTTCCTGCGGACCGGAAAAGCCGGCGGCCTCGATCATGGCGCGAAATGCCTTCAGGTCAATCACGCCATCGCCCATCATGCCGCGATCGTTGAGCGGATCGGTGGTCGGCACCAGCCAGTCGCAGATATGGTGTGCCAGTATCTGCCCGTTTCGCCCGGCGCGCGCCACCTGTTCCTCCAGCTCCGGGTCCCACCAGACGTGATAGACGTCGATGGCCACACCGGTTCCGGCACCTAGCCGGTCGCAGAGGTCGAGCGACTGTTTCAAAGTGTTGAAGCAGGCGCGGTCGGCGGCATAAAAGGGGTGCAACGGTTCAATGGCGAGCGGCACGCCGGCTGCCCTCGCATAGGGAAGAAGTTCGGCCATGCCGTCCTCCACCATCTGCCGTGCACCTTTCAAGTCTCGAGAACCGGCGGGCAGGCCGCCCACGACAAGCACTAGGCAATCTGCCTTCATGGCGGCGGCTTCGTCCACGGCGCGTTTATTGTCCTCAATGGCGCGGCTGCGGCCTTCTGCATCGGGGGCGGGGAAAAAGCCGCCCCGGCAATGGCCGCTGAGACGAAGGCCGTTCTGCTCGACAATGCGTGCTGCTTCAGCAAGGCCTGCAGCGTGAACCTGCTCGCGCCAAGGAGAGATGGTGGTGATGCCATGCGCAAGGCATGCATCCACGATTGCCCCGAAGGAACGTCCCTGCCGCACGGTAGCAAAATTTATTGAAAGGCCCTCAACGCCCATAACGGTACTCCTCCCTTTTGCGAAGGCCTCCAGCCACCTTCGCTCTCGCGCTTAACCAATGCCTCTGACAGCCAGAAACTGCTTCATGCGATGCGTCGCCACATCCGGTTCGGCAAGCACATTGGCCTTGTCCGCCAGCCGGAAAAGCTCGGCGAAATGCCGCGTGGAGCGGGCGCTTTCCTGCCCGCCAACCATGGTGAAATGGTCCTGCAAGCCGTTGAGATAGGCGAGAAACACCACGCCGGTTTTGTAAAAGCGGGTCGGCGCCTTGAAGATATGGCGCGAAAGAGCCACCGTTGGCTCCAGAATGTCGAAGAATTCATTATCCGCACCGCGCTTCAGGCTGGCGAGCGCCTTGGATGCCGCCGGAGCAATGGCATCGAAAATGCCGAGCAACGCGTCCGAATGACCTTTTTCGTCACCGGCGATCAGTTCGGCATAATTGAAGTCGTCGCCGGTATACATGCGAACACCAGCGGGCAGGCGGCGGCGCATGACGATTTCCTTTTCCTTGGATAGAAGCGAAATCTTGATGCCGTCGATCTTGTCTGCATTCTCCTCGATCATGGCAAGGCAGGTGTCCATCGCCGCCATATGGTCGCGGGCACCCCAGTAGCCCTCAAGCGCAGGATCGAACATTTCTCCCAGCCAGTGGATAACCACCTTGTTCTCGGCACGGGAAAGAACCCTGGCATAGGCCTCGAGATAATCGTCCGGGGAGCGGGCGGCAGCGGTGAGCGCCCGGCTTGCCATCAGGATCACGCGACCGCCTTCTCCCTGAACAAAATCAAGCTGTTCCAGGTAGGAGTCGATAATCTGCTTCAGGTCATATCCGCCGCCGTCAAGATGATCCGTGCCGACGCCGCAGGCGATCAGCGCATCCTTGCGGGTGGCCGCTTCCTTCAGCGAACGGGAGATCAGTTCCTGCGCCTGCGGCCACGCCAGTCCCATGCCGCGCTGGGCCGTATCCATGGCCTCCGCAACACCCAGGCCGAGGTCCCAAAGGCGGTGACGGAAGCGCAGGGTAGCGTCCCAGTCGATGGCGGGCGTCAACCATGGATCGTTGTCGGCGAGGGGATCGGCCACCACATGGGCGGCAGCGAAGGCGACTCGATTGAAATCCGCCGCACTTCGTTTCTCGATGGCGACCGGCGCGCCTGATAGCCTGTAGACCTCGATGCTGCGGTCGTCCTTTGGAAGCTTGAGTTCGCTCACTGTCGCCTCCTCAGGAAAGTGCGGGAACGTCGAGCCAGCGGCGTTCCTTCCATGATCTCAGCCCCAGTTCGGCCAATTGCACGCCCTTCACGCCCTCCATCAGCCCATAGGGCCATGGGTCGTTGTCGACGAGGTGACGCACGAACATTTCCCACTGCGCCTTGAAACCGTTGTCATAAGTGACGTTGTCAGGCACTTCCTGCCAGGTCTTGTAGAAGTCGATGGTCTGGGGCTGGTCAGGGTTCCACACCGGTTTCGGCGTATTGGTGCGGTGCTGGGTCCAGCATTTGGTGAGACCCGCTACGGCCGAACCATGCGTGCCATCAACCTGAAACGTGACGAGATCGTCGCGGCGCACACGCACCGCCCAGGAAGAGTTGATATGGGCGATGGCGCCGCCTTCCAACTCGAAGGTGGCGTAGGCGGCATCGTCGGCATCCGCCGCATAGGCGTGGCCCTGTTCATCGAAACGCTCGGGGATATGGGTGGCGCCGAGGCAACTTACGGATTTCACCGGTCCGAATAGATTATCGAGCACATAACGCCAGTGGCACAGCATATCGAGGATGATACCGCCGCCGTCCTTCAGGCGGTAATTCCACGAAGGACGCTGCGCCGGCTGCCAATCGCCTTCGAAAACCCAATAGCCGAACTCGCCGCGCACCGAGAGGATCTTGCCGAAAAAGCCGCTGTCACGCAGCATCGCCAGCTTGCGAAGGCCGGGCAGGAACAGCTTGTCCTGCACCACGCCGTGTTTGATACCGGCGCTTTCGGCCAGTCTGGCAATTGCCAGCGCCTCTGCCACGCTGTCGGAAATCGGCTTTTCGCAATAGACGTTCTTGCCCGCCTTGATGGCTTTTTCGAGCAGGCTGCCACGCATCTGCGTCGTGCCGGCGTCGAAGAAAAGCGTGTCATCCGGGTTCGCAAGGGCGGCGTCGATGTCGGTCGTCCAGCGCGCGACATTGTGCTTTTTAGCGATTTCCTCGATTTTCGCACCGTTTCGGCCGACCAGAATGGGGTCGAGCATGACCTTTTCGCCGCTCTTCAAAACCACGCCGCCCTGATCGCGAATGGCGAGAACGGAGCGCACGAGGTGCTGGTTGTAACCCATGCGGCCGGTGATGCCGTGCATGATGACGCCGATACGTTTCATGAATTTCCTCCCAAGGCGGCCTTTTCCCGAAAGCCGCTTCCGTCAAACATGGCAATTTGTAACCATTTGGTTATTTGTGGTCGTGAAGGATGCGATCTGTCAAGGTGTTTTTGGCAGGAAATTCACATGCACTTGCGGCGGCAGAAATCACGGGTTTGTGCCGCGCCGCAAAAGGAAAAGACGCGCTTCGCGGATGCGAATTGCGCGTCGTCGCTGTTGTTAAAGGGAAATTCGGTTTTTACGGCTCAGACCGGCCGCACCGCAGCAAGCAGGGTATCGACGATATGCTGGCCCCAGCGTTCAAGTTCGGCGGGGTCGGTCAGGTCGCGCTGGAAGATCGTCGACAGCGTGAATCGGTTCGAAAGATAAAAGGCGCCGAGCGAGGCGATCGTCAGATAGACGTCGATCGGATCGAGACCGTCACGGAATTCGCCAGTATCGCGGCCGCGCCGCAGCACGTCCTCAAGCTCGGAAATGAAGTTCGAATGCATCGCCGCAATCGTAGCGGATTGCCTGAGATATCGGGCTTTATTGAGGTTTTCTGTTGCGAGAATGCTCAGAAATTCCGGGTGATCCAGAAAATAATGCCAGGTGAAAAGCGCAAGTTCCCGCAAGCCTTCCGAAGGCGCCTTGCGGGTCAGGTCCAGCCGCCGTTCGGTGTGGCGGATGTGGCGATAGGCGTCCTCCAGAACGGCGAGATAAAGCGCGTCCTTGTCGCCAAAATAATGGTAGATCATCCGCTTGTTGGTGCCGGCACGCCGCGCCACGACATCGATTCTCGCGCCCGCCAGGCCCTTTGCGGCCACCTCGCGGCGGGCGGCTTCAAGAATGGCGGCGCGTGTTCTCTCCGGGTTTCGCACCTGTGCCGCCCCGCGTTTGCGCTTGGGGGCAGGCGTTTCCTCGACGGCCGGATCGGGCAGCTGGTTTTTCGTCGTTTCGTCCATCTTAGCACCCGCTTGACAATGTTGGCGATCGGTGTTCCCATGTAACCAATTAGTTATAAAACGGCAATAGTCGTTTACCCCCATCATTAATTTGGCAGTCAATTAGGGAGGAGTTGCCAATGCCCGTGATGCTTCACAGGAGAAGTGTGCTTTCAGCAGGGCTTGCGGCCCTTTCACTCGCAACATTGGGAGGTGGCTCGGCGCAGGCTCAGGCCGCGCGGCTGCGTATGTTGTGGTGGGGATCGCAGGAGCGTGCGGATCGCACCAACAAGGCGATCGCCGCATATAAGCAAATCAAGCCGGATCTCGATATTGCCGGGGAATTTGCCGGCTGGAGCGACTACTGGCCGCGCCTTGCCACGCAGGTGGCAGGCCGCAACGCGCCTGATCTGATCCAGATGGATTATCGCTACATCTTCGAATATGGCCGGCGCGGCGCCCTTGCTCCCCTTGATGACTATATTGGCAAGGGCCTGAAGATAGAAGATTTCGGCAAGATGAACATCGACTCCGGTCGGGTCGACGGCAAGCTTTACGGGGTTAATCTTGGCGTGAATTCCAGCGCTGTCTTCTTCGACAAGGCGGCCTGGGAAAAATCCGGCGCGACCCCGCCAGCGATCGGGCAGACCTGGGAAGAGTTTGCCGAAAACGCCGCCAAGCTCAGCAAGAACAAGCCCAAGCCCGGCTATTACGCCACGGCCGATGCCAGCGGCGTCGAGCCGAGCTTCGAGAACTGGCTGCGTCAGAACGGCAAATCACTCTACACACAGGATGGCGGTATCGGTTTTGATCCGACCGACGCGACCAAATGGTTCACCATGTGGGCGGATTTGCGCAAGAGCGGTGCATGCGTGCCGGCCGATATTCAGGCGCTCGACCAGTTGAATATTGAAACCAACGCGCTGACGACGGGCAAGGCGGCAACGGCATTTGCCCATTCCAACCAGTTTGTCGGTTATCAGGCACTCAACAAAGCAAAGCTGGCGATTACCTCCTATCCGAAAAGCAAGAAGGATGGTCCTTCCGGTCACTACCTGAAACCATCCATGCTCATCAGCGTCGCCAATGGCAGTGCCGGCATCGAGCAGGCGGTCGGTTTCATCAACTTTCTCGTTGCCGAACCACAGGGCGTCGATGTTCTGGGTGTGGAGCGCGGCGTTCCGGCGTCGGAATCGATGCGTAACGCGCTGACCGCCAAGCTCGATGCCGTCAGCAAGAGCATGGTGGAATATATTGCCGAGATTACCCCCGGCGTTGGCGATCTGCCGCCGGCACCCCCTCCGGGTGCAGGCGAATTCGCCTTCGTCCTGAAACGTACAGCGGAAGAGATCGGCTTTGGCAAGATTTCGGCGGCTGAGGGTGGTGACCGGCTCGTCAAGGAATCCGAAACCGTCATTAAACGGAAGTGATGGCAGATGGCCTTTCGATCTGAAACTCTCGTGGAGGAGAGCCGTGGCGCGGCTCTCCCGAAGCGGGCAGGCGTGAAGCGGCTTTTGGACCGCAACGTTCACGCGTACCTGTTTCTCCTGCCGTGGCTGATCGGTTTCTTCGGTCTCACCCTCGGGCCTGCGCTGGTGTCGCTTTATCTGTCCTTCACCAATTATGACCTGCTTCAATCCCCGGACTGGGTGGGGGCGGCCAATTATGTGCGCATCGCCACTGCCGACCCTAAATTCGCCGCCGCCATGCAGGTCACCTTTACCTATGTGCTGCTTTCGGTGCCGTTGAAGCTGATCTTTGCGCTGCTGGTGGCGCTCGCCTTCAATCGCGGCATAAAGGGGCTCACGCTTTACCGGGCGATCTTCTATCTGCCGTCGCTGCTCGGTTCCAGCGTGGCGATCGCTGTTCTCTGGCGGCAGCTTTTCGCGTCAGATGGCCTCGTCAACATGGTCCTGTGGCAGGTTTTCGGTTATGAGGGGCCGAGCTGGATTTCCAATCCGGACTACTCGCTCTACACGCTGGTGATCCTGTCCGTCTGGCAGTTCGGCTCGCCAATGATCATCTTCCTCGCAGGGCTCCGGCAAATCCCGCAGGATATGTACGAGGCCGCCGATATCGACGGCGCGAGCAAGATGCGGCAGTTCTTCCGTATTACGCTGCCGCTGTTGACGCCGGTGATCTTCTTCAACGCCGTGATCCAGACGATCGATGCCTTCAAGGCCTTCACGCCCGCCTTCATCATTTCCGAAGGCACGGGCGGGCCGATCAACTCGACGCTGTTCTACACGCTCTATCTCTATCAGGAAGCCTTCGGTTTCTTCCGCATGGGATATGCCTCGGCGCTTGCCTGGATTCTTGTGATCATCATCGCGCTGTTCACGGCCTTCTCGTTCCTCAGCGCGAAATACTGGGTGCATTACGATGACTGACGCTGTTACCGCTCCCCGGCCGGGACAAGGCCCGCAACGCTCACCGCTAATGTCGGTTTTGCTGCATGCGGCGCTGATCCTTGCCTCCTTTGCGATGCTTTATCCGATCCTGTGGATGATTTCGGGTTCGTTCCGCCCGCAGGACGAGCTGTTCGGTTCCTCCTCGCTCATTCCTTCGTCGGTTGATTTCGGCGGCTATATTCGCGGCTGGACCGGGCTTCAGGTCAGTTTCGGGCAATTCTTCTGGAACTCGTTCTTCATCTCGGTGCTCGCCACCATCGGCAACGTCGTTGGCTGCTCACTTGCCGCCTTCGCTTTCGCCCGCCTGCGGTTCGGTGGGCGCAATTTCTGGTTCGCGCTGATGCTCGGCACCTTGATGCTGCCCTATCACGTTGTGCTCATCCCGCAATATATCCTGTTTCTGGAAATGGGTTGGGTGAATACGTCGCTTCCGCTGATCGTGCCGAAATATTTGGCAACCGACGCCTTCTTCATCTTCCTGATGGTGCAGTTCTTCCGGGGTATTCCGCGTGAGCTTGATGAGGCAGCGGTGATGGACGGTTGCTCGCCCTTCCGCATCTACTGGAAGATCATGCTGCCCCTCTCTCTGCCGGTTCTGGCAACGGCCGCGATCTTTTCCTTTATCTGGACCTGGGACGATTTCTTCGGTCCGTTGATCTATCTGAACGACATCAACACCTACACCGTGCAGCTCGGCCTCAGATCCTTCGTGGATTCCACCGGCAGCTCGGATTGGACGTCGCTTTTCGCCATGTCCAACCTGTCGCTGGTACCGGTCTTCCTGTTCTTCCTGTTCTTCCAGCGGCTGCTGATTGAAGGCATCGCTACCACCGGAATGAAACGCTGAACGGACGAAACGGGACCGAAAACGAATTGCAGAACATCAACACCGTCGCGGCTGCCTTGTCTGCAGCGCGACGGTCGGGAGAAACAGCATGGCAAGCAGCATTACTCTGGAAAAAATCGTCAAGCGGTTCGGCGCCTTTCCGGTCGTCCACGGCATCGATCTCAAGATCGAGCCGGGCGAGTTCACCGTTTTCGTTGGCCCCTCGGGCTGTGGCAAATCCACGCTTCTGCGCATGATCGCCGGTCTGGAGGAAATCTCCGAGGGTGATCTTCGCATCGATGGCGAAAGGGTCAACGAAACAGCCGCTTCCAAGCGCGGTATCGCCATGGTGTTCCAGTCCTATGCGCTTTATCCGCATATGAGCGTTTACAAGAACCTCGCTTTCGGGCTGGAGACGGCGGGTTACAAGAAACCGGAAGTCGAGGCGCGGGTGCAGAAAGCTGCCGATATCCTGCAGATCGGCCCGTTGTTACAGCGCAAGCCGAAGGCGCTTTCTGGTGGCCAGCGCCAGCGTGTCGCCATCGGTCGGGCTATCGTCCGCGAGCCGAAAATCTTTTTGTTCGATGAACCCCTGTCCAACCTCGATGCGGAACTGCGCGTGCAGATGCGTGTCGAAATTGCCAAGCTGCACCAGACGCTCGGCAGCACCATGATCTATGTGACGCATGACCAGGTGGAGGCCATGACGATGGCCGACAAGATCGTGGTCCTGCGTGACGGCCGCATCATGCAGGTCGGCCGCCCGCTTGATCTCTACAACAATCCGGCCAACCAGTTTGTGGCGGGTTTCATCGGTTCGCCAAAGATGAACTTCCTTTCCGCGAAAGTGGCTTCAGGCGACAGCTCCAACCGTACCATTGAGGTCGCCGGCCAGCGCATTCTGCTCGAAAAGCCGGTCGCGGCTGAGGAAGGCGAGCCACTCACTTTCGGCATTCGTCCCGAACACGTAAACCCACAGGCGCAATCGGCCTCGCTTGGCGATGCGTCCATCCAGCTCGTTGAACATCTCGGCGGCTCGACGGTGGTTTATACCAGCACCCCAGATGGCCAGCCCGCCACCCTGCTGCTGGACGGCCAGCGCCATATCCGCATCGGCGAGACCATTCCCTTTGCGTTTGATCTGGCGAAGACGCATCTGTTCGGGGCAGATGGGCGGCGAATATAAGAGGAAAAACCGGGGGGAGGAACAGACCTTCCCTTATTCCTGTGCGTGTCACAGGAGTCCAGCTGACGCGTCTGCGCGGCGAGGAAATCAATCAGCCCAAAGACTTGGGCTGGCTGGTTCCCTATAGGGGATACAGGGATGAGGGCAGCGGGCGGTTGTGATGGATAGCGAATTTTAGTCCGCCGCGTCGGTTTTCGATAAAAAACAAGCGGTTCTAAGAGCCGGCGAGAATCCCGCTCAGCACCGCCGCATCTTCCGAGAACTGGGCGGCGTTGTCACCTTTGACGAACTCCAGCATCGCATAAGCCGGTTCCATCCAGTCGCTTGCTGGCAAGGCATCAACGCAAGCCCGCCAATAGTCCGCGCGCTCGCCGAGCGGCAGGCGGCTGGCATCGGTGAGCCACGCGAAGACGTGCAGGTGGCAGATGCGCGAGCCGAGCGCGGATATTTCCGCAAGGGCGTCATCCAGCGGTAGACCTGGGGCTGGCTGCCAGTAAAAGAACAGGTTAGGCATCGGCAAATCCTGCATGAGCTGCAAGGCCGAGGTCAGCGTGTCGGTCAGCGAATTGGGGTGATATTCGAGGCCGATTGTCATTCCGTGGTCGTCTGCCCGCCGGGAAAGTGCCGCCAACGCGTCGGTCGCCGCACGGCGTTCCTCTGGTGAATAATCCGCGGATGGGCGTTTGCGGCTGCCGGGCCAGATGCGGATATGGCCGGTGCCGAGCGCTTTCGCGGTTTCCAGAACTGCGGTCACATCCTCCGGCGCAAAATCCGGTGCGAAAATGTAGGATCCGTAGGAAGAGACGGTAAGACCGGCTTTCACCGTACGCGCCGCCACATCCCTTGCATTTTCTAGGTCGCCAGGTGGCACATGGATATCGGCACCCCATTCTATCGCCTTGATGCCATTTGCGACGGCAAGGTCAATCACGGCCTGCTGCGTCATGGACCTGAAGGTGACAGAGCAGAGGCCCGGCTCGAAAATTCTCATGCGATCAGTTCCAGATGTTCCGGACGTACCTGCTGTTGCAATGGTTCTGCGCGGCAGAAGCGTTCGATCTCGGCAATCGCCATGTCGCCGAGCCGGGCGCGTTCGAGGCCGACGGCGCCGGCGATATGCGGCGTCAGGAACACGTTCGGAAGGCTGTAAAAGGGCGAATCCGGTGACGGCACTTCCGGATCGGTCACGTCGATGACGGCCTCTATGCGTCCGGTTTTCAGTTCCGCCAGCAGAGCGTCTTCATCCACCAGCGCGCCGCGGGCCGTGTTGATCAAGGTCGCTCCGTCCTTCATCAGGGCAAGCGCGTCGGCGCCGATCATATGCCGGGTTTGCGGCAGGGATGGCGCGTGCAGGGAAATGACATCGCTTACCGCCATAAGCTCGCGGAGCGATACGAGACGCACACCGAGCTTTTGTGCCTCCACCGCGCTTAAAAACGGGTCGAAAAGGATGAGATCGAGATCGAAGGGCTGAAGCAGATTGATGACCCGACGTCCGATGCGTGACGCCCCGACAATGCCGACGGTCAGGCCGAGATTGCCGATGACCTGCGACTGCAGGCGGTCGACGTTTCGCCGTGCGCGATCCTCTCCGTAGATGCGCCGGAAACCGAAGGTACGCTTGCCGGAAAGCAGGATCATTGCCAGCGTAAACTCCGCGACCGGCTGCGCATTCGCCTCGGCCGCGCTGCACACCGTAACGTTTCGTTCGAAAACCGCCTGGGACAGGAAGTATTTCACCGTCCCGGCGGCATGTGAAATCAACCGAAGGTTCGGCATCATTGCCAGTTCCCGCATGTCGATCTCGGGACAACCCCAGCCAGTCAGAAGAATATCTGTTCTCTCCAACTGCGCAGTCACAGCTGGGTCGTGAAAATCGGAGATCGGCCGGGTATCGAGGATGTCGACGCTCTGCGACAGCTTTTCAAGCGCCTGTGGCGTCAGCACATGCTGCGTCCGCTCCGGGTCCATGGCAAGGCTGAGACGCGGACGCGGGCTTATCATTGCGGTTCTCCCGCCGCCGCCATGCTGCTTACCGGAACACCGCGCTCAACAAACAGGCGGTCAAGCGCTTCCATGTCCGGAAGTGCGGGAACTGTCGCCAAAGCTGTTTCGCTTTCAGGTCCCGCCAGTCCCACAAAGACGGCGCAGGCGAGCAGGGTTTTGCCCGCTGGAATGTCGCCCCGCAATTGCGGCACAGTGGTTTTGGCATTGATGAGATTGGTATTGGGCAGCGCCTTCAGCGCCACGCCCTGGCGGGATGCGCTGGAGCCGAGATCGATGATGGCGGATATGTCGGTGCCGCAATCGGCCGTTGCCCGGCCGCTGTCTTCGATCACCGCATCGCGGTCGCCATCGTTGCGGTTTATCGCAAAGCCGCCTTCGGTGACAAAAAGTGGCCGCGCGGAAGTAATCCGGTGCAACCGGATATGCCACTCTCCCGCGGCAACCAGCGTCGTTTCGACCTCGACATCGGGGAATGGGTTCCAAGTCGCTCGAAGATTGGTGCCAGCCAAGAGCACAGTGCGGTTGGTTTCGCGCACCCGGTAGTGGCGGCCATCTTCGGAAAAGGCCAGCATATTGTCGAAACCATTGGTCTTGAAACCGCGCTCGTCCACTTCCACGCCGAAAGCGTAACGCGAGGAATATGCGAATTTGGCGTATTTCTCCGGCCCGCCGCGCATGGACAGGTTTTCCTGCCCACTCGTCAGCGCCGTGACGTTACTCTTACTGCGCATCATCACCATGCCGGGATGAACGAGCGGCCGTGGTTTTGTGGATGTGTCTGGCAGCTTTTCCTCCGCCTGCCAGAAGGGGTGGCTTTCCGGCAAGGCGAGCGGCAGGAAAGCCTTGAAGGCCCAATAGGGTGAACCCGCCGAATTATAGCTTTCCGACATGGTCAGTTGCGGATAGGCGTAACCGATGGAAAGCACGCCGTCGCGGTCGGCAATCGGCTTTCCCGCCCACCAGCGCAGATGTTTCAGATAAAGCCCCTTGATCTCCCCCCAGGGCATCGCTTCCTCATCCGCGAAGGCGAGGGCACCCCAGAAGCCGCCGCAGGCGAAACGGTAGGTCATGGAGCGGCCAAAGGCCAGCGCGCCACCATCCTCATCGAACCAGCTTGCGAAATCCCCGGCAAACAGGCGGGCACGTTCCCGGTAGCGTTCGGCGTATGCATCATCCGGTTTGCTGATTTTCGCGTAGATCAGCCCGTAAAAATGCATGGCGAAGGCGATGTAGTGGTCGATGCGGCGATAGTTGCCGTCGCGATACCAGCCGTCGGCGATGTAAAATCCGTCCAGCTCTTTCAGATATGTTTCGGTGAGGCTCCGGTCGAATTCGATACCGAGATGATCGAGCGCCGCATCGACCATCACCCGGAAAAACTTCCAGTTATTGTCGGCATAGATGCGCTCGCGCGCCGCCAGAAGATAATGGCGCACATTCGCCTTTTGCGCTTCGGACAAGGGTTCCCACAGATGTTGCGGCGCAAGCCGAAGCGCAAAGCCGAGGGCGGCCAGTTCCACCAGCCGCTGATCCTTCTGCCGCACGTCGCCCCAGTAATCGGCATGGGCGGGATCGGTGCCATTGGCGATGCCTCTGGCCAGAAGCGGCCAATGGGCGAAGGCATCGCCGCTGAGCGCAAGCGGCGCGATGCCCCAGAGTGGTCGCGCAAATCCTTCCAGATCGGCCGCTGCCCGGTCAAAATGCGCGGCGGTGCCGCTTAGCGTCACTCTTGCGCCGCTCTCTGAGAAATAGGGAAGCAGCGGTGCGAAACTGTCGTCTAATGCCCGTCTGACGTCGGCGCGGGTCTTGAGTGGATTGCCGTAAAGCGGATTGAAGCGGGTCACTGGATCATGGTTTGCTGGCTTATGCATCGCGCGCCGCCTTTCCCGTCTTTTTTGCTCGACCGGCGGTCTGTCCTTCCACAAGCTGTACACCCAGCTGAACCTGCCGGGCATTGGCCGATGGCTCCGCCAGCCGGCGGCGCATCAGCTCCACCGCCTCGCGGGCAATCTCGCGGCGGTCTACCCGGATTGTGCTGAGCCGGGGAGTGGAAAGTTCGGCGAAGGGCAGGTCGTCGAAGCCAATGATGGAAAGATCGTCCGGTACCCCGAGGCCAAGCTCTTGTGCTGCTCCCAGCGCGCCGAGCGCGATCGCATCGTTCATGCAGAAAATGCCAGTCAGATCGGGGTTTTTGGCCAGCAGCTGACGAACCGCATCACCGGCCTGCCCGAAGCCGCTATCCGCCGTGGAAAGCAGAAACTCCTCATAGGTGGCACCCTCTTCCTCGATGATAACCTGCCGAAAGCCCCGCATGCGCTCTCTTATAGTGTGACGGTGTTGCGGACCGATATAGGCGACCTTGCGGTGCCCCAGTTCCAGCAGCCGCCGCGCCGCCATCGCCCCGCCGTAAAAATTGGAGGGCGAGACGCAATCCAGCATCATCGAGGGATCGGCGCTATTGACGAGAACCGGTTGCAGCACACCCTGCGTGATGCGGTGGATTATCTCCTCTTCGGGGTCAAGACCAATGGCGAGAAGGCCATCGACCTCGCAGACCCGCTGTGTAAGGGCGTCGTCGATCTGCCTCTGGTGCAGCAGCCGGATATCGAGTTCGAAACCCTCTGTCTGGGCAAGGCTGCGCAGCATGTCGAAAATATCGTGATAAAAGGCGCCGATATCGCCGGTCGCTCGTTCGGCGGACATGAGGGCGAGGATTTTCTTGCCCTCCAGCGAGATGCCGCCGGTCTGGCTCGTGACTGGCCGCAGCGGATAACCAAGTTCCGCCGCCACGCCCAGAACCTTGGTCTGGATCGATGCGCTGATGCCTTTTTCCCCGGCGAGAACCCGTGAGACCGTGCTGATGGAAACCCCTGCGCGCTGGGCGATATCCGACTGGCGCGGGCGGCTGATGTCGGGCGTATCGTTCATGTCTTCTCCTGCGCTTGCAAAAAATTCTATTATGATGCAAATATTGCAAATAATGAAAATTTGCAAGAATTTAAGTGATGAATGAGAAATTTGCAAAACGCGGGAGGAGCAGATGCAAACTATCGATAGACGCGGATTTTTGGTGACGGCGGCACTGGCGGGTCTTGGCGCGGCGGCGGGCGGTTTCCGCGCGATGGCGGCCGAAACCCGGCTTCGTTGCGTATGGTGGGGTTCGGCTGACCGCAACAAGCGCACCAATGATGTGATTGCCCTCTACCAGAAGGCAGATCCACAAACGGTAATCAGCGGCGAGATGATCGCCGGTTCCGACTATTGGACCAAGCTTGCGACGTCCATGGCGGGACGTAACGTCGCCGATATCTTTCAGCTCGAGCCTTCCACCATTGCCGATTATTCCGGCCGTGGGGCCTGCATGGAACTTGACCAGTTTGTCGGCTCGTCGCTTGATCTTTCCAATTTCGGCAAAAGCGAAGTCGATCTTTGCCGCATCGACGGCAAGCTTTACGGCGTCGGTCTCGGGCTGAATTCGTTCTGCATGATGTATGATGCAGAGACGCTGAAGGAGGCCGGCGTCTCCGTGCCGAAGGAGCAGATCACCTGGAAGGGGCTGGCGGAACTGGCGCGCGATTTCAAGAAGAACGCTCCGGCGCGGCGCAATTATTGGGCGGTGCCCTATGGCGCTCGTTATCACTACGTCTTCGATGTCTGGCTGCGCCAGCGCGGCAAACTCCTGTTCCAGGACGGCACCATCGGTTTCAACAAGGAAGATGCCAAGGAATGGTTCGCCTATTGGGAGGATCTGCGCGAGAACAAGCTTTGCGTCTCTGCCGATATCCAGACGCGCGATGACAATACCATCGAATCCAACGCGCTGACCTTTGGCAATTCCGCAATCGGCTTTGCCTATTCCAACCAGCTTGTCGGTTACCAGGCGCTCAACAAGAAGACGCTGTCCATTGGCATGCTGCCGGGCGAGGGGGCGGGAAAACCGACCGGGCATTATTACCGGCCGGGGCTTATCTGGTGCATTTCGTCCACCTCCACCACTCCGGAAGCTGCGGCGAAGTTCATCAACTTCTTTGTCAACGATCTGGAAGCGGGCAAGGTTCTCGGTGTCGAACGCGGCGTGCCGCCGGCGAAGAGGGTACGCGAAGCTGTGTTGCCAAGCCTCAACGAGACTGAACGCAAGACGGTCGATTACATCGAGAGCCTGTCCGGCAAGCTCGATACCTATCCGGAGCCTGCCCCCATCGGCGCCAATGAGTTCGACCGTGGGGTAATGCGTCCGATTGCCGACTCACTCGCCTTTGGCCGCGCCACTGTGGATGAGGCAGCGCAGAATCTTGTCGATACCGGCACCCGCACGTTGCGCAAGCGCGGGTAAGGAAAAAGAGGCAGCGCATGCGGTATCGAAACCGCCTGCGCTGCCTTCATTCGCAATCCTTCCTTGCGTGTCTGACTTTGAATATATCGACACGACAAACAATGCTGGACAGCATAAGATATTTAAGCCAGAAATTCTGATCTAGATCGCTAAATCTGAAGATTAGACAATGGCTCCCAATTTCCTACTTATTGACGCTGAAAAAGAATTCGATGTCTTGAAGGCGGCGGCGTCGCTGATCCGTGTGCAGATATTGAAGCTGCTGCACGAGGCCAACGGTCTCAATGTCAACGAGATCGCGCAGAGGCTGGATCTTCCCCAATCCACCGTGTCGGCCGGTGTGACCGTTCTTGAAGAGGCGGGGCTGCTGCGAACCGAAACGCGCAAGGCGCGCAAGGGCAGCCAGAAAATCTGTTTTGCGACCTGCGACGAGCTTATCGTTTCGTTTCGAAGCCCCGAGACGCCGGCTGTATCCAACTACATTGCCGTCGCCATGCCGCTCGGCCTCTATACGCAAAGTTCGGTGACCGCGCCTTGCGGCATCTGTTCGCCGGAGGGCATTATCGGACTTCTGGATGTCCCTGATACCTTCATGGATCCCGACCGCATGAAGACTGCACTTTTGTGGTTCACATCGGGTCATGTCGAGTATCAATTCCCCAATAATGCCAAGATTCAGGGGCGAAACGTCGAGGAAGTCGAGTTTTCGATGGAGGTCAGTTCCGAGGTGCCAGGAACGCACAGCAACTGGCCGTCAGACATTACCCTCTCCGTCAACGGCAAGGAGATCGGGGTCTGGACCTCGCCCGGCGATTTCGGCGACAAGCGGGGTACGTTTACGCCCGACTGGTGGAAACTGTCCGGCTCGCAGTATGGAATGCTTAAAACCTGGCGCATTACTGCCCAGGGAACCTATGTCGATGGTACGCGCATTTCCGATGTGACGCTTGCGGATATAGATCTGTCCAGCCACCGCTCAATCCGTCTGCGGATCGAGGTAAAGGCGGATGCAAAGCATCCGGGCGGGCTCAACATCTTCGGCCGGGGCTTTGGGAATTACGATCAGGACATCGTATTGCGTCTGCGCACCGCAGACTGATCGGGCCAATTTCATAAAGTATGGATTTTCGCGGTTGACAGGCGCGGCTTCCATTGGCAACTATATTATGAAATGTGGTGTATATCATATTGTACGATATAAATGCGCATGGGAGGAGAGCCTATGAAAGCGCGGGTTTCAGTCCACCGGGACTTCCGGATTGGGCGTATCGACGATCGCCTATATTCCGCCTTCATCGAACATATGGGGCGGGCGATCTATGGCGGGATTTACGAGCCCGGCCATCCGCAGGCGGATGAAAACGGTTTTCGCAAGGACGTGCTGAAATTCGTGCAGGATCTGAAAATTCCGGCGATCCGTTATCCCGGCGGCAACTTCGTTTCGGCCTATCGCTGGGAAGACGGCATCGGCCCCCGTGACAAACGGCCCGTGCGGCTTGATCTTGCGTGGCGCTCCAAGGAAACCAACCAGATCGGCGTCAACGAGTTCGCAGACTGGGCGTCGATGGCAGGCATCGAGATGATGCTCGCCGTCAACCTCGGTTCCCGTGGTCTGGATGATGCCCGCAACTTTCTCGAATACGTGAATTTTCCCGGCGGCACCGAGCTTAGCGACCTTCGCCGCAGCCACGGCGCCGAAAAGCCGCATGGCGTGAAGATGTGGTGCCTCGGCAACGAGATGGACGGCCCCTGGCAGATTGGCCACAAGACGGCGGTGGAGTATGGCCGGCTGGCCAACGAAACCGCGAAAGCCTTCAAGGGTTTCGACCCCACCATCGAGGCAATCGTCTGCGGAAGTTCCAACGACGGCATGCCGACCTATCCCGAATGGGAGCGCGAGGTGCTGGAAGAATGCTACGAGAATGTGGACCACATCTCGCTGCATAAATATTTCGGCAATAACAGCCGCGACACGCTGAATTACTTCGGCAAGATCGAAGAAACAGGGCGTTACATTCAGACTATCGCCGGTGTCATCGATTACGTGAAAGCCAAGAAGCGCGCCAAGAACGATGTCTCCATCTGCTTCGACGAGTGGAATGTCTGGTACCATATCCGCGAAGACGACGGTAAACGCATCAAGAGCTGGGACTGGCCGGAAGCGCCTGCACTTCTGGAGGAGACCTACAATTTCGAGGATGCTCTCTTCGTGGCCGGGTTGCTCAACGAGTTCATCCGTCGCTCGGACAGGGTGCGCATCGCCTGCATTGCCCAGCTCGTCAATGTCATCGCCCCCATCCGCGCTGAAAAGAACGGACCGGCATGGCGCCAGACCATCTATTATCCCTATCAGTTCGCCTCGCTTTATGGTCGCGGCGTTGCACTGAACATTGCCGTCGATTGCCCGACCTACGACTGCAACGCGGCCGATGACGTCAAATATCTCGATGTCGCCGGCGTGTTTGATGAGGACGAGGGCGTGGTGACGCTGTTTGTCCTCAATCGTCATCTGACCGAAGCAGCAGAGCTCAATGTCGGTCTCACCGGCTTTTCGCCTGTGTCACTCAGCCTGCATCTTTCCATGGCGGGATATGATCTGAGGATCGGCAACGGTCCGGATCAACCCGACCGCGTCGTGCCGGTGCCGGGCAGCGGCATTGGTGTCGAGGATGGGGCGCTCAAAGGCTCTGTGCCGGCGCTGTCCTATCATGTTCTGCGCGTGAAGGTTCAGTGAGGCGGTGATGGGTGTCCGTCTCAGCAATATCGCCAAGTCCTTCGGCTCCTTTGCAGCCATCCGGGACGTTTCGATGGAGATTCCGACGGGCAGCTTCGCGGTTTTCGTGGGGCCATCCGGTTGCGGAAAATCCACCCTGTTGCGCATGATCGCCGGTCTTGAGGAAACCAGCGGCGGTCACATCGCCATCGACGAGCGCGACGTCACCGCTGTCGAGCCGGCGGATCGCGGCGTTGCCATGGTCTTCCAGAATTATGCGCTTTACCCGCATCTGACGGTGTTCGAGAACATGGCTTTCAGCCTGCGTCTCGCCCGACGGCCGAAAGCGGAGGTGAATGAGAGGGTGGGTGAAGCTGCCCGCATCCTCCAGCTCGAGGACAATCTGCACAAGAAGCCATCGCAGCTTTCCGGCGGCCAGAGACAGCGCGTGGCCATAGGCCGCGCGATCGTGCGACAGCCGAAGGTGTTTCTCTTCGATGAACCCCTGTCGAACCTGGATGCGGAGCTGCGCGTGCAGATGCGGCTGGAACTGACCCGGCTTCACCGCAAGCTCGGCGCCACGATGATCTACGTCACGCATGACCAGGTGGAGGCCATGACGCTTGCGGACAAGATTTTCGTGCTGAAGGGCGGCATCGTGCAACAGGCCGGCGCGCCGCTCACCCTTTACGACGATCCGGACAATCGTTTCGTCGCTGGATTCATCGGATCGCCCGCGATGAATTTCCTTGCCGCCGACATCGTCGGGCAGCGGGACGGTATCGTGACGCTTACGCCTGAAGGTGGTGAAAAGCACCTCGAAGCCCGGCTTTCGCATCCGGTTTCCCCCGGTCAGCGGGTCGAAATCGGCATAAGGCCCGAGCATCTGGTGATCACGCAAGAGGGTGCTTTGCCTGTCAATGTCGAGGTGGCGGAGGAGCTTGGCGACCTTTCCTATCTCTATACCCGAACGCGTGCCGGGAAAGAACTTGTCGTGCAGCGGCAGGGCTCGCGCGAGCGGCTGGATGGCCGGTCCGTCTCACTGAGTGCCTCGCCCGATCACATCATGGTTTTCGGCAGCGACGGCAAAAGGTTGCGATAGGCGCGAGGAGGCGCCTTTCGATGCAGTAGCAGACCGCCCCTTGAACGGGGTGTTTCCAACAAACGGGAGGAATGAACGATGCGACTGATCAAGACATTGCTTGTTGGTACGGTTCTGGGCCTGAGCGCCCTGCCGGCACTGGCGAAGCAGGATATCGTCTGGTGGGACTTTCTTTCGGGCGGCGACGGCGTGCGCATGAAAGCGCTGATTGCTGCCTTCAACAAGGAACACCCTGACATTCAGATCAAGGGAACGACGCTAGAGTGGGGCGTTCCGTTCTATACCAAGGTGCGCACGGCGTCCGCCGTGGGTGAGGGGCCTGATGTCATGACCTATCACCTGTCGCGCGCGCCGCTCGGCCTTGATGAAAAAGTATTGAGCGAAATTACCACAAAAGACCTTGATGATGCCGGGTTGAAGACCAGCGACTTTTTCAGCGCACCCGTCGAGGCAGCAACCCACGACGGCAAGCTTTATGCGGTGCCGTTCGATATCCATGCCCTTATTCTCTACTACAACGCCGATCTTCTGAAAGGGTCTCCCTATCTCGATGCCGAGGGTAAGTTGACCGGTATCAAGACGATGGAGGATTTCGAAAAGGCGCTGGCCTGGGCGAAGGACAAGGGCGTTCAGACGCCGGTTACCTATCAGTCGGGTGGCGAAGCCGGTGTCTGGCGTGTCTTTTATACACTGTTCTCACAACAGGGCGGCGAGCTGGTCACCAATAACGAGGTGCTTGCCGGCGACAATGCCGAAAAGGCTGCCAAAGCGATCGATACCATGTCGAAATGGCGGGAAAACGGATGGGCGCCCGAGCAGGCGGAATATCCGGCGTCCGTTGCTCTCTTCTCCGCTGGCAAATCAGCCTTCCAGCTTAATGGCGTCTGGGAAGTTCCGACCTACAAGGATCTGGAAAAGAACGGCAAGCTGGGCTTCAAATGGAGTGCCGTCGAAGTGCCGCCTTTCATGGGCAAGCGCGCCACCTGGGCGGATTCGCACGCCTTTGCGATCCCCAACCAGGGTGACAAGACCGTTTCCGGCGAGAAACGCGCCGCTGTCATGACGGTTATTGGCTGGATGGAAAAACACGCCATCAGCTGGGCCGATGCGGGGCATATTCCGGCCTATAAATCGATCACCGAAAGCAGCGAATACAAGGCGATGCAGCCGAATGCCACATATGCCTCGCTGGCGGAGGCGGCAGTGTTCGATCCGAAGACCACGATTACCGGAGTTGCCTCACCCGCTTACGATGCGGCGCTTAATATCATCGCTCCGGCCATCCAGGGCTACATGAGCGGCGCGGATGCGGTCGAGCAGATCAAGTCCGAGCTTCAGGGCAAGCTCAAGTAATCCGAGACTGCCCTCTGGCTGTCAGCCGGAGGGCAGCGTGCAATGCGGGAGGTCCCGGAGGCATTCCATGGCTATGATTGAAAACCGGCGCAAGAAGTCGCTGATCGCACTGTCGATGGTGACGCCATTCATCGTGGTCTTCGCCACGTTCTTTCTTTACCCCCTGATCGAGATGATACGCATCAGCTTCACGGATGCGCCGCTTATCGGCGACGGCAACTGGGTCGGCCTGCAGAACTACATAAAATTGCTGAGCGACCGCCTGTTCGTCACCTCGCTCAAGAATAACGGCTATTTCGTGCTGCTGACGGTGGTGCCAACAACGGTCATCGCCCTGTTGATTGCGCTTGCGGTCAGCCGATTGTCCGGCATCAAGCAGACAATCGCCATGAGCCTGTTTTTCCTGCCTTATGTCCTGCCGGTTTCGGTTGTCACCGAGATCTGGGCCTGGATGCTCGACCTGCAGTTCGGCATTCTCCAACCGGTCATTTCGTTGCTGGCGGGCAAACCCGTCGCGGTTTTCAAGAACCCCAATTGGGTCATGCCGATGGTCGCCGTCGTCACCATATGGTGGACGAACGGCTTTAACGTTCTGCTCTTCATTGCCGGCTTGCGAAACATTCCGACCGAGCTTTATGAGGCCGCAGCTCTTGATGGCGCAACGACATGGCAAAAGTTCCGGCGCGTCACATGGCCGCTTCTGTGGCCGGTGACCGCGCTGATCCTGACGCTGCAATTGATCCTGCAACTGAAGATATTCGACCAGATCTACCTCTTGAGCGGCGGCGGACCCTTCAATTCCAGTTTCGTGCTTCTCCTTAAGGTCTACCGGGAGGCCTTCCAGATGAACAATGGCGGTTATGCATCGGCCGTGGCGACCGTGCTCTTCCTGTTGATCGTCATCGTATCCGTTCTCCAGTTCCAGTTGCTACGCATCCGGAGGAATTCATGAGCCTGACCAAAAGACTTGAGAACGTCGTCCTGACCCTGCTGACATTTTCGGCAGCACTGGTATGGATTTTCCCGCTTTACTGGGGGTTCGTGACGTCGTTGCGCTCGGACGAGAATGTTGCGGGCAACACGTCGCTACTGCCTGATGAGTTCCAGCTTGGTGCCTATGTGAATGCCATCTTCAATACGCGGCTGTTGACCTGGTATGTGAACTCCATTGGCACTGCCGCGATCGTCACGGTCTCTGTGCTCATCATTTCGATGTTATGCGCCTATGCGCTGTCGCAGATCCGCTTTCCGGGACGGCGACTGCTCTATGGCATCGTGCTCGCGAGTTTCATGGTGCCCGCGCAGACGCTTGTCGTGACACAGTTCATCCTGATGAAGAACCTCAACCTCATCAATACCTGGGCGGGCATCATCCTGCCGCAACTGATCACGCCAATCGTCATCATTGTCTACAAGCAGTTCTTCGACAGCGTGCCCAAGGAGATGCGGGAGGCGGTGGTTCTGGATGGTGGCGGCGAATACACGATCCTGTTCAAGGTGTTTCTGCCGCTGAACTGGGGCATTACGACCGCCATGGCGATCGTGACCTTCATTACGGTGTGGAACGCCTTCTTCTGGCCTTTCCTCGTCATCACGTCCGAAAACATGATGACGATCCCCGTCGGCATCACGCAGGTCAACGACACCTTCGGCATCGTTTATGCACGCCTGATGGCGATTGCCATGCTGGCGGCTCTGCCGGTCATCGTCGCCTACGTCATCTTCCAGCGGCGCGTGACGGAAGCCATCATGATTTCGTCCGGCGTGAAAGGGTGAGGGCGGCGAAAGATGCCGGCGCCAGTCAGATGACGTGAGCGTTGTGCAGGGCAGTCAGCACCTCGTTCTTGAGGGTGGCGAGTTGCAGCGACCTTCTGTCGCGCGGGCGCGGCTCGTCCACTTCTATCCGCTGCTGGATACGGCCGTCATGGGCACCCATCATGTAAATGCGGTCACCGAGATAAAGCGCCTCGTCAATATCGTGGGTGACGAGCAGGAAGGAAATGCCGCGCTGTTCGACGAGTTTCAGGACAAGGTCCTGCAATTTCATCCGCGTGAAAGCATCGACCGCGCTGAAGGGTTCGTCGAGCAGCAAGATGCGCGGCCGGGTATAGAGCGCTCTTGCTATGGCGACACGCTGCGCCATGCCGCCTGAAAGGGCTTTCGGTAACGCGCTGCCATGGCCGCTCAAGCCCACATCGTTGATCAGTCCTTCTACCCGCTCGACATCATATTTCTTGCCGGCCGCATAACCGATGTTTTCGGCAACTGTCAGCCACGGCATCAGGCGGGGTTCCTGAAAGACAAAGGCGATGGGCGGTGAGTCCGATGCCTGAACTTCCTTTGCCTGCTGAACCTTCACAGCGCCTGAGAAATGCCGATCGAGGCCGGCGGCGATGCGCAGCAAGGTGCTTTTTCCGCACCCACTTGGTCCGAGAAGAACCGCCGCTTCACCATCGCCGAGCGTCAGGTGAATATCCTGAAGGACAACCGTGTCTCCGAAGGCTTTTTCGCGAACATCGACATTGAGCAAACTCATCGCAGGCGCCCTCCTTGCTGAAGGGGATAAGTGTCGCGCCATCTGAGGCAACGTTCCTCGACTATCTTGAAAAGGCTGTCGGAAATCTTGCCGAGGACGGCAAGGCAGATAATCGCTATCATCACCAGATCGGGTCGGGAGAGTTCCCGCCCATCGGATAGCATGTAGCCGATGCCCTCGGAAGCCGCCAGAAGTTCCGCTGCGACAACGCTTAGCCAGGCCAGCGACAGGCCGTAACGCAAGCCCGTGAACAGATGAGGCAAGGAGGCGGGAATGAAAATCCGCCAAACCAGCACTGGCAGCGGCTGGCGATACATCTCGCCCACTTCCACCAACTTGCGGTCGACATTCCTGATGCCGGAGAAGAGGTTGAGATAAACAGGGAAAAACGCGCTTTTGGCGATCAGCACGATTTTCGAGGTTTCGCCAATGCCGAACCAGATCATCAGCAGCGGCACCCAGGCGAGGCTCGGAACCGCGCGTAGCGCCTGAAACGTCGGTTCAAGGTAACGCTCGGCGGCAACGACCAGCCCGACCAGCGAACCGACGACGATTGCAAGAAGGGAGCCAATGACGAAGCCGACAAAGACACGGGCGGTACTGGCTGCGACATTCGTCCACAAAGGACCCTCGGCGAGCCTTAGAAACGTGTCATAAAGCTCGGAGGGCGGCGGCAGCACATAGGGACTTACCCAGCCCACGCGCACAAAGAATTCCAGCAGCAACAATGAGCCGACCGGCACGATCGCGCCGCGCAGGTCGAACCGTCCCAGGAAATTCCCCACTCTTTGCACCAACGGCAGTCGGGAAGGAAGTTGTTTCGCAGTCTGCTTCACGCGCTGAAATTCGCGCGGATGGGAATTCATGCTCCCAGCGCCTTTTTCGCCGGTGCCGGATCGATCAGCGATGAAAGGACGCTGTCGACATTGACGCCAGGACGCAGCACGTCGTCGCCAAGCAACGGGGTCACGATACGGATCGAGTTCAGCAGTTCCTCGCCTGGAACAGGATCCTTCCAGTCGCGCTTTTCGATCGTCAGCTTGGTGATCTGGGGATCGTTGCCGGTGACCTTCGTGACGAAATCGATGAATTCGCCGTTGTTTTCACGGATCCATCTTTGTGTCTCGACCCAGACACCCAGGAGGCGTTCGACCGCTTTCGGGTATTTCGCCAGAAACTCCTCGGAAACGCTGAAGACGCTGCCGTCGCGCCAGCTACGCTCATCGAAAATCGCCCTGTCACCGGCAAGTTCTGCCTGGGATGTGTGTGGATCGATGCCGACCCATGCATCAACCTGTCCCTGCTGAAGCGCGTTGAATCCTTCCGGATGCTGCAGGTTCACGACCTTGAGGTCATCGATCGAAAGCTTGTTTTGGGCAAGGGCGCGCAGGAGGGTGAAATAGGGCGCGGTACCCTTGGTGACCGCAATGGTTTTGCCCTTGAGATCGGCGACGGTCTTGACCGGCGAATCCGGGCGAACCTGTATGATGGAAGAACCGCCCCAGCTTGCCACATAGATCACCTTCAGCGGCACACCATTGGCGCGGGCCAGAAACGCGGAAAGTGCTGCCGAACCGGCAAAATCCGTCGAGCCGACCTTCAGGAATTCAAGCGAATTGTTGCTTCCGCGGGATTGTACCCAGGTGATCTTCGTGCCGACATCCTTGAATGCTTCCTCAAGCCAGCCCTTGTTCTTTATCAGCAGCGTGTGTGAGGAGTAAAATCCCCAATCCAGCTTCAGCTCAGCAGGAAACTCCTGTGAGCTCTGGGCCAGCGCGCTGCCCGTGGCAAAGGGTGCTGCGAGAGCCCCGGCAATGCTGAGTTTCAGGATCTGGCGGCGAGAATGTTTAGCCTTCATAATAGTGTACCTAATTTATGTAATTTGTGTATTTAAATGGTATGGGCCGGCGTTTATGAGGTCAATCCAGCCTTCTGGAACCTCATCCCAAACTTAAGGGCGGGCGTGGAAAATCTCCCTACCGCTGGCCGGATCGGCGCGACGGCGCGTTATTCAGGGAAAAAACGACTGGCCGGACGTTGCAAACCGAGATGATCGCGCAATGTCGTTCCCTCATAGTCCTTTCTAAACAGGCCGCGCCTTTGCAGTTCGGGCACAAGCAGGGTCGTGAAATCGTCAAGTCCGGCAGGCAGGAACGGGAAGGTGACGTTGAAGCCATCCGACCCCTCTTCGTATAGCCATTGTTCCATCTCGTCGGCGATGGTTTTTGCCGTGCCGACAAATGCGAGACCCCCATAGCCACCCAGCCGCTGCGCCAGCTGGCGCACCGTCAGCCCCTCGCTCCTTGCAAGTTCGATCACCCTCTCGCGGCTGGATTTGCTTGCATTGGTTTCGGGAATGTCAGGCAAGGGGCCATCGGGATCGAAACTCGAAGCATCGTGGCCGAGCGCAATCGAAAGCGAGGCTATCGCGCTTTCATAATGGACGAGGCTGTCGAGCCTGGCGCGTTTGGCCTTGGCTTCTTCCACGCTATCGCCGACCAGAACGAAAGCGCCCGGCAGGATGACAATGCCGTCGCGGGAACGGCCTGCCGCAACGGTTCTGTCCTTGACGTCCCTGTAGAACGCTTTTCCCGCCGCAAGCGTGGGTGTTGCCGCAAAAACGACCTCGGCAGTTTCGGCTGCAAGCTGGCGCCCCGGCTCTGAAGCCCCGGCCTGAACGATGACGGGCCAGCCTTGCACCGGACGCGCTATATTGAGCGGACCGCGCACGGAAAATTCCGGTCCCTTGTGATTAAGCACATGCATTTTTTCAGGGTCGAAGAACAACCCGCTATCGACATCCCGGAGAAAGGCATCATCGGAAAACGAATCCCACAGCCCGGTAACGACGTCGTAAAATTCCCGCGCTCTTCCATAACGCTCCGTGTGGTCAGGCTGTTCGTCCCGGCCGAAATTAAGCGCCGCATCCGGATTTGCTGTGGTGACGATGTTCCAGCCGGCGCGACCATTGCTGAGGTGATCGAGTGAGGCGAAACGCCGCGCTACGTGGTAGGGTTCATCGAATGTTGTAGAGGCGGTGGCAACCAGCCCGATGCGGGAGGTGACGGCGGCGAGCGCCGAAAGCAGGGTGAAGGGTTCGAAAGACGTGACGGTATGGCTGCGGCGCAGTGCTTCCGTCGGCATGTTCAGCACCGCCAGATGATCGGCCATGAAAAATGCATCGAATTTCGCGGCTTCAAGCTGTTGCGCAAATCGCGCCAGATGGCCAAAATTGAAGTTCGCGTCCGGGAAGGATCCGGGATAACGCCACGCACCCGTGTGAAGACTGACGGGCCGCATGAAGGCGCCGAGGTGCAGTTTGCGATCGTTTGCCATTGGGCTTCACTCTTTCGTTGAAGTTTTGACCCGAGCGTTTTCTCTGTCGGCCGCCAAGGATCGAAGACCGGCTCGGTCCTCATCGCGACGATAGCCTTGCTGGCGGCTCGGTGCGGCAAAGACTATTGCGATTATGATTTCCAAACAGAAAGATTTTTCCTGAAATCATTCATTTCGCAAGATCGCTTTGCCTGCAACGGGTTTGCCTCATCGTATTGACGTAATATCCGGCAAGCGATGTGCTTCACATGGTGATCGCCAAGCAAATTTCGACGTATTTCGCGCAGTGATTCTAATGAGAAAATGTCGTAAATTCAGAATATTGGTCGATATAGCTAATCTATTGGATGATTTCGAAATCGCAGTTCGAGATCGAAAACGTCGTTTGGAAATCCGGCGTGGTTGGGACACCCCCAAACCGCGCCGGACTGATCCGTGCTCAAACGTCCGCCATCAAACTGCCAGCAGCTTTTCGTTGCCGATGCGGGTTGTCTCAATGGCACCCTCCGTTTCGATGCGCTTGCCGGTGGCCGGATCGAAAAAGTGGAGGTGGGCCGAAGGCAGTTCGAAGTGGATGCGCTGGCCGGGTTTGACCAACAGATCTTCGCCTATGGCTGCGGAGAAAGTTTCGCCGGCGATTTCCGCATGTACGATGCGGCCGGAACCCAGCTCTTCTACAAAGTCCACGGTTGCGGGCACGCCCGCACCCTCGATGCTGACCAGGCATTGTTCAGGGCGAATGCCGACTGTCACGTCGCGCCCGCGCAGCTCCAGCGCGGTCTCGGGGAAGAGTTTCACCGGCTGGCCGCCCAGCATGACGGATGGAGATTCGACCTCCACCCGCGTGTTGAAAAGGTTCATCGCCGGTGAGCCGATGAAGGAGGCTACGAAGGTGCTCGCGGGGCGGTGATAGATATCGAGCGGATGACCGACCTGCTCCACATTGCCCTTGTTCATCACCACCAGCCGGTCGGCCAGCGTCATGGCTTCCACCTGATCATGGGTGACGAAGACGGAGGTGGCCGACAGGCGCTGGTGCAGTTTGCGGATTTCGGCGCGCATCGTCACACGCAGCTTTGCATCGAGGTTGGACAGCGGTTCATCGAACAGGAATACCTGCGGTTCGCGGATGATTGCGCGGGCCATGGCCACGCGCTGGCGCTGGCCACCGGAAAGGGCGGCAGGCTTGCGTTCGAGATAGTCGGAAAGGCCAACGATCTTGGCCGTTTCCTCGATGCGGCGCAGGCGCTCAGCCTTGGGAACGCCTGCGACCTTCAGCGCATAACCGATATTGCCTGATACCGTCATATGCGGATAAAGCGCGTAGTTCTGGAACACCATGGCGCAACCGCGCTCGCGCGGCTCCAGCGTGTTGACGACGCGCCCGCCAATGGCGATTTCACCTGACGTGATATCCTCCAGCCCAGCGATCATTCGCAGAAGTGTGGACTTGCCGCAGCCCGAGGGGCCGAGGATGACGACGAATTCCCCGGTTTCGAAAGTGAGATCCACGCCGTGCAGGGTCGGGGTCTTGCCATAGGATTTGCGGACCTGCCGAATATCGATCTGAGCCATGATATTAAGAACCTTGTTGTTGAGAGCCAAGCGTCGCGTCGTCACTTGTCGGATGACACGAGACCGCGCACGAACCAGCGTTGCAGGAACGCCACGACGAGAAGCGGCGGCATGATGATGATGAGGGAACCGGCAAGCGTGACGTTCCAGTCCGGCGTGCCGTCCTCCGAAGGCAAAAGGGCACGCAACGACATCATCACCGTCTTGTAGGAGGGATCGGTGACCATCAGCAGCGGCCACAGATACTGGTTCCACGAGGACACGAAGAGAATGGTGGTGAGGGCCAGCATGTTGGTGCGCGAGAGCGGCAGCAGCACGTCGAAAAAGAAACGCACGGGGCCGGAGCCATCCATGCGCGCCGCCTCCGCAAGTTCATCAGGCAGGGTCATGAAAAACTGCCGGTAGAGAAAGGTGCCGGTGGCCGTGGCGACAAGCGGCAGCGACAGGCCCGCATAGGAATTCAGCAGGTTCCATTCGATGTTGACTTCGACACCGCTCACCAGCGCTATAAGGTAACGGAACGGCTGGAACACATCCGCTGCCACGGCATAGGTCGGAACGGCGCGAATTTCGAGCGGCAGCATCAGCGTGATGAAGACGGACCAGAAAAACAGGTGTTTCAGCGGCGAGCGGAAAAACACGATGGCGAAGGCGGTCAGAGCGGAAAGGGCTACCTTGCCCGCTGTGACGAGCGAGGCCATCACTAGGCTGTTGAACATGGCGTTGCCCAGATTGGCGCGGTTCCAGGCGGTGCTGAGATTTTTGAAAAGCTCGCCCTGCGGCATGAAGCTGAAGGGCGTGTGGTTCACCTGCTGCACCGTCTGGCTGGCGCCTGCCAATACCACGATGAAGGGGCCGATAAGAAGCAGAAGTCCCGCGACCATGACCACGTAGGTAAAGGCGTCGGCGTAGGGCGTGCGCTGTATCATCTCTCAGGCCTCACTTGTAATGGACGCGCCGCTCGATGAAGCGGAACTGGATGAAGGTGAAGACCATGATGAGGCCGATGAGGACGATGGTTTGTGCCGAGGCGCCGGAATAGTTCAGCCCTTCGAAGGCCTCGGTGACGATGCGGTAAACCATCACATCGGTGGCGCGGTTGGGGCCGCCCGCCGTCAGCGAATGCACGATGCCGAACGTGTCCTGGCCGACGAAACCCTCGGTCATCATCGTCACCATCAGGAAGAACAGCGTGGGTGCGAGCAACGGCACCTGAATGTCTATGGCGCGGCGGATCGGGCCGGAGCCATCCATCGCCGCAGCTTCCGTCAGCGAACGGGGCACGGATTGCAGGCCGGCAAACAGGAAGATGAAGGTGTAGCCCGCCCATTTCCAGATAAAGATGGCGATGACGAGCGCCAGTGCATGTTCGCCGTATTTCGCCGGGTTCCAGATATCTGGCCAGGCGGCGTTGAGTGAAGCGGCCAACCCGCGTTCCGGCGACAGGATGAAGCGGAAGGCCATGCCTGCGGCGGGACCTGCGATGGCGAAGGGCAGGATATACAGAACCCGGAAAAATCCGGAGCCGGGAAGCTGGCGGTCGACGGAGAGCGCCAGGGTGAGGCCGATGAGGATGGCGACGAAGGGGCCGACGGTCGCGAAGATCAGGCTGACGGTAACGGAATGCCAGTAGAATGGATCAGAGAAGACTTCCTGGAAATTGGCGAAACCAACGAATTCTGCCGCGCCGCCGAAGGGCGGCTGGAGGGTGAAGGCCCAGTTGATCACCGCCGCCACGGGCCAGTAGAAGAACAGGAGGATCAGTGCCAGCTGCGGCAATGCGAACAGCAGCGGCAACCATGTGCTTTTGAAAACGGCGCGCTTTTCCATGAAATATCCGAAACAGAAAATGGCATTAAGGGTTTGCCCGCGCGGAGACGGGCAAACCCAGGCGAAAAGGACCGCTTAGTTCAGCTTGGCGCCGGCATAGGTCTTTTCGAAGCGGCGCAGGCCGGCATTCGAGCGCTCGACAGCCTTGTCGAGTTCGGTCTGAATATCGGCGTTCTGCATGAAGATGGCTTCGAGCGAGGTCGAGACTTCCTTGCGGATCTGCGTGAAGCCGCCGAGGCGGATGCCGCGGGTATATTCGGACGGCGGCGTAAACGTGAGGCTTTCGATTGCCTTTTCACGGCCCTTGTAGGGCGCCTTGTCGTAGAAGCCGTTGGCCTTCATGGCGTCGAAGCCGGTCTTGGTGACCGGGATGTAGCCGGTAACGGTCGACCACCACTCAACCATATCAGGCTGCGCGATGAAGTTCAGGAATGCGGCCGCACCCTTGTATTCAGCTTCCGGACGACCAGCCATGACCCAGAGCGAAGCGCCGCCAACCAGCGAGTTGTGGCGCTCGGTGCCCTTCCAGATCGGCAGCATGGCGACGTCCCACTTCACGCCCTCAGGCATGGTCTTGCCGACGGTCCCGTGGCCCGCAATCGAGGACATGAACATCTGGCAGGTCTGCGAGGTGAAAGCGGGCAGGATGTCCATGCCGAGCTGCTTGGTCTTGACGACGAACAGCTTCTCGTCCTGCATTTTCTTGAAGAATTTGACCTGATCAACGAACTTCGTCTTGTTGATCGTCAGTTCGGCGTCGAGGCCCTGATAACCGTTGCCCTTGGTGGCGATTGGCTGGTTGTGGATGGCAGAGAACTGTTCCATCAGCATCCAGGTGTCGAAATTAAAGGCCAGCGGGCATTCGAAACCGGCCGTCTTGAGCTTCCGGGCGGCTTCTTCAACCTGTTCCCATGTGTCTGGCTTGAAGGTGATGCCGGCTTTTTCGAAAGCGGTGACATTGTAATAGAAGACCGCGGTGGAGGAATTATAGGGGAAGGAGTTCAGCTCGCCGTCAGCCGTTGCATAATAATTGGCAATGCCGGGGAAATAGTTGTTCCAGTCGATCTTGTAGCCGTTGTCGGCCATCAGCTTCTTGGCGGGAACGAAAGCCTTGGACAACATCATGTCCAGCGTGCCGGCATCGTAGATCTGGGTAATGGCGGGCTGCTTCTTGGCGCGGTAGGCGGCAATGGTGTTCTGCAGCGTGGCGTCGTAGTCGTTCTGCGACGTGCAGACGATTTCGAATTCAGCCTGGGAGTCGTTGAACTTCTTGCAGGTTTCCTGAACGCGGTCGCCGAGATCGCCGGAAAGGCCGTGCCAGAATTCGAATTTGGTCTTTTCTGCGTGGGCAGCCGTGGCGCCGAAGGCGGCGGCAATGGCAACGCCTGCCACGAAAGAGGTCAGAGCGGAAGATTTCATAAGTTGAGCCCCGTTGATGGAGTAATGGCATGACCGGCGAGGACGTCACGTCCCCAACACGAAGCCACGGGCTCTGCTAGCAGCCGTCTTTGACGGATCGCTTACACTTTGTTGAACGTTTTGTGATGAGTGAAGGTACAGGCGCGCATAGGCGTCCAGGGAAAATCAGATAAACGGGTTTTATCTGATTTTCCGTTGCTTTTCAGTTCTTTACTTGAAATGTCTTTCTTCGCTACTTGTCGCTGAATGACTTGTTAGCATCAACCCCGACGTGCCGCCTCGATGGTGGCGACGTCGATTTTCTTCATATCCATCATTGCCGCGAAGGCACGTTTGGCCTCGGCGCAGCCGGCGGACATTGCTTCCATCAGCACCCGCGGGGTGATCTGCCAGGAGATGCCCCATCGGTCCTTGCACCAGCCGCAGGCACTTTCTTCTCCGCCGTTGCCGACGATGGCATTCCAGTATCGGTCCGTCTCTTCCTGATCCTCAGTCGAAATCTGGAACGAGAAAGCCTCGGTGTGCTTGAATGTCGGCCCACCGTTGAGGCCGATACAGGAGACGCCTGCCACCGTGAATTCCACCATCAGCACGTCCCCCTCCTTGCCGGAGGGGTAATCGCCCGGCGCCCGATAGACGGAATTGACGGTACTGTCGGGAAAGGTCTCGGCATAAAATCTGGCTGCGGCCTCGGCATCCCTATCGTACCAGATGCAGATCATGTTCTTCTTCACGGCGTGTTCCTCCCAAAAGAAAGCCCCATTCGGTAAACAATGTCGCCATGCGCCGATCGTTCCGAAAGGAGGCGGGAAGGTGCAATTTTGCAAAGGAATAAGGGTTGTGCGTCATGACGGTGCCGGCGCGATGATCAAACACGACGCGCATGGATATTTAAATCCAGCTCCTCACCCTTCGGCGATAGGCATCATATGCCGGGCCCAGCCGCGCCCGTTCTGAAGAATAAATATGAAACAATGTCTCTTTGTAACGTGAAGCGCGTGCTTGACCTAATATGCAGATTTTTGCGGCAGGAAGACGCGTATTGCCCAAATTTCGCCCGTACCATCAACTCGCGTGATCAACGTCAAGATTATCCTTAAATATTATTTAATAATGTAATCATATTGTTGGTGAACGATTTTCAGTAGAAACCGTCCAGCTGCCATCGGAGGATCGCGCGTGAGTTTTCTTGATCGTGGTGCCAATGCTTTCGCGGTTCTTGCCGCGCTCTCCAAATCTCAAGCCATCATCGAATTTGATATGGCCGGAAAGATTCTCGCCGCCAACGAGAATTTCTGTCGTGCGCTCGGTTACGAGCTGGCGGAAATAGTCGGCAGACATCACAGCATGTTCGTTGAACCTGAAGTCGTGTCATCGCAGGACTACAAGGCCTTCTGGTCAAAGCTTTCGGCCGGCCAGTTCGATCAGCGGCAGTACAAGCGCATTGGCAAGGGTGGCAGGGAAGTCTGGATCGAGGCCTCCTATAATCCGGTGTATCGTCGCGGCAAGCCGGTGAAAGTGGTCAAGATCGCCACGGATATTACCGAGCGCAAGCTGAAGGCGGCGGAAGATGCGGGCAAGATCGACGCCCTGTCGCGGGCGCAGGCCATCATCGAGTTCTCTCCGAACGGCGAGGTCCTGACGGCCAACGAGAATTTTCTGGCGGCGCTCGGCTATTCGCTCGCCGAGGTGCAGGGAAGGCATCATTCGATGTTCTGCGAACCCGCCTACACACAGTCCCCGCAATATGCGCAATTCTGGAAAAGGCTTGCCGGCGGCGATCTGGTGGCGGATGAATTCATGCGGCTTGGCAAGGGCGGTCGCAAGGTTTTCATTCAGGCCTCCTATAATCCGATCTTCGATTTGTCCGGCAAGGTGTTCAAGGTTGTCAAATTTGCCACCGACGTGACCGGACGTGTTGAAAATGTCGAAAAGCTCGCGCAGTCCCTGACCAATCTGGCTGACGGTGATCTTTCGCAGAGCATCGACAAACCCTTTATCCCCTCGCTTGAAAGATTGCGGTCCGACTTCAACGCAGCCTCGAAAAAGCTCAAGAAGGCCATGACGCTGGTCTCTGAAAATGCCGGCGCCATTTCTTCGGGGTCGAATGAAATAAGATCCGCGGCCGACGATCTCGCCAGACGTACGGAACAGCAGGCCGCCTCTATCGAGGAGACGGCTGCGGCCCTCGAGGAGATCACCACCACCGTCAATGATTCAAGCCGCCGGGCGGAAGAGGCTGGAAAAATCGTCGGCCGTGCCCGCGACCACGCCGAACATTCAGGTCAGGTTGTGCGCGATGCGATCAGTGCCATGGACCAGATCGAAAAATCGTCGCGTGAGATTTCGAATATTATCGGCGTTATCGACGAGATTGCCTTTCAGACCAATCTGCTTGCGCTGAATGCAGGCGTGGAAGCTGCCCGCGCAGGCGAAGCAGGCAAGGGTTTTGCCGTGGTCGCGCAGGAAGTTCGCGAACTTGCGCAACGCTCGGCGACGGCCGCAAAGGAAATCAAGAGCCTGATCAACGCGTCTGGTACGCAGGTTGAAAACGGCGTTGGCCTTGTTACCAAAGCGGGCTCTGCCTTGCAGGAAATCGCGGAACAGGTGCGCGACATCAACACAAATGTCGTAGCGATCGTCGATGCCGCGCGCGAACAGTCGACCGCGCTCGCCGAGATAAATCAGGCGGTCAACACCGTTGACCAGGGAACGCAGCAGAACGCCGCGATGGTTGAGGAGCAGACGGCTGCCAGCCACAGCCTTGCACGGGAAGCGGCAGCGTTGTTTGAGCTTTTAGGGCAATTCCGGTTCGATGACGCATCGCACTCGACATCGTCGTCGCGGAGCGGCTTCGAGCAGCAGGCTACCTTTGCCACTCCGCGTCGCCCGGCATCCCGCCCGCTTGCGGTGCGCGGTTCCGCTGCAGTTGCCGTCGAACATGAGGATTGGCAGGACTTCTAAGCACACAAGATGGCCTTGCCGACGCGGAAATGCGACCTTTATTCTGGACGCATGGAAGCCTCGGCAAGGCCCAAACCGAAGCTTCCATTGAAGAAGAGCCATAGGTCTGGGCATATCTTGCAGAATGCCTGATAATCGGCGTATCGGGCGTGGGATTTGCGGGGAGTTTTGCTTGGCGGGGATATCGACACGCTGCGTGAGTCTTGCTCTGTGGTTGCTGGCGCTTGCCAGTGGCACGACCGGGGCCGAGGAGAAGGCCGATGGCAAAGTCTCCTGCGCCTACACCCATGATGTCGCGCCGGAATTGTGCATCCGTGTCGAAAGCTACAATAACGACCTCTGTCACGCCATCGAGGTTCTGGCCGGGCGCCACGCCGTTCCGCCGGATTACTTCGCCCGGCTCATCTGGCGGGAAAGCCTGTTCCGGGCCAATGCGGTCAGCCCGAAGGGCGCGGAAGGCATAGCACAGTTCATGCCTGGAACCGCAAAGCTGCGTGGTCTCAAAGACAGCTTCAACATAATCGCCGCACTCGAGGCCTCTTCCCGGTATCTGTCCGAGTTGAATAAGCAGTTTGGCAATTTCGGTCTCGCCGCCGCAGCTTATAATGCGGGCGAGGCGGGATTGCGGAATTTTATCGCGACCGGTCGGCTGCCGACGGAAACCCGGGATTATGTGTTTGCGATAACGGGATATCCGGTTGAGAAATGGAAGGACAACCCGCCGGAAAAGGCGGCCCCGGCATTGGATGAGACCCGCTCTTTCATCGATGCCTGTCTGCGTCTGGCCGATACGCGAACGATGAACGATCCTGTACTCATCTCGTCGGCCGACTGGGCGCCCTGGGGCGTGCAGCTTGCCGCGCATTATAATCCGGCGGTGGCGAACCGGCTTTTTACCCGCGCCATTGGCCAACTATCCGGGCCGCTTAATGCCGAGCGGGCTTTGATCGTGCGGCAGCGAGGCGGCAATTTCGGTTCGCGCCCGCGTTATGCCGCCCGCATCGGCCGCAATACACGCGCCCAGGCCAACGAGCTTTGCGGCGAAATCCGCCAGGCCGGCATTCCCTGCACCGTGTTCCGCAACAGATGAGAACACCTGTATGACCCTGTCGATCATAACAAGTTGATCAGCATCTGGGTCGCACCTCCTTTCAGAGCAAAATTATCGAGCCTAGATTGCAACGCTGACGACGGAACGTGTCGGCTGATGGTATTCTGTGAGGGAAGAAAACTGAAAATGAGATGGCTTGAAACGGGATGTCTGGTCGGCGTGCTGGCCGCCATTTCTGGGTGCGCCACGACCGGGCAGACGGACGCATCGCAAACGGTGGCGAGCCTCGTGGGCCAGCCCCTGGATGCGGCTATCGCCAGACTCGGCCGTCCTAACAAGGTGATCATCGACAAGGGCGCGACGGAATCCTATTGGCTGAAGGTGGATGTTGAGACCTATGCCGGCCTCTCCAACAAGCGGGAAATCCGCACCTTGAACGGGCAGGTGCGGATATCGGAAACGGAAGGCATGAAGATCAAGGAGCATCGCCGCGACTGCATCATCAAGATCACCGCGGATCCCGCTTCCACCATCAAGACCAGCGAAATCATCGGCAATCCGGCCAATTGCGAGAACATTATCAATCGCCCAAACACCTGAGGCGGTCGCATTCGAGACTGTTACATCGCTTCGAACGACCGAACCACCGTAAGAGGTGGATTGTGGGCGATCTCCTAATATGCGACCATTCGTGCCGGAGGATGCGTGCATGGTATCGACGCTGTCGCATATACGAGAGATCGAACGTGTCGGCATGGGCGCGGTCAGCCCCCGTGATACGCCGGTCATCCAGTCCTGGCTGCGCTGCCTCAATGACTACAAGCTCGACCCAACGATCGCGCAGGAAGCCTATATCGTGCCCGAGCTGAAGCTTCGGGAGCATCGCGAGCAGGCCGAGGAGCTCATCCGTATCGGCCGCTCCGGTCTCGAAGCCCTGTTCAACCAGATTGCCGAGCAGAATTACGTCCTGTTGCTGTCGGATGCCCGCGGCGTTACCGTCGATTTCATGGGCGACCCGACCTTCGACAACCAGTTGCGGAGGGCGGGGCTTTACCTTGGCTCGGAATGGTCGGAAAACCGGGCCGGCACCTGCGCTGTTGGCGCCTGCCTCGTTTCCGGCGAGCCGGTGATCATCCATCAGGATGACCATTTCGATACCAGCCATATCGGGCTGACCTGCACTGCGGCGCCCGTCTTCGATACGCTCGGCGATCTCACCGCCGTGCTCGACATTTCCCAGCTGCGCTCGCCGACGGCCAAGGCCAGCCAGCAACTGGCGCTGCATCTCGTTGCCTCCACCGCGCGGCGCATCGAGCTTGCCAATCTCATGACCCGCACCCGCAATGACTGGGTGTTGCGTCTTGCCCGTTCACCTGAGTTTCTTGACGTCGATCCCGATGCGGCGATCGCCCTTGATGGCAGCGGACGTATCACCGGCATGACCCATGGTGGCTTCGGGGCGCTGGCGCGCTCCATGAACATGCACGGCCTTGCCACCCGCGATTTTCTCGGCCAGCCGATTTCCTCGGTCTTCGATATCGATGTGGACGACCTGCCGCGCTTTATGCGCGGGCGGCCGAATGGCGAGCGGCTTTTGCGCGCCCGCAACGGTCTGGTGCTTTTTGCCAGCGCGATCGCGCCCGCCGTCAGCATTCGCGCTCCTGTCACGCCTGAGCCACGCTTGCCGCGAGCGCTGAGGGACATGAGCAACGGCGATCCGGCGATGGAAAAGGTGCAGGCACGGGCAGCAAAGCTTGCCGCCCGCGATATTCCCATCCTCATTCAGGGTGAGACGGGCAGCGGCAAGGAATATCTGGCACGGGCGATCCATGACAGCTGCAACAGCGACGGTAATTTCGTTGCCGTCAATTGTGCGGCAATCCCGGAGCATCTGATCGAATCCGAATTGTTCGGTTACACACCCGGTGCCTTCACCGGCGCCAGCCAGAAGGGCAAGCGCGGTCTCATCGAGGAGGCAAGTGGCGGCACTTTGTTCCTGGATGAGATTGGCGACATGCCGCTCTCTCTTCAAAGCCGCCTGTTGCGCGTGCTTTCGGAAAACGAGGTGCAGCCGGTTGGCGCATTGAAAGCCAAGCCGGTGCGTCTGAGAGTACTGTCCGCATCGCACCGCGATCTTGCCGAGCTGGTGAAGGAAGGCCGTTTCCGGCAGGACCTCTATTATCGCCTGAACGCCGCAACGGTGACGCTGCCGGCGCTGCGGGAGCGCGAGGATCTCGGCTGGCTGATCGATCAGTTTCTCCGCCGCATCGAGAAGGAAAACGGCGAGACCTACAGGATCGATAAGGCGGCACGGGCAATTCTGCTTGACCATGACTGGCCGGGCAATCTGCGCGAACTTTTCAATGCACTGCGGGTTGCAGCCGCGCTTTCCGATGGCGGCAAGATCGATCCGGGTTGCCTGCCTGAACACCTCTTTGCCGAAGTCTCCACCGATGATGCATTACGCGATGACGACGATCTGCGCCGGGCGCTGAAGGACTGCGGCAACAACGTCTCGGCGCTGGCGCGAAGCCTCGGCGTCAACCGCTCCACCATTCACCGCCGTCTCAAACGCCTGAATTGACTGCGTCCGAACCGGTGCGACCATTGCAACACCTGTTGCACGGAACCTGTTGCATTCTGCCGGCGAGCCTCAGAGCTGAATTTGTAACCAATTGAAAATACTTCAAGATATGGCGCAAGCCATTCTGGCATGCCGCTTGCTGATCCTTCTGTGCAAGAACTACAGGAGGAAATGCAATGAAAGCACTGCGCTTTCACGCCGCCAAGGACCTACGCATCGAGGATGTGGATATGCCGCCCGAGCCCGGACCGGGTGAGGTGCTCGTCGAAAACAAGTTCTGCGGCATCTGCGGCACGGACCTGCACGAATATGCCTATGGCCCGATCTTCGTGCCGAAGGAGCCGCATCCTTTCACCGGCGCGCACGGGCCGCAAATTCTCGGTCATGAATTCGGCGGTGTCGTCAAGGCCGTAGGCGAGGGCGTTAGCCATGTAAAGCCCGGCGACCGGGTATCGATCCAGCCGCTCATCATGCCGCGCCATGGCGACTATTATGCTGATCGCGGTCTTTATCACCTGAGCACAAATCTCGCTCTCGCCGGTCTGTCCTGGCATTCCGGCGGCATGGCGCAGGCCGCTCTTCTCAACGACTATAACGTCCAGCCGATACCCGATGCGCTTTCCGATCAGGAAGCGGCCCTCATCGAGCCGACAGCAGTCGCGGTTTATGCCTGCGATCGTGGCGGTGTCACGGCCGGCAGCAGCGTGCTTGTGACCGGTGCCGGGCCGATCGGCATTCTCGTCGCCATGGCGGCCAGGGCGGCCGGTGCCTCGCAGATATTTCTTTCCGATCTCAACGACACGCGTCTGGCGCTGGCGCGGGCGGCGCTTGGCGAGGTGCGCACGATCAATCCCAAGACGGAAAAGGTGGGCGATGTCATCCGCGCCGAGACCGAAGGCAATGTTGGCTGCGATGTCGCCATCGAATGCGTCGGCAATGAATATGCGCTGAAGAACTGCGCCGATGCAGTGCGCAAGCAGGGCGTTGTGGTGCAGACCGGCCTCCACCCCGGCGAAAACCCGCTGAACTGGTTCGACGTGACTTTCAAGGACATCGATATCCGCGGCTCCTGGGCCTATCCGACTCACTACTGGCCGCGTGTTGCCCGGCTGATTGCCAGCGGCCAGATCCCGGCGAGCCGGATCGTTACCAAAAACGTCTCACTCAGCGAGGCGGTCACGGAAGGGTTCGACCAGCTGCTCGACCCGGCCGGCAAGCATCTGAAGATCCTGATCGACCTGTCGCGATAGGCCGATTTGAAGTGCGGGGCGGTTGAGGAGCCGTCCCGTTTCCACATTGAGCAGGAGGAGGAATACATGCTCGACAAGACCCCCACCACGCGCCTTCAGGCGCTTCTCGATACGTTCGGGGCAGCACTCGAAGCTGGCCGCATCGATGATGCCGTTAATCTGTTTGCCGAGGATTGCTACTGGCGCGACCTCGTTGCCTTTACCTGGAACATCAAGACCGTTGAAGGTCGCGATCAGGTGCGCGACATGCTGCAGGCGCAGCTTTCGACTGCCAGACCCACAAACTGGCGCATCGCTACCGGCGAGGAGGCGACGGAGGCGGATGGTGTGCTTGAAAGCTGGATCACCTTCGAGGCGGCGACAGGGCGCGGCTACGGCCTCGTGCGCTTCAGGAACGGGCAGATATGGACGCTGCTGACGGCGCTTTCCGAACTGAAGGGCCATGAGGAAAAATCGGGCTTCACCCGCCCGCTCGGCGCAAGGCACGGCCAGAACCTTGGTGCCAAAACCTGGATGGAGGAGCGCGAGGAGGAAGCGCGCACGCTCGGTTATGACAAGCAGCCCTATACCGTCATCATCGGCGGTGGACAGGGCGGCATCGCGCTCGGCGCCCGGTTGCGCCAGCTCGGCGTGCCGACGATCATACTCGAAAAGAACGAGCGGCCGGGTGACAGCTGGCGCAAGCGCTACAAGTCGCTCTGCCTGCATGACCCGGTCTGGTACGACCATCTGCCTTACATCGATTTTCCGAAGAACTGGCCGGTCTTTGCCCCCAAGGACAAGATCGGTGACTGGCTCGAATTCTACACCAAGGTGATGGAACTGAACTACTGGACCCGCTCCACTGCCAAATCCGCCAAGTGGGACGAGGCGGCGAAGGAATGGTCGATCGTCGTCGATCGCGATGGCGAGGAAGTCGTGCTCCGGCCAAAGCAACTGGTCTTTGCCACCGGCATGTCCGGCAAGGCTAATATTCCGGATTTCAAGGGGCGCGAGCGCTTCAACGGCGATCAGCACCATTCCTCGCAGCATCCGGGGCCGGATGGGTACAAGGGAAAGAAGGTCGCCGTGATCGGTTCCAACAATTCGGCCCATGATATCTGCGCCGCACTCCACGAAGCGGGTGTCGATGTGACCATGATCCAGCGCTCGACGACCCATATCGTCAAATCCGATACGCTGATGGATATAGGGCTCGGTGCGCTCTATTCCGAACAGGCCCTGGCGAATGGGGTGACGACGGCGAAGGCCGATCTCATCTTCGCGTCGCTGCCCTACCGGATCATGCATGAGTTCCAGATCCCGCTTTACGACAAGATGAGGGAGCGCGACGCTGATTTTTACGCCGCACTGGAAAAAGCCGGGTTCCAGCTAGACTGGGGTGCGGATGGCTCGGGCCTCTTCATGAAGTACCTGCGGCGCGGCTCCGGTTATTATATTGATATCGGCGCCTCGCAGCTGATCATCGATGGCAAGGTGAAGCTTGCCGCCGGTCAGGTGGACGAGATCACCGAAAATTCGATCAAGCTCGCTGACGGCAAGGAGATCCCTGCTGACGTCATTGTCTATGCGACGGGATATGGTTCGATGAATGGCTGGGTCGCCGATCTCATCGATCAGGAAACGGCAGACAGGGTCGGCAAGGTCTGGGGTCTCGGTTCGGATACGCCGAAAGACCCGGGGCCGTGGGAAGGCGAGCAGCGCAACATGTGGAAGCCGACGCAGCAGGAGGCGCTGTGGTTCCACGGCGGCAACCTGCACCAGTCGCGGCATTATTCGCAATATCTCGCCTTGCAGTTGAAGGCGCGCATGGAGGGGCTCCCTACACCTGTCTATGCATTGCAACCGGTTCACCACACACGCTGACCACGGGTATTTCGATCGATAAAGGTAATGCAGAAAGGGGGCGGAACATTCCGCCCCTTTTCTGAATCCAATGCGGGCAATGCCAAACGGACGCCGCCCGGTTTCTGTGGATCACGGCAACCGCTGTTGTTAGTGTGAGCCTCTGCGCATATGTTGGAAAACTCAATATCGATTTCCGGCCAAAGCGGACAGAAGAACAATGACCTCCCAGTTGGATTTTTTTGCTTCCGCGACGGTGCGGCTTCCTCAGGCTGAGCGCGGGCGAAAAGCGGGTGGTCGTGAAACGATGCAGAAATCGGTTCCTGATGATGAGGCCTTGGTCGGATATCTCGAATCCACAGGCAATTACCGCGTCCTGCGCAAGTTGCAGCCGCGCGCGATATGCGAGCAGCCGCGACCGGGGTTTCCACGTCAGGGCGTGATCCTCGACACCGAGACCACGGGCCTCAACCACCGAACTGACGAGATCATCGAAATCGGCGTCATTACCTTCACATTCGACGATCAGGGCACGATCGGCGATGTCACCGGGGTCTATGGCGGTCTGCGACAGCCGGGCACTTCCATTCCGGAAGAAATCACGCGCCTGACGGGTATCACCGATGAAATGGTTGCCGGACAGACGATAGACATCGACCGGCTGACCTCCCTGGTTGAAGGTGCTGATCTGATCATTGCCCACAATGCCGGCTTCGATCGTCCGTTTTGCGAGGCCTTCTCGCCGATCTTCCGCAATAAGGCCTGGGCCTGCTCCGTCTCTGAGGTTGACTGGAGTGGTCGGGGTTTTGAGGGCAGCAAGCTCGCCTACCTCATCGGGCAATCCGGCTATTTTCATGACGGCCATCGAGCAGTCGACGATTGTTTTGCTCTGCTGGAGGTGCTGGAACAGGTACGCGCCGGCCAAAGCGGGACGCCCTTCATGGAACTCCATGAAGCCAGCCAGCACTCCCGGGTTCGCATTTACGCGGAGAACAGCCCGTTCGACATGAAGGATCATCTGAAAAAGCGGGGCTATCGCTGGTCTGATGGTTCCGATGGCCGGCCCAAATCCTGGTGGGTGGAACTGGCGGAGGAAAAGCTCGAGGAAGAGCTGCATTTCCTCCGAACCGAAATTTACCGCTGGGACGCCGATCCCACGGTCAAGTATCTGACGGCATTCGATCGGTTCAAAGCCGGTTAGAGAGAAACCGCGACGGCCATACCGTCAAGTTTGCACAGCTCTGCGTTTTTTTTGATGTTTGTCGATTTTCTTGCTCAAAATTTGAGCGAGTACGCGCGAGCTTTTTCGCGGCATTTTGATTTTAAAACAATATCTGTTCTGGCACGGGCCTTGCTTTCAGTCTTGTATGCAAGATTTACATACCAAGCAGGACCGTCAGATAAACATCGAAGAAGCCATCGTTTCCGGCATTCTTTCGGCGCGCATCCGGCCGGGCACGCGGCTCAGCGAAAATCAGCTGGCTGGACTCTTCTCCGTTTCACGTACGCGGGTACGGGAGGCGATGATGCGGCTGGAAACACGTGGCATCGTCCATGTCAGCGCGCGGCGAGGGTGGTTCGTCGTCGAGCCCTCCGCCGAGGAGGCGATGACCATCTATGAGGCGCGGCGGATTATCGAATCCGGATTGCTTCGCAGCATGCGGATGCTGTCGGAGGAGGGGCGCAAGGTCCTCGTCGCGCATCTTGAGGAAGAGAAAGTCGCAATAGCCGCAGGTGACCGCCAGCGCCTTACCTGCCTCATGGGCGATTTTCATATCCGCATCGCCGAGCTTTGCGGCAATGCCGTGCTCATCGAGCTGCTACGCGATCTGACCGCCCGGACAATTCTGATCTCCATGCTCTACCAGTCGGAGTTTCATGCCCTCCAGTCCCATGAGGGGCATTGCCGTATCTTCGACGCGATGGCTGCGGGCGATTTCGTGAGGGCGGCGGAGCTTTCCATCGAGCATCTGGACGAGGTGGAAACCGGCCTCGACCTCACTCGACGCCCCGATCCTCTCGCCGGCCTTCGCCGGTCGCTCGCCCTACCGGAAATGAATGGCGGCGATCCGGATAAAATTCACATGCAACACAATCAACACAAGGAGAATGACATATGATCTTCAGACGGACCCTCATCGCTGCCGCCGCCATGGCTGCCGCCTTTGGTTTTTCCGCGCCCGCCAAGGCGGATGCCCTTGCCGACATCACCGCACGCGGCACGCTGCGTGTGGCCGTACCGCAGGATTTCCCGCCCTTCGGCAGCGTTGCTGCTGATATGACCCCGCAGGGTTATGACATCGACATGGCCAAGATGATCGCCGACAAGCTGGGCGTGAAGGTGGAACTCGTCCCGGTCACCAGTGCCAACCGTGTTCCCTATCTCCAGACCAACAAGGTCGATCTCGTTATCTCCAGCCTCGGCAAGAATCCAGATCGTGAAAAAGTTATTGATTTCTCTGATGCTTACGCGCCTTTCTTCAACGGCGTTTTCGGCCCGGCCGACGTCGCGATCTCCAAGGCCGAAGATCTTAAGGGCAAGACCATCGCCGTCACGCGCGGTGCCGTCGAGGACCTGGAACTGACGAAGGTCGCGCCTTCGGACGCCACCATCAAGCGTTACGAGGACAATAACGGCACCATCTCGGCCTTCCTTTCGGGCCAGGTGGAAGTTGTCGCGACCGGCAACGTGGTTGCAGCCGCCATCCTCGCCAAGAACCCGCCGAAGCGTCCGGAATTGAAGTTCCTCATCAAGAACTCTCCCTGCTACATCGGCCTCAACAAGAACGAGCCGGCCTTACTGGAAAAGGTCAACGCCACCGTAGCTGCAGCCAAGGCCGACGGCTCGCTGAATGCGATCGCCACCAAGTGGCTTGGCCAGGATCTGCCGAAAGATCTTTGATCATCGTTTGCCATGGTCATCCCGGATCCGCCGGGATGACGCCTTTCTCCACCGGCGCAAGGGGACTGTTTCTTGAGCTATCAATTTGATTTCCTGTGGCTTGGCGAATATTGGCCACAAATTGCCAAAGGCATCGCCATTACCAGCCAACTCACGCTGGTCGGCGGCGTGGTCGGCGTTTCACTTGGCATCGCCTGCGCCTGGGCCCGGGCGCTCGGACCTTCATGGTTGAAGCCCATCGTCGGCACCTATGTGGAGCTCATCCGCAATACGCCTTTTCTGATCCAGTTGTTTTTCATCTTCTTTGGCCTGCCTTCACTTGGTTTCAAGCTTACAGAGCTGACCGCGGCCAATCTGGCGATGATCGTCAATCTGGGCGCCTATAGTTGCGAGATCATCCGCGCCGGTATTCAGGCGACGCCGAAGGGCCAGTTCGAGGCGGGCGCGAGCCTTGCCATGACGCGCTTCGAAACGTTTCGCCATGTGGTGCTCACACCTTCGCTGCAACGCATCTGGCCGGCGCTTTCCTCGCAAGTGGTGATCGTCATGCTCGGCTCGGCCGTCGTCTCGCAGATTGCGGTGGAAGACCTGACCTTTGCGGCGAACTTCATCCAGTCGCGCACGTTCCGCGCCTTCGAAGCCTACATCCTGTCAACTGTCATCTACCTGCTGCTCGCCATCTTGTTGCGGCAGGGCATGCTGGCGCTCGGCAGCTTTCTTTTCCCGAGGAGGGCGGCACGATGACTGAATTCACCTTTTGGGACATTCTGCGCAACCTGCTGCTCTCCACCCGCTGGACGCTGTTGCTATCGCTCGTTTCCTTCATCGGCGGCGGTATGGTGGGCATCGTGCTTCTGTGGTTGCGCATCAGCCCGCGCCGGGCTTTGAACCGCGCTGCCCGCATCTATATCGAAGTCTTTCAGGGCACCCCGCTGCTAATGCAGCTTTTCATCGCTTTTTTCGGCCTCGGTCTCCTCGGGGTTGATGTTCCGGCCTGGCTTGCGGCTGGCGTGGCGCTTATCCTCTGGACCGCTGCCTTCCTTGCGGAAATCTGGCGTGGCTGCGTTGAGGCGATTGCGAAGGGCCAGTGGGAGGCGTCCGCCAGCCTTGCCATGGGCCGCCTGCAACAGATGCGTTACGTCATCCTGCCGCAGGCGCTCAAGATCGCCATTCCGCCAACGGTCGGTTTTTCCGTGCAGGTCGTCAAGGGCACAGCACTCACCTCCATCATCGGTTTCGTTGAACTGTCCAAGGCCGGCACGATCGTCACCAATGCCACCTTCCAGCCCTTCACCGTCTATGGGCTGGTTGCTCTCATCTATTTCGCCCTCTGCTGGCCGCTGTCGAAATCCAGCCAGTTCCTAGAAAGGAAGCTCAATGTCGCTCATCGAAATCACTGAAGTCCACAAGAGCTTTGGCGACAATGAGGTGCTGAAGGGCATAAATCTGGATGTCGAACCCGGCGAGGTGATCGCCATCATCGGCAAAAGCGGCTCTGGAAAATCGACGCTGCTTCGCTGCATCAACGGACTGGAGACGATCAGCGCCGGCTCGATCCAGGTGGCAGGTGCGCAGTTGCTGGACGATGAGCTGCATCTGAAGGCATTGCGGCTGAAGGTCGGCATGATCTTCCAGCAATTCAACCTCTTTCCGCATCTGACGGCCGGCGGCAATGTCATGCTTTCGCAGATGGTGGTGAAAAAGGTCACCAAGCCGGAGGCCGAGGTGACGGCGCGCAGGATGCTGGAGCGTGTCGGGCTGGCGCACAAGTTCGATGCCTATCCGGATGAACTGTCCGGCGGCCAGCAGCAGCGCGTGGCGATTGCCCGCGCCCTTGCCATGCAGCCTATCGCCCTTCTCTGTGACGAGATTACCTCGGCGCTCGACCCCGAACTCGTGTCTGAGGTGCTAGCCGTCGTGCGCGAACTGGCAAAGGAAGGCATGACCCTGTTGATGGTGACGCATGAAATGAAGTTTGCCCGCGACGTCTGCTCGCGCGTCGTCTTCATGCATCAGGGCCGCGTGCACGAGATCGGCCCGCCGGAAGATGTTTTTGCCAATCCCCAGACGCCGGAACTCAAGCAGTTCCTTGGCATGATCTAAGCACAGTACCGACGCACGCGACCGGAGCGGTGCGTGCGTCGGCAGTAGCCTTTGTGTTGTGTTTGCCGGGAAAATGTCCGCCATTCCAGTGGTGTCAGCCAGTTCGTTTCGATGGCACTCTTTTCCCGATTTCATGTTTCGCTGTCGGTCGCTCAGATCGCATACAATTTCCGCACCAAATCGAAAACAATCGATGTAAATTTGAGCAGGCCGGTGACGGGACCGGTGGGCACATCGAAATTCCCTTTTTATATCAATGGCAAAGCCGATTGGCACGGCTCCTGCATGACAAAGACGTCGCAGGAGAGTGTTCATGAGCAAAGCCGCAGCAATCGACATCGCTTCCGTTTCCAAGATTTATGGCAACACCACCGCGGTGCATGCCATAAGCCTCAAGATACCGGCAGGAAGTTACTGCTGCCTGCTTGGTCCTTCGGGCTGCGGCAAGACCTCGACACTGCGAATGATCGCCGGCCACGAAAGCATTTCAAGCGGCGATGTCAGGCTTGGTAATGTGGTCGTCACCGATCTGCCGCCCGCCAAACGCGGCACGGCAATGATGTTCCAGTCCTATGCGCTGTTTCCTCATCTCGATCTCGTCGACAACGTTGCCTTCAGCCTCAAGATGAAGGGGGTGGACAAGGAAGCGCGCCGCGCCAAGGCGCTGGAGATGCTGCGGCTGATGCAGCTCGAACCCTATGCCACCCGGCGCCCGGCCCAGCTTTCCGGCGGGCAGCAGCAGCGCGTGGCGTTGGCTCGCGCGCTTATCACCGACCCCGAGGCGTTGCTGCTGGATGAGCCGCTTTCGGCACTCGATCCTTTCCTCAAGATCCGTATGCGGGCCGAGCTGAAGAAGCTGCAAACCTCGCTCGGCATCACCTTTGTTCACGTCACACACAGTCAGGAAGAGGCAATGGCGCTGGCCGACGTCATCGTCGTCATGAATGACGGCCGCATCGAGCAGGCAGCGACACCGCGCGAGTTGTTTGAGCGCCCGGCCACCGCTTTCGTCGCCCGCTTCATGGGCGATCACAATGTCATTTCCGGCCGGTTCAAGGAAAAGAACGGCGATCTCGTCACGCTGGAGGTTGCAGGCGGCGGCACCTTCACGGCGGGCGGCGTTGCCCCGGATGACGGCGCGGTCGATATCGCCGTTCGTACCGACCGTGTGCGCGTCGGCGAGGCGGATCAACCCGGTTTCGGTTTTACCGGCATCGTCTCGAATGTCGAATATCGCGGTGCAAGCGTGAAGATCGCCGTGACCGGCGCGGGCATTGAGGATTTCAACGCCATCCTCAGCGACGTCGCCTTCTTCGAAAAGCCGGTAAAGACCGGCGACGCCATACCGCTTTCATGGAATGCGGCCGATGCCATCGTGCTCGGCCGGGTAGAGAAGTGACCCCAAAAATAACCAGAGGAGAACTTTAAATGACCGACAACTCCAACAGCAACAAGGGCCTGTCCCGCCGCGGCCTTCTAAAGGCAGGTGCCGCGGCAACAGGCGCGGCCATCGGCTCCGGCCTTGTCACCGGTTTCCCGACCATATGGGCGCAGAACCCGATCACGATCCGCCAGTTCGGCACGGGTGTTTCGAACCTCAATGCGATTGCCGAAAAGTGCAAGGCTGATCTCGGTATCACGCTGGAGATGACGGCGACGGATTCGGATGCGGCCGCGCAGCGCGCCGTGACCCAGCCGAACTCCTACGATATCGCCGACATCGAATACTGGATCCTGAAGAAGGTCTACCCGGCGGGTGTCATTCAGCCGATGGAAATCAAGAAGCTGAAATATTACGACAAGATCGTTCCGCTGTTCAAAAACGGCAAGCTGACGCCCGATAGCGTCGTGGCCCAGGGTACCGCCCCGCACACGGTCGGTTTCGTCGAAAAGCCCGGCGACAAGAAGTTTGCGAAAAGCGAAACCGATTATTTCACCATGGTTCCGACCATCTACAATGCCGATACGCTCGGCATTCGCCCCGATCTCGTCGGCCGCGATATCACCAGCTGGGCCGATATCATGGACCCCAAGTTCAAGGGCAAGGCCTCTATCCTCAACATCCCCTCCATCGGCATCATGGATGCGGCGATGATCATGGAAGCCATGGGCAACATCAAATATGCCGACAAGGGCAACATGACGAAGGAGGAGATCGACAAGACCATCGACTTCCTCATCAAGGCCAAGAAGGACGGCCAGTTCCGTGCCTTCTGGAAGAGCTTCGATGAAAGCGTCAACCTCATGGCGTCGGGTGAAGTCGTGATCCAGTCCATGTGGTCGCCCGCCGTCGCCGCCGTTCGCTCCAAGGGCATCGCCTGCAAATACCAGCCGCTCAAGGAAGGTTATCGCTCGTGGGGCGGCGGCCTTGGCCTTGCCAAGCACCTCTCCGGTGCCAAGCTGGATGCGGCTTACGAGTATATCAACTGGTACACGTCCGGCTGGGTCGGCGCCTACCTCAATCGTCAGGGCTATTACTCCGCCGCCATGGATACGGCCAAGGAACATATGTCGGCCGACGAGTGGGGTTACTGGGTCGAAGGCAAGCCCGCGCAGGGCGATATCATCGCGCCTGATGGCAAGGTCATGGAAAAGGCCGGTGCAGTGCGCGACGGCGGTTCGTTCCAGGAGCGCATGGGCAAGGTCGCCTGCTGGAACTCCGTCATGGACGAGGACCGCTACATGGTTCGTCGCTGGAACGAGTTCATCGCGGCCTGATCTTCTCACCTTTCGCAGACATGAGGCCGCGCCGACGCGGCCTCTCTTTCACAGGCAGCCAGCAGGAGAAAAGCCTTGGTGACAGTCAGATTCATCGGCGTGAGCGAAAAAAAGGACAAGCCGTCCCGCAGCTTCGCCCTGCCGCAGAAGCTTGTGTCCTATATTCAGGCCACACCGCTTTTCCTGATCCTCGGCTTTTTCCTGCTTTTACCGATCGTCATGATCGCCGTCGTCAGTTTCTGGGATTATGATTTTGCCCAGATGTATCCGGGTTTCGTGACCTTCAACTATACCGAGACGCTTGGTTCCTGGGTCACGTGGCAAACATATATCAACACGCTGAAATTCGCCGCCATCGTCTGGGCGATCACGCTGTTCTGCGGTTTCTGGGTCGCTTATTTCCTCGCTTTTCATATCCGCACCACCACCATGCAGATGGTTCTGTTCCTCGTCTGCACCGTGCCTTTCCTGACGTCGAACATCATCCGCATGATTTCCTGGATTCCCGTTCTCGGGCGCAACGGTCTGGTCAACAGCGCGCTGGTCAGCGCCGGCATCGTACCTGCGCCAATCGAATGGCTGCTCTATTCGGATTTTGCCGTGGTGCTGGCCATGGTGCATCTTTATACGCTTTTCATGGTCACACCCATCTTCAACACGCTGATGCGCATCGACAAATCGCTGATCGAAGCGGCGCGCGATGCCGGGGCCACTGGCTGGCAGACCCTCTGGAACGTTATCATTCCGCTTGCCAAACCTGGCATGGCGATCGGCAGCATCTTTGTCGTGACGCTTGTCATGGCCGATTTCTCCACGGTTCAGGTGATGTCCGGCGGGCAGAGCGCGTCGGTGGCACTGATGATGAAGAACCAGATGTCGCTGCTGCAATATCCCGCGGCGGCCGCAAATGCCGTCATCCTGCTCATCCTCGTTCTTCTGATGGTCGCGGGCATCCTGCGCATCGTCGATATCCGCAAGGAGCTGTGACCCATGCATTCGGAAAAACGCGGCCGTGAATTCTATGTCCTCGCCTTCTTTTTTCTGCTCTTCGTGCTGTTCCTCTACGGCCCGCTGTCGGCAATCCTCATCCTGGCCTTTCAGGGGCCGAATGGCGGACTGACCTTTCCACTCAACGGTGTTTCGCTGCACTGGTTCGGCAATCTTTTCGAACAGCAGGCGGTCGGCGATTTTGGCGGCTCGTTCCGCCGTTCCTTCGGGCTTGGCGTCATGGTCATGGTCGTCACGGTGCTCGTCTCGCTTTTGGCGGGTCTCGCTTTCCGGCGCAAATTCATCGGCGCGACGCCGCTATTCTATCTTTCCGTCGCAAGCCTCGTGGTGCCATCGATCATCATATCACTCGGTATCGGCGTTCTTTTCCAACAACTTGGGCTGGAACCTTCATGGTATACATCAGCATTTGGCGCGCATCTGACCTGGACGCTGCCATTCGGCGTGCTCATCATGTTGGCGGTTTTCAACCGTTTTTCTCCATCCTATGAAGAAGCCGCCCGCGATCTCGGGGCATCCGCCTGGCAGACGTTTGCCCATGTGGTGCTGCCGATGATTGCACCGAGCCTGATAGGCGTCGGCCTGTTCGGCTTTACGCTTTCCTATGACGAATTTGCCCGTACGCTGATGACGTCAGGCACCTACAACACCCTGCCGCTGGAAATCTACGGCATGACCACCAACGTCACGACGCCAGTGCTTTACGCGCTCGGAGCCGTCACTACCCTTTTCTCCTTCCTGGTTATTGCGGCCACGCTTGGCCTGATCGTTACTCTGAACCGTCGCCATTCGCGTTGATGAAAAAACAGAACATGCGCATCCTCGTCATTAATCCGAATACGACGCAATCCATGACAGCGACGATCGCCGACGCGGCGACGCGGGCGGCCAGTTGCGATACGGAAATCCTGGCAGTGACCTCTTCCATGGGGCCTGTCTCCATCGAAGGATATTACGATGAGGTTTTCGCGGTACCCGGCCTGCTGCTCGAGCTTGCCAAGGCGCCGACGCTTGGTGCCAGAGCAGCCGTCATCGCCTGTTTCGACGACACCGGGCTCGATGCGGCCCGCGCGCTCGCCGACATACCCGTAATTGGGATTTGCGAAGCGGCGGTTTCAGCCACGGCATTCATCGCGCAGAGGTTTACGATCGTTACGACGATGGAGCGTTCGCGGCTGCCGCTCGAACATCTCGTTCACCGTTACGGCATGTCTGCCCGCTGCAATGTGCGTGCCGCCGATATTCCCGTCCTGTCGCTGGAAGATCCGGCATCAAATGCCAGGGAGAGGCTGCGGGAGGAGATTTCACTGGCCCTGCGTCAAGATCGCGCCGAAGCGATCGTGCTTGGCTGCGCCGGTATGGCGGATCTCACCGCCGAGCTGCGCAGCGAATTCGGCGTGCCTGTTATCGATGGCGTCGCTGCGGCGGTGAAACAGGCGGAATCGCTGGTATCGATGGGGCTTTCGACCGCCAAGCGCGGCGCCTATGCCACGCCACTCGCCAAGCCCTATCGCGGATTGCTTGAAGCGTTCGGGCCGGACAGGCTTGCCGGGGTATCTGTGGACGGTTGAAACAGCCGTTCCAATGTGTTCGTGCGGTGCCGCGGTCTGCCGTAAAATGCACGCGAATATTTCCCAGAAATCGGCGACGGATTTTGCGCGGGTCTGCGTTAAAGTGGCAAGGTGCGGGACATCCTCACTGAAGCCGCCGTCATTCCGCATGGATTTCGCCCGTGTCCGACAGGACAATACGGAGACAAAGCCCGATACATGGTAAGCGATCCGGATGCAGATTTGGTGGCGGATGTCGCTGCGGGAGATGTCCGCGCGATGCAGGCTCTGGTGACGGCCAAACTGCCGAGGATCATGGCGCTTGCCACGCGTATGCTGGGTGATCCGGCAGAGGCGGAAGACATCGCGCAGGAGACCTTCCTGCGCATATGGAAACATGCAGGCACGTGGCGGCAGGGGCGTGCGAAATTCGACACATGGATCCACCGGGTGGCGCTGAACCTCTGTTACGACCGGTTGCGAAAGCGCCGGGAAATATCGGTTGCTGAGCCGCCCGAACAGATTGACGGCAGTGTGCTGCCCGATGCCGCCCTGCCATATGATGGTGACGAGAGCGGTGCCGTGGCGCGCGCCTTGCAGGCCATACCCGCGCGACAAAGGGAGGCGATCGTTCTGGTCTATTATCAGGAGATGTCGAACCGCGAGGCGGCTGATGTCATGCATGTCAGTGTGGACGCACTGGAAAGCCTTCTGGCGCGTGGCCGCCGGGCACTCCATGCGATTTTGAATGAGGGCGACCAATGAACGGGGCGAAGAAGACGCTTATGGATAACAAGGTTTTTTCCGATCTTGTGGCGGCCTATGGTGCCGATCCACAACGCTGGCCGGAAGACCGGCGGCCGGAGGCCATGGCTTATGCGGAGACGGCAGACGGCAGGCGCCTGATTGCGCAGGCGGCACCTCTCGATTTTACGCTGTCGGCATATCGTCTTCACGACCCTTCGGCCATGCTCAACGCGAAGATCATGGCGCAGGCAAAGGCGCAGACCACCAGACGCAGATGGATCGTCCGGTACGGGCTGGGTGCGGGCATGATCGGCATCAGCCTTGCGGGTGCGCTGACGGGAGCGGTTGCCGTCATCAACCTCACGCCACCGCCCGCCCTGACATTGGGCGATACGTTGACCGCGTTCGGAAACCTGCAAACCGAAAACGAAATGACCGAGGAGACGAAATGAGCGATCAGAATTTCCGCTGGATAGTCGTTGTCCTTCTCGTCGCGAATACGTTTCTTGTCTGCGCGCTTGCCGGCGCAGGGTTCGTTTATCTGCGGAACGACCCGGCCGCTGCCGCTGCCCGCATGCCGCTTGCGGGCGAACAATTGCCAAAGACCGAAAGGGAGGCCTTCCGGCGCAGCCTTAGCGATGCACGCAGGACCATGCGGGAAACCTCCGCCGAGGCGCGCCAGGCGCGTATCGAGGCGGCGTCCCTGATGGGGGCAGAAACGCTTGACCCGGAGGCATTGTCCGCAGCGCTTGAGCGTGCCCGCAAGGCGGAATATGAGGTCCGCGCCGCAACCGAGATGCAGGCCGTGGAGTTCGCCCGCACATTGTCGCTAGAGGCGCGGCGCCGGTTGGCGGAAGGCTTGCTCGCCCGTGAGGCGCCGAAACCGGCCACGAAATAATCACATTTCAACAGCGACGGATTTTGGCCCTGGCGCCCGTTGAATGGTCGATAACGAAACGGAGTTCGTATCGGCCATGTCAAATTCCAGGGAATTGGATGCAGCACTCTGTCTGTGGCGTTTCGGCCTCGGCGCGCGTGAAGGCGATATCCAGGCGATCAAAGACGACCCGCGCGATCTGTTGCGGCTGGAAATTACCGAACGCGCCACACCAATTCCTGTCGGCGCACAGCTTCATTCCAGCGCCGATCTTCTGATATCGCTGAAGGCGTATAACAAGGAGATCAAGGCCGAGCGTGAAAAACCTGCTGTCCTCACAGTCGCGGCCACCACCGGCGCCGCAGGTGCGACCGCAGGGGCCATGAGCCCACCATCGCCGGCAATGGCAACTGCCGCAAACGCTATGGACAATGCGGGCATGGTGCCGCCTGCCAGTGCTTCACAGGACAAGAAGCAGGACGTGCCGGCCACCAAGCGCCCCTATTTTCCCCAGCAGATACTGCTTGCGGAGGCGGACGCCCGCTTCAACGGCACGATACGCCAGCCGCTGATCGGTTTTGGCGAGCGGTTGGCAATGTTCTGGGCCAACCACTTCGCGGTTGCCACCGGCAAGGGCGGTGATGTGCACATTCTCGCCGGCGCTTTCGAGCGTGAGGCGATCCGTCCGCATGTCTTCGGCAATTTCGAGGATATGCTGGTCGCAGTCGAGACCCATCCCGCCATGCTGTATTTTCTCGACAATCAGCAATCGATCGGACCGAATTCGCAGGCCAACAGGAATGGCAAGCGCGGGCTCAACGAAAACCTCGCGCGCGAAATCATGGAACTGCACACGCTCGGGGTGGATGGCGGCTATAGTCAGGCCGATGTTACAGCACTTGCCCGCATCATCACCGGCTGGAGCGTCTATCGCGACGAGAAGCGTCCGGGCCCGCTTGGCCGATTTTCCTTCAACGCCAACAACCATGAACCCGGCGACCATGCCGTGATGGGCATCACCTATGGTGAAGCGGGGGTAGAGCAGGGGCGGCGGGCGCTGCGAGATCTCGCGCATCATCCGGCGACGGCCAGCCATCTCGCTTACAAGCTGGTACGGCATTTCGTTAGCGACCATCCACCACCGGAACTGGTGGCGAAACTTGCTGCCGCCTACACCAAGAGCCACGGCGATCTTTCTGCCACCTATATGGCACTGATCGAGGCTGAACAGTCTTGGAGCCCGGCGCTGACCAAGCTCAGACCCCCGTTAGATTTCGTGACGACCGTCATCAGGGCGAGTGGAATAGTGCCAAAACCCGAGCAGGTAATTTCCGTGCTCAACGCGTTGGGACAGCCGCTGTGGAACCCCTCCGGACCGAACGGTTTTGCCGATGTCACCGATAGCTGGGGTTCTTCCGAGGGGCTGGCGACGCGTATCGATGCCGCCAGTCTGTTCGCCCATCAGGTTGCGGGTTCAATCGATCCGCGCGACTTCGTCGCAGACCGGCTGGGGCCACTTTTGTCCGAGGAGACGAAAAAGGCCGTGCAGCGGGCTGAGAGCAAACCGCAGGGACTGACGATTGCTTTCCTTTCCCCCGAATTCCAGAGGCGTTGACCATGCTGTGTGAACATCTTTCCCCAACCCGCCGCGCTCTTCTTGGCACAGGCGGCGCGCTTTTTGCCTGGGCCTTCATGCCGCGTTTTGCTTTTGCTGCCGGCGGGCGCGACCCACGTTTCGTCACCATCATCCTGCGCGGCGCGCTCGACGGGCTGACCGCCGTGCCGCCCGTCGGCGACCCCGACTATGAGGCGCTAAGGCAACAGATCGCCATGCGCACTGAAGGCGACAATCCAGCCCTCGCGCTGGATGGTTTCTTTGCGCTCCATCCATCCCTTCGCAATTTCCAGCGGCTGTACCGGAAGGGCGAGGCAGCGGTGGTCCACGCCAGCGCCACCGGTTATCGTGACCGTTCGCATTTTGATGGCCAGGATGTGCTGGAATCTGGTTTTCCGACCCCCGGCCATGTCGAGACGGGTTGGCTGAACCGTCTGCTCGAACAGTTGCCGGCGGGTGAAACCATCAATCCAGCTGCGGCCGGGCAGCGGGTGAGCGGCCTTGCCATTGGCGCCAGCGCTCCGCTTGTCATTCGCGGCAAGGCACCGATATTGGGATGGGCGCCATCCGTTCTCAAACCCGCCGATGGCGATCTCGCTCCGCGCCTTGCCGATCTCTACGGCCAGACGGACCCGATGCTGGCGGCATTGCTTGCCGAGGGCATCGAAACCGGCAGGATCGCCTCCGGCGTCGATATCAAGGCGCGCGGTGGTCCGGGTGATCCTGTTGGCATGGAGCAGATGGCGCGGGGTGCAGCACGGCTGATTGCGCACCCGGAAGGGCCGCGCGTTGCGGCGCTGGCTTTCGAGGGTTGGGACACCCATGCCCATGAGGTCGACCGCCTTTCAAAATTGTTGAGCGGGCTGGACAATGCGCTTGCCGCCTTCGAGCAGGAGCTGGGGCCGGTCTGGAAGGATACGGCAATATTGGTCGCGACGGAATTTGGCCGTACCGCCCGTATCAACGGTACGGAAGGAACTGACCACGGAACGGCAACAACGGCCTTTCTCGCCGGCGGCAGCATCCGTGGCGGGCGTGTCATCGCCGATTGGCCCGGCCTCAAGCTCGCGCAGTTGCGGGATGGGCGGGACCTTGCGCCCACGACGGATATTCGCGCGATCATCAAGGGTCTCGCGGTCGATCATCTCGGCGCAAGCGCTGCCATGCTCGACAAGGCGGTCTTTCCCGGTTCGGAGGCCATCCGGCCCATGAAGGGACTGATCGTCTGAGGCTCGAAATGACGTAAAAACGAAGATATGGAGCGCGTCGAACGATCCCGGCCATTCCGGATGCGCTCCCGCCTCTTCATATCCCTGTCATAATAGTGTCTGATATCGATATCGTTTTTGATACGGACATTGTGTAGACGAACAGCCGTTGCACGCTCAGGGAGCTTTTTCGTGAAATCGTCAACGCAAACCATCCGCACTGAAGCGGCCACCCCTCGAAGCGGCACGCCCGGCGAAGTTTTTACGGCGTTCCTGAAGCTCGGGGTCACCTCCTTCGGCGGTCCCATCGCCCATCTCGGTTATTTTCGCGATGAGCTGGTTGTGCGGCGCAAATGGATCGACGAGGCGGGTTATGCCGATCTCGTGGCGCTCTGCCAGTTCTTGCCGGGGCCGGCCTCCAGCCAGGTCGGTTTTGCACTTGGGTTGCTGCGGGCAGGGCCGCTCGGTGCGCTGGCGGCCTGGACGGCCTTCACCCTGCCGTCCGCCATTCTTCTCTTGCTATTCGCCATGGTTGCGGCGTCCATAGAAGGACCTGTCGGCAACGGCCTGTTGCATGGCCTCAAGATCGTTGCGGTCGCCGTGGTGGCGCAGGCTGTCTGGGGCATGGCAAAGAGCCTTGCCCCAGATAGACAGCGTGCCAGCATCGCGCTCGTCGGCATCATCTGCGTCGTGTTTGTCGCGGGGGCTTTTGGCCAGATTCTGGCGCTTGCCGTGGGCGCCATTGCGGGGCTTGTCTTCTGTCGCACTGATACCGTGCAGGAGGCTACTCATCTCGCATTCCGGGTGCCGAAAAGTGTCGGATACATTGCGCTTGCTACTTTCGCGCTCCTGCTGGCCTTCCTGCCGGTCTTCGTGGCGATGGCCGGCTCGCAAGGCCTCTCATTGTTCGATGCGTTCTATCGTGCCGGCGCCCTTGTCTTTGGTGGCGGCCATGTGGTGCTGCCGTTGCTCCAATCGGCAGTGGTTTCCACGGGCTGGGTGACGGAAGATGCGTTTATCGCCGGTTACGGTGCAACCCAGGCCGTTCCCGGCCCGCTGTTCACCTTCGCGGCCTACCTCGGCGCTGTGGTGGGGCCGCACCCGAACGGTATTGCGGGAGCAGGCATTGCGCTTGTCGCGATTTTTTTGCCGGGCATGCTACTGCTCGTCGGTGCGCTGCCCTTCTGGGAGGGCTTTCGCAAGCACCTTCTGGCGCAGGCTGCCATGCGCGGCGCAAATGCCGCCGTCGTTGGCATTCTCGGGGTCGCGCTTTATGATCCGGTGTGGACAAGCGCCATATTCATGCCGAAGGATTTTGCACTTGCGCTGACGGGTTTCATCCTGTTGACGGTGTGGAAGACGCCGCCATGGATCGTGGTGGCCATCTGCGCGATTGGTGGCGTTCTGCTCGCCCTGTCATAGGCCGTCTTGCGCAGGACCTATATTGGTAAACATCCAGTCCGAGAAGGCCTGCATGGCTGGTGTCGGCGGCTTTGATTGCAGCCTCGTCAGCCAGTAGCTGCCAAGCGATATGGTGACGGGGAAGGGCTGGACGATAGTCCCGGATGCCAGATGCCGCGAGAACATCGATGGCGGGGCGAGCGCTACGCCGAGCCCTTGCAATGCGGCCTCCATCATGCCGAGCGAGGTATCGAAAACGATGCCGGCATTCACCTGCGCCACCGGTGTTACGCCAGCCGCTGCAAACCACGTGGCCCATTCGTCAGACCTGTAGCTGCGCAACAGCGTGGTGTCCGCGAGATCAGCGGGGGATTTCAATGTCTCCGCCAGTTTCGGCGTACAGAGAGGCGAAAGGGGCGCCTCGAAAAGCCGGAATGCATCCGTGCCATGCCAGGAGCCCTGGCCGAATCGAATGGCGAAATCCAGGCCTTCGGCGGCCATGTCCACGCGGTTGTTGTTGGTGGAAACGCGCACGTCGATGAACGGGTGCCGCTTTTGAAATTCCCTCAGCCGCGGCAGCAGCCAGCCCACGGCAAAGGTTCCCACGACGCCCAGAAACAGCAGTTCGCGCACCTGACCGGCTTCGATCCTGTCGAGCGTGATCGCCATCTGGTCGAAAGAGCTGGTGACCGTCGGTAGCAGGGCTTCGCCTTCCGCGGTGATTTTCAGGCCTCTTGGAAGCCGTTGAAAAAGGGAAACCCCCAGTCGTTTTTCGAGGCCCTTCACCTGTTGGCTCACAGCCGCCTGCGTCACGCAGAGTTCTATGGCCGCGCGGGTGAAACTGAGGTGCCGCGCTGATGCCTCAAATGCCCTCAAGCCGTTCAGTGGAAGAAATTGCCGAACCATTCAAGACCTAGATTTTGTTATGCCTCGTCCGAGATATCATGATTTGTTCGTGCAATGTAGGGCGGTTAAACGTCTTTCGCTGGGGACGGCGCAGGCGCCGAAAATCCACTTGAGGTTTTGGAGAACGCGAAAGATGAAACTTAATCGCAGACATATTGCATTGGCCACATTGATCTCGACGAGCCTGTTCACGCAGACTTTTGCCGCTGATGATGCCAGGCTGAAAGCGATAACAGATGCAGCGATCAAGCCGGTGATGGAGAAGAACGGTATTCCGGGTCTGGCCGTTGGTATCAGTGTCGATGGCGAAAATCACGTCTTCACCTACGGTGTCATGTCCAAAACTACGGGCCAGCCGGTTACCCCGCATACGCTTTTCGAGCTGGGTTCCATCAGCAAGACATTCACGGTCACGCTCAGTACCTATGCGGAGACGCAGGGCAAACTGTCACTATCAGGCAAGGTCGAAGACTATCTTCCCTCCATGAAGGGCAAACCGTTTGGCGATGTCACGCTGATGCATCTTGGCACCCACACCGCCGGCGGCTTTCCGTTGCAGGTGCCGGACAATGTCAAGACGGAGCCGCAGCTTTTGGCCTATCTCAAGGCCTGGATGCCCGCATACAAGGCGGGAACGCACAGAACCTACGCCAATCCCAGCATCGGAATGCTCGGATACGTCACCGCAAAGGCCATGGGCCAAAGCTATGACAGCGCTATGCAGGACGTACTGTTTCCGGCGCTTGGATTGAAGAACACCTTCACCGTGGTGCCCAAGGCAAAGATGGCCGATTATGCGCAGGGTTATAAGAGAACCGGCGAACCGGCCCGCATGACGCCAGCCATCCTCTCATCGGAGGCTTACGGGGTCAGATCGACGGCGACCGACATGATCCGTTTCGTCAATGCGAATATGGGGCTGGAAAAGCTGGACGGAAAACTCCAGCAGGCGATCGCCAACACTCATACGGGATATTTCAGGGTTGGCGCGATGACGCAGGATATGATCTGGGAGCAATATGCCTACCCAGCCGCGCTGAAAACACTGATCGAAACGAACTCCGGCGCCTTGCTCAAGACGGTGCCGGTATCGGAAATTTCGCCGCCGATGAAGCCGCGTGGCGATGTCTTCATCAACAAGACCGGCTCCACCAACGGTTTCGGCGCCTATGTGGCGTTCATACCGGAGCAAAAACTCGGTATCGTCATTCTGGCCAATAAAAACTATCCCAATGAGGATCGTGTTGCCGTGGCTTACGAGATTTTGAACGGACTCAAAAGCTCCGAATGATGTCAATGCTGGCGTAAACGCGTACAGGACAAGGGTGGCATTTCGGTCGTATTTCATTTGCTCGCCGACATTGTCTTCCTTGCCCTGAAAGCATGCATTTCCGACCCTGAAAATCGGCGTATGCCCATATTTTGAGCGCTTGTAATCAAGGCTCAAAAATGGGCTTGACGTCTGCCGAAATTTCTCACCAAATGAACCAATGTTCGATTGGTTCACGCAAATGGTGCGGCTTGGCGACAAACCCTAACGACAATTCAAACTACGCTCTGGCAAAGCTTCGCGAGTATATTCAGACGAAGAATCTCGCGAATGACGGCCGCCTGCCGACGGAGCGGGCATTTGCCGAGACCTTCAATGTCGGCCGCCGGTCAATCCGCCGTGCTCTGGAGGTTCTGGAGGCCGAGGGTCTTATCTGGCGTCGCCAGGGGGCCGGAACATTTGTGGGTGAAAAGCCGGACGATTGGTCCACCCAGGTGACCGAAATGGTCGCCAGCACCGATATCATGGAAATCATGGAAGTCCGCCTGCGCATCGAACCGCAACTGGCGCAGCTTGCAGCCATGCGCGCCAAGCCCGCCGAGGTGGAGCGCATGCGCGCGCTCGTCAAGAAGACCGGCGAAAGCACGGATGCCGATGCCAAGGAATTGTGGGACGGCTCGCTCCACCGCCAGATAGCCCAGAGTGCTGGCAACAAACTGTTCCTGTCGATCTTCGATGTCGTGAACCGTATTCGCCAGGACGATGCCTGGCAGTCGATACGCGAACTCGCCCGGCGCAGTGGCACGAATGGCAAGGCGTCTTTCGAACAGCATGTCGCCATCGTCGATGCCATTGCCGATCGCGATCCGGCGCGTGCCGGAGAGGCGATGCGCCAGCACCTTCTCATGCATCAGGAACAATTGATCCGCGCCACTTCGCTCGGGTTTCAGGAGGAGAGCGCTGCGGAAGACCGTGCGGCGAAGAGCATCAACGAAGCCGACAATCCGCTTACTCCGGCCTCATAGGCCGCGGACGAAAACCCGCCGGTCCTTCGGGGCTGGCCAATGACAAAAGTCAAAGAAAACCAGACCAGAGGATCGAACATGAAGAAAATCTACACACTGACTGCGGCGCTGTTGGCAAGCGCGTTTCTGACCGCACCAGCCATGTCTTCCGAATTGCGCATCGGCCTCAACGATGACGCGGACGTGCTTGATCCCGCGCAATCGCGCACCTTCGTCGGCCGTATCGTCTACACCTCCATGTGCGACAAGCTGGTGGATATCTCGCAGGACATGAAGATCGTTCCCCAGCTTGCCACCGAATGGGCCTGGTCCGAGGGTGGCAAGGTGCTGACGATGAAAATTCGCGACGGCGTGAAGTTCCACGACGGCGAGACGCTGGATGCGGCCGCCGTCGTTGCCACCATCGAGCGCAACATGACCCTTCCGGAATCTCGCCGCAAGAGCGAGTTGTCCTCGGTTGAAAAGGTTGAGGCCACCGGGCCGCTGGAAGTCAAGTTCACGCTGAAGACGCCCGATGTCACGCTGCTTGCCCAGCTTTCAGATCGCGCCGGCATGATCGTCGCGCCGAAGGCCGCCAAGGAACTGGGCGCGAATTTCGGCTCCAAGCCGGTTTGCGCCGGACCGTTCAAATTCGTCGAGCGCATCCAGCAGGACCGTATCGTCCTCGAAAAATTCGCGGATTATTGGGACAAGGACAAGATCAAGGTCGACAAGATCGTCTACCTGCCAATTCCCGATACCACTGTGAAGCTTGCAAACCTCCGCTCTGGCGATCTCGACATTGCCGAACGTATCTCGGCGTCCGATGCGGAATCCGTCAAGAATGACCCCAAATTGACCTATGCGGACGTGATCGGTCCGGGCTACATGGCCATGTATGTCAACATCAACAACGGCGCGCGCGCTGACAATCCGCTCGGCAAGGACAAGCGCCTGCGTCAGGCCTTCTCCTATGCGATTGACCGCGAAGCGATCGGCCAGATCGTGTTTGAGGGTACGTCCAAGGCCGGCAATCAGTCATTCCCGCCGACAAGCCCCTGGTTCAACCAGAACCTGCCGGTGCCGCCCCGCGACATCGACAAAGCCAAGCAGCTGATGAAGGAGGCTGGCTACGAGAAGCTCGATATCGAACTTCAGCACGCCAACAACACCACGCAGACGCAGATGATGCAGGTGATCCAGTCCATGGTGGCGGAGGCTGGCTTCAACGTGACGCTGAAGGCCACCGAATTTGCGACGCTTCTTTCCGAACAGACCGCCGGCAACTATCAACTCAGCCGTTCCGACTGGTCTGGTCGTATCGATCCCGATGGCAATCTTCACCAGTTCGTCACCTGCAAGGGCGGCATCAACGATGTGAAATATTGTAATCCTGAAGTCGACAAGCTGCTGAACGAAGCACGCGCCTCGACTGAAGATGCGGTCCGCAAGGAGAAATACGATGCGGCAAGCGTCATCCTAAACGACGACATGCCGATCATCTATCTCGGCCATCAGCCCTATGCCTATGCCATCTCCAAGAAGGTCAAGGGCTGGGAGCCTTCGCCTGATGGCATGATCCGCCTTCTCGGCGTCAGCAAGGACTAAGCGCTTCAAATCCGCCGCACGGCTTGCCGTGCGGCCCTCCAGAACGTGCACGAACGGGGGCAATGCCATGCCTGTCTATATCGGCAAGCGACTGCTGGTCGCGATCCCGACGCTTTTGATCATCTCCATCTTCGTCTTCTCGCTGCAGAAACTGTTGCCGGGTGATCCGGTTCTCGCCATGGCGGGTGAGGAGCGTGATCCGGCGACGATTGAATTCCTGCGGGAGAAGTATCGCCTGAACGACCCGGTACCGCTCCAGTACATCAACTGGCTGGGCGGCGTGGTGACCGGCGATTTCGGTATTTCGCTGAGGACCAACCAGCCGGTGCTGGAACTGATCGGCCAGAAGCTGCCGGTCACCATTCAGCTGGCTGTGATGGCGATGTTCTTTGCGATGGTCATCGGTATTCCGATCGGCATTCTGGCCGCCGTCAAGAAAAACACATGGATCGACTACACCGCCAATATCGTGGCGCTTTCCGGCCTGTCGATCCCGAATTTCTGGCTCGGTATCATGCTGATCCTGCTGGTTTCAGTGAAGCTCGGCTGGCTGCCGGCATCCGGATATGAATCGATATTCGTCGACCCCGTTCGCTCCATCGAGACGATGATCATGCCCGCCTTCGTGCTCGGCAATGCGCTTGCGGCAACGTTGATGCGCCACACGCGTTCGGCAATGGTTGCGGTTTTGAGTTCAGACTATATCCGCACCGCCCGCGCCAAGGGGCTTTCGCCGCGCGAGATCATCCTGTCTCACAGTTTTCGCAACGCGCTTCTGCCCGTCATCACGCTGTTGGCACTGCTTTTCGGTGAGTTGCTGGCCGGTGCGGTTCTGACGGAGCAGATATTCACCATTCCCGGCTTCGGCAAGATGACCGTCGATGCGGTCTTCACCCGCGATTACGCCGTCGTCCAGGGCATCGTGCTCTGCACCGCGGTCGGCTTCATCCTCATGAACCTGCTGGCGGACATTGCCTATGTCCTGCTTAACCCTCGCCTCAGGGCGACGATCTGAGGCCTGATATCATGACCGCTCTCGATCAAAACCTGTCCGTACCGGTGCCGCGGCAGGAAAGCCGCGCCTGGAAGAAAATGAAGCGCAACAAATCGGCGCTCGCCGGTCTGATTATCGTGCTTTTCTTCACGGTACTTGCCGTTGCAGCACCGATCCTGCCGATTGCTGACCCTATTGCGACCAGCTGGTCGGCCATCCGCAAGGCGCCGTCCGCCGCCCACTGGCTTGGCACCGACGATCTTGGCCGTGATATCCTTTCGCGCATGATTTATGGCGCGCGCGCCTCGCTGATGGCGGGTGTTGTCTCCGTCATGATTGCGGTGGTCATCGGCGTGCCCTTCGGGTTGATCGCCGGTTATTTCGGTGGCTGGGTGGATATGGTCATCTCGCGCATCACCGAAGCGCTGCTGGCTATGCCGTTCCTCATCATGGCTATTGCCCTTGCGGCCTTCCTTGGCCCGAGCCTTACCAATGCGATGATCGCCATCGGGCTTTCCGCCATGCCGATTTTCGTTCGGTTGACCCGTGGTCAGGTGCTGGCGGTCAAGATGGAAGATTATGTCGAGGGGGCAAGGTCGATTGGCCTCAACCACTTCGACATCATGACACGATACATCCTGCCAAATGTCTTTGCTCCCATCATCGTGCAGGCAACCTTGACGGTTGCGACGGCCATCATTGCGGAAGCGAGCCTTTCCTTCCTCGGCCTTGGCCAGCAGGCACCGGCGCCGTCGTGGGGTTCCATGCTGAACACCGCTAAGAACTTTCTGAGCCAAGCGCCGTGGATGACGATGTGGCCCGGGATTGCAATTTTCCTCGTCGTCATAGGCTTCAATCTCCTGGGCGATGGCCTGCGTGATGCGCTCGATCCGCGCGAAGCATGATTTCTCATAAGGAACTGACTGAATGACCGAATTTACCACACGCCCCGAGATCCTTGGCACATTCGGCGTCGTCACCTCGACGCACTGGATCGCATCGGCCGTGGGCATGGCAATCCTCGAAAAGGGAGGTAACGCCTTCGACGCAGCGGTTGCCGCCGGCTTCGTGCTGCAGATCGTCGAACCGCATCTCTGTGGCCCCGGCGGCGACATGCCTGCCGTCTTTTATTCAAAGAAGAAGGACAAGGTCGAAGTCATCTGCGCGCAGGGGCCTGCTCCGAGTGGCGCTACCATCGAGCACTATACCTCGGAGGGGCTTAAGCTGATCCCCGGCGATGGTCTGCTTGCAACCGTCATTCCCGGAGCCTTCGATGGCTGGATGTTGATGCTGCGCGACTACGGCACGATGAGCGTGCGCGAGGTGCTGGAACCAGCCATCTATTATGCCGAATACGGACATCCGACTCTGCCGCGCGTTTCCGCCACCATCAAGGGGCTGGCGGAATTCTTCGAGAAGGAATGGCCGACATCCTACGAGACCTGGCTGCCGGGTGGTGCCGCACCCGAGCCGCACGCCCTTTTCAGGAATCCTGTACTTGCGGAAACCTACAAGCGGATCGTCACTGAATCCGAAGCGCGTTCGGGTCGCGAAAACCAGATTGAAGCCGCACGCGACGCTTTCTATCGGGGTTTCGTAGCGGAAGCCATCGACACTTACGTCAAGACCGCTGAAGTCATGGATGCAAGCGGCACCAAGCACAAGGGCGTGCTGACGGCGCAGGATATGGCGGACTGGAGCGCGACCATCGAAGCGCCGCAGACGCTTGATTATCATGACTGGACGATTGCAAAGACGCCTGCCTGGGGGCAGGGACCGGTTTTGTTGCAGTCGCTCGCCCTGTTGAAAGGCTTCGATCTTGCGGCCATGGACCCGTCCGGCCCCGATTTCATCCACACCATCGTTGAGGCCATGAAGCTCGCCTTTGCCGACCGTGAGGTCTATTACGGCGATCCTGATTTCGGCCAGATTCCGACGGAATATCTTCTCTCTGAAGGCTACAATGCCGGGCGTCGTAAACTGATCGGCACAGAGGCATCGCTCGATCTGCGTCCCGGCATCGTGCCGGGTTACGAGAAGCAGGTGGACGCCACCATGGCCATGCTCGCCGAAATGAGCGGCAAGGGCACCGTCTACGAGCCCACCATGTCGCATCTTACCGAAAAACGCGGCGATACCGTGCATATCGATGTCATAGACCGCTGGGGCAACATGGTCTCAACCACGCCCTCCGGCGGCTGGCTGCAATCATCGCCAATCGTTCCGGGACTGGGCTTTGCGCTTAATTCCCGCGCCCAGATGTTCTGGTTGAAGGAAGGCCTGCCGACCTCGCTCGCACCTGGAAAACGCCCGCGCACCACGTTGACACCCTCGCTCGCGCTGCATCAGGGACGCCCTTCCATGGTGTTCGGTACTCCGGGCGGCGATCAGCAGGATCAGTGGCAGCTGCCCTTCTTCCTGCGTTATGCGCATCACGGCAAGAACCTGCAGGCGGCCATCGACATGCCGCTGTTCCATACCTCGCATTTTCCGGGCTCGTTTTATCCGCGCACCAGTTCGCCGGGCGAGATCATGGTGGAAAGCACCGTGGGTGATATGACGCTGCAGGAGCTTCGCCGCCGCGGACACAAGGTCACCGTTGCCGATGCGTGGTCGGTGGGGCGCCTGACTGCCGCAAAGCGGGATGCCGATGGCCTGCTGCGGGCCGCCGCAACCCCGCGACTGATGCAGGCCTATGCTGTGGGACGATGACATCATGAATACGACACCTGTTCTCTCCGTTAGAAACCTGACCACTTCTTTTCTCGTCGATGATGCTTGGAAGAGCGTCGTCCGTAACGTCTCCTTCGATGTCGCTCCGGGCGAAACCGTCGCGATTGTCGGTGAGTCCGGTTCGGGAAAGTCCGTCACCTCGCTGTCCATCATGCGCCTGCTTAGCCCCGCTTTCAGCCGGATTGAGGGTGAAGTTTTCTTGAACGGGCGCAATCTTCTGGCGCTTTCCGAGAAGGAAATGCGGGGCGTGCGGGGCAACGACGTCTCGATGATATTTCAGGAGCCTATGACGTCGCTCAATCCCATCTTCACGATCGGCCGCCAGATTTCCGAGGTCCTCATCCGGCACAAGGGCTTTTCGAAGCAGCAGGCAAGGGCGGAGACTGTCCGGCTTCTCGAAAAGGTTCGTATTCCCAACGCGGCCGGTCGCTTTGACGAGTATCCGCATCAGTTTTCCGGTGGCATGCGCCAGCGCGTGATGATCGCAATGGCGCTCGCTTCCCGGCCGAAACTGCTGATCGCCGATGAACCGACGACCGCGCTCGACGTCACCATTCAGGGCCAGATTCTCGATCTGATCAAACTGCTTCAGGAAGAGGAGGGCATGTCGGTCCTCTTCATTACTCATGATATGGGCGTCGTGGCGGAGATCGCCGACCGCACCATTGTGATGTTCCGGGGCGATGAGGTCGAGACCGGACCAACCGGGGATATATTCCAGCGCGGCAAGCATCCCTATACGCGGGCGCTGCTTTCGGCGGTGCCGAAGCTCGGCTCGATGCGCGACCGGCAGTGGCCGACGCGCTTTCCGGTGCTCGACATGAAAACCGGCCTGTCGACCGAGCCGGTAGAAGTGGCCGAAACGGTTGCGAGCGGACAGACACCTGTCCTGTCGGTCAAGAACCTCGTGACGCGGTTTCCCATCCGCTCCGGCCTTTTGGCCCGGCAGACGGGTGCGGTTCACGCGGTCGAAAACGTCTCCTTCGATCTGTTTCAGGGGGAGACGCTTGCACTGGTCGGCGAGTCCGGTTGCGGAAAGTCGACGACCGGCCGCTCGATCATGCGTCTTGTCGAACCGACGGCCGGCGAGGTTTCGCTCGATGGTTACGATGTGATGCGGCTCGATACCGTCGGCCTGCGCAATATGCGTAAGTCCGTACAGATGATCTTTCAGGATCCGTTCTCGTCGCTCAATCCGCGCATGACGGTGGGTACGGCGATTTCCGAACCCTTCATCAAGCACAAACTGGGCACCACGAAGCAGGCGAAGGAAAAGACTGCCGATCTCCTCGAAAAGGTTGGTCTAACCGCCGACATGGCGAGCCGCTATCCTCACGAATTTTCCGGCGGCCAGCGCCAGCGCATCGCGATTGCCCGTGCGCTTGCCCTCGATCCGAAGGTCATTGTTGCCGACGAAAGCGTGTCGGCTCTCGATGTTTCGATCAAGGCGCAGGTCTGCAACCTGCTCCTCGACCTGCAACAGAGCCTCAATCTCGCTTTCCTCTTCATCTCCCACGATATGGCGGTGGTGGAGCGTGTCAGCCATCGCGTCGCGGTGATGTATCTCGGTGAGATTGTGGAGATCGGTCCGCGCGCTGCTGTTTTCGACAATCCGCAACATGCCTACACGAAGAAACTCATGGCGGCAGTGCCGGTACCCGATCCGGCGCGACGCGGAATAAAGCGCGGCATATCCAACGATGAACTGAAAAGCCCGATACGGCCGATGGGATTTCAAACGCCGACGCGAAACTATAAAACCGTTTCCCCGGGCCATCTGGTTCAGGTTGTTTAAGGCAATTCTGGCATTCCGGGTTGAAAAACCGTGAAGTTTCGCACCGCTATCCGCTATTCTGAGCGGAATATTTTTTACAGCCTCGCTCAACGCGCGTCGTCAAAAGTGGTTCCCATATGAATCGAAAATAAAACGTTCGATTCAATGCGCCGCATATTCTAGTTTGCGCGCGAATGAGGTGCATGCCGGGAATTTACAACTGTGATTAGTTTTTCGCCTTTTGCTCAGCGAAGCCTGTTTATGCTCGCTGTAGGTGTTGCAATATTGACCGGAATGGTCGCCACTTCGCTGTGGCTGGTGCAGGTGAACAACCGGTACTCGCAAGAAACAGCCGAGTTGCGCCGTGTGCGGGCTGCCATTCTCGATATCCTGACGTCGATGCAGGACATTGAAACGGGGCAGAGGGGTTATCTGCTGACCAACAACATCGAGTATCTGAGCCCATATCAGGAGGCCTTGAGCCTGTTGCCGCAGAGGCAGTCCAGACTTCTCGAAGTGCTGAAGGACCAGAAGCAATACGAGCAGGATCTGACGGATCTCGGTAATGCCGTCGCCAACAAGCTGGCTGAAACCCAGGAAACCATCGATCTGCAAAAGGCAGGACGCATCACCGAGGCAGTCGAAGTCGTCCGTGAGAATGACGGCAAACGGTTCATGAACGAAATCAGGGCGATCTTGTCGAAGCTGCAATCGCAGACCGACGATCGGCTCCGCATCATCGTCGGAGACCAACTTGGCGCCGCCAATACATTGCAATGGGTAACGCTCGGCGGCACGCTGGCGATCCTGCTTGTTGTCGGCGGTTCAATCTTTCTGGTTTTCACATATATCCGTGCGTTGAACCGGTCTCGGGAAGATGTTGACGAGTTAAATCGCCATCTGGAGGAGCGGGTTGAGGAAAGAACCCGTGATCTTCGCAGCGCCAATCAGGAAATTCAGCGCTTCGCCTATATCGTCACGCACGATTTGCGTGCGCCGCTCGTCAATATCATGGGGTTCCTCTCCGAATTCGATACGTCCCTGAAGCCGGTCACCGCATATGTGCTCGCAGACGGCAAAATGCCTTCCGACGACGTGGTTCGGGATGCCAGACTGGCTGTCGAGGAAGATCTTCCCGAGGCGATCAGTTTCATCCGCTCTTCGACACGCAAGATGGACCAGCTGATCAATGCGATCTTGAAGATATCGCGCGATGGTCAGCGAAAGCTGCAGCCGGAAAAAGTCGACATAGAGACATTACTGTCATCGCTCTCCGAGACGGTTCGTCACCAGATCAATGCCAATGGCGGCGAGATCAGTGTCGAGACATCAAAGCTGACAGTCGTGACGGATCGTATCTCTATCGACCAAATCCTTGGCAATCTTTTCGACAATGCGGTGAAATACCAGATGCCGGGACGACCGCTGCGATTGACTGCCCGTGCTTATCCGTCCGGGCGGGGTGCCATCAGCATCGAAGTCAGCGACAACGGGCGCGGCATTGGCGAGCATGATCTGGAGCGGGTGTTCGAACTCTTTCGCCGCGCCGGTGATCAGGATCAGCCGGGGGAAGGCATCGGCCTTGCCCATGTTCGGTCGCTAATAAGAAGTTTAGGAGGAGACATTAAGGTGAGTTCCGAACTTGGCAAAGGCAGTACATTTACATTGCTGTTGCCGAGCGATCTCAGAAAAGTGACGAAAGAAGGCGAAAAATGAAGGCAACCGGTCAAGAGGTAACGATCATTATGATCGAGGATGACGAAGGTCATGCTCGGCTGATCGAGAAGAACGTACGTCGCGCAGGTGTGAATAACGAGATCATGCCCTTTACGCTCGGTGCAAAGGCACTCGACTACATCCTCGGTGAAAACCGCGATGGCGTTGTCAGCAAAGATCGATATCTTCTCGTTTTGCTCGATCTTAACCTCCCTGATATGTCGGGTATCCGAATTCTCGAGGAGATCAAGAGTAACGAATATACGCGCCGTTTGCCGGTGGTCGTTTTGACGACGACGGATGACGAAACCGAGATTCAGAAATGTTATGACCTTGGTGCAAATGTCTATATAACCAAGCCGGTCGACTACGAAGGCTTTGCGAGTGCGATAAAGAACCTCGGCCTGTTCTTCTCCGTAATTCAAGTACCTTGAAGGCATGATGGCATTGCGCGTTTTGTATGTTGATGATGATCCGGCTCTGGCGCGGCTTTCCAGCCGGATCCTCGGTCGTCACGGAATGGAGGTGGTCCATGCCGCATCCGTGGCGTCCGGGCTCAAGATGTTTCAAGACGAGCAGTTCGATATCGTCGTTCTGGACCATTACTTCCAGACATCGACGGGAATGGAGTTCCTTGCCGCGATTCAGTCCTTGCCGGGGCGGGTTCCCGTTCTTTATGTAACGGGATCGAACGAAGCCCAGATCGCGATCGACGCCCTCAAGGCGGGTGCCGCCGACTACGTCATAAAGAATGTCGGTGACGACTTTTTCCCGCTGTTGCTTACGGCTATCGATCAGTCGCTGGAAAACCATCGTCTGCGTCAGACGAAGGAGGAATCCGACCGGTTGCTGGTGAAGGCCAAGGAACATGCGGAAATGATGGTGAAGGAGATGAACCATCGGGTCGCCAACAGCCTCTCGCTGGTATCCGCCATGATTCGCCTGCAGATAAACACCATCAAGTCTGAGGAAGCCGAAGTCGCCTTGCTGGAAACCCAAAGCAGGATTTCGGCGATCGCCGGCGTTCACCGCAGCCTTTACAATACCGACAATATAGGTCTGGTATCGCTCAATTCGTACCTGACGTCGATCATCGATGGGTTGTTTCAGGCGGTTCCCGGATCTTCGTCCATTACCGTCGAAACATCGCTTTGTGACATCAGCCTCAAGGCAGACCATGCCGTAGCTCTGGGTGTCATCATCACCGAGCTGCTGACCAACGCGCTGAAATACGCTTATCCAGATCAATCCGGCACGGTTCGCGTCGGACTTTCGGAAGAAAATCGGCAATTTGTTCTCGTTGTCGAAGACGATGGTGTCGGTTCAAAGCCCGACGCATCTCCGCGTGGTACTGGCCTCGGAACAAAGCTGATTATGGCAATGGCTCAGAACATTGGTGCTCGTGTCGAGCAAACGCATACGCACCCGGAACAGGCCAAGGGAACGCGTTACACGATGACTTGGAGCGAGACGTAAACGCCGATAGCTTCGGTTTTTAAATATAATTCTAATTTAGTGATTTAATATAACTGGCGCCGCGCTTGGGCAGCTGGAACGTAAGCTTGCCTGGGAGTTGACAGGCATGCAACAGCTCAAGGCCCGGCGTCTGTATATACCGGGATGGTTAGGAAGCCGTCTGATGCGAATTGGCTTCAGGCACCTGTTCTGACGATGCCGTCAAAACCATCATCGTGCACGGGCACGCTTGGCAAGAAGAGCGGATGTCGCAGAAATGCGATCAGACTGTTCCTTTGCAAGACGTGCTTCCCGCAGCCGCAAGGTCTTGGCGTCGCGGGATTGCGTGATCGAATCAAGCTCGTCGAGCGCTTTGTCCTTTGCGAAGAACGGCGTCTGGATGTTGCTGAAGGCAACCTCGGCCTTCTGGCGCGAGATACTGTATTTTTCTGTCATGGGTGTTCCGGTGGTAAGGCTCGGCATGCGAGCGGAAAACAAAAGGCCAGGCAATTTGCCTGGCCTTGATTGGTTCGGGGTGCTTCCGGCAGTGCCAGTACATCCGTGGTCAAAGGGAAGCAAAACCCGTTAGGCAGCCTGCAGATTGCAGGCCGACATTTTGCCGGACTTGTTGTCGCGTTCCAGGTCGAAGCCAATCTTCTGGCCTTCGACGAGTTCGCGCATACCAGCCCGCTCAACGGCGGAGATATGAACGAAGGCATCTGTGCCGCCGTTGTCAGGCTGAATGAAGCCGAAGCCTTTAGTGGAATTAAACCATTTAACTGTGCCAGTGGTCATGATGAACCCTTTCATAGCGATAGAGGACCCACAGCACTGAGAAGCGCTGCGAACATTGATAGCGATTTTGAAAGGAAAGGTTCGTTCAGAACGCGGTGCCAATCGCGCAACAAGCAAAGCTAAGCAAGCAAATTCGATGGTTCGTTATAGCGTGCTTGCATGGTTGCGTCAACTATTAGTTTTTCTAATTTTTGCGTCTCGACAAAAAGTTGTGCTTGGCCATCCCTTTTACTCGCTCTGCATTGTTTTTAGCGGGAAGGCCTTCACGCAGTATCGCCGTGCGGGCGGATCCCGCACAGGCGTTTTGCCAGACTCCTTCATTGGGGCTCATGCCGCAGTTCAAGGTCTCCCGCTTCTGACACGAGACGTAGGCCGATATCGATCCTGTTTCCCAACCGTGACATTGATCGCTCCTGAACAGGAAAGCTGACAGGTACGGTATCGAGACAATAGTATGTTGTAGGCCCCCGCAAACACCTGCAAGGGCCATGCGACATCAGATGAGGTCGCGTTTGTAGCGCTCATCCCACTTCCGGGTTTTGACGAGGCTGCCATTTTCGAGTGCCGAAAGTTCTCCGGTCAGGTAGAAATTCTCCCTGTCGGAGCGCATCTCGGTGCGGCTCTCGATCTTGATGCGCCACCCATCGCGGCCAATTTCATATGTCTGGGTGAGGACGTATTTCGCGGAGAGGGGATCTCCGTCGCGAATGGTCAATTGACGCCGCAGGCTATGGCTGAGTTCGGTGTCGATGTCGTCAAACCGCAACACGCCCTCGCCGAACAAGCCGCCCACGCCTTCCGTGACATAGGTGTTGATACCCGTCTCATGGTCCTGTTCGGTCCAGCGGCGGACCGTGCCGGGATCGACCTGCGTCATGGGTGTCGATGGGCCGTGGGCAGGGGCCTCGAAACGCACAGGCTTGTCGTCACAGGTGGCACGCACGGGCAGGTCAAGCGCACTTTCTGCAATGGAGACGCTGATCGTCGCATCGTAAGGCGATGTCCATACCATCGGCCAGTAGGCCGTGGCGATGGCGAGTTGCAGCCGGTGCCCTTTGGCAAAACGATAACCGCAATCATTGAGCTTGATTGCGACATCGTAAAATTTGCCGGGTTCCAACGCTTCCGGATTTTCGTGGCTATCGCGGTGAGTCAGGTTGAAAACCTGATAACTGACACGTGTGACACAGCCATCCGGCAGGACGTCGTTGAGGCGCAGTGAAATCTGCGCGACAGGGCAATCTGCGGCAATGCGCAGACGCGCTACCGGCGCACCGAGGATATCGAAATCCTCTTCCATCAAGGCGGTTTCGAAAACGAGCGCGCCACCGTTGTCGAGCCGCTGATCGGTTGGATGTTCGCCGGGGCATCCGGTCGCCATCCATTCCCCGCCCGCCTTGCCGTGGCTTTGCGGCGAACGAATGCTGAGAATTGCCGGTTCGCTTGCCGTATCGCGCAGTTCCTTCGCTGCACCGGGGTAAAGTGAGCGGGTTGCAATTTCGGGCGAAGGCCATGTTGCTTCACCCACCCAGCGGCCTTGCGTCGTCGTGCGCGTACCGGTCGGTTCGATCGTGTCGCTGACGAAGGCGCGCAGCATCGGCTCGTCCATGACGCCGGTGTCCTTGCCTTTCAGCCAATGGTCCCACCAGCGCGTTGCTTCCTGCAGGAAGCCAATTGCGGGACCGGGAACACCATCTTGGGGGTAGATATGGCCCCACGGACCGATGATGCCGCGACGCGGGACCTGAAGGTTCTCCAGAAGCCGCGGGACGGCATTGGTATAGCTGTCCGCCCATGCGCCGATGGCAAGGACCGGGCATTCAATGGCGCTCCAGTCTTCGCAGACCGAGCCGTGTTTCCAGTAATCGTCGTAACGTTGGTGTTCCAGCCAGAGTGCGGGAAAGAAGGGGAGCTTCTCCAGGCGCTCGATCCAGCTGTCGCGCCACGTGTCGCCAACGATCTCCGGATCGAGCGGACGGCTCTGATAAGCAAGCATGATGGTGCCCCACCACAGATTGTCGTTCAGCAGCAGGCCGCCCATGTAGTGAATGTCGTCGGTATAACGGTTGTCGGTCGAATAGGCGGTGATGACGGCTTTCAGTGCCGGCGGACGGCGGGCGGCGACCTGCAGGCCGTTGAAGCCGCCCCAGCTCTTGCCCATCATGCCGACATTGCCGCTGCACCACGGCTGGCGGGAAATCCAGTCGATCACCTCGAGTGCGTCGTCCTGTTCCTGCTTCAGATATTCGTCTGCCATGTGGCCATCGGATTCGCCTGTGCCACGCATGTCCACGCGAATCGCGGCATATCCCTGGCTGGCAAAATAGCCGTGCATCGGCTCGTCGCGCCCGCGGGTTCCGTCTCGCTTGCGATAGGGAATATACTCGAGAATGGCGGGAACCGGCGATTGTTCCGCGCCCTCCGGCAGCCAAAGGCGAGCACCAAGGCGTACGCCATCGCTCATGGGAATCCAGATATGTTCTTCAACACGTATTGTCATTTGGGGTATTCCAGTCGGGTCATTTGAAGCGGGCATCGCTTTGCCGGGAGACAACAATGAAAGAATGCGAGGCGGCTCCCATCAAAGAGTGAACCGCCCCGCAGATCATGCGGCGGGGAGGCCACGTTTTGCCAGCACGCCATCCAGCCAGTCGCGCCGCAGTTCGGGGACGGAGGTGATGAGCTGTTCGGTATAGGGTTGGTAAGGAGGTGCAAAAACCTCCTTGGTCGTCCCGGTTTCGACAATGCGGCCATGCTGCATCACCATCGTCCTGTCGGCGAGCCGGCGAACGACGCCGAGGTCATGGGTGATGAACAGATAGGAGACGCCCAGTTCATCCTGCAACGAGCGCAACAGTCTGAGAATTTCTTCCGCCACGAGAGGATCAAGTGCCGATGTCACCTCGTCGCAGATGATAAGATCGGGTCTTGCGGCAAGTGCGCGTGCGATACACACGCGCTGCTTCTGCCCCCCGGAAAGCGCTTTTGGCAGGCGCTCTGCAAACTCCCGGGGCAGACCGATCAGGTCCAGCAACCGGTTCACCTCGGAGGCGCGCTCATCTTCATTCATTCCGAAATAGAACGACATGGGACGGCCGATGATCTCGCCTACGGTGTGGCGTGGATTGAGCGCCACATCCGGAAGCTGGTAGACGAGCTGGATACGGCGAAGATCTTCACGCGAACGCCTGGAGTACTTGTCCGCAAGCCGGTGTCCAGCCAGCGAAACGACACCGGAAGATTGCGGCGGCAACCCGGCGATAACCCTGGCCAAAGTGGATTTTCCCGAACCGGATTCACCCACGACTGCCAGTGTTTCGCCCTTTCGGATTTCGCAGTGAACGTTGTCCAGCACCTTCTTGCGACCGTAGTAGGCGGTGACGTCACGCGCTTCGAGCAGGATTTCACCACCCCTGTTCTGGACGGATTCGCCGGACATGCTGGCTTGGCGTTCGGAAACAAGACGGCGCGTATAGTCTTCCTGCGGGTGCTCGAGGATATCCTCGGCAGAACCGGCCTCTACCTTCTTGCCATGGCGCAAGACTATGATGCTGTCAGCAATCTGCGCGACGACGGCAAGGTCATGCGTGATGTAGAGGGCGGCGGTATTGTAGCGCTGGATGAGACTGCGGAGCAGGGCCAGAACCTCTATCTGCGTGGTGACATCGAGTGCCGTTGTGGGTTCGTCCAGCACGAGTATGTCAGGGCGGCATGACATCGCCATGGCCACCATCGCGCGCTGTAACTGCCCACCGGAGACCTGATGCGGGTAACGGTCGCCGAAATTCTGATAATCGGGAAGTTGCAGCGCTTGCAGCAGTTCCAGCATCCAGGCTTCGGCTTCCCGCCGGTTCATGACGCCGTGGTAAAGCGGCCCCTCGATAATCTGTTCGCCAATCTTCATGGCAGGGTTGAACGCCGCAGCTGCACTTTGCGCCACATAGGCGATGCGCGCACCGCGCGCCGCCTCACGACCGGCGCGATCCACCGTCATCAGCGAAACGCCATTCACGACGATTTCTCCACCAACGATTCGGCAACCGTTTCGGCCATATCCCATGGCGGCAAGCCCGATGGTGGATTTACCGGCGCCGGATTCACCGATCAGCCCTTTGACCTCACCGCGCTTGAGATCCAGATCGATACCATCAACCAGAATTGCTCCATTCGGTGCAGCAACTTTCAGGCCGCGAATTTGCAAGACCTCATTGTTACTCATCGGTCTGCTCCCTGAATTGCGCTGCGGCCAGCCAGCAGCCAGTCCACGACGAGATTGACGCCGATGGTGAGAACGGCGATGGCAGCGGCCGGATATAGCGGTGCGTAGAGGCCGTAAAGAATGGCCTGCTGGTTGTCCTTCACCATGCCGCCCCAGTCTGCGAAAGGAGGCTGAACGCCAAGCCCGAGAAAGGACAGGCCGGCCACGAACAGAAAGGTGAAGCAGAAACGCAGGCCGAATTCCGCAATGAGCGGCGGCAGGGCATTGGGCAGTATCTCCCTGAACACTAGCCAGATCAGGCCTTCTCCGCGCAGGCGCGCGGTCTCGGCATATTCCAGCACATTCACGCCCTGGGCGACAATGCGCGCCAGACGGAAGACGCGGGTGGAATCCAGAAGCGCAATGGTCACTATCAGCACGGGGATGGACGAGCCTAGCGCCTGCAGCACGACAAGAGCCGAGATCAGCACTGGAATACACATGACAGTGTCGACGATGCGCGAGAGAACCATATCGAGCCAGCCGCCGAAGATAGCCGCGATGAAACCAAGTGTGATCCCGATTGTGAAGGAGAGCAGGGACGCTGCCAGCGAAACGCCGATGGAGATTTGCGCACCGGCCAAAAGGCGCGACAGCATGTCGCGTCCGTTCTGATCAAGGCCAAACCAGTGCATTGCCGAAGGCGGATCGAAAGGCGAACCGACGATCTCCTCCTGCCCGAAAGGCGCGATATGCGGACCGGCTGCGAACAGGACGATGTTGACCGAAATGATGAAAAGACCGACCCATGCGGTTGGGGTGATGGTGCGGAGCATATTCATCGGGGATGCCTCAGGCGCGGGTTAAGCGCAATTGCCGACACATCGGCAATGATGTTTAGAATGACGTAGGTTGCGCCGAAAACGAGGGCTGCTGCCTGTACCAGCGGAAGGTCCCGCTTCGAAACGGCATCGACCATGAAACGGCCAAGGCCGTTATAGTTGAACACGGCCTCTACCAGCACCACACCGGTGATGAGATAGGCGATGTTGAACGATACGACGTTGACGATCGGGGCCGCGGCGTTGGGAAGCGCGTGGCGGAGAACCACGCGTTTGGTCCGCAATCCCTTGAGATAGGCTGTTTCGACATAGGCCTGATCCATCACCGCAAGAACGGCGGTACGGGTCATGCGCAGCATCTGCGCCACAGTAACCAGAACCAGCGTCAGAGCAGGAAGCGTGGTGGCTTTCAGCCAATCCGCAAAGCCCATGCCCGGATAAGTGTCAGCAAGGCTCGGCAAAAGATTGTACTGCACGGACACGAAAAGGATCAGCAACAGGCCCAGAAAATATTCCGGAAGGGAAACAAAGCCCAGCGCAACGATGTTGACAGCCCGATCGAACAGGCTGCCGCGCCAGATGGCACTGAACAGACCCAGAAGTACGGCAACCGGAACGGACACGACGGCGGCATACAGCGCCAGCGCCATGGTGTTCCAGAACCGCGGCCATAGGAGAGCTGCGACAGGCTGGTGGTTTGCCAGCGAATTTCCAAGGTCGCCGGTTACGAAACCGCCGAGCCAGGAAAGATAACGTTGCAGAAGGGGCTGCTCCAGACCGAGATCGGCGCGCAGCACGGCGAGAGATTCAGGCGTCGCATTCTGTCCGAGTATTGCCGACGCCACATCTCCGGGAAGAAGCTGAGTGCCGGCGAAAATAAGCGCCGACACCAGCAGAAGCGTCAAAATACCCAAAGCAATGCGCTTCAGGATAAGCTTAGTCATTATGCGTCCAACCAGACCTTTTCAGCGAGACGGGCACCCATGAAGTTGAACATCGGATGCGTGGTCACGCCCTTCAGTTTCTTGGATGTCGCATCCAGATAATCTCCGAACATCGGGATCATGGCGCCGCCCTCATTGGAGATGAGCGCCTGAAGCTCGGCATAGATTTCCTTGCGCTTCGCATCATCGAGAAGTGCACGCGCCTCGATGAGTTTCCTGTCGAAGTTTTCGTTCTTCCAGTGCGTATCATTTTGCGCCGAGGTGGACTGGTAAGCGATGGTCAGCATCTGGTCTGCTGTCGGGCGTCCGCCCCAGTATGACATGCAGAATGGAGCTTTCATCCAGACGTTGTCCCAGTAGCCATCGGCGGGTTCGCGCTTGATAGAAACATCGATGCCGCCCTTGGCCGCACTCGTGCGGAAAATCGCTGCTGCATCCACAGCGCCGGAGAAGGCGGCGTCGGAAGCGGAAATCTCTACCTTGAGCGTATCGAGGCCAGCCTGCTTCAGATAAAACTTCGCCTTCTCGGGGTCGTAGGGACGCTGCGCCAGATCCGCGGCATAAAAGCGGTCAGAACTCGGGATGGGATGATCGTTCCCGATGCGGCCGTAGCCACGCAGCGCGGTTTTCAAAAGCTGCTCGCGGTCGATGGCGTGCTTGATGGCAAGGCGGATATTGTTGTCCTTGTATGGCGCCTGCGTGCAATCCATCAGGAATGTGAAGTGCTGGCCGCCAGCCGATTGGACGATGTTGAGGTTGGGGTTACGGCGCAGCAGGTCTACTGTCTTGAAGTCGAGCTGGTTGATCGCATGGACCTGACCCGACATCATGGCATTGGTGCGTGCGGCGATATCGTTGATGACGATGACTTCCACGGCGTCAACGTGAGCGGCATTCGGCTTCCAGTAATTCGGATTACGAGTAAAGCGCGAACGAACGCCCGGATCGTAGCTTTCGAACACGAATGGCCCGGTGCCGACAGGTTTGCTGAAATCCGTCCAGCCTTCCGGCACAACGAGGAAATGGTAGTCGGACAGGATGTAAGGAAGGTCGGCATTGCCGCTTTCGAGGACGATCTTGACCTCGGTGTCGGAAAGCTTGTCGACGCTCTTGAGCGCAGACGCAACCGAGCGTGCCGCAGAGGTGGTTTCGCCACGGTGCAGGTTGATGGAGTAGATGACGTCTTCCACCGTCAGGGTCTTGCCGTTGTGGAAGGTGACACCCTGACGCAGCTTGAAGACCCACTCCACGGCGCCGGGCTGCGCTTCCCAGCTTTCGAACAATTCAGGCACAGCGTGATTGCTGGCATCGATCTCGACAAGGCCGTTCATGATCATGAAGGCCTGATTGACCGGCACCCAGTCTTTCAGGATGCGGGGATCGAGATTATCCGTGGTGCTGCCGCCGCCGATACCCAATTTCAAAACGCCACCCTTCTTCGGTGTGTCCGCGCCTTGCGCACTGGCGTCTGTGATGAAACCGGCAGAAAGCGCCGCGAGACTGGCCGCGCCGGCAAGAAAATGCCGCCGGTCGAGCGAGAAGGAAAAGGGGGAGGATGTCATGTTTGGGTTCCCTGTTTTTTATCGGGGCCGGACGAGGCGCGGCTGGCAGTGGCGTATCGTACTCGACGGTTCGGCACTAGATACCGATGCGCGCAGGGGGGTATGATTTTTGCGCATGGGGTCATGAAATCTGAGCGCATCCGGTTATCTGCGAAGCGGAGTAAAGGGATGCGCCGGAGCGGGTCCGGTGTAGCAGGCGCTCGCCGGGCGGGCGTGTTTATGGAGTGGATACAAATGGGGCTAGCGGATCTTGTCGGCCTTGCAGGAGCGTTTTTTTATCTCTTCGCCTATGCCTTGTTGCAGCTACGACTTCTGACGATAGAAGACTGGCGCTACACTCTCTTAAACGTTCTGGGTGGCGTGTTTCTGATCTACTCGCTGATATGGAATTTCAACCTCGGCTCGCTGATTTCACAGGTCGCCTGGCTGCTGTTCACCATCATCGGCTACGCGCGGTTCCTCCTGGACCGGCGCCGCAAGACACCTCCTGCGCAGGCATGACGGGTTTCAGCGCGCGGTTTTATGGTTGTCTGCAATCAGCCAATCGGAAACCTCGCGCACAATTTTACGCTGGTGGCGATCTGCCGGTCGCATCAGGTAAAATTTGCCTTCCGAGCGCATGGCATGGGAATGCACAGGAACGAGCGCTCCGCTGTCCAGTTGGTCGCGGATGAGCCAGGTCCACCCAAGCGTTGCACCAAGCCCCTGCGATGCCGCCGCGACGCAGAGGCCATAGTCTCCGAGTTTCCACTGGATTGCATCCTGTGGCGGCAACAGGTGTGACGAGCGCCACCAGTCGCTCCAATCCTGCCATTCCCGCATCGAATCTTCGATGGAGATCAAAACCGGTGCCCTCTGCTCCATAAGATTGGTCATGCCGCGGGCAGAAACGGGGACGACCTCCTCCTGGCCGAGTTCCGATAGCCAGACGCCAATCGGTCTTTCCTTGCGATAGAAAATAGCCAGGTCGAATTCATCCAGACGCAGATGTGCCACATCGTCAGTTACCCGCACCCGCAATTCGATGCCGGGAATATCGCGTTTCAGTTTCTGCAGGCGAGGCATGAACCATTGATCCGCAATCCCGCGAGAGCAGGCGATGGTGATTTGGCTGGCGCCGGTCCACGAGCGGACGCCGTCCGTGACACTTGCGATATCGAGGATCAGCCGCGATATATCGATCGAGTAGTTTTCGCCGATGGTCGTCAGTCGCACGCCTGTCGGCACGCGCTCGAAAAGCTTGGAGCCAATGAACGCTTCCAGCTTGCCGATCTGCCGGCTGACGGCGCTCTGCGTCAGGCCCAGCTCGTTGCCCGCGCGGGAGAAGCTGCCCAAACGGGACGCTGCCTCAAAAACAACAAGCGCCTCCAGCGGCGGCAATCTAAAAGACGGTTGCATTCAGGTTCCCAAAAACAGAGTTTGCCATCCGATACACCGCCGCCGCAAACTCTTCAATTTTTTTGGGATTCCATGCTGCGCTGAGGCTTTGCCACCAGCGCCTTTCTGTTACCCAAGATTAGGGCTGACGGTCCGGCATTATCAGCCAGAACAATTGCACGAGGTCGCGCCAGGTTCGAGCCAGATCCTCGGCCGTCGATGTCAGCTCCCTGTAAATATAGATGCCCGCAAGCGTGAGAACGGCTGCAAGCGTTAGAACGGCCAACAGCACCCAAGGCCAGATGAGGCGTTTGCTCTTTGGCTTTGGTTCGGGCTTAGTGTCCAGATTGGGGTTCAATCACCGTCTCCTCATTCGCTTGAGGACTATGACGAAAACCGCGGGACTGCAACCGGAGGGGATACATCGCGCCCCTTCAAACCACTGGCACATAAAAGAATAACAGGTCTGCATTGACTGGGGCGGGGCAGTGAGCCGCGCCGCCTTGACGCCGCTTCACCCTTTCGCAGCGGTCGGAACGCGAAGCCGTTATCTGCCACAATTGTGGAGTTTTTGCCACGAAAACATCAAGATTCATTCAGCCACAGTTCACCGGCAAGGGCGCTAAATCCCTCCATCCCGGAAGGAGGGAGATGAAATGCGTAAGATGATTTTAAGCGCTGGAATAATTCTCGGTGCCCTGTTCGGCAGTGGCGCGAACGCTATGCCTGTCGGTCAACCGGCCGCACCCCTGGCATCCAACGTTCAAAGTGTGGACTATGCTTGCGGACGCGGCTTTCATCTATCGCCGCGCGGATATTGCCGGCCCAATGGACCGCCGAGATATGAGCGTGGCTGGGACAGACGTGATCGCTGGGAAGCCCGCAGGGAGTGGCGTGAACGTCAGGCCCGCAGAGAATGGCGCGAGCGCAGAGATTGGCGCGAACATCGCGAATGGCGAGACCGTCGCGACTATCGATGGTAATGAAAACAGGCCCTCTCCGAACCGGGAGGGCCTTTTCCATCTGGGTGCGTCTTGAGTTTTTAGCGACGATCGTCAACGCATAGATTGATCGGTTTGCGCCAATTGCCGTCATCAGTCATTTGGGCCGAACTCTTCCCAAATGATCCAAGGTTTTGACGCGTTTGCCGGTGGTGCCACAGAACTGGTCGGTGGAAGTTCGACCTTTACTATCTTCCATCATAATGGGTGCAATGAACCAAAAAGGTTCGGTCATCCCATAGCCCGTTATTCTAGCTTCCCGGTGCTGCGGCTGATCCTGCAAGAATGCCGCCATCGATGTTCAGTTCGGCCCCAGTCATATAAGTTGCCTCGTCAGATGCGAGCAGGACTGCGAGTGCGGCTACCTCCTCGGCCCTGCCAAAGCGTTGCATGGGCGTTTCTTTGACCAGCGCGGCTTCACGATCTTTGCGATCCGGGCCATTTCCCAACATCGGCTCCCACATCGGTGTCATCACGGCTGCAGGGTGAATTGAATTGCACCGGATGTTCAGGCCCTGACCGGCGCAATATAGGGCCACGCTCTTGGTGTGGTTGCGGACGGCGGCCTTGGATGAGGCGTAGGCCGCTGCCATTGGAATTCCGACAAGCCCTGAGCGTGAGGAAATGTTGATAATCGACCCCGCACCATTTGCTCGCATGGCGCGGATTGCATAACGGCAGCCCAGAAAGGTGCCATCCAGGTTGACCGCATGGACCTTGTGCCAATCAGCAAGTTGGGCATTTTCTGGATCATGGGCTGGCGGGGCCCCTTCGAATGGTCCTTCAAAGCCTGTTATTCCCGCATTGTTGACGACGACGTCCATCTTGGGAAATTGACTGGCAATTTTCGCCCAGTCTGCCTCGCATGCGACGTCGAGACGGACAAACCTCCCGCCGATTGAGCCTGCGGTCAACAAGCCGCCATCCACGTCTATATCGGTAACGATGACCTGTGCGCCCTCGTCAGCAAACGCTTGGGCGATAGCCGCACCAATTCCGCGCGCCGCGCCGGTCACGAGTGCGGTCTTTCCAGAAAGTCTGGGCATGAATGTTCCTTTGATGCAAATGCTGAGCTAGCCAACGCGTCGTTTTAAAAAGACTGCGCTGTCATCGACGTAAGTCCGGATTATCGGCGATCTTTGTCCATGGTCATAAACTCCTCATCTGCATCCTTTATCTACCCACCACCGTCTTATCGGTCAAGAAATGCACCGTACTAGTCCGCCGATGGCTTCAATGGACGAACTCCACCGGCGCGCATAAGCCCGCCGGCATCTGTCAAGCGCAGATACTCCAGTCACGTTTCGACAAACAGATTTTCGATCGCAAAATCGATGAAAGCGCGCAGCCGCGGCGCCATGAAGCGGGCTGATGGCCAGACAATTGAAAACTGGCCTGGTGCGGCGAGATGTTCGTTCAGGACCGTCTCGAGCAAGCCATCCCTGATGGCGTCCGTCGCCAGGAATTCAGGCATGTAAGCGAGCCCCATCCCGTCAATCGCCGCCGCCCTTATCGCCTCCATATTACCGCAGGTGAGGGCGATACGCATGCTCGACAGGGGGTTGTCGCCGTTTTCCAGCAGCCATTCCTGAAACCTGCCGGAGGTCGGAAAGCGGAAGCGCAATGCTTCATGCTCTGGCAATTGGCTGGGGTGCCGGGGCGTGCCCATTCGTTGAAAATAGTCCGGCGACGCGCATAAAATGAAGCGGAATGGACCAAGACGCCGCGCTATCAGGCTGGAATCATCAAGCTCGCCACTGCGGATTGCAGCATCAAAGCCGCCCTCGATCAGATCGACGCGCCTGTCGTTAAAGTCGAGTTCCAGATCGATATCGGGATAACGCCGGCGAAATTCAGGCACGATCGGCAGCAGAAAGCGGTATCCGATTGTCGGAAGCGTCACGCGCAGACTGCCGCGGGGCAGGGCCAGATTGTCCGTTACTGCTTCATGTGCGTCGCGCAGATCGGTCAGGATGGACCGATACCGCTCAAACAGCATTGCCCCTTCATTGGTCAGAGAGACCTGCCGGGTGGTGCGATTGAACAGCCGTACGCCCAGAGATGCCTCCAGTCGGGCAACGCTCTTTCCGACAGCAGAAGGTGACAGCCCCAGGCTCTGCCCGGCCTTGGCAAAATTCAGCCTTTCGGCAACCCGGACGAAGGCATCGATCTCGCTCAACTTATCCATTGTCACTGATTAGAGAATTTTAATCCGCAATGAAAGGCCCGTGAGGCCGATTGTCGAATTCATGTCGTCTGATGAGGATGGATGCCGATACGCGACCTTGGTGTCGCGATGCCATTTCACGATTGGAGTTCGCATGAACGACGCCCCTCATAGAGCCTCAGTCAGCCGGAATTCGGTATTGGTGGCGGTGTGTCTTGCCGCCTTGACCCTTCCTTTGAACTTCTCCGCCGGTGCGGTTGCCACACCGGCGATCGGGCAGGACCTCGGGGGATCGCCTGCATCCCTCACCTGGATCACCAATGCCTTCATGCTGGCTTTCGGAAGTCTTCTGATGGCGGCAGGCGCGCTGGCAGATCGATATGGCAGAAGGCGGGTGTTCTTGATCGGCCTTGCGCTGTTTACCGGCTTCTCCTTTGCGCTTGGATTTGCGCCTTCGGTGTGGATCATCGATCTGCTACGTGCCGGTCAAGGCGTGGGCGCCGCCGCGGCCCTGGCCGGAGGTACGGCCGCACTTGCGCAGGAATTCGACGGCCACGCTAGGACGCGTGCCTTTGGGTTGCTTGGAACGACCTTCGGCGTCGGTCTTGCATCTGGTCCGCTGCTGACGGGATTGATGATTGAAACGGTCGGATGGCGGGCAATATTCCTTGCCGGCGGCCTGATCGGCCTCTTTGCCCTGATCCTCGGCCCGCCACGGATGCGTGAAACGAGGGATCCCAATGCGGCGGAACTCGACTGGCTGGGCGCTGCAAGCTTTACCCTCACACTCACCCTCTTCACCGTTGCGATGATCGAACTGCCTGTTCTCGGGTCTAACGGTATCATCGCTTTCAGCACAGGATTTGCGTTTTCGCTTGCAGCCTTCGTCTTGATCGAAATGCGGGCGGCGCGACCGATGCTGGACTTATCGCTGTTCCGTTATCCGCGGTTCGTGGGGGTGCAGCTATTGCCAATCGCCACCTGCGCCTGTTTCGTTGTTCTTCTTGTTATCATCCCGTTGCGCCTCATCGGTATCGAGCAACAAGGAGCAATCGGGGCGGGGTTTATCATGTTGGGACTGTCGGCTCCGATGCTGGTGGTGCCTATAGTCGCGACGATGTTGGCGCGTCATGTTTCGCCGGGCATGCTCTGCGGCATCGGCCTGCTGATCGCCGCCTCTGGCCTCGTCTGGCTTGCCGGCTTCACTGCAGAGGATGGAGCCATGATCGTTCTGCCCATGCTCGTCATCGGGGTGGGCGCAGGCCTGCCATGGGGCCTGATGGATGGCTTGTCCGTTGGCGTCGTGCCGGTGGAGCGTGCGGGAATGGCGACCGGCATATTCAGTACCGTGCGGGTCGCCGGTGAGGGCATCGCGCTTGCAGTCGTCAGCGCCGCCCTGTCGGCATTGACCTCGGCATCCCTAGGACGGCTGGCGCCTGTGTCTACGCCCCTCTTGTATCAGACAGGTCAGCGTCTGGCAGTGGGCGACCTGGCGGGTGCAGCGGCAATATCGTCCCACATCGGGGACGACCTGTTGCGGGATGCCTATCAGACTGCGTTTTCGACACTTTGCTGGTGGCTTGCCGCGGTGACGACGCTATGCGCCATCGCAGTCCTGTTCCTGCTGCCCAATAGTGCTGCGGTCGCCGACAAAGTGACGGCTCCGTAGATTATCGGGAACGAACACGGTGTTCCCGGTTGGGCGTGGAGGAGGAGAGTCCAGTGATGCGGGCCGAAGGACATTTGCGGGCATATCCTTTGATATGCTTCGCCGGCCCGCCTTCCGGGCGATCTCCTACTCATGTTCCGTTGTTCAATGAACTAAACTACGGTAGCAGGCAAGATCGCCTCTTTCACAGCCAGTTCTGCCATGGCGAGTGCGGCATCACGGGTTTTGGCGGCGGCAATAAACCGGCCGTTGTGGCAGAAACTCGCGCCTTCAATGCCACAAACGGCTTCCAGATCGCCATTTGTAAGGCCAGCCCATGCCGCAGGCAGGTCTGCCCGCAGTTCAAAGCCTTCATCTGCGCGACGGATACCGGTGAGACACCAGTCCTTGTCACGCGGGTGAACGACAAACAGCAGATTGTCGGCGCCCGCCTTCACAATGGCGGGCCGAAACGGCATACCCATCGGCAATTCCAGAATATGACCTTCACCGGCATCGACGATAGCCTGCATTACAAGCGCCTCGGCGCGCAGTTTCGCAGCGCTTTTGGCTATTTTCGCCTCGACGAAGCTGCGGGCAATGACGAGCGCCGCGTGGAAACTGCGATCATCGGCTTCGGGGTCGGTCTCGTCAAAAACAGGTTTCAGAGTTTCCAGCAGGACAGGCAGCGTCAGCGCAACCAGCGGCCCGGCGACGGACGGGCTGACCGCACCATTGTCGACCAGATCGACCGGCAGCACAAAGCTGCCATCGAAAGAGGTATGGACGGTTTCGACATGTTCATCGGGGATGCCGAAGGCGGCAAGATAGTCCCGGCCGAAATGCTTCCAGATCAGTCCGAATGAACTATATGGCTGACCGTCATCCCTCAGCGGCGCGCCGCGCTGATGGTGATCGAATATCCTGCTTGTCGCGTCATAGGCGCCGCCGACATCGTAGATGATGCGGTCCACGCCGGGGGTGATCCATTCCGGCGCCCGGCTGCGGACGATGCGTGCCTGCGGGAAAAGTCGGGTCAGGATGACGCTGGACAGCAGTTCGTCGGCATGGAAGCCACCGGAATGGGTGACGAGAAAATCCGGGATCATGTCAGGATAAGCCTTGTTGCTTGCGGGAGGTCCGCCTGGAATTGAGGCACCTGATACCCTTTGCCCGACGCCATCTCAACCCGTCATTCGCCGCTTCTGTATCATATTGCCGGTTCGGGACTGGCTCCACTCGTAGCGGAAGGTAACGCCGCTCCCCTTATCGCCTTCCTGCACTACGTTGGTTTCCGTGTTTCGTATGTACTGAAAAACCCATACGTATTGCAGTCGGTGAGGAGCGGCATTTGCCTCTTCGTCAGGCGGCATCCAGAGAGAGGGTCAGGTCGGCGACCAGATCGTCGGGATGTTCGATGCCGATTGACAGCCGGATCGTGGAATCAAGCACACCAATGCGCTGGCGGACGTCGGCCGGAACACCCGAATGCGTCATCGTTGCAGGATGGGAGGCGAGAGATTCCGTACCGCCAAGGCTGACCGCGAGTTTGAATATCGTGAGAGCGTTGAGGAATTTGAAAGACGCTGCCTGCCCGCCCGCAATGTCAAACGAGAAGGTCGATCCCGCACCGGTGCATTGATCTGCAAACACCTTGCCAACCGGGGACGCCGGATCGTGAAACGGCAGATAATGGATTTTCTCGACCTTGGGATGCGCCTTCAGGAACTCGGCCACCACCTTGGCATTGCTGTTTGCCCGCTCCATGCGGATTTGTAGCGTCTCAAGCGAGCGCCCGAGCATCCAGCACGAATGCGGGTCGAGCTGGGTGCCGATCGCTCCGCGTAATGCCTTCACCTGCTTCATGACATCCTTGCGACCGAGCGCTGCTCCGGCAATGAGGTCGGAGTGCCCGCCAACGTATTTTGTCAGTGAATAGAGCGAGATATCGGCACCGTGCTCGATTGGCCGCTGGAACACCGGACCGAGGAGTGTGTTGTCGCATGCGATGATTGGCCTGTGTCCCTGCTTCTGGCCGATCACGTCGGCAACGCGGCTGATCATGGGGATATCGACAATACTGTTTGTCGGGTTGGCGGGGGTCTCGATGAGGATGACGGACACCCTGCCTTTCGCCATCGCAGCCTCTGCGGCGGATATTACCGAGGCCTCGCTGACACCGTCGGCGAAACCCACCGCCGAAACGCCGAAATTGTGGAAGGTCTTTGCCAGCAGCGTCTCAGTGCCGCCGTACAAAGGCTGGGAATGGAGTACGGTGTCGCCGGGCCGGACGAAGGCGAAAAGCGTCGTCGAAATGGCGGACATGCCGGACGAGAAGAGCGCACAACTCTCGGTGCGTTCGTAAACGGCAAGGCGGTCCTCGACGATCTCGCTATTGGGATGGTTGAAACGCGAATAGACGAGGCCTGCACCTCTGCCTGCGGGCGGCTCTTTGCGGCCGGAGACATAGTCGAAGAAGTCGCGACCGTCCTCCGCCGACTTGAAGACGAAGGTCGAGGTCAGAAACACAGGCGGCTTCACCGCTCCTTCCGACAATTCCGGATCGTAGCCGTAATTGAGCATCTGGGTTTCAGGATGGAGAGCGTGGTTGCCGATATGGGTTTTAGACGGATGCGGTGCAGTCATTTGCGGAAGGTCCTCCTCAACACACGTTGAACTGTCCGCAGCTTACATCCAATCAAGTCAAAATACCTTGCATTCTGAAGCGTGGATATGTCTGATGAAGCAATACATTGCGGAGAATTGTGCTTTATGTCGCAAAAAATTGCAGATCCGATCGACCGGCGGATAGTCAAGGAGCTGTCTGCCGACGCAAGGATCACCAACAACGAACTTGCCGAGCGAGTCGGCCTGTCGGCATCTGCATGTCTGCGGAGGCTGCGACGGCTGGAAGAGACGGGGGTGATCAAAGGTTATTCCGCGATCGTTGATCCGGCAATCGAGGGATGGACGATGACCGCGCTTGCATCCATCCGTCTCAGTCGCCAGCACGATGACGAAATCCAGATGTTCGAGGCGGCCGTTCTGGACTGGGATGAGGTTCTGGAATGTCATCTCGTCACGGGTTCGAGGGACTACATGCTCAAGGTCATGTGCGGTGGGCTCGAGGACTACGAGCGCTTCATCAAGGAGAAGATCGCGAAGCTGAAATGCGTCGACACCATCGAGACCAGCTTTGTCATGAACACGATCAAGGCGCGGCGCATCTAAGCTTTGCTAGAAGGTCCGCGCCCGGTGCGTTCAAGCTCCGAGAACCGGAGCTTGAACCGTTTGGGGGTGCGATCGGACGACTTACTCGGCCGTCGCCTGGATATCGACCTTGTCGAGAAGAAGCATCGGGTTTTCAGACGCTGCAACCAGATCAAAAAGACCAAGGCCATTTGGTCCAGTGGAGCGGGCGGTAACCGTAAGAGTACCTGGGTTGTTGATGAAGCGAAGCAACGCGTCCACCGCACTCTTGAGTTTGGGCTGTTCAGCTGCGATCTGCTGCAACCCCGCGCTTGCCACGAGTGTCAGAACACCGCGCACTTGATCCTCGGTCATGTCGTTTTGCAGAGCGTAAAGCTTGATAGCCTTGGCCATCATGCCTTCGTCCTTGATCGTCAGCTTGACCTCGCGACCCGCGAGCCCCAGGAGGGCGGCCTGAGTACGATTGGTGTCGAAGGAGAAGAACTCCTCCGTGAACCCGCTCGCCAGACCGGAAAAATTGACGCTGCCAATATCCTTGCCGCGCATGGAGATTTCCCGGATCACCAGGTTCTTGTTCGGTTCATCCCAGCCGGCGGCAAGGGCATAAGACAGGGCGAGTGCCTCGAAACCCAGTTTGCGGGCTTCGACAAAAACTTCCTCGGTCGAATCTTCCGGGATCGGAAGAGAAAGGTCATCCTGCCTGATCACGATATCTGTGGGTATGCCGTTAAAGGGCTTTGTCAGACCCATCTCGAAATTCCTGAGCGTGAACTTGATGCGCTCAGGCACGCCCTCCGTCTTTTCACCAGTCTCGTCGTCTGTCTGTTCCGGGGCGGCGACGTCAACATTGATGCCTCCGACGCGGACGGTGCCCAGTTCCGGTATCAGGTGATTAAACGGGAAAGTCTCGATCTGCTTGTCGTCAAGCCCGACGATTTTGGAGAGACTCTCGATTGTGGAACTCCAGTCAAAGCCCTTGAGGCTTGCCTCGGCGACTTCGATCATGTCGACGCCATTTCCGATCGACATGCCATTCAGGCCGAAGTCGAGCTTACGGCTGTCCATCTGCATATCGATACGATCAATGCCGACCTTGACCCTTTTACCGGCAGCCCCTTCGCTTTCATCAGGCGCGTCGGCCTTGAACCCGAGCAACTGCATGTTGCTCTTGCCAATCATATCGAGAATGGACAGGGCCTTGGCGAAAATTGCCTGGCGTTCCTGAGGTGAAAGCTCGTCGGTATTTTTGGCCGCCGAAAGCGCGTTCATCGTTTCCAGAAGCGGCTCGGCCGGCATGCGGGCGCTGAAGCCGTCGCTGCGTATTTCATCGTAGGTGAAATGACCGTCTCCGTCCGAGAACGAGATTTTGCTGACGGAAAGCGGGCCATAGAGAAGCTTTGCGTCCTTATCTTCGGGACCCGCTTTTTCCGTATAGAGCCTTGCGAGGTAAGCGGCATCGAAGTCCTGTCCGGCTACGGCGCCGGTTGATACGACCAAGTGCTTCTTTTTCATCGCGCCAGTGCTGTCCGGTAGATCCATCTGGATGTCGTAGCTGGCATTGTCGATGGAATATCGGGCAACCCGGCCTTTGGCGATGTCCGAAAAGGCTACGTTCTTATAAACAGTCTTCTGCTCGGTGGTGGCGATGGACTGCGTGAATGTCATCTCAGGCGTGGAAATACGCTCTGCTGCAAAGCGCTCTATGCGCTTAGGCAAAGAGTTGGCATTTCCGTCTCCGGATACTTCAGCCGCATCCGGTTTTGTGAACGCGGCATTCTCGACACGCGCATGCGCCATCGAGATCTTGCCGGTTGGCACGTCAGCATTGATGTCGTTCAGCTCCAGTGCGCCATCCAGGAAAGGAAATTTTGGACGTCCATCGATAGCTGCAATCCGGATGTTCTTGCCATCGGCAAGCGGCAAGGCCAGTTCGCGAATATGAATCTGCCCGAGGAAATCAACCTCAACGGAACGGGCAGTTGCGCCAGTGCGAGCAACGAGTTCGCTGACCTTTGCTTCGTAGAAGGCCTTACCCCCGATGACGCCTGCAGCAGCAACAGCAATAATCGCAACCGCCGCCCATAAAGCTTTGGTCCGGCCCTTACCGGTTTGGGTATTTACCTGTTCCACGAAATTGGTCCTCTCCGACGCGATTTGAAACTGCACGCCTTTTAAGCACGCGAAAGTTGCTCCGCAAGTGGGCGCTAGCGGGACAGTTGGAGAACTTGTCCCAAAACGCAAAACGCCGGGTCCGCTCCTGACCAAACGTCAAGCGGGACCGCCTGGCATTTTGCAGATCATAAAGGTCAAGAATGCTGGGCAGCGCCAAGGTGGTGCCGGTATCGACCGTCTCGGCTACCGCCACTCACTGGACAATATAGTAGACATAGTCCACCATATTGTTTCCGACGTATGAAGCGTCGGCCAAAGCGAACAAAGTTACAAAAAAAAAAGGGGAACTTATGTCGCATCCAACCACGTCAGCCGACGTGGTGCTGTCCGTTCGCAATCTCACGGTGGATCTTCCGCCGGGAATGGAGCGCACCCACGCGGTCAAGAATATCTCTTTCGACCTCCACGCAGGTGAAATCCTGTGCATTATCGGTGAATCCGGGTCCGGCAAATCCGTCACTGCCAGCACGATCATGGGGCTGTTGTCGCCCGTGATAAAAGTCAGCTCCGGCGAAATCCATTTCAAGGGAATGGACATACTTGCGGCCAGGGAAGATAAAATCCGGCCGCTGCGTGGTCAGGCGGTCTCAATCATTTTCCAGGATCCGCTCTCCGCGCTCAATCCGTTGATGACAATCGGGGATCAGATTGCCGAAGTGCTTGAAGCGCATGGCTATGGAACGCCTGAAACCCGCAAGACCAAGGTTCTGGATCTACTTGAAGAAGTCGGTCTTCCCGACCCACCTCTGATGCGGCTGCAATATCCATTCCGTCTGTCTGGCGGACAACGCCAGCGGGTCATGATCGCCATGGCACTGGCACTCGATCCGGATGTCCTGATTGCCGATGAGCCAACAACCGCTCTCGACGTTACCACCCAGGCGCAGATCCTTGAGCTCATCCGCAAGATACAGAAGCGCAAGAACATGAGCGTCATGTTCATCACCCATGATTTCGGCGTCGTTGCCGAAATTGCCGATCGCGTCGTGGTGATGGAGAAGGGATATCTTGTAGAGCAGGGAAGGGCGGACCAGGTTCTGGTCAATCCCGTCCACCCCTATACCCAGCGACTTGTCGCTGCGGTTCCGCGGATGCGGAGCACTGAGCGTTCAGTCAGCGAAGAAGCTCCCGTCGTTCTCAAGGTCGAAAATCTTGAGAAGGAATATCGCAGCTCCGGCTCGTTTTTCCGCAAGGCCCGTATCGTCAAGGCGGTCAATGGTGTCAGCTTCAAGCTTCACAAGGGCCAGACCCTTGGTATCGTTGGCGAAAGCGGGTCGGGCAAGTCCTCGCTCGGGCGTGTCCTGCTGAAATTGCTGGAGGCGGATGGCGGTTCAATATGCTTCGATGGCCGTGACATAGCAGCGATGGACGAAACGACGTTTCGATCGTTGCGACCCTATATCCAGATGATTTTTCAGGATCCTTTCGCGTCGCTTAATCCCCGCCATACGATCGGCAGGATCTTGACGGTCGGCCCCGTTGCCCACGGAATGGCTGTGCATGAGGCGAGAATAAAGGCTCTGGGAATTCTGAAGCTCGTGGGGCTGGATGAACAGGCCTATGACCGTTACCCGCACGAATTCTCCGGCGGCCAACGCCAGCGCATCGGCATCGCCCGTGCACTGATGTTTGACCCGGTCGTCCTTGTGGCCGACGAAGCCGTGTCTGCTCTCGACGTTTCCATACAGGCGCAGGTTCTGGAGCTTCTGGCGCGGGTGCAGGCTGAAATGAAGGTGGCGATGATCTTCATCACCCATGACTTGAGAGTCGCAAGCCAGATTTGCGACGATGTGCTTGTCATGCACAAGGGAACGGTTGTCGAACAGGGGCCGCCGGCAAAAATCTTCCGGTCGCCGGCCCATCCCTATACCCGGAAACTCGTTGCTGCGATCCCCGGTGCGGACTGGGAACCTGCGGCAACTGCCGTCGGCACATAACATCGAAGTCTGACGAGCCGGACACCTCGTCAGACTTTGCATCGCGCGACATCAAAGACCGATTGCACCGCCGGATTATCGTGGATCCGGCGGCGCGAGAGGTTTTCCTTTTAAAGGTCTGATTTAAATAATAAAAATATGATTTCAGGAATAAAAAGTAGTTGCGTTTGTCTACTAATTATCCTTTCATTCAGTCACGAAACTGACATACGACATGGCCGAAAACCTGCACTGCGGCACGCCGGGAAAGCGTGTGCGCCAATGTCGATCTTTGACCATTCGAACGGAAACTCCATGTCCAAACCAACTGAAAACCCGCCGACATCGCCAACTGATATCAATCTCGACGTGCTTGAAGACACGCTGAGCTTTTACATCCGCACGATCAACCTTGCCGTATCGCGCGATCTCGATGCCCGGCTGGACGGGCTGGATGTGGCGAAGGGAACTGGAAAGATCACGACTTTGCTGCTCGTCGATGACTACCCGGGTATCCGTCCTTCAGTGATAGCTCATCTGACGATGCGGGACCGGTCTGCAATGGGCAGGATCATCGACCAGATGGTGTCGCACGATCTGATACGCCGGGAAGTGTCGCAGGAGGACAGCCGCGCCCAGGAGCTTTACATCACCGAAGCCGGAGCGGCACTTGCAACGAAAATCCGGGAGATCGTTCCGCAGCAATCGCGCGATTTCTTCAGCTTCATCCCGGAAGACGAGCAGAAGCAGGTTATCGACATTTTGCGTCGCGCCTACCGCCATATTGTGGGGCTAGCATGATGGAACGAACGACAAAACGCGTTGCTCTCATATCCGGTGCAAGCCGGGGTATAGGCGACCATATCGCTGCTACTCTTCTTGGCGAAGGCTGGTCGGTATCGCTTGGTATGCGCAGCCCGTCGCTGCCGCAATGGGCTGTGGGTCACGAGGGACAGGTCCATCTTGCCCATTATGACGCAAATGATGCGAGTGCGGAGAAGCGCTGGGCCGATGAAGCGTATCAGCATTTCGGTCGTATCGATGCTATCGTGGCCAATGCTGGCATCATGATACCGAAGACAGTGATCGAAGCGGATGACGAAGACATCGACGCCATGCTTGCGGTCAACGTCAAGGCACCGAGAAGGCTGGTTAAAGCCGCCTGGGAGGCGTTGAGCGAGAGCGGTCGTGGCCGGGTCATCATCCTCGCTTCCCTCTCCGGCAAGCGGGTGAAGTCCGCATCTGCCGGTAGCTATTCTCTCTCCAAATTTGCGGCGGTCGCGCTTGCGCATGCCATCCGACAGGCGGGCTTCGAAAGCGGCGTGCGCGCAACAGCCGTATGCCCCGGTTTCGTTGCGACCGATATGGCGACCGCCTTATCCGAACGGCCGGCGGATCAAATGACCCAGCCCGCCGATCTTGCCCGCATCATTGCCATGCTGCTGTCCTTACCGAATGAGGCTTCCGTCGCCGAATTCGCCATCAATTGCCAGCTTGAGGAGTTTTTCTGACATGCCCGGTCCTTATGTCGTTCCCGTCCATGGCGATGCGGAATTGCCGAAAGAAGTCGATGTCGTCGTCATTGGCGGCGGCATTATCGGCACCTCCACCGCGCTTGAACTCGTCGATCAGGGGCTGCGTGTTGCGCTTTGCGAAAAGGGCGGTATCGGCCACGAGCAGTCGAGCCGCAACTGGGGCTGGGTGCGCATTTCCCGCCGCGATCCACGCGAGGTGCCCTTGATGGCAGAATCGCTGCGCATCTGGGCGGATCTCAATCGTCGTACAGGGCGGGAGACTGGTTTTAAGCGTTCCGGCATCGTCTTTACATGCGCAAACGAAAAGGAATTTTCCGAGCACGAACGCTGGAACCGCAATCTGGAAGGCTACCAGATTGAAAGCCGCATGCTGAGTGCAAAGGAATTCAAGGCGAAATATCCTCATTCCAACATGGATGTCGCCGGTGCGCTCTATACTGCCGGTGATTGCCGGGCCGAGCCGCAGCGCGCCGCGCCTGCCATTGCGGAAGCTGCCCGCGACCGCGGCGCCTTCATCCTGACCGAATGCGCCGTGCGCGGTCTGCAGCTTTCCGGCGGCAAGGTGTCTGGTGTCGTGACAGAGCGCGGTGAAATTGCCTGCAAGGCGGCGGTCATGGCGGGTGGCGCGTGGTCCAGCCTGTTTCTCGGCAACAACGGTCTCGATCTGCCGCAGCTCAAGGTCATGAATTCCGTGCTGCGCACAAAGCCGCTGGAAGGCGGTCCGGAAGAGGCAATCTGGTCGAACGGTTTTGCGATCCGCAAGCGTCTCGACGGCGGATATACGATCGCTAACGGCTTCCAGAACATCGTCGACATCGTGCCCGCATCTTTCCGTTATGCACTGAAATTCCTGCCGGCTCTGCGGCATGAGTGGCGCTCGCTCGACCTGCGCCTGACTGGCCGCTTTTACGATGAATGGCGCATTCCGCGCCGCTGGGCGCTCGATGAGGCTTCGCCCTTCGAATATAATCGCGTGCTCGATCCCGTTCCGGCCATGGACATGACGGACGGCGCCTTTGCCAAGCTGAAGAAAGCCTTCCCGGTCTTCGAAAAGGCCGAAATTTCGCAGCGCTGGGCGGGCATGATCGATGTGACGCCTGACGCTATTCCGGTCATCGACAATATCGACGCCATTCCGGGCTTTCATGTTGCAACCGGCTTTTCCGGCCATGGTTTCGGCATCGGCCCGGCGGCTGGAAAACTCATGGCTGATATCGTCACAGGCCGCAATCCGATTGTCGATCGTCGCGATTTCCGTTTCAGCCGCTTCAGCGACGGCTCGAAGATCGAGCTGGTCAGCGGCTTTTGAAATGAGAAGCCCGGCGGTCAGGTGCCGCCGATCCTTTTGACGCATGAGGCAGGCAACTGCTGATGGGAGTAGTACCGCCCAAAGAGGCGGAAGCAAAAATAATCGTCGTGTTCAACCATCGGATCAAGGGGAACTAAAAAATGTCCGACCAGAACAAGCCGCTTATCAATACCACCCGCCGCCAGGCACTCGGCCTTTTGGCGCTCGGCGCATCCGGCGTCGTCCTTTCCGGTCTTCCGGGTTTTTCCCGCGCCATGGCGCAGGACAAGGCCGCCAAAGGCCAGCTCACGGTCGGCTTCTCGCAGGAGCCTACCGTGTTCAATCCACATATGCCGCATATTGAAGTAGACGAAGGCATCCATTTCAGCATCTTCGACCCGCTGTTTTATGTCGACGAGAAAGGTGCCTTCGTGGCAGCTCTCGCCGCCGAAGTGCCGACGGTCGAAAACGGCGGCATTTCCGCCGATGGTCTCAACTGGAAGGTCAAGCTGCGTGACGACGTCAAATGGCACGACGGCAAGCCGTTTACCGCTGAAGACGTGAAGTTCACGCTTGAACTTCTGGTCGATCCCAACTTCCGTTCATGGCGCAAGACCGGGCACGAATTCGTAAGGGATTTGACCGTGGTTTCGCCGACGGAAATTACCTGGAAGATGGAAAAGCCATTCGCGCCCTATCCCTCGATCCTTGCTTCCACATTTATTACGCCGAAGCACCTCCTAGGTGCGGAAGCTGACCGCAATACCGCCGCCTATAACAACGCGCCGGTCGGAACGGGCGCATTCAAATGGAAGGAGCGGGTTGCGGGTGACTACATTCTGCTCGACGCCAATACCGATTATTTTGGTGATGGCCCGCATATAGAGCGTCTGGTCTACAAATACGTACCCGACCTGAATGTGATGTACACCCAGTTCAAGACCGGCGACATAGACGTGGTGGGCCTGCAATGGATCACACCCGACCATTATGACGAGGCCAAGGATCTCGCCGGCAAGGTGGTCAACGTCGTGCCGGGCTCGACGATTGAATCCCTCTCGTTCAACATGGAACGTCCACAGTTCAAGGAGCCGGCGGTAAGAGAGGCGCTTTATGCGGCGATCGACAAACAATCGATCATCGAGGCACTTTATTACGGTTTGCCCACACCCACTGAAAGCTACGTTCCGCAGCAGTCTTTCTATTACAATCCAGATCTTCCCAAGCATGAATATTCCATCGAGAAAGCTAAAAAGCTGCTCGACGATGCGGGCTGGGCGCCCGGGGCGGACGGCATACGCGCCAAGGATGGCGTGAAGCTCGCCTTCACCTGCTCCACGACAGCGGGCAATCACATCCGCGAACAGGTTCAGCAATACATGCAGCAATCCTTCAAGGATATCGGCGTGGAGATGACCATTTCGAACCTGCCGCCAGCTGTCATGTGGGGTGACTACTGGATGCTGTCGAAGTTCGATTCGGTTATCGTCGGGCTCGACTTCCTGACCGGCCCGGATCCCGATACCTCCGACTTCTTCCGCTCGACGTCGAGTGCTGCAAAAGGCGGCTCGGGCCAGAATACCTGGCAGTTCGTCAACAAGGACGTCGATGATCTTCTGGCCAAGGGCGGCAGTCTCTTCGTGCCGGAGGAGCGCAAGGCCGTCTACCTGAAGATTCAGGAGATCATGCGCAAGGAACTGCCGCTGTTGCCACTGTTCCAGTACGCAACAGTGCGTGGTCACAAGCAGGGCGTCGAAAACGTGAAGCCAAACGTCAATAACCGTATCGATACCTGGAACGTTGCGACCTGGCGTCTGGCGTAAAGCCTACCGCAGACAGGGCTTTATGCCCGATCCATGTGAAGTGCCGGCTTTGAAGCAGCCGGCACTCTGACGGCTATTCGTGGATGGTGCTAGCCAGTTCCACGATGCGACCTGGAGTCTCATCATGCTGACCTTTCTTCTCCATCGGATATGGCAGAGCCTCGTACTTCTGCTGCTTGTCTCGATCATCGGTTTTGCCATCCTCAACCTCGCGCCTGGCGGGCCATTGTCGCAATTTGCCCTGACGCCCGGCATGACGCGGGAGGCGCTTGATCGCATCGCCCACCAGATGGGTCTCGATCGACCCTTGCCGGTGCAATATCTCGAATGGGCCTGGCGCCTGCTGCAAGGCGATTGGGGGAAATCCTATCGCGACCAACGTCCGGTTCTCGATATCATCTCCGGGCATTTGTTTGCGACCCTGCTGTTGATGGTCTCATCAACCGTCGTATCCATCCTTGTCGGCACCTGGATCGGCATCAAGGGGGCGACCAAACGTTACACGCTGTTCGATTACACCGCCACGGTCGGGGCCATGGTCGCGCTTTCAATTCCAACCTTCTGGTTCGGGCTGGTGGCCATCTATGTTTTCGCGCTCAGGCTAAAATGGCTGCCGGCGGGCAACATGTATACGATCGGCGATCAGTCTTTTTATGACTATGCAATTCACCTGATCATGCCGAGCCTGGTACTCGCCCTCGTCAACATCGCCGTCTGGAGCCGCTACATGCGGACTGCGACGCTTGACGTCATCAATCAGGATTTTGTCCGCACCGCCCGCGCCAAGGGGCTGACCCCGCGCCGGGTTCTGATGAAACACGTCGTCGGCAATGCACTTCTGCCAATGATTACCCTTGCCGGTCTGCAGCTCCCGACGATTCTCGGCGGCGCCCTCGTAACGGAGACGGTCTTTACCTGGCCCGGCATGGGCCGCCTGTTCCTCGATAGCCTTGGTTATCACGACTACCCTGTCGTGATGGGGCTCCTGATGTTTTCCGCAATTCTCGTGCTCATCGGAAGTCTGCTCGCTGACCTCATGGTTGCTCTCGTCGATCCCCGCATCCGGCTCGGATAGAGCCGGATCGACGAAACGCCGCACTCAATCGAAGGAAAGACCATGTCCGCTGCAACCCTCCATCCCTCACAGGCCGCACCGCGGTTTCACTGGTGGCAGAACCGCACGCTGCGCCGTTTCGCCCGCCACAAGCTTGCTGTGCTCGGCCTCATCATGATCACCGTCATGATTTTCGCCTGCGTGGTTGGGCCCTATCTCTTGCCTTACGATGAATTGTTCATCGATCTGCGCGCCCGTTTTGCCCCGCCGATGACCGGTTACCATATTTTCGGCACCGATCCGCTCGGACGCGACATAGCCGCGCGCCTTTTCAATGCCGGCCGCATTTCACTGCTGGTCGGGTTTTTCGCCATGGTGCTGTCGACACTGATCGGCACCATCATCGGTGTCGTTGCCGGTTATTATGGCGGGCGCATCGGCGCTATACTGATGCGTTTCGTCGATGCCTTTCTGTCTTTCCCGAGTATTTTCCTGCTTCTCGCTCTGGCTGCTTTCGTCAAACCGAGCCCGTTCATGATCACGGTTATCATTGCCGTCACGAGCTGGATGGAAATTGCCCGTCTGGTTGAAGCGGAAGTACGGTCTCTGCGCGAACGCGACTTCGTCATGGCAGCCCGTATGCTGGGCCTGCCCAATGGCTGGATCATGTTCCGGGAACTGCTGCCGAATGCTGTCGGCCCCATCATCGTTGCCGCGACCCTGACGGTTGCGCGTGCCATCCTTCTGGAAGCCTATATCAGCTTTCTCGGTTATGGCATTCAGCCGCCGCTGCCGAGCTGGGGCAATATGCTGAACGGAGCCCAGCAATATCTCGACAAGGCGCCCTGGCTCGCCATCGTGCCGGGAGTCGCCATCACGCTTGCCGTCACCAGCTTCAATTTCATCGGTGATGGGCTTCGTGATGCGCTCGATGCGCGCAGCGACCTGAACTGAAGGTTTCGGTAGATGGTTTCGTTCTCACCCTTTGACGTGACACTGTGGTATGCGACCGCAGCTTCAGCACCGCATACGGAGCCTCTTTCGGGTCGCGTGCAGGCCGATGTCTGCATCGTCGGCGCGGGTTATACCGGTCTGACGACCGCATTGGAGCTGGCGAAAACCGGCATCAATGTCGTGCTTCTGGAGCGGCAGGAAATCGGCTTCGGCGGTTCGGGCCGCAATGCCGGACATTGCACCCCGACCTTTACCCATTATAGCCTGCCAGAGCTGCGCAGGATGCTGGGTGAGCCCTGGGCGGAACGGCTGATCGAACGGCAGACGCGGGCGAATGACCGCGTCTCGAGCATGATCCGCGACTATCAGATCGACTGCGAATGGGTACAGAACGGTTATGTGATGGGCGCACCGCATAAGGGCGCCATGGATGAGATCAGGCGCAAGGTCGAGACCTATAATGCTGTGGGCGCGAAAACCCGGCTGCTCGACCGTGACGAGGTGGAAGCGGTCACCGGCAGTCCGCGTTTCGACGGCGGCTGGCTGCACGAAGAGGCAGGTCACCTCAATCCGCTCGGTTACGCCCGCGGTCTCGGCCGTGCTGTCATCCAGGAGCGCGGAAAGATATTTACCGGCTCGGCGGTGACGGGTTGCGAACGCGACATAACCGGAGGCTGGAAGGTCAAGACCGATCGCGGAGAAGTGGTCGCGTCGAAAGTGATCTTTACCACTGGCGCTTATACGGTTGGTGGTTGGCCCAAGCTGGATCGGACGTTCAAGATTCAACGCGTGTTCGTGGCCGCCACGCAAATTTTGTCCGAAGAGACCCGCCGGACCGTCCTGCCGCAGAACACGACCATTCATGATGGTCGCGGCGATATCTACGTCTACAAATACAATGCCGAAGGCCGGATCGTCGCATCGATGTTTCCCATGGGACGCCGCGGCCACGACATGGCCTATACGAGACAGGTCATGAGCGAACGGCTCAAATGGCTGCATCCAAAGCTCCGGGAAGAGATCCGCTGGGAGTATTTCTGGTTCGGCGAACTCGATATGCAATATCGCACCGTACCGCGGTTTTATGGTCTGGCGCCGGGCGTTGTGGCTTTGACCGGTCTTTCGGGCCGTGGTGTGCCGACCGGCTCGATGCTCGGTTCCATTCTTTCGGAATGGGCGCTTGGCAAGCCGGAGAACGAGCTTGCCCTGAAGCTGGAACCACTGAAGGCAGCTCCCTTCTTTATGGGTTTCGCACCCGCAATGGCGCTGCGTTACTACCGGCTGCGCGACAACATATCCACGAAACTAGCTGGGGCGGAACTGCCACCCCATGCCTGAACCGGCGCGGCCACAAGGTCCACGCCAACATTGACAAAGCAAGGAGAATTCCCGTGACAATGCCGATTTTCAACATTTCCGATGACGTGGATCTTGTTCCGGCCATGCCCGCCGAAGGCCGTGAAGGCGGTTCGTATCGTCGCCAGATATGGCAGGACCAGATCGAAAATGGCACAATCGTCGCAGTCTGGAAGGCCGAGCCCGGCATCTACAATTATCCGGGTCGTGACCTCGAGGAAACTTTTGTCGTCGTTGAGGGTGAGGCTATGTATTCGCAGGCCGAAGCCGAGCCGGTGAAGATCGGTCCCGGATCGATTATCAGCATCGCCAAGGGCGTGCCAAGCCGCCTCGAAATCCTGTCGCCGTTCCGTAAGCTCGCAACTGTCATCCCGAAGCCGTGAGGTTTGAGGGAGGGGTGCCTGCAGACTTAAGGCAGGCTGTGTCCTGTATGCGGGGCACGAAGATTGAGGTCTCGCCGGTCTGTCTTTCGTCACAGCGATCCGGTGCGACGCTGATGGCCCGACAATCAAAGATTTAAAGAAACAGGGCTCCGAGGAGACGCAGAGCCCTGTTTGCGTTCAATGGTTTGGGAAGCAGCTGGTGCAAAACAGGCCACTCATTTGAAACATCCTTGTGACCGTTATCCCTTTTCCCAGCCCCAGCCGGTGCGAAAAAGCGGTGCCAGGGCCAGGGCGTTGATCCCTTGCTTATGGGGGCGTGCATCGGACATACTTGCACTCGAACCACAAAGGGCCAAGGGCAAGACGAGCCAGCGACGTTAGTGCCGGCTCGCGGAGCCATGCGGGAAGATTTTACCTCATGAATACGCGATTTCTCGAAACTTTCCTCTGGGCTGCACGACTGAACAGCTTTTCGGCGGCCGCGGAACGGTTGAATACCACCCAGGCGTCGGTGTCCAACCGAATTGCCGCCCTCGAAAGGGAGCTTGGCGTCGTGCTTTTCACGCGCGATGTGCGCTGCGTCAACTTGACACCTGCTGGTCGTCTGGCGCTGCAGCATGCCGAAAAGATCGTCAATCTGACCGGTGAGTTCCGACAGATCGTGAGTAGCCGGGAGGCGCTGAGAGGCACCGTGCGCATAGGTGCTGCCGACACGATCGTCTATGCCTGGTTACCGCTGCTCATCCGCCGCATGAACGAACGTTACCCCGGCGTCAGCCTGGATCTGACCATCGACACCAGCCTGAAACTATCCCAGCGCATTCAAAACGGTGAGGTGGATGTCGGTTTCATCATGGGGCCGATCATGGCTGCAAATATCTACAATTCACCGCTCTGTACGTTCGAGTCCTGTTGGGTTGGCGCGGTTGAATTGCCGCTGCCGGAAACGGGCGTCACACTCGAAGATATCGCGCATTTTCCGTTACTTACCTTCTCGACAGGCTCGCAGCCACATCAGGCATTGCGCGCGTTGCTCGATTCTCACGGGTTGTCCGACAGCCGCATCTATAATTCCAATTCGCTGTCGATCATGACCCGCCTTGTGGCCGCGGCCGTTGGGGTGGGCGCTTTGCCGCGTGTGCTGGTGGACGGCATCATCAAATCCGGTGAGGCGCGTATTCTCGACATTAGTCCGTCAGTACCGCCCCTCACATTTCACACCGTTTATCAGGAGCGTGGCGACAACGCGATTGCCCGGGCCATTGCCGATATGGCGACGGAAATCGTCAGTGAAACCACCACGCAATGGATGACGGCTGCCGCCTAAATTTTGCGCTGCAGCGCAAAATGATTAATCTATAAGCTTACCTTATGGGTTTCGATAGAGTTTTTCCGTTTGTAATGAAAACAGTTCCCGTTCTTAATTCTCCTCGCAACATGAGAGGAGAGCAACGTGAAAGTCTCACTTGTTCAAATGAATACCCAGAATGACAAGGCAGAAAACCTTAAGGTTGCTGCCGATCTTATTGAGAAGGCAGTCAAGGCGGATAATCCTGACCTTGTTGTTCTTCCGGAATACTTCGCATTTCTTGGAGATAATCCCCAGGAGATGCATGAGAGCGGGGAGGAATTCCCTGACGGCGAGATTTACACGCTGCTCTCGGGGCTGGCCAAGAAGCACGCGATCACGCTGCATGCCGGCTCCATCGTCGAGAAGGAAGGCAATCGCTTTTACAATTCGACGCTCGTTTTCGGGCCGGATGGCAAACAGATCGCGCGTTACCGCAAGATGCACCTGTTCGACGTCGATACGCCAAACGGCATCAGCTACCGCGAATCCGACTCCGTTGCCCGTGGCGAAGAAGTGGTGACCTACAAGGTTGGCGACAAGACGGTCGGTTGTGGCATCTGCTATGATATTCGCTTCCCTGAACTGTTTCGCGCCCTGCGGGACAAGGGTGCAGACGTCATCGTTCTGCCAGCGGCCTTCACCCTGATGACAGGCAAGGACCATTGGGAAGTTCTGGCGCGCGCCCGTGCCGTCGAAACCCAGACCTACTTTCTGGCCGTCGGCCAGATCGGCACCCATGCGGGTGGCAAGAAGGCATGCTGGGGGCATTCCATGGTCATCGATCCGTGGGGCCACATCGTCGCCCAATGCTCCGACAGCGTTGGAACGGCCGGTGCCGTCCTTGACTTCGACTATTCGGCCAAGGTGCGCGCCAACGTACCGGTGGCGAACCACCACGTTCTCTGATCGGAGAAAGACTCAATGTTTATCGCCAACCCCATGCCCGAACAGATCGGTGCCGACATCATCGAGCTTCTTGAGAAGGTCGAAGTCGCAACGATCGGTCACGTGCTTCACTCCGGCTTCGTCGATCCTGAAATCCGCGCCGTCCTTCCGGGCAAACGTGTGGCAGGCACTGCCGTCACGCTGCGCATCCCCAATGCGGATTCGACCATGCTCCACTATCTGTCGCAGTTCGTGCGTCCCGGGGATATCGTCCTCATCGACCGTTGCGGCGATACCCGTCACGCCTGCTGGGGCGGTGTCATCACCAACACCATGAAGATGGCCGGCGTTAAGGCCGGGGTCGTTGATGGCCCGGCGACCGACTTCTCGGAGTTCGCCAAGGTCGACATGCCGATGTGGTGCCGTGGTCCTTCGCCCATCACCACCAAGATCCTCGGCCTCGAAGGCGCGATCAACGTTCCGATCAGCGTCGGCGGCCAGGTGATCAATCCGGGCGATGCGATCCTGTGCGATGAAAGCGGTGTTGTCGCTCTTCATCCAAGCCAGGCTCGAGGCATGGCTGAACGCGCCATCGGCATGCAGGAAGCCGAACTCGTGCTTCTGGAGCGCCTGCGCAACGGTGAGAAATTGCCGGACATTTCTGGCGCCAACAAGCTCGTTCAGGCCAAGCTGAGCGCCTGACATCGTCTTATGGGTGGCGGATCAGTCCGCCACTCCAAATAACAATAGAGGAGAACAGGACAATGAAGAAAACAATACTTCTGAGTGGGATTCTCATGCTCTGCGCGGCCGCTCTGCCGGCGCACGCCCAGCAGACCGTGACGTTCCTCGGCTATAGCGGCCTTTTCCAGGAGCGTTACACCAAGGCGGTCATCGAACCTTTCATGGCGGCTAACCCTGATATCAAGATCGAATATTTCCCGCAGCAGGGCTCTGCTGCAATGCTCGGCTCGCTGCGCGCCCAGAAGGCTGCGCCGCAGTCCGATATCGCTCTGATGGATGTCTCTGTCGCCAAAACAGGTACGGACGAAGGTCTGTTTGACAAGATCGACGAAAGCGTAACCAAGAATGTCGCCGACCTCTATCCTAATGCCCGCTTCGAAGGCGTGGCCGGGGTTGGCGTAACGTTCGACAATCTCGTGCTCATCTACAATACCGATGCCATCAAGACGGCTCCCGACAGCTGGAACGCTCTGAAGGATAGCGCCCTCAAGGGTAAAGTCGCCATGCTGAGCGCCCCCGATATCGTCGGTATCGGTACCACCATCATCATGGACCATATGAATGGCGGCACTGATTTCATCAAGAACATCGATGCCGGCATCAATGCGATGGCTGAAGTTGCTCCGAATGTGCAGACCTGGGAGCCGAAGCCGGAAGTCTATCCGAACGTTGTCAACGGCCAGGTTTCGCTAGGCGTGGGCTGGAACGCCCGCAGCCAGGTGAATGCTGACGGTTCCAAAGGCAAGATGAAGGTGGTTCTTCCGAAGGAAGGCACGATCCTCCAGATCAACACGCTCAACCTCGTCAAGGGTGGTCCGTCATCCGAGGCTGCGCGCAAGTTCGTTGATTATGCGCTGAGCCCGGAAGCCCAGGCTGCCTTTACCGCCGCCATGTATTATGCGCCGACCAATTCCAAGTCCTCTGTCTCTGCCGATGTGAGTGAGCGCACGGTCGTCAAGGCGATGGACAAGGTCATCCCGGTGGATTGGATTGGCCTCTCGAAGGTCCGTGACCAGATTACGCAGGACTGGCGCCGCAAGGTCATTCCCCTCAGCCGTTGAGACTTCTGCGCAGAGCGCAAAAAAAGAAAGGACTTCCGCGGCTCCCATGGCAGTCGCGGAAGCAGCACACCAAAACCCTCGGATCATCTCCTCTGTCGGCGCTGGGGCGGAAGAGGTGGGAGCCGACGCGGACATGCATGCCGAGCGGCCCCCAAGGCCTGCATCGGGGGGCACCGCGAAACGGCGCAGCGAATTTTCGCCGCGCTTGCGTAGATCAAGGGCCAAGGCATTTCCGATTCCCTGCGGGTCGGAGATGTTCTGGAGAAAGGCAAGAAGCCAGAATGGGAACTTCAGATACCATGCAGCCAGGATTCCTCTCGATTCGTTCACTGACCAAGCGCTACGAGACAATCGTCGCCGTGGATAATCTCAATCTCGAGATTCCCAAGGGCGAACTGGTTGCCTTCCTCGGTCCTTCCGGCTGCGGCAAGTCGACGTCGCTGCGCATGATTGCAGGCCTCTCTCCTGTCTCCTCGGGGTCTATCCTGATCGACGGCAAGGACGTGACGAAACTTGCGCCTTATAAGCGTGACATTGGCCTCGTTTTTCAGAGCTACGCGCTCTTCCCCCACATGACGGTCCTCAAGAATGTCATGTTCGGTCTTGAAATGCGCAAAGTGCCTGCTGCCGAGGCGGAACGCCGTGCCCGTGAGGCCATTGCCATGGTGCGTCTGGAAGGGCGCGAGGACCGTCGCCCCGCACAGCTTTCCGGGGGCCAGCAGCAGCGCGTCGCACTGGCGCGCGCCCTCGTCATCCAGCCGTCCATTCTCTTGTTTGACGAACCTCTTTCCAATCTTGACGCAAAGCTGCGCGACGAGATGCGCGCCGAGATTCGCCGTATCCAGAAACAGCTTGGCATCACTTCCATCTTCGTCACGCATGATCAGGTTGAGGCGCTCAGCATGTGCGACAAGGTCGCTGTGCTCAATGGCGGGCACCTGGAACAGCTTGGCACGCCGCACGATCTCTATGAGCGCCCGGCCACTGCATTCGTCGCCTCCTTCGTCGGTCGCACCAACAGGCTGGTCGGCAACGCCGCCGGTGACCGCATCACGGTTGGCGATGCGGTGCTGCGAGCGCCCGGTGCGCACAGCGGTAAGATCGACCTGATGGTACGGCCGCATCGCATGGCCATGACCGTCGCTGGCGACGCCGTCCCCGATTTCGACGGAGCGCCCGTCAATCGCATCGCCGGCGAAGTCCGCGATGTCTATTATGCCGGCGACATTCTCCACTACGAAATCGCCGCTGGCGGGCAGACCCTGTCCGTGGAGCGCGCGACGTCCGGCGGTGAAACGCCGGTCGCAGCAGGCAGCGCGGTCAGTCTCGTCTGGCGCGTGGAGGATACTCTGGTCTTCGGAGCAAACCGATGACGGCGGCGGTCATGATCACGGCTCCCGGTGGCCGTACCTCTTCCATCGTGTTTCTCGCAACCCTTCTTCTTGGACCCATCATTGCGGTCAACGGTCTGGCCTTCGTGTTGCCCGTCTTCAACCTGCTGCTGCTTTCCTTCCGCGAAAGCCTCGGCGGCGGCGGTCTCGGGGAAGCCCATACGCTCGACAACTGGTCGTCGACACTGACCGACGGTTTTTATATCGAGCTGATTGGTCAGAGCATCCTGACCAGCCTTATGATCACCGTTCTCACGCTGCTCGCCTCCTATCCCATCGCCCTCTACCTTCACCGGGCGCAGGGTCGCTGGAAAACGCTTTTGCTGGTGCTGGTCATTTCGCCGCTGCTCACCTCGGCGGTGGTGCGCACTTATGGCTGGATCGCAATTCTGGCGGATGACGGCCTCATCAACAACATCCTCTTCGCACTGGGCGCGCAAGGCGGGGTGCGTCTGCTGTTCAACAAGATCGGCGTCGTCATCGGGCTTACCGAAATCCTGATGCCCTATATGATCCTGGCGCTCCTCGCTGGCTTCGGCAGGCTTGATCCTCGCGTCGAGGAAGCTGCGGAAACGCTCGGCGCATCGCCCTGGAAAGTGTTCTGGCGGATCATCGTGCCGCTCACCATGCCCGGCGTGGCCCTGGGTTGCCTGCTCTCCTTCGTGCTGGCCGTCAGTTCGTTCATCACTCCCAAGCTGCTCGGCGGTGGCCGCGTCTTCCTGCTGGCAACGGAAATCTATGATCAGGCCATCGTGACGCTCAACTGGCCACTCGCCGCTACGCTTTCGATGATCATCCTCGTGATTTTCGGTGCCGCCCTGGTGCTCTATTCCCGGCTTCTGCGGGCCATTCTGTAAAGGAGATCGAAGATGGAAGAACGTCCCGCTCCGCTGGCGCTGAAAATTGTCGCCTTCATCATGTTCCTTTTCCTCCTTGCGCCCGTGGTGCTCGTCGTGCCGATCTCGTTTTCGGCCGACAGCTACATGACCTTCCCACCCTCCGGCTGGAGCCTGCGCTGGTATGTGGATCTCATGCACAATTCCAAGATGATCGGCGCCCTCGGCACCAGCACGCTCCTTGCGGTCATCGTTACCGTGCTGTCCATGCTGATTGCGCTGCCCGCCTCCTATGCCATCGTGCGGATGCGGGTGATTGGCGCGGATACATTGCTCGCCTTCTTCACCGCGCCGCTTCTTCTGCCGACCATCGTTCTTGGCCTTGCGATCCTGATCGTCTTTGCCGGTGCGGGCCTGCTCGGTACATTCACGGGTCTGGTGATCGCGCATCTGATCATCGTGTTGCCCTATGCGCTGCGTGTACTCACCACGTCGCTTGCGGGCCTGCCGCTGATCTACGAGGAGGCCGCCTCCACGCTCGGGGCGTCACCTCTTACCGTCTTTCGCCGCGTCACCATGCCGATGATCGCGCCTGGCATCGTTGCAACGGCAGCGCTTTCCTTTCTCGTCTCGTTCGATGAAGCCGTGATTTCGCTGTTCCTCACCGGTCCGCGCATCACGACGCTTCCCGTTGCCATGTATCAGCATGTCGAAACCCAGGCTGATCCGCTTGTTGCCGCCATCTCCGTTCTTCTGATCGTGCTCACGCTTGCCGTCGTCCTGATCGTGGACCGCACGGTGGGCCTCACGAAGACTTTCGTGAAGTAAGGGGCCAGAAAAATGGCTTATCGACAGATCGCAGCCGGCACGACCTATCGTTTCGACGATCTGAAAACCCTGATGGCAAAGGCGACGCCGGAAAGGTCAGGTGACCAATTGGCCGGGATCGCGGCGGAAGGGCCGGTGGAGAGACTGGCGGCACAGATGGCGCTGGCCGATCTGCCGCTTTCCACCTTTGTTGCACAGGAATTGATCGCCTCGGACGAGGACGAGATTTCGGCCCTGATAGCGCGCCAGCACGACGCACTGGCCTTCGCGCCGGTGTCTTCTCTGACGGTTGGTGAATTTCGCGAGTGGCTGCTCAATTCCAAGGTCGGGCACGCGGAACTTGAAGCGGTAAGTTGGGGTCTGACACCGGAAATGGTGGCGGCAGTCTCCAAGATCATGCGTCTGCAGGATCTCGTGACGGTATCGGCCAAACGGGAAGTCGTGACCCGTTTTCGCAACACGATTGGTCTTTCCGGCCGCCTGTCCACCCGCAACCAGCCAAATCATCCGACTGACAGTTCCCGTGGCATCGCCATCTCGGCCATTGACGGGTTGCTGCTGGGGAGCGGCGATGCGGTGATCGGTGTTAACCCGGCCACCAGCGCTGTGACGGACTATATCCGCGTCGTGCAGTTGCTTGACGATCTGCGGCAATGGCTGGACATTCCAACCCAGACCTGCTGCCTTGGCCATGTGACGACGGCCATCAAGGCGATGGAGCGCGCTGCACCCGTCGATCTGGTTTTCCAGTCGATTGCCGGTTCCCAGAAGGCCAATGCGGGCTTCGGCATTGATCTTGCCGTTCTGCGAGAGGCTCATGAGGCTGGTCAGTCGCTGAAGCGCGGAACTATCGGCAGCGACCTCATGTATTTCGAGACGGGGCAGGGGGCTGCCCTGTCGGCCGATGCGCATTTTGGTGTCGATCAGCAAACGATGGAGGCGCGTGCCTATGCCGTGGCGCGCGAATTCTCGCCGCTTCTGGTGAATACCGTCGTCGGCTTCATCGGTCCGGAATATCTCTATAATGGCAAGCAGATCATTCGCGCCGGGCTTGAAGATCATTTCTGCGGAAAGCTGCTTGGCCTGCCGATGGGTGTCGACGTCTGCTACACCAACCACGCCGATGCCGACCAGGAAGACATGGACGTGCTGCTGACCATGCTGTGCGCCGCTGATGTGAACTTCGTTATTACCGTGCCAGGCTCGGACGACGTCATGCTGAACTACCAGACGCTTTCCCATCACGATTCAATCTATGCCCGCGAAACGCTGAAGCGTCGGCCTGCGCCGGAGTTTGAGGAGTGGCTGGTGAATATGGGCGTGACGGATGCCGCCGGCCATATGATCGAGAACCCTGCGCTGATGAACCGCGGGCTTCGCGAACTTGATTTTCTTGGAAGGGACGCCGCCTGATGCGTGACCGCCGGCCCTCCCTCATCTCCAGCCCGCCGGAACGTCTCAAGGCCCTGCGTGTGGCAACCGATGCACGCGTGGCGCTCGGCCGCACGGGTGCAAGCCCGCCCACGCGCGCGGTACAGACATTTCTGTTGGATCATGCGCAGGCGCGCCAGGCCGTGTGGCGTCCGCTGGACATTGAAAAAATGGAGCGTGACTTGCGCGCTTCGGGTGCGGATGTCGTGCATGTCGCAAGCCGCGCGCAGGACCGTGCGGATTACCTGCGCCGACCCGATCTCGGCCGTGCTCTTTCAGACGAAGGCCGTCTGGCGCTCGACGGGCAGGCCAAGGGAGCCGATGTCGCATTGGTAATCGCCGACGGGCTTTCCGCAACGGCTGTGGAGATGAATGCAGTGCCGGTGGCAGCGGCATTGCTTAATTTACTTGCAAGCAACGGATTGACGGTTGCGCCGCTCACACTTGCCACGCAGGCACGGGTTGCGCTGGCGGATGATGTGGGAGCCGTCCTCGGCGCAAAGGTGACGGTGATCCTGATTGGCGAGCGCCCGGGCCTTTCGGCAGCCGACAGTCTTGGCGCCTATGTCACCTTCAGGCCGGAGACCGGGCTGCCGGATTCCCGACGCAACTGCATTTCCAATATTCGTGATGGTGGCGTGCCGCCTGTCGAAGCGGCGGGCAAGATCATGACCCTGATCAGCGCCATGTGCCAGCAGGAGACAAGTGGCGTGACGCTGGTTGAATTCGAAAAGCCGCTGACGGCTTTGTCCGACTAGAAACAAAGCAGATCTCATTCATAGCCACGAACCGGCAAGGTGCATCGGCTCGATCCGTTGCGCCTATTGATTTCGCTTTCGAACCACGAAAATAAAGGCAAGCCCATGGTCCAGAGCCTCTCCACAGCATTCGACGTCGCCGTCATCGGTGCCGGGGTGGTCGGTTGCGCGGTTGCCCGTCGTTTCGCACTGGCGGGTGCAAAGGTCGTGATCATCGAGAAGGGGTCCGATATTCTTTCCGGGGCATCGAAGGCCAACAGCGCTATCCTCCACACCGGCTTCGATGCGCCTGAAGGCAGTCTGGAACTGGAATTGGTGAAGGCAGGCCGGGCAGAATATCTGTCCATCCACAGGCAGATGGGCCTTAGCCTCGTTGAAACCGGCGCGTTGGTTTGTGCGTGGAATCCCGACGAGGCGCAAAGCCTGGAGGCGATCGCCGAGCAGGGGCGACGCAACGGCATTGCCGAGCTCGGTCTGCTTACGGCCCGGCAAGCCCGGGAATCCATGCCCGGCTTGTCCGACCGTCTTGTCGCAGCACTCGAAGTTCCGGGTGAACATGTCATCGATCCCTGGTCCGCGCCGCTGGGCTATCTTACGCAAGCGGTGGCGCTTGGCGCGCAGCTGGTGCGCAACGCCGAAGTCCTGTCCGGTGCGTTTGATGGCGCGTGGCGGATAGAGACGACGGCGGGTCCGATTCTTGCGGCGAGCGTTGTCAATGCGGCCGGATTGTTCGGCGATATCGTCGATGCGCGGCTGGGGCTTGTCCCAGACTTCACCATCAAGCCTCGCAAGGGACAATTCGTCGTTCTCGACAAGGCCGCCCGCCGGCACGTGCCGCGCATCGTCCTGCCCGTTCCCACCGAAATCACCAAGGGCATCGTTGTGTGTCCAACCGCCTTCGGCAACGTTCTCATCGGCCCGACGGCGGAAGAACAGGATGACCGCGAGCGTGCGACGGTAGAAACGGCGGCGCTGGAAGCGCTGCTGACGCGCGGCAGGGAGATCGTTCCGGTACTGGCCTCCATTCCCGTGACCGCTATCTATGCCGGCTTGCGCCCGGCCTCCGAGAAGAAACATTACCGGATTTCCGCACGGCCGGACCGGCGCGCGATCACGCTTGGCGGCGTGCGATCCACCGGTCTCAGTGCGGCACTTGGTCTGGCGCAGCACGCTCTGGCGCTTCACGAAAGTTTCGGCACGCGCTTCATGCCCCCGCCCGCAGTGCCTCATGTGACGATGCCGAACCTGAGCGAAACCTTCGAGCGGGACTGGCAGCGCGCCGATCATGGCGAAATCGTCTGCCATTGCGAGCTTGTCACCCGCCGTGAGATCGAGGCGACATTTTCCAGCGCGGTGCCGCCGGGTGATTTCGGAGGTTTGCGGCGGCGCACCCGCGCCGGCATGGGGCGCTGTCAGGGATTTTACTGCAACGCCCGGCTGGCCGCGATGACGGGCGACCGTCTGGCTGTACCGCTTGCGGTCCGTCCGGGAGACGATCGATGAGCTCCCGGAAGCCTTTTCAGCAGATGCAAAAAAACGTTCCGGATGCAGATGTAATCGTGGTCGGCGGCGGCCCGGCGGGCGTGGCGGCAGCGCTGGAGCTGAAAGCACGCGGCGTCGCGCGTGTGACGATCCTCGAGCGTGAGCCAGCGCTTGGCGGCGCACCCCGTCATTGCACACATTCGCCTTTCGGCATGCGCGAATTCGGACGCGTTTATTTCGGCCCGGCCTATGCGCGACGTCTGCAGCGGCAGGCGCAGGATGCGGGCGTTGATGTCCGCACCGGTCATTCCGTGGTGGAACTCGGACAGGACGGTACGCTGCTGGTTACGTCTGCGCGCGGCGTGGAAACGTTGAAGGCCCGGCGCATTGTGCTGGCGACCGGCGCGCGGGAAAAACCACGCTCAGCGCGGCTCCTGCCAGGCGACCGGCCGGTGGGAGTGATCACCACCGGCACGCTGCAATCCTATGTCGCCTTTCACGGCATCATGCCCTTTCGCCGGCCGCTTATCCTTGGTTCGGAACTGGTTTCCTTTTCCGCGCTTCTCACATGCCTGACGCATGGCGCGCGGCCGGTGGCGATGATCGAGCCTGAGCCGGAACCGCTGGCGCGGTCGCTTTTCCGGTGGTTTCCCCGATTGGTCGGAGTGGCCTTTTATTGCCGCGCAACACTTGTGGACATTCGTGGGAGCGGTCGTGTCGAGGAGGCCGACATCCGGCTGGCAGATGGCCGTATCCTCACCGTCAAGTGCGATGGTGTTCTCCTCACCGGGCGGTTCACGCCGGAGGCAACGCTTCTGAACGCATCCCCTGTTGATCTTGCGGCAGGCAGCGATGGACCTACGATCGATCAGGACGGCCGGATGGCCAATCCGATGTTCTTCGCCACGGGGAACGTATTGCGGGCCGTGGAAACATGTGGCTGGTCGTTTCGCGAAGGCCGCCGCGTGGGTGCTGCCGTTGCCGACGATCTCACCCTCGAACCCTGCAACGCAAAGGCAGTGCGTATCGCTTTCGCCGACCCGCTCAAACTCGCGGTACCCACCATGGTGCGATCGGGGGGGCTCGACCGGCCGGCTTTTCTCGATTTTCAGCTGCGCTTCATCAGACGTGTTCAAGGCAGGCTTTCGCTTCATCTTGATGGAACGGAAGTGTGGAGCAAGTCCGGCCGGTGGCTGCCGGAACGCCGTGTGCTTGTGCCCATTCCCCGCGCCGCCGTTGAGGCGACCCAGATTGCCTTTCACTTTCAGGAGACGAATTGATGCGCATAGCGGCGATCGATCAGGGAACGACGTCGACCCGATGCGTTGTGATAAGCGACGGTGGCACGGCGCAACTCGTCTCAAGCCTGCGTCATGCACAGTTCTATCCAAACCCCGGCCATGTGGAGCATGATCCGGAAGAGCTTTTGCGCAACATCCGCGCGGTACTGGCCGATGCCGGGCCGGTAGATGCGATCGCGATCGCCAACCAGGGCGAGAGTTGCCTGGCGTGGGATGCCGAGAGTGGGGAAGCGCTGTCGCCGGTCATCGTCTGGCAGGATGCCCGCACCGCCGAAGCCCTGGCCGCTCTGCCCCAATCGGCTGCGGAACGATCGAAAGAGATTTGCGGATTGCCGCTCGATCCCTATTTTTCGGCGAGCAAACTGTCGTGGTTGCTAAGGCACAATCCGGCGGTGGCACGGGCGAGAGCCGAAGGGCGGTTGCGCCTGGGCACCACCGACGCATTCTTTCTGGATCGGCTTGCAAGCTGTTTCCGCACCGACCTTGCAACGGCCTCGCGGACGGGACTGCTTGATCTGGCAACCGGTGCCTGGAGCCCGGAACTCTGCGCTCTTCATGGGGTGCCGCTGGATTGCCTGCCCGCAATCGGTCCTGTTAATGGCGGCTTCGGTTCCATCGAGGGAACGCCCATTCGCGTTTCCATCGTCGATCAGCAGGCGGCGCTTTATGGGCACGGTTGCCGCAAACCGGGCGATTGTAAGATAACCTTCGGCACGGGCGCCTTTCTGTTGGCCATCGCTGGTCACGAACGCCCGTTGTCGGGGGAGCTTCTGCCCACCATTGGCTGGCAAAAGCAAGGCGGCGCAGCCATTTTCGCCATAGAAGGCGGGGTTTATGACGCCGGTGCCGCGCTGGAATGGGCGCGAAAGATCGGCCTTTATGTTGACAATACCGAACTTGACGGTTTTGAGGGTTCATCGGCCGTTCGTCGTGGACTGGTGTTCGTGCCCGCATTCTCGGGCCTTGCCGCGCCATATTGGGATAGACAGGCCGTACCGCTTTTCATCGGCATGGACCACGCAACGGCGCGGAGTGACATGGTGCGCGCCCTGCTTGAGGGCATTGCCCTGCTGACGGTTCGGTTGATCGAAGCCGCGCAGACTTTCGTTCCCATCGGCGGTACGATTTCGATAGATGGCGGCCTGTCGAACAGTCGCTATTTCGCCCGTTTCCTGGCCGCTGCCAGTGGTCGGACCATCTGCGTTCCGGCCATGCGCGAGTTGACGGCGCTTGGTCTCGCGGAACTGTGCGATATCGATGTCACCGCCATGCGAAAAGATGCGGAGATATTCAAACCCGACGGATCGGTCGAAGAAGCGGATCACGCTCGCTTTGCACGCGCCATAGGCAATGCAAGGGGCTGGTCGGGCGGTTGATGTCCACTTGGAATAGCCGGTTCATCGGCAATATCGGTGTGATCCCCAACGGCCGCCCGCTCTAGCGGCGGCTTGGTGGCTGAGCGTGTTGGTCCTGCAACCCGAAACCTCCACGCGCGGCGCGGCTTAAATTACCAAATCTTTAGTTGTGTACCAGTTCGCCAATACCTAGCTTTATGGCGAGGCTGCATCCGTTGTGGATATGAGCAAGGAACCGGTAAGCCGGTTTCCTGTTGTTATCCAGGAACAGAGCCTTGGTTCAAGGTCGAGATACCCGTCATGACTGCTCAGGACTGCAATTCGCGCCACTTTCGCCTGCCTCATCAGCGTAACCGAGACATTTCATGATGCGCACCGGACTGGATTTTGCACCGGGCGCGCCTGGCATAGAAGCGCGCTGGACGTCGAGCGCCAAAAACGGGGTCGGCACTGCGCTGTCGGAAGCATCGCCTATCTGGTTCACGCTCAGCCACGGCATTCTGAACGAGGTCTATTATCCGAGGATAGACAGTGCCTGCACCCGCGATCTCGGTTTTGTTGTCACTGGGCCTGAGGGTTACTTTTCGGAGGAAAAACGCGACTGCGTATCCGTCACCCGCCCTTTTAAAAGCGGAATTCCGGCATTTCACATTACCAATACGGCGACGGATGGCTCGTTCAGAATTGAGAAACAGGTGATCAGCGATCCCGCGCGGGCCAGTGTTCTTCAGCAGCTTTCGTTCATTCCCCTGAAGGGACAAATTTCGGATTATCGCGTGACTGCGCTGCTGGCACCTCATCTCGTCAATGCAGGCAATCTTAACTCGGCTTGGATTGGCGACTATGAGGGACATCAGGTCCTCTTCGCGACCGGCCGTTCACGATATCTTGCGCTTGTCTGCGATCTGCCCTGGCGGGCAGTCAGCGCCGGTTTCGTGGGTGTTTCCGATGGTTGGCAGCAGTTGCATCGGCACGGACGCATCGTTGAAGAGTACCAGCGAGCCGATGACGGAAATGTCTCGCTGGCAGGTGAGATCGACTTCAGTGATGTCAATGGCGCGGCAACATTGGCGCTCGGCTTTGGCGAGACGGAATATGCAGCGGCTGCGGCGGCCGTTTACAGTCTGAAGCATGGCTTTGAACGGGCGCACGAGGCCTACGTTGCCAACTGGCGCAACTGGCAAGACCGGCTGGAAACGCTCGACCGCGATACGCATCACGGCATCAATTCCTATCGGGTGTCGACAGCAGTGCTCGCCGCACATCGTGCCGCCGACCGGCCGGGCGCTGTTGTTGCAAGCCTTTCGATCCCTTGGGGCGCATCGAAGAGCGATGACGATCTCGGTGGTTATCACCTGGTCTGGCCGCGCGATCTGGTGGAAGCGGCCGGCGGATTTCTGGCGGCCGGCGATCACCATGAGGCGCTGGCGATCCTCAATTATCTTCGTCAGGTGCAGCAGCCATCGGGTCGCTGGCCGCAAAATCTCTGGCTGGATGGCAAACCCTATTGGCCGGGCGTACAGATGGATGAATGCGCCTTTCCGATCCTGCTGGCGGATATGCTGCATCGATATGGTCACCTGGATCATGCCACGCGGGCGGATTTTATGCCGATGATCCACCGCGCCGCAGCCTATATTCTGGCAAATGGCCCGACGACCGGGGAGGACAGGTGGGAAGAGGATGCCGGCTACAGTCCCTTCACCCTTGCCGTCGAGATCGCTGCGCTGCTTGCCGCTGCCGAGCTTATCGATATGGACGGTGATGCTGCCGTAGCCGTACATCTACGGGAAACGGCTGATTGCTGGAACGAGCAGATCGAACAATGGACCTTTGCCGGTGACGAGACATTCTGCGCCGCGCTTGGCATTTCCGGCCACTATGTTCGCATCGCTTCGCCTGACGCGACCGACGTAGCTCGACCATTCGGCGATACGCCCATCCGCAACCAGACGCCGGACCGTTCCACGCTGCCGACCAGCGACGTCATCAGCCCCGATGCGCTTGCCCTTGTTCGCTTCGGCCTGCGCGCGCCTGACGATCCGCATATTCTCGCGACGATCAAAGCAATCGACCATTGCCTGCGTGCCGATCTGCCGCAGGGGCCTGTATGGTATAGATATACGGGCGATGGATATGGTGAGCACGCCGATGGAGCAGCATTCGACGGCACCGGGCGGGGGCGGCCATGGCCGCTTTTGACCGGCGAACGCGCCCATTACGAGCTTGCTGCGGGAAGGCGGGAGGTGGCCGAAGCGCTGCTGGTAACGCTGGAGAAATCGGCCGGTGGGAACGGCCTTTTCCCCGAGCAGCTCTGGGACCAGCCCGACATCCCCGAATACGAGCTTTTCTACGGCCAGCCCTCAGGAAGTGCGATGCCGCTGGTCTGGGCGCATGCTGAACATATCAAACTTCTGCGGTCGCTTGCAGATGGTTCCGTTTTCGACATGCCGCCGCAGGGTGTGGAACGATACATCCTCAACAAGACGCCTTCCCACCTTCGGATCTGGTGTTTCAATAACAAGATTGCCGGGATACCGGCCGGCAAGATGTTGCGGCTCGAACTGACGGATGATGCTGTCGTGCACTGGAGTGCGGATGGCTGGGTGACGACCAGCGACACCAGAACGATTGCTTCCGGCCTTGGCACATATTTCGTCGACTTGCCCGTTCAGGATATGGCGGCGGGCGACGCAATTGTTTTTACTTTCTTTTGGCCAAACACAGGGAATTGGGAAAACCAGGATTTCACCGTTCGCCTCGGCGAATGAAGTACATATCGCGCATTGGACAAATGGAGTGTCAGCATGCAGATCGGAATGGTTGGGCTTGGACGAATGGGCGCAAACATGGTGCGCCGTCTTCTGAAACAGGGTCATGATTGCGTGGTCTTCGACGTCAATCTCGACAATGTCGCAGCATTGGTGAAGGAAGGCGCAGTTGGCGCGACCTCGCCGGACGACCTGGTCGCGAAGCTGTCACCGCCACGCGCCGTCTGGCTAATGCTGCCCGCGGCAATAACGCCGAAAATTGCTCGTGACTTTGCCGCCAGACTGCAGGCGGGCGATGCCATCATCGATGGCGGCAACTCCTTCTACCGGGATGCCATCGATTTGGCGGCGGAATTTGCGCCCCGTAGCATCGACTTCATCGACACCGGTACATCCGGTGGCGTCTGGGGTCTGGAGCGCGGCTATTCTCTGATGATCGGTGGCCCGTTGGGTGCCGTGCAGCGGCTCGATCCGATTTTTGCTTCGCTTTCTCCCGGTGCGGGCCAGGGCATCGCGGCCGATCCCGTCACCGGCACGGCGCCAATGGGATATTTGCATTGCGGACCGTCAGGCGCAGGGCATTTCGTCAAGATGGTTCACAATGGCATCGAATACGGTGTTATGGCCGCCTATGCGGAAGGCCTGAATATCTTGAAGGCCGCGAATGCCGGCACGCAGCACCGGGAGGCCGATGCGGAAACGGCGCCGCTCGCCCACCCGCAATACTACCAGTTCGACATCGATCTTCCTGCCGTGACGGAGGTCTGGCGGCATGGGTCTGTCATCGGCTCGTGGTTGCTCGATCTGACGGCGGAGGCGCTGAAGCAGGACCCTCATCTCGACCAGTATGGCGGGCGGGTGTCAGATTCAGGCGAAGGGCGCTGGACCCTTCAGGCGGCCGTCGAAACGGGTGTTCCTGCGCCTGTTTTGGCTTCCGCCCTGTTCGAGCGCTTCTCCTCACGCGGTGAGGCGGAGTTTGCCGGCAAGGTACTCTCGGCCATGCGCAATGCCTTTGGTGGCCATCTGGAAAAAGCAAAATGAGGGCGCCGGCCATGGACAAGCAGCGATCGGACGTGCTCGTGGTGTTCGGTGCCACGGGCGACCTTGCCTACAAAATGATCTTTCCTTCCCTTTACGCCATGGTGAAACGCGGCGCGCTTCAAACGCCAGTCATCGGTGTCGCCTTCGATGACTGGTCGCGCGATCAGCTGATCGCGAGGGCGCGCGACGCGGTTACCAGCCACGTCGACAAGATCGATGAAGCCGTCTTCGAAAAATTCGCTTCTCAACTGCATTACGTGTCCGGCGACTACCGTAACGAGGCGACATTCGAAAAGCTGCGCGCTGAACTCGGTGACCACGGTCATCCGCTTTATTACCTCGCCATTCCGCCGTCACTGTTTGAAACCGTGGTGACCGGGCTTGATAAGGCCGGAATAGCCGCCTCGGCACGATTGATGGTGGAGAAACCGTTTGGCCGCGATCTTGCCACGGCGGAGGCGCTGAACCAGTCGCTGCACGCGGTTTTCGAAGAGGACGCCATTTTTCGTATCGACCATTTTCTCGGCAAGGAGGCGATTCAGAATCTTCTTTATTTCCGGTTCGCCAATGCGTTTCTTGAACCGGTCTGGAACCGCGACCATGTTGAAAGCGTGCAGATCACCATGGCCGAGGATTTCGGCATCAAGGGACGCGGAAAGTTTTATGACGAGGTTGGATGCATCCGGGATGTGATCCAGAACCATCTCATCAACGTGCTGTTGCTACTGGCCATGGAGCCACCGGCAACAAGCGCTTCGGACGATCTTGTCGATGAGAAAGTGCAGATCCTCAAAGCCATGCCACCACTCAGCCGCGAGGATGTTGTGCGTGGCCAGTTCGACGGTTATCTCGACGAACCCGGCGTTGCGCCCGGCTCCAGCCGCGAGACCTTTGCCGCCGTGCGGTTTCGTGTGGCCACATGGCGCTGGAACGGCGTGCCTTTCTTCATCCGCGCCGGAAAGAACCTACCTGCCCATGCAACCGAAGTTGTGGTGCGTTTCAAGCGGCCGCCGATAGCGCTTTTCGGCGATGTTGAGGCGGCGGCCGCAAATTATGTGCGCTTTCGGCTCGGGCCAGATATCGCCATCGGCATTGGCGCGCGCCGCAAGGCTGCCGGGGACGGTATGCTCGGCGAGGCGGTGGAACTGGGTGCTGTCGATGACGGCATCGGCGACATGGCGCCTTATGAACGGCTTATCGGCGATGCGATGGCGGGCGAACGCCAGCTTTTCACCCGTCAGGATGCGGCAGAACTTGCATGGAAAATCGTTGAGCCCATTCTCGACGACCCGGCGGTGCCGCCACGCTATGCCGTAGGAAGCTGGGGTCCGGTCGAGATGGAGAGTTTCGCGCCGCCTGGCGGTTGGGTTGATCCGGAGTGACGCCCATGCCGGCAAATACTACGGACGGTAGTTCAATGACACAGGATCGGATCGTTCTAGCGATCGATATCGGCGGCAGCCACGTCAAGATCCGCTCAAGTGCCGGTGGCGACGAGCGCAAGGTCGAAAGCGGCAAGGCGATGACTGGGCCAGAAATGGTCATTGCCGTAACCGCCATGGCGAAAGACATGACCTATGACGTCATCGCCATGGGATATCCCGGTCCGGTCGTCCACAACAAACCGCTTCGCGAACCGGTCAATCTGGGTACAGGCTGGGTCGGTTATGATTACGCCGGCGCTTTCCGCTGCCCCGTTCGTATCGTTAACGATGCGCTGATGCAGGCAATCGGCTCCTATCAGGGCGGGCGCATGTTGTTTCTCGGTCTCGGAACAGGCCTGGGGGCTGCGATGATCGTTGAAAACGTGGCCCAGCCCATGGAGATCGCTCATCTTCCCTATCGGAAGGGCAAAACGTACGAGCACTATCTCCGAGAGGCGTATCGCGAAGAGAAGGGCAATGCCAAATGGCAAAAGCGCGTCACTGATGTCGTAGAGCGTCTGACTGCCGCCCTTGAACCGGATGAGGTGGTCATCGGCGGCGGTAATGTCGAAAAACTCGATACCCTGCCGCCCCGATGCCGCCGCGGAGACAATGCGCTTGCTTTCGAAGGCGGATTCCAGCTGTGGAAGAACCCGAACCTCATCGTCTAGTAGGTCAAATATGCTAGGTCGGCTGCTGCTTCGATAACCACGCAATCGGCGCGGCGGAGCCTCTACCTAATCGGTTGGAGGCTTCTCGGCCGACACCCACTTGTTCCGGCCTGTCTGCTTGGCGCTCAAAAGCGCAGCGTCCGCCCGTTCCAGGACGCTGCTCACGGTTCCGGCGCCCGGTGACGTTGCGATACCGATGGATATGGTGATCGAGTCAAGCAGACGGCCCCGGTAGGTGAAAGGTGCGCGCTCGACCGCGTGCCGGAGTTTCTCCGCAACCTTGATGGCATCTTCAATGCCTCCAGTCGGCATGAGCACGGTGAATTCCTCGCCGCCGAAACGGAATAGTTCACCCAGATCGCCGACAGCTTCCGACAGCACCTGGGCGACATATTGCATCACTGCATCTCCGGCATCATGGCCAAACCGGTCATTGAAGCGCTTGAAATGGTCGATGTCGAGCATCAGACATGCAAGCGAATTGGTTGGCTTTTCAATATGCCTGTTCAGCGTCTCATCAAGCGATCGACGGTTCAAAAGCCCAGTCAGTGCGTCTTGCCGTGCCATGCCAACCAGCCGCTGCCGAAGCTGGAGGTTTGCAACGGCAAGGCCTATATTTTCGGCGAGGAGTTCGAGATATAGCCGCTCTAACTCCAGCGTCTCGCTACTCTGCGGAATTTCAAGATACAATAAGCCGACGGTTTCTCCCAATGCGGTGAGTGGTATGCACAGGCCTGTTCCGAAACTGCCATGTAGGTGATGGCAGACAACATCGTCTCCGCCCGGGTTGCTGGCGTGGGGACGTCCGCGACGGAGAGCCCAGCAATCGTCTATCGAAAATTCCGGGGCGGAAAACGAAGGATCGGACCATTGTCCGGTCGATTGGAGAACCGAACTGTTTTCCTTGAGAACAAGCAGGCGGCCGGCAATGGCCGGGAAAATCTGCGGCATGAATTTCGAAACGACGTCGGACAATTCTTCCTGATTCTGGCAGGCCTGAATCCGATGCATCATCTGCAGGATCAGGTCCTTGATGCGTTGATTCCTGCGGTGCTCCGCGTCAAGCCGTTCCCGTTCCAGCCCGTTGCTGCGGAAGATCCTGATAGCCTGGTTCATTTCACCGATTTCGTCACGCCGGCCTTCGTCGGGCAGGTCGATACTGTAATCCTGCCGGGCAAGGCGCGTGACGATGTTGCTCATTTTGATAAGCGGCAAGGCAACGCGTCTGCTGAGGACAAAATAGAGTACGGCCACAAACATCAGGGCGGTGAGCGCAAGCATCACTTTCGCGATCGATCCGTAGAAATCGCTTCGGTCTTTAGCCTGGTCAACCATCGCCTGCGAGCGGGCCGCAATGGCTTCTCTCAGCGTCGCGACGGTTGTCAGCAGGTCCGTATGCAGTCGATAGTGCTCATCGCCGAACAGGACCTGCTGTGCATCGTTCTGGCGGCCGGATCGATAGAAACCGATTGCATCGCGCTCCATTTTGTCCAGTGCGTCGGCGCTCTTTCGTATGTCCTGAAATGAGCCTGCCTCTTGCGGCGAAACACCAAGAGCTGCGAGTTTGTCCAGGGTGTTTTCAAGGTGCTTTTCCTGATCTTCGTCGACGTAGAATTTTGCGAGATGCTGTTCGTCGCCTCGCATGACGTAAAGACGCGCCTCCTCGGTGCGCTCGTCCGCAATGATCGCCAGTTCTTCGGCGAGATCGGTCAGTTCAAGATGATTCTGGATTGCCACCCGCTCTTGAGAAGCGCTTCTGGCCGATAGAATGAATGTGGTCGCCGATACTGTCGTGAGCACGAGGGTGACAGCATAAGCCAGGTTCGTGATGGTACTAAGTCGCATGATGGCGCCGTATGCTTGCCGCACGGCATGAAAACCGGGTGCGGCGGGGTCCAATTTCAGATTCTGCTTATGTTAGGCCATCTCGTCAAACGGGAAGTCAACACGCGGTTAACCGTCAATATGATCTGTCGCACCGCGGGCCAAGTCAGGCACCCCATGGCGATGCACCTGGACCGTCTCCACCAACGGTCACAATATCCGCCAGCGCGATTCCGGTATGTCGGCAGCGGGCCAGAAAGCCGTGTATTTAGAGGCTTTTGAAAAGCCCCGCGCAGCAACGGAATTATATTTCACGACGCATCACAAAGCCGTGAAACCTTTCGACGCATCGTTCGTTTAGCGCCCATGATCGATAATGACGCAGGACCGAAGCCGGTCGTTGGTGCCGACGAGACTGGCACCCAAACCGCATCCGAAAACGATGCCCATGAAAACGATGATCCGCTCCCGCCCGAGGAGATGGAACCTGCTTTGGGCTTGACGCCGGAGGAGGCCGAGGAGGCTCGCAGGAAATATCTGCTGAAGCGCTTCTGGATCAGCGCGCGAGGTTTCTGGAGCCGTCGCGGCGATCGGCTGGCCTGGCTGTTTTCGCTCGGGCTTCTGGCTATGATCGGCATAAATGTCGGCTTCCAGTATGGCATCAACGTCTGGAATCGCGGGATTTTTGACGCGATTGAGAAACGCGACGCGTCGACGGTCTATTTTCTCGGATCCGTCTTTCCGCTGCTCGTCCTGGGAAGTGTCTTTATCGTGACCTCGCAGGTCTATGTCAGGATGCGCATTCAGCGGCGCTGGCGCTCCTGGCTGACAAAGGCGCTCGTTGGAAGATGGATTGCGAATGGCCGCTATTATCAGCTCAATTTGATCGATGGTGACCATCAAAACCCCGAGGCAAGGCTCTCGGAGGATATGCGTATTGCCACCGAGGCGCCCGTGGATTTTGTTTCAGGTGTCATCGCTGCATTCGTGTCTGCCTCCACTTTTATCGTTGTCTTGTGGACGATTGGTGGCGCTCTCACGGTTTCCATCGCGGGTGTCTGGATCACGATCCCCGGCTTTCTCGTGATTGCGGCTGTTATCTATGCAATCATCACATCCAGTTCCATCGCCTTCATTGCCAGGAACTTCGTCAAGGTTTCCGAAGTCAAGAACCAGGTTGAAGCGGAGTTTCGCTACACGCTTACGCGCGTCAGGGAGAATGGTGAGAGCATCGCCCTGCTTGGCGGCGAAGACGAGGAGCGCAGCGATCTGGACAAGCGCTTCGGCAATGTCCGGCGGCAGTGGCGTCTCATGGCGCAGCAATACATGCGCACCACGGTCGTATCGAATGGATCGATGTTGATTGCCCCCGTCGTACCGGTTCTGTTGTGCGCGCCGAAGTTTCTCGATGGAAGCATGTCTCTCGGCGAGGTAATGCAGGCTGCTTCCGCTTTCACCATTGTCCAATCCGCATTTGGCTGGCTGGTCGACAACTATCCCCGTCTGGCCGACTGGAATGCCTGCGCGCGACGTGTTGCCTCCCTGATGATGTCGCTCGATGGCCTGGAGCGGGCCGAAAAGAGCGACACTCTCGGTCGGATCGTGCGAGGCGAAACGGAAGGCGAGACAATACTCAGCCTCAAGGATGTGTCTGTTTCTCTCGGTGACGGAACGGCCGTCGTCAAGGAGACGGATGTCGAGATCGGCGCGGGTGAGAGAGTGCTTGTCGCGGGGGAATCGGGCTCGGGCAAAAGCACACTGGTTCGGGCCATTTCCGGTCTCTGGCCATGGGGTGGGGGCAGCGTCAATTTTCGCGCCGGCAGCCGATTGTTCATGCTGCCGCAGCGGCCGTATATTCCGGCCGGCACGCTACGTCGGGCGGTCTGCTATCCGCAACCGGCCGAGAGCTGGACGCCGGAAGAGATCGGGGCCGCTCTCGACAAGGTCGGTCTGGGTCAACTCAAGGACAAGATTGAAGACGAGGCGCCGTGGGACCAGACCTTATCAGGTGGCGAAAAACAACGGCTGACCTTCGCACGCCTGTTGCTGAACGCCCCCGACATCATCGTTATGGACGAGGCGACGGCGGCTCTGGACGAGAAAAGTCAGGACAAGATGATGCAGACGGTAATTGATGAGCTACCCGATGCGACGATCGTAAGTGTAGCGCATCGTGCCGAACTGGAAGCGTTTCATAGCCGGAAGATCACATTGGAACGGCGGGAGGGGGGCGCAAAGCTTGTCAGCGATATCGATCTCATTCCTCGCAAGGCGAGAGGCTCCATGCTTCGGAGAATAGTCAAGCGGAGGTGATGGCACCGACGCTTGTGCTGACCTGCTTGAATGCCGGGGTAGGAGAGTTGGTGGCCGCCTCATTGTCGTTGGGGAGAATTCACCGACCAGTTTGGCGCAAACGACCACAAACGAGGGCTTGCGGCGGATCGAAGTGTAAATCGGAACTTCTGCTGTCACGGCACCCCGGAACAATCGTGCATTTTGTTGGTTGGTTGGCATCCCTAAAATGGCAACAAGGGGCAGCGTGTTATGAATAAATTCTTCACTCGCTTCGCAAGCGCTATAGCTTCATTTTCCGGCTCTCCAACGGCTTTCATGGTGGCTCTCGGAACCGTGCTCGTCTGGGGGATCAGCGGACCGCTTTTTGGGTTTTCGGAGGTCTGGCAACTGGTCATCAATACGGGTACGACCATTGTCACCTTCCTGATGATTTTCCTCGTGCAGAATTCACAGAACAGGGATTCCGCAGCGATGGAAGCAAAACTGGACGAGCTGCTGCGGGCGGTGGAGCAGGCGCGCGGTGACTTCATTGGGATCGAGCACCTCACGGAAGAGGAAATCGAAAAGATTCGTGCACGTCTAGAAAGGGAAAGCGGACCCGATAGCGATAAGCCGGCACCCCATCATGCCATGGCCCGCTTGCTTTCCCGACGTTAGTGGCATTTACCTTTGGCAGGCGCGTGTCAGTCCCGCTCTATGCGCAGAGAGAATTCGCCTCGGGTCAAAAGTGGCTCGAAGCCGTCATCGAAGCGTCCGAGGCGGATCAGCCCTTTCGAGTATCGGTAGCTGTCGTAGTAGAAGACCAGATTACCCCATGGCGCGTAATAAGCGATGTCGCCGGGACGTGCGTTATCGAACGGCGTGTCCGTGACCTGCGTCAACTTTCGAGGCAGATATGCGATTTTCTCGTTGGTCGAATAGTCTTCGATCGTGAGATCGAGCGGCAGCATTTTCATGAGCTCGCGTGCCGACGGGTTGTCGAACAAGGTCGCGGTCATGCTGTGACCACCAAAGGCCATTCGGAAACTCATCAAGGATACCTCCGTTTTTGTTGCCTGACCGAACAATGCGGACGGGAAAGCTGTGGCCGCGGTAGCCAGCCCAAGAAATAGACGCCGGTCGATCATTGGAATGCTCCCATGCCGAACTGCTTTACGAGGATATTCTCGATGATTTGAATGCCAGCGCTGACGCGGCCAGGAGCAAACCTGCGCTTGCCAGGAAAGTCATGCGGTAGCCGGATGCGTCGTAAAGAAATCCGCCCACTATCGCACCGGCTGATATCGCAAGCTGGATGACCGCAACCATGAGACCACCTCCGGCTTCCGCATCCTGCGGCAGTGAGCGGGCGAGCCACGCCCACCAACCCACTGGCGCCGCAGTGGCGATCATTCCCCAGACCGCAAGCGCTATCGCCGCGACAGGGAGAGTGTTGCCGAAGGCAACAAGTATCACGGCCGTCACCGCCATCAGAGCCGGGATGACGATCAGAACGCGATACAGGCGGTTGGCGAGAAAGTAACCGATAAGGCTGGTGCCAACGATGCCGGCAACTCCGATGCCCAGAAGAATGAAGGTGAGTACCGAGATATCTACTCGTGTCACAGTTTCGAGAAACGGGCGGACATAGGTGAACAGCGTGAACTGGCCCATGAAGAAGACCGAGACCGATGCCATGCCGATAGCGATCAAAGGACGGTTCAGTAGCCTGAATGCATTCTTTGACGTTTTCCCGGGGAGGGGCTTCATGGAAGGGAGGCTTGCCAGCTGCCACAGGAATGCGATCGCCGCGACGGGGACGACAGTGAAGAAGGCACCTCGCCAACCGATGATCGATCCGAGAAACGCGCCGAGCGGAGGAGCAACGACAGTTGCCAGCGCGTTACCGCTGTTAAAGATTGCAAGCGCTCGGGGAACGAGATGCTCCGGTACAAGACGCATGGCGGTCGCCACCGATATGGACCAGAACCCACCGATCACTATCCCGATGAGCGCGCGCCCGACCATGAATATTTCATAGTTCGGTGCGATCGCCACGGTCACGCCAGAAAGGGCCATCAGTGCCGTCAGAGCAAGCAACAGCAGCTTACGGTCCCACTCTCCCGCGAGATACGAGACAAAGAGGCTCGTGACGACGGCGAAAGCGCCGGAGATCGCGATCGAATGTCCGGCCGATCCTTCGCTGATGCGCAGTTCATCCGCGATCGGCGTCAGCAGGCTGAGAGGCATGAATTCAGACGCGATCAGGGCGAAAACGCAGAGCGTCATCGCCAACACACCGCCCCAGTTTGCGGATCGGGATCTGGCTTCCCCTGTGGAAATTGTAGTTTCTATGGACATGGTACGGCAGCTTTTCTTGGCTATTTCTTCAACGGTCTTCCGCTGCTGATGGGAGGCAGCGAGGTGAACATAAGTCATGAAGCATCTTGCAATAAGCCGCCTGTCACGGGATGCAGTCATGAACGATGCTCATCAAAAGGTCTTGTTTAGCCGCGCCCGGCCTGCTTGCGTATTATCCACGTCGATGCAGGGGCTCGGTTCATTCATGAATATCGCTCATGACGGCATGCCTTCGCCGCGCTCTAATCTCGCGACAATCTCCGATCTATCTTTTGAACGACGCTGCTGCATCACCCCTCAAAGCAGCCCACCGGCCGCTCGTCACGGCAACGACAATGGAGAGTGAAGTGAGCAATCAGAACGAAAACGCTTCTACGGGAGAGGGCCTGGACATGGGCCGCCGTGGCCTTCTCAAGATTACAGGTGTCGGCATCGCCGCGATTGGCGCGGTGTCAGTGATGGCGGTATCGAAGGCAGAGGCGCAAACATTGAAGATGACGCAGGACTGGGACAAGGTTTTTCCGAAGAGCGAGAAGGTCGATCACCAGAAGGTCTCGTTCAAAAACCGTTATGGCATCACCCTGGCGGCCGACCTCTACATGCCCAAAACCCGCAACAGCGTCGGAAACCCCGCAATCGTGGTGAGCGGACCGTTTGGCGCGGTCAAGGAACAATCGTCCGGCCTTTACGCACAGACGATGGCCGAACGCGGTTTCGTCACTCTGGCATTCGATCCTTCCTATACAGGTGAGAGCGGCGGCGAACCGCGCAATATCGCGTCTCCCGACATCAACACCGAGGATTTCAGCGCGGCTGTGGACTACATCGGCCTGCGTCCCGAAGTCGATCGCGAACGGATCGGCGTCATCGGTGTCTGCGGCTGGGGTGGCATGGCGCTCAATGCCGTAGCCTCGGACAAGCGTGTGAAGGCCGTGGTTGCCAGCACCATGTACGATATGACCCGCGTCATGTCCAAGGGCTACAACGACAGCGTCACGCTGGAGCAGCGCACGGCGACCCTGGAACAGTTGAGCCGCCAGCGGTGGGTCGATGCGGAAAAGGGTACACCTGCCTATCAGGCAGCCTACAACGCGGAAGTCGGACCCGACGCGCCGCAGTTCATGGTCGATTATCACGACTACTACTCGACACCACGCGGTTATCATAAGCGGGCGGTCAACTCCCGTAACGCCTGGTCGCAGACAACGCCAATTTCGTTCATGAACATGCCGATCCTGAGCTACATCGCGGAAATTTCGCCGCGCCCGGTTCTATTCATTCATGGCGAGAAGGCCCATTCTCTCTATTTCGCAGAGACCGCGTATGCGGCGGCGGCCGAACCGAAGGAACTCCATGTCATTCCCGGCGCCAGCCATACGGACCTCTATGACAAGATGGATGTGATCCCCTTCACCAAGCTCGCCAGCTTCTTTGAGCAGCACCTGTCGGCTTGATACGTTCGGCAGTGACGTAACAGCTCAGGAGCCCGCCCGAAGCGGGCTCTTTTTCTGTTAGTGCGGCATGAGCATTATGCCATAATCAACAGGTCTGGATGCAGGAGGCTCATGAATGGCACGCGATACCGTCAACGATCTTGCAGCTTTCATTGCTGTTGCCCGAGAACAGAGCTTTACCCGGGCGGCGGCGAAGCTGGGCGTATCGCAGTCAGCATTGAGCCACACACTCCGCCAGCTTGAAGCCAGGTTGGGCGTGCGTCTCCTGATGCGGACGACCAGAGCGGTTTCGCCGACGGAGGCGGGCGAGCGGCTGCTAAACGGGATCGGTCCACATTTCGACGAGATCGAAGCGCATGTCGATGCGTTGAACGAACTGAGGGAAAAACCGGCGGGAACGATCCGTATCGTCGCCGCCGAGTACGCGATCACCTATGTCCTCTGGCCCAAACTCAGGAAATTTTTGCCTCAATATCCCGACATCAAGGTCGAGCTGATCCTCGATAACGGACTGACCGACATCGTGACGGAGCGTTATGATGCGGGGGTGCGTATGGGTGAACATCTCGCGAAAGACATGATCTCCGCAAGGATCGGTCCCGACTTTTGTCTCGCTGTCGTCGGATCGCCCGCCTACTTCAAGAACCGACCACACCCCAGGCATCCCAAGGACCTGGTCGGCCATGATTGCATCAACTTCCGGCTGCCGAGTGCCGGCGGCCTTTATGTATGGGAGTTCGAGGACAAGGGCCGCGAGATCAAGATCAAGGTCGATGGTCAGCTCGCCTTCAACAACAGTTTCAATTCGCTGGAAGCCGCGCTTGACGGCTTCGGGCTTGCCTACATCCCGGAGGAAATGATCCTTCCTTATGTCGCAGACGGCCGGCTGGTTCGCGTGCTGCAGAAATATTCCCCGCCCTGGGACGGATATTACCTCTATTACCCCAGCCGTCGCCAGGCATCACCGGCGTTCGTCAGGGTTTTGGAGGCCCTGCGATATCGGGTTTGACGGGAGTTGTCGGCCCCCCTGTGGATGTCCGTAACCCGGAACGATCCATGTCCGACTTTCGTCTTCTCTGCGCTCGCTGCGGCTGACAAGTCCTTATCCTAGATCAGCAGATAGCTGGCTTCAGAAATGCGTTGAACAATGGCTTGCCCCGCAAGGACGATAATGTCGCCCTCCATCGGTTGATGAGGCCGCAGCAAGTGTTTGTCGATCGTCAGCAGGAAATGCGATGAATGCAGTTCGCCTGGGGAAATGGAAATGTAAGACCAGCGATGCCAGGCAAATGGCATGGTGGCGAGGGCCATTCCCAGCAATCCCTTGAGGCGCATCGACCATGTTGACGAGGACTTGGCGTGGCGCGCAGCATCGGTTGCAACGGCACCGTCGACAATATGCTGTTGGTTCCAGGTTGTCTGGCCATGGTTGATCTTCCATGCTTCGGGGTCATCGTTTGCCAGATCGATCCTCGATTTTACCGGTTCGGCGATCAGCGCGACGTTCGGACTGAGCAAGCGTGGAACAAAAGAAAACGGCAGGCTGCGGATTTCGCGCAGGGGCGCGTTGACGCGGATAAGCTGCGCCAGACACCGCCAGTCGAAGCCCTGATGTGACGTATGGTGAGCGGGCACGCGGTCCAGCCGGTATAAGCCTGCCCAAAAAGTCTCTTTCAGATTGCCGGATTGCCGATTGTAGCCCATGAGGGCCGAACCCCAGTTCTTGATCCATACGGCTGGCCCTACTTCGACGGGTACCGTAACCAGGAAAATGCGGGGACGAACGATCGCGCAGACGTGCTCAATGACACGGACGGTGCGGTTGAGGTGGATATGTTCAAGCGTTTCCAGCGCGATGACGATGTCGGCCTCGATCGTTTTGTAAAGGCTCCCGTCGGTGGCGTCGCCGACGATGAAACGGCAGTTTTCGTAGTTGCTGTAGCGATTGCGCGCGGCCTCGATGAAGATTGGATCGTAGTCGATACCGACGTAATCAACGTCGAATTTTTCCAGAATATGTCCGACCGCGGTTCCGGGGCCGCAGCCGATATCCAGTATTCTGACCTTCCGATTGCCGACGTCCTTCTGCACTGTTTCGAGGACCTCAAGCAGCTTTCGATAGCGGCCTGCATGCAGAAAGCGCGTCAGCCAGTTGAAGTTCTGCATTTTTTCGTAAGTCGTCGCGAACGTACCCATCCAATCCGCCTCCATGAACCGTAGATGATGTCGTCTCGCGCTCCCTGTTATCGTAAAGATCGTGCGCGACCCGGCGTTGTATTTTTGAAGTCTGGCACGGCCTGCGTGACCTGCAACTCGACCAAAAGGCTTAAGTCGGAAGCGGGGATACCCACCCTGCCTCCTCTTAAAGGCAGATGTCGACGTGGTGGACGGTTAATCAGCCGGTTCTGACCGGCCGTCCTCTCCCTTTTGGTATGCTGCCGATGCGCAAGGCCTCGTTATACCTTTCAAGGAGGCGCCATCCGGGGCCGGAACCGCTGGGAGATGTGGTGGATGGTAGACAAGAGAGCCTTGATTATCGGCGTAACCGGGCAGGACGGCGCTTATCTCAGTGAATTGCTGCTTGCCAAGGGATATATCGTGCACGGCCTGAAAAGGCGGTCTTCCTCATTCAACACCGGCCGGATCGATCATCTTTATCAAGATCCCTTCGAGGAAAACCTTCGCTTTCGTCTTCACTTCGGTGACCTGACGGACGCCACGAACCTGTGCCGGGTCATTCAGGAGGTCCAGCCCGACGAGATCTATAATCTCGGCGCCCAAAGCCATGTCCAGGTCAGCTTCGAGACGCCGGAATATACGGCAAATGCGGATGCGCTTGGCACGCTGAGGCTGCTGGAAGCCATGCGCATTCTGAACCTCGGCGACCGTTGCCGGTTTTATCAGGCATCCACGTCGGAGCTGTTCGGGGGGATGGGCACTGTTGCTCAGCACGAGGGTACGCCGTTCTATCCGAGAAGCCCCTATGCTGCGGCAAAACTCTACGCATACTGGATGACGGTCAATTACCGGGAAAGTTACGGCTTTCACGCATCCAACGGCATTCTCTTCAACCATGAGAGCCCCATTCGCGGGGAGACATTCGTCACGCGGAAAATCACGCGCGGCGTTGCCGCCATCGAACGCGGTCTCGTGAGCAAGCTGCGTCTTGGTAATCTCGACGCAAAGAGGGACTGGGGGCATGCGCGCGATTATGTTGAAGGCATGTGGCGTATCGTGCAGCAGGAAATACCCGAGGACTATGTGCTCGCAACCGGCGAGGCACATACGGTGCGGGAATTCGTCGAGCTTGCTTTCGGCGTGGTCGGCAAGACCATCGAGTGGAACGGCGATGGCAGTGACGAAGTGGGATACGACGCCAAAACCGGCAATACGATCATCGAAATCGATCCCAGATATTTTCGTCCCGCGGAAGTGGATTTTCTTCTCGGCGACCCCAGCAAGGCGCGCAGGAAACTCAACTGGAGCCACTCGACTTCCTTTTGCGACCTCGTTCAGGAAATGGTCGAAGCGGATCTTCGCCTCGTGATGTTGGAAGAGGGAAGAAATGAATTCGTCGCATAAATCGCAAGAAATCCCGTTCAGCTTGAATGGCAAGCGCGTCTGGGTTGCCGGCCATACCGGAATGGTCGGCTCGGCACTCGTGCGACGTCTCCAGCGCGAAAATTGCGAAATTCTCAAAGTCTCTCGCAGCGAGCTCGATCTGACCCGACAGTACGAGACGGAGCAATGGATGGCGGCGGCAAGACCTGAGGTCATTTTTGTCGCTGCCGCCAAGGTTGGAGGCATCGCAGCAAATGCGGCCTATCCGGCGGACTTTCTTTACACCAATACGCTAATTTCGATGAATATCATGAAATCGGCTGCCGATATCGGTGTTGAAAAGCTTCTCTGGATGGGATCTAGCTGCATCTACCCGAAATTCGCAGCGCAGCCGATCACGGAAAATGCCCTTTTGACAGGCCCTTTGGAGCCTACCAACGAGGCCTACGCGATTGCGAAGATCGCGGCGCTCAAGCTTTCCCAATTCTACTCCAGTCAGTACGGCCTGAATTGCGTCTCCGTCATGCCGACCAATATTTACGGGCTGAACGACAATTTCGATCCGCAAAGCTCACACGTCATTCCTGCGATGATCAGGAGAATGCATGAAGCGAAAATCAGCGGCCAGAACAAGATTGTTCTATGGGGCACCGGCAGTCCTCTGCGGGAGTTTCTCCATGTGGACGATCTGGCGGATGCCTGTTGCTTCCTCATGAAATCATCGGCGCATTTTCCGCTGATCAATATCGGCTCGGGGCGGGAGATATCCATCCGCAATCTCGCCCATCTGATTGCAGGCATCGTCGGCTACGATGGGCAGATCGTTTTTGACACCAGCAAACCGGATGGAGCCCCCAGAAAGCTGCTCGATTGCTCGCGGCTCAACGCGCTTGGCTGGAACTCGACGGTCGAGCTCAGATACGGAATTCAGGATTTGTATGAGTGGTGGCGACAACCGAAGTCGCTGCAATCGGATATGTTACGACAAGCGGCAAGATGAGATCGCCAAATGCCCTGATATTATCGATTTTGCTTGCCGCCCTTGTGCTCGCATTTTCGGGTCTCTCGTCTGCCGGGCAGCCTGCGGTGCGGGGAGGGCAAGAGCAAGCCAGCCAACCTGATCCACGGCAGTTCGGTTTCCCGATACCTGTTCCAGAACCACGATTGCCGGATGATGCGGATGCCTTCAATCCGCCGTGGACAGGGGTAGGCGGCAAGGGGCCGGCAATCGCGGAAATTTCGAGAACGGCGGGCCCTGGCGAGGTTGTCTCGATGACCGGTGTCGATCTCGATGGACGAACGGGTTTCGAAGTCTTTTCGCAACACCCCGGTGCCGCGGAGGGCGTGGTGACACCGTTGGCGTCGCTGACGGCTGACGCGACGGCGGCGACGCTGCTGCTGCCAGCCACGCTTCCTTCATGGTCCACCTACCTGATCAGGCCCCAGGGTAGCACTGTTCAAGGGCGCAGCTTCGCAATCAATCGCACGGAAAGCTGGTGGATCGGGCCCGATGCCGCAGCGCCGGGAGCCATCGTCTCGGTCTATGGACGCAACCTTTCGCGGTCCAACGGGACCAGCCAATCCTATCTCTATATCAAGCCGGTCGCTGTTGCCGGCTCGTATGTTCCGGCAATCTCCGTCAACCCCTTCAAGGTCGATTTCGAGGTGCCGGCTCTGCCACCGGGTAACTATGAAGTCTGGGTTCACAATACCCATGGCGGCCGCTTCGGCTGGAGCGGTCCGCTGACGCTTGAGGTCCTGTCGCAATCGCCATGGGCGGCGCAGGATAAAAAGCGCATCGATGCCAGGCAATTCGGGGCAGCGGGCGATGGCATGACCGACGACACCGCAGCCATCTTGCGCGCGCTCGACGCCGCGGCCGCAACGGCGCCATCGGTTTTGTATTTCCCCGCCGGGATTTATCTCGTGACAAAGCCTTTGATTGCGCCCGCCAATGTGGCGTGGTTCGGGGAAGGGGTGAACAAAACGGAGATCAGGCTGAACCACGGGATTGATCAGAGCATGGTTGTCGTTAATGGCGACGACACCCGGTTCGGAAACCTGACCCTCAATGCCAACCGCAACATTGCAGGTAAACCTCTTCTTGCTTTGCGCAACACCAAAAACACACGGCTGGATTCCGTACGTATCGACGCCTGGGGCGTGCCGGCGTTCGATGCCCAGGACACCGTAGGTCTTTTTGTGCATGCGTCCGAGCTGATCGAGAACGGATCCTTTTACGGCGCGAGCCGGCAGGTGTTTTTCTCCAACAATCGGTTTCGGATGACGGGTTACGGCGAATCCGTCGTCGCGCTATGGGGTGGGCGCGATTTCGCCATGATGGACAACGAGCTGACAAATGCGGATGAAAGCCGCGACGACGGTCATGGCATAGGACGTTTTTTTGTTGGCCAGGCGCATTTCGGGAGCATGCGAAACCTCTATTTTGAGAAAAACATCTCGCGAAACGCCGCGCCCCACGACTGCACCAAGGTCGATTGCAACAAGGGCGAACAGATCTGCTTCGAGATCGTCGGGAGCAAGCTTAAAAACGATTTCGTCCGCGCTTCCTCGAACTCGGTTACCTTCAAATCCCTGTCGGATCTGGGGGATGCCAAGCCGGGCGGCTTCGATCTCGTCATCGTTGGCGGGCGAGGGGCCGGGCAACACCGTCACATCGCGTCGACGGACGGATCTGTCGTTCTGCTCGAGCAACCCTGGAATGTCGTGCCGGATCGAACGAGCCGTTTTGCTCTGGCAGCGACCGCATCGAGAGCCGTGATATACGATAATGTGTTCGATGGCAGGGCAAGCTATGCGGAGCATGATTCCGATTCCACCGGCGTTCTTCTCTACGGCAACGTCTATGACGTGGTGGTCGACAGCAACCGCATCTCTCAGATGCGACATGGCATGATGACGGTTGCGCTGGACTCGACGCGGGGACTCAGCCCGTATTTCCTGCAATATTCCAACAACAGTGTTACACGCAGCAACAGCGGCCTCTATGTCGGCACGACATTCGCGGATTCCGGCGTTCCCGGCATCTGGGGCGGTCTGGGGAATATTTATCGCAGGAACAGGTTCACGGATATCGCCTATATCGGCGTCGAATATGAAACCTGGAACCATCCCGGCGCCGACTATAATGGGACGGTCTTCGATGGAAATACCTTCGCCAACGTCCGTTACGGCTTCGTAGATGCCTACAAACTCATGTGGACGCACGACGGCAGCTTCAAGGCCGGACCGGCCGAACGCTCAAGGCGGATCAACACGGTGCTCTACGACAATCATTTTACCCGAGGAACGCCAGGGCCCGTTCAAAGTGCGGGCTTCGTGACGATGCATCCGCAGAACAGCTGGGTAAATGTCGGCTCTACATGGAGCGGTTTTGCAGTGGGAAACGAGGGGCCAAAGGCCGGCACCGTTAAATCGTCCTCCAATGCTGCAAGGCTGACACCTGATTGAACCGGAGTCTATTCCCCGAAAATCCCGGCAAGGTACCTCTAATGACGTATCTGCGGTGAATTGACGAGCTGCCGGAAAGTGGCGAATATGGCTCAATCAATCAAGGCAATACGATGCCACTGGCCATTGAGATCAAGGCTCGACGGTTTTCATTTCAGGCGAGGGGACCGACGGATCGTTCGTTACTCCATGAGTGGCGAGCGATCTGTGGTTCCAGTTTGACGAGGGTAATATTCTTGCAAATTTCAATCTCAACCCGTCGGCGCAACAAGATTTGCGCGGCGCTGGTGACGGTTTGTGCCGAACGCAAATAGGCTCGCCCGGTTGAACGAGCGAGCCCTCCCAGTTACCGGGTAACCCCGGTTGCCAGGGACCCGCCAAAGTATCAGGGGGCGACGGGTTACTCTTACAAACCGCTTTTATCGTTTCGGTTCAATCTAGCTATAAGCGGTAGGGTTCGCATCCATCCATGTGCTGTGCGCCGAATTTTCGCGCTTGGGGTAAAAGTATAGGGACAAAAGCGTTAGAGTTTGAGAGACGTTACTTGGCGGCCCCGTTTTCCGCCGCCAAATTGAGCCAGGCATGCACGTCGGTCGCTGTGATCCAAATCCGTCCATCGAACGCGAACATTCCCTTCTCGATTTTGGATGCCGCTATCGTTGCAAACACGTCGACGAATTGCGCCAGACGTTGCGCATCGCACCGCGGTGGGGACTGGATGTCGTTCAGTGCATCCTGTGTCACATTGACGGGCTGCAGCCCTTTCTCGCCGTTCACGATGATGACGGCACGCTGCCTGACCATATGATAACCGACCGGAACGTTCGCAGATTCCATCTCCGTCTCCCTGGCAGTGGTACCGGTCGTTTCTATTCTGTGGAGGAAATCGAGATCCTACCGATCGGAACGCCGGCAAACTCTTTTGATTGGTGCTGGTCCTACGAGACTGCTGGAGGGCACTATTGAGGATAGCAAATTGCGACATGGCGCTATAGCTCTCCAAAAGCGGTAGCTGCTTTCAGGGCCGCTCAAGCAGGGGCGTCGGAGACGCTCGTCTCTCTTAGTTGACGCTTCCTGTGACGACTGCCGCTGAAACAGGGTCTCTGCCGGATACCGACAGGCGGACGCGCACAACGTCTCCCGCCCGGACCTGCGTATGCTCGTCCGCAGCTGTTTCGCGGTATGTACCTGCAACCTGACGCACGATGAAAAATTTGGTCTGGATCATGTCCTCGAGGCTGGAAACCCGCCGCGCCGTCGAGCCGATCTCGGCCATGGATTGAAGGCTGAAGGCCAGCTTTTTCTTCAAACGCATGATGTCCAGGGAGGTTTCCCGCAATTCGGTCGCGGCGTCATTGTGCCTTTTGCTTTTCAGCTCCAGAATACGCCGCTCTACTTCGCTTTTGTTTTGTTGCGCGCGCGCCAGAAACGATGTCGATTCCAGCACCTGCTGGTTCATGGATAGCAGTTCGCGCTTACGCTCTCTCAGTGCTGATTCTGAGGCTGCACCGCGCGTGACAAGCTCCTTCGAGGCGTTGACGTCCATGTCGAGCAACTCTAGTTGCTGGGTGCGCATGACGTTGCTTTTCTGGAGCGTGTCTATTTCCTGAATGAAGTTCTGTCGTTGGACCTCGAGGTTGGTCTTTTCGTCTTGCTGCGCCGAGAGGCGAAGGCGAAACAGACTTTTTTCAGATTCTACGATCTTCTCCAGTGCGGTGCGATCCCGGACGAGTCCGATTTCGTCGCCCTTATATTCAAATTCGGTGTCGTTGAGTTCCGCTTCCAGTCGGACGCGCCGGATATCCTGCGACAGGAGTTGCATCGACATGTCTTCATATTCCTGTTGGGCAGAGATCAACTGTATGCCCGAGGTATCCCTCTGTGCATTCGACTCGCGCAATCCGCCGCCGAGTGCGAAGAGTTCAAGCACGATCATGCCGGGACGGTATTCATATTTTCCCGGCTTCTGGACGTCGCCGACAACGAAGATCGGAGCATATTCCTTGACCGCAACGGCAACGGAGCGGTTTGCCACATGGCTTGCCAGATCGCGGCTGATCCGCGCACCGATTTCGTTCACTGTCTGGTCGACCACGTTGACGTTGCCAAGAAGCGGATAACCGATCGTTCCATCTGCACTGACGGGGAAGAGGCCGGTCAGGCCCGGGTCGCCATAGACGGAGATCGTCAAGACGTCGCCGGTAGCCACCTTGTAGTTCGTGCCATCTGCGGCGGCCGGTAATTGGCAAACGGCGAGAGACAGAAAGGTGGTGCTGGCCATCATCAAGGAAAAGCCCTTGGACCTTGTCACGAAGCGCATGTTTCACCTCTCGCTATGGACGACAGCCGGGGGGCGCAGACTGGTCGCCCGTTTCCGCAGCTTGAAATGAGTATTCCAGTCCCGGAAAATCCTCGGCCAGACTGGGGGATGGCGCTTTTTCGGGCGTCGGATTCCGTTGAGGATGATGCCTGTGATCGGCCGGCCCGCGACCCGCAGTTTGATGACGGCATTTTTCATGCCCGTGCCATCTGCGACGTCCTGCCGGACCACGAATGATACGGCATCCGACAGGGTGGCGATCCGCAACAGGTCTAGGTCATGGGCAACGGATGGGGCCTCGATCAATACCAGTTCGTATCGCTGTCTCGCCTCTGCAATCAGGCCGGCGAAGCGCTTGCTTCCAAGAACAAGATTTGGCGGCAGGTCGCTTTTCTCGGCGACGATGATGTCGACCCCGGAGGCCTGATCGCGTTGGATGATGTCGTCCAGAGACACCTCACGGCTGACCGCCTGGCCAATATGCAACGTCGATCCCACATCGAATTCCCTCCCGAGAGCCGGGTTCCGCAGATTGGCATCGATCAGCAGCAGATTAACGCCGCTCATCGCAAGAGATCTGGCAAGATTGGCGATCACGAACGTCTTGCCTTCCCCATCGGCCGAAGAGGTGAAGGCTATCACTTTCGCCTTGCTCTCGGCCAACTGTATGTGGGTCTGAAGGTCGGCAAACGCGCTGTAGAAATCCGCCGCGCCGCTGCTGAATTTTCCGGGCGTGTTCTGGAGCTCTCTGAAGGAAATGCGTGGAATGCTCCCAATGACGTTCAGTCCGGTTTTCTGTTGAAGAGACGTGATGGAGCCAACGGACCGGTCCGTAAAGTTCAGGATAAAAGCTGCCGCTAAACCGGTGCTGCAACCGAGAAGAAGCGCGACCACTGCCCACAGACGCTCGTCAGGACTGGTCGGTTTACGGGAAGGCATGGCGCTCGATATGATCCGAGCCTCGGCAGTTGCGATACCGTCCTGTTCGATGGTCTGCTTGTAGCGTGCGAGGTATGTCTCGTAGATCGAGCGGTTCGCTGCTGCTTCCCGGTCAAGTTGCCCGGATTGAACCATTGCCATATCCGTCGTGGAAATGGCGCGTTGCACATCATTGAGGCTGGCCTCTACTTCCTGCCGCTGTTTTTCGTTGACCTCGATCTCGTTGCGCAATGCAGCGATGATCTGGGCGATCTCTGAATCGATTTGCTTGTTGAGTGAACTGAGCTGGGAGGATAACTGCGGCCGCTCTGGGCTCATGACGGCGCCGCTTTCATCGATCTGGGCAATGGCTCTGATGACCCTTGCCTGCTCGGCCCTTAAAAGCTGGATTGATGGTGAGGACAGAACTTCGGTGATCCCGAGCCCGTCACCGCTTTTCTGCAGTTCGAGTGCTGTGGCCAGGCGCGCCCTTGACCCCGCCAACTTGGCCTGTAGCGTTGTCAGCTCGACATTTAGACTTGAAAGACGCTGCGACTGCAACGGAAGACCACCAGTGTCTATCAATCCGGATTTTTCGCGAAATTGCGAGGCCTGGCGTTCAGACTCCTCGAGTTCCGTCCGAAGACTGACCAGCCGCTCGCCGAGCCATGCGCTGACACGCCGGGTTGCCGTTGTCTGGAGGTCGATCTGGTAGTCGATATAGGCTGCTCCGAAAGCATTGGCGACTTTCGCAGCAAGCGCCGGATCGTTGGCGTAATAGGATATGTAGATTGTATACGACCGGCCATCATTCATCACACGAACATTGGTCATGAGGTTATCGATCATTTTCGATGTCTCGGCGTCGTTGCCAAGCACGATCGCGTCGGCGTCCGCCCGGTCGGAGTTGGGTTGCCGCCCTTCGAGCAGTCGATCTTTTTGCAGGATGACGAGAACCCGTTCCGCCATGGACCTTGACCCGATGATGTCGAGTTCGGTTCGAAGCACCGGGCTTTCCTGAGGCAGCGGAGAGACCACGGATTCAGTGGGGAGCGCCTGAAGCTTGCGGACATCAAGCGCAAGGGTTGCCTCGGCCTTGTAACGGATGGGGGTTCGCGCATAGCCGATTGCCGCGATTGCGAAACTGGCGAGAAAGCAGATGAAGACGGCTCTGCGCCGCTCCCGCAGTATGGATATGAAGCGGGAAATACCTTCCTGCTCAACCGGAGATGATGACGACTGGATCATGACGGTTCCTGCTGTAAGCGGGGCGTTCGGTAGCGGTCAGTGGATGTCGTGTGCTTAGCGGTCGTACGCCATGTCGCCGATCTTGCAGGCAACTTCCGTGCGGTTCGTTGCTCCAAGCTTCTTCATGATATTGCGGATATGCACCTTGATGGTGCTTTCACAAAGGTTCAGCTCCAGAGCGATATCCTTATTCGCCTTTCCGCACCGCAAGGCCTCCGCAATAGCCGATTGACGGCTTGTAAATTTCGTCGGAGGAACGGATGCGTGTGCAGTCAGGCCGAATAGACTTTTCATGTTCATGACGCTGCTGGCCGGTATGAAACGGCCGCCCGCGATTGCAAGACTGATCGCCTGGACGCAGACGTCGATGCTGACGGAACTCGATATGTACCCGCGCACGCCAAGAGCGATGGTATCCAGAATGGTATTGATATCCTGATCGTCAGAGAGCACGACGACGGCGGCCGGAGACACGGCAGCCACAATCTCTGCAAGATCGCGGTTTGTCTCTGCAGACGGACCGGGCCAGGCGCTGACCAGAACTGCAGCAGGCATGCCGATTTCCGCGCGTGCCTGTTGCCATTCGCCGAGATTGGAGAAGGTCAGGATGCGCCTGTCCGCATATTGATAGTTGAGACTATGGGCGAGGCATTCCCGCTCCAGCATGCGACGATCTATGATGCCGATATAGCCAGCCGCACTTGCTGCGGCCTGCGGATGCAGTGTGCCTTCCGGCGGGTTTTCGGAGATGTGGTTCTGGATCATGACGACAATGCCCCCTGTATTGTTTTTGGTTTCTTTTAATTTCCGCAAAACGTCGATTTCGTACCGTAAACGGGCCTTCTGCCTGTTCAGGCGAACGTCAGCTTCCTGACGGTAAAGGCTTCCGCAAAACGTGTAGGCGCACGGCATTCCATTCCCCGCAGCCGCGCCAGACCGCGAAAGGTATCCGCATCGAACCAGTCCTTGGATCTCTGTGTTCCAAAATGCTGCAAGAGAAGCTCGACCTTCATGTTCATCGCGTCTTCGCTCAACGGCACGTAGGCGTTTCTTCTGCCGAAATCGCCGTCCCATTTCGGGATTTCGTATTCCATGATCAGGTGATTTCTGAAGATGTTGGATGTGAGCCTGTTGATTTCGCGGTGATCCTGATGCGCGTCCTCGCGGCTATGCGTGAATATGACGTCGGGACTGACTTTGTCGCGCAATGTCAGCAGCCATGACTTGATCTCGCGGCTCTGCGAGGGAAAGTAGCTGTCCTGAAACGATGCCAGTTCAATTGAGTAGGACGCTGCTTTTGCAAGAAAAGCTTCGGCGGAACTGCGTGCCTCCAGGGCGCGCTCGTTACCGGCACTGAGGACGCACCAATAGACATCGAGCAACACGCCCTTTGAAAGCAGGCTGAGTACCGTGCCTCCGACGCCGATCTCAATGTCGTCGGAGTGAGCTCCGAGACAAAGGATCGACAGACGATCACCGGCGGAAGCGAGGGACATGTTTTTCATGGCAGCAGCTTCGTGTTTGACGACTTGCGTGCCATCGAGGCATCGTCTCCAATCCATGGCATGTCACCACGCTCTACCATTGCCTCCAACGTCTGCCAGTCGCGCAGCGTATCCATTGACCGCCAGAAACCCTCATGTTTGTAGGCCATCAATTTATCTTCAGAAATCAACCTCGAGAACGGTTCCAGCACGAGTTCCTCACCCTCGCGCATGTAGTCGAAAATTTCTGGTCGCATCAGGAAGTAGCCGCCGTTTATCCACATGTCGGATGTTTCCGACGACCGAAATTCCCGGACTCTTCCGCTCTCGTCGATTTCCGCCAGGTGGTAAGTGAGGGGCGGTCTGACAGCCAGAAAACAGGCGAGCTTGTCGCTCTTTTCGAATTGGTCAATCATGTCGTCGAGATCGACGTCGGTCAGGCCGTCGCTATAATTGGCAAGGAACATCTTCTCGCCCTTGAGATGATGACGTACGGCCCAGAGGCGCTCGCCTATATTGCGCCATATCCCCGTATCGATCAGGGATACGCGCCAGTCCCTTGGCAGTTCCTCAAGCAATTCCACGCGTCCGGGGCTCGATATGACGCAGTCGGCATAGCTTTCCGGCCGGCTGTTCAGAAAGAATTCTTTTATGACGTGCGCCTTGTAGCCAAGGCAGAGGATGAAGTCCTCATGCCCGAAACGGGCGTAATATTGCATGACATGCCGCATGATCGGTTGAGACCCGAGCGGGATCAGCGGTTTCGGGACGCTTTCGGAATATTCCCTGATGCGAGTACCCCTGCCGCCACAGAACAAGACGACCTTCATTGTACCAACTCCTTCGGATCAATGATGGATATGTCGGGAATTGGAACGACGAATTTCCCGCCCCAGTTCCTGATGTCGTTCATTTGTGCAACGATCTCATTCTTCAGGTTCCAGGGGAGAATGAGAACGTAATCCGGCTTCATGCGCTGGATTTCGCTCACGGGCCGGATCGGAATATGCATTCCCGGCGTGAGGCGACCATGTTTGTAAGGATTGCGATCGACTGCAAAATCGATGAAATCGGTGCCGATACCGCAATAATTTAGCAGCGTGTTGCCCTTTCCCGGTGCGCCATAGGCACAGATCGATTTGCGCATTTCCTTGAGGCGGATGAGGAAAGACAGGAGGTTTCGCTTGGTTTGGCGCACGGCTTCGGAGAAGGCCGTATAGGTCTCTATTCTGTCGAGCCCAGCATTCAGCTCCCGTTCCAGGAGGCTATCCACGCGGGCTTCACGCGGGAACTTGCTGTCCTCGTGCGAGAAAAAGACCCGCAGCGAACCGCCATGTGTGGGAATCTCTTCGACATCGAAAACCTTTAACCCATGACAGCGGGCCATTTTTTCTATGGTCAGCAATGAGAAGTAGGAAAAGTGCTCGTGATAGATGGTGTCGAACTGGTTTTCCGCGATTAGCTTTTCGATATGCGGGAACTCAAGGGTGATGACGCCTTCAGGCTTGAGCAGCACTTTCATACCGGCGACGAAATCGTTGATATCAGGCACCTGGGCAAGGACATTGTTGCCGATGATGAGATCGGCTTTTTGGCCTCTGGCCGCCATATCGGTTGCTAGAGCCTCGTTGAAAAATTCAGTCAGTGTCGGAATACCTTTGCCGATCGCCACCTTTGCGACGTTGACCGCCGGTTCAATTCCCAGCATCGGGATGTTGCTGGTCAGGAAATGTTGCAGCAGGTAACCGTCGTTGCTGGCAAGCTCGACAACGAAACTGGATTCGCCAAGCGCGAAGCGCTCGATGACCATGTCGCAGTACCGCTTTGCATGAGCGACCCAACTGTCCGAGAACGAGGAGAAATACGCGTACTCCGTGAAAATATTCTCGGGCGCTACATATTCCTGAAGCTGGACGAGGAAGCATTCGTCGCAAACGAATGCGTGGAGCGGATAAAACGGCTCGACGTCGTTGGCTGCGTCAGCTGCGACGAAGCTTTCGCAGGGCGGAGACATTCCAAGATCGACGAAGGTATGCACCAATGGCGAGCTGCAAAGACGGCAAAGCCCGACGTGATGCGTCGAGCTCAGTCTTGCAGAAAAAACTGCCTCATTATTCATCTGACGCCCCCTGATTTCATCGCATTGTCTTCGAGTGAATTTCAGAAAATTCTTTTATTAACTGGAAAAAATACTATGGATCGGGGTGGGTGACGATACTGCATTCGGCTCGAAAACGTCATCCATAAGCCGTAGGGTTATATTGGAATCCGCTAAAATTCGCTTCCGGCGGCTGGTTTCCGCAACCGAAAGGGTGACTTATTTGCCAGCCCGCCTTCAAGGTATGGTGCTGCCTATGGGTGTATTCCGGAGCCGCTGAAATGGCGGAGAATTCTTCTTGAATACGGGATTGCATCAGGAGCGCCGAATGCTGTTTGAGAAGACGAAAATCGAGGGGCTCTGGGTCGTCAATACGGTGCCTGTGCGGGACAGTCGCGGCTCTTTTGCCAGGACGTTCTGCAAACGCGAATTTGAGAGCAACGCGCTGGTATCGGACTTCAGTCAGCACAGCCTTTCTCTATCGAAGCTGAAACACACGGTACGAGGGCTGCATTTCCAGCGACCGCCGCATCAGGAGACAAAGCTGGTTTCCTGCGTCAAAGGATCGATCTGGGATGTCGCCGTCGATCTGCGCCGGGGCTCGCCCACCTATCTGCAATGGGTTGGCACGGTGTTGTCGGCCGACAATGGCGCGCAGTTCTACATTCCCGAGGGTTTTGCACACGGCTTCCAGTCGCTCAGCGACGACGTTGCTGTGTCCTATTTGATTTCGGTGCCCTATGCCGAGGCAAGTGCGGCAGGGATCCGGTATGACGAGCCCGCGATAGGTGTAGAATGGCCTGCGCCGCCCTCGGTCATATCGGAAAAGGACCTCGGTTGGCCCGCTTTGCAATGAAGGTCTAGCGCGTCAGGAAACCGAGGTTCGAGACAAGGCCCGCCTCGAGCAGCCTGCCGGCAGCGCTCGCAATATCGACAAACGGCATTTTTGACCTTTCGGCGATATCCAGTAGTGAGTTGGTTCCATCGGCGAGGTTGAGTATCCATAGAAAGGCCATGGTGCGGTCGTCATTCGTCTTATGGCCGCCTATCGCAGGAAAAAGCCCGTATTTTCCGAGCTGTGGCTCACCCTTGGGCCGAAGGTTCAACGGCGTCCAGTTGTCTTCGAGAGCATCGATCATGTCCATGATCATCCAAAAGGATGACTCGAGATGTTCGGGCCGGATGAAGTCGAGATTGTCGGCCGAGGTGTGATATTCGGGAAAGGTTCCGAAAGCGCTTCTCTGCAATAGTCCAACCGGCAGGTTGAAGCCCGGCGAACAGAATTGGCGCTCGTCATAGCCGTAGGGAATGAAGTCGGCGATTGCCAGATGTTTACGATCCTCTCCGCAGCGGGTGCAGGCGGCGATCCGGTCGATCAGTGCATCTCCCCTGCGGCTGCGCTTGTAGTTCGGCCCGCCCCCGTCACCAATGCACGAAACCACAAGACCATGCGCAATGTTCGATATCCCGTCTTCGTTCTGCGCAAGCCATGACAGGGAGCCGATCGTTCCGGGTGCGAAGACGAACCTGTAGCTGTAATATGTGGACCTGCTTTTCAGGCCTGCAGCAAGACACGTCAGCAATGCCAGGCCGGAACAATTGTCGTTTGCGAGCGACGGGTGACAGATATGCGCGAAGAGAAGCACTTCTTCGGTACTTTGTCCGATATGCAGATATTCGCCGTAATACAGATTGCCTGACGCCTTTTCGGTGTCGATGACGACCTCATAGTCGCCTTCCTCTAGCTTGAGGAATTCATGATGCGACATGCAAAAGCCCCAGGCATCCGTGTAATAGGCTGTTTTGTAAGGAATGAGATCGGGTTGTGCCGGCAAGGTGTAGATATGCGCTTGCAGTTCGGCCAGCGGCATCACGCGACGTTGAGGGATGCTGTAGCTCATGAGATGCAGGTTCGACATTTGAAAATCGATTACCTTGCGTCCCGCCGCGTTCTTCACATAGGCGTCCCGGACGTTCCATTCCTGGGGCACCGTCCAGTCGAAAACCCGCGTCCCGCTAGGGACGGCGCGCTGCTCGATATCGATATATTCTTTAAGGATATCGATGGTGTCGCGCACGCCTTTGCCGGTGATGCTGCGACAGATCGGAAAGAGGCGGGAAGCCAGATCATGAATAGTCTGGCCGATACCTGCCTCTCTCCATGCATCGCCTGTCAGCTTTGCACCGGGCTCCATCTTGCCCATCCGGGCCTCCTGTTTAAACCGATGCCGCAATATCGGCGTTCTGGCGCGGCGCGGCCATGGGGCGGCGCAGGTTGATGTCGATATCCTTGTCGCCGATCAGCTTCTGGAGCTGGCCGATCCGCTGATAGTGCGGTCCCTCGAATTCGGCCATTGTCAGGCCGGCACTCTTGTAGGCCCGGTAGAGTTGCTCGGCACCCGCGGCCGCCGTCCATGTCGGTCTGAACGCCGGAAGCGCACGGGCGATCTTGCCAAAATCGACGCGGTAGGAACGGGTATCGGGGCTTGCATCGCTCGCATATTGCAGCCGGCATCCGGGCACCGTGAGAGCGACGATTTCGGCAATCTCCCGGATCTGATAGTTGTGCGCATCCTGTCCGACGTTGAAAGCCTGATTGTGTATGGCATCGGTCGGCGCTTCGAGCGCAGCCAGAAAGGCGCGCGAAATATCCTCGATGTGAACGATTGGGCGCCATGGCGATCCGTCGGATTTCAGGAGGATCAGTCCTTCCGTCACCGCCCAAGCGGTCAGGTTGTTTAGGACGATATCGAAACGCAGCATGGGCGAAAGGCCATACGCTGTAGCCGGACGCATATAGACCGGCGAGAAGCCGGGGCTCGCGAGGCTTGCAATCTCCCGCTCCGCCAAGACCTTCGACGTGCCGTAGGCCGATACCGGTTTCAGCTCTGCCGTCTCGTTGACCAGTCCCTCGCCAGCGGCGCCGTAGTTGCTGCACGACGAGGCGAAGATGAAACGCTTGACGCCAGCCTGTTTTGCGGCTCGCGCTGCCCGAACGCTGCCGCGGTAATTGATCTCATAGGTAATTTCCGGATTGAGATTGCTCAGCGGATCGTTGGACAGCGCCGCAAGATGAATGACAGCGTCGAAACCTTCCATATCCGAAGGCTGGATATCGCGGATGTCCTTGCATACGCCGGGGACCTGCGGCAAAGGTCCGCCTGGAACATAAGCGCAGCGATGGTAGAATTCAGTGTCATAGCCGTGTACTTCGTGACCCGCCTTGCGCAGGATGGGTACCATGACGGAGCCGATATATCCGCGATGCCCGGTGACCAGAACGTGCATGAAATTTCCCCTCAAAATCTATTTTCGATTGCAACGAGCGTATCTTTTCAGGCGAGATCGATGCACCGCACAAAGCGGCTGTATCGATAATGCGAACGGTCTAGGTGCCCCGGCCGGTTAAGGCTTTCGGACGCTTTCCGATAATTCGGGCATGTCGGCCATGACCAACCCATGGCTGGCGTGATGCTGCGCGTTGCCGTTGAAACGCCGGAAGACGACATCGGATGGGCGTCCCGTCAGGAATTTGTCGACGCCGTATTCCAGCGCTTTACGGTAGACGACGAGCGCTCCATCGATGGCGTCAAGCGTTTTGGCTATATCCTCGTCCTCATGCGTGTAGCTTACAACGAGAGAAGGTGCGAGAAGTCCGCGACGTATGGTTTCCTGCAGAAACAGCGAGCGAAAAGCCTGAGACGGCTTTCCGGTCTGGTCCAGCGTGAAGTAGCTGAGGCACGCGGAGTGGCCCTGAATGCCGAAGTAGGAATCGAGTCCGTGCGCAATTGCGATCTGGCTGATGGCGGCGCGCAGCGAATTTCCCTGTCGGACCAGATGTGGGACCACGGGTTCCTGCATGTAAACTTTCATGGTCGCGATGGCCGCCGCCATCGCATGCGTTTCCGCGCCATGCGTCGTCGAAAGCAGGAAGACGCGGGGGGCATCGGTTTGATCGATACCGCCTCGTTCCATGAACTCCCGCTTGCCGGCAAGTGCGGAAATCGAAAAGCCGTTCCCCAGCGCCTTGCCGAAACAGGATAGATCGGGGACGATATCGTATGTCTTCTGCGCGCCACCCGCATCCCAGCGGAAGCCGGTGATCATTTCGTCGAGAATAAAAAGCGCGCCGTTTTCGTGACAAAGCTTCTGGAGTTTGTGAAGAAACTGGTCCCGAGGCGGATCACCGCGTGACGGCTCCAAAATAAAGGCGGCGATACGACCTGGAAAGCGGTCAAACAGACTACGCGCACTCGCCAGATCATTGTAGGTGAAGCCAAGGACCAGCTCCTGGATCGCCTGAGGAATGCCCGCATTCATCTCCGTTGTTCCGATGAACCAGTCGTCCGTGGAGAAAAAGGGGTGGTCGCTGCAGCGCGCGATCAGGTCACGGCCGGTAACAGCCCGTGCAAGTCGTATCGCGGCGGATGTCGCATCGGAACCGTTCTTGCAAAATTTGACCATTTCGGCCGTCTGGATCGTATCGAGAAAGGTCGAGGCGCAATCCACCTCGATCTTTGACGGGCGCGTGAAATTGCAGCCGCGGTATAGTTCCGCACGCGCCGCCTCTACGACGTCTGCATAGGCGTGGCCTAGGCCGACAGCCCTATTGCCCATGCCATACTCTATATATTCATTTCCATCGACATCCCAGACATGACAGCCATATCCCCGTTCAATAAAGCCGGGAGACAGGACAGGGTACTGGTCGTCACCCTTTGCATAGGTATGTGCACCGCCCGGTATGATGTTGCGGGAGCGCTGGCGCAGTCGATCCGAGTTTTCGAAATTTTCGACGAAAGTTTGCATGGCGCAATCCCGGGTCCATATGTCCAATGACCAGAGATTACCGTATCCGGCTCGGTGGCCGTTACCCCGTCTTTATGTTGGGAATGCTAGCCGAAAGGCTTAGAGGAGATGTACAGCCTTCCCGTCATAATCGCTCCGATACGTCCGCATCATGCGGGGCCCGACACCCGCAGGCAATTATGGTTCTGCAATAGGTCCACTGCACGACACTTGATTTTAGTTTTTGAAGAGATCGGATATTTTGAAGATCACTTCCGTTCTGTTTTTGGCGCCTACTTTCTTCATGATATTGCGAATATGTACCTTTACGGTGCTTTCACGAAGATTGAGCTCATAGGCGATGATCTTGTTTGGCTTGCCTTGCGTCAAAGCGTTGATGACGTCGACCTCACGTTGGGTGAACATGGCCGTGCGCTGTCGTTCCTTGTCTTCCGCAACCACGAGCAACTGCCTGAGATCGCTCAGATTTTCAGCCGATACGAACGCGCCGCCCGCCAATGCAAGTGAGATGGCGCCCACGCACACCGCCAGTCCTATCGACGAGGAGATGTATCCCCGAACGCCCGCGTCGAACGCCCTCATGACCTGACGCAGATCGCGGTTTTCAGCGAGAATGACGACCGGCAGATAAGGGAAGTCGGCAATGAACTCCCGTAACTCATGGAGGGATACGTCATCGCAAAAATCGCTGCGACCGACGTTGACCAGGATGCCGCTATGCTGGCCGTTTGGAGCATGTCTCCAGTCGTCGAGTGATGAAAACAACTCGACTTCCATATCAAGGCCGTATGCGATCAGGCTCTGAGCCAGACACTCACGGTCGAGCGCGCGGTCATCGATGATCGCCAGCTTTCTGACTGAAGTTTCCATAGGTTTCGAGTGCGCAACCACATGGAAATTTGATGAGAATTGGCTATGTCCGTTGTTGGGAACTGATGTCAGCATGGTATGTCCTATCCGCGCTAAAGAGTGCTTTGCGGATCTGTCTGGCTTGGCAGAGACGCAACCGAAGATTTTCTTTCTAAGATTCGGCACCACGGAAGTTTGAAGTAATTCAACCCGGAACGCCGTCATCAATCAGAACTTCGGAAGCTACTCTGTTGCGGTCTGGATTTTTCGGAATTTAAAAATCGGCCAGAAATCAACAGACGTGGCACTACCCGAATTTCGACTCCGGCATCCTACAATGGAGTATCGCAACTGGAAAAGGTTCGGAAATTACTCACTTTTGATTGAGATTTCGAGCGGGCGTTCAATCTGGCATGATGTGGGTAGACAACCAGACACGCCATAACTGTTGAAATATAATTCTTTCAGGCCATCATCATGTTTTGCGCGACACCACTAACTATAATGGATGAATTATAATCGCGGCCGGATTGATTTATCATCCTCCATTCGTGCGTTTGTTCGCGATGTCAGCAACTTATACGTGTTAATCGCATTTTGAAATTGCACCTCACGACAATCGGACGCGCTGCGCCCCGCATGTGACGGGGCATGGTGACTATGTTTCCCTGACTGATGATCTCAAGGCCTTGATGGCTGCTTTCAAGACTTGTTGACCCACAACGCCTGACGCTTCGCAAGGGTCGATCTCTATTTGGAATGCGCGTCAATTTTAACGAGAGCGAATATGGCGGAACGCGGCGAGGATAGTAAAAAGGTTCCTTCTACTTTCGAGGTAGACACCGGTTCGATGTCCGGATCACAGGAAGAACGTCCTGTTAGGATGTTCCCGATTGTCGGCGTCGGTGCTTCATCGGGTGGACTGAATGCGTTCAGAGCCCTGCTCAAAGCGTTGCCTGAAAAAACCGGCTGTGCGTTTCTTCTCGTTCAGCATCTTGACCGGTCGCATGAAAGCATGCTCGCAGAACTTCTGGCAAGCGAAACGACTATGGTCGTAACGGAGGCTGTCAACCTTGCCTTGATAGAGCCCGAGCACGTCTATGTCATTCCACCAAAATTCCTGATGTCGGTTGACGGAGGAAGGATATATCTGTCGCCCCGGCGGGAACTGCATGAGGCACCTCTGCCGTTTGATTTTCTCCTGGGTTCTATGGCCAAGGAATTCGGGCCGTGGGCGATAGCAGCTGTCCTGTCCGGCACGGGGTCAGATGGCTCATCCGGCGTCCAGCAGATCAGGGATTTCAAGGGACTTGTTCTGGTCCAGGAGCCTCAAGAGGCACAGTTTGGCGGCATGCCCGAAAGTGTTATTTCGCTGGGCATTGGCGCTACGGTTTTACCGGTTGAAGAGATGCCTGCGGCCATCGCCAAACATATTGAGCTGCTGTCGCGGCTTCGAGCCGATCACTCGATGGTGCGCCGAATGCCCCAGCTGGACCGGATCATCGAGATATTGAGGTTTTCCACAGCGAATGATTTTTCGGCCTATAAACATGGAACGATGCAGCGCCGGGTCGAAAAACGCATGGCGGTTCTCGGTATCGAGATTGAGAAGATAGACCGGTATCTTGAGATTCTCGAAAGCAGCGAAGACGAGCGGCAAAATCTCGTCAGAGATCTCCTGATCAACGTCACCAGCTTCTTCCGCGACGGGAAGGTGTTCGACTTTCTACGAGATACCATTATTCCGGATATTCTCCACGCAAAAGCGCCTCACGGAGCAGTGCGGGTCTGGGTCGCTGGATGCAGCACGGGGGAAGAAGCATATTCTCTGGCTATTCTCTTCCTCGAGCTCATTCAGTCCATGGGCCTTCGTCTCCAGTTTCAGATGTTTGCCTCGGACGCTGATGGCGAGGCGGTCGCAATTGCCAGAGATGGACATTATTCACATGAGGCGACCAAGTCGCTGCCGCCCGACTTGCTGGAAAAATATTTCGTAAGGGATGACAACGGATACACCGTGACGGCGCAACTGCGTGGGGCGGTGGTCTTCACCGTGCAGAATGTCCTCAGCGACCCACCGTTCTCACGGATCGATCTAATTTCATGCCGCAACTTGTTGATTTACCTCGAAGCGGAAGCCCAAGCCAAGGTCTTGTCGCTTTTCAGGTTCGCCCTGCGGGAGAACGGCATTTTACTGGTCGGAAAATCCGAAACCGTTGGCGGAATGGATGACCGTTTCAAGCTGATTTCGGAATCCGAAAGGGTATATCGGCGTATCGGGCCGCCGGTTTTCGGTGATCTTAATTTCGGTGCGGTTGCGGGCGGAAATGTCAGAATTCCCTCTTCGCTAGGAAAGGTGACTTCAGCGTCGAGGCACAGTGCGCTTGCCGAGGCGGTTTCCCAGGTTCTGCTGGGTAGCTACGTGCCCGCCGCAATCCTCGTCAATCGGAAGTATGAGTATCTCTACTCCATCGGCCCGACAGCAAGGTTCCTGCGGATCGCTTCAGGCCCGGCATCGCATGACCTGTTCGCCATCACACCGACGGCGCTCCATAATAAGATCAGGTCTGCGATCCACCATGCGAGCCGGGATCAAAAGCCGTTCGTAGCCAAGAATGCAAAACTCGACAGCAACGGCGCACACATCGAGTTCAACATTCATGTCGAGCCGCTCTTCAGTCAGGGTGAAGAGCTATTTCTCATATGTTTTGTGGAGGATGCTGCGCAGGCCAACGGTGTTGTCCGATCGCAGAAATCATCAACGACAGATGCGTCGCCCATTACCGAGCTTGAATTCGAACTGGAGGAGACACGGGCGGAATTGCAGGGCGCCATACGCAATCTGGAAATTGCCAGCGAAGAACAGAAGCAGATCACCGCCGAAGCGCTGTCTCTGAATGAGGAGTATCAGTCGACGAATGAGGAACTCTTTACTTCGAAAGAGGAACTGCAATCCCTCAATGAAGAGCTGACAGCCCTCAACAATCAATTGCAAGAAGCACTGGAGCGTCAGCGGGCAGTTTCCAACGATCTGCAAAATGTCCTGTACAGCACCGATGTCCCAACGCTCTTTCTGGATGCCAGCCTTCGTATACGGTTTTTCACACCAGCCACCCGGTCAGTATTCAAGATTATATCGTCCGATGTCGGCCGTCCCCTCTCGGACCTTAGCGGCTTTGACGGCGACATTACGCTTCAAGTCGATGCAACGGCGACGCTGCTCCGAGGCAACACAATCGACCGAGAGATAGGAGGACCCGATGGTCGCTGGTATGTCCGCCGCGTCAAACCCTATCGCGGCGCGAGCGAGGCAATCGACGGAGTGGTCATCACCTTCATCGATATAAGTGCCCAGAAACAGGTTGCCGAAAGCAGGGAAGCTGCCAAGAAGTTCGCCGAGCGGGCGACCGAGGCCAAGTCGCAATTCCTGTCTGCGGCAAGCCACGATCTGCGTCAGCCGCTGCAAACCTTGAAGCTGTTGCACGGGCTTTTGGAAAGGAACGTGGGTGAAGGGCAAGCACGCACTTTCGTCCAGAGGATGGGGGAGACGCTGTCCTCGATGCTGGGTATACTCAACTCTGTTCTTGACATCAACCAGATCGAGGCGGGGATGGTGGAACCGCAGATCGTGAGCTTTGCGATTGGCGATCTTCTGGGAAGGCTCTTCAAGGAATTTTATTATCCCGCTCGGGCGGCGGGGCTGCAACTCCGTGTCGTACCGTCCAGCCTTGCCGTTCGCACCGATCCCCGCCTGTTCGAGCAGATCGTTCGCAACCTTCTATCCAATGCACTGAAATACACGCCGAGCGGCAAAATTCTGGTCGGCTGTCGCCGGGTCGATGCAAAGGTTCGGTTCGAAGTGTGGGACACCGGTATAGGCATTCCCGAAAACCATATCGAGGAAGTCTTCCAGGAATACCATCAACTCGACGCATCTGCTGGCGCGGAAGACCGGGGTTTGGGGCTGGGATTGTCAATCGTCAAGCGGCTGAGCGAACTTCTGGGACTGAAGATAGCGGTGCGGTCGCGATTGCATGAAGGTTCCGCATTCATGATCGAAATCGATCGGGCGCCGGCAGGGGAGCCGCTTGCGCCATTGCGTGCGCCAGTCGATGACAATTCGCGTCAAGCGACCGCCCTGTCGTCCGCGTCGATTTTGATCATCGAAGACGAAAACGGAATGCGCGATCTGCTCAAGATCGGTCTGGAGCAAACTGGATACGTGGTCGCTGCGACCTCAACCGCTGCCGAAGCGATCGCGATTGTTAGAGGGCTGAAGTTCATGCCCGACGTTGTTCTCGCAGACTACAATCTTCCTACAGGGGGGAATGGCATAGCTGCGATTGAAGATATTCGGCAGGCACTCCGCCAAAATGTTCCGGCACTCATTCTCACTGGTGATATTTCAAGCAAGGCCCTGAGGGATTTTGCTCAGCACGAAATTCCTTATCTGCACAAGCCGGCGAAACTCAAGGACGTCATGCAGATGGTGGAGACACTGGTCGTTCGCCAAAACGGCGAGAGAGCAGGTCATATAAGCGAACCTGAATATATGGAGCCGATGACGGGCAGGCTCATCGAAGTCATCGACGACCAGCAGGACATAAGGGACAATTTGCGCGCTCTGTTCGAAGGAGAAGGCTGGGCGGTCGCAACCTATGTCTCGGCAGAAGAGTATCTTGCAAACTACAAGCCCGACAGATCAGGTTGTCTGCTTGTCGATGCGTATCTCCCCGGCATGGTCGGCATGGAGTTGTTACGTTTGCTGAAAGAAAGACATCATCGGTTTCCGGTGATTGTGATCACGGGTCGCAGCGATGTCCGTATGGCAATCAATTCGATGCGATATGGAGCGGCCGATTTCATCGAGAAGCCTTTTTCTTATCAGGAAATATATCGGAGCGTGCAGTCGGCCCTCGAGCGATCGCGTGATGCGAACGAGCGCGAAGAGCGGCGTGAAACAGCTCGAGCCACGCTGGCGATGCTTACTCGCAAGCAACGTCAGATCCTTGACCGAATTGTTCAGGGGCAGGCCAACAAGGTCATTGCAGCCGATTTGAAGCTTAGTCAGCGCACTGTCGAGAATCATCGCGCCTCAATCATGCGCCGAACGAAATCCACTTCGTTGCCGGCGCTCTTGCGGCTTGTCCTGAATGCAGAAGAATAGGCCTTCATCATCGAAAATTTGGCCGGTCGATCACTATCGGCGGGCGATCGCTGCGCGAATCCGATGCAACGCATCAGGTCGGCGGACAAGATAACTTACCGGCGGCAGAAACGCTGAAGCGGGTCTCAGGCGGAAAGCCTGTGCAAGAAGGGCACCCGCGCCGGGCCGGCGTCGGATCAGATTGGAAAGCGCACACCAATAGGCGCGGTCGCTCAGGCTCGCGCGACCGCGCCGGAGCAGGGTTTGGGCATCGGCAAGCAAAGCCCCTTCATTGCCAAAGAAGCTTTCGAGCGCGGCTTCGATTTCGGTATTCCAGGCAAGCACGTTATCAAGGATGGCCGACTGGTTGGCACCGTGGATACGGGTGAAATTCTGCACGACGTCAAGTTCGACGATATCGCCCAGAACTGCTAGCCGCATCCACATCTCGACATCGTCAGTATGGCGCAGTGCTGGCCGATAGTGACCGGCATGTTGTTGAATGTGTGTTCTGGTGACAGCGAGTGGGCCTGGCACCGGGCTGCGTCCCGTCGCGCAAATTTTGGCGATGAAGTCCATGCCCCGATGAAGCTGCATGCCATTGGCATCGCTGCGAAGGCCCGATTCTATTTCGGCGTCGTCACGGAAGAAGGCGGTGCGCCCGAAGGCCATGTGCGCGCCGGGGTGATTGTCGAGCGCCTCCATCGCGCGCGCGAGTGCTCCAGGCGACAGGACATCGTCGGCGCAGATGATGGCGAAATAGTCCGCCCGGGCCCAATCAATGCCTTCGTTGAAAGACGCGTGACCGCCGAGATTCTTTGGCCGCAGGCACGTTTCGATACGGGGATTTGTTGTCGCCAGAGACCGGGCGATCGCGACACTGTCGTCTGTGGAGGCGTTGTCGATGATGAGGATACGCATGTCCGGGATGTTCTGGCCAAGGACGCTTTCTACGCATCCCTCCAGAAAGCGACCGTAATTGTAGTTGGGGATGACGATATCGATGCTGCTCATGGTTCCACCGCTGCGGGAACGACGGTGTCGGGAATGGAAGCCGATACAGGTGGTTTTCCGATCTTGCGCGGTCGCCCGGCAAAAGCATCGAGCGTCGAACGTATTTCGCTGACGAGTGGGTGACGCAGAAGAAAGAGGCAAGCGGCCCAGCCTGTCACCGAAAGGAGGACGGCGCCGCCAGCCTGGGCGAGGGAGTAATCGAAGCGGAATCCCATCCAGGCGGATATGGCGAGCGGCCCCGCAATCGCGGCAAGGGTCACAGCGGAACTCGGCCCGATGGCAGCGAACAGTTCGGGTAGTTTAAAGTGCGCATGGCGTCTTACCAGATAGAAGGCGACGAGCATCTGGAAGGGCAGCGTGACGAACTGGCTCAACGCTACCGCGGTGAGACCGAAGAAGCTGGCAGAGCAAAGCACAATTGCCGAGACGCTGCGGCAGACGAAATTGCCCAGAAAAGCCTCCCGGTTGGCGTTGAGAGCGATCAGCAGCGGCGTTGTCAAAACCATGGGAAACCAGAAGATCGACGCAAGCGCGAGAATCCGGGTGATCGGTACGGCGGCAAGCCACTGGTCTCCAAGTGCAAGGCGCACGATAGGATCGGCGAGAATGGCGACCATGATCAGCGACGGCCAATACAGCACAGTGATGTAACTGAGGGCGCGCAGGTAGGACCTGCGGACATCTCCACCCTCGCGAACCTCGGCGGCGAGCGCCGGGAAGGCGAAGGAAAAGATCGCCGAGAGGAAAATGCGGTCGGGAATGGAGCAAACGGTATTGGCGCGATTGTAGATCGCGACCGCTGTCGGTGTCATGGCAAAGCCGAGCACCAGTTGCGGCAGGGACTCGTATAATTTGTCGACGATGGTTGCAGCGCCCCTGTAACGGCCGAATTCGGCCATACGGCGCCACGACTTTAGAGAAAGGCGTGCGGTACGCTGGGCCGGATCGGCATAGGCGGCAAGGGCGCTGGCAACGCTGTTGCCGACGAGCAGGCCGAGCGCGAAACTGACAAAGCCCCATCCATTGCTGGCAGCGAAGATCGTCACGCCAGCCATAACGACGAGGCCGGTGGTTCGGACGCGTGCGATGGTGCCGAAGGCCAACCGGCGACGCAGCATGGAAAACGCTGGCATACCCAGGCTTTCGGCCATGACCGCGGCAATCGCCAGGATAAGATAGTGCTGGAGACTGGGCTGGTGGTAGAAAATCGCCAGATAGGGGCCGCATAGATAGAGAACGATCCCGAGAATGCCGCTGACCAGGAGCAAGAGCGTAAGCGACGTGTTGATGTCATCGCGTTCAACAACATCGAGCTGAATGAGGAAATCGGAAGAAACGAATTCGCGAAAGGCGAAGATCACCGCTGTCACTCCGTAGCCGATAACGGCAAAACCAACTTCCGCAGGCGAGAGCAGTCTCGATACGATCGCGATCAGAGCGAAATTGATCGCAATTCCGAGGTGCTGTTCCAGCATGGCCATGAAAAAGGCGCGGCGGACTTTGTGCATCGAGGGCTCCGACAGCGTCGCCGATAATCGACGGTAGCGTCAAATCTAGAGTGTGGACTTGGACCTTGGAAATCTGACCGTTGGGATGGCAGCCGGATCCGTAGGTGTAGGCCGTTTGGAGAATGTTTGTTGAGGGGCATACAGGAGCGTGCGGTCTACTCCCGTCGAGTATTGAAGAGCCTCGGTATTACGCCGAAAGCATTAGGTTGCAGGACTGCGTGTCTAAGGCGTCACGCTCTGCGGCGTTGCGACGGCATCAATTGAGAGAAATTCCCGGCCGAGCAGCGCTTCCTGCTCGGAAAGCTGGCGCTTGAAGCGATCATTGGCGTGGGCAATCCTCTCCCTCACCGCACCGGCTCCAGCGAGTATCTCCTTGACCAGCTCAATGACTTCCTCGACTTCGAACGTGTCGATATGCCGGGCGAATTTCTCCTGGTCGAAATCGTTCATCAAATCACCGAACTTTCTGGCATAACCAATTGATATCGTTGGAATACCTAGTTTTAGAGAGCAGACAACTCCATGATATCTCGACACCACGGCAAGATCGATTGCTGCCATCTGCTGCATGATGTCGCGCAGCGTTGCGGCAGAGCTGATGTCGATCCGCGACAGCTTGTCCTCGGACAGCATTTCCGTCAGCAGGAACATCAAATCCGCGCAGGCGACCCTGTCGGTAACGTCCCCCATCAAAAGGGTGATGCGATGGCCTTCACCGATCAACCAGCTCACGAGACGTGAGAGCTTGTGGATGTAGGTCTTGTAAATCCTGGCGGCCTCGGGATCGTTGTGACGCCAGCCGCGATAGTCCATAACGCCGACGCCTATTCTCATTGAGCCGCCGGCGGGGCTCTGCCGGTGGGGCACAGGAACAGGAAGATCAAAGGCGATATCGGGGTAACGGTGGTCGCGCGACACGTCGACACCGATCATTTTCATATAGTTGAGCGAGAAATCGTCCCGGTAGGATCGATAGGAGGCCATCTGTGCGGCCGAGCGCAGGAACCAGCGGCTGAGACGGCTTTTCATCGGACCGGCGCCGATGCTGACAAAGGCGATCCGCGTGTTGCGAAGGCGTGCGACGAGGCACCAGCAAAACACGACAAAGGGCCAGCCGAACCACTTTTCCTGAAAATCATCAAGGATGCCGGTCCCCGGTATGATCATCAGGTCAGCCTTGTCGAAACTAAAGAGGGAACTGACCAATAGCATGAGCCGTGAAGGCACCTTGCCGAGTAGCTTGTCCAGTTGCCTCATCCAAACATTTGTCAGGGGAGGCCCCCCAACACCCATCGCACGAATATTGAACTTCGCACTTACGACTGTCGGACTTGCACAGATACACAACAGATCGGCATCGGGCCTCATCCTGCGCAGATAAAGGAGCATGGCTTCCAGCGATCCGTCATTGCCCGAATTGCCAGAGCCAAATTGTCCAAGGAGAGTGATCCTCATTTATTTTCCAATCGCAGCCCGGCGCCGACACGCTCGATATGGTATTGATATCCGCTGGATCAGCACGACCCCACACCGACCTTCGGGTTGCGTCTTACGCCAAACGAATAGTCTGGCCGACGCAAACCTCTCAAAGGAAGATACAGCTAAGCCTAAGATGCAACTGACTGTCATCCCGTGGCTTTTTAGAATGTCGCCTTAGCAGCCACTCGAACCGTCCGCCGTCGATCCGTTGCGGCATGGTTGTGGATGCAGGAGCGAGAGTGTCCCATGAAGCTTGCCTATTTTGTCCTTCCTCATATTGGCGGCACCTATTCCGTCTTCAAACATCTTCGCAAAGGCCTCGCAGCCTATGGCATAGACGTGCGATGGCTCGGCGTGTGCAAGGAAACATACGGGCTGCCTCTCGATCTGCAGGGTGAAAAGGCATTCGGGCAACTGCTGCGCATGCCCGTCAATCTCAGTGAACGTGAATGTGCATCGCGAATGGCGGCCGCCATCGAAGAAGGCGAGTTTGACGGGGTGATCGTCAATGTTCTTGGCGATCAGTTGCAGACGAATATCGCGCGCTATCTCCCCGAAGGTATCCTGCGTATTCTCGTCGTTCATAATATCTCACCCGGAACATACGCGGCCGCGCGTTCGGTCCGGGACTATGCCCATGTCACGATTGGCGTATCGGAGCGGTGCCGCGCCGATCTGGTCGCGCGCAACGGCTTTTCGAAGGATCGCACCTACGCAATCCCGAATGCGGTGGATAGCGATGCGTTCCGGAGCCAGGCGGTTCGGCGCGTCAACCGGGGGCCGGAACTCAAAGCTCTCTTCGTCGGCCGCATTGAAGATGCTTCGAAAGGCGTGATGTGGCTGCGGGAAATACTGGATGCCTCGCCTGAGGCAGTGCGCCTGACGATCGTCGGAGATGGGCCGGATATGGGCAAGCTCAGGCGAAGGCTAGACGGCCATGGCGATCGCGTCAGTTACGCAGGATCCGTGCAGCTTTCAGACATACCGGTCATCATGTCCAGTCACGATGTTCTCATCATGCCGTCCCGCTTCGAGGGGCTTGGCATGACGATGATAGAGGCAATGGCCGGCGGCTGCGTCCCGGTCGTGTCTCATATCCGGGGTGTGACGGACACGATTGTCGAGCCGGGCCGAAACGGCTTCCTGTTCCCGATCGGCAATTATACGGCAGCGGCTAATGCGATTGCGCGCTTGCATGCCGATCGCGACCTTCTCGAGCGGATGTCGATCGCGGGAAAGGAAATGGTTCTGAACCGCTTCAGCATCGAACGGATGGCCGCACGATATAACGAAGTCATTACCATGACACTGAACGACCGTCCCGGCCTGTCAACAGTGCTCAGGATGGAGGACTGGTCTATTCCCGCCGGTTTGAGGCCGGGCCTTCGAACCTATCTGCCGTTGCCCTTGAAAAACTGGCTTCGCGTCGTTCGTGAACGGCTCTGAAGCGATGTTCGGCGATCAGCGGCGCCTTGGACATCTGTGCGGCGTCTTCTTTTTTTGGCTTTGCATGTTTTCGGCCTGCAACGCACAGGATCCCGTTTTTCCGCTGCAGACGTCGCAGGACGGGCGCTATCTTGAAGACAGCAAGGGTCTGCCGTTCCTGATTGTCGGCGACAGTGCGTGGTCGCTCATTGGCGATACCTCCATTCCCGATGCGGAATTTTATCTGGAAACCCGAAAGCGGCAGGGCTTCAACACCGTGCTTGTATCGTTGATCGAGCATCAGTTCTCCCGCAAGGCGCCGGCGAACTTCTACGACGAGAAACCTTTCGCAGGCGATGCCTTTGAGCAACCGAACCAAGCCTATTTCGACAGGGCAGAAGCAGTCATAAAGGCAGCCGCCAGTCGCAATTTGCTGGTGCTTCTCTGTCCGGCCTATAGCGGCGCACGCGGCGGCCCCGAGGGATGGTATCAGGAAATGGTCGCGGCCGGGCCAGAAAAGCTTCGGGCTTATGGACGCTATGTCGGGCAGCGTTTTGCGAAGTACCCCAACATCATCTGGGTGCAGGGCGGGGATTACGATCCGCCAGATCGCAATCTGGTCATGGCTGTTGCAATGGGGATCGCTGAAACTGATCCTTCGGCATTGCAGACCGTGCATGGCAATCCCGATACCGTGACGAGCGATTTTTGGCGGGACGCATCCTGGCTCGATATCGATTCAGTTTATACTTACAGCAATGTCGCGGCGGCGGCGCTGGATCGTTACCGATCTGGACCAAGACGCCCTTTTTTCCTCATTGAAGGCGCATATGAAGGCGAGAACGATGTGAAGGAGCGTCAGGTTCGTCTTATTGCCTATGGTGCGCTGCTTTCAGGAGCGAGCGGTCAGCTCTTCGGCAACAATCCGGTCTGGCATTTTTCCGCCGCCGGGCTTTATGAAGCGAAGGACAGCTGGCCGGGTTCGCTGAACAGCCGTGGTGCTCAAAGCATCACCCATCTGGCCTCGCTTTTCAGACAACTGGCATGGTGGAAGCTCGTGCCCGATCAGGGCAGCTTGCTGAAAAGCGATGCGGGCGCATTCGCGGCGCGCGACAGGGAAGGATCTTTCGCCGTGCTCTATCTCGACACTCCTTCCGTTGCGATTGATCTCGACAGTTTGGCGGCAGGCGAGAAAACCCTTCGCTGGTACGATCCCTCGAATGGAATCTACATCGAACCGATCGAGCGTCTTGGCCGCAGCGGCCTTCGCAACGTGACGGTGCCGGCATTGGCGAATGCTTTCGGCTTTCAGGACTGGATTGCCGTTCTCTCCACACAGGAATGATCACTCATAAGATGCCGCTGGCTACCGAGTCGTTCATTTGTGGTCGCTTGCCGTCAAGGTCCCAAACCTAGCTCTTTCGATGGTCGATCCGGTTCGGGGGTAGGCAGGGTAGACGTTAATTTCGACACCCTCTCCCTTTGGTGGATTTCACACGCCTTTTGCCCGCATACCCCTCAGGGCCGGTGTTTTTTAGGATCGTCAGGAGGCGAGTTTCGTCGCAAATGCGCCGCCAAGGTTCAGCGTGGGGATCAGACATGTCGGGGATACTCTTCAATACCATCGCTACTTTCATTCTGTGCGTATCCCTCATCGTCGTTCTCAGGCGCCTGACCATTGTGTTTCAGCTTGTGGATCGCCCCGATTCAATCCGCAAACGCCACACGGGAGCCGTTCCGCTTTGCGGTGGCATCGCAATCTTTGCCGCTTTCGCCGTTTCCGCCTTCGTTGGTGGGTGGAGCGAGGCTCTCGGCATGAACTTCTGGCTCGGACTGGCGGTCATCCTGCTAATGGGCGTCGTCGATGATCGCCGGCCGCTGCCCGCAGCAGGAAGACTTCTCATGCAACTGGCAATGGCTATCGCTCTCGTAGGCGGCGCCGATATCGGCTCTCTCTCCATCGGCGTGCTGTTCACGCAGCATTCGGATCTGTTCCTGCCGCTGTTTTTCGTCATCGGAGTTCTCTTCGTGACCGGGCTGGTGAATTCGTGGAACATGCTCGATGGTGTCGACGGGCTTGCTGGCGGCACTGCGGGTGTCGCGTTGATCTGGCTAATGGTCGTAGCGATCTTCGCAGGTATCGGCGACGTCATCCCGCCGCTCCAGGCACTCTGCGTATGCCTCTGCGCTTTTCTGGTCTTCAACATGCGCGGTCCATGGCGCGCACGGGCGAGCATATTCCTCGGCGATGCGGGCAGTACCGCACTGGGTGCGACGATTGCCTATGTTATCGTCCTGCTGGCGACCACAAGCGCTGCCGTATCCTTTCCGGCATTGCTCTGGATCGTGATCCTGCCGATCACCGATACGCTCAGCCTGATTGTCCGTCGTATCATGAACGGTCGCAGTCCAATGTCGGCCGATCGCTGGCATTTTCATCATCTGCTGCTGGACTATGGTTTCACGCCGGCGGCGGCAACGAACACGTTGGTCGTCATTTCCTTCATTTGCGGCGGCGTCGGTTTTGCCGGGATAAAAGCCGGTATCCCGCCGGAAATAATGGCGGCCGGACTTCTCGTGCCGATTGCCCTCCACACGGCTTTCGTTCTAACCGCGACGGGCTATCTCTCGAAAACCTGGCTTCACAGGGGAAATTTCGATCTCTACCGCGAGGTGGCGCGTCTCCCTGTCTCCGCCAACGCCGCACCGGAGCCAAGAGCCATGCAATCGGCGAGTGATGAGTAATCGCATCATGAAAGCGCCGTGGCCCGGAACGCGAATTCCCTCGACACCGGTTTCGAAAGGACGGCTTTCGCGTTTGCGCATTTCCCAGAACATCAGAAATGCTCCGCCATTGAAACGGAACGCGTTTTTACTGGGCTTGATGATGCTGAGTTCAATCGGGCTCTACGGACTTGCCCTCGTTTCAGCGGGGTCGCTCCTTGTCGTGGAGGACCCGCCTGCGCAGGCCGACGTCATCGTTGTTCTGGGCGGTGACGGTCCACCTCGAGCTGCCCAGTCCGCAAAACTATGGCACGAGGGAAGGGCGCCGCTCGTTTTGGTGACTGGTTATGGGGATTGCGACTTCATCCGCGACATGCTGGTGCGGTTGGGCGTGGATTTCGCAGCCGTCTCAACGGAATGTCTTTCGCTCAGCACTTGGGAGAACGCGACATTCTCACAGCCGATACTGACTGGAATGGGAGCAAAAAGCGCCATTCTGGTCACGAGCTGGTTTCATTCACGGCGCGCAGTAAAGCGCTTCCGGTTTGTGATGCCTCAAATTCAGTGGATTTCCCTTCCTGCGGAACGAACCGTGTCGCTGTGGCGGCTTGCCATCAACGGCGACGGGGTGCAGGTGTTCAAGGAATACGCCAAAGCGCTCCTCTACGACCTCAGAAGCAGTTTCGTGCAGGATTTTCCTCCGGTTCAGGCGAGGCTCGCCTCATGAACACGCTTCTGGTTTTTTGCCTCTTTGGTGGTGTTATCCTGCTCATCTGTTGGGGAATGATGCGTCGGGAGCGAATTTACGAGTTCCCGTTTCTGACGGGCGTCATCACGTTCAGTTTCATCTTGCCCCAGGTTCCCGGACTGGCGTCAGAACGATTCTTGCCGGAAGGCGCGTTTGCAAGAACCGCAATCTTTATGATGCTGTGCCTGTTCATGTGCTGGTGGGGGTGGAGCAGAACGGCAAAACCCTTTGCATTCTTTCGTATCGATTTCGATGAAACACGTCTGCTGATCGTCGCAGCCGTTCTCTCGGTCGCCGGCGCCTACTTCTATTTCAAGCTTAGCCGTTTGCCGGGAGAGTTGACCATTGCGGTGCAGATGACGGGAGTTCCGGTCATGTACATCTTCTTTTCGCGCTTGTTGAGCTATGGTCTGGCCATTGCAGTGCTTTGCCTTGCACGGCGATTTTCCTGGCTGGCGCTGGCTGTCCTTGCGTTCGATCTCGTCTTCTACCTGGATCGCATCGTGATAACGGGAAAGCGCGCCGAAGCGGTGGAACTCATCATGATGTTCGCGCTGGCATGGTGGTTTTACAAGGGATGGGCGATCCCGCGCATCTTCGTGATCGTGGCACTTTTCCTCGGCACACTGTCGATGAACAGCATGGGCGACTACCGCGCCATCACCAAGGCCAACGACGCTCCAGTGTGGGATGACATCAAGAAGATAGATTTCATCGGCAATCTTGAGAGAGTGTTCCGGGACGGCGGCGACGAGATGCGCAACGCGATCATGCGGATCGACAACACCGCAAACACCTTGCAATTCGACTACGGTAAGTTCCACTGGAACAGGCTGGTGTTCAACTTCGTACCCGCGCAACTCGTGGGCGTGGAAGTCAAGCAATCCTTCATGCTGCCGGTGCCGGTCCAATCGCGCGACTACAATCCTGTTCTCGGCACGACCGAGACCGGAATGGCGGACGCGTTCGGATCCTTCTGGTATCTGGGAGCGTTCAAATTTTTCCTGCTCGCCTATCTGGTGCGCCGGATCTGGGTGACCGCAAACACGGGCGAGTTCGCTGCGCAATTCACCTATCTGCTGTCGATCATACCGTCCATGCACGCCATCTCGCATCAAACCGACTGGGTTCTCATGGTCTGGGTGCATATGCTGATGTTTGCTGCTCCGGCGCTGGCATTTGCCGTCATACCCGCGCGCGTGCAGCAGCGTCGATACGCGATACGATCCTTGACGTCTCAAGCCGGAGGATAGGCCATGCGCTCACGATACGACGATCCTGCCTTCCAGCATGCAACGACGCCCCTGCCGCGCTTCGGAGGTCCGACCTTTGCGCTGCATTTGCGGTTGAAACGGCTGGTCTGGATGATCGTCTGGCGGCTTCTTGCCTCCTGGACGCCGCCGCCGATGCGGCGCTGGCGCAATTTTCTCCTGCGTAGTTTCGGCGCGCGCCTGCATGCCACGGCGATGGTGCATTCCAAGGCGATCGTTTGGTGGCCGGGGCACCTCGTCATGGAGCGTCATTCATCTCTCGGACCTGGGGTGATCTGCTACAACGTCGACATGATCACCATCGGCCAATATGCCTCTGTCTCGCAACGTGCCCATCTGTGCACCGGGTCGCATGACGTTCAGGATAGCGCGTTTCCCCTGGTGACGCGGCCGGTGGTGATCGAGGAGGACGCGTGGGTGGCGGCGGAAGCCTTTGTCGGTCCCGGTGTCGTCGTCGGCAAGGGGGCTGTTCTGGGCGCGCGAGCCGTCACCGCGAAGTCATTGGAGCCCTGGACGATCTATGTCGGCAATCCGGCAAGGCCAGTCGGCTCGCGTCGTCAGGAAGCGGCCGCGTCCAACGCGCTCAGCCGATAACCTTCAAGCGTGGCATGGGCGATTGCCGGCCAGGTGAATTTCTCCAGCACGAGTCGACGGCCGTTTTCGCCCATCGTCCTCGCCTTGGCGGGATTGCTGAGCACGCTTGCCAAACCCTTGGCAACTTCTGCCGCGTCAACCGAGACGATAACTCCGGCATCGGCAGCTCCGACTTCGGGAAAGTGACACTGGTCGGTGATAACAACAGGCGTGCCGCAGGCAAGCGCTTCGGTGATTGCCATGCTGAAACCCTCCTGTCGGCTTGGCAGGCAGAAACAGTCGGCATCGACCATGGCTTCGAGCTTCGCTTCGCCGTAGATCGCTCCGACCATAAAGACGCGGTGCCGGATGTTAAGTTTTTTCACCAGGTGCATAAAGTGGCCCTCTGCTCCACCGGGCGGGCCTGCGACGACGAGATCAACGTCGACGTAGGTGTCACAGATAGCCGAAAAGGCCGAGGCAAGGATGTCGATACCCTTTTTGATGTGCAGGCGTGACAGGAACAGAATGTATCGCCTGCCGTGCGCCAGGGCGATTTTCTGCCTGAAATGTCCTCGGGCGGGCAGGGGATCGAATTCCTCGGCAAAAACACCGTTCGGAATGATCAGATTTCGTGCCTGGAGATTCAGTGGCTCGACAGCTGCCATTTCATCGACATTTAACAGGTGCAGGAACGCAGCCTCGTTCAGCATCTTGCGGTAGCACAGCATCAGGGCGATCTTCTTTTTCCACGATCGCTGGCCGAGACTCCAATGGTCCAGCATGCCGGCCGGGCAAATGCAGTAGGGTACGCCAGCGGCGCGGGCGAGCTTGGAAGCATAGAGCAGAAATGGCTCCCACACGCCGTGAATATGCATGAAGGAGGCATCTTTCAGCACGGCTTTCAGCATGCGCCGGCCCCTGAAGCAGAACAATGTCTCCAGCCTCCCGGCCGGCGGCAGGAGATGCCAGTGGATATTCTCGAAATGCGGTATGGTGCGGCCAATTTCCTTGACCTGCGCTTCAATGGCGGCGTCGCCATAGCTGACGATATTCACATCTGCGCCGAGGCCGGCCTGTGCAGCGGCTAGGCGCATGGCAACGGCCTGCAAGCCGCCGTATTTGGGATCAATCGAAGCGATGACGTGGATGATCTTCATTTCTCTTTGTTCCCCAGGTATCGCGTGTTATCGGCCATGCAAAGACCCGCCGACCCTGACAGATTCGGCCCCGACAAGGCGGCAAGAAGCCGCTCGCCATATGACTCCACGGTATGTTCAGCTGCGCGCAGGAGTGCATTGGTGGACATGCTTCGCCTTAGCTCAGGATTGTCGGCAAGCGCACGCACCGCAGTTGCGATAGCTTCCGGATCGCAGACGGGAACGATGAAACCTTCGACACCATCGCGAACGACGCTGCCGGTATTTTCGGTCGTTATAACCGGCAGGCCCGCTGCCAGTGCTTCATAGACGGCAGTCGCGGAGCCTTCGCAGAGCGACGGCAGCAGGAAGACATCCGCCCACCGAAACTCCTCGACGATCTGCGAGCGCGGAACGATCCCTCTCAGCTCGACCCATTGCGAAATCTCCTGCTTGACGTCATCGGGCACACGAACGCGGCCCGCCATCCGGAAGCGGGCGTCGCCCTCCATCAATCTGGCGGCTTCCACAACATAGGGCGATCCCTTGCGCAGCCCGACTTCGCCTACGGTCAGGACCCTGACTGGCCCCGGCATGCGCGCCGGTCTGTCGATGGCAGCGCTGGCATTGACCCCATAGGGAACGACGACACACCGGTCTTCCGGCCCGCCACATGCGACCACGTGCTTGCGGACAAATTCCGACGGGCAGACGATGACATCTGCAAGGCGCCACTCCGCTTTCTCCCGATCGGCGAATAGACGCGCATGCGGATTATCCCGCACAGGGCCGGCCCATTTGGGAAACCGCATCATTTCCTGGTCCAGAAGCGTTTCGACGACATCGCGTGGAGCGATCATTTGCTCGACTGCGGTCCAGAGGCCCTGCTGTTTTGCCGCCCGCATCTGTTCGAGTGCGTCGCCACTGAAGGCGTAGAGCCCAGCTGCGCCATGGAAGCCGCGCCGGGCCACCATTTCGGAGAAAACCGACCCGGCCCAGATCGCGTGAGAGGTTTCCTCCACAACGTCTCTCGTTCGCATGTGGCGCAGCACGGAACGGAGGCCAAAGCTGGAAAACACCGTCGTCAGCGCTGTCGGCACGCCTTTGGGCAGCCGGCCGGCCAGCCGTTTGACAGGTGCGGGATAAAGGGTCGCCGGAAACGAATTGACGATCCGCGGCCAACCTTTCGTGGCGCATATATCAGTGTAAAAATGCGCAAGGCGGCCAGCGGATGCAAATATTCTCGGTACGGCATAATGCATGCGGGCGCCGAGCTGACTGACGACGACTTTATCTTTCATGACGAGATACCTTGAGCGATAGGTGGCCTGGAAGGCTCGACAGTCTGCAGCCCGGCGATCAGCACTGCCCAGGCATCTGCCGCCTTTTCTCGGGAATAGTCGGCACACAGCAGCCGCCGTGCCGCATCCCCCATTGCTGTCGTGGCATCTGGGTCGTCGCAGAGCTTTTCGATGGTGCCGGAGAGCTTTTCGGTCTCTCCGATTTCGACGTTGCTGCCGCATCCCTTGGCTCTGAGAACGCGCGGCACCTCTCCATCAGGGTCGCCGACGAAGATCGTCGGCCTCCCGGCCGCCAGGATTCCATAGAATTTGCTTGGAATGATGCAGTGTTCCAGTTCCGGCAGCAGCGAGACCAGATGCACATCTGCAACGCTCAGGCTTTCAGCAAGTTTCTCCACGGGCTGCAGCGGCTTGAAGATGACGTTCTGAAGACCGAGATTCTGAACTACAGTCTTCACAGCCGCGTGCTGGTGTCCGCCACCAATGAGAAGGAACCGGATATCCTGCCGGTGCTCGAGACGTTTCGCCGCTGCCAGCATAGTGCCGAACTCATGCGCCCGCCCGAAGTTTCCTGAATAGCCAACGACAAACACATTCTGCAGTCCCCACGCCTTCCGCAGGCTGTTATCCTTGGGCAGGACAGGATAGATTTCCTCCCCATCCGACCAGTGATGCAGGACGCTGACGCGATCCTTTGCAAGGCCTTGAGTGAAGAGGAATTCCGCCATCTTGTCAGTGGGGCAGACAACCATGCCGGGGGTTCGCAGAGACCAGTTGCGTGCCTTAGTCAGCCATGGCGCAAGCCACCGTGCACGTTTCCTGAAAAATCCAAGCTCGATTGCGGTCTCCGGAAAAAGATCCATGATCCAGTTCACCATGAGTGCGCCCTTGAGGCGGATCGCGATACTGCTCATGACGGAGAGAAGCGGAGGATCGGTGCAGACAACGACCGTGTCCGTCGCCCGAACGTTGCGCAGAAGCCAGGCGAATGCCAGCGCCTGAAAAAGAAGATAATCAACGCTACGGCGCATGAGGCTGTGCCGGCCGAAGCGGCCGCTTGCGAGCCGTCGGATATGTACACCCCGAACCGTTTCGGTTGCGGGCAACACGCTTCCGGGATGATTATGAATTTCGCGACTTGCAACGACAGTCACATTCATTCCGCGCTGCGCCATTGAAAAGGCGAGCGATGATATCATACGGCTTGTTGCCGACTGGTCGGGGAAACCGTACCTGTTCAGGAAGATCGTCCTCACGCTTTTTTCTCCCACGAAATGTCCGGTCTGAAGGAGCATTCTTGGCGAGGTGAAAACAGGCGGCAAGCTGGTCGTAAGGACTAGTGGGCTCACGATACGGAGTGGCCAATACTCCGAAGTTGGCGCTGCACTATCCTTTTGGTAGCTGAAACGCAGATGACGCCCTTATGGGTTAGCGACTCCATAAAAGTGGCCGAGCCAATAAATGGCAGGGCGGTCGAAGGGGATCGGACACGGGCCGTGAGAAACACCTGGAGTCTACTTAGGTCAGCTTGTTGAAGAAGTAGCCAATTTTCTAGTGCCAATCGAAAGCAGTGTCCTGATCACACCGCTACAACCGTCATTGACTTACTTTCGTTCAGCCGACGTGGGCTCGATCAGGGACACTCGCTGTCGCGGACATAGCGTGCCTTGAGCCAGCCGTGGATCGTCCGGTCACCGTCGTAGTGGGTGACTGGACACCAACGGCTACCCTACGCAACGGATGAGCCAGCCCACAACAGGAGCGCAACGGAAAATAGGCAAAGTCTCAATGCTGTGTGGCTCATGACAGTCCTCTCGACTGCATCTCTAAAGCCACATCAAGCAAACAGGCGGTCTGCTTTCACTCACTCACCATCGGGCGTCATTGCCATGACATCGATGAAGCGTCCTTTGCCGTCAAATCGGCATTGGAACTTCTTGATGCCTTCGTTACCCTTGTCCACCGTACCGTCGATAGTCGTTCCCGATCCGGTCTTTTTGGGTTTCGTGGTTTTGATGTAACTGGGCTTGGTGCCGTACATTCCCGACACTTCGCCCCGACAATACGCCGGACGATTGCCCGGCGTAATTACTGCACCGGTGCCCATTGGCATCGCAGATGGCTTATTAACGGGTGCGGCGGCGGAGCCGCTCCTCACTGTGCAGATACCATTTCCCCCGCCCTTCTTCTCATAGGAAATTGAAGGGTTGCCGTCAGGATTGATGCTGATGGACAGCGTTACGCCGCCTTGTGTCGCTTCATAGAAGTTTTCATTGACGACTTTGAGTTTTGTTTCCTTGCCATTCAAGTAAACCGGACCACCGGCATCGGCGTGGACATCGATATTGCCCGGACATGTGGCATTCAGGAAGGGCACCGCCGCAATAGCTTGCCCTGCCGTGAAGATTGCAGAAATCGCCAAAACTATGCGAAAGCCTATCATCATTGTGCTTCTCCCAACGAGCCAAGTTGAGGGTGGCACGATGGCGTTTGAAGTCAAGTTGCGCATGAGTATTTATCTGTCCCAACTCGCGAAGCTGCCAACGCAGACAGAATCCCTCAGGTTTACATCAATCTCGGTAATTCCACGGCAGGAGTGCACCAATCTGCCTCTGATGATGACCATTGACGATGGCAGTCAGCGTCGCGGTCAGCCAGCCCTCGACATATTTGTTGGTGAGCACCGATCCCTCGGCATCGAGCACGGCCTGCCTCATGAACTTCTCCGAGGGGATCAGTTCGATGGGTTTGCGCCTTCGTTTTCAGCGTTCTGGAATGCGTGCGGTGCGGCTGATATTACCATTTCCGATCTCCTTAAAAGTCTTGATAGGTGGGTCGCCGGGCGACCCTCCCACGGCAGTGTTTCACAAATAATGCTCATGGGTGCAGTTGCAGTTTGCCTCCGCTTGCTGCGAGTAGGGCAGACCGCTCGGTTCAGGACGGAAACGATTTCTTTGATATTGATACTACCCGGAGTGCATTCGATAGCTTCTTGACCGCAGCCTCGATCTCGGCCGGCGTATAGGCGGCAAACCCCATAAGGAAACCGCTGCTGGCTTCGCCTGAGGCGTGCAACGCCGACAATCCGAGAAGTTCGACACCGACGCGTCGCGCCGCATCGATGGCGGCGCGCTCGGACATATTGTCGATCAGCAGGCAGGGCATTTGCAGCCCGCCGATCGGTACGTGCGGTTCGACAAAATCCGACAGGTGCTTTTTGACCAGCCCCGCAAGCACGTCGAGTCGATTGGCGTATATACCGCGCATGGTGCGAACATATGCGCCGAAATGCCCGCCCTCAATGAACCGCGCCAGTGTCAGTTGCGCCATGGGGGCCGTGTGGCCGTCCAGAAGTGTGCGTGCCACGGTCATTGGCTTCACCAGTTGCGGCGGCAATACGACATAGCCGATCCGCAAGCCCGGAAAGAGTGATTTGGTGAACGTGCCAATATAGATAGTGCGGTCGTGCGGATCTAGGCCCTGCACGCAGGCAGTCGGTTTGCCGGCATAGTGAAACTCGCTGTCGTAGTCGTCTTCGATGATCCATGCCCGATGTCGGGCGGCCCATTCGATCAGGGCGAGCCGACGATCCAGCGACAGCGTCGCGCCGGTGGGGAACTGATGCGAAGGCGTCAGGAAGATGGCTCTGGCCTTGCGCGGTTCGGCCATTATCTTTTCTACAACGAGGCCCTGTCGATCTACTCTGATGGGAACGCACTCCAATCCCGCTGCATCGAAAGCTTTGCGCGCGCCATAGTAAGCCGGGTCTTCGATGAATATCCTATCACCAGGATCAAGCAGCATATTGGCGCAGAGTGACATGGCCTGCTGCGAACTGGTTAGCACCAGTATGCGGTCGGCGGTGGCACGAGCTCCGCGCTCAAGGTTCACGTAGTCGGCGATAGCGCGGCGCAGCGGTTCGGTACCCTGCGGATCGCCGTGATGCAGAACCTGCGTGCCAACCTCCTTGCGTACCTGCCGTTCCAGTCTCTCCCAGAGCGGGAGCGGAAAGGTGCGAATTTCCGGCACACCGTGCGCAAAGGGGCGCGGGATCAGCATCTCGCGGACCCCACCGCCTCGGAACATGCCGTTGCCGCGCTTGCTAAGGTTCGGGGCTTGGCTGCGCGCGAGCGCGTCCCTCTGGGAAACCCGATGGCCGGGTGTGAACTCCGTGATTTGGGCCACGAAACTGCCGCTACCGACCCGGCGATCGATGAAACCCTCGGCGTGAAGCTGCGCGTAAGCCGCTTCGATCGTGTCGCGTGACACCCCCAGCGATTTTGCGAGCGCACGCGAAGCTGGCAGCGGTCTGCCTGGCCCAAGCGCACCATTGATGATCAACTGCCGGATGGCCCGCTGAATCCGTGCGTAAAGCGGCATCGCCGCATTTGCGGGATGGGAAAGCAATGCCTTCACGGATTCGAGTTGGGAGTGCTTGAACAAATGGTCTGAGCCTCGTTGGAAAAGTGGAAGGGCACGTCAGGCCATTGGAAGGCTAGTTGTCAAGGCAATTCATTGCCTTCGCGGTCCCAAACCCTTCAGGAGTTTCGTTACGACCATGCTCTCCAGTTCATCAGCCATCCGTCTCAACGATCTAACCCATCCCGTCGTGGCAGGGTTGATCTCGGTTATCGTCAACTATGGCGGCACCTTCATTCTTGTCTTTCAGGCCGCAAAGGTTGCGAACCTTAGCGCGGAATTGGCGGCATCCTGGGTCTGGTCGGTTTCAATAGGCGTCGGGCTGACGGGACTATTCCTTAGCTGGAGATTTCGCGAACCGATAATCACCGCTTGGTCCACGCCAGCGGCGGCGTTTCTTGTCACCGCATTGGCAACAACGCCCTATGCGGAGGCGGTGGGCGCTTACATGATCTCGGCCGCCGCCTTCGTCGGGCTTGGGCTATCGGGCTATTTCGAGAAGGTGATCCGGCTGATCCCGCCGGGCATAGCCTCTGGCCTGCTTGCGGGCATTTTGCTGCAATTCGGTATCGGTGCATTTGCCGGTGCAAACGTTGATCCGTTTCTGGTTGGAATGCTGATAGTTGCCTATGTCGTGTTGAAGCGCTTCTCCGCGCGCTATGCCGTGGTTGGCCTCCTCGCTCTTGGGATGGTCTTCCTGCTGACGCAGGACCGGGTCGATCTTTCAGGATTGAAACTGGAGTTCGCTGCACCCGTCTTCACTATGCCGGCCTTTTCGCTGAATGCGCTTCTGTCCGTCGCCTTGCCCCTGTTCCTTATTACGCTAACCGGCCAATACATGCCGGGAATGCTGGTGTTGCGGAATGACGGCTTCAAGACGAGTGCTAATCCTATTGTCACCGTGACGGGCCTCGGCTCCCTCCTCATGGCGCCGTTCGGCTCCCATGCCTTCAACCTAGCGGCCATCACGGCGGCAATTGCCACCGGCAGGGAAGCGCATGAAGACCCACGCAAACGCTGGATTGCGGGTATCGCGGCGGGCAGCTTCTACGTGCTGGTCGGGGTGTTTGGCGTCACACTTGCCGCCGTCTTCATGGCCTTCCCGACGACATTCATCACGACGCTCGCCGGTCTGGCGCTGCTCGGCACCATTGGCGGCAGCCTCGCCGGAGCAATGGCCGATCCGACATCGCGTGAAGCGGCGCTCATCACCTTCCTGGCGTCCGCCGCTAATATTACGCTGCTTGGGATCGGCGGCGCATTCTGGGGTCTGGTGATCGGTCTCGGCGCCCACCTGGTCCTGAATGGGCGGCTACCGCGCCGTCGCCGCGCTGACTTGACCGTGAGCGAGGCAACGGCGAAGTGACGGCCCAAGTTACCTCTATGACCACATCAGTCATCCCCATCCGAAGGTGGGTAGCGCATGGGCATGTCGGCAACAGCGCCGCTGTCCTATCCGCTCACGACCCATAGAATTATTGGCGTGGCTGAAAGAGTTTGGTCGGGTCTTACACGAGCCACATTTAGTAGAAGCGCGAAAGCAAAATTCGTTCGCTTCGCCTCTTGATTTTGAAAACACGAAAAACCAAATCGTCAGCCGCCAGTCGCTGATGACAGGACTGGCCGTGCTGGAAGCGCCGCTTTTGGCGCTTTGGTACCCATGTTGCTTCAAGGAGGATATGGTTATGGCAACATCTTACGACTATGCACCGTTGTACCGATCGAGCATCGGATTCGACCGGGTCTTCAATCTTCTCGAAAACGCCCAGCGCACCCGCTCGATCAGTGACTGGCCGCCCTATGACATTATCAGGACGGCCGAAGACAGCTATCAGATTTCTATTGCGGTGGCTGGTTTTACACGGGACGAGATCGACATCACTTTCCAGTCCAATCTCCTGACCGTGACAGGCAAGAGACAGGAGACACCCGCGGAGGGCTACCTGCACCGCGGCATTGCGGCCCGTCCGTTCGAGCATCGGTTCGAGCTCGCCGATCATGTCAGAGTGAGCGGCGCCGAACTGAAAAACGGTCTCCTTTCGATCGATCTCGTCCGCGAAATCCCGGAGGCCCTGAAGCCCCGGAAAATCGACATCCAGACCGATGCGGTTTTGGTGCCGACAGTTGCCCCGGGCCAGATCGAAGCACAGAAGGCGGCTTGATTTACATTGTTGGATGAACAGGGGCGCCGTCGCGATGGCGCCCACGAATATCCGGGATGGGAAGGAGAAAGCAATGAAACCCGATATGTTCAGACAGCCTGTTTTCATTCTCGTCGGTCTCGGCTTTCCAGCGGAGGTTCGAAACGTGCTGGAGGCATACCGACATCTTTCCGAGTGGCCCGCAACAAACCGAGATAGCGCACATTCCATTGCGCTTAAGGCATGCGCTGCCGCGTTGCGCGGCGAGATTGAAGCGGAGACCGCCCGCGGTTTGTTCGTGGCCTTTGCCGAAAGACACGATCTACTTGCACCGGAAGATGGTGTCATCGCCGCGTCTCGTCTTTTGCGCGACAGAGATCCGCATGTGAATTGAGATAGACACGGTTATAAATGTGTAGCGGCTAGTTGTCCGTTATGCGGGGGCGGTATCGTGCACGGGCTCTAGAATGCCGAGCGAGCTGATTTGCCGCCCCTGCGAAAGCGATTACCGCGAAGACTGTCACGATCTGGGTAAGGAGGACAGGTGTGCTGCCTCGAGGTTGACGAGGGTGTAACATGGCATCTTCTCGTCACCAGCGTGGCACACGTCTTTCATAGTCTGGGTCGAAGAGCTTCATATAGGCTGTATCATCGCGTTCTTTCATCGAGGTCTGTTCGTAAAGTGCCGCAAGTTCGGTGAGTTTTTGCCGATCGAGCGTCACGCCAAGTCCCGGCCCATTGGGGACATCGAGGCGGCCGCCACGGAACGTGAACGGCGTGCCCTCGATCACGTCGACACCGGTCCATGGGTAATGCGTGTCGCAATCGAAGCTCAGGTTCGGCGTTGCGGCGGCAGCATGGACCATTGCCGCCAGTGTGATGCCGAGATGCGAGTTGGAATGCATGGAGACACCAAGACCCAGTGTCTCGCAAATCTTCCCGAGATGGGTCGAGGCGCGCAATCCACCCCAATAATGGTGATCTGACAGCACAATCTGCACCGCATTTTTGCGGAAGGCCGCGGCGATCTGGTCGAATTCAAGGACGATCATGTTCGTGGCGAGCGGGATCGACGTAGCGGCTGCGACTTGTGCCATCTGATCCACACCGATGACCGGATCCTCGAGATATTCAAGGATATTCTCAAGCTTGCGTGCGATGTAGATGGCCGTGTCCACAGTCCAGCCGCCATTGGGGTCGATCCGCAGCGGATGATCGGGAAAAGCTTCCCGAAGCTTCAGCATGGTCTCGATCTCGAGATCCGGATGCAGCACGCCACCCTTGAGCTTCAGCGACTGGAAACCGTATGTGTCGACCATCCAGCGGGCTTCGCCAACCATCTGATCAGGCGTAAGAACCTCTCCCCATTCATCCGGGGCTTCACCTATATGGGCTGCGAATTTGAAAAACAGGTAGGCGCTAAACGGAACGCTGGTACGAATGGCGCCACCAAGCAGGTCCGAGACCGGCCGCCCGAGAAGCTTGCCCTGAATGTCGAGGCAGGGGACCTCAAAGGCTGAGGCAACCACGTCCGTCAACTTGTGATCGGCCACCGCCGATTTGGCATTGATGCCGCCACTGCCGGGCAATGCGGTGATGACGCGAGATTTCAGCTCGTGAAGATGAAACGGGTCGAGCCCGATCAGGGCAGGGGCCGCCCGTCGCAACCCATCCAGCGCCTTGATACTTCCGTAACTTTCACCAAGGCCGACCGTACCGTCGTCACATATGACCTCGATGACGGTGCGCAACGCATGCGGCTGATGCACGCCTTTACAGTTCAGTAGCGGTCTGTCGGGAATGGCGACCGGTGTGAGGTGAATTTCGGCTATGCGCATTAAAAAGCTCCTTGTCGCCACCAGCTGCGCGCAGCCCTTAGCGCATCGTCCAGCGGGGACAGTTCGGGATGCCAGTGGCGTTCCCATTCCAGACTGAGAGGGATATGTCGTTCATCCGACTGAAGAAGCGAAAGCAGTTCCGCCATGGGGAAATCGCCATGGCCGGGCAATACGTAGCGTCGTCGGCCATCGCTGTCCGTGGTGCTGTCCTTGACGTGCAGATGGACGACATTTTGTGCGATGTGTTGCCAAAGGATTTTGAGATCGCTGCCTTTGGCCCAGGTGTGGTGAGTGTCCCACAAGAGCTTCGATGCTGGCACGCACGCGATGAAGGCGAGAAGCTGCTCGAAATCAGCCAGCGCGTCGTGTGTTTCGATCATGAGGTCGACATTCAGACCGCGTGATAGTCGCAGCGATTGCCAGTTGTCCAACAGGCCCGCTGCCTGCGTCATCTCATCCTGTCCCAACTGTTTGCCACCGTCGAAGATGCGCAGATAGGAAATGTTTGCGGCTTCCGCCCAGTCTATAAAGGGCTCGACGGCGGAAAGATCGGTGCTGCCGAACAGGCGAATGGATGTGTTTAGGGCGGCAACCTCGAGATCACTTTCGGCCAGAAAGGCTGCAAATCTGGAAGGAGTAGCAAATTCGGCAGTGAGTGCCGGGATGAGGTCGACCGTACCGGAGAGCGTGCGCAACTCCACATGCACGATGCCATGCCTCTGTGCCAGATCGGCCGCTTCGTGCAGGCTAAGTTCGGAACAGCCAAGCGTTGAAAAACAATAATCGAAAGCGCTCATGCCATACGCTCCATATCCTGTTTATGGACCGGGTGAAGCGCGGCTTGCCCCGCGACGAAACGTTCGATCTCGGTAATGGCGAGATCGGACAGCGCCCGCAATTCATTTCCCAGCGCCCCGGCAATGTGGGGGGTGAGCACGACATTGGGCAAATCGTAGAATGGGCTATCCGTCGGCAAGGGTTCCGGCTCCGGTGTATCGATCAGGATACGCAGCCGCCCGGAAAGTGCCTCGGCCAGCAATGCGTCGTGATCGACCAGCCAGCCCCGTGCGGTGTTGATGAAGATCGCATGATCCGCCAGCAGCGCCAGTTCGCGGGCACCAATCATGTGGCGGGTTTCAGGCAGGATCGGCGCGTGCAGGGAGACCACATCGCACCAGGCGAGAAGCTCGTCGAGCTCCATTTTCGTAGCACCAATTGCGGCCGCGTCTTCCACCGAAAGAAAAGGGTCGTAGGCGGCGATCTCGAATTTTCCGCGCGTGAGCATCTCCATGACAAGCCGACCAATCCGTGACGCGCCGACGATGCCGACTTTGCGGGAATGATTGCCGAGATAGGGCAGGCTCATGCCACGTCTGCTGCCAAAACCGCCGGTGCCGCGCTCTACCCGATGCTCGTCTCTCAGACGAAACACATCCTTGCCGCACATGATGATTGCCGCATAGGTAAACTCGGCAACCGGCACGGCCATGGCCGATGCCGCCGTGGTGATAAGAATATCGGATGTTTCCCAGAATTCGGCGGGGGCAACAGCGCGCACCGAGGACGCGGCATAAGCGACCATCCTGAGCTTTGGCGCACGGGCGAGGCGCTCGCGTGTCAGGGATGGCGTGCCCCAGGCGGCGAGCAAAATGTCCGCCTCGGCCAACGCTTCTGCTCCCGCTTCCGTGTCGAAATCCGTGTAGGGGAAACCCGGTATGATGTCGGTTACGGCATTCATACGTGCCCATTCGCGCGAACCAAAGAAACCTTCGGGAAGCTCGTTCCGCATGGCGATCAACAGCCGTGGTTTGTCTTGAGATGGTCTCATCGGCGTACCGGACTTGAAACAGGTCGAACCTCGATGCGGTTGACGTCGATTTCGATCGGTTGAGAACCGGGCCGCAGGATCACATCGAGAAAAACTTCGGGAGGGGCTTCACCTGGCCTGAGTTTCAGGGGAGGAGTTCTGAGCGCCCCTGTCCATTGGGTGGCAGGGAAAGGAAAAAATGTGCCGTCTTCGGCAGGGAAAGGCGCAAGTGCTACCGCCTCCTGTCCTTCGGCTGCAGCATCTTTCAGACGCAGCGATATTCCGAGTACGTCGCTATGCGCCGGCACATCAACATCGCATATGGCCTCCACCCATAAGCCTGTGCCCGGATGGACAAGCCGCCCGCCGAGACGGTGGCTTTGTTCACCTGTTTCCGTGAATGTCAGGGCTGAAAAATCAGATGCCAGATTGCCTGCTGGATTGTTCACCGGGTCAAAACGATCGTCTGTCGCCAGGATACGGGCCGGCGCGCGCGGCACGATCGCCTCCAGATAGGTGGCAAGCAGCTTTCCTACGGCAAAAGCGCCTGTCACCGCAAAATGGGTGCCGTCGTCGGAATAGCCGGGGTGAGGCTCGCCGAATTCACTTTCGGGATCGACCCATGCCGAGTTCCAGTCGAAGACATGGCAATTGGCATTATCTGCGGCAAATTCGATGCTCTGCCGGTTGATCCAGTGCGCTTTTGCCCGCTCTGCACCGCCTGCCGGCCATTTCCCGGTGCCACGGGCGAGGATCGGGAGCAGGATGACGGTTTTGCCTGCGTCGAGCAGAGCCGAAACGATCCGCGCCCGTGTATCGGCAATCGTCTGGCGTGTTTCCACCATCATGTCGTTGGTGCCGGCATCGACGATGACCAGATCGAAATCCGATTGCAGCAGTCGCGGTAGCCGCCGTTCGATCTCGATTGCCTTCTGGCCGGAAACTCCGAAATTGAGGCCGGAAAAGAACCGGCTGACGCCCGGTCGATTGCTCGGTTCCCAGCCTGTTGGTGCTGATGGATCATGGTGGACAGGGCAGCAAAGCCTGCCATGCGACAATACCTCGGCCCAACTCATCCAGCCGCGGGCCGATGTGGCCAGCGAGGACGCGTCGCCAATATGGTTCTGTTGGACGAGCGAAGTGCCGAGAACGGCAATCCGGCTCGCCCTTGGTAACGATACGGACATGGTTTTTTACCGGATATCAGGAGAACAGGACGCCGCCATTGATGTCGTAGCAGGCGCCGGTGATATAAGCGGCATCGTCGGACGCAAGAAACGCCACCAGACCGGCAACGTCTTCGCTTGAGCCTTCGCGCTTCAGCGATGTGGCGCCTGCTACCCTTTCACGCACTTCGGGTTTGGTGAAGGTGTCGTGGAAGGTGGTGGAGATCATGCCGGGGCAGACGGCATTGACGCGAATATTCGGGCCAACTTCCTTGGCAAGTCCTCGGGTAAAGGTCATCACGGCACCCTTGGAAGTGGCATAGGCGAGCGCGCCCGGCCCACCGCCGTCACGGCCCGCCTGCGACGAGAAGGTTACGATCGCGCCGCCCTTTGCCATTTTGGGCAGTGCGGCCTTGGCTGTCAGGAACAGCGACGTCAGGTTGACGTCGAGGACCTGATGCCAGAAGGCTTCGTCCATGTCAGCGATTGTCTTGCGGGCGATAAGCCCACCCGCAACATGGACGAGGCCATGGATCTCACCGAATTTGTCTGCGGCAGCAGAAATGGCAGCCTCTACTTCGCTTGCGTTTGTCAGGTCTGCCTTGATCGCCAGAGCCGAACGGCCAAGCTTTTCGATTTCGGCAACAGCCGTGGCCGCACCTTCAGCGGCTCCATTGTAGGTGAGGACGACATTGGCGCCTTCCTGCGCAAAACGAATGGCGCATGCCCGGCCGATATCCCGGCCGGCGCCGGCTACAACAACGGTCATGTTGGTAAAACGCTGCATTTGAAGAACCTCGTATGGTTAGAATTGCTTGGGAAGGGAGAGCTTGAAACGCTGGTCGTCGACGTCGCTGAAATAGATGTCGGTCGAAAAACCCTGATCGTCTATGAAGCTGAAGATGCGCTTCGGCTCCTTTAAACTGTAAGGCACCAGAAGGGTGACCAGCCGATGCCGAGTTGCTGCCGGAACCGTGGCGCAGACGTGATGGTGGATATCAAGACCCTCGAACTCCTTGGGATCAATGTCGGGAAAACCTTCGACGGCCGCGATCTGCGGTGTGCCGGCTGACGAGAAGACAAACTGGCCGTAAAAGCCCGCCTTTTGGCCATTGTAGCGAAAGCTCGACTTGCCGGTCTGCGGTGCCCCTGTGGTATGGCAAAGCCATTGCAGTTCCTGGGGCTCGGAGCACTCCACCTCATCGACAATCACGAAATAGCTGTCGTTGACGAAGTGCATTTCGCGCTGCGCTTTCATAACCAGCGGGTTCGCGACCTGATAGGCAGACGTCGCATCTCCAAGGATCCGGATATGTCCCGGATTTTCCTCAACCGATACGATACGGCCGGCGGCACGACGCGCGAGTGCCTTGTCCTTTTCCGCATATTGTCCCTTGCCGCCGATCAGGACGGCGTTCTTCGACCGTGTCTGACGGCGCCAGTTCAGATGCATCTGCGAGTTGAACGCCACGTAATAGCCGGACTGGATCGCCAGATCCTCACCGTAGGCATAGAGGACAAAGGCATTCTGGTCGCCATGGCTGTGGCTTAGCGAACCGTAGGGACTGGATTTGAAGACGAATTGCAGATGCCGTTCCGGGTCTTCCATATGTTGCTGGATGGTCGCCCAACCGATATCATCGAAAACAGCGAGTGCCGGCAAGTCTGCAGGCGAGACTGCTTCCACCTGCTGATAGTCGTGACGATAGACGAGATCATCGAAGTTCAGGTCCCACCAGCCGTAATTGTAGAAGGCCATTTCTGTGCCCGTCGCATCGGCCTTGATGTGATCGAAATACCATTGGTAATGGCCGTTGCCGGTAACGCCGGCAAATTGCCGAACATTGTAACCCAGTTTCAGGCCGGGAAGATCGCCAAGCGTGGAGTCGTCGCCAAAATTGGCGCGACGGGTTCCCGGCGCCTTGGTATAAAGCGGGAAGCGCCCCGTATTCTGGAAAAATGGCCGCTGATAAAGATCGTAACCGATATAGGAGCGGACCAGATTGGCGGCCTCTATGAGATAAGCCATGCCGGTCATCCAGTAATGTGGCCCTTCCGCCCAGCCACCGTCAGTTCCAGCCCAGGGAGAATAGAGGGTGGCGAGGAATTCAACGGTATAATCGAGCCATTCGCCCGCCTCATCGCTTTCGCCCTGAAGTGCGATACAGGCCGGCGTCAATACTGCCGAAAGCGAACGTACGGCATGGCTGTCATAGGGAAACACGTGGATGCGGGCATGGGCAATAACATGGTCGGCGACCTCCCGCGTTCGTTCAAGAAGAACCGAGCGGACGGTCTCGCGCTCGTCTTCGCTCAGATAATCGCATAGCCAGTCATAGCCCCAGGCGAGTGCCACGACGACACGGAACCCCGCCTCGTCATTATAGGCCCGGGAGGTCGCGCCTTTCGGATCCCAGCCAGCGACTGCCAGCAGCCACTTGCGCGACGCATCGAGTAGTTCGTCGCGTCCGAGCACCCGACCGGCAATAGCCAGGTGCCGGATCGCATAGATCACTTCCTGGCAGTCGATATACATCTGTCGCCAGAGTCCTGCGACGCGCATATTGTTGGGATAAGGCTGAGGTTCCTGTATGACCGGCCGCTCAAGCCAGGGTTTTACCGATTTCTCGTAGAACTCGGACCAGCTGCAATGATTGGGGTCCTTTGCCACCGCCTCCGAGAAGCAGCGCAACTTTTCCGGATTGAGCCAGAGCCGTGGATGGCTGGCATGCGCGGCTGCATGACGCGCCTTCCTGCCGGGTAGCGGCGTTTTCGGCAGCGAAGCGCCGATCTCGAAGCTGCGCACGGTACTCCAGTTGGAATTCGGCGTCGCGGACGTCTGGCCCCACAACGCGTAACACCAGTGATAGCGGCCTTCCGGAAGGGCTTCGTCCGGCGTGAAGAAATTCCACGCGAGATCCTCAAAGACGAGCGTCTTTTTGTCTGCAAAACCGGGATCGGACGAAATCCGCAATACGTAGCGCGCACCGTCGTCGATGTCGGGCAGCCATGAAAAGCGCGGAGGGTTCTCCGTCGGCGGTACTTCTTCGCTCGGCTCGTAGCCAATGGTCAATGAACCCGGCCGGGGTTCATCGAGAAGTGTCTGTCGGGAGATGGCCGGGGCAGAGGGACACATTGCGCTCTAACTCCTATGAAAACAGAAGGGAAAGGATGGCGGCGACAAAGCCGCCATCACGGTCGAAGGTTTATTGTGCGGCCTTGTACTGGCGGTCATAGGCCGATTGCATCATCTCGATGACCTCGTCGTAACCGAGGGCCGTGAGGCGCTTCTTGTAGGCATCCCAGCCGGCATCGACGTCCTGGGCACCCAGTATCCAGGTCTGCTGCATCTCGGTCATGTAGGTGAGGATGCTCGGCCAGTAGCGGTCGAATGTCGCCTTTTCCTCTGCGTTCAGGGAAACGCCCATGAACTCATCCTTGAGGCAGTTGCACTTGTCGTACATATCGATGCCTTCAAGCGCGATCTTGTTTGTCCACTGGCGCTCATATTCGTAGTCCATCCAGTATCCGCGCGGGATCGCCGCACCGACCGCCCACAACTGGGCATTCACCGGGTCCTTGTTGTCGAGGATTTCCTTCTTGAATTGCGGCTTGCCATCGACCATCTCGTAGGTCAGGCCCTCGACGCCGAAATTCGACAGGATGCGCCCCTGTTGAGAGAACCAGAAATCGAAATACTTGATTGTTTCGACCGGGTGTTCGTTGGTCGCCGAAATAGCCCAGCCGACGGGCTGGACACGCAGCCGACGGGAATCCTCAAACCGTTGGCCCGCGACCGTCTTTGGCGGCAGCATCGGCTTTAGCGCGAAACCGTTGATCTTTGGCGACAGGGCGTCGTTGTAGGTCGAGGTGCTGGCGAACCAGTCATGCGTCATGCCGCCGAGATTGTTGCCCAGCAGATATTCACGCGAGCGAGCACCGCGGGTGAAAATCTCCTTGTCGATCAGGCCTTCCTTGTACCATTTGGCCACGTTGGAAATCCCGGTCTTGTAGTTTTCCTCCGCCCAGGGATGACGAAGTTGTCCGTCATAAACGGCAAAGTCGCCATAACGCTCGGATCCGGACACGCGCGCATCCCACAGATTGATAAGGCGGACTGCATCGATTTCCTCACGGGCAAAGTAGGGAACTTCGTCCTTGAGACCGTTGCCGTTCGGGTCCTTGTCACGGAAGGCTTTTAGAACTTCGTAGACCTCATCCGGTGTTTCCGGCTGCTTCAGCCCAAGCTTGTCGAGCCAATCCTGGCGGATGAACCAACCGCGCGAGAACTTGCCATCAGGGACGTAAGGGATGAAATAGAGCTTGCCGTCCGGTCCGGAGATGGCGTTACGGATTTCCTTGTGGCTGTCGAAGAATGCCTTGAGATTGGGGGCGTTTTCCTCGATCAGGTCATCGAGTGGAATGAATGCGCCCTCCAACCCGTAGCGAATGAAGTCTTCCTTCAGCCCGCCCGTGGCGTCGCCGCCGACGATGTCGGGAAGGTTGCCCGAGGCGATCAGAAGGTTGAATGCATCGCGGCTGCTGGTGGTCGCCAGCGACGCCACGTTGCGGACATGAATGTTGGTGATCTCGGCGGCCTTTTGCTCCACCGGCCATTTTTCCGAGTAGACGTATTTGTCACGGAAGTGGAAGTGGATCGTAAGCTCCAGCGGATCCTTGGAAATTTTCCCTGAATCCTGCGCCGATGCCGGTAAGGCCAGGGTTGCGGCTGTCATCAACGCCAGTAGGGGCGTGCCTTTTCGTAGTGCTCTCACAGGTTCTCCTCCCTTGTGCTGCTACTCTTTGACTCCGCCCAGCAGAATTCCTTTGGTGAAATACTTCTGCGCGTAGGGGTAAATGATGAGGACGGGAATGATGGAAGCGATCATGATCGCGGATGTTACCGTCTCGAACGAATAGTGGGCGGTGAGCAGACTCGATGCGAATTCGTCATTCGAGTTAAGATCGACGATCACGCGCTTCAGATAGACCTGAAGCGGGATCTTCTCCTCGCCGCGCAGCAAGACCATCGCCCAGAAGTAACCGTTCCACCGCGAAACGACGCAGAACAGCGCAACGGTGACGATTGCTGGCTTGGAAAGCGGAATGAACACCTTCCACAGCAGCTGCAACTCGCTTGCGCCGTCCATTTTGGCGGCTTCTTCGAAGGACTTTGGCACCGCTTCGAAGAAGTTGCGCAGTAGAATGACGTTGAAGGCGTTTGCCGCAAATCCGAGGATGATGCCGAAGCGGCTGTCGAGAAGTCCAAGATCGCGCATGTTCAGAAAGAAGGGGATCATGCCGGCGTTGAACCACAGCGTAAAAGCGATGGCGATGTTGAAGAAAGTGCGGCCGCGCAGGCGTTTGCGCGAAAGGGCGTAGGCTCCGGGGATCATGATCAGCAGGCTCATCAGCGTGCCGCCGAAGGTGTAGATGAACGTGTTGCCATAGGCGACCCAGAACATCTTGTCCGACAATACCCTGTCGTAAGCGGCAAGGGTCACATCAACCGGCCATAGCGTGACACGGCCAGCCGTGACGGCGGCCCCAGAAGATAGCGAGACCGACAGCACATAGATGAAGGGATAAAGCGTCGACAGAACGAACAGACCCAGAAGAATGGCATTTGCCCAGCCAAAAATCCTGTCGCCGCGGGAATATAGATTGAAGTTTGCCATCTTTCAGCTCCTCACCAAAGCGATGTCGACGAGACTTTTCGGCTGATGCGATTTGCCGAATAGACGAGGACGAAAGCGATAACCGCATTGAACAGTCCGGCGGCCGTCGCGAGATCGTATTGGGTACCCTGCAAGCCGGTGCGGTAAATGAAGGTGGAAACGACATCTGCCGTTTCATAGGTGGATGGCCGATAGAGCAGAATGATATATTCGAACCCGACCTCGACCAGATTGCCGATGCGGATGATCAGCATGATCACGATTGTCGGCAGGATGCAGGGCAGGGTGATCCGCCACATCATCTGCCAGCGCGATGCCCCGTCCACCCGGGCGGATTCATAAAGCGTCGGGCTCACGCCAGCGATGGCGGCGAGATAGACGATGGATTCGAAGCCCGCTTCCTTCCAGACCGACGAGCCGATATAAATTGGACGAAACCATTCCGGCTGGGTCAGGAAGTATATCGGCTCGAATCCAAGGCCTTTCAGCAGAAGATTGACGATGCCTATCGACGGCGACAGGAAATTGATGACGATGCCGGCCACGATCACCACCGAAATGAAATGCGGCAGGTAAACGATCGTCTGGGCCCAGCTTCGGGCAACGCTGTTTTGAACCTCGTTGAACATCAAGGCCAGGATGATCGGTACTGGAAACGCGAAGATCAGGCCGAGAGCGCTGATTTTTAGGGTGTTCCAGAAGGCGCGGATGAACATGTCATTGTGAAAGAGCTCCGCGAAGTTTTCAAAACCGACCCACGGGCTCTTTGCAATGCCGCGAAAAATCGAGAAGTCCTGAAACGCGATGACCAGCCCGTACATAGGCTTATAGAGAAAGACGGCGAACCAGATAATCATCGGAGCGAGAAGTAGGTAGAGCTGCCAGTCGCGGCGAACATCTTCCTGGAGATCGTGAAGGCGTTCCTGAAAACCCTTTTTCATGGTCGCGCCCCGCTTGGGGTTTTCAGCGACCTTCCGGTTGCCGCATCGAAGACATGGATGCGTGTGGTATCGATGCCAAGTCGGGTGACGCCGTTGAGAGTATGATCGCCGTAAAGTGTTTCCGCCTTGGCGATAAATGGCTGGCCATCAGCCCTGCCGTGGAGCAGAGCCTCCGCGCCCAAGGGCTCCACAAGGTCGATGCTGCAATTGAGGTTTTCACGACTGTCTTCGGTCTCTACCGACATGATTTCGGGTCGCAGGCCGAGTTTGACCTGCTGTCCTTCCGTCGCATTTTTCGCAAATGCTTCCGGGACGCTGAAGCGTTGTCCGGCACTACCCGTGATTTTGACCTTTACGGTGCCATCCTGCTTTTCAATCGTCCCGTCCAGAAGGTTCATGGGCGGTGAGCCGATAAAACTTGCGACGAACGTGTTGGCCGGTTCGAGGAAAACCTCCATCGGCGAACCGACCTGCTCGATATGGCCGCCATTCATGATGACGATGCGGTCCGCAAGTGTCATTGCCTCGACCTGATCGTGCGTCACGTAGATGCTGGTGGCGTTCATCCGCTTGTGCAGCAGTTTAATCTCGGCCCGCATGTGGGTGCGCAGCTTGGCGTCGAGGTTCGAGAGAGGTTCGTCGAACAGGAAGATTTTCGGCCTGCGCACGATGGCACGACCCATGGCGACGCGTTGGCGCTGGCCACCGGAAAGATCTGCCGGCTTGCGGCCCAGATATTCGGTGAGCCCGAGGATCTGTGCAGCTTCTGCCACCGCCTTGTCGATAACCGCTCGCTTTTCTCCCCTGACTCGCAGGCCAAAAGCGATGTTATCGGCCACGCTCAGGTGCGGATAAAGCGCGTAGTTCTGAAACACCATCGCGACATCGCGGTCTTTGGGCGCGATCTTGTTGACCACTCGGCCGTCCATTGAAACGGTGCCGTCCGAAATGTCTTCCAGCCCGGCGAGCATGCGCAGCGTGGTGGACTTTCCGCATCCCGAAGGACCTACGAGGACAACGAATTCCTGCGGCTGTATGGAAAGATTGATACCGTGGACGACTTCAAGGGCACCATAGCGCTTGACGACGTCGTTGATTTGAACTGCGGACATGAAAGGCCCCTCCTCAAAAGCCTTGAATGTTCAGTCAGGCGTCTTCTGCCCCCGTGAAGCGCGCTTCCTCGTGACGCGCGTGTTGACCTGCTCGATGAAGGTCCAGATCTTCGGGTTCTTGGAGAGTTCTGCGATTTTTGTTTCGAGTGATCCGAGGTGGCGCTGTACGGCCTCTCTTGCCGCTTCGATATCGCCGGATTCGATTGAGTTCACGATTGCTTCGTGCTCTTCGATAACCTTCTCGGTGCGACGGACTGCAAAAACGCGCTTCAGGTGTCGCATTCGGTCCATTTCGCCTTTCGCCTGATTTACCACGCTCCAGGCTCCAGGAAGGCGAGCTGCCGAAAAGATCGTGCGGTGGAATTCCTCGTCGAGCAGGAAAAAGTTGGTGAATTCCTCATCCGCGGCAGCAGTGCGCTGCTGCGACAGACAGGTTTTCAGCCGTGCGATGTCTTCCAGCGAATGCCGCTTGGTGGCCTCGATCACAGCGCCTTCTTCCAGCTTGAACCGGATGAAACAGGCCTCCATGTACCGCTGAACGTCGATCGGCGAGATGTAGGTGCCACCTTGCGGCACGACAGTCACGAAACCTTCTTCGGAAAGGCGAATGATCGCCTCGCGGACGGGCGTTTTGCTGACATGCAGCAGTGTCGCGATCTCCTTTTCCGACAGCGCCCGCCCTGGGAGCAGCTTCACCTCGACAATCAGTTTGCGAAGTAAGGCATGGATCCTGTTGGTCATGTTTCCGTCAGCCGGCAGGTCTTGGGGGGTGACGAGTTCGGACAGCGGTAACGATGGGAATTCAAGGGTAACAGACATATCAAATGCCTAACTGATATATTAGAATTGAAAGTGACATATCTTTTGATTTTCCGCGAGTCAAGCCCTGGGCAGTCTCGTGTTGGCGGTTGAATAATCGGGTCCGACCTCAATGCGTCCGGCAGTGGCCGGTGTTGTCTGGCTATCTGCCGATCCATGCTTGCCGCTCGTCGCACGGCAAAAAAATCACTATATGAAAAAAGAACGCTATGACGGTCGTAATATGAGATCGCGATTGACGATTTGCTGTAAAATCTGGCACGCATAGAAAATCAGCAGTGCTCATCTGTAATCCATGTCGAGACATCTTTTCCCGGAACTGCGCTGTTCCCGGATTACCTTCGTGTGCCTTGAGGAGAACGAATTTGGGAAAATTTTCACCTTTTGACCAAACCTTGTGGTTTGCAACCGCAGCGCCCGCACCGAAAACCGCGAGGCTCGAAGGCCGTGTCGATGTGGACGTCTGTGTCGTGGGCGCGGGATATACCGGATTGACGACGGCGCTGGAGCTTGCGCGCAGGGGCGTCAAGGTTGCTTTGGTCGAAGCGCAAGAGGCAGGTTTTGGCGGTTCGGGCCGCAATGCCGGCCACTGCACCCCGACCTTCAGCTATTACAGCCTGCCGTCGCTCGGAAAAATTCTGGGCGAGCCCTGGGCGGAGCGCCTTATTCACCGCCAGACGCGGGCCAATGATCGCGTCGTCGAGATGATCTCGACCTACGGAATCGACTGCGAATGGGTCCAGAATGGTTATGTTATGGGCGCATTGCGTCCCGGCGCCATGTCCACGCTGCAGATGAAGTCTGATGCATATGCCGGCGCTGGCGCGCGCTGCCGGGTCATTGGCAGGGACGAGGTCGAAGCGTTGACAGGAAGCCCTCGTTTTTATGGCGCCTGGTATCACGAGGAGGGCGGTCATTTGAACCCGCTTTCATACGCACGTGGCCTTGCGCGCGCCGTTATCGCAGAGGGCGGGCAGGTGTTTACCGCGTCCCCGGTCGAGGATGTCCAGCCAGAGGCCGGGAAATGGTCCGTGCGAACGCCCCGGGGCACTGTGCTGGCTGAAAAGGTGATCTTCGCGACCGGCGCCTACACCGTCGGTGGCTGGAAAAACCTCGATAAAAGCTTCCGCATCAAGAAAGTATTTCTCGCGGCCACCCAGCCGCTCGATCCGGAAACGCGCGCAAAAGTCCTGCCCCACAATACGACCATGCATGATGGGCGCGGCGATATCTATGTCTACAAATACAACCGTGAAGGTCGCATTGTTGCCTCCATGTTCCCCATGGGCCAGCGTGGCGCCGACCCTGACTATACCCGGCAGGTTCTCACAGACCGGCTGAAATTCCTTCATCCGCAGATCAGCGAGGAAATCCGTTGGGAATATTTCTGGTTCGGCGAACTGGACATGCAGATGCGCACTGTCCCGAGGCTCTATGATCTGGCGCCCGGCATCGTTGCCTGTACGGGACTTTCTGGCCGCGGGGTGCCAACCGGCTCCATGCTTGGCGGCGTCTTGTCAGAATGGGCGCTGGGCGTGCCGGACAAGGATCTCTCCCTGAAAATCGAACCGCTGCACAAGGCGCCGTTGCTGATGTCCTTCGCGCCCGGTCTGCGCCTTCGTTATTTTCGCATGCAGGAAAACCGTGCAACCCGCAAGGAAGGCGCCACCCTTCTGCCCCATGCCTGAGAAAGGAAAACCTATATGACCGACAGGAAAACCGTCCTCATTTCCGGAGGCAATCGCGGTATCGGTGCTGCCACTGGCAGGGCCTTTATGGAGGCCGGCTGGAAGGTCTCGCTTGGAATGCGCACGCCGCTACTGCCGGAATGGGCAGATCCAGCGTTAGTCCACGTGCAGGCCTATGACGCGCTCGCCCCGCAATCGCCTGTCGACTGGGCGGCTGCCGTTCTGGCACGGTTCGGCCGCATCGATGCTGTTGTTGCCAACGCCGGCGTCATGGTGCGCAAGACCGTGGTGGAAGCGACTGACGAGGAGTTCGCCTCATTGATGGACGTCAACGTCAATGGCCCGCGGCGCCTTGTGCAGGCCTGCTGGGACCCGCTAATCGCGTCCGGAGCAGGTCGCGTGGCGATTGTCGCCTCGCTATCGGGGAAAAGGGTCAAATCGGCCGTGTCTGGCGCCTACTCGGTCTCGAAATTCGCAGCCCTTGGCCTGTCGCATGCAATCCGTCATGCCGGTTTCGACAAGGGTGTGAGGGCGACCGCCATATGTCCGGGTTTCGTTGCGACTGATATGGGGCTGCCTCTGGCAGGCGCGACGCCGTCGGACACCCTGACCCAACCTGCAGATATTGCCAGCTCCATCCTGCATGTCGTCAGTTTGCCGAACCGCGCGAGTGTTTCGGAATTCTGGGTCAACTGCCTGCTCGATGACAGCTATTGATCGACGATCGCCGAGATTTCGTCCTTCAGCAGCATCGCATATTGCTCCAATGTGCCGGGCTCCAGCTTGGCACTTAAAAGTGTGAAGCCCAGGGAAGCGTTTGGCGTTGTACCATCCGAAAAAATCGGCACGGAAACGCCGGCAATCCCGGGGATAAGCTCGCCGACGTCGATTGCATAACCGCGTTCGCGTGTTTCAGCGATCAGTCGGCGCACTTTGTCGGCGGTGAGATCGCGGTAGGCGGCATAGCGCTCGATATTGGCGCGGATGATGAATTCCTGTTCGTCCTCTTCGAGGAAGGCGAGCATGGCAATTGAGCCTGGACCGACGCCAAGCGGGACCGAACCACCGATCGAGCCGGTCAGTGTCGGCACCACGCATTCTCCGTCGCGTCTGTCGAGGCAAACGGAATCGTGGTTCAGCCGGGCCATCAGGTGGATGGTATCGCCAGTTCGGCGCCGAATGCGGGTCAGCGCCATTTCGCAGCGGCTGATGATGCCAGGTCCACGTGCGGCGCGCGCACCGTAAATCGCCATACGCGCGCCCAGCCGGTAACAGCGCTTCCTGTCGTCACGGGCGAGGAGCTTGTGGCCGACCAGCGTGTTGAGGATGCGGTGGCAGGTAGCCGTGTTGAGTCCGGATCTGTTCGTCAGTTCCTTGAGCGTGACGCCCTGTACGCCGCCGTCTGCAACAAGATCGAGAAGAGCTACCGCTCGATCCAGAAGCTGCGCGCCACCAGAAGAGGATTGGGTGGATTTGGCCATATCTTCTCACATTATGAAAATAAAATCTCAATAACTTGTATAATGAGAAAACTGCGTATTCAATGACCAAAATTGAGCAGATTAAATAAGTGAATATTTTGTAGGCAGCTTGATTTTGAAGACGACCTGCGGGTTTCGAGAACGCCAGACCCGCTTGAACAAACAGGGGAACAAAATGAAGAAAAAAGCAGCAAACATTCTCGCAACTACCGCCCTGGCGGCCTTGGGCATGCTGGCGGCCAGTGCCGCGCTCGCCGGTACGCTTGATGACGTCAAGGCCCGCGACAAGCTGATCGTCGGCGTCAAGAACGATTATCCACCTTATGGGTATCTCAACGACAAGGGTGAGATCATCGGCTTCGAAGTCGAACTGGCGAAATACGTCGCCAAGGAACTTCTGGGGTCTTCAGACAAGATCGAATTTGTGCCGGTCGTTGCCGCCAATCGTATCGAGTTCCTGACCGCTGGTCGTATCGATGCGATTTTCGCGACGCTTGGCGTCACGCCGGAGCGCGACAAGGTCATCGATTTCACCACCGCTTACGTATCGTCGCCAGGCCCGGCCGTCATGATGGCCAAAGAAGCGACCACCAGCAAATGGGAGGAACTGAAGGGTAAGCCGGTCTGCGGCATTCAGGGATCCTATTATAACAAGAAGATGACCGAGGAATTCGGAATCCAGCTCGTTGCCTTCAAGACCCAACCGGAGGCCATGCGCGCTTTGCGCGACAATCGTTGCGTAGGTTTTGTCTTCGACCAGATGACCCTTGACCTTAAGGTTCAGGAAGCGGACTGGAAGGGCTACAAGGTCGCCGTCCCCACCTATGAGTATCTGCCGATGGCAGGTGGTATCCGCGAAGGCGACAAGGCGTTCCAGGAGGCCGTGGACAAGGCCATTACCAAGGCGGAAGCCGAAGGCAAGATGATCGCCTGGGAAACCGAGTTCAATATTCCCCACGCCGATTACATTGCCGAGCGCGCCAAGGCTGCCAAAGCAAAACTGAACTGATAGGGTCTGGAGCAGCTATTGTTCGGTCTTGATTATTCCTGGCTTACGGATCCAGCCTATCAGCAATGGCTGCTCACCGGGGTCCTCAACACACTCAAACTTGCGGCACTGTCATCCAGTGCCGCGATCATCATCGGCCTTCTCGGTGCGCTTGCGCTGACTTTGCGGATTTTCTGGCTGGATGCCATCATCGAGTTGTTCGTGGAGGTGTTCCGCAACACGCCGCCACTGTTGCAGATGCTGTTCGCCTATTTCACGCTGTCGACACTGGGGTTGAAAGTCACCGATCCCTCCACCGGTCTGCAGATGCCGCTTCTGAGTGCATTCGCCTGCGCCTCGATTTCGCTCAGCCTGTTCGGCGGAGCGCTGGCGATCGAGGCTTTCAGGTCCGGCATCGAAACCATGCCGCGGTCGATCATAGAAGCGGCCCGGTCGCTCGGATACAGCCGGTGGTCGCGTTTCTGGAAAGTTGAGGCGCCGATCGCTGTGCGCATCAGCCTGCCGGCGATTACCAACATTCTCACCAACCTGTTCAAAACAACCTCTCAGGCTTCGGTCATTACGGTGCCGGAACTGATGTACTACGCCGGCCAGATCTACAACGACACGTTTCGCACACTCGAGGTCATGATCCTCGTGCTCGTCATCTATGTGGGGCTCGTATCCATCCTGACATTTGCAATGTCCAGGCTCGAAGCCTGGATGGCTTTCCCCGGTTATGGAAAGGGACACTGACCATGGTCTCCACCATGACTTACGAAAACAAGAAACGCGCCGTCCTGCTTTTCATCGCGCTTGCGGTGGCAATCTGGATTGCGATCGATGCACTCGCCGGCGGCGCGCAACACTGGAACCGCGTCGCCGTGCGCCTGCCACTGCTCCTGACAGGCTCCGGCTCCGGCTGGCCGATAAGCGGCGGCTTCATCCTCAACATCCTGCTGTCGATTGCCTCCATGGCGGTGGCGACTACCCTTGGCACCGCGATGGGTCTTGCGACGCTCGCAAAATCGCCCTTCATTCGCCTGCCGGCATTTTTCGTCATGAATTTCCTGCGAAACTCGCCCTGGCTCGTCCTGCTTTTCGCGATGCTTTACATTCTTCCTTTCGAGATGAAGATCTTCGGCTTAGTCATTCCTTTCCCGCCTTTCGTAAAGGCGGTCATCGGGCTGGCGTTACCGACGGCGGCAAACTTCTCCGAAGTCATTCGCGGGGCGGTGCAGTCGATCCATAGCGGTCAATGGGAGGCGTCCCGTTCGCTCGGTTACACCCAGCTGCAGATCTATCGTTACGTCATCCTTCCCCAGGCCTTGCGTCGGATGATACCTGGCTGGATGAACCTCTATGCCCTGCTGATGATTGCAACCGCGCTTGCCACGGTCACGGGTATTCAGGACGTCTTGACCATCCTCAACACCTCACTGGCGATGGAGAGCGAACGGGCGCTCGTCTATTTTTATCTGACCATCCTCTTCCTGTTTTTTGCCTATTGCTACCCGATCGCGATCTTCGCGCGGCGCCTGGAGCATGCGGTTAAAGGAGACAATCTATGAACCGCTCCAACGCCCTGATCGAGATCGATGGCATCCGGAAATCTTTCGGCACGTTCGAGGTCCTGAAAGGAATTTCCCTCAGCGTCGGCAAGGGGGAGGCTGTCTGCATCATCGGACCGTCCGGTTCCGGAAAGTCGACCATTTTGCGCTGCATCAACGGCCTGATTCCGGTCAATGAGGGTTTTATCCGGGTGGGAAATCACAAGGTGCACGAGATGCGCACCGAGAAGGCAATGCGGCCATTGCGCCACCAGGTGGCGATGGTGTTCCAGCAGTACAATCTCTTTCCGCATCGCACCGCCCTGGAAAACATCATGATGGCGCCGATCCAAGTGCTCGGCCATGACAAGGCAGAGGTCGCGGATCGCGCCCGGAAGCTTCTCGCCAAGGTGCGCCTGTCGGAAAAGGCCGACAGCTATCCTGGCCAGCTTTCCGGCGGCCAGCAGCAACGCGTGGCTATTGCCCGCGCACTTGCCATGCAGCCGGAAGTCATTCTTTTCGATGAGGTGACTGCCGCCCTGGACCCGGAAACGGTCAAGGAGGTTCTCGTTACGATCCGCGAGCTTGTTGAGGAAGGGCTGACCTGTGTCCTCGTCACCCACGAAATGAAATTCGCGCGTGAGGTTTCACACCGCGTCTGCTTCACCGACCGGGGGTTGATTGTTGAAAGTGCCCCACCCGTCGAGCTGTTCGACCATCCAAAAGATCCGCGCACACGCGAATTTCTTGGCCAGGTTCTGTGATTGCCCAAAACTCCTGAAAGGCGGGCCTCAGCGGCCCGGTATGCAATGCGTAAGTTTGACGATATCTACGCCGCCGATTTCAAGGAAGCTCCCTATTGGTGGGAGGAGGCCGAGCCGGAGACGAATCTCGATCCCGTTCCCGAGTATGCCGACGTCGTGGTTGTCGGCTCCGGCTATGCCGGTCTTGCTGCCGCAACCCACCTTGCGCGTGCCGGACGCTCCGTTGTCGTGCTGGACAGTGACCGGCTCGGTTCCGGCTGCTCGACGAGGTCCGGCGGAATGGTGTCCAGCGGCCAGAAGCTCGTCGTTGGCGGCGCCATCAAGGGAATTGACCCGGAGTTGATCAACCGGCTTATCGGCGAAAGTAACGAAAGCTTCGAATATCTGAAAATGTTAATCGACACGGAGAAGCTCGATGCCGGGCTGAAGCTGACTGGTCGCTTCTTTGGCGCCCACACCGCCACAGACTACGTGACGCTGAAGCGCCACGGCGCTCTGCTTGCCGAAAAGACTGGCGTGAAGGTCAGCTTCCTTGATCGAGATCAGCAGCGCGCGGCCATCGGTTCGGATTATTATCACGGGGGTATGCTGATAGATGACTATGGCGGCCTGCATCCGGGACTTTACCACAAGGCGCTGCGCGGGCGGGCCAAGGCTGCCGGTGTCATGCTGCGTTCCCACGCCCGTGCTGGCGTCGTTGAGGACGGGCCAAACCGCGATAAGATTGTGCCAACGGCGCGTGGGACGATCCGCACGAAGGATGTGATCGTCGCGACCAATGGCTATACGGCGGATGATGCGACGCCGGAATTGGCGCGCCGGCTCGTGCCCGTAAAGAGCTATCAAATCGCTACCGAGCCGTTGCCGGCCGATCTGATGGCTGAGCTTATCCCGCAGGGCCGCATGATTTCGGACACCCGCCGGGATCTCATCTTCAGCCGACCATCGACGGACGGGACGCGGCTGCTGTTCGGTTCGCGCCCGGGAGTGTTCGAAATGTCGGAAAGGCGCGCCGCAAAACACATCTATGCCAGGATGCTGGCTGTTTGGCCCCAGCTCGCTGGCGTCAAGATCACCCATTCCTGGGTCGGAAGCGTCGCCATGACGGTTGACAAGCTCGCTCATATCGGTGAGCGCGATGGGGCGAATTTTGCGGTGGGATGCAATGGCAACGGTGTCGCGCTGATGACCTATCTCGGTTATCAGACGGCGCGAAAGATCCTGGGCGAGCAAAACGCCAAATCGGCGTTCGACCGGCAAAAATTCACCGCCGTTCCTTTCTATTCCGGCAAGCCCTGGTTCCTGCCTGCCTTTACCGGATGGTATCGTCTGCGCGATTTCCTCGACCGGCCGGGGCGTTGAGATGGATGAAGGGCAAGCGGAAATGCGCCTGGAAGAAGATGCGCTCGGAACACGGCTGATGCCGGCCGCCCTGGCCTATGGCATCCAGACGGCGCGCGCGGTCGAGAATTTCTCGATTTCCGGCCGGACGATCGCCGATATCGAAGGCTTCATCCCGGCGATTATTGCCATAAAGCAGGCTGCCGCACGGGCCAATTGCAGGGCCGGCGACCTTGATCCGCAGATCGCCGGGGCAATCGAAATGGCTGCGAGCGAACACGCTGTAATGCCAGGCAGGCAGGATTTTCCTGTCGATATCTATCATGGCGGCGGCGGTACTGCGGCCAATATGAATGTCAACGAAGTCCTGGCCAACAGGGCAAGTGAAATTCTGACCGGCAGGAAGGGACAGGATCCCGTTCATGCCAATACCCATGTCAACATGGCGCAATCCACTAACGATGTCATTCCCTCGGCAATGAAAATGGCGGTTGGGGGTGAACTGGCTGGCCTCCGCGCAGGTCTGGGCTCTCTCGTCGATGCTCTTCGGGTCAAGGAGAATGCCTTTCGCGACGTGGTCAAGCTTGGTCGAACCTGCTTGCAGGATGCGCTCCCTGTCACTTTCGGTCAGCAGTTTTCAGGTTATTCAGCCGCCTTTGAGCGACAGATGGCGGGGATGTCTGGTCTGGAAGACGTTTGTCTGCGGCTGCCGCTTGGCGCCACTGCCGTCGGCACTGCCTTTGGCGCCTCGCAAGCCTATCGCCGCTTCGTCTTCGAAGAATTGCAGGCACTGACCGGCAAATCTTATCAGCCGGAGGAGAATTTTTTCGACGCGCTGCAAAATGCCGACGATTGGGTGAGGATTTCAGCCGCATTGAAAGCAATCGCCCTGACCCTGTCGAAATTTGCGGCCGATCTGCGCCTGATGTCATCAGGACCGCGGGCGGGGCTTGCCGAGGTCACCCTTCCAGCGGTGCAGCCGGGTTCGTCGATCATGCCGGGCAAAGTCAATCCGGTTATGCCTGAAATGATGATGCAGGTCTCCTTCCGTGTGATCGGTAATGATGCCACAGTCACCCGCGCCGCCGAGGGTGAACTTGACCTCAATGTCTGGGAATCGATCATTCTCGAAGCCATCAGCGAAAGCATTCGTTTGATGCGACGCGCGATTCCGCTTTTTGTCTCCCATTGTATCTCGGGGATAAACGTCAATACGGAGCGCGGCCTCAGCGATGCATCCGGATCGCTTGCCCTGTCGACGGCACTCGTGGCGATCTACGGCTATCCGGCGGCATCTGCCGTCGCCAAGCATGCGGCCACCAACGGCCTTTCCGTCCGGGAGGCTTCCGTGGCTTGCGGACTGATGACGCGAGCGGAGGCCGACCTGTTTTTTTCCGATGTTGCAGCATTCGCAGACCCGGACCGGACCGAGCAACGGATCGCCAGCTTCCGCAACCGCACGTCCACCCTCAACAGGCGCTAAAAAAATGTCCAGAATAATTCCTGATGCCGTCTTGCCGTCGAAGACCCTGCCTGCGCACGTGGATGTCGTGGTTATCGGTGGCGGCATCATTGGCGTATCGACAGCGTTGTCTCTGGTCGAGCGTGGCATCAGCGTTGCCGTCTGTGAAAAGGGGCTGATCGCTAGTGAGCAATCGTCCCGGAACTGGGGCTGGGTGCGCCAGATGGGGCGTGATCCGGCCGAGTTGCCGCTTTCCATGGAAAGCTTGAGGCTCTGGAGAGGCATGAACGAGCGGGTCGGCGCCGAAACCGGGTTGCGCCAGTGCGGCATTGCCTATCTGTGCGAGACGGACGCTGACGTCGCCTTTTACGAGGAGTGGCTCCAACATGCCGCCGCAGTGGGTCTCGACTCGCGCATTGTGCGCGGTGAGGCAATGCACGCGCTGGTGCCGGGCATGGGCAGGCAGTTCAAGGCCGTGATGCACACTCCGAGCGATTGCAAGGCCGAACCGTTCATGGCGGTTCCCGCCATGGCACGCGGTGCTGCCGCAAAGGGTGCCCATATCCTCACGGGCTGTGCGGTCCGGTCAATCGAACGCTCCGCCGGGAAGGTAAGCAGTGTGGTGACGGAACATGGCGAAATCCGCTGCTCTTCCGTCGTGCTGGCGGGTGGCGCGTGGTCCAGGCTTTTTGCGGGCAATATGGGAATTGATATTCCGATCCTCAAAATCCTGGGCAGCGTCGCGCGTCTGTCGGGTGTTGATGGCATGACGGATATGCCGGTGGGCGGTAACGATTTCGCCTTCCGTCGCCGTTATGATGGCGGCTTTACGGTAGCGCAGCGCAACGCGGATATCGCGCCCGTCACTCCGGATAGCTTCCGTCTGTTCGCCGACTACCTGCCGTCGCTCGTTAAAAACTGGCGGGCATTACGCTTTCGGACAGGCGGGCAGTTCCTGCGGGAAATGGCGATGCCCCGCCAATGGAAAAGTGACGCTGTGACGCCGTTCGAGCAGATCCGCGTTCTCGATCCGGTTCCGTCATCAAAGCTCATTTCCCAAGGTATCGACAAGTTGTCCAAGTCCTTCCCGGCATTTGCAAATGCCCGCATCACGGCCACCTGGGGCGGCCTCATGGATGTCACGCCGGATGCCGTTCCGGTGATCTCTGCTGCTAGTGCCATTCCCGGCCTTTATCTGGCCGTCGGATTTTCCGGCCATGGGTTCGGTATCGGCCCCGGTGCCGGAGCGCTGACGGCTGATCTGGTGACAGGCTCCAAGCCATGCGTCGATCCTGCGCCGTTCCGCCTGGAGCGTTTCGGGCGACTGCACCGCTCGCTGGAGAATTTGCGGCAAGATTTTTAAGATCAAGAGAGGGCGCCCGGTGCGCGGTCCCGCTTCTGCGAGACGTGCTACAGGCGGGCTGATACTTGCCGCGCCGGTCATCCCGCAGACATCTTACGGCTCGGAAAACGGCCAGGTTTCCCGTCAGGTCGTCCAGGCTGATACGGACGCCCAGGGCCAGATCAGGCCCACTCTTCATTCCACACCTGAACCATGTGGCCGGGTGTAACTTCGCGATATTCGCGGTTTGGCGGCGTGAAGGTTTTCGGCCGGATTGGGCTGCGCAACTCTGTATCAGCGAATTTGCGCCGCATATGCCTGCGTGAGGGATCTGGCAGCGGCACGGCCGATAGCAAGCGCCGGGTATAGGGATGTTGCGGATTGGAGAAAACAGCTTCGCGCGGTCCTGTCTCAACGATTTCGCCGAGATACATTACAGCTATGCGATGGCTCATGCGCTCGACAACTGCCATGTCGTGGGAAATGAACAGCAGGCCGAGTTTCAGTCGTTCCTGAAGGTCCAGTAACAAGTTTACCACCTGAGCCTTGACTGAAACGTCGAGTGCCGAAACCGCCTCATCGGCAATGATGAGTTCGGGTTGGAGCGCCAGCGCTCTTGCGATGCAAATGCGCTGGCGTTGCCCGCCGGAAAACTCATGCGGATAACGGCTCGCCATAGCGCCAACCAGACCGACTTCGCCAAGCAGATCACGCGCAAGCTTTCGGGCATTTCGGGGCGTTTCCAACCCATGGATCAAAAGAGGCTCCGCGATGGCGTTTTCAACCGTCAGGCGGGGATTGAGGCTGGCGAATGGGTCCTGAAAAATCATCTGAACTTGACGGGACAGGTCCGATCTGGTGAAGGAGCCAACATCCGCGCCGTGGATATGGATTGAGCCGGAATGCGGCCGGTTAAGCCCGGCCAGCAAGCGGCCAGTGGTCGATTTTCCGCAGCCCGATTCACCTACCAGCGCAAGTGTTTCACCCCGCGACAGCGAAAAGCTGACATTCTCGACCGCATGCACGCGCGAGTGCACCATCCGGGTGAAGGCGGATCGCATCTCGAACCGCGCCGACAGGTTCCTGACCTCGAGAAGCTTGCCACTCGCCGCGTCGATGGTGTCGGGCCGCTTCTTCTGTGGCAGTGCCTGTCCTGTTTCCATGTCGATAATCGGGAAAGGACTGGGGCCATCTTCGCCGGCCGAACCGAGGTGCGGCACGGCGGAAAGCAGGGCGCGCGTATAGGGCTTTTGCGGGCTGGCAAAGACTTCTGATGTCGTGCCGGTCTCAATCTGGTCGCCACGATACATCACCAGCGTACGGTCGGCGATTTCAGCGACGACACCCATATCATGGGTGATGAAAAGCACAGCGGTGCCTTCCTCTTCCTGCAGGGTTTTGATGAGGTCGAGGATCTGCGCCTGAATGGTGACGTCAAGCGCCGTCGTCGGTTCGTCGGCAATCAGAAGGGCGGGGCGACAGGCAAGTGCTATCGCAATCATCACGCGCTGGCGCATGCCTCCGGAAAACTGGTGCGGGTAATCGTCGATACGTTTGGCAGAGGAGGGAATCCGCACTTTCTCCATCAGTTTCAAAGTTTCCGTCCGTGCCACGCTTTTCGAAATACCGTTATGGGCAATCAGGGCTTCCGCGATCTGTTCCCCGACGGTCAGTACCGGATTGAGGCTCGTCATCGGTTCCTGAAAAATCATCGCCACCCGGTTGCCACGGATTTCACGCATGCGAGCAGGGGAAGCGCCGATCAGCTCTTCATTGTCGAGCTTGATCGAGCCTTCGATGCGGCTTGTCTTTTCCGGCAGAAGCTGCATCACGGACAGTGCCGTAACACTCTTGCCGGAACCGCTTTCTCCAACAATCGCAAGTGTTTCCCCGGCACGGATGTCTAGGTTCAGCTCGCGAACCACCGGGTTGAACGTGCCGTCGCGCAGGAATGAGACCTTGAGATTGCGGATGGAGAGGACAGGATGAGGCGTGGTTTCGGTCATTGTCACTTTTTCCTGTTTCATACGCCGCTCTTGCCGCCGCCCGCAAGGACGGCTCCTGCCGCCGAACGCGGGTCGAGCCAGTCGCGCAGCAGATCGCAGACCCCGTTGAGCACGAGGATCATCACGACCAGCGCCAGACAGGGCCAGACAAGCAGCATGGGCTGATGAGCGATGGCCGCCCGGCCGGTTCCGATCATCAGCCCGAGTGAGGGCGAGGGAGGGACGACGCCGAGACCAAGGAAGGACAGGCCCGATTCAAGCACAACCGCCGCCGCCGTGACGAAGCTGGCCTGAACCAGAAGAGGTCCCATGATGTTGGGTAAAATGGTTTTCAACATGATGCGGATGTTACTGGCACCCATGGCCTGTACCGCCTCGACATAATCCTGCGAGCGAACGGTAAGCACGCTGGCATAGGCGATGCGGGTGAAGCCGGGAACGAACACTGCGGCAAGCACGGGGATCAGTGTCATGGGGCCTGGCCCATAAAGGGTTACGGCGAGCATGGCGAGGAGCAGCGGGGGGAAACAGAGCACGACATCCATGGCCCTGAGCGTCAGGATTTCCGGAAAACCTCGCATGTAACCGCCGATAATGCCGAATGCGGTACCGATGACGCCCGAAAGGATGGAGGTCGAGAGGGCGATAAACAGCGAGATACGGATGCCGAAGACCAAACGGGAGAGAATGTCGCGGCCCATTTCATCCTGCCCGAGCGGGAAAGCTGAAGAAGGCCCGGCGAACCGCTGACCCATGGTCATCTTCAGAGGATCTGACAGGGGCAGTACTGGAGCAAGCAGGCATATCAGTGCGATGAGAGCGAGCAGCAGCGGCCAGACGAGACGAAGCGAGCGCGTCATTTGCGAATCCTCGGATCGGTGACACCGTAGACAATATCGACGATGAGGTTGAGCGTGATGAACAGGGCCGAAATGACCAGGATGACCGCAGTAACTGTGGGGTAGTCACGGGAATTGACGGCGCTGACCAGCATGCCGGACAAGCCTGGCCAGTTGAAGACATATTCCACCAGTACCGTGCCGCCGAACAGGCCGCCAAGATTGAGCGCGAAGACCGTGATGACCGGCATCAGCGCGTTGCGCAGCACGTGGCGGGCAATTATGCGCCGTTGCGGCAGACCCTTGGCGCGTGCGGTTCGGACATAATCCAGCGGCAGAACATCGAGCACTGAGGCACGCGCGATGCGCACGACGATCGCCGCAAGACCGAGCGCGATGGCGAAGGCGGGCATTGCCAGCAGGATCAGATGCTTGCCGGGGTCGTCTGAAATATTGACGTATCCACCGGCTGGCACCAGCTTCCACATCTGGGCAAAGACCAGAATTATCAACGTACCGGCGACGAAAACGGGGATGCCCTGGGCAAAACCGGCAAGAAAATTCGAAACGCGATCGAAACTGCCGCCCTGTCGCAAGGCTGCGACAACGCCGACCGGTAAGCCGATGATCAAACTGAGGATCGCGGCGGCTGCGATCAGCTCAAGTGTACGCGGCAGGCGTTTGGCAATTTCGGGTGCGACCGGTGAACCGTCGATCATCGAGTTGCCGAGATCAAAGCGAATGAGGCCGGACATCCGATCGACATATTGCGTCAGTATCGGCCGGTCGAGGCCCAGATCGTTGCGCAACTGCGCAACCGAAGCCGCGTCAGGCGTCGAACCTTCTCCTGAAAGCAGCAGTTCAGCCGGATCGCCTGGCACCATATAAATGGAAAGAAAGACGAGGCTGGTAACGACCCAGAGCAGCGCCAGAGAAATGGCAATTCGCTGCAGGAACCAGAACATGAAGACCCTCCGGCAGTCAGCCGTGCAACGTCAGCCTGAAAATACTTGCCTTTCAGGCCTCTTCCGCACGGAAGATGAGAAACGGGTGCCCGGACAGGCGAGTGCCGACCGGGCTAATTCCAGATGTTACGACAGCGAAAGCTCGTCGAAAAGGCGACCGGAGAAGGGAGAAATCTGGTCCGGAAGCATATGGAAATTGTTGACGCGCTTCAGGTGGGCAAAGCCGGTGGCGCGGTAGGAAAGACCGCAAAAAGGCGTGTATTCGATGACGAGCTTGTCGACTTCGGCATATATCGCCTTGCGCTTTTCCAGGTCGAACTCCGCACGGCCCTTGGCAAGCAGCTCGGTCAGGCCTGGAACCTCGAAATTGCGTGAGCGGAAGAAGGTCGGCGACAGCGTCGGGTCAATAAGGGCGCTTGTCGCATCCGGATCGAAGGTGTCGAGGCCGAGACCCTGAATGGCGAAATCGCCCTGGCCACGGTTACCCATGGTAACGCGGGTGGACCAGTCGGGCATCGTCAGTGTCACGTTGATGCCGACTTCAGCCAGATGGCCCTGGACGATGACGGCGGTATCGCGGTGCATGCCGTACTGTGCGGTCGAGAGCAAATTGACGGTCACACCTTCTGCACCGGCCTCCTTAATGAGCGCCTTGGCGCGGTCGGGGTCGTAGCTCTGCCCCTTGGCGAGTTCGGCGTTGTAGAACGGCGTCGCGGACGAGCGCGGCACGCCTTCGAGCACTGCGCCACGACCGAAGAACACGCCCTTGACGATCTCTTCGCGGCGAATGGCGAGGGAAACGGCGCGCCGCAGGCGCTGGTCCTTGAATGCACCAGCTCCGTTGAACGACAGGAACATGAAAGCGCCTGTGGCAGCTGTCTCAAGCGCAACACTGGCGTCCTTGTCGAGCTGGTCCATTGCGCTCCACGGAACGTAATCGATCACATCGACATCGCCCGCAGTGATCGCTGCAACACGTAGGTTTTCGTCGGCGTAGGCGGTGACACGAACCTTCTTGAAATGCGGCAAGCCGTCCTTGAAATAATGCGGGGAGGCTTCGAAATCGAGGCCTACGCCCTTTTCTGCATTGGCCAGCGTGAACGGGCCTGCGCCTATGCCATGGTCTTGTTTGTCGGTCGAACCCTTGGCGATAATCTGCAGGAAGGGGTTGGCGAAGAGCGCCGGCAGCGCCGCGTTCGGTGATTTCGTCAGGAGCTTGAAGGTGCGGTCATCGACAATCTCGACCTTCTCGACTTCGAGCATCGCATCACGGGTATAGGCGCCGGAGCCCTCCGCCTTGATCTTCTCGATATTCCATTCGATGTCGGCCGACGTGACGGGCTGGCCGTCGGAGAATTTAACATCCTTCAGCTTGATCACCCAGGCGCGGTCGCCGTCTCTGTCGAAGCTTTCGGCCAGTTCACCCACAAGTTTGCCTTCTGGCGTGTAGGCCATGAGGAAACGGTTGATCAGCGAAGAAACGAGTTGGCCGGCATAGCCGACATTCACCCACGGTTTCAGATGAGCGGGATAGGTGGAAAGGCCGATGCGCAATGTGTCGGAAGAGGCCTGCGCAAAGGATCTGGACGCTCCGATGGCAAATGCGGCACCTGAAGCGGCGGTCAATTTCAGAAGGGTACGGCGATCGAGTATCATGGTTAGTTCCCCATTATGTGTTGATACATGCTTGCCAGCCGGCGTGGACGATTTCGGCGCGCCACCTTTCCGGAAAAGTGTCGGTCCCGGTGGGCGTGATCTGGTCCCGTCGATATCGAAAACAATAAAGAGAGCCTTTTCCGGGTGTCAAGCGAAATTCCATTAATTAATTCATTGGAAAATCTTTGTGTCAAATAACGGAATAAGAACCCGAATTTTTTAACCTCCGGCGTAATTTTGTCTTATAATCTAATTATAGGAATACAATAAATATTCTGATCGTAATAATGGAATTGAGATTGACAAGGGAATGAAGCCGATCATAGGGTCTGAACAACTGGCCCGGATTGCCCGGCAGCCGTTTCTCCGGGGCCGAAGGCTTGGCTTTCGCAGCGGGCGGCGCATGCAATCAAGGCAGTGTCGCACGACCTCCAGATGAGGCGTTGCCTTATGACATCCAGAAGAAGGAGCGAGCCATGGCATGGCGGATTGGCGTGGATTCCGGTGGTACTTTTACCGACGTTTGTCTGTTTGAGGATGAGACGGGCGAGGTGGTGATCTGGAAGGTTTCATCAACACCGGATGACCCTTCGCGCGGGATCACGCAGGGTGTGGCCGATGGCATCGAGCGCGTAGGCATCAAGGCCGAGGACGTTTCTTATGTCGGTCACGGTACAACGGTTGCCACAAACGCGCTCATTCAGGGTCGTGGCGCAAAAACAGGGCTTCTGACGACCGGTGGTTTCCGCGATCTGCTGGAAATCGGCCGTCAGAAACGCCCGGACCTCTATGATCTCCAGGCAGATAAGCCTGAACTTCTGGTCGAGCGTCACCTGCGCTTCGGTATTGAAGAGCGTGTTTTGGCCACTGGCACTGTTGAAACACCACTGGACGAGACTGCATTGCGCGAAGCGGTGCGGGCTCTGAAGGCCGATGGCGTAAAGGCGGTCGCAGTCAATTTCCTGTATTCTTTCATGCACGCCGAGCATGAGAAGATCGCGGCCCGCATTCTGGAAGATGAGTTTCCTGAAGCCTTCCATTCGCTGTCACACCGTATCGCGCCGGAATTCCGTGAGTTCGAGCGATTGTCGACCACGGTCGTCAATGCCTATCTTGGCCCCGTCATGCAGGGTTATGTGAAAGCGCTGTCCGGCAAGCTCACCGATCTCGGCATCACGGTTGCGCCGCAGCTCACCCAGTCGAATGGCGGCGTTATCGGCTTTGATGCTGCTGCCGAAATGCCGGTACGCACGGTTCTGTCCGGTCCCTCGACCGGTGTTGTCGCTGCCCAGGCGGTTGGTCGGATGACCGGCATCGACAACCTCATCACGTTTGACATGGGCGGTACCAGCTCTGACGTTGCACTGCTTGCTGATGGTCAGTGCCGAGTGGTGAACGAGTCGGTGGTCCACGGTTATCCGATCAAGGCTCCGATGCTCGATATACACACGGTCGGGGCCGGTGGTGGCTCGATCGCCTATATCGATTCCGGCAATCACCTGAAAGTTGGTCCACGTTCTGCAGGCGCCAATCCTGGTCCGGCCTGCTACGGCCTTGGCAATGACGAGCCGACGGTCACTGACGCCAATGTCGTACTTCAGACACAGAACCCGGAATATCTGCTCAACGGCCGAATGAAGATTGACCGTTCGCTGTCGGTAAAGGCCGTCGAACGGCTTGCGGAAAAGCTCGATATGGGCGTTCTGGAAACCGCGAACGGCATTCTCGACATCGTGACGGCCAACATGGCCAAGGCCATTCGCGTGATTTCCGTCCAGCGTGGCCATGATCCGCGTGACTACGCGCTGGTCGCCTTCGGCGGAGCGGGTCCGGTGCATGCCGTGCGTCTGGCCCGTGAGCTGGGCATGAAGCGCATCGTCGTGCCGAAGACGCCGGGCGTCTTATGCGCTCTTGGCCTTTTGATGACGGATCTGAGAACGGACTTCTCTGCGACTGTCCTGCATCGCCTCGACCAGGTGGCGTCGGAAACGATCTCCACGCTTTATGATGGCCTTTCAGCTCAAGCCAATGCCTGGTTCGAGCGTGAGAAAATCGCACCAGCCGCCCGCGTTGTCACCCGCACTGTCGATTGCCGCTACGCCGGCCAGAATTACGAGATCGCAGTCGCCTTGCCGGAAGGACCGATCACCGAGGAAACCTTCCGCCTCGTCAAGGAGCGTTTCGAGCAGGCGCATCGCCAGCTCTACGGCTTCATCGCCGAAGGTGAGCCTGTGCAGCTTGTTACCTATCGTTTGGTCGCAAGCGGCGTCGTCGAAAAAGCAGCGTTCAAGGCCCGCGAGATGGAGGGCGAGGATTCCTCTGCTGCGATCTCCGGCAAGCGTGATGTCTGGATGGCCGAAGCCGGCGGTTTTACTGCAGCGTCGCTCTATAACCGCGATCTGCTGAAACCCGGTAACGTCGTCGCCGGTCCTGCCATTATCGACCAGATGGATTCGACCACGGTTCTGCCACCTGGATATGTCGCTACGGTCGATGCCTATCTCAACCTCATCGTGGAGGGAAAATGATGACGAATGCAGCCATCGCACAGAACTCTGCTGCAGCACTCAATCCGATAACTGTCGAGGTCATCGGCAGCGCATTTGCCTCCACCGTCGAGGAAATGGGAGAGGCGCTCGTTCGTGCCAGCTATTCCACCAATATCAAGGAACGCCGCGATTGCTCTACGGCACTGTTCGACGCCAGGGGGGCAATGCTTTGCCAGGCAGAACATATCCCGATGCATCTCGGCTCGTTTATCGGCTTTATTCCCTATATTCTGGAGCATGTGGGCGCGGATAGTCTTGCTCCCGGCGACGTGTTTATCGGCAACGACGCCTATGAGGGTGGCGGCACCCATCTGCCGGATATCGTTCTGGCGGAGCCGATTTTCCAGGACGGCAAGTTGATCGCCTGGGCGATCAATACAGCGCACCATTCCGACTTCGCAGATCGCGGCCATGCCCACATCTATCAGGAAGGCCTGCGCATTCCCCCGGTTCGCCTCTATCGAAAGGGCATTCTTCAGGAAGACATCCAGAAGCTGTTTCTCCTGAACTGCCAGGTGCCGCATGAGCGAATGTCGGACCTGCGCGCCCAGATGGCAGCGAACCGCCTTGGCGTGACGCGCCTCAAGGAACTCTGCGACAAGTATTCCACCGGAACGGTTCTCGCTGCTGGTCGCGAACTGATGGACTATGCCGAACGCAAGATGCGCGCCGGCATCGCTTCCATTCCGGATGGCACCTACAGCTTTTCGGATATGTTCGATGCGGAATCGCTGCGGGACGAGCTCGAATTTTCGGTGACAATTACAGTCAAGGGTGACGAGATGCATCTTGATTTCGTCAGCCCGCCGCAGGTTCGCGCCGGTCTGAACGTGGTCTATACCGCGCTCCTTTCCACAGTCTATTATGCGGTGAAGACCGTTGTTGATCCAACCGTCCTGCCAAATGCCGGTCTGGCCCGGCCGATCCATGTGACGGCGAAAAAGGGTACATTGCTCAATTGCGCTCACCCGGCCGCAGTCGATGGCCGCATTGCCGCATGCCAGCGTGTGGTCGATCTCATCCATGGCGCACTCGCGAAGGTGGTTCCGTACCGCGTGACCGCCGCCTGCAACGGATCTGTCGCGGTTGCGAGCTTCTCTGGTACACGCGCGGACGGCAGCCTCTGGGTTTATCTCGAAACTATCGGTGGCGGCTTCGGGGCGCGGCATAACAAGGATGGTCTGGACGGCGTGCATGTCCACATGACAAATACGTCCAACCTTCCACTGGAATCGCTTGAAACCGAATATCCGCTAACGCTGGTTGCCTATGAATTGGTCGACGGTTCCGGTGGTGGCGGACAGTTCAGGGGTGGCATGGGTCTTCGCCGCGTATATCGCGCGGAAGCAGATTGCCGGGTCTCCATCGGTGGCTCCCGCTTCGTCTCGCGCCCCTGGGGTCTGGATGGTGGCCTTGCAGGTGGTCTTGGCTCCTTTACCATTCTCGGTGCGCCCGAGCGGCTGGTGAATGGTGCCGGCGACATCTTCAAGGGTGACATTCTCGAGATCGTAACGCCCGGTGCCGGCGGATATGGCGAGCCCTCCATGCGCGACCCGGCATCCATTGCAGCCGACGTCCGTGACGGACGCATTTCCTCCGAAGCGGCCAAATCCGTTTACGGGCTCTGATTTCCCAAGCTGGCCCGGTTTCCCTCCATAGGGAGCCGGGTCTTTTTTGGGCGAGTGGCTTGAGGTTCCAATTTTTTAACCCGCTTGACTACCCATGCCATATTGCCTAATCCAGTTCCAATTATCGGATTTTAATGAATGATATATTCACCGAAACCCAGGGGACAGCATGGCAAAGCAATCGTCCAGCAATGTCGAACGCGGTGCGGAAATTCTTCTGGCGCTAGGCAATGCGGGTGTCGGCGGCATGAGCCTTGCTGAAATCGCAGATGGGATCGGTGATGCTAAATCGGCGGTGCATCGGGCTCTGACGGGACTGTCTCATTACGGTTTTGTTGAGCAGAGCGGTCGGCGCGGCAACTACAGGCTGGGTAGCGCGATTTATGCGCTGGCGCAGCGCGTGCCAGGTATTGGTGATCTGGTCGATCTTTTCCGTCCGGCGCTTATTTCCATCACCGCCGGCACAAACATATCAAGTTTTCTCATGGCGCGGTCGGGTTTCGAATCCGTTTGCCTCGATTTCCAGCTGAGCGCGGCGCCGGTCCAACCCTTGCTTTCGGGCGTGGGCGGGCGTCTGCCGCTTGGTATCGGCCATGCAGGGGTTTGCATGATGGCACGGCTGGACAGGGAATCCCGCGAACGCATCCTCGAAATCAACGCCCCGCATTACGAACAATGGCAGATCGAAACGGATACCATCCGCGCCGAGATCGAGATGTTCCTCGAAAAAGGCTATGTGATCGGCACGCGCAAGGCGGCGGGGTACGAGGTCTGGACGCTTTCGTTTGCGCCCGCGCCCGGTGACAATCGTTATGGCGAAACCGGGGTTTCTCTGCTTGCGCTGGCCAACAGCGTTTCGGATGACGAGGCACAGCGCTGCGTCGCGCTGATGTCTGAAGCACTGCCCTACAAGTGGTCCGGCCTCAACGCGTAACGCCGGATCATTTCCTGGATATGGGCAAGGCGCGCGGTGCGCGCCGGTTCAGCAAGAACGTCCCGCCCGAAGGTAAAGCGGATGGTGTGTGCCGTGGAGACCGTGGCCCAGCACAGATTCGAGATTGACAGCCATAACTCGACAGGGTCCAACTGAGGGCGAAAAACGCCAGCTGTGACGCCACGCTCCAGAATGCCCGCCACCATCCGGGAAATATTTCCCGCATATACCGTTTCGGGCTCCGATTCGCGGATGTTCTCGCCACCGTGCAGGTTCTCGATGCCGACAAGCGTCAGGAAGCCCTGATTGTTCCGGTAGTAGTCAAAGGTGAACTCCACAAGCCGGTCGAGCGCAGCAACCGGATCCGAAGGCATAGCCAGCGATTCCTCTGCATCGCGCATTGCCCGGTAAGCGTCTTCCAGCACATGCCGGAACAACACTTCCTTGCGGGAAAAATGCCGATAGACAAGTGCCTTGTTAACGCCAGCCGAATGGGCGATAGCCTCGATATTTGCACCTTCCAGACCGTGCGCAACGAATTCGCCTGCCGCAGCCACAAGAATGGCCTTGCGGGTGCGCGAGGTGCGCGCCGCGTGTGATCCTGGCGGCTTTTCATTCACCTTTGTTGCCTGCGGCCTGTCGTTCATTCATGTCGTCCTTCCGTGGCCGGTGAATATCATCTTTGTCTCGTCTTGTCCTCTCTTCGGCAGGGAACGAATTTTGCAGCGTTGTCGCCAACACCTCTTTACAGCTCCCGTTGCTTCTGTTTTTGTAACGACAACGTTACTGTTACACAAGAGGCAGTTATGACCCCGCATATACGTGTCGCATCCGACGTCGGCGGAACTTTCACCGACAGCATTGCCTATGACGAGACGACGAGAACCATCACCGTCTCGAAGGTATCGACCACGCCGGTCAACCGTGCGCTCGGCACGCTTGAAGGCCTGCGAAACGCCCTGGGCCTGCAGGGCGCGAGCGGTGCGGATGTTGCGTATGTCGGCCATGGCATGACAACTGCAACCAATGCCGTGATCCAGCGCAATGGCGCAAAGACGGCATTTCTCACCAATCACGGCTTTCGCGATCTCCTTGAAATCGGCCGCCAGAACCGTCCGACGCTGTTCGATCTGACCAGGGTGAAGCCTGAACCGTTGGTGCCGCGCGAACTTTGTTTTACGGCGCGGGGCCGTATTCTGCCGACAGGTAAAGAGTTGCAGCCGCTCGACGAGGCCGGTGTGCGCGCGGCTGGTGAAGCGATGAAGGCGGCTGGCGTCGAGGCCGTCGCCATCCTTTTTCTCCACTCTTACGCCAATCCCTCCCATGAGTTGCGGGCGCGCGATATTCTGGCTGAAGTCCTTCCAGATGTGGCAATTTCCGCTTCGGTCGAGGTGAATGCTGAATTCCGCGAATACGAGCGCGGCTCGACGGCGGTGCTCAATGCCTATCTTCGTCCGGTCATGGACCGTTATCTGTCTTCGCTCTCCGGTATGTTGCAGGATGAGAAGGAAGGGCTGGGCCTTGGCCGCGACCGTCCGGTTATGGTGATGGATGCTGCCGGTGGACTGATGAGCCTCGAAGGAGCGCGCCTCAAGCCCGTCCATACCGTTCTATCCGGCCCCGCCGGTGGTGTGGTCGCCAGCGCGCATGTGGCTATGCTGGCAGGTATTCCCGATATCATCACCATGGATATTGGTGGAACGTCCACGGATATCAGTCTCATCCGGGCTGGACGGCCGGAAATCACCCGTTCGGCCAGTCTTGAAACCGTGCCGATCCGCCTGCCGGTTATCGATATCAATGCTATCGGTGCGGGCGGTGGTTCCATTGCCTGGATTGATGACGGTGGGGCGTTGCGTGCGGGGCCGATGAGCGCCGAGGCGGTGCCGGGCCCCGTTTGCTATCGTCGCGGTGGAACGTTGCCGACAGTTACCGATGCCAATCTTGTGCTGGGGCGGTTCTCGCCGCAATCGCGTCTGGGCGGTTCGATGACACTTGATCTGGATGGGGCCCATAAAGCCATCAACGATGTCATTGCCCAACCACTTGGTCTTGATGTCTATGAGGCGGCGGCAGGAATATTGCGCGTAGCCCATGCCAACATTGTTCGGGGCATCCGCGTTGTTTCCGTGGAACGTGGTTATGATCCACGTGATTTCGCGCTTGTGCCATTCGGCGGTGCGGGACCGATGCATGGCAGCCCCGTAGCCCGCGAACTCAAGATGCCGCGTGTAATGGTGCCGCCGACCCCTGGCATTCTCTGTGCGCTGGGACAGCTGATTTCAGACCTGCGCCACGATTTCGTCGAAACACACGTCGTCCCCTATGCCGCCAATGGCGAAGCTGAAGCGGCTTTGCGCATCAAGCGCCTGACTGACCGCGCCGACGGCCATCTCGATCATGATGGCGTCGCGCCGGACCGGCGCGACGTGGAAATACGCATCGACATGCGCTATCAGGGCCAGTCGTTTGAACTGTCAGTGACGGTGAATCCCGGCGAACCCTGTTGGTGGGAGGACCTTCCTCGCCGGTTTCACGCCGCGCACCGGGCCCGCTTCGGTCATGCTGACGAAAACGCCGCAATCGAGATCGCCGGCTTCGGCGTCACAGGTATCGGCCGCATCAAAACGCCGGTGCTTCCCGAACTCGACGACGGAGGCCCTGCGCCCGACAACGATGCCCTGACCGGCGAACGCCCGGTCTATTACGACCCTGGCGATACCGGCGCGCGTGGCGCCTTCTATAAGGCGGCGGTCTACGCCCGCGAAAAGCTCAAGGCTGGCAACATGGTATTCGGCCCCGCCATTATCGAGGAAGTTTCTTCGACCACCGTTCTTTATCCTGCCGACAGTCTCACGGTTCACAAATCAGGCAGTCTGATCGTTGAGGTAGCAGAATGACCATGTTTGATCCGATCCGTCTCGAAGTTCTGCGAAATGCCCTGGAAGCAACCGCGCAGGAAATGGGCGTCGTGCTGAAATGCACTGCCTTTTCGCCCAACATTAAAGAACGCATGGACGCATCCTGCGCAATCTTCAACGCGAATGCGGAGCTGGTCGCGCAGGCCGAGCACGTACCGGTGCATCTTGGTTCCATGCTGAGGGCCGTTGCGCCGACACTTGCACAGTTGCCACCGCTCAAGGAAGGCGATGTCGTCATCGTCAACGACCCTTTTGTTGCCGGCGCGCATCTGCCCGACATCACGTTGATAGCTCCCGTTTTCGCCGCAGGTGAACTCGTTGCGCACGTGGCAAGCCGCGCGCACCATTCGGATGTCGGAGGCATGGAGCCCGGTTCGATGCCCGGCAGCTCAACAGAGATATTCCAGGAGGGACTGATCATTCCGCCAGTCCTACTTTACGACGGAGGTGCGGAACAGGCCGGTATCATGCGCATGGTGCTTGCCAATGTGCGCACGCCGGAAGAGAGGCGCGGTGATCTCAATGCCCAGTTGGCGGCTCTCAGGATCGGGGAGACCCGCCTGCAGGAAATGGTGGGGCGTTTCGGTGTCGATGGGCTGAAACAGGGCCTGTCGGCCATTCTTGACTATTCCGAGCGGCGCATGCTGAAGCGCCTCGCTGAGTTGCCGCCCGGCCGCTACGAGGCCGAAGACTGGCTGGATGACGATGGATCAAGCCCGGAGAAAGTCCTGATCAGGGTTGCCGTCGATGTTGCGCCCGACCGTCTGGTATTCGATTTTGCAGGAACCGCGCCGCAGCGGCGTGGCAATGTCAATGCGGTCAAGCCGATGACCCATTCGGCGGTGTTCTACGCCATCAAGATACTGACCGACGCAACACTTCCGCCAAATGCCGGCGTGTTGCGTCCAGTCGAAATTCACATTCCGCAGGGCTGTTTCCTCGATGCCCAGCCGCCGGCCGCCGTCTGCGCGGGCAATACTGAAACCACGCAACGCGTGGCAGACACGGTACTGCGCGCCTTTGCGCTTATCGCGCCCGATCGCATCGCTGCCGCCAGTCAGGGGACGATGAATCTGATCGGCATTGGTGGACGTGATCCCCGAAGCGGAAGGCCCTATACCTATATCGAGACGATTGGTGGGGGGCAGGGCGGCCGTCCTTATGGTGCAGGCATGCATGGCGTGCACGCAAATATGTCGAACACGCTCAACACCCCGATCGAGGCGCTTGAAATCAGCTATCCGCTGCGTATCGAACGTTATGAGCTGCGCCAGGGATCGGGCGGGACGGGGCACCATGCCGGCGGCGAAGGCCTGATACGCGCCATTACAGCGGTGGATCACGAGGCGCGTGTTTCGCTTCAATCCGACCGTCGGATCACTGGTCCTTACGGTCTGCATGGCGGTGACGCCGGCGCGACGGGACAAAACTCGGTCATCGATGCGGCCGGCATTGCGACACCGCTAGCCGGCAAAGGCTCGGTAACGCTTTCGTCTGGAGAAACGGTCGTCGTGGAAACGCCCGGCGGCGGCGGCTGGGGGAGGGTTCCGGTTCAGATCGAATAGAGACGCTAGAGTCTCCCGCATACCTTGGACATCTGCGATCTTCTGCGGCACGCCATTGCCCGGAAACGACAATTTCAAGTCGGTTCAGTCACCAGCTGAGGAACGAGGGGGGGCGCAGACGCGACTACTACCTTTTTACCCGCAATCCGCTGCCGCTATCTTGCCGGCACGCGGCCGGTGCCAGTCGCTTCCATTGATGGTGGTTCGGGATCGGGTACGACTGATAATGTGTGTTTGAGACATTTAAGTGCGAAACAGGATCGGGAGTGGCGTACACCCTCGATCTTGTAGAGCTTCCGGCGCAGAAACTGCTCGTAGCCTGCAGTTCCTGCCACCGCCACCTTGATGAGATAATCATATTCGCCTGTCGTCAGATAGGCTTCCAGCACCTCCGGAAGAGCGGCCATCGCCTCTCCGAAGCGTTCCAGAACCTCGTCGTCGTGGCGCTCCAGCATCACCTCGATGATAACAGTTTCGCTCAGTCCAAGCTTGGCCTGATCGAGAATGGCGGTATAGCCGCGAATGACCCCTTCGTCTTCCAGCCGCTTGACACGCTGCCAGCAGGGACTGGGCGACAACCCCACCTTTTCCGAAAGCTCCGCATTGCTCAACCTGCCGTTCTCCAGCAGGGCGCGCAATATCTTGCGGTCAATTCTGTCCAGCGGTTTCGTCATCCCCGGTCTCCACACAATACGTTGCAAAAATCTGCCGTCACTGCGGCAGACTGAGAAAGAAATGTTTTCCGACAGGCGGTTTGGCGCTGGCATTCGAAAGCACCTTCCGCTGGTTTTTAAGTACCGTACTGCAAGGTACAGGCAGCAGGGAGGAGCAGGCGTGGCACCCGTAGAACAGCATCATTTTCCAAGGCCGAGAACGTTGATCCATCCCGGCATTTCCTCGCCGGTGCGCATCAACAGCCTGCACTCGCCATCCGCGCGCCACGTGCGGCTGTTCATTGCGGCGGGCCGCAGTCTTTACGATGGAATCGTGCAGCCGCTTTTCGAAAACGGCATTGAGAATGCCTCGCTCACCATTCTCGGCGGCTATTTCGACATATTGTCCTATTGCGTCGCTCCGCCCGACCCTTCCGGCAAGGCGGTCATTGCCTATACGAAACCCATCGACGCCGGTGCGGCCTGGCTTGTCTTCGGCAATGCTACGCTCGGGCGCAGCATGAAGGGCGAGCCGATTGTTCATTGCCATGCCGCCATGCGCACCGCGGCGGGTGTGGTCAAGGGCGGCCATCTGCTGACTGAATCCTGTATTGTTGGCGAGAGCGGCGTTTCCGCCCTGGTGACGTCACTCGACAGTTTCGTGCTGCAGCAGTCCTTCGACCCCGAAACCAACATTCCCCTTCTTCAACCCAGGAACCGTACGGAGCGCGCTGATGAACACGCATAACACTGTCGAAATCGGATCCATGGGGCGTGTGGCCTATGCCCGCATCGCACCCAATGAAGACCTTGTTCTCGGTGTCGAAAAACTGTGCCTTGCCGAAGGTTTCAGAAATGCCTTTGTGCGCGGTGCACTTGGTAGTCTCGTTGATGCCTGTCTCGGCACCCGCAACGGCGCGTTCTTGCAAATACGCGGTCCCGCCGTGGAAATCGTCTCCATCGCCGGCGAAGTGCGTGCCCAGCCGGACGGCTCGCTGCGCGCCTCGCTGACCGGTGTCGTCGCCGATACCGAAGGTTCGGTTTATGGCGGTCCCTTTATCGCCGGAGCTAACCCGGTTTGCATGACTTTTGAAGTGACGCTGGAAGAGTGGTTGCCTGCGGAAAAGCCGCAGGCGGCGTGAGTTGTCGTCAGGCGGGCCGGTGAGTTGCTCAGCGCAACTCATGCGGCGCGCCCCTGTCTTTCGGTCAGAAGTAGCTCGAAAGTAACGCAGACCGGGTTCTTGCCGCGCACCAGCCGCCCGCCGCTGATATGTGTGGTGAGGTCCACCATCGCAATATCCAGCATTGCTTGTCGGTCTCCCGACGCGGCCGTGGCGATACGGCCGTTTCTTATGAGGATTTCGCTCGCGTAGGCAGTGAGGCTTGTTCCGTCTTCATAATCCGCACCGACCAGGCTGCCAATTCCATTTACTTCGACTTCTCGCAGGCCAAACTGGGTAGAGACCTCTTCGAGTGCCGTGCATATATCGGTATTGGGGCGCACTGTGCATAAAAGTGCCCGAAGACCCGAACCCTTCTGGCGGCGCTGCTGCGCGATGGGTGTAAAAAGGGGGAAGTTGGTTTCCTCATCCTTTTGCACATCGAGGATCGCTCCATCTAGCGCCAGAGCTTCAAGCGTTGTTTCTACAGCAAATTCGGTCTCGAAAGGCAGCAGATGCCCCATGGAGACAACGCCGTCGGCACTCTTCCATGAACCATGGCAATGCAGAAACGGCGCGCTATCTCGCCGGCCCATATGCAGGCCGGCATCGATGATAGTGCCACCCGGCATGGAAAAGGTTTCGCTATACCATGCGGCATGGGCGTCATCCGGTGCGGCTGCCGGCATGACATAATGCAGCCGTTTCATCGGTACGTTCTTCAGTCTGACGTAACCGCCTGCGAACCCCAACTCCGCAAAGGCATCGGCAATCGCTTCATTGGCGCTTACGCCGGGCCGGATCGTCAGAGTAACAGGATAGGCATGGCAGCCGACGGCGCGAAAGCGTTCAGGCGTTATCGGTCCGGGATGGACGATGTGGCGGGGAAGCTCTTGCGTGCATGTCTCCGTCATACCGCAAGCCCCGCGGTAATGAAGCCCCCATCCACGGCGAGTACCTGTCCGTTTATGTAGCTTGCGTCATCCGACACGAGGAAAGCCACGGCAGAGGCGATCTCGTCCGTCCTGCCATAGCGATGCATCGGAACGCGGCTATGCCATTGGTCGCGAACATTTTCCGTATGAACCGCCTGGGTGAGGGGAGTATCGACCGGACCGGGAGCAATTGCGTTGACACGAATGCCTGATTGCCCCAGCTCGTTTGCCATTACCATCGTAAGAAGATTGACGCCGCCCTTCGAAGCGCCATAGGCACTGCGGCCACGATTTCCACACATGCCGGAAACAGAACTGATATTCACGATCGAGCCGGCAAGATCGCGCTCCAGCCAGTAACGTGCGGCAGTGCGCGCTACCGCGAAGCTGCCGACGAGATTGACATCAACGATGCGGCGAAATTCTTCGACGCTTGTGTCGACGGACAGTTTGTCGATACCGATGCCGGCGCTGTTGACGACGGCGACCAGATCAACCGCATGATCGGCACCGTTAGCCGTCAGGGCGGCGAATGCCCTCTCTATCGATGCCTCGTCCGCAACATTGCAGACGATGCCGCGCGAGAGATCGATACCGAGCTTTTCGCAGGCTATATCCAGCGCCTCGCGCTTGAGATCCAGCAACCATGGCTGCCAGCCGCGCGCCATCAGGAGCTGCGCAGTGGAGAAACCGATGCCGGATGCACCGCCGGTGATTGCGACGGCCCCTTTTGTCCCTGTCTTCTCTTGTGTCATGCCGTCTCCTCCCGATTGAATGTCACGCCTGTCAGCCTGTCCGCTTTTCTTCGAAAGCCGGCATCTGACCGCGTTTCTCCAGTTCCTCGCGGATCATTTTCTTGGTGATCTTGCCGTAGGCGGATTTCGGCATGGCATCCCAGAACACCACTGATTTCGGCAGCTTGTAGCGGGCCATCTTGCCTTCCAGATATGCCTTCAGATCGATGGCGGCGATATCCGCGCCCTCGCGGGCCACGCACACGGCCACACCGACCTCGCCCCACACCGCGTCCGGCACACCCAGAACCGCAGTCTCGCTGATGTCAGGATGCATGAGGATTTTTTCCTCGATTTCACGCGGATAGATGTTCGAGCCGCCGGAAATATACATGTCGGAGGCGCGCCCGGTGATGTAGACGAAGCCGTTCTCATCGCGATGACCAAGGTCGCCCGTGCGGAACCAGCCATTGCGGAAGGCTTTGGCATTGGCCTCGGGATTATCGTAGTAGCCGGCGAAAACGGCGGGACCGATTACACAAATTTCGCCGGTTTCGCCTGCGCCAACCTCCTCGCCAGCATCGTTCTGGATCTGCACTTCCATGGCGGTGCGGTCGAAGCCGCAGGTGCCGATCCGCGTTTCCGGACCGTCCTCGGCGTTATGAAAAGAAGGCGGCAGCACGGTGATATTCCCGGTGACTTCACCCAGGCCGAAATATTGCACCAGCACCGGGCCAAGCTTTGCAAGCGCCCGTTTCTGGTCCGCGCGATACATCGGCGCGCCGGCATAGATGACATAGCGCAGCGAGGAGTGGTCGAAACGATCCACAGAGGGGTCTTCGACGAGCATTTTAAGGATGGTCGGTACAGTGAAGGCGTTGGTGATATGCCATTTTTCGATCAGCGCCCAGACGGCGGGCACATCGAGCTTTTCCGCCGCCGGAAGCACGGTTTTCGCGCCATGCGCCACCTGCACCAGCTGGTGAATGCCCGCACCGTGTGAAAGCGGGGCAACGACGATGGAGGCGTCGTCCGGTCCGGTGCCGGGCATCAGATCGCAGAGATGGTTGGTGATGACGAACGCCATCTGGCCATGGGTAAGCACTGCAGCCTTGGGCCGGCCGGTGGTGCCTGAGGTGAAGAAGAACCAACACGGGTCATCCCGATCCACTGCCTGACTTTTGACTTTGTGCCCCATATGACGGGCCACGATGGCATCGTAATCCTCACCGAACTCAGCCGTACCGATGGCGATGCTGAAATCGATAGTGCTTGCCTCATGGCTGGCTTTTGCATGATCGGGAAAAGCACTGGCGCAAATCATGCCGCGTGCGCCGCTGGCCTTCGCCAGATAGGCAACTTCATCGGGCGATTGACGGTAATTGGTCGGCACCCACACCGCACCCACGCGGAAGCATGCGAACATGGATTCGAACATCTGGTTGTTGTTGGAGGACTGCACCAGAATGCGGTCCCCCTTTCTGACGCCGAATTCAGTCTCCAGCGCATGGGCCATGGCGTCGACGCGGGCTTCCATTTGAGCCCAGCTCCAAGTCTTTTCACCCCAGACGAAACCGATATGGTCCGGGTTGCGGCGTGCCGCCTGCGTCAGGAAATGCGAGAGGTTCATCACCCGCGTGGTGGAGGGCGCAACCCCGCCCGCGGGATGCTGCACGGCACTTTGCGTCGTCATTTCACACGCTCCATGATCGAGACGTAATTGGCAACCGCCGTGCCACCCATGTTGAACACGCCAGCCAGCGAGGCATTGGGAATTTGCATGTCGCCTGCCTCGCCCATCAATTGCATCGCCGCCATGACATGCATGGAAACGCCGGTCGCCCCGACGGGATGACCTTTCGACTTCAATCCACCCGATGGGTTGATTGGCAGGCGTCCGGTCTTCAGCGCCGTTCCATCCTGGACAACGCGATATCCTTCACCGGGCTTCGCAAGCCCCATGGCCTCATATTCGATAAGTTCGGCAATGGTGAAGCAGTCGTGCGTTTCAACGAAAGAGAGGTCGTCGAGCGTTGCGCCGGCAAGTTCCAGCGAGCCGGCCCAGGCGCGGCGCGCGCCTTCGAAGGCCAACGGATCGCGACGGCTCAATGCCATGATGTCATTGACATGCTTGCGGCCCCGGAAACCGATGGCGCGGTTGAGTGTGGCTGCCGTTTCCTCGTCGGCCAAAATGATCGCGGCAGCGCCATCAGAAATCAGCGAGCAGTCGGTGCGGCGCAGCGGGCCTGCGACGTAGGGGTTCTTGTCCGAAACCGTATTGCAGAAATCGAAGCCGAAATCCTTGCGCATATGGGCATAGGGATTGACCGCGCCATTGGCGTGGTTCTTTGCGGCAATCATCGCCAGCTCTTCGGAGCGGTCGCCATAACGTTGAAAATATGCCTGTGCGATGCGGCCGAACTGACCAGCAAACCCGCCGGGAATATTGGCCTCCTCTGCACGGTAACAGGCGGAGAGCAGGATTTCGCCTACCTCTGCGGTCGGCAGCGCCGTCATTTTTTCGGCGCCGACAACGAGTGCGATACGGCCGCGCCCGGCTTCGATGAAATCCATGGCGCTATAGAGGGCGGCCGATCCTGTTGAGCAGGCATTTTCGAACCGCACCGCCGGCGTATAGGCGAGGCGCTCATCGCCCATCGCTACCAGGGCGCCCTGAAAATCCTGTTTCGAGAAGCCATTGTTCATCACGCCGACGAAAATGCCGTCGATATCGCTGACATCGACGCCCGCATGGTCTATGGCCGGCGCCACGACCGAAGCCATCAGTTGCTCGGTATTTTCAAGGGCCGACTTGCCGAAAGGCGAATGCGCCCAGCCGACGATCTGCGCTTTGCTCATTTGCTCGTTCTCCTCGTTTGCCGTTTCGTGTCGCCTTCACCGCGCGTGCGGGCGCGGCTGGCCATCATTTCTGCGATGCGTGTCTCGATGCGGGTTACTTCCTCGCGCAACAGCGCTGCCAGTTCCGGCTGGCGCTCCGGCCGCATGCGGCTGTCCACAGCGGCAATGCTCAGTGCTCCCGCCACAGCGCCATCAGGCGCGCGGATGGCAACGCCAATACCCCAGGAATTAGAAAGGATCAGGCCGGGGTTGAGCGAATAGCCATTGGCTCTCGTCAACTCGACATCACGGCGCAGGCCCTCAAGCGTTATGCCGGGATAATTAGCGGCAATCAGCCCGCTATTGGCCGCAATGATACTTTCCACCTCGGCGTCCGGCAGCGCCGCCAGCATGGCGAGCGAACCCGCGCCAATACCCAAGGGGTGTTCGAAACCGGCCTGAAGCGCATGGGTGCGCACCGGCCAGGTGCCTTCTTCGCGGTAAAGGCACAGGGAAAATGTATCACGGCGCACGGAAAGGAAGCTCGAATCCTCCGAGCGGCGGGAAATGCGCGTCAGGCCGTCCTGCGCCATTTGAAGAAGGCCAAACCGGCGCGATGACAGGCTGCCCAGCACATAGGTTTCTTCGCCGAGGTAATAACGCCGCGTTTCCTCATCCTGCTCCACAAGGCCGGCACGGATCAGAGCCAGCAGCAGGCGGCGGGCCGTGGGCTTGTTCAGTCCGCTTTCTGTCACGATGACCGAAAGCGCCACGCCGCGTTCCGCGTGCCTCCCGACCATGGAGAGCAGCGCCAGAGCCCGGTCCACCGCGCGCGCGCCCGTCAGATCTTTTTCAACCGGGATCGTTGTTGTTGTTGCCATCTCAGGAAAACGCCCCCACCGCACAGCTTTGCCCGCCATCGACCGGCAAACAGACGCCAGTGATGAACTTAGCCTCATCAGATGCGAGAAAAACGGCGGCGCGGGCAATATCGAAGGCATCGCCCATGCGACCCACCGGGACAGCCGCGTTGCGCGCCGCCACCATCTCCTCGACAGACGCATATTGATTGCTGATCTGCTTGTAGATCAGTGGGGTGTCGATCATTCCCGGAAGAATGCAATTGGCGCGAATGCCCTGCCGGGCATATTGCATGGCCAGCGCCACAGTCGCCTGATTTACAGCTGCCTTCATGGCGTAATAGGCAAAATAGGGATAGCCGGTCCAGCGAATGGAGGCGAGCGACGAGATATTGATAATGGCCCCGCCGCCCTGCGCCAACATCACCGGCAACACAGCCTTGGAGGTGCGATAAACGGAGCCGATATTGAGATCGACCGAGGCGCGAAAGCTTTCCTCATCCAGCTCAATCGGCCCGCCCATATGGGTCACGCCGACATTATTGTGCAGAATATCGATGCCACCAAAGGCCTCGCAGGTGCGGGCAACGGTGGCCGATACGGACTGTAGTTCAGTGACATCGGCGGCAACCGCAATCGCCTCTAAGCCTTCTCCGCGAATGATCTCAGCCGTCTCTTCGGCTGCGTCAGCGGAGAGGTCGACACAGGCTACGCGCGCGCCTTCCCGGGCAAATTGCACGGCCGCAGCCTTGCCGTTGCCAAAACCCGGCCCCGATGATCCTGCGCCAAACACAAGCGCGCGTTTTCCCGTCAGGCGACCTGTCAAAGCAGTCTCCATTCCAATCGTCAGACATAGTCGGGTTGGCCCCGCTACGGGCGGGGCCAGTTATTCAACAGGCCGGTCAGGTCAGGCTTGCACCAACGGCCTTTTCAAGAATGGCCCAGGCTTCATCGCCGTATTTGCCCTTCCACTCGGAATAGAAGCCTGCCTCTTTCAGCGCGGCGCGGAAGAGTGTCGCATCCGTGTCGTTGAAGGTCATGCCCTTGGAAATCAGATCTTCCTTGACCGAGGCATTGAGCTTCGCCACATCGGCGCGTTCATCCTTGCCCGACTGGTTGAGGTTTTTGGCGACGATGGCGCGCAGGTCATCCGGCAAACGCTCCCAGGCGCGCTTGTTGGCCAGGAACCAGAACCCGTCCCACATATGATTGGTGACCGAGCAGAATTTCTGCACCTCGAACAGCTTCGCGGTGGAAATGATCGCCAGCGGATTTTCCTGGCCATCGACCACACCGGTCTGCAGTGCAGTATAGACCTCGGCGAAATTGATCGAGGCAGGGGCAGCCTTGAACGCCTTGAACATAGAGGTCCAGAGCGGGCTCACTGGCACGCGGATCTTGAAGCTTTCGAGATCGGCCGGCGTGGCGATGGGCTTGGAAGCGCTGGTGATCTGGCGGAAGCCGTTATCCCAGATGGTGTCCATGGCAACGAGATTCTGCTTGGCAATTTCGCCACGGACATATTTACCGAGATCGCCATCCATGGCCGCCCATACGGACTCGTAGTTCGGGAAGGCGAAACCGATGCCACTGATGGAGGCGTTCGGTACCAGCGTCGACAGGATCAGCGGCGAAAGCGTGAAGAATTCAACGCCTCCGGAGCGCACCTGGCTCAAAACGTCTGTGTCGGCACCCAGCTGGCTGCTGGGGAAGATGCTGATATTGACCTGCCCATCGGTCTCTTTGGCGATGCGCTCAGCGGCCTCCTTGGCGCGAATGTTCATCGGGTGCGCTGCAGGCAAGTTGTTGGCATATTTATAATTGTATTGGGCAGCGCGGGCGCGCGACACGAAGGCGGTGGCCAGTACGGCGGAACCGGCGCCGGCGAGTATGGTACGTCTGTTGATATTCATTGCTTTCTCCTCCCAAAATAAAGCAGGTATCATTCATCGGCGTGGCGGGCGGACCCGCCACGGTCTCAGAGCAGAATGGTCGAAAATCCGGGGATTGCTGCAATCAGCAGCAGACCGATGATCATGGCTGCGAGATAGGGCCAGATGGCACCCATGGCTTCGTCCGGCGACACGTTGCCGATCTTGCAGGCGATGTAAAAGCCGATACCGATGGGCGGCGCCATCAGGCCGATATTCATGGCGACCACCACGACCATCGAATAATGAATGTCATTGATGCCAAGCGTGCGGGCGATCGGGAACATGATCGGCGCGAGCAGAACGATTGCTGGCAGTCCTTCCAGGACGCAGCCCAGGATCATGAAAATCAGGATCGACACGACCATGTAGGTCATCCAGCCGCCCGGAAGATCGGTAATCATCGCGGTCAGCTGGAAAGCAAAGCCGCTCTGCGTCAGCCCCCAGGCCATGGCCGATGCACAGCCGAGGATCAGCAGGATCGCCCCTGAAAGGGCTGCCGTCTCAACCAGCATCGAATAAAGCTTCCTGAGGCTGATGCCGCCATAAAGCACTGCGCCGACGATCATGGCGTAGAGCACGGCAATAGTGGATACTTCGGTTGCCGTGGCGACACCGCCGCCCACCAGGCTGCGGATGAGGAAGGGCAGAACGAGCGCCGGTGCGGCAATCAGGGCTGCCTTGCCGACCTGCGGCCATGGCGTGCGCTTTGCGCCTTCCATGTTTTCATCCCGCGCCTTCCAGCGGGCCAGAACGGCCAGCACCAGAAGCAGTACCATTGCGATCATGAAACCGGAGGTGAAGAGGCCGGCAATAGACACACCTGCCGCCGAACCCAGAACGATCAGCACGATTGAGGGCGGAACGGTATCGGCCATGGCGGCGCCGGTGGCCAGAAGCGCGATCATTTCCTTGGGTTTATGGCCACGGCGCTTCATTTCCGGAAACAGCGCCGGTGCGACGGTTGCCATATCAGAAACCTTGGAGCCGGAAATGCCGGAGACAAGAAACAGAGAACCGAGCAGAACATAGGACATGCCCGCGCGAATGTGGCCAAACATCGAGGACAGAAGCTCGACAATCGCCTTACCCATGCCGGTTGCATCGAGCACGCAGCCGAGCAGCACGAAGACTGGCACTGACAGCAGAATGATGCCGGACATGCCCTCATCCATGCGCCCGATCATCACAATGGTCGGAACCCAGGTGGTGAAGGTCAGATAGGCGAGGGTTCCAAGGCCGAAGCAGAAGGCAATAGGAACGCCCAGTACCAGAAATACCGCAACGAACAGGCCGAGGAAGATCGCCAGATTAAAATTGCCGAGGGATTCCAGCATCGGCGATGCCAGATAGAGCAGGCCGGAGGCAACCGCGACCGTTACAAGGGCCGCAATGATATCGCGCAGATTTTCTCGTCGGAAGAGATTGTTGAGCACCAAAAGCAGCATAAGACAGGCGCCGACCGGCAGCGCCGCAGCGCGAAACGACATCGGAATATTCAGCGCCGCTGACGTGACCACCCATTCCTCGATGGCGTATTCCATGGCGGGCTTGATGATTGCCGCAAGAAATGTCGCCACCAGCACCAGTGCCAGGGAATTGATATAGCCCAGAACACGTTGCGGGAACATGTTAAGAAACAGCGTGAGGCGCAGGTGTTCACTGCGATCGATGGCGATTGCCGCGCCCAGCATGGCAAACCACAGAAAGCACAAGGACGCCGTTTCATCGATCCAGACAATCGGTAGATGCAGGGCATAACGTGACGTCACGCCCAGCAGAAGCAGGCCGATCATCACCGCCAGCAGCACCGCCGCCACGGCCTCGATGGGGCGCATGAACCAGGAGCCTGTTACCTGTCCGGTGTGCAACAGTTCGCCATCGAGTACAAATACGTCGTCATTCGCGTTTGCGGTCATGGTCATCGGGGCCTCCTCTCCCACAGAACAACCTTCGCAATGAACATGTCTGCAAAACAGGATGTCCGTGCCACGACCGCGACATCAGGATAGCTGTTGTTGCCAGACAGGCCAGACCCCTCCAAAGGTCTGAATGTATCGGGATATTGCCTCCACAATATGGACCGTTACAAAATCATGTATTCGGGATACACAGGAAAATTCATGAAATCAACAGTAAATAGACGGATTTATGCAGTTAATTTGTCCATCTATAAGGTCCACATAGTGGATCATACTTGGTGGTAGCCCTCATTCCTCATGATTGCCTTGCAGCGCGGCACCTCGTTCAAAGGCCAGTCAATGCAAATCGTGCCTACCGATTGGAGCAGGTCGCCGGACATCCGCGACGCCTGCGTCGCGTTACAGAGAGCCGGAAAACATGTCTGCCTGTCCGTAAACTGGCGGGGGTTGGAAAAGCTGCGAAGTGACGACCGCTGGGCGCAAAAGGAAAAATGACGGTGGTCCGCCTGAGCCCTCCCTAAACGGCAATACAGGCGTCGATTATCTATCGAAACCTTCCCTTGCGGTGGTTTCTTGACCTAACGTTATGCGGCAAGAAAATATGTTCTTCGCGACGTCACCGCTTGGAATTCTTCCTGTCAAGCGCGGGGCGACGCGTTGCCTAGCCTTTCCTTTCGACCGCGGCGGATGCTGAGCGGACTGATCTGATGCGGCAGGTAAGCGGTTGCTGCATGCGGGGGCGGCCCGGCGTACTACGTTCAGACCAGAGCCAGAATCCGGGCCGGACCACCCGTTCCGCCGCGATGTGCAGGCGCGCCTACGACGATTGTCGCGCCCTTTACCGGCAAAGCCTCAAGGTTGTTGAGGCCTTCGATGCCGTAGCGCCCCGCCGGGAGCCAGGAATTGTGAACTGCGAAATCGGCGGAGTTGCCAGGATCAAGCGAGAGCGTGTCGACACCGATTGCGACCGTATCGTGCTTGAGCAGAAGGTCGGTTGCCGACTTGCCGAAACCGGGGAAGGCAAATTTTCCGGCGTCGTCATTGCGGAAGGAGGGGCTCTTTACTCTGGTTGCCCAGCCGGAGCGCAGAGCGACGATCGAACCTGCCGGGATGTCGCCATTTGCGGATATCCAGCGCTCGATGTCTTCGGCCTCGATCGTGGAATTGGCATCCTCTTTTGCGCGGTCTGTGATGTCTATGATGACCAGCGGCGCGACAAGTTTCTGCGCTTCCAACTGATCGACACTCGCTCCGTCGGCGCTGAAGTGGAAAGGTGCGTCAATATGCGTTCCTGTATGTTCGTAGATCGTGAGTTTATGGAGCTGATAACCGTCCTTGGCGATCTCAGCTGCCCACTCGTATTCTATGCCCGGCTTGCCATCGAATGTAGGGAATGTGGAATCATATGTATGTGTGAGATCGATGACCTGTCTGGGTGTTTGCGCAAGTACCGGGGCCGCGAGGCTGCCAGCCGTCATCGCCGTTACACCGGCCACGGCGCCCTTGAACAGCAAGCGTCGCGACAGCATGTTCTTTTTCACGTTCTCGATCACGCAATGGTTGCACATACCTTAGTCCCTCCAGTGAAAATCCCTGATCGCAACCGTAGCGCAACGATGGAGTGAAGCAAGACATGACCTTCCCTGATTTTTGACCCGTGTTCAGATGGCGGTTTCGGCAGCCCGGCGTCCATAGGCAGTACCCGCTTGCCCACCGGCAGGCCGGTCTCCAATATCGTGAAAGGGTGGTGGACAGATTGTCCGCTTGCCACAGGGCGTTGCGCAACGCCATGGTGTTGTCAAAAGCGATGGAAGGAAGAAGTGAATGCGAAAACGGCCGCGGCGGGGCGCCGAGCCGTTTCCTTGAGGTCAGATCGATGAAACCGCGCCCAGAAGTCCCGCAAGCGGCGACGGCTCGTCGGATTTTGCGTCATATACGCATGGTACCGCAAATATCGCCGCAAACACGATGGCGATGACAAGCGCGCGGGCGGGAACCATCGGCTTAAGCGAGAATGAGCGTAACATCGATGTTCCCCCTGGTTGCCTTCGAATAGGGGCAGATCTGGTGGGCATCCTCTATTATCGTCTGCGCGATGGGACGATCGATACCAGGCAGGCTGACAGTCAGGCGAGCCTGCAGAAAGAATTCGCCGCCCGTCGTGCCGAGGTCAACCTCCGCATCGACAGTGGTGTCGGCTGGAAGCCGGAGCTGGTGTTTTGCCGCCGCTTTTGTCATGGCGCCGATGAAACACGCCGACCAGCCTGCCGCAAAGAGCTGCTCGGGATTCGTGCCCGGCTTTCCGCTGCCCGGAGGGGAAAGCTTGATGCCAAGCGCGCCATCATCGCTTTGCGCCGATCCGTCGCGCCCACCGGTCGTGTGGGTCTTGCCAGTATAAACAACAGTCTCGATCTTGGTCACGGGAGGTTCCTTTCATTTTGCCGCTGTTGCGGCGTTTCGTGATAGGAGCTTTGTGACGGATCGGCGTATCCGGCATGTTTCCGGAAACTGCAAAACTGTATCGAAAAGTATCGTTGTTACTGGTCTTCAGACGCCACCTTTTCGATATTTTGGTGGGAGTTCTGCGGTGGGCAGGTCGGCGGCCCGTTTGGGGACCTGCGATGGATTGGCGGCTTGCCGTTTTGTCATGTTATTTTCGCGCATTTTTCAGGTGCTTTGTACAGATAAGAAATGCGCGAAAAAATGACCGGTTGTAAGCGTGTATGAGCTAAGTACAACGTCATCAGGCTCGAAATGCGGCGTTCGGTGGAGCTATGACATAACCTGCATCAAATGCACGTTGGCGGCCGTCTACAGCAGAAGTTGCTTAAAGCACGGCGTTCAGGGGGGAGGTGTGTTGTCTCCACGCGGAATGAACATGCATGATGGCCGAAACAAAGGGTGCGAAAAAACAACAGTTAGCCATCAAGATGGCAGATGCCATCTTGATGGCTACCTTCATTTAAGCTATATTCGATCCAGACGAAGGAGCACTCGATGGTAACCCCGCAACTATCTGTCCGCAGTTCCAAAGCGCGCGACCTTGCACACAAGCTCGCCCGCCGAGAAAATCGCACGATTGCCGATATCGTTGAGCGCGCGCTCGAAACATATGAGGCTCGTGAGGCAGGACGTGAACCCGCTGCGAAATTCTATAGTCGTCTTTCATCGCAGTCGGGCACGGATATCGATTTCGACAGTATCATCGATGAAAACAGACGCGCTCACAAAGGCGTCGAGCTTTGATTTTTCTCGACACGAATGTGATGTCGGAGACTTTGAAGAAAGCTCCCGATTCTGCAGTCATAGCATGGCTGGTTCGTCACGACGCCGAATTGGCATTGTCGACGGTTGCAGTTGCCGAGATCGCTTTTGGTATTCAAAAGATCAGGCCGGATCAGCGCGCCGATCGCCTGGAAGAGGGACTTGTGAGCTGGCGTCGCCGGTTCTCCGACAAGATGTTTGCCTTCACGGAAGAAGCAGCATTGGCCTATGGCGATATCATGGGAGAGGCTGCGCGGCAGGGGAGGGGGATGTCGGCTCCGGACGGCATGATCGCGGCGATAGCGCGGATCAATGGTGGCCGGTTGGCGACCCGAAACCTCAAAGATTTCGAGACGACAGGGCTCGAATTGATCTCGCCCTGGCAATTCTAACAGTGAGACCCGATCTACAAAAATCGGGCCGCTCGCCTGCTTCTCCGTGTAGCACTGTTATAATAGCTGGATGCTTGCTGGACGGATCGGTGGCGTGATTGCTCCATGGCTTCTGGCAGGGGAATTCCGCGGTTGGCAGCCTCGGTCAGGCGCACACACCATCTGGCGAAGTGCTTACTTCAGCTAGGGCCCAAGCTGTCGTTATTCCGGAGTCCGTGGTGATCAAATGATAAGGGATACTTATCGTTAATCTGCGTCCCTGTCAGGCAAAAGCCACCTCGGCTGCAAGCCCGCCGCCTTGCCTGTTATAGAGGCGCACCGAGCCGCCGATTGTTCCGGCGAGCTGCTGCGCGATCGCAAGTCCGAGTCCTGTTCCGCCGGTGTCGCGGTTTCTCGATGTTTCAATCCGGAAAAAGGGCTGCATGGCATTTTGCAGCATCTCGTCGGGGATGCCCGGCCCACGATCGAGCACCGTGATGACCACGGTGCCTTCAGTGCGCCGGTCGACGTTGATTTCCGCACTGCCTCCGAATTTGAGCGCGTTATCTATCAAGTTCGTCAGGATTCTTCGCAGGGCATGTGGCTTTGTCGATACTGTGCCGCGCACCATACCGTCAACCGTGACTGCTTTTCCGGTATCCTGATAGTCGTAGGCTATGCTGTCGATGAAAGAGGCCAGATCGATACGTGAGGATTTCTCGCCATTGCCATGAGCGCTGCGTGCATAAGCGATACCATCCTGTACTAGACGTTCGATTTCACGCAGGTCACTGACCAGCTTTTCCTTTTCCGGCGTATCGTCTGCCATGTCGGCCCGCAACCGCATCCGGGTGATGGGCGTCTGCAGGTCGTGCGAAATCGCCGCAAGAATCTGGACCCGCTCCTCGAGATATTGGGCGACGCGATCGCGCATTGCGTTGAAGGCGCGGGCGGCGTGGACAACTTCGCTTGGGCCGCTCTCACTCATCGGCAACCCCTTTTCCCCCGGATCCAACGCTTCGGCTGCCGCAGCCAGCGCGCTGAGCGGTCTGGTCGTCTGTCGCACTGCAAACCAGGTGCACAGAAGTAGAAGCGCCATCTGCGCGGCGAAGACATAAGGCAGCCACTCCGCCAGCGGCATCACGCCGCGCGGTGTCACGTCAATTGTGAGGGGCGAGCCGTCCGATAGCGTCAGATGCGCCTGAAGCCGCTTGCCGTCGCCGGGAATGGACTCGACCTTGACGGGGAAACGGTGTCCTGCGGCCTCCTCGATCCTCTGCGCAATTTCAGCGCCGCGGCCAGACATGTCGGAAACACCTGGAACACCCGGGCCGAGGACGAGCTGATAATTGCTGCGGCTCAGGCGATGGACCCATTGCGCCCGCTCTTCCGCAGGCAGGCGGTCGATTATGGCGATCGATACAGCCAGATCCTGCTCAAGAGTGCCGAGCATGACCGCCTTTGCCGACATATATCGTTCGGCAAAGAGGATGCTGAACGACAGACCGTAGGCAATGGCGAGGCCCGCAAACAGGATGATGAAAAGTCTGGACCGCAACGAGCGCGGCCACCAGCCGGCGAGCAGGCGTGGGCCGTTCATATCCTCGGCTCCGAAATCTCCACGGGCACCGCAAAGACATAGCCTTCCGCCCGCACCGTCTTGATGTAGACGGGTTCGCGCGCGTCATCCCCTAGCCTTTGGCGCACGCGGCTCACGAGAAGATCGATCGATCGGTCGAAAAGTTCGGCATCACGGCCCTGAGTGAGATTTAACAGCTGGTCCCGGTTGAGGACGCGCTGGGGATGATCGATGAAGACCCTAAGGAGCCGGTATTCAGCGCCGCTCAAGGCCACGGTCGTGCCCTCCCTGTCGAGCAGGTGACGGCCCACCGTGTCGAGGCGCCACTCACCAAAGGTCAGGAGCTGCCCGGCCTCGCTGATCTGCAGATTGGGAGGCAGCATCCGCGTGCGGCGCAGTATGGCTTTGATACGCGCAAGAAGTTCGCGGGCAGCGAAGGGCTTCGACAGATAGTCGTCGGCGCCCATTTCGAGCCCGATAATGCGATCCATCTCGTCATCGCGGGCGGTCAGCATCAGCACCGGCGTGGCTTTGTGTTTCCCCGCCCGCAACTCGCGGCATAGAACTAGCCCGTCATCGCCAGGCATCATCACGTCGAGCACGATGAGATCGACGGTATTGCCGTCGAGAAAACTTCTCATCTGCCGTCCATCGGCCGCCACGCTCGTACGCAGGCCGTTCTTCTTCAGGTAGCTGGAGACCAGCTCCCGGATTTCCCTGTCGTCGTCCACGACGAGAATATGGTCGATATGGTCCATTGGATGCCTTCGTCGTCCGGACGGTTCAAGTGGACCGCTACCGCGCGCCCCGCTGTCACATGCAGTAAGACAACGGTTCGCGGGCTTCGGCAAGTTTAAAGCTTTGCGACGTCCAGAACAGCCCTGGCAAAAGCCTCTGGCGCTTCCTGAGGCAGGTTATGGCCGATGCCGCCGCTGATGTTGCGGTGCTGGTATTTGCCGGAAAACTTCGATGCATAGGCGGAAGGGTCTGGATGCGGAGCACCGTTGGCGTCGCCTTCCAATGTTATCGTCGGCACGGTGATGACGGGAAGTTTCGCAAGCTGGCGCTCGTATTTATCGTACTTGGCTTCCCCGTCTGCCAGTGCAAGCCGCCAGCGGTAGTTATGGATGGTGATGGCCACATGGTCGGGATTGTCGAATGCGGTGGCCGAACGATTGAAGGTCTCGTTACTGAATTTCCAGGTCGGAGATGCCGTCTGCCAGATCAGGCGCACGAAGTCGCGGCTGTTGGCTGCGTAACCCGCACGGCCGCGTTCAGTCGCGAAATAGAGCTGATACCACCACGAAAGTTCCGCCTTGGGAGGAAGTGGCTTTCTATTGATTTCCTGGCTCCCGATAAGATAGCCGCTGACCGACACGAGCCCGGTGCAACGCTCGGGCCAGAGTGCGGCCATGATGTCGGCGGTGCGAGCGCCCCAGTCATAACCGGCCACGACGGCCCGTTTGACGCCGAGTGCGTCGAGAAAGGCAATCATGTCGACCGCAAGCGCCGCCTGCTGTCCGTTGCGTGCCGTGTCGTCCGAGAGAAAACGGGTCGTGCCATATCCGCGCAGATAGGGGATGAGCACCCGATATCCAGCCGATGCAAGGATGGGCGCGACATCGACATAGCTGTAGATGTCATAGGGCCATCCGTGCAGCAGCAGCACGACCGGGCCGTCTGCGGGGCCAGCTTCTGCGTAACCGACGCTGAGTACACCTGCTTCAACCTGCTTCAGGGCGCTAAAGGAGATAGCTCCGTCGCGTCCGGTTGACGGCTGAGGCGCAGGCGCTTCGCCCTTGGCATGAGCAAGGCCTGCGGCCCCGAATTCGACGGCGGCAACCGTCATTGCAGCAATGCCGAAGAAGCGGCGGCGTTGGAAATTGATCTCGGAAGTCATTTGCTGTCTCTCCTGTCCGTGTTGGATGCCGGACAGGTAACGGGGTGCGTGTATCCTCGATGTGTCCCAAGGGAGGCGAATGTGAATGGTTTTGTAGCAGGGCGCATTCCGGATACAGACTGATACATTTGGCTCGCCCTTCCAACGCAATCAGCCGCCCCGACATCCGGGGCGGCTGCATTTGATCTTACGAAGGTGCGCTTACTTTGAGGATTGCCGGGCGGCCTGTTCGATGACGTCTGCAACCTTATCGGGCTGGGAGGCGAAGACCGCATGGCTTGCCGCAATCTCGGTCACCGTGCTGCCAGCGCGCTTGGCCATGTCACGCTCGAGATCGGGGTTGATCGACCGGTCCTGCGTTGCGACGATCAACCAGCTTTTTTTGGTTTTCCAGGCGGGTTCGCCGGCTTTGGCGGCAAAGGCGGCCTTGGCGGCGAAGACCTGACTTCTTGCCATGAAGGTTGCATCCTCATGCGGCAGATCGCCGGCGAAATCTTGTCCAAAGACGGCTGGATCGAGGTAAAGGAACGCGCCATCCTTCGTCGGCTTGATGCCGTTGCCGGCCGGCGGTTTGGAGCCGGCGAGGTCGAGAAGGCTCTCTCCCTTCTCCGGCTGGAAAGCGGCGACATAGACCAGCCCGGCCACATCCGGCCGGTTACCCGCTTCCGAGATCACCATCCCGCTGTAGCTGTGCCCGACAAGCAGGCTCGGCCCCTGCTGGAGATCGAGAACACGGTTGGTGGCCGCCACGTCATCGGCAAGAGAGGTGATGGGCTCCTGCACGATCGTGACGTTGAAACCACGGCTCTCAAGGATGTCTGTCGCCCTGCGCCAGGCCGAACCATCGGCCAGCGCGCCATGGACGATGACGATATTCTTCACCTCTGCCGCCTGTGCGGCAAAGGCGATCAGCGCGGTTGCGACGGCAAGCGCGAATTTTGGCATGAGACGATGGTGCATCATATTTCTCCTTTGGTTTTGATGGGAACGGGAGGAAAATCCGGGTCAGCCGAACGTGAAGGCATAGGCCTGCGCGCCGGGGTCGAGGAAGCGGATGGCAAAGGTTCTCGCTTCGACGGCGCCGGTCTGGCGGACGAGCTGGTAAAGACGGGTTGAGGTAACAACACCGTTGCCTTCGGCGTCCGTGTCGGCGCCGTGATCTGCGCCCGGCGGATGCCCGTCGACGGTGACCTGGAAACGAACCGGTTTTCCGGCGCTTGCCGGTCCAAGGACCAGATGCAGGTCACGGGCGCTGAAGCGGTAGGTTATGCCGCCATCAGCCGCATCAAGTGTGGCCGCCTCCGCGCCAATCGTCCAGGTACCGGAAAGTCCCCATTCGTTGAGAGAAGGCGTCGTGACGGAGTAGTCGCGCGGCGTGTCCGCGCGCACCGCCTCGTTAGATGCGAAATTCTCAGCCTGTCGGTAGCCGATATAGGTTTCGCCGGAGCGCATGTGCCCGATATCCGCACCGGCTTCAGCCCCTGTCGCCTCCGGGCTCACCGGTGCACTGGAGGAAGCGCTACTGCCGGCTTCACGCAACAGGTCCTGGATCGCCTCTTCTGTTTGCCGATAATCGCCTTCGCCGAAATGGTGGTAGCGAATCTGGCCCTTGGCATCGATCAGGTAATGCGCCGGCCAGTAGCTGTTATCGAAGGCGCGCCAGATCCTGTAGTCATTGTCGATTGCCACCGGGTAATCGATCTTGAAGCCGGCGACGGCCTGCCTGACATTGTCGATCTTCTTTTCAAAGGCGAATTCGGGGGCGTGGACACCGATGACGACGAGGCCCTGATCCCGGTATTTGTCTGCCCAGGCCCGCACATAGGGAATGGTGCGGATGCAGTTGATGCAGGAATAAGTCCAGAAGTCGACGAGTACGACCTTGCCACGCAATTGCTCACGTGTGAGCGGTGGGGAATTGAGCCACTCGACGGCGCCGTCGAGGGATGGAGCCTTGCCCTCAACCGGCAGCTCCGACCGGGCCGCGGCAGCGCTGGCGCCTGCCGCGGTCGCCGCTTCAGGCGCTTTGGCGGTGTGGAGCCGATCGAGCACCTGCTGTTCGAAGGATGCCGTGCTCGCATAGGAAATCTGCGACAGGAAACCCGTATCCAGACCCAGCGCGATGACCGTGACGCCGGCAAGCACCGCCGCGCCAAGCACTTGGCGGATCCGCTCGCTGAAACCCAGAGACCGCTTCATACCCGCAAATACCCTGCCGCCGACGAGAATGGCGACGGCAAGGGATGTCGCTGCCCCGGCGGCGTAGGCGGCAAGCAGCAGGCTCGTTTCCAGATTGGCCCCCTTCAGGGCCGCCCCCGTCAGAACAAGCCCGAGGATTGGTCCCGCGCAGGGTGCCCATAAAAGGCCGGTCGCGATGCCGAGTATCAGGGAGCCCGCAATCGTCGGTACTGACCCGGGCTTGCCGGCGGCATTGGCGAGCCGGTTACCGAGTTCGACGACCGGGCGGGTGATGATGCTGGCCGCGCGGGGCGAAATCAGGCCGACACCAAAGATCGCAAGCAGCGCAAGAGCCGCGAGCCGGCCATATTCATTGGCGCTGATTGCCCAGCTACCGCCCACCGCCGCCAGCGTCGCGACGGCGCAAAAGGTTGCCGCCATTCCCGTAAGCAGGGGCAGCGTGCTGCGCAGAAACGGTTGCCCCGCCCGCGCAAAAACGAAGGGAAGGATGGGCAGGATACAGGGGCTGAGAATTGTCAGCGCCCCTCCGAGATAGGCAATGACCAGAAACGTCATCATCTTGTCCTTTCAGGCAGGAGTTCGGGGCTCCGGGCGGCGAAGGCGACCCGGCGATGGCGCCAATTTCCCGGCCTCACGTATCCCCGATGTGTCCGGGCTTCGGTGAATTTGTAATCGAGTGTAGAGGCCGCCGTTCGGCGAACAGTCGTGAAAGCGAAATCGCCCGAGCCCCGGCATCGGTTACGGTGCATATCGCGTGAAGACGAAATCATGGTCCTTGACGTTGCCCTCGTGGCAGGAGAGGCACGTCTCATGCTGGGCGGCATCCACCGGCTTGCCGTTGACAAACCGCCCGAAGCCCCAGCCGTGGCTGGCGGCATATTTCCTGGAGTCTTTCACCATCACCTGCACTGTGGTCGCCGCGCCCGGAATCGTGGCCGGCGGAAACTCCGTGGATTGCTGCCGCTTATAAGCGAGCTTCACCAGTATCGAGCCGTCGGGAAAGGGCAGGGTTCCGCTCTTGTAGGCGTCGACGGCGACATCGTTTGCCAGAACAGCGCGAAGCTCGTCCAGCGGCGGCGCTTCCTGCGCGGGCGCGATGAACTTCCAGTCACGATATCCTTCAGGAAGCGTCACACCATAGATGGGAGAAGCAAGTTCCGGCGGCGTGTCCGCTGAGTTCGAATAAACGGTTCCAAAACCTGCTGCCGCACCCGATAGGGCGACGGCGAAGAAAATCTGCCTCTTCATGGGATATCCTGCCTGATCCGAAATAGATCAGGCAATGATCTGCCCTGCAGGTATCCGGCATGTTTCCTGAAACCCGCATTTATGTATCAGATCGTAACAGTGCGCAGTGCCCCCGGAGGCATGTCACGCTTAAAGGCCGGCGAGCACGCTCACGTCATCGTCTTTTGGAGCCTCCATCGCGACCCTTATCGCCTTCTGGATCTCGTCCTCTATTGCCTTTCTTTCGTCGGGCGGCATGGCGGCAAGGTCGCCTTCGGACAATCCCCGCGCCTCCAGATATTGGGCCCGGATTTTCTCGCCAAGGCTCATATTTGCCCAGCGGCTAAGCTCTTCTTCATCGGAGCCTGTGCCGCCGCCCTCAAGCGGCGTCTCTTCTATTCCGCCCTCTTGCTCCCGGAGCGACCAGAGTGCGTTGGCAAGATTGGAGGAGAGCGAAGGCGCGGCGCCCCCTCCGATCAACGATGCCGACCGTTCGGGTGTGGTATTCGGCACGGCTTGGGGAACGTCCTGTGGCCGCGGGCGTATGTAAAGCGAGGCGGTGGAGCCAATTCGATCGATTGCAGACATGGTATATCTCCTTCGGTCGCAATCTGGTTCGGGTGGCTTGTGTCTGGCTGGTCATGCTGCTTGCCTGCGTTCGGCGACGTCTCTTTGGCGACCACGAGCACATTTCTTTCATCACCTCGCCGGTGGAATTGCGCAAAATCATTCCGAAGCAACGAGAAGTCGTGAAACTTTTTGGAGCGCGGCGAGTTTGGTGAAGGAGCAATCAGCTCGCATGTCTCACTGCATATAATCGCCGCTACGCGGAGGATTGATCGTCCATTCGGAGGAGATCGCATGAATTCCATCATCTATCTAGTCGGCCTCGTCGTCGTTGTCCTGTTCATCCTCTCATTGTTGGGGCTACGCTGATGGTTGATCCAACGGGTATCGAAACGAATCCAAACCGCAGCTATGTGGATTGGCCAGCGATTTTCGCCGGTGCCGTCATTTCCTCGGGCGCCATGGCTATTCTCACCGCATTTGCGGGCGGCCTGGGCCTGAGTTCAATCTCGGCGGACAATGGCGGCGAGGTTAGCACAGTCTGGCTGATCATAACGGCGCTGTTCGTCATCATTTCCATGGTCGGCTCCTACATGCTGGGTGGCTATATTGCCGGCCGCATGCGTCGGCCTGCCGGCGCTGCCGACAGGAACGAACTGACGGTCCGCGATGGTGTGAATGGCCTGGTCGTATGGGGTCTCGGCACGGTCGTCTCGGCGTTTCTTGCGCTCGGCGTGCTGTCCGGTGGCGCCAAGGCTGTCGGCAGCGTGGCGCAGACCGCGGTTGAGGCAACGGGTTCCGCCGTCGGTGGCGCCGTTCAGGGTGCTGGCCAACTTGCGGGCGGCATCATTTCCGGCGCTGGCAGCGCAGCAGGTGGTCTGGCGCAAGGCGCCGGTCAGGCTGCAGCGCCTAGCATCGAGCAAATGCTTCCGCAGGGCCTGAAAGCCAATCCAATCGACTATTTCACGGATAGTCTTTTGAGAACCGACGCGCCCGCCGCCCCTCTGACGGGTGACCAGAGCGCCGGCGATTATCAGCGCCAGATCAGCGGCATCCTCGGCAATCTTCTTGCAACCGGTGAGATATCCGATGCCGATAAGACATGGCTTTCCAACCAGGTCGCTGCCCGCACAAACATCAGCCAGACGGATGCGCAAACGCGCGTAAACCAGACGGTTGAACGCGTGCAGGCCGTCAGGGCGGAAGCGCAGAAGAAAGTCGATGAAGCGCAGAAGCAGGTAGAGACCGTGAAGGCTGAGGCGCAGAAGGCGTTGGACGATGCGAAGGCCAAGGCTGCGGATGCCGCAGAAAAAGCGCGCGTCGCAGGCATTCTAACCGCGTTCCTGCTGGCCGCTTCCGCTCTCGTTTCTGCTGCCGCTGCTTATATCGGTGCAGTACACGGTGGCCGACACAGAGACGAAGGCCGTATCTGGGGTGGTCTTTCCTACCGCAAGTAATCAGAGCGACGGCAAGAAAAATCGTCTTTTCACAAATGTCCCGCCCGGACCAAATTCCGGGCGGGACTTTCGTTTTAGGTATCTGCCGTCACGGACAGGGTCAATCGCGACGCTGCAGCAAGGCAAGTGCGACCGTGGATGCCGCCAGGATCGCGGTCAGCGCCAGCGGCGCAGTGGCGCCGTAGGAATCCACGATGTATCCGCCGACAACAGCCCCGATACTGATAGCCACCTGGAAAGAAACAACCATCAGGCTGCCTGCCGCTTCCAGAGCATCGGGTGCTCCGCGGGAAAGGTTGGTCGGCAGCACCACGGGCGCCATGCCGAAGGCAAGGCCCCAAAGCGCGACGAGCGCGAATGCGGCACCGCTATGAACACCCCAGATAACGAGGGCGATTGTCGCAAATGCCATCAGGGCGGCGGTAACGATGAGCGCGAGGCGGATACTGGTGTCTGCCATGCGGCCTCCCAGCACATTGCCGATCACGGAAGCGACGCCAAAGCCGAGCAGGGCGAGAGCAATCGGCGTGGTCTCAAGCAGCGTCACCTGTTCGAGGAAGGGACGCACATAGACCGAACCGGCAAAATGCCCCGTCATTAGCAACAGGATGGCAAGCATCCCAAGTTGAACGCTACGCCGCCGCGTCAGGCGGAAAACATCGGAAAGACTGTTGCTTGTACTTGCCGGCAGCGAGGGTAGGCTGAATATCTGAAGCAGCATGGCAATAATCGCAAGCCCCGCCGTCATCGACATGGCAATGCGCCATCCCACCCAGTCGCTGATCAAGGCGCCCATGGAGGGGGCCGCAATGGTGGCGAGTGAAACGCCGAGTGTGACGATAGCCATGCCGCGCCCGGTCGAATTCGCGCCAACGAGCCGCGCCACGACAGCAACCGAAAGCGCCCAGAAGCCGCTGAGCGCAATACCAAGTCCGGCCCGGCCGACCAGCAACAGCCAGAAATCGGCAGCAACTGATGCGAGAATGTTGGAGCCGATCGCCAGCGCACTGAGACCGACAAGCACGGTCTTGCGGTTCAGTTTGCCGATGAGAACATTGCTCAGCAACGCGGTCACAGCACCCACGGAGGCCGTCGCCGTGACAACCTGTCCCGCCGTACCCTCCGTAATGCCGAGATCTCGCGCCATGGGCGTCAACAAACCTGCGGGCAAAAACTCGGCCGATACCAGCGCAAAGCTGGTGGCCGCCATCGAAAGAACCGCAAACCAGGTTGCGGCGGTCCATGCGGGTTCCTCTGCGGCCTCCAGGCCAATCGTTGACCCATCAAATTCTGATGTCGTGTCCGTCATGGTGTCTCTCCTTGAGTTGGGAGAGTTTTAACCGAATTTTTTCGGATGATATGTATCAAAAAATCCGAAATTCATAACTATTCCTCTGAAATTTGTGCGTTGCACAATGTTTCATGCGCACTGCGCAGGCCGGATTATCCCACGTATACGTCCCATCCTTCTTTGCCGTGCGATCCTAGGGGAACCACTTCTTGATGCGGCCATATTGATCCGGATGGATTTCTTCGCCCTCAGGGCCAGCGACGATTGCCAGCTGCGCGCCCTCAATGCGCGGGCGTTTGGTTGACAGGAATTTCATTCGTAAGGCTTCTTTAAGTATAGATTAATAT